>NZ_JAHTKI010000017.1 GCF_019145475.1 Pseudomonas botevensis
CGTCTGAAAAAGGTGACTCGCCGTAAGGGCGAAACCGCCAGCAAAAACACCCGAAGCAACGGATATTCACCCAAACCAGACAAGAACCTGGTCGGCCCAGAGGCCGCCAAGTCCCCCCTAACCAACCCGTCCATACCCCCTTCTATACATATTCCTAAAAGTTAGTTTATTTAATTTTTACACAAGCTTAGGGTATATAAACCGGACCACCGGACATTCTTCCATTCGCCGCAAACCTGCGGCGTTTTTCATGAAATGTGAGGTAGGTAACATGGTCCGGAACCCAATCACCCCAGTGCAGATCGCCAGGGCATTGCGTGCAGCCAAGGAGCGGCACTGATGTCCAGTCTGGCAGACGCAAACGTCCAGAGTGACCTGGACATCGCCCCGTTGTTGTTGCCCGCGCAAGTCCTGCGCAACGACGCACAAGCCATCAAGGCCGCCCATGATCTGGCGCAAGTCGCCCGCGTGCAGGCCGCCAAACGCGACCGTCAGCGCAAGCTGCCGTGGTCGGAAATCGAACAGTTCACCCGCAGCGGCCTCGGCAGCATCGCCATTCCTCGTGAATACGGCGGGCCACAGGTCTCTTTCGTCACACTCGCCGAAGTATTCGCGATCATTTCCGCAGCGGACCCGGCCCTGGGGCAGATTCCGCAAAACCAGTTCGGCATCATCAATCTGGTGCTCGGC
The DNA here is from genome assembly GCF_019145475.1 of Pseudomonas botevensis. Lineage (GTDB taxonomy): Bacteria > Pseudomonadota > Gammaproteobacteria > Pseudomonadales > Pseudomonadaceae > Aquipseudomonas > Aquipseudomonas botevensis. The sequence continues at coordinate 691 of NZ_JAHTKI010000017.1, forward strand.
AGCGCCACCGAAGCGCAGAAACACCAGCTGTTCCAGAGCGTGCTCGAAGGCTGGCGCATCGGTAATGCAGGGCCGGAGCGCGGCACCAAAAACACGCTGGAACTGAAAGCGCGGATCACCGCCGATGGCGACGATTACGTGATCAACGGCCAGAAGTTCTATTCCACCGGCGCCCTCTTCGCCCACTGGGTCGCGGTCAAGGCACTGAACGATGACGGCAAACAGGTGCTAGCCTTCGTCAGGCGCGGCACGCCGGGTCTGCGCATCGTCGACGACTGGTCGGGCTTCGGCCAGCGCACCACCGCCAGCGGCACGATTCTGCTGAACAACGTGCGGGTCGAGTCGAACCTCGTGGTGGACAACTGGAAGATCAACGAAAAGCCCAACACCCAGGGCGCCGTGTCGCAGTTGATCCAGGCTGCAATTGACGCCGGCATCGCCCGTGGTGCCCTCGATGACGCCATCGAGTTCGTCAAGACCCGCGCCCGGCCATGGATCGATGCCAAGGTCGAACGCGCCAGCGATGACCTCTATGTGATCGCCGATATCGGCAGACTGAAAATCGAACTGCACGCCGCCGAAGCACTGCTGCGCAAGGCCGGACAAGTGCTGGATCAGGTGCATGCCGCGCCGCTCACCGCCGAATCCGCTGCCCGCGCCTCGATTGCCGTGGCCGAGGCCAAGGTGCTGACCACCGAAATCTCGTTGCTGGCCAGCGAAAAGCTCTTCGAGCTGGCGGGCAGCCGCGCCACCCTCGCCGAATTCAACCTCGACCGTCACTGGCGCAATGCCCGGGTCCACACCCTGCACGACCCGGTGCGCTGGAAGTATCACGCAGTCGGCGCCTATCGCCTGAACGGCACGTTGCCAGCTCGTCATTCCTGGATTTGACGACCAGAACATTTTTGACCAGATCTCTGGAGAAACACATGACTCTTTCTCATCCCGTCGCGGTCATCACCAGCGACGAGCAAGCCCTGATCGTCGCCAGCGACCTGGCCGAAGACTTCCAGCGCGACAGCAACCTGCGTGACCGCGAACGACGCCTGCCACTGGCGGAACTGGAGGTATTTTCCCGCTCCGGTCTGTGGGGCATCAGCGTGCCCAGGGAGTATGGTGGCGCCGCTGTGTCCAACGTGACCCTGGCCAAAGTCATCGCCCTGATCGCCCGGGCCGACGGCTCCCTCGGGCAGATCCCGCAGAATCATTTCTATGCCCTCGAAGTGCTGCGTGTGAATGGCAGCCACGAGCAGAAACAACGTCTCTACGCCGAAGCACTCGCCGGCCGGCGCTTCGGCAATGCGTTGGCGGAACTGGGCACCAAAACCGCCCATGACCGCATCACCCGCCTGACGCGCCATGGCGACGGCTTCCACATCAACGGGCGCAAGTTCTACGCGACCGGTGCGATCTACGCGCAGCGCATTCCGACGTTGGTGGTCGATGAAAACGGCGTGCAGCAATTGGCCTTCGTCCCTCGCGACAGCAAGGGCCTGACGGTGATCGACGACTGGAGCGGCTTCGGCCAGCGCACCACCGGCAGCGGCTCGGTGGTATTCGAGGATGTGTACGTCGCCGCCGAAGACGTGGTTGCGTTCCAGAGCGCTTTCGAGCGCCCGACCACGGTCGGCCCGCTGGCGCAGATTCTCCACGCCGCCATCGACACCGGCATCGCCCGCGCCGCCTTCGAGGACGCGTTGCACTTCGTGCGCAGCAAGACCCGGCCATGGATCGACTCGGGTAACGACAACGCCACCGAAGACCCGCTGACCCTCAAGAGCTTCGGCCACTTGAGCATCCGCCTGCACGCCACCGAAGCGTTGCTCGAGCGTGCCGGCGAATTCGTCGATGCGGCGCAGGCCGAGTCCAATGCCGAGACGGTCGCCGCCGCATCGATTGCCGTGGCCGAAGCCCGGGCGATCAGCACCGAAATCTCCCTCGCTGCCGGCAGCACCCTGTTCGAACTCGCCGGCAGCCAGGCCACCCTGATTGAACACGGCCTCGACCGGCACTGGCGCAACGCCCGGGTGCATACCCTGCACGACCCGGTGCGCTGGAAATACCACGCGGTCGGCAACTACTACCTCAACGATGAAAACCCTCCGCTGCGGGGGACCATCTGATGACGGCGGCAAAAAAGAAGATTCTGCTCAACGCGTTCAACATGAACTGCATCGGCCACATCAACCATGGTTTGTGGACGCATCCGCGCGATACCTCGACCCGCTACAAGACCATCGAGTACTGGACCGAACTGGCGCAACTGCTGGAGCGCGGACTGTTCGACGGCCTGTTCATCGCTGACATCGTCGGCGTGTACGACGTCTATCAGAACGCGGTGGACGTGACGCTGAAGGAGTCGATCCAGTTGCCGGTCAACGATCCGTTGCTGCTGGTTTCGGCGATGGCGGCGGTGACGAAAAATCTCGGTTTCGGCCTCACCGCCAACCTCACCTACGAGCCGCCGTACCTGTTCGCCCGACGCATGTCGACCCTCGATCACCTGAGCCGTGGACGGGTCGGCTGGAACATCGTCACCGGTTATCTGGACAGCGCCGCCAAGGCCATGGGCCTCAGCGAACAGGTCGAGCATGACCGGCGTTACGACCAGGCGGACGAGTACCTCGAAGTCCTCTACAAGCTTTGGGAAGGCAGCTGGGAAAACGACGCGGTGCTCAACGACCCGCAAGAGCGGGTCTACGCCTTGCCGGACAAAGTCCACAAGGTCGAGCACAAGGGCGAGTTCTATCAGGTCGAGGGTTATCACCTGTGCGAGCCGTCGCCGCAGCGCACACCCGTGCTGTTCCAGGCCGGCAGTTCGGATCGCGGCCTGCTGTTCGCCGGACGTCACGCGGAGTGCGTGTTCATCAGCGGTCAGAACAAGCCGTCGACCAAAACTCAGGTGGACAAGGTGCGCGCCAGCGCCGTCCAAGCGGGGCGCAATCCAGAGGACATCAAGGTGTTCATGGGCCTGAACGTGATCGTCGGCGCCACCGAGGAAGCGGCCTGGGCCAAACACGCCGAGTACCTGAGCTACGCCAGCGCCGAAGCCGGCGTGGCGCATTTTTCGGCGTCCACCGGGATCGATTTTTCCCAGTACGAGATCGACGAACCGATCCAGTACGTGAAAAGCAACGCGATCCAGTCGGCCACCAAGAACCTGCAGAACAACGACTGGACACGGCGCAAATTGCTCGACCAGCACGCCCTCGGCGGTCGCTACATCACCGTGGTCGGCTCGCCGCAGCAAGTGGCGGATGAGCTGGAATCGTGGATCGCCGAAACCGGCCTCGACGGCTTCAACCTGACGCGCATTGTCACCCCGGAAAGCTATGTGGACTTCATCGATCTGGTGATTCCGGAGCTGCAACGGCGCGGGTCGTACAAGACCGCTTATGACGACGGCAGCCTGCGGGAAAAGCTGTTCCACGGCACAGCGCATCTGCCACCGCAACACACGGGATCGGCGTTGCGCCGCTGAAAGTTTCGTGAGCAAGCCCGCTCCCACGGGCCTTGCCCGGACATAAAAACTCATGCACTGACTGGATAACCACCATGACCAAGAAACTCCTGACCCACCCAGTCAAAGCACTGGCCCTGGCCCTCGGCCTGTTCAGCCCGGCGGTATTCGCCGCCGATGCCCCATTGAAAGTCGGCACCACCGCCGCGTTCGCCATTCCGCTGGAAGCCGCCGTCGAAGAGGCCTCCAAACAAGGTCTGAAAGTCGAGCTGGTGGAGTTCACCGACTGGATCGCGCCCAACGTCAGCCTCGCGGCCGGCGACATTGACGTGAACTACTTCCAGCACATTCCCTTCCTGGAAAACGCCAAGACCGCCTCCGGTTTCGACCTGGTGCCGTTCGCGCCGGGAATCATCAACAACGTCGGCCTGTACTCGAAGAAATACAAGAGCTTCGACGAGTTGCCCGAAGGCGCCAGCGTCGCGATCGCCAATGATCCGATCAACAGCGGTCGTGGCCTGCAACTGCTGGCGAAGGCCGGCCTGATCACCTTGAAACCCGGCGTTGGCTACAAGGCCACCGAAGACGACATCGTCAGCAACCCGAAGAAGATCAAGATCCTGCAAGTCGAAGCCGTGCAACTGGTGCGCGCCTACGATGACGCCGATCTGGTGCAGGGCTACCCGGCCTATATTCGCCTGGCGAAGACCTTCGATGCCGGCTCCGCGTTGCTGTTCGACGGCCTCGATCACAAGGAGTACGTGATTCAGTTCGTGATCCAGCCGAAGAGCAAGACCGACCCGCGCCTGATCAAGTTCGTCGACATCTACCAGCACTCGCCAGCGGTGCGCGCCGCCCTGGATAAAGCCCACGGCAAGCTGTACCAGGCCGGTTGGGAAAGCTGAGCATGAGCGCCGCCATCCAACGGCGACTGGAGAATCCAGAGCCACACTCTCTTTCCGAGAGGCATGCCGACAGCACCGAACTGCACCCCGAGCTGAACCGCGCCCACGTGCGCTTCATCGGCCTCGGCAAGACTTACAACGGCGCCCAAGGCCCGGTCGCGGCGCTGCAAGGTATCGACCTGGCGATCCAGCGCGGTGAAGTGTTCGGCATCATCGGCCGCAGCGGCGCCGGCAAGTCGTCGCTGATCCGCACCATCAATCGTCTGGAACAGCCGACCTCGGGCCGGGTGCTGATCGATCAGGTCGACATCGGCGGGTTCGACGAGGACCGCCTGGTCGCCCTGCGTCGGCGGATCGGCATGATCTTCCAGCACTTCAACCTGATGTCGGCCAAGACCGTCTGGCAGAACGTCGAGCTGCCGTTGAAAGTCGCCGGCGTACCCAAGGAACAACGCGACAGGAAAGTCAGCGAACTGCTGGAGCTGGTTGGCCTGCAAGCCAAGCACAAGGCCTATCCGGCACAGCTGTCCGGTGGACAGAAACAGCGCGTCGGCATCGCCCGCGCGCTGGTGCATGACCCGGACATTCTGCTGTGCGACGAGGCGACCTCGGCGCTGGATCCGGAAACCACCCAATCGATCCTCGGCCTGCTGCGCGAGATCAACCGGCGCCTGGGCCTGACCATCGTGCTGATTACCCATGAGATGGCGGTGATCCGCGAAATCTGCGACCGGGTGGTGGTGCTGGAACACGGACGCATCGTCGAGCAAGGCCCGGTGTGGGAAGTGTTCGGCAACCCGCAGCACGAAGTCAGCCAGACCCTGCTCGCGCCGCTGCAGCATGCCCTGCCCGAAGAGTTGCAGAGCCGTTTGCAGGCGCAATCGCCCTCCCCCGACGCCGCCGTGGTGCTGCGCTTGCAGTTCACCGGCAGCAGCCAGGACGAACCGGATCTGGCGGCGCTGTTCGGCGCCCTCGGTGGCCGGGTGAGACTGTTGCAGGGTGGTGTGGAACGGATTCAGGGCCATACCCTCGGGCAACTGCTGCTGGCGGTGACCGGCTCAGGCTTGAGTGCCGAGCAATTGCGCCAGCGCGCCGCGCCATGGGCACAACGCACGGAGGTGCTGGGTTATGTGGTTTGATCGCTTGCTGCAGGGTTTCATCGACACGTTCCTGATGGTCGGTGTGTCGTCGTTGATCGCGTTGCTGGCCGGGATTCCCATGGCGGTGATTCTGGTCACCAGCGACAAGGGCGGCATCTACGAAGCGCCGGTGCTGAACCGCGCCCTGGGCGCCTTCGTCAATCTGTTCCGCTCGATTCCGTTTCTGATTCTGATGGTGGCGCTGATCCCGTTCACCCGGCTGATCGTCGGCACCACCTATGGTGTCTGGGCCGCTGTTGTGCCGCTGACGATTGCCGCGACGCCGTTCTTTGCGCGGATCGCCGAAGTGAGCCTGCGCGAAGTCGATCATGGCTTGATCGAGGCCGCGCAAGCCATGGGCTGCCGGCGCTGGCACATCGTCTGGCATGTGCTGTTGCCCGAAGCGCTGCCGGGGATTGTCGGCGGCTTCACCATCACGCTGGTGACGATGATCAACTCCTCGGCAATGGCCGGCGCAATCGGTGCCGGCGGGCTGGGCGACATCGCCTATCGCTACGGCTACCAACGTTTCGACAGCCAGATCATGCTCACGGTGATCGTGCTGCTGGTGGCGCTGGTGGCCGTGATTCAGCTCGGTGGCGACCGCTTGGCGAGGGGGTTGAACAAGCGCTGAAACACCCTGCCGATGAGCGATTTGGGCGTGGTCGGATCACAACGCGAATTCTCCGGAATTTCAGGCAATGTCCTCGGTGAAAAACCGACTTTTCCGACACGGAAAAGGCTGATTCGCCAGCCCGGATCAGGTTCGTTTGCAGGACGCTTCCGAGATGGTTTCCTGCGCTTGTGCCTGAAATTTGCGCTGGCTAATCTCCGATTATCACTGCCCTGCAGTGACCGGGTTCAGTCGTACGGATTTCGCAGGACACACAACCTCATCTGCTCCAGGGAGGCTGTGCGCAGCCTGGCGGTCAGTGACTGACCTGCGTGCAGCCGCTGCCCTGATCGTCCAGTCTCGGGACGGGCCGGCTCCCATCACCGCCAGGAGTTTGCTCATGGAAAAACGCCTTCCCGATCCGCCGTTCAACCTCGCGTCCAACAAGAGTTTCACCGAGGACTTGCTCAAGGATCGTTCCGCACTGTGCCGTGCCGTCGATTCCCACCTGACCGGCAACCCGGTCGCCGCTCCGGGGAATCTGCACATGTACAACATCAGCGACGAGGTGACACTCGAGGACGCCCAACTGTATATCGCCGATCTGCTGCGCTGCGCCTCGGTCACCGCGCATCAGTGTGGCGACCACCTCGATGGCGCGGACCGCGCCATGGTGTTCTCGGTCTGGCACTTGCTGGAGATCGCCAAGGCGATGGTCGATCGCTCGATCGATTGCCTGCACATCAAGCCACGCTGATCCCTTCTCGCTCCCAGCCGATCAATGTGGGAGCGAACCTGCTCGCGATGGACTGCACAGCAGCCGCCGGCCGCATGGCGTATATTCGGCCAATCTCCATCGCCTGCGCAGCCCGCCCATGAAGCAAAGTCCCGACGACCTCGAACAGATCACCACGACCACCCTGGGCCATTACAACGCCGTGGCCGAAAGCTTTCGCGAAGGCACCCGCGATCACGATGTCAGCCAGAACATCGATGCGCTGCTGCGACATCTCCAGAGATCGGCGCCGTGGCACATTCTCGATTTCGGCTGCGGGCCGGGGCGCGACTTGCAGACCTTCACCCGCCTGGGCCACGTCGCGGTGGGCCTCGATGGCTCACAGGAGTTCGCCCGCATGGCCCGCGAGGACAGCGGTTGCGAGGTCTGGCAGCAGGACTTCCTGAAACTCGATCTGCCGGCTGAGCGCTTCGACGGAATCTTCGCCAACGCGGTGCTGTTTCATGTGCCGTTGCAAGAATTGCCGCGGGTGCTCAGGCAACTGCACGGGACACTGAAACCGGGAGGCGTGCTGTTCAGTTCCAACCCGCGCGGGGACAACCGTGAAGGCTGGAACGGACCTCGGTACGGCGCCTATCACGATCTTGAGGCGTGGCGCGGTTTGCTGAACGCCGCCGGGTTCGTGGAGCTCGAGCATTACTACCGGCCGGCGGGGTTGCCTCGGGAGCAGCAACCGTGGCTCGCCAGCGTCTGGCGCAAGGCCTGACGCGGTTTTTCAGGGCTGCGCGCCGATCTGAAAATAACTCGACTCGCCCTGCGCGGAACGCACCGTAATGCTCTGCCCCGGCAATGTCAGCCCCTGAACTTCACGCGCCTGCACGGCGAAATTGGCCAGCAGGCGCGTGCCATCCGCAAAGGTCGTCTGCTGCACCCGCCGATCCTCGCTCAGCCACTGAAAACCGGTGAGCGCCTGAGTTGCGAGGCGTTCATGCAACGGGCGGAAAAAAGCATCCTGGCGCGCGATCAGCGGCAAACGCTGCTGCAACGTATCGGCGCTCAGGTGATAGAGCGGCGGCACGTTGTAGAGCAGTTGGGTCAACTCGTTTTCGACCCGCACATTGCTCAGTTTGAGATTGTCGAACAGCCAGTGATGGGTGGTGATCACCGAGCCGTGGAACACCGCCTGATACAGCGGCAAACGGGTCTGCGGGGCGAAATGCACCGTCCGGTAAGGCTCCTTGAGCGGCACGGTTTTGAAGAACACCTCGGGCCTTTCGTTGGGGAACCAGCGGCCCACGTAATACGGGGACTTGGGGTTCTTGCTCATGTCGGGGTCACCCCAGCCGATCACCGGGGTCTGCATGCCATGGGCAAACAGCACGCCTCGTGCCGTGGTGGCGTTGCCGTCCTCCGAGCCGGCCGGCAACTGCAAGGTCTCGTTCACCCAACGTGAGGCATCGACATTGCCCTCGGCGTTCTGCGCCTGGGTCATGGTCGCACCGGGGCCATAACTGTCGAACAGCATGCCGGTGGCGTAGGCATCGAGAAACCAGCTATTGAACCCGGCCCGGGCCTGAACGGCTTTGATCCGTGCCTCGAGCAATGGCCGCACGCACTGCGGCCGGGTGTAATGCCCCGATTGCTGAAAACCGCTCTTGAATGCGCCATTGCTCAAGACCACCACACACTCGCGGTTGGCCCTGGTGCCGAGGTGCGCGGTAGTCCAGTCGGAGTTTTCAGTGCTGGTCAGCGCGGTTTCGTATGAGTCGTAAGGCGCCAGCAGATACCCGGCTTCGACGCCCTGGCGCACGGTTTCAGGGTGCCAGAGACCGCCCTCCCAGCCTTCGCCGAGGCCCAGCCACAAACGCGACAATCCAGCGGCCTGCAACTGCTCGAGCGTTGCCGGTGACAACGTGCTGCCCCAGCGCTCCGGGGTTGTTGTCAGCGCGTCGGCAAACGTCTTCGCCACTTCCCCGCGCACCCGCCCGTAACCATCGGCCAGTGCCTGCATGTCCGGCTCGGCGACTGCCTGCCAGCCACTTCGGGCCTTCTGATTGATCGCCGCATTGAGGCCGCGCAGCAACGTGGTTTGCTGGTAGCGGTCGAGCGGCGGTTTGGCGCGGCTGAGGATCTGCAAGGTTTCAGCGTCGAAGCTACCACGCAACTCGCTGGCGAGAGCATCAGTGCTCCCCAGCCGTTTCAGCAACGCCGGCCAACTGCGAACATCGGCAGGGCCGAGCAGATCATTGCCCCACAGATAAACATGACTGGCACCGAGCAGCTTCTTCGCCTCGGGGGTTTTCCGCAGTTTGTCGCTCAAGGGTTCGTATTGGCGATTGTCGATCAGCCACTGACGATAGCGTTTGGCACCGGCCAGCGGGTCGGCATCACCCAGCGACAGGATGAACGTTAGCGCTGCATTTGGATCAAGCGAGGTGAATTGATGACGGGCGGTCAGCGCCAGGGCCTTGCCATCGGCGCTGAAACTCAATCGGTTGTTATAGGGATTGCTCAGCATCCAGTTCAGCGTGAAGCGACCATGATCGACGCCCCACAGCGGCAGGCTCAGGTCCTGGGTGGTATTGAACTCGCCCTGATCCAGCAGAAAGCCTTGCCACCCTGCATCCCCGGCAGGCACGTAATGCCCCTCCGCCAACGCCCAGATCAGGCCTTTGCCCATGGCGCTGCCCGGTTGCCTGAGGAAACTCAGCTCACCGGGATCGCGAGCGCGGATGGACAGCGACAGGTCACGCTGATCGAGACGAGCACTGAGCGTCCAGGCGCCGTCGTCCCATTGCCAGTCTGCGTGCGTGGCGCTCTGCGTGAGGTGGCTGACGGCGTGCGGATCGACGCCAGCCGAGGCCTGCACCGGTTTTTCCTGGGCGGGGGTGACGCGGATCGACAACGTTGCCGGGTCGAGTTCGACACGCCAGAACGGGTTTTCCAGCACAGTGCCGGCCGAGACCCAGGACGATGACAACCCGGCGCAAGCGAACAGGGCGTAGCGCAAAACGCGATGAAAAAGCTGCATGGGGATGGCCCTTCTGCGTCGAGAGCAGGGAGGGTAAGGGCAACCGGAACGGGATGTCTGTCAGCAAAATGTTGGAAATTTGTAGAGCGCTTTCGCGGGCATCTCGCCTCCAGGTTTTTGCCGAACAGTCCCGGTCGTTCGATCAAACCGACTGCCGGGCAGGTTCTTCGTGACATCTGACAGCCGTTTCACCGTTCGCCACCAGCCAGCGAAACAGCTCGCTGACCGAAACCGTATGGCTGCGCTCGATCCAGCGCACCAGCGCCGGGCCGTAATGCTCGCTGTAGCGGCTGAGTACCACCTGGCGGCAGTCGGGCGAAAAACTCAGGGTGATTTCACGGCAGTGCAGCGGTGCTTCCGGGTGGCGACTGACCTGTTGTTGAAGCAATTCAAAAACCATCGGCCGCGGCTCCTGTGCATTGAGTTTGCGTCGCCTGCGGGGAACCCTGCTTGCCGTCCATCACGAAACCGGCGCGATGTTCGGCGACCACATTGCGCAACGCGCTGTAGTAGTCCGGCAGCTTTTGCAGGCTGTCGGTCAGCGGCAAGGCTTCGGCGCGACCATCGACGATGTCGCCAGCGGTGTTGATCGTCGACAGCGTGTCCACGGTGTCGCTGCTGTCGCCGAACGGATCGACCACAAAACTCAACACCCGTCCGACCGCGTCGCGGCTGTTGGAGGTGCCGAGCAGCGGCAACTCGACAATCGGCCCGTTGCCGATGCCCCACACACCGAAGGTCTGGCCGAAGTCTGCCTGATGGCGGGCGATGCCGAGTTTGCCGGACACATCGAACAGACCGGCCACCCCCGCCGTGGTGTTGATCACGAAACGCCCCAGGGTGTTCGCCGAACGCCGTGGATTGCCTTGCAGCAGGTCGTTGATGAACACCTTGGGCTCGCCGAAGTTGGCGACGAAGTTATGCACTCCGGTCTGGAAGACATCCGGCAGGTAGCGATAGCCCCGGGCGACCGGTGCCAGGGCGTAGTCATCCACCACCCGGTTGAACGCGAAGATCCCGCGATTGACCGGCTCCGCCGGGTCGTACACGGAATAGGCAATATCGGCGCAACGCACATCGGCCGGAGCCGACGACTGGCTGCTGCAACCGGCCAGCCCGACGGCCAGCACGGCAATTGAGGTGTTGCGGGCCAGCCAGGGAGCACAGGTGTAACGCGGCATAGGGCAAGTCTCGGGAGAAATTCGCCGTGATGCTGAGCCCAGAGTCTTGCGCAAAAATGTCTGGTTTATTGCGCCGCTGACGCTTTGTTGCACGATTGAAATATATGACGCGCCGCCACGAATGGTTTTAGATGGCGGTTCCATTCACGCCCCTAAGTGACCCTCGGTGAACAGCCTGCTGATTGTCGACGACGACCTTGAAGTCCTCGACCTGCTGAAAAAATTCTTCGTGCAACACGGCTACCGCGTCGACGTCGCCACCGACGGCGCGTCGTTGTGGGCGGCCATCGAACGCCAGCCGCCAGACCTGATCATTCTGGATGTGATGTTGCCGGGCGACAGCGGATTGATCCTGTGCCAGCAACTGCGCATTCGCCACGCCATGCCGGTGATCATGCTCACCGCCATGGGCGAACTCAGCGACCGCGTGGTCGGGCTGGAACTGGGCGCCGACGATTACCTGACCAAACCCTTCGACGCCCGCGAGTTGCTGGCTCGGGTGCGCGCCGTGTTGCGCCGGGTCGACGAACGCCGCCCGCTGGCCGAGGAACGGCCACGGCCGCTGATCGACTTCGCCGGGTGGCACCTCGACGTCACCCGCCGCGAACTGCGCTCGCCGGACAACGTGATGATTCCGCTGTCGGCGGGCGAGTTCGACCTGCTGCTGGTGTTCGTCGAGCACCCGCAACGCATCCTGACGCGCGAACAGTTGCTGGACCTGGCTCGCGGTCAACGTCACGACGCCTATGACCGCAGCATCGACGTGCAAGTCAGCCGCCTGCGCCGCAAGCTGGAGTCCGACACCAAGCGCCCGGCGATGATTCGCACCGTGCGCAATGGCGGCTATCTGTTCACCCCCGGCGTGACGCGCCGATGAACTGGCTGAAGCGGATTCGCCGGGACACGGTGGCCCGCTGGGTCGCCCTAACCATCATTCTGGCCATGCTGATTTCACTGGCGCTCAATGGCCTGTTTATCCAATTGGCCGGGGTTTGGGCGCGACCGTCATTGACCGAGGCCGGCATTCTGGAAAACGCGGCGACCATCGCCCGCCTGGTCGATGCGGCGCCGCCATCGGTGCGTGCGCAATTGGCGCGCTCGGTGACGGAGGACGGTTTCACGGTCAGTTGGCACCTTGATCGGCAGGACCTCAAGTTGCCGACCGTGGACGATCCGGTTTCCGAGGAAGGCTCGAAGATCCTGCTGCCATTGCTGCACGCCACGAGCCGGCGGATCGAAGCCTATGAGCCCAGTGATTGGGCCGAAGCCCCGGAGCAGGCCCGATACATGCTGGTGATCCAGTTGTCGGATGGCTCATGGCTGAGCTTCTCGGCGCCCTCGCGCAGTTGGGGCCTCAACGAAACGCCGCGCGTGCTGATCATCATCCTGCTGGTGCTGATCTCCACCGCCCTCGTGGCTCTGGTCGCCACCCGCCGCCTGGCCACCCCGCTGCAACGCTTCACCGAAGGCGCCCGACGTTTCGGTACAGACTTCCGCGCGCCGCCCATCGAACCCCTCGGCCCCCAGGAAATCCGTCAGGCGATCCTCGCGTTCAATGCCATGCAGGCCCAGTTGCAGCACTTCATCCGCGACCGCACGCAAATGCTCGCCGCCATCTCTCACGACCTGCGCGCGCCCCTGACCCGCATGCGCTTGCGCGGCGAATTCATCGACGACGTCGAGCAACAGCAGCGGCTGTTTCGCGACGTGGATGAAATGCAGGCCATGATCAATTCGGCGCTGGAGTTCTTTCGCGATGATGCGCGGCTGGAACCGGCCACCCAGTTCGACCTGGCGGAGCTGTTGCAGACACTGGAGGATGATTACCGCGATCAAGGCATCGAGATCGCTTTCAGCGGGCCGCAGCGCCTGGTGTATTTCGGCCGGCCGCTGGGGCTCAAGCGGGTGATGACCAATCTGCTGGATAACGCGATCAAATACGCCACGGAACCGGAGATGAAGCTGGTGGCCGACGCCGGGGAAGTACGGATCAAGGTGCTGGATCGCGGGCCGGGTATTCCGGACGCCAGCCTTGAACACGTGTTCGCGCCGTTCTTCAGGTTGGAAGGCTCGCGCAACAAAAGCACCGGGGGTGTCGGTCTGGGCTTATCCGCAGCGCGGGCGATTGTGCTGGAACATGGTGGGGAGCTGACCTTGCGCAATCGCTGGAAGGGCGGATTGCAGGCGCTGGTGATATTGCCTGTGCATTTTTGACCGGTGACTGGCGCTGAAGCGCCAGATCCGGAGGCTCTGCGGGAGCGAGCGTGCCCGCTCCCGCAGGTTTTTATTCGCGGTCCTTCTTCGGCTCACGAATCTTGTACCAGGCCACATACAGCGCCGGAAGAAACAGCAACGTCAGCAGCGTGGCGATGATGATGCCGCCGATCATTGCGTAGGCCATCGGCCCCCAGAACACTTCCCGGGCAATCGGAATCATCCCCAGGCTCGCGGCAGCGGCCGTCAACAGAATCGGTCGGCGCCGGTGTTCCGTGGCCTCCACCACCGCATCCCACGGCGTATAGCCTTTGCTCTCGTAATCATCGATCTGGGTCACCAGAATCACCGAGTTACGGATGATGATGCCGATCAGCGCGAGAATCCCCAGGATCGCCACGAAGCCCATCGGCGTGCCGGTAGGAATCAGCGCCAGCACCACGCCGATCAGCCCCAGCGGCGCGACGCTCGCCACCAGGAACAGCTTCTGCACGCTGTGCAACTGAATCATCAGAAAGGTCGCCATCAGGAACAGCATCAGCGGCACGACCTTGGCAATCGGCCCCTGGGCCTTGCCGCTCTCCTCCACCGTACCGCCGGTGGCGACCTTGTAACCCACCGGCAGGCCGGCGGCGAACTTCTCGATGTCGGGCTGCAACTGCTTGACCAGGTCGGTCGGCTGAATTTCGTCGCGCACCGCAGCCTTGATGGTGATGGTCGGCTTGCGGTCGCGGCGCCACACCAGCGGCTGCTCCAGCTCATAGCGCACGGTGGCGAACGCCAGCAACGGAATCGAAGTGCCGCTCGGCGTGACGATTTGCAGATTCTGCAAGGTTTCCGGCGTGCCACGCTCGGCGTCTTCGGCGCGGCCGACCACGTTGATCAGATAGATGTCGTCATCGACCTGAGTCACCGGCGCGCCGACCACGATGCTGTTCATCAGGTTGGCGACATCTTCCGAGGACAACCCGAGTTGCCGCACCCGGTCCTGGGCGATGTCGATGCGCAGGACCTTGCCCGGTTCGTTCCAGTCGTAAATGATCTCGCCGATGTGCGAGTTCTTGTCCAGTTCGGTTGCCAGTTCGATGGCATGCTTGCGCACCTGATCGATGTCCTTGCCGCTGACCCGGTACTGGATCGGGCGCCCGACCGGTGGACCCATTTCCAGCGCCTGCACGTAGCTGCCGATGCCGACGAAGTCCTTGCGCAGGCGCTCGCGCAAGCGCTGGCTCAGAGCCTCGCGGGACTCGAAGTCCTTGCTGACGATCACCAGTTGCGCGTAGTACGGGTTCTGCAATTGCTGGTCGAGGGGCAGGTAGAAACGGATCGCACCCTCACCGATATAGGTGCTCCAGCGCACAATGTCCGGGTCGCCCTTGAGCGTGGCTTCGAGCTTGTCCACGGCTTTGCGGGTCTCGGCCATCGAGGCGTTTTGCGGCAGGTTCAGGTCAACGAGGATTTCCGGCCGGTCCGATGACGGGAAGAACTGGTTCTGCACGAACTGCATGGAGAACACCGACGCCACAAACAGCGCAACGGTGATGCCGATCGCCCACCAGCGGTTGCGCATGGCCCACAGCATGCTCGTGTTGAACGCGCGGCCGATGCGCCCCGGCTCGGCGTCGTGGGGTTTCACGTTGGTGCTGAGGATGTGCACGCCGATCACCGGCGCGAACAGCACCGCGACGATCCACGACACCAGCATCGCCACCGCGATCACCGCGAACAGGGTGAAGGTGTACTCCCCCGCCGAACTGGCGTTGAGGCCGATCGGCACGAACCCGGCGACCGTCACCAGGGTGCCGGTGAGCATCGGGAACGCGGTCGAGGTGTAGGCGAAGGTCGCGGCCTGCTCCTTGGTCTCGCCCATCTCCAGACGCGTGACCATCATCTCCACGGTAATCATCGCGTCGTCCACCAGCAGGCCGAGGGCGATAATCAGCGCGCCGAGGGAAATCCGCTGCATGGTGATGCCGCTGTACTCCATGAACACGAAGACCATCGCCAGCACCAGCGGGATCGAACACGCCACCACCAGCCCGGCACGCACCCCGAGGCTGACGAAGCTGACGATCAGCACGATCACCACCGCCTCGAACAACGCGCTGGTGAAACCGCCGACGGCTTTTTCCACCACCTCGGCCTGATCCGAAACGTTATGCACGCCGACGCCCACCGGCAGGTCGGCGGTCAGTTCGTCCATGCGCGTATGCAGGGCCTTGCCGAACTCCTGGATGTTGCCGCCCTTCTTCATGGCAATCGCCAGGCCGATGGCAGGGGTGCCGTTGAAGCGAAACTCCGGGCTCGCCGGATCGACGTAACCACGGCTGATGTTGGCGATGTCGGCCAGCCGATAGAAGCGGTCGTTGAGACGCAGGTTGACGTCGGCCAGGTCTTTTTCCGAAGCGAACTGCCCGGACGTGCGCACGGAAATCCGCTCCGGCCCCGCCTCGATCACCCCGGCCGGGGTCACCGCGTTCTGCGATTGCAGGCTCTGCACCACCTGGCGCTGATCGATGCCCAGCGCCGCCAGCTTGCGCGTGGAGAAATTCAGGTAAAGGACTTCGTCCTGCTCGCCGACCATCTCGACCTTGCCCAGGCCCGGCACATCGCGGATCTCGGCGCGCACCTGCTCGACATAGTCGCGCAACTGGCGCATCGACAAGCCGTCGGCGGTGAACGCATACACCGAACCGAACACATCGCCGAACTCGTCGTTGAACCCCGGCCCTTGCAGGCCTTTGGGGAAGTCGCCGCGAATGTCGTTGATCTTCTTGCGCACCTGATACCAGATTTCCGGGATGTCCTTGGCGCTGGTGGTGTCGCGCAGGTTGACGAACACCGTGGATTCGCCGGGGCGCGTGTAGCTTTTCACGTAGTCGAGGGAGTCGAGTTCTTCGAGTTTTTTCTCGATGCGGTCGGTGACCTGCTTGAGGGTTTCTTCCTGGGTCGCGCCGGGCCAGCGGGTCTGGATCACCATGGTCTTGATGGTGAACGAAGGGTCTTCCTCGCGGCCCAGGTTCATGTACGAAAACACGCCCATCAGCAGCCCGACGAACATCAGATACCACACGAACGACTGATGCTTGAGAGCCCACTCGGATAAGTTGAAAGGCCCTTTCATCGTGGACTGTCCTCGTCGATTTTGACTTTCTGCCCCAACTTGAGGCTGTTCACTCCTGCGCTCACCACCCGCTCACCGGCCTTCACCCCGGCGGTCAGCACCACCGTGCTGTCGTTGCGGCTGATCAGGCTGACGTCCCGTGGCGACACGGTTTGCGACTGCGGGTCGATGACCCAGATCCGCGTCTTGCCGTCGACCTCCTGCAACACGCTCAGCGGCAGTTCCAGACGCGGCTTGATCGCCGAACTGAGGGTCACGCTGACCGCCGTGCCGAGGCGAAAGCCCGGCGGCGTGTCGGTCATGGTCAGGCGTGCGCGGCGGGTGCGGGTGGCGCTCTGCGCCTGGGGTTCGATTTCGCGAATGATCGCGGTGGTGTTGACGCTCGGATCGAGTTGCGCGGCCACCAGAAACACCACATCCGCCGGCAGTTGATCGACCAGGGTATCGGGCAGATCGATCACCGCTTCCTTGATGTCCGGTTGCGCCAGGGTCACCACTTGCTGACCGGCGGTGACCACCTGCCCGGCCTCGGCATTCCAGGCCGTGACGATCGCCTTGTGGTCGGTGCGCAATTGCACGTAATCGAGCTGATCCTTGGCCTGGCTCAGTGCAGCCTTGGCCTGATCCAGCGAGGCCTGGGTGGTTTTCAGGTCGGTCTGGGCAATGTCCAGTTGCGCCTGGGCGCCGACTCCCCGGTCGAACAATTGCTGCTGGCGACGGGCATTGGCCTGGGCGTTGATGTATTGCGCCTGAATGCGCGCCAGGTCGCCCTCGGCGGCACGCAACTGGTTCTGCTGGTCGGTCGGGTCGAGGGTGGCAAGCAACGCGCCTTTCTGCACTTCGGCGCCGACATCGACGTTGCGGCTGGCAATGCGCCCCGGCACGCGGAAACCGACGTTGCTCTCATAGCGCGCCTGAATGCTCCCGGCGAAACGACCGAGGTCTTCCTGATCGAGAGCCTGGACCTCCACCGACAACACCGGACGCACCGGCTCCGGTGGCGGCTCCTTTTTCGAGCAGGCGCCCAGCGCCAGCAGCACGGATAACAACAGCACGCGCTTCATGGCCGGGCTCCTACTTGCAGATCCTTGTAGACGCCTTCGGCGACCTCGACCTTGATCCCCGGATGCAACAACTGGCCGCCGGCGATGATGACTTTATCGCCCGCCTGCAGGCCATCGCTGACGATCACCTTGCCGGTCAGGTAGCGGCTCACCGTGACGTTATGCAACTGCGCCCGGCCTTCACCGTCGATGATCCACACCGCCGGTTCGCTGAGGTTCTTGGTCAGGGCCGACCAGGGCAATTCGACGGCGGATTTGCCGGCAGTCTTAGCCGTGGCGCTGACCACCGAGCCAAGCTGCATGCCATCCGGCAAGCCGTCGAGGGAGACTTTGACCTGCACGGTGCCGGTCTGCGCCGATACCGCCGGGGTGATTTCGCGCACGGTGCCGTTGGTTTTGATGTTCGGGTTGTCGAGCAGGCTGACCACCACCGTGCGATTCGACGGCGGGTTGCTCAGCAGTGATTCATAGACGTTGAACACCGCGTCGCGCTCGCCGTCCTTCGCCAGGCTGTAGATCGGCACGGTGGCCTGCACCACCTGGCCGACTTCGGCCTGGCGCGCGGTGATGATGCCCGGCGCGTCGGCGATCAACGAGGTGTAGCTCAATTGCTCACGGGCGTTGGCCAATTGCGCCTGGGCGGCGGTCAGCGCGCTCTGACTGCTGCGCAGGGCGGCCTGAGCGGCGTCATATTCGGATTGGCTGGTGTAGCCCTTGGGCAACAATTTCTGCTGGCGGACGAACGCCGCCGCGCTCTGCTTGACCCGCGCCTGTTCGGCCAGCACCTGGGCCTGGGCGGAATCGACGTTGGTCTGCAGATCCTTGGGATCGAGTTTGGCCAGCACCTGTCTGGCCGAAACCCGGTCACCGACATCGACCATGCGCTGGATGATCTTGCCGCCGACCCGGAACGACAGCTCGGTCTGCACCCGCGCCTGAACATCACCGGTGAGGGTCACCGACGCCGCGTAATCCGCGGGCTTGACCTCTTGCACGAACACCCGGGGCAAGTCCTTCGCCGATTGCTCCTTTTTGCCGCACGCCCCCAGGAGGGCGAGCAGGCTCAGCATGACCACTGTTTTCAATCCGGGACTCGCCATGCAGACTCCTTCCTGTGTACGAACGTGCAAGTGACGATACGACTGTGAGCTTAGAACAGGGTTCCGGCTTCGCTCGCGTGAACGTAGTATTTCCTCCCGGACATTGATCGTTACCACGCTCTGCGTAATGAATGATCAATCTACACAAGGATTCAGCGTTTCATAGAGAAGGACTTTCATGCTCAAGACCCTGGCGGTCGCCAATTACCGCTCGATCAATAAACTGGTGATTCCGCTGGGTCGGCTGAACCTGATCACCGGCCCCAACGGCAGCGGCAAGTCCAACCTCTACCGGGCCTTGCGCCTGCTGGCGGAAACCGCCCAGGGCGGCGTGGTCAATGCGCTGGCGCGCGAGGGCGGGCTGGATTCGACCTTCTGGGCCGGACCGGAAACCATCAGCCGGCGGATGCGCAACGGCGAAGTGGCGATCGAGCCGACG
Organism: Pseudomonas botevensis; assembly: GCF_019145475.1. Lineage (GTDB taxonomy): Bacteria > Pseudomonadota > Gammaproteobacteria > Pseudomonadales > Pseudomonadaceae > Aquipseudomonas > Aquipseudomonas botevensis. Next base: position 19,697 of record NZ_JAHTKI010000017.1, read on the forward strand.
GTGCGCCAGGGCGTCCGCCGCCTGCGCCTGGGTTTTGCCGGGGAGAATTTCAGCTACGCGATAGCCTTGGGCCTGCCCGAGCCGAGCCGCTCGTTTTTCGCTCTCGATCCGGAAATCAAAAAGGAATGCATCTGGGCCGGGCCGCTGTATCGCCCGGCCAGCCTGCTGGTGGATCGCGACGGCCCGATGATCCGCGCCCGTGAAGGTCGCGGCTGGGATGTGCTGGCCCAGCACACGCCGAACTTCGACAGCCTGTTCGATCAGGTCGGCAGCCTGCGCAACTCCCCGGAAGTGTTCCAGATGCGCGAGTTCATCCGCCGCTGGCGCTTCTATGACCACTTTCGCAGCGACGCCGACGCCCCGGTGCGCCAACCGCAACTGGGCACGCGCACGCCGGTGCTGCACCATGACGGGCGTGATCTGGCGGCGGCGTTGCAGACCATCCGCGAAATCGGCGATCCCGAGGCGCTGCAGGCAGCGATCAGCGATGCCTTCCCCGGCGCCCGGCTGAACATCGCGCCACTGGCCGGCGGACGGTTCGCCATCGAGTTTTATCAGGAAGGGTTGCTGCGACCGTTGTCGGCGGCGGAGTTGTCGGATGGCACGCTGCGTTATCTGCTGCTGGTCGCCGCCCTGCTGACGCCACGCCCGCCGTCGCTGATGGTGCTGAACGAACCGGAAACCAGCCTGCACCCGGATCTGCTGCCGGCGCTGGCCCGGCTGATCATGCGGGCTTCGCAGGAGTGTCAGGTGTGGGTGGTGTCCCATGCGCGGCGGTTGATTTCGGCGTTGCAGGAAGATCCGGAGTGCAATTGCATCGTGCTGGAGAAGACCCTCGGGCAGACCGGGATTGTCGGCCAGCGGGTGCTCGATGAGCCGGCGTGGAATTGGCCCTCACCCTGACCCTCTCCCAGAGGGCCAGGGCCTGATAAAAATCTTCAAAGCACAGGAATCGGCTCCCTCTCTCTCCGGGAGAGGGCTGGGGTGAGGGGATAGCCTCACCGCCAATCCAACAGGCAATCAAATCACCCTTGCCACTTCCCACCTTCGACAATCACGCTCTCAGGTCTGGTGTCATCGCTCAGCTCTTTACGCACATATTGGTCATACAGCTTGAGCAGATACTTCTCCTCGCCCAGTCTGGCCAACTCGGCATTCACCCAGTCACGCAGTTCGATATTGCCCTTCTTCACCGCCGGTGCAATCGGTGCCTCGGCGCCGAGTTTCTCGTCCAGCACGCGGTAGCCCGGGTTCTGCTTGGCCCAGCTGAACAGCACCAGATTGTCCTGCGCATAGGCATCGCCATGACCATTGGCCAGTGCTTGCAGGGACTCGGAGTTTTTCTCGAATTTCAGCAGTTTCCAGTCCGGGTGATTCTTGGTCAGCCAGATATCGGCGGTAGTGCCCGTGGTGACGATGGTGGTACGGGTCGCCAGGTCATCGAGGCTTTTCACCGTGCTGCTCTGCGGCACCAGCGCCTGCACCGCGACCTTCAGATTGGGGTTGGTGAATTCCACCGCTTCCTTGCGCTCCGGGGTCACGGTCATGTTGGCGAGAATCAGGTCGACCTTGTCGCTTTGCAGGAACGGAATCCGACTGGCCGGCTCCACCGCAACGAATTCGACCTTGTTCTCGTCACCCAGCAGATCCTTGGCGAATTGCCGGCCGATGTCGGTATCGAAACCGACGTAACGCCCGGCTTCATTGACGAAGCCGAACGGCGGCTTGTCGGTGAACACGCCGACGATGAGTTTGTCGCGGGCCTTGATCTTGTCCAGGTAACCGGCCGGCGCAGTGCTTTCGCTGGCGACTTTCGGCTTGGCCGGTTCTTCGGACTTATTGCAGCCGGCCAGCAAGGCCAGGCCGAGCAGTGGCAGGACAAACAGTGATTTGGCAGTTTTCATGGCAGTTCCAGTTCCTTTGTTGGAGTCGTTTTGGGCGAAGCCGTCGAGGTCAGGGCCTCGACGTAGGAGAACTTCTCCAGGAACTGCTGCGCGCGTGCGGTTTGCGGGTTCGTAAAGAAAAGCTCGGGCGGGTTCTGTTCAAGGATGCGCCCGCCATCCATGAACACGATGCGGTCGGCCACCGCGCGGGCGAAGGCCATTTCGTGGGTGACGATCAACAGGGTCATGCCTTCGCGGGCCAGGCCCTGAATCACTTCCAGCACCTCCTTGACCATCTCCGGATCAAGGGCGGCGGTGACTTCATCGAAGAGCATGACCCGAGGGTTCATGCACAACGAACGGACGATGGCGATGCGTTGCTGCTGGCCGCCGGAGAGCTGACGCGGGAAGGCGTCGCGCTTGTCCGCAAGGCCTATACGCTCAAGCAAGGCTTCGGCTTGCTGCTGTGCTTCGCGACGCTCGCGCTTTTGCACCTTGAGCGGGCCGAGCAGCAGGTTGTCGAGCACGCTCATGTGCGGGAACAGGTGATAACTCTGGAACACCATGCCGATCTGCTGGCGGATCTCGCGCCAGTCGGTGGCCTTGTCCAGCAGCTCGCGCCCGGCAAAACGCAGATGGCCGCTGTGGGCGCTTTCCAGGCCGTTGAGGCAACGCAACAAGGTACTTTTGCCGCAGCCGCTGGGGCCGAGGATCACAATGACCTCACCGGCCTGCACTTGCAGGTCGATGCCGTTGAGCACCTGTTGCTCGCCGAAGAATTTGTTGAAACCCTGAAACTCGATCAATGCGCTCATGCTTGCGTCCAGCGCCGCTCCAGCACGCGGGACGCGGCCGACAGCGGGTAGCAGATGAAAAAGAAAAACAGAAACAGCGCGCCGTAGATCAACACCGATTCGTAGGTACGCTCGATGATCTGCTGGCCGACCTTGATCACGTCCACCACACCGATCAGCACCGCCAGCGAACTGGTCTTGATGATCCGCGTGTAGACGTTGATGGTCGGCGGCGTCATGCGTTTCAACGCCTGGGGCAGCAACACGTAGCCGTAGAGCTGCGCCGCGTTCAGGCCGATCGACAGCCCCGCCTCACGCTGCCCGCGCGGCAACGAATGCAATGCGCCGCGCGCCACTTCGCCGACCTCGCTGGCGCCCCACAGCGACAGCACCAGCACCGCGCACCAGAAGCTCGGCAGACTCAGGCCAAAGAAAATCGGCAGACCGAAAAACAACAGGTACAACCAGACCAGCACCGGGATCGCCCGGAACAGCTCCAGATAAACCCGCAGCACCGCGTTCAGCCACTTCACGTTGAGCGTGCGCAACACACCGTAGAGCACGCCGCCGACGGTGCTGATGGCGATGCTCAGGAACGAGATCGACAGCGTTTGCCCGGCGCCCTTCGCCAGTTGCGGCAACGACACCCAAAGCAGTTCAAGACCCGAACTGGCCATGCTGGAGCCTCCTTTCCAGACGGCTGAGCAACAGCGACAGCGGCAAGAACAGCAGCACGCAAATCAGCGTCAGCACGGCGAGCATTTCGTAGGTTTTGTAATAGAGCGCGATGTAGCTCTTGGTGGTGTAGAGAATCTCCGGCACCGCCACCGCCGACACCACGGTGGTTTCCTTGAGCAGGAAAATGAAATTGGCGAACAGCGACGGCAGGCTGAGGATCCCCGCTTGCGGCAGGATCACGTAGCGCAGCAACTGGCCGTGGGACAAACCGATGGAGCGGCCCGATTCCAGTTGCGCCTGAGGCACCGCGTCGACCCCGGCGCGCAGCACTTCGGTGAGGTAGGCGCCGCCGAGGAAGGTCATGGTGATGATCGCCGCCGCAAAACCGGACACCTTGATGCCCAGCGCCGGCAGCGCGAAGTAGACGAAAAACAACTGGATCAGCAGCGGTGTGTTGCGCGCCAGCTCTACATACAGGCCTACCAGTTTTTGCAGGTAGGGGGTGCGAAACACCAGAATCGTTGCGTTGATCAGCGCCACCACCAGGGAAGTGCCGATGGCGATCAAACCGACCTGCAGCGTCACGCCCACAGCTTTGAGAAACGCCGGCAGGGTGCTGAGGATGAATGCGTAATCGAAGGTCATGAAACGTCCTGACGCCGCTCGGTAAGCGACGGTGGTGCAGTCCATGGACAGCGGGTAACTGTCCGGCAGGCACCGACTTTAAAGGTATAAAAAGAAGAATTTAAATACCGTTAAAGCATATTGATATCACTCAAAAAACTATTCCTGTGCGTTTGCCGAGAAGGAAGAAGAAGGCTATTTTTCCTTGCGCTGTAGGAAGGATCTTTTTTTCAGGAAAGCCCTCCAAGGACGAGCAGCTTTTGGCCAGACTCCCCCGGCCAAACCCATAACAAGGAAGAGAACATGGACGTAAAAGTGCCGCAGCGCCTGGATCCGCAGGACATCGTGAAATTGCTGGTAGCGTTGCGCAGGGCTCTCAATGCCCGGCCGTGAGGGCCGCTTTCCCCCGCACACAAAAAAACGCCGATGACCATCACTGGCCATCGGCGTTTTGCAAACCTTGAAGGGGTTTTGCTGCTGCGTCAGATCAGAACGCCGGCAATACCGCGCCGTTGTATTTCTTCTCGATGAACGCTTTGACTTCCGGGCTGGTCAGCGCCTTGGCCAGTTTCTGGATGGCGTCGCTGTTCTTGTTGTCCTCACGGGTCACCAGGAAGTTCACGTAAGGCGAGTCGGCACCTTCGATCACCAGGGCATCCTTGGTCGGGTTCAACTTGGCTTCCAGCGCGTAGTTGGTGTTGATCATGTCCAGGTCGACTTCTTTCAGAACACGCGGCAGCAGGGCCGATTCCAGTTCCTTGAACTTGAAGTTGTGCGGGTTCTTGGCGATGTCTTTCGGGGTGGCCAGGGCGTTTTTCGGGTCTTTCAGCTCGATCAGGCCAGCCTTCTGCAGCAGGATCAGCGCACGACCGCTGTTGCTGCCTTCGTTTGGAATGGCGATGGTCGCGCCGTCAGGCAGTTCGGCCAGGGTCTTGTACTTGCTCGAGTAGCCGCCAAACGGTTCAACGTGAACACCTTGCACGGTCACCAGGTACTTGGACTTGTCGTCCTTGTATTTGCCGGCGTTGAAGCTGTCCAGGTACGGCTTGGTCTGGAAGTAGTTGGCGTCCAGACGCTTCTCGCCCACTTGCACGTTCGGCTGTACATAGTCGGTGAAGACTTTGACTTCCAGATCCACGCCTTCTTTGGCGAGGGTCGGCTTGATCAGTTCGAGGATTTCGGCGTGTGGGACCGGGGTCGCTGCGACCACCAGTTTCTCGCCGGCCTGGGCCAGAGAAGCGCTCAGAGCAGCCGCCAATGCGGTAAACAACAGAACCTTTTTCATGCAGTGTCCTTATCGAGAATCACGGTCGTCATCGACGACGGCATTTAATACGAGTGCCAGTGAAGTGCTATCGCTGGCGTGAGTCGGACAATACCGGGATTTTTTATTCCCGGACAATAACGTTTATTCAGCTTCATATTCCATTTTGTTCATGTTGCACAAAAGGGGTTACAACGCCTCGCTCAGGCTTAACAGTAAATCTTTCAATGCCTTACGTTCGGCGGCACTGCCGTTGAGGCTGATGCTCGCCACCTGACGCTCGATCTGAACCAGCGGGCCAGACACCTCGGGCAGGTTCAGGTGCTCCGGCAGAATCTCGTCGCCGGTGCTCACCAGCAAGGCAAAGTGAATGACGTTTTCCAGCTCGCGGGTATTGCCCGGCCAGTTGTGTTGTTCCAATACCTGCTGCGCCGATTCGCTGATGAGCGGCACAGGCAGATCCAGACGCTGGCTGTAGATACCGAGGAAATACTCGGCCAGCGACAGAATGTCGCCGATGCGCTCACGCAGCGCCGGCAGTTCCAGATGCCCTTCGCTGAGGTAGTGATACAGGCGCTCGTGGAATTTCCCCGCCGCCACCGCTTGCGCCAGATCGATGCTGGTCGCCGCCACCAGGCGCACATCCACCGGGCTTGGCTGATGGGCACCGACGCGGGTGACCTCATGGTTTTCCAGGGCGGCGAGCAATTTGATCTGGATCGGCAGCGGCAAGTCGCCGATTTCATCCAGGTACAGGGTGCCGCCATTGGCCGAACCGAACCATCCGGCACGGCTGCTGGCCGAGCCGCTGTAACTGCCGGCGGCATAGCCGAACAGTTCGGCGTCGGCGTAGGTCGGGCTGATCGCCCCGCAATTGACCGACACGAACAGGCCGCTGCGATCACTGGCGCGGTGGATGTGGCGGGCGAGCAATTCCTTGCCGGTGCCGGTTTCGCCGCGAATCAGCACCGACGTCGAACGCGGCGCCAGTTGGTTCATTTCCTCGCGCAACTGGCGCGAGCGGGGATCGACAAACACCAGCGCCTTGGCGCGAATGCTCAGGGGGCTTTTTTCCGCATCGGGAAAGGTCAGCAGCGGCTGGCCGAAGGTTTCGAAACTCATGGCAGACTCCCGCCCAGAACCGCCGGGAGACGGGGGCGTTCATAGAAGAAAAATAGTGTTCAAGCGCGACGCCGGGCGTGATGTTCCATGCGGTTTTGCAGGCGATACAGATAGGCGAATCCCTGCTCCCAGCGCTGATGCCCGGATTTCACGTTGATGTGCCCGGCACCGGCGAGAATCCCCGCCTCGGCACCCCAGTTGCGCGCCAGTTCCAGAGCGCGCGGCGCGCTGACCGCAGCGTCGTTGTCGGAGCTGACCACCTGGCTCGGGAACGGCAGCAGGTCGCTCGGAATCGGCGCAAAATTGCGCAGCGCCGGAGCGCAGGCCGGACGCTCGACATCCGCCGGCGCGACCAGCAACGCTCCGCGAACCTGACGCAAATGATGCAACGGCGCGGTGGCCGCCCAATGGGCAACGGTGATGCAACCGAGACTGTGCGCGATGAGGATCACCGGCGAGCTGTCGGCAGCGATTGCTTCGGCCAGCGCGGCCACCCAGTCCTCGCGGCGCGGCGTCAGCCAGTCGGCCTGCTCCACCCGTGCGCTGTTGGGCAGGCTGTTCTGCCAGTGGGTTTGCCAATGATCTTCTGGCGATCCTTGCCAGCCCGGCACAATCAGATAACGGATTGATTCGTTGCGCATGGGGAAGCTCTCCTGCGTCGTGTCTGTTCCTGATCGAGTATAGGGACGGGATTTATATTCGTTAAGGAATAAGAAGCTATTTATTAATAACCGAATTGCAGCATCAATCTGCGAGCCTCAAGCTGCTAGCGAAACGGACGTTTTCTGGACGCTTATGGCTTATTTCACTTGAGGCAAAAAAAGGGGCCGCACCCTGCCAAGGAGACGGCCCCGGAAAAACGAAAATCCCTTATCGCGCAGTAATCACCGACAGCTTGGTGATCCCTGCCCTCTCGATCGACGCCATGGCTCGCGCCACTTCGCCGTAATTCACCCCGTCATCCGCCTGCAATTGCACGCGCACTTCCGGGTCCTTGGCCTTGGCCGCCGTGAGGTTGAATTCCAGCAGGTCCGGCTGGATTTCGTCCTTGTTGATAAACAGTTTTCCCGCCCCGTCGATGCTCACCACCAACGGGTCTTTCTGCTCGACCGGCGCTACCGCCTCGGTCTTGGGCAGGTTGATCGGAATCGCGTTGGTCAGCAGCGGCGCGGTGACGATAAACACCACCAGCAGCACCAGCATCACATCCACCAGCGGTGTCACGTTGATCTCGCTCAGCACCTCATCGCTGTCTTGCGTGGAGAAGGCCATATCAGGACGCCTCCTTCACTTTCTGCCCGTTGCCCTGGGCCGCGACCTTGTGCGCGGTCGGGTGGATCAGCACGCGGAACGCACTCTTCTGCGCCAGGCTGTAGAAGTCGTGGGCGAAGTCGTCCAGGTCCGCCGCCGTCAGTTTCAGGCGACGTAAAAAGTAGTTGTAAACCAGCACCGCCGGCACCGCGACCGCGATCCCCACCCCGGTGGCGACCAGTGCCGCACCGATGGGGCCGGCGACCGTTTCCAGGCTTGCCGAACCGGCCGCGCTGATGCCTTTCAGCGCTTCCATGATTCCCCAGACCGTGCCGAACAGACCAATGAACGGCGAGGTGCTGCCAATACTCGCGACCACCGCCAGACCGGTTTCCAGCGAACGCCGCTCGCGCACGATCTGCTGGCGCAACGCACGTTCGAGGCGATCCTGATGGTTGATCGCCTGGCTCAGGTCCGCCGCCTGCGGCGCCTCGCCGACCTGGATTGCCGCATAACCGGCCTGCGCCACTCGCGCCGCGGCGCCGGGCTGGGTTTCGCTCAACTCGGCGGCGGAATCAAGACTCGACGCCGCCCAGAAGCGTTTGTGAAATTTGCGATCCTGGGATTTCAGGCGACCGAACTGCACAGCCTTGAGCAGCGCCAGTCCCCAGGTGGCGACGGAAAAAACCACCAGCAGCCAGATCACCGCGCTTTCGATGGATTCCAGTGGAGAGGCCAGTAACGTCATGATGTGTTCCCTCGTGTAAACGTTTAGCGCGAAATTGGTTTCGGTTTAATGAATCTTGAAATCGATGGGGACGCTGACCCAGCCGTCCTGGGCGACATCACCCTGCTTGGCCGGTACAAAACTCCAGCGCTTCACCGCAGCCAGCGCCGCATCGTCGAGTTGCTGCCGGCCACTGCTTTTCTGAATCTGGATCTCACCCGGTTTGCCGCTGGCCAGTACGTGAACCCGCAGCAGCACGCTGCCTTCCCAACCGCGACGCTGGGCCAGCGACGGATACTCCGGCGCCGGATTTTTCAGGTACGCGGCGTTGGCCGAGGCTGGCGTAACCGGTGCCGGCGCGGGCGGAGCGGGTGGAGCCGGCGCCGCGACCGGGGCGGCCGGTTGTGGCGGTGCCGGTGGTTGCTCGACAGCCTTGGGCGCCGGTTTCGGTACGGGTTTGGCGACCGGTTTGGGCTTGGGAATCGGTTTCGGTGGCGGCGGCTTCACGGCCAGTTCGTCTTCCACCGGCGGTGGCGGCTCGACCACCGGCGCAGGAGGTGGCGGCTGCACCACGGGCGGAGCCGGCGGCGCGGGGTGCGAAAACTCGATGGTCATCGGTGGAATTTCCGGCGGCACGATCGGCAGCGCCGGCGTCGGATGCTGGTTGATCCAGTAGATCACCGCGCCATGCACCACCAGCGCCAGTACGCCGAGCAGAATCGTTTCGCGCCGGCTCAGAATGCCCCTGGGCGCACGCTGCAAACGCAGCTGCCCCAACGGCACGCGATGGGGCCGGCCAAGATCGACCAATTCGCCACCCGGCGCCTGGCGCCACAGCGCTTCCTGAGCACTGGCGGCGGTCTGGACATTGCCCATTGCTTCACTCCCTGCGGTCTCTTTCGTTCGGTTTCGCACACGCGGTCGATGCGCCGTTTTTTGCAGCCCCCACGGCGTGATCGATGGCTCAATCATTGGCTGTGCGGCTTATCTCCGAAAGTAATCTTTGATGTTATGGATAGACATTTATGGAATATGAAAAATGATCATTTCCGGCAAAGCCACGGCCCGCAAGGCGTTCAGCGAGGTGCCTGAAAAAGCATGCTTTTGCGGCATTGAAAATATTCGTGCAAGGCATTGGATGGATTGATGATCCGGAAAACAGGGACAACTAATACCAATTGAATAGTTGCCATGCTTTTTCATATAAAAATAAAAAGGCCGATGCACAAATGCGCATCGGCCTGACTGTAACGGAATTACGTTATTGCTTTTTAAACTCACCACCCAAATTAACTACTTCACCGTCGAAGTTTACGCGAGAACCTGTGGCGCGGAGTGTCGCGTAATTATGATCTGGGGAAAACAGAGTCCATGTCTGATAACCGCTATTACCATTCTGAGCCAGGACCGCGATCGTGGTCGGGTTGCCGGTGCTGTTCTGGAAGTGGTAGTTCCCGTAGCGGATGTCGTAGTTTACGCCGCCTTGGCTCAGGGTGCCGCTGAAGCTGCCGTTGGAATCATTACCATCGGTGATTACCAGCTTGGCGCCCGAGTTAGCGTTTACATAAGTTCCGTTAATGCTCGACATAACAAGATTTCCTTAATCGTTGGTTAAGTATCTTCCGATGAGAGCAAGTTTCCTCCTGGAAACTCACGAGACACAGAATGGTTGGTGATTCCTTTATTGTCCACGCAACTTTTCAACGAAATTGCTATAAGCACTAATCATCTCGAAATTAACTTTCCCTGTGATTTGGCTTCGATCAGAAATCATAACGACCGGTGACGCCAAGAGTACGCGGCGTGCCGAGCAGACCTTCATAGCCGCCGTTGCCGCCGGTCCACAGGGTCGTGTAGTAGGTCTTGTCGAAGGCGTTTTTCAGCCACAGCGAGACGTCCCACTGGCCCTGATTGAAATCGCCGCGCAGACCGGTGGAGAAGTTGACCACCGCATAGCTCGGGATCTGGCCAAAATCGGAATCCTCCACCGTACCCACCGCCTTGGAGCGGAACGCATAGCTGGCGGTGACGTAGGGTTCGAAGCCGTTATCCAGGTTCCATTTGTATTCGCCGTTGGCGTTGCCGATCCATTTCGAAGCGCCGACGACCTGGTGCCCGCTGAGGTCGCAGGACGCCGGGGCGCCCGGCGCCTGACTGACTTCCGGCGGGCACGGCGCATCCTTGTACGAGAGATAGCGGACGTCGTTGTAGGAGCCGTTGATGTTCAGGGTCAGGCCCCGCAGCGGGATCACGGTGCTTTCGAACTCCACCCCGCGCGAGCGCACGGAACCGGCGTTGGTCAGGTATTGCACGCGGTTGGCGGCATCGTAGGCGTTGGTCTGATAGGCATTGACCTGAGTCCAGAACACGTTGGCGTTGAGCTGCAAACGGCGATCCCAAAGTGTGCTTTTGAAGCCGAGTTCGGCGTTGTTGGCGCGCTCGGTGCCGATCAGCAACGAGTCGGCGCCAGCGGTCGGTGCCGAGCCCACGGCAAGGTTGACCCCACCGGATTTTTCGCCGTGGGACAGCGTCGCGTAACCGAGCAAATCGTCGGTAATGCGATAACTGAGGTTGAGCAGACCCGAGGGGCTGGAACTGTACTGATTCAGATCGCCGGAATCGTAGACGCCGACACGATTGCGCCGCGCCGTAGCCGCCGCGCCAGCCACCGCTGCACCACCGAGCGGGGCATCCCGCGTGACGTCGGCAGTCTTCTCTTCATAGGTGCCGCGCACCCCGGCAGTGAAGTCCAGGCGTTCGGTGAGGTGCCAGGTGCCCTGGGCAAACAACGCGAAGCTGTCGGTCTTGATGTGGCCATGGCCGTAGCTGTCGATGTTGGCCAGGGCGCCGGCCGGTGTGCCGTTCCAGATATCCGCCTGCGGCCCATAGTTGAGGAAGGATGTGTTATCCAGATCCGAGCCGAAGTAGTACGCGCCAAGCACGTAGTCGAAGAATTCGCCCTTGGGCGAAGCCAGGCGAAATTCCTGGGAATACTGTTTGTCTTCCACCGAAACCCCGGCGTTGTAGCTCGCCGGAACGTTCAGGCCATCGTCGTTGCGCGGAGTGAAATTCCAGAACCGATAGGAGCTGACCGAGGTCAGGGTGAAGTCACTGGGCAGCGTCCAGTTGGCCTCCACCGAAGTGCCGCCCTGATGCACGGTGACGTGCTGGTCGTTGTCCAGATTGACCTTGCGGTGCGAGCCGTTGACCAGGGTCGCCCCTGCCGTGGCAGCCCGCGCCGAGTAGAGATTGACGCCGTTGATGGTCGGCCCGGTGCTGTACAACACGCGGGTGCCGGCACTGGAATCTTCTTCGTTGTAGTCGCCGATCCAGCGCAGGTTGAACGATTCGTTGGGCTTGAACAGCAGTTGCGCGCGAAATCCCTCGCGCGAGCCGCCGTTGAGGTCGTGGCCGTCGAATTCGTTCTTGATGTCGCCGTCGCTGCGGCTGCGATAGGCAGAAAAACGGCCGGCCCACTGATCGTTGAGCGGCCCGGAAATCGTGCCCTTGGTCTGGAAGTAACCGTCCTCGCCGACCGAGGTTTCGATGCTGCGCTCCGGGGTGAAACTCGGTGCACGGGTGCTGATGTTGATGACCCCGGCAGTGGTGTTCTTGCCAAACAACGTACCCTGCGGCCCACGCAGAACCTCCAGTTGCTCGATGTCCATCAGGTCGAACACCGCCATCCCCGGACGGCCCAGATAAACGTTGTCGATGTACAGGCCGACGCTGCCTTCCAGACCATCGCTGGCCGGGTTATTGCCCAGACCGCGAATCGACACACTGGACTGACGCGCATGCATGTAGGCGACATTGACGCTGGGCACCAGTTGCTGCAAATCCTGAATCCGATAGACCCGCTGCGTCTCCAGCGTCTGGCCACTGACCACGCTCATCGGGGTCGGCACGTCCTGGGAGCTTTCTTCGCGGCGGCGGGTGGTGACGGTCACGGTTTCCAGCTGCGAGCTGTCGGCAGCCGTTTTGTCGGCGGGAGCCGGTGCCGGGGTTTCGGCGTCGGCGGCGTAGCTGTGAGTCCAACTGGCGCTCCCCGCCAGCAGCAGGGCCAAAGGCAGGCGCTTGAGCCGTCGGGGCGTTAGCGGGGACGCACGTTTCACTGGACTCATAAGACGCTCCTGGTCAAAAAACACACAGACATCTTCAGTGCTGCATATTCTTTAAAGTTATTTATTTATGGATTTACAAATATTTACTGCATAAGAGATTGCCTTTATAAGGAGTCGACCTGATGCATATCCAATGCATTTCCCGGATATTTTTTATGTGAAAAATGCATATCGACTTGCGCCAGCTTCGCCACTTCATAGCCCTCGTCGAACAACGCAGCTTCGTCGCCGGCGCGCAGGCGGTGAATCTGTCGCAGTCGGCGTTCAGCCGCAGCATCCAGGCGCTGGAGCACAGCGTCGGTTGCCAGTTGGTTGATCGCGGACGCAAGGATCTGCCGCCGACCAAACAGGGCCTGGTGCTGCTTGAACACGCGCGGCGACTGGTCAGCGGCGCGCAGCAGATGGCCAACGAAATCAGCCAGTTCAATGGCCTGGAGGCAGGAGAGTTGCGCTTCGGTTGCGGCCCGGCGCCCGCAGCGGGATTGATCCCTCGGGCGATCGGCAGTTTCATCGGCCGCTACCCGAAAGCGCGGGTGCAGTTTCAGGTCGATGACTGGCAGAGCCTGAGCAAGCGGTTGCTGAACGAGGAGTTCGAATTCTTCGTTGCCGACACGCGTTACTTCGAAGCCGATCCGGACTATCTGACCCACCGCTTGCGCCCGCGAAAGTGGCATTTCTGCTGCCGCGCCGGACATCCGCTGGCGACGCACGAACGGGTGAGCGCGGCGCAACTGATGAGTTATCCGCTGGCGGTGAGCATTCGTCCGCCGAATCTGCGCAAGGTCATCGTCGACCTCAGCGGCCGCCCGGACTTCACCCCGAACGTGGAATGTGAAAACAGCACCAGCCTGCTCGGCGTGGTGCTGCACTCGGATGCGATCGGGATCGTCGGGACGTATTCCGATGCCCTGCATCAGGCCAGGGGCGAACTGGTGCGCCTGAAGATCGAGGGGCTGGCGGATGATCTGGAAGAGTTGTACACGCGCTACGGGATCGTCAGCCGGGCCGGCTATCGCTTGTCGCCGCTGGCGGAGGCGATGATCGAACAGATCAAGGAAATGGATCAGCAGGATGAGGAAGTGTGCTCACTGGCGGGGCTGGCGGTCTGATTCAGCACCGATGCACCTTCTGCATAAAACCCATTCCCCGAATGCACTTGCCGAACACCACCGCCGAAAGCGAAAACCCTCACCTGTCCTTCTGACCGGTGAACCTCATGACCACCTCGCAAAACCCCGTGCGCAACGTGCTGTACATCATGTGCGACCAACTGCGCCGCGATTACCTGTCCTGTTACGGCCATCCACATCTGCACACGCCGAACATCGATCGCCTGGCCGCTGCCGGCGTCCGGTTCAGCCGTGCCTACACCCAGGGCACGATCTGCGGGCCATCGCGGATGTCGGCGTACACCGGCCGCTATGTCAGCAGCCATCAGGTGGCATGGAACGCGGTGCCGCTGCCATTGGAAGAACTGACCCTCGGCGATTACCTGCGGCCCCACGGCATTCGTACTGCGCTGGTCGGCAAAACCCACGCCACGGCCAATGTGGATGCCTTGCAACGGCTGGCGATCGATCCCCGGAGCGAACAGGCCGAGGTGCTGAACGAGGTCGGTTTCGAGCCGTACTTTCGCCACGACGGCATCTTCCCCGACGGCCCGCTGTTCGATGACAAACGCGAATCCGCGCCCTACACCCATTACCTGCGCGAACAGGGTTTCGACGGACGAAACCCCTGGCACGACTGGGCCAACGCCGCCGAAGGCGAGCACGGGGAAATCCTCAGCGGCTGGCAAATGCGCCATTCGCACCTGCCGGCGCGGATTCCCGAGCAACATTCAGAGACCGTCTACACTACAAATCGCGCCATCGACTTCATCGGTGAGCAAGGTGAAAAATCCTGGTGTTTACACCTCTCGTACATCAAGCCGCACTGGCCCTACATCGTACCGTCGCCGTACCACACTTTGTACAGTACGAAATCGATTCTCAAACCGGTCCGATCGGACCTTCCAAGCGACCATCCGGTCTACAAGGCCTTTCGCCAGCATGAGGAAAGCCTGAATTTCTCCAAAGATTCAGTACGAAACAACGTGATCCCGACCTACATGGGCCTGGTCAAACAGGTCGATGACCAGCTCGGGCGGCTGTTCGATTTCCTGCAAAGCAGCGGACGCTGGGATGACACGTTGATCGTGTTCACCAGCGATCACGGCGACTTCCTGGGCGATCACTGGCTGGGCGAGAAGGAGTTTCTGCTGGAGCAGGCGGTGGGCGTGCCGTTGATCGTGCGCGATCCGCGTGCGGCAGCGGATGTCACTCGCGGTTCGGTGGATGAGCGGCTGGTGGAAACCATCGACGCGCTGCCGACGTTTCTTGATGCGCTGGGATTGCCGGGGGCGGAGCATCGCCTCGAAGGCCGTTCGTTGATTGCCTTGTTGCACGGCGAAAACCCCGATTGGCGCCGCTATGCCATCAGTGAATACGACTATGCGTTTCAAGCCCCCGCGCGAGAGCGACTGGGCCAGCCGATCGACCGCTGCCGCATGACCATGGTGCGCAGTGAGCGCTGGAAATACCTGGCGTACGACGGCTTTCGCCCGCAGTTGTTTGACCTGCTGAATGACCCGCAGGAATTGCATGACCTGGGCGATGACCCGGCCTGCGCGGCGGTGCGCGAGGAGCATGCGGGGTATCTGTTTGAATGGGTGCGCGGGTTGAAGCGGCGTACCACCATCAGCCATCAGGAGATCGATGTGCGCGGGCAGCGGTTTCGTTATGGGGAGCCGGAGAGCGAGAAGGTCGTGCAGATTGGCGTGTGGTAGCAGGCAAAAGCCCTCACCCGTTGGGGTGAGGGCTGCTGATTTTCAATCACGCCCTTTGATGGTCTGACTCCGCTGCCCATTGACTCCCACCGGCACTTCCCCTTTGAGCGTCACCCGGCGCACCACGCGATCCTGAGTGCCGTAATCATCGATCGCATAATGCTGGGTCGAGCGGTTATCCCAGATCGCCACGTCACCGGCCTTCCAGCGCCAGCGCACGGTGTTTTCCTGACGGATCACATGGCTCTGCAACAACCCGAACAAGTGCGCCGAATCGGCCTGGGAATAGCCCTTGATGCGTTTGACGAAATGCCCCAGCAGCAAGCTTTTCTCGCCACTGACCGGATGCACGCGCACCACCGGATGCTCGGTCTCGTAGACGGTCGATGTGAAGACCTTGCGGTAGCGCTCAAGCTTCTCCGCCGAGACGTCCGGCTTTGCGGAGGCGTAGTCGTATTCGTTGCTGTGCACGGCCACCAGTTTGTCCGCCAGCTCACGCAACTCGGTCGGCAGGCCGTTGTAGGCGGTCGCGGTGTTGGCCCACAGGGTATCGCCGCCGAATGCGGGGGCCACGACGGAACGCAGGATCGAGGCCTTCGGATAAGCGTCGACAAAGGTCACGTCGGTGTGCCACGAGTTGGCGCGCTGGCCCTCGGCGCCGTCCAGTTCCAGCAGATAACGGGTGCCCTCGCGGGACGGCACGGTCGGATGCGCCACCGGCTCGCCGAGCAGATGGGCGAAGGCTTCCTGGCGTTGATCGTCGAGCTGGGTCTGCTCGCGGAAGAACACCACCTTGTACTGGATCAGCGCCTGCTGGATCGCCTCGACCGTGGCGGCGTCCAGCTCGCCGGACAACTGCACACCACGGATTTCAGCACCGATACGACCGGCCACCGGATGAATGTCCAGCGCGTGGACAGCGGGTTTTACAGCGAGTGCGGCATTGCTCATGGGTAGACCCTCATCGACTGCTTGCGGTTGGCGGCAGCGAAACAACGCTCTATCTATATTCCATATACATCTAATAGATATTCACATGCTTCGTTGACGGAATAAGAGCTTGCATTTAAAACCTCAGGCAACCCTCGTCGCAAATGCCTTCGAGCTATTTTTAGGATGCCGGAAAAGCATATGGATCTTCGCCAGCTGCGCTACTTCATCGCCCTCAACGAGCACCGCAGCTTTGTCCGCGCGGCGGACGCGATGGGCATCACGCAACCGGCGTTCAGCCGCAGTATTCAAGGGCTGGAGCAGGAGTTCGGCTGCGTGCTGGTGGATCGCGGCAACAAGGATCTGCGCCCCACGCCCGAAGGCCAGGTGGTGTTGCAACACGCTCTGACCCTGGTCCAGGGCGCGGCATTGCTCAGCGCCGAAGTGACGCAAATGACCAAGCTCGATGCCGGCGAACTGCACTTCGGTTGCGGCCCTGCGCCGGCCGTGAAACTGGTGCCGGACGCCGTGGCGCAATTCATCAACGCTCACCCGAAAGTACGCACCTGTTTTCAGGTGGATAACTGGGAAAAACTCAGCCGCGCCCTGAGCCGCGAAGAGATCGAATTCTTCATCGCCGACATCCGCCATTTCGAGTCCGACCCGAACTTTCAGACCCGTGCGTTGACACCCAAGCGCGGGGTGTTTTTCTGCCGCCCGGGGCATCCGTTGCTGAGCAAGGAAAGCCTGTCGACCAACGACATGTTCGATTACCCGCTGGCGACCACATTGATCCCGCCGGGCATTCGCAAACTGCTGGCGAACCTCAGCGGGCGGATCGACTTTTCACCGACCATCGAAACCGAGCATTTCCCGGCACTGGTCAAGGTCGTGCTGCAATCCAATGCGATTGGCGTGGGCACCGAAGAGGCGTTTGTCGAGGACATCGCCCAGGGCTCGCTGGCGCTGCTGCACTGGCGCAATCTGCCGCAGAACCTGGAGAGCATGAATGCGCGGTGCGGGATCGTCAGCCGGACCGGGTTTCGCCTGTCGCCGGCAGCACGGGCGATGATCGAGACGCTGGTGGCGGTAGACCAGCAGGACATCGGCGTCGCGGTTTAGGGCCTCTTCGCAGGCAAGCGCGCGAAGAGGCCCTCAAGAGCACCGAAAAATCAGAGTTGGGCCGCCGCCAACCCAGGCGCCACCCAATCGCTCACCTTGAACGGCTTGCGGATCAGTTTCTGTTGCGCCGCCAGATCCACCTTGCCCTGCAAGCCTTCGAGGAACAGCGGATCGAGCGTCGACGGGAACACTTCGCTGAGATTCTGATCCTTGAGGTCCTGCGTCAGGATCACCGACGGATAACTCGCCAGGCCCGACACCAGTTGCACGTAAGCCTCCTTGTTTCTGTCCTGGGTCAGCCAGTCCACTGCCTGCTGCTGAGCCTTGAGCAGTTTCGCCACTGCCTCCGGGTGCGCATCGATGAACTTGCCGGTGCCCAGCAATACCGCCTGTACGCTGCCGGCACCATCGAGGTCCTTGGTATTGAGTGGCAGCTCGGCCAGCCCTTTGGCCTGCAATGCCGTCAGTCCCGAACTGCCCCACGACGCATCGATCTGCTTCGCCGCCAGTGCGGCGACCGCCGCGTTGAAGTCGAGGTTGATCACCTTCACATCCTTCTCGCTCAAGCCCGCGCTCGCCAGCGCCGCATCGAACGACAACTGGGTCGCGGTGCCACGGAAGATCGCCACACGCTTGCCCTTGAGATCCTGCAAGGTCTTGATCCCCGATCCCGGCACCACACCCAGATACTGTTTCACCCCACGGGCGGTGGCGCTGAGCAGGCGCGTGTCCAGACCGTTGGACTTGCCGATGATCGCCGCCAGGTCACCCAGATAAGCCAGATCCACCTGGCCATTGGCGAACGCCTCGTTGATCACCGGCCCCGCCCCCTTGAAGAAGCTCCACTGAATCTTGATGCCCTGCTCGGCAAACGCCTTTTCGAAAATCTGCTGATCGCGCAAGACATCCACGATGCCCCCGCCGCTGTGCTGGGCACCGGCGCTCAGGTCGGGCACGGCGATCCTGATTTCCTTGAGTTCCTCGGCGCTGGCGCTGAACGCCAGCAGGCCCGCCAGCGCCGGGGCGGCGAACAGACTGATGACGCGTTTGAAGGGAAGGTTCATGGGTGCGGCTCCTTGGGTCACGACGGGCATTGAGGAGCCGAAAGTAGGCGGAATGTGCATCTGCGCTTAAATACTATAAATGCACATTTTTATAGCTTTTAACGCTAAGCGAGCGGCACCGGGACTTCCACAGCGATATGCATGGAGAGCATCGAAAATATTCTTCGAATGCATTGGATGCGTATCGGGCTGTAAGCCTTAAATGGTCTGGCTTATCTCCCAATAGTATTGATTTGAATTTTTATAGATCAATTCTGCATACACCGTTTCTGTCTCGTGGGAGCGGCTGCCATGCAACCCGACAACGGAGGTCACCCATGGCCCGAGAATCCTTGCTCCGCCTGCCACTCGCCGCCCCGCCGCTGAATCGACGGAGCTGGCCGACGTTGAGCCAGCGTCTGCTGCCGTGGCTGCTGCCCATCGCCCTGTTCGCTCTGTGGTGGCTCGCCGCGCGCCATCAATGGATGAGCGAGCAGATCCTGCCCGCGCCATCACTGGTGTGGAACAGCGCCGTCGAACTGTCCCGGGGCGAGATCTGGAGCCATTTGTGGATCAGCCTGCAACGGCTGTTCTGGGGACTGCTGGCGGGGATTACCGCCGGTGCCGTACTGGGCGCGACGCTGGGTTTCAGTCGACGTCTGGAGCGCTTGATCTTCCCGACCTTCGCCGGGCTGGCCCAAGTGCCGACGCTGGCATGGATTCCGCTGTTCATGGTGTTCTTCGGCATCGGCGAAGTGCTGAAACTGGTGGTGCTGGTCAAGGCGATCGTGGTGCCCGTCACCCTCCACACCCTGGTCGGCGTGCGCGATGCACAACCCAAATTGCGCGAAGCCGCCGCCGTGTTGCGCCTGCCGCCACGGCTGTTGATCCGGCGCCTGGTACTGCCCGCCGCCCTTCCGGCATTCATGGCCGGCGTACGCCTGGCCCTGGCCGCCGGCTGGACGTCGCTGCTGGCGGTGGAACTGCTGGCGTCGAGTGAAGGCATCGGTTTCCTGATGGTCTGGGCGCGGCAGTTGTTCATGCTCGACATCGTTTTCGTGTGCATTGTGCTGATCGGCGTGATCGGCGTGGCAATGGATCGCGGCATCGGTCTGCTGGACAGGAAACTGGTGTACTGGCCGCATCCGGCCACCGCTGAAATTCGTCGCGGCCCGCGCCATGAAGGCTGGCAGCGTCTGCAACCGTGGCTGTTGCCGCTGGCGCTGTTCGCGCTGTGGCAACTGGCGACCGATCAACAATGGGTCGACCCCAACATTCTGGTCAGTCCGCTGACGGTGCTGGAAACCACGTACCACGGACTGCTCGACGGCACCTTGATCAGCGCAATGGCCCTGAGTCTCGGCCGCACCCTTGGCGGCCTGCTGATCGGCGGCGGACTCGGCCTCACGCTGGGTCTGTTGCTCGGCCTGTCGCGCACCAGCGAACGCCTGCTCGGCCCGACTCTCGCGGCGCTGCGGCAGATCGCGATTTTCGCGTGGGTGCCGCTGCTCACTGCATGGTTCGGCCTCGGTGAACTGGCGAAATGGGTGTTCGTCGCCCTCGCCGCGTTTTTTCCGCTGTTTGTCGCCACCCAGCGCAGCGTCGCCAACCTGTCGCCACAACTCAACGAAGCCGCGCAGGTACTGCGCCTGAGCCTTGCTCAACGCCTGCGCCGCCTGGTGCTGCCGGGCGCCGCGCCGGGGATTTTCGCCGGCCTCAGGCTGAGCCTGATCTACGCCTGGCTCGGCACCATCGGCGCCGAATATTTCATGCCGTCCAACGGCGGCATCGGCAGCCAGATGATCGGCGCGCAACAACTGCTGCGCATGGACCTGATCATGGCCGGGATGCTCCTGGTCGGCCTCATCGGCGCCCTGCTCAACCTCATTGGCCAACGCCTGGAAATCCGCGCCACCCGCTGGAGACACGCATGAACGCACCGATTGTCAGCTTCACCCACGTAGGCAAATCCTTCGACGTCGACGGTTTCGAACTGGAGGCGATCCGCGAATTCAACCTCGACATCGCCGAGGGCGAATTCGTCGCCATCGTCGGTTCCAGCGGCTGCGGCAAATCCACCCTGCTGCGTCTGCTGGTGGGCCTCGACACGCAATTTCGCGGGCAGATCAGCGTCGACGGCAAAGCCGTCAGCGGCATCGGCGGCGAGCGCGGCATCGTGTTTCAGGAACACCGTTTGTTCCCGTGGCTGACAGTGGCCGACAACATCGGCCTGGGGCTGGTCAACGAGCCGCTGAGCGCCGCCGAAAAGCAGCAGCGGATCAACGATTTCATCGATCTGGTGGGCCTGCGCGACTTCGCCCGCGCCTATCCGCATCAACTTTCCGGCGGCATGGCGCAGCGGGTGGCGATCGCTCGCGGCCTGGTGGCGAGCCCGCGAATCCTATTGCTCGACGAGCCCTTCGGCGCCCTCGACGCCCTGACCCGCCAACAGATGCAGGACGAACTGCTGGCGATCCGTGACCGGGCCAGGATCACCACGATTCTGGTCACCCACGACGTCGAGGAAGCGATCTTCCTTGCCGACCGCGTGGTGGTGATGGAGCCGCGTCCGGGACGGATCAAGCAAGTGGTCGACATCGCCCTGCCCCATCCGCGCCAGCGCAGCAGTTTTGACTTCCATCAGTTGCGCGAGGAGCTGCTGCACGAACTGACCAGTGACGATCACTATCAACCGAACGAGCCCGCGCAGATCCGCGATCTGCCGCTGTCGTTCATCGCCTGCTGAACAGGAGCTCTCGCGAATGCCGCAACGTCCCAATTTCCTGGTGATCCTGGCCGACGATCTCGGTTTCTCCGACATCGGCGCTTTTGGCGGCGAGATCGCCACGCCGAACCTCGATGCGCTGGCCAGCAACGGCCTGCGCCTGACCGATTTCCACACCGCCCCGACGTGCTCACCGACCCGCTCGATGTTGCTCACCGGCACCGATCACCACATCGCCGGCATCGGCACCATGGCCGAAGCATTGACCCCGGAGCTGATCGGCAAACCGGGTTACGAGGGTTACCTCAACGACCGTGTCGTCGCTTTGCCAGAGCTGCTGCGCGAGGCCGGTTACCAGACGTTGATGAGCGGCAAATGGCACTTGGGCCTGACCGCTGAACTGGCGCCCCAGGCGCGCGGTTTCGAGCGTTCGTTCTCGCTGCTGCCGGGCGCGGCGAACCACTATGGTTTCGAGCCGACCTACGACGAACACACGCCGGGTCTGCTGAAGTCCACCCCGGCGCTGTACATCGAGGACGACACGTTTCTCGATGAATTGCCGAAGGATTTCTATTCCTCCGACGCCTTCGGCGACAAGTTGCTGCAATATCTCAAGGAGCGCGACCAGAGCCGGCCGTTCTTCGCCTACCTGCCGTTTTCCGCACCGCACTGGCCGTTGCAGGCGCCAGCGGATGTCGTCGCAAAATACCGTGGCCGCTACGACGCGGGGCCGGAAGTGCTGCGTCTGGAGCGCCTGGAAAAACTCAAGGCACTGGGGTTGATCGAGGCGGATGTCGAGCCGCATCCGCTGATCCGGTTGACCGCGCAATGGGACGCCCTGAGCGATGAACAGCGGCAGATCTCCGCGCGGGCGATGGAGGTCTACGCGGCGATGGTCGAGCGCATGGACTGGAACATCGGCCGGGTCGTCGACTATCTGCGCCAGCAGGGGCAACTCGACAACACCTTCATCCTGTTCATGTCCGACAACGGTGCCGAAGGTGCGCTGCTCGAAGCCTTTCCCAAGTTCGGCCCGGAGCTGCTGACCTATCTGAACCAGCATTACGACAACAGCCTCGACAACATCGGCCGTGGCAATTCCTACGTCTGGTACGGGCCGAGCTGGGCGCAGGTGGCGACCGCGCCGTCACGCCTGTTCAAGGCCTTCACCACCGAAGGCGGGATCCGCGTGCCGGCGCTGCTGCACTATCCGCAACTGCCGCTCAAGGGCCAGATCAGCCACGGCTTCGGCACGGTGATGGACATCACCCCGACCATCCTCGACCTGGCCGGCGTGCGTCATCCGGGCAAGCAATGGCGCGGCAAACCGGTGGCGCCGCTGCGGGGTAAATCCTGGCTGGGATTCCTGTCCGGCGAGACGCCGCAGGTGCATGACGAACACACCGTCACCGGTTGGGAATTGTTCGGTCGGCGGGCGATTCGGCAGGGGCAATGGAAAGCGGTGTACATCCCCGGACCGGTGGGGCCGGCGACGTGGCAGCTTTATGATTTGCGCAGTGATCCGGGGGAGATTCATGATCTGGCGCTGAGTCAGCCTGACAGACTCAGCACCTTGATCGGGCATTGGCAGCAGTATGTCGAAGAGACCGGGGTGATTTTGAGTGCCTCGCCGTTTCAGCCGGATTGAGGGTGCTTGAGAAACAGCTATCGCTGGCAGGTTGGCTCCCACATTTGGAATGCATTCCAAATGTGGGAGCTGGCCCTGCCAGCGATTAGGCCTTTGCAGTCAACCATCAAGCCCGGGCTGTACGCACCTCTTCACTCACCACGTCAGCCTGCCGAACAAACCGGTTCGCCCGCCCAAACGTCCCGAAATCATTGAACCGTACCCCCATCTCACGCATCACTTTATGCGCCACAGGCACGGTCATCTGGCGAATGTAGAACGGCTCCTTCACCACAAAATGGTGAATCCCGTGGCTGCTGCCGAAGTTGAAGCAGAACGCCTGCAGCGGCCACAACCACCAAGGGTTCAACACCTGGCATTGCTGCAGCACATTGCCCGGCTCGACATCGCCGTAGTAGTGCATGTTCGAACTGATGAAGTGCAGGCAGAACGTGCGCAGCACATTCGGGCCGATGATGACGACCGCCGCGATGTCGATCACCTGCATCACCGACAGCGTGGTCGCCGACCATTCGATCGACGAGCCCATCAGCCAGGCAACGCCATTGGCCCCATGGAAACCGAGGAACACGTACCACGCGCCCCAATGCAGCAGCGCCAGCGGCGCGTAGACCTTCAGCGAACGCTTGAGGATGTTGAGCTTGTGCGCCCAGGTCTTGGCCCGAAGCATGCGGATGAACGCCGACATCACGTTGTCCCCGACCATCAGCAAGCGTGCAAAACCCCAGGGCTCGCCGTTGGTGATCGCCCGTTCTTCCATGTCGGTCTCGGTGCCGGAAACCTTGTGGTGATTGAGGTGCAAGTGGCGGCGGATCCACGGATTGATCGTGCTTGGCCGCGCCAGCCACACCAGGCCCATCATCAGGTTGTGCGGCACGCGCTGCTTGCGGAAATACATGCTGTGGATCAGGTCGTGCTCCAGCTCATGGGTCAGCGAAGCGAAAAAGGCGTTGAGCAGCAGGCACGCCCACCACGCCATGTGGCCGCTGATGTACAGCGCCGCCGAACCGATCATCCCGGCCAGGGCAAAGGCCAGAATCCCCGCTCCGAGCGCGTCCTGGTGCTTGAGAATCGGGTAGCGCTCACGCAGTTCGACGCCTTTGGCCAGCACCACTTGGCGAATATGCGCTGATCGCTGGGCAGCATTGTGTCGCTGGGGACTTGCAGAAGTACGGTCCATGCTTCCATCCTCTGGTTATCGATGTTCGCATCCTGCCTTGCAAAGGTTCTGAACGCGGTAGCCGAGAACGCCAACCTGTTGACCGGAAGCGCCAATCAGCATGAAGGAACCCACTTCTCTCGCCAGCTGGACCCGTGCCCTGCGCAAGCAACTCGACGCGCTGGGGCTGGACAGCATCGCCCTCTGTCAGCAGGCCGGCCTCGATCCGCAATTGATGGACGACCCGAACGCACGCTATCCGCTGTCCGGCACCACCCGCCTGTGGCAGATCGCGGTGCAGGTCAGCGGCGATCCGGCCATCGGTTTGCGGGTGTCGCGGTTCGTCAGCCCGACCACGTTTCATGCGCTGGGTTACGCGCTGGTCGCCAGTGGTAGCCTGCGTGAGGTGTTCGAGCGGATCGTGCGTTATCACCCGGTCGTCAGCGATGCCCTCGAACTGGAACTGAGCCGCAACGATGACCGTTACCTGTTCCGCCTGAAAATCCCCTCCGGCAATCCCGCGCCAGCCTTTGAGGCCATCGATGCGTTCGCCGCGATCTACGTGCGCACCTGCCGCAATCGCCTGGGCCGCGACTACGCGCCGCTGGCGGTGTACCTGCGCCGCCCGGTGCCCGAGGATGATCACCCGTGGCACAAGGTCTTCCGCGCCCCGGTGCATTTTGGCGCCGCCGAGGATCGCCTGGAATTCGCCCTTGCCGACTTCGACAGCCACCTCGACGACGCCAACCCGGAACTGGCCGAACACAACGAGGCGGTACTCAAACGCACCCTGGCCCAACTCAAGCCACTGACCTGGGAGCGCAAGGTACGCGATGCGATCGAAGAACAACTGCCCGACGGCGAACCTTCAGCCGAACGGATCGCCGAAGCCCTGCACCTGAGCCTGCGCAGCCTGCAACGGCACCTGGCGGACGAAGGCTGCCGCTTCGACACGCTGCTCAACGAAAGCCGCGAGAACCTGGCGCTGCTGCACCTGCGTGATCCGCAATGCTCGCTGAGCGAAATCAGTTATCTGCTCGGGTTTGCCGACACCAGCAGCTTCAGTCGCGCGTTCAAGCGCTGGACGGGGATGACGCCGGGTCAGTTTCGGGATCAGTTGCGCTGACAGGTTTTGCATGATTGATCAAATGGTCGCCAACGCCCGCAATCGCTGCGCATCCAGAATCACGATCTCGCCGTAAGCCAGTCCGATAATCCCCTGCCCCTGCAGCTCCTTGAGAATCTGATTGGTGGTCTGGCGCGACAACGACAGCATCGACGCCAGTTGCTCCTGAGGCAGTTGCAGAACCCGGCGTGGTGGATCGAGTTCGCCGTAGCCTTCGGCGATCATCAGCAATCGGTGAGCGAGGCGGGCCGGGGCCGGCAGCAGGCTCAGTTGTTCGAGGTTGATGAAGGTCAGGCGTAGTTTGTGGCTCATCAGCAGCGCCAGGTGCCGCCAGTACACCGGCTGTTCCTCGAGCAGTTTGAGCAACGTGGACTGCGGGATATTGATGAGGGTGCACGGGCCGACGGCATAGGCGTCGTGGGTGCGGGGCTGGCCGTCGAACAGGCAGATTTCGCCGAACCAGTGCGGCGCTTCGACCAGGCTCAACAGCGCCTCCTTGCCCTGCTCGCTGACCGCGCCGATGCGCACCGCGCCATCCAGCACGGCGTACAGCCCGCAGGGCGGATCGCCGCGCTGAAACAGCCGCTGCCCCGCCGCCAGCCGCCGCTCGCGGGCGTTCGCCAGCAGACTATCCTGAAAGGACAACGGCAGATGACTGAACCATTGCCCGGTCATCAGGCGTTCGCGCCAGACCTTTTCCATGCACTCTCCTGAAGATTGTCGCCTGCCTGACAGAGCGAACCATAAACCCGGCGCATGATTCGATCACCCTACAGGAGGAACAACAATGAAAAGCCTCGTCGATCATTTGAGTCAATACGCCGCCTACCACCGTGACCCGCGCAACATCGCCAGCCACTTTATCGGCATTCCGCTGATTGTGGTGGCCGTGGCGGTGTTGTTGTCGCGCCCGGAAGGGTCGGTGGGCGGTTTGTGGTTATCGCCGGCGGTTGTGGTCGCACTGGCCTCGGCGTGGTTTTACCTGCGCCTGGAACTGCGGCTCGGGGTATTGATGACCGTGCTGATGGGGCTGTCGGTCTGGGCCGGGCACACGCTGGCGCAACAGAGCACCCTGGTCTGGCTGAGCAGCGGCCTGGGGATGTTCGTGATCGGTTGGGCGATCCAGTTTGTCGGCCATCACTACGAAGGGCGCAAACCGGCGTTCGTCGATGACCTCACCGGGCTGATCGTCGGCCCGCTGTTCGTGGTGGCGGAACTGGCGTTCATGCTCGGCATGCGCCACGAACTCAAACGCACCATTGAAGAGCGCGTCGGGCCGGTGATGCTTCGCGGGCACAGGACCGTCCATTGAGAGAACCGGGCGACGCGCATTCCAACGCACGTCGCCCGGCCTGTTTCACAACGCGCCGAAGGTCACCTGCACCGTCAGCGCCCCCTGATTGTCGGCAAGCCCGACACCGTAGCGTCCCTCCAGATCATCGTTGATGCACAGCTGCAACTCGCCTTGCTGGCCGGCAGGAATCTGCGCCAGATCACCGATCAGAAATGGCTGGCCGGAACTGCCGATCCGCCCGATCAACGCCCCTTCACTGGCCCCCGGCAAGGTGTAGCCGGGTTTGGCGATCAGTCCCGGACTGCCATTGCCATCGACCCTGCCGCCGGCCGGACTGGCAAACCACAGACCGCTGACATAACGCACCAGACGCGGACTCGGCCCGTTGATCTGCACCCCGGTGCCTTGCCACGGCTGATTGGCCTGGACCTGGACCGTCGCCGCTTTCAGATCATTGGCCAGGGTGTCGCCGGCCTGAATCGACAACGCGGCGATGGTCAGGCTCGGGTTCGACGTGCCGGTGCTGGGGAATACGCCATCGCCCACCAGGAACAGGTTTTTGTGATCCCAACTGCGCTGATCCTTGTCGACCACCGACTTGCCCGGGTCATCGCCCATGCGGTACGTGCCCATCAAGTGTCCGGCGCCCTGGAAGCTGTAATCCTCCCCCTTGTAGGTGAACAGCCCCGGCGGCAGCGGCTTGGTCAACTCGGTGGCGCCCAGCAGTTCGGTGATGATGTGGGTGGCGAGAATCTTCGCCTGCCGGAAGCCTTCCTTGGTGTAGTCGGACAAGTCGTAGTGGATCTCCG
Organism: Pseudomonas botevensis; assembly: GCF_019145475.1. Lineage (GTDB taxonomy): Bacteria > Pseudomonadota > Gammaproteobacteria > Pseudomonadales > Pseudomonadaceae > Aquipseudomonas > Aquipseudomonas botevensis. Next base: position 46,847 of record NZ_JAHTKI010000017.1, read on the forward strand.
GCCGAGGGATGCCCAGCCGATCCTTGTACTGCGTCGACGGCACGATGTAGCAATCGGCATTGTCCGGATCGTCCTCCACCTGCTCCACCAGAAAGCCGATGCGGAATTGACGGATCAGCAGGTCGTTGAGCTTCTGCACCAGCGCCGTGCCGTACAGCACCTGCTGTGGCCCCGAGGCGGGAGGCAGCGGGTTGGTGGCGCTGTTGTTCGCGCCATCGATCAGGTCCGCGACGGTGACATACGGATCGCCCACCGGCCAGTTGAAGCCTTCATTGCCGATTTCGATCCGCCATGCCGCGCGCTGGCTACGGAATTTACCGTCGCGCAGGCTTTCGATGCCGGCCGTGGACACTGGCCCACGATACGGGAACACCTGCTTGCCTTCCGGCATCAGACCCCAGGCCAGATAAATCGGGTGATCAGACAGGCTGCGCCCGACCTGGCCACTGCTGTTCGCCACACCTTTGGGCCACGCCGGGCTGGCGGAGTTGAGCAGCAGTTTCGGTGTTTCAATGGCATGGGCGGCGATCACGTAACGCTGGCCGATCGCAACGCCGGTGCCGGTAGGCGGGCCATCGCCCAACTGATACTGGATGAACTCGATGCCGCTGATGGACTTGTCCGCCGCCACCGTGACCTTGCTCGCCACGGTTTTGTAGAGCACCCGCACATTGCCGGTGTTCAACGCATTGTTCAGGGTGACCGTGGCATCGTACTTGGCCTGGATCGGGCAGATCGGCGTGCAGTTGGTGTTGCCTGCGCACACCCGGCGGCCGGCGTACGGCTGCGAGTTGCGTCCCGCCGGTGTCGGGCTGACCACCAGCGGCAAACCGTCGAACGACTGCCCCTGCACCGCCGCGACAAAACTGCCGTCGACCAGCGACAACGGAATGCTGGTCATCGGGAATTGGTAGCCGGTGGGAAACGTCATGCCCAGATAGGCCTGATCGGCGACATTGGCCGCCACGCCGATTTCCGCTTCGGCACGGCAGTAGGCGCTTTGCAGATCGTTGTAGCTGATCGGCCAGTCCACCCCCACGCCGTACAGCGACTTCAGGCGAAAATCGTTGGGCACCATGCGCAGGCAGGTGGCTACCCAGTGCCAGGTGGTGCCGCCGCCGACCCGCTCATAGGTGCTGGTGAAGGCCAGCGGACCTTTCTGCACCAGATAACTGACCTCGGGGTTGTCCCAGCCGAGAATCAGATCGGCGATGGTGGCCCGGGGGGCGTTCTCCTTGGCCGGGTCCCGAGGCGTGTCCAGGGTACTGACCGGTGGATAAGGTGACTCCGGCGTCTTCAGGGTCGCGGTGTAGAAGCGCTCCAGATATTGATTGCGATTGGCCGGAACCTCAGGCCCCGACTCCAGCACCAGCACTTTCACCCCGGCCAGGCCCAACTGATAGGCAATGATGCTGCCTGCGAGGCCCGCGCCGACGATCACCACATCTGCTTGTTCGGTACTCATGACGACGCTCCCTGTTGTCCGCTGGCCGGAACCCCGGTGAAGTCTTCAAGGCTCGGCGGCTCGCTGTTCCAGTAACCGAAGAAAAACTCGCTGTAACCCATCGGATGGGCCTGGGCGATTTTCCATGCCCAACTGTTGGTGTAGGCCTGATCGGAGACCACGGTCTGATCGCCCGTTTTGGCGACCTTGTCCACGTCATAGGGCTGATACCAGACGCCCAGCAGCCAGAGCTTCATGATCGCGCGGGCGGCCTGGGCCGCTTGCGTGGTGGCCGGCTGCGTGCCGTTCATCAAAATGGCCTGGGCGATCTGATCCGGCGGCACCTTGTCCGCCGCCAGCGTCGCGTACTGGGTCAACAATCCCTGCAATACGCTGATGGTGATGCGTGGCCCGACGAAGGCCAGGAACTGGGTCGGCAGCCCGACCGGGTCGACCTGCGGCGCAATGAACGATTGCGGGATGCCGGTCAGGGCCGATGACAGACCGGCGAAATTGTCCAGATCGGTGCTCATGGCTGACTCCTTGTCGCGCCCGTGGATTGCGCGCGTTCGAGCAGGTAGGTGAAGTCCGCGAAGCTGGTGCGCGGCGACTCGGTGACATGGGTGGCGGCGTTGCCGTGACAGGCGATGCAGCTGGAGGACGCCTGCGGCACGGTGCCCTGGATGTAGGTTTCCAGGGTGGCGTTGGCGAGGAACGAAGGTGCCGGCCGGCCCAGCGGTTCGGTTTTGGAGATCTGGCACGGCGGCTGCGGCGTCAGCGTCGGCCACTGGGTGCTGATCAATTGATAGTTGGCCCACACGCTCTTCGGATTCACCGTGCGCAGCAGCGTCTGGTAAGTGCTGTTGAGGGTCTTGGTAGCAGCGGTCAGCGGTTCTTCACGAACGATCTGCGAAGGCGTGGCCTTCACCGCCGGGTTCCATGGCCGGGGCGGTGGCTGATTGACTTCGGCCTTGCTGCTGGCGTTGTAGAACAGGTACGGGCCTTTGCGTTCGGCCTCGGGCGTGGTTTTTTCCGGCACGTTATCGACGTGTTCGAAGGTCGACCAGACCCACTGCGGTGCGCTGCTGGTCTTGTGTACGATGTGCAGCCCCACCAGCCCGACCGGTTCGGCCTTGCAGGACTCCGGCACCACCGGCCCTTTGCTCGGGTCGCTGTTGCCCGGCGTGTAGACCAGCGCATCGACGGTGTGGAAGTTCTCGCGTTTGTCATTGCCGTCGAGGACTTTCCACGACGCCTTGACCATCAGCGAACCGACTTCACTGGTTTTCGGATCGCCGCAACTGAACGCCACGGTATTGCTCGAACTGGCCTTGAAAAACGCCTGTTGCCCCTCGACGCTGTACAGGCCGTTATTGACGATATCGTTGAACATCGGCTGGTTGACCACGATTTCGTTGCGCGTGTAGACGCCGGCCTGGTCCACCAGCGGTCCGCTCTGGAAAGGCTGGATAAATTCGTCGAGGACATCCGGCACCTTGCCCATCTGTTGCAGAAGGCGCCCTTCTCCGAGCCCCTCGCACGCCTTGGGAACATTTGCCGACGCGCTCCAGGACGCCGGTTTCTGGCCGTTGGGCAGGAAGATCTGATAACTCTCTTTCCAGCTTTCCCAGACCGTCGCGGCGTCCTGCTGGCCGATCTGGGTGCCGCTGTTCGGATCGCCGTTATCCAGCGCCGGCCAGTTCAGCGCGATGAACGTCTGCCATGACATTTCATCGAAGTTCTGTTGCAGGCTGGTCAGGGAAAACGGTGGTGTGGCCGTGACATCGAAGGGTATTTGCATGGACAGCGTGGGGTCGGCATAGGCCAGGGGACTGAGGATTGCGCCAAACAACGCACACCCCAGCCACGGCCGGTGCCTGTGGACTTCCATTCTCATCGTTATCTCCTTGGCATCAGGGTCCAGGAGATACGCCGGTCCGTCATGGACTCTTCACTGCGCCTCCTGGCACAGACTGGAGATTAGGTAAGGAATAAGTCCGGGTTGGCAGGCGGTTAGATCGAATCGCGCTAACAGTAATAACTGCATCAGCAACGACGCTCCCACAGTGGATCGGTGTACACCGTCCACCCGTGGGAGCGGGCTTGCCCGCGAAGCTTTTGATCTCAGAGATTGGCGACTTTCTGCCAGACCTTCGGCTTGAAGAACAGCGTCTCGCCCTTCGCCAGCCCCGTCAGGCTGTCGTGATCCTTGACCACTTCGGCCTCGATCAGATCGGCCTGCCCTTCGACCTTCAGCGTCACCCGTGTGGTGGCGCCCAGCGGCCGGATATCGCGCACTTCGGCCGCATGGTGATCCGCCAGTTCATGCCGCGACAGCGACACTTCGTGGGGACGGAACAGCACATGATTGTCATCACCCAGGTGCAGGCGGTTCGAATCGCCGAGGAAGTGATAGACGAAATCGCTGGCCGGGTTTTCGTAGACGTCGCCCGGTGAACCGATCTGCTCGATCACGCCCTTGTTCATCACCACGATGCGGTCGGCGACTTCCATCGCTTCTTCCTGGTCGTGGGTCACGAACACCGAGGTCAGGTTGATGTCTTCGTGCAGCCGTGCCAGCCAGCGGCGCAGCTCCTTGCGCACCTTGGCATCGAGGGCGCCGAACGGCTCGTCGAGCAGCAGCACTTTCGGCTCCACCGCCAGGGCGCGGGCCAGGGCGATACGCTGACGCTGGCCACCGGACAGTTGTTCCGGATAGCGATCCGACAGCCAGTCCAGTTGCACCATGTTCAGCAGTTCGTGAACCTTGGCAGCGATCTGGCTCTCGTTCGGGCGCTGGTTTTTCGGCTTCATCCGCAGGCCGAACGCGACGTTGTCGAACACCGTCATGTGGCGGAACAAGGCATAGTGCTGGAACACGAAACCGACGTTGCGATCACGCACGTCATGGCCGGAAACGTCTTCGCCGTGGAACACGATGTTGCCCTGATCCGGAGTTTCCAGACCGGCGATGATCCGCAACAGGGTGGTCTTGCCGCAGCCGGACGGGCCGAGCAGCGCCACCAGCTCACCGCTGCGAATGTCCAGGCTGATATCGTTCAGCGCCTTGAACGCGTTGAAATTCTTGCTGACGTTACGCACTTCGATCGACATGAATTATTCCTCCGCGGCGCTGGCGCGCAGGCGGTTGATACGGTTTTCGCTCCACTGCTTGAGCAGCAGGATGAAGAGCGCCAGGATCAGCAACAGGCTCGCCACGGCGAACGCGGCCACATGGTTGTATTCGTTGTAGAGGATCTCGACGTGCAGAGGCAAGGTGTTCGTCACCCCGCGAATGTGCCCGGAAACCACCGACACCGCACCGAACTCACCCATGGCCCGCGCGGTACACAGCACCACGCCATAGATCAGGCCCCATTTGATATTGGGTACGGTGACGTGCCAGAACATCTGCCAGCCATTGGCGCCGAGCAGACGCGCGGCTTCCTCTTCCTGAGTACCTTGCTCCTGCATCAGCGGAATCAGCTCACGGGCCACGAAAGGCACGGTGACGAAGATCGTCGCCAGCACGATACCCGGCAGGGCGAAGACGATCTGGATGTCGTGATCCTGCAACCACGGTCCGAACAGGCCTTGAGCGCCGAACATCAGCACGTAGACCAGACCGGCGATCACCGGCGATACCGAGAACGGCAGGTCGATCAGCGTCACCAGGATGCTCTTGCCACGGAACGAATATTTGCTCACGCACCACGCGGCGCTGACACCGAACACCAGGTTCAGCGGCACCGAAATCAGCACGGCGATCACCGTGAGTTTCAGCGCCGACAAGGCATCAGGTTCAAGGATCGCGGTGAAAAATTCACCGATGCCGTTCTTCAGACCCTGGGACACCACGATGAACAGCGGCAGCAACAGGAACAGGGCGAAGATCAGCCAGCCAAGGCCGATCAGGACTCTGCGCGACGTGGCGCTGCCACGGCGCGCGGCGTTGGCCGAGGACGCGGCCGCAATAGACGATTGGGACATGGTTCGCGCCTCCTTATGGGGTTTCGATGCGCCGCTGCAACAGGTTGATCAGCAGCAACAGGACGAAGGAAACCACCAGCATCAGCACGCCGATGGAGGTGGCGCCGGTGTAGTCGTATTGGTCGAGCTTGACCATGATCAGCAGCGGCAGGATCTCGGTTTTCATCGGCATGTTGCCGGCGATGAAAATCACCGAGCCGTACTCGCCGACGCCCCGGGCGAATGCCAGGGCAAACCCGGTCAGCCACGCCGGCAGCAGTGCCGGCAGCAGAATGTGGCGGAACACCTGCAACGGTTTCGCCCCCAGGCAAGCAGCGGCTTCTTCGACTTCACGGGGAATATCGGCGAGCACCGGCTGCACCGTGCGCACCACGAACGGCAGGGTCACGAAGGTCAGGGCGAGGGTAATCCCCAACGGGGTGTAGGCGATCTTGAACCCGAGGTCGGCGGCGAACTGCCCGACCAGCCCGGTCGGCGTGTACAGCGCCGTCAGGGCGATACCGGCCACCGCTGTCGGCAGGGCGAACGGCAGGTCGATCATCGCGTCGATCACCTTGCGGCCCGGGAAGGTGTAGCGCACCAGCACCCAGGCCAGCAGCGTGCCGATGATGCCGTTGATGATCGCGGCACACAGCGCAGTGCCGAAACTCAGCTTCAACGCCGCCAGCACCCGTGGCGCGGAGATGATCGTCCAGAATTGATCCCAGGTGAGTTGGGCGGCGTGGACGAACATCGCCGCCAGCGGGATTAGCACAATCAGGCTGAGGTACACCAAGGTGTAGCCCAGCGTCAGCCCGAAGCCGGGTATGACGGGGGAGATACGACGCGACATAAAAGTCCCTGGTTTGAGAACGCGCAAAGCCCCGAACATAAATCCGGGGCTCGTTTTAGGCTATTGATACTTACTGCGCCTGATAGATCTGGTCGAACACGCCACCGTCATTGAAGAATTTCGGTTGCGCGGTTTTCCAGCCGCCGAAGTCCTTGTCGATGGTCACCAGCTCCAGTTTCGGGAACTGCTGGGCGTACTTGGCAGCAACGTCCTTGTCACGCGGACGGTAGAAATTCTTCGCCGCGATTTCCTGGCCGGCCGGGCTGTACAGGTGCTTGAGGTAGGCTTCGGCGATCTGCTCGTTGCCTTTCTTCTCGGCGTTCTTGTCGACCACGGCCACCGGCGGTTCGGCGAGGATCGACAGGGACGGCACGACGATGTCGAACTTGTCGGCGCCGCCATCTTCTTTCAGCGCCAGGAACGCTTCGTTCTCCCAGGCCAGCAACACGTCACCCTGACCGTTGTTGACGAAGGTGATGGTCGAGCCACGGGCGCCGGTGTCCAGCACCGGAACGTGCTTGAACAGGGTCTGCACGTATTCCTTGGCCTTCTCTTCGTTGCCGCCGTTGGCTTTCAGGCCGTAGGCCCACGCCGCGAGGAAGTTCCAGCGGGCACCGCCGGAGGTTTTCGGGTTCGGGGTGATCACCGAGACGTCGTTCTTGACCAGGTCGCCCCAGTCCTTGATGCCTTTCGGGTTGCCCTTGCGCACCAGGAACACGATGGTCGAAGTGTACGGCGTGCTGGCTTCCGGCAGACGCTTCTGCCAGTCGGCCGGCAAGGTCTTGCCGAGCTTGGCGATTTCGTCGATGTCGCCCGCCAGGGCCAGGGTCACGACGTCGGCGCGCAGGCCATCGATCACCGCACGACCCTGCTTGCCCGAGCCACCGTGGGATTGCTGGATCTTCACGGTGTCGCCGGCATGATCCTTCTGCCAGAACTTGATGAACTCGGCGTTGTAATCCTGATACAGCTCACGGGTCGGGTCGTACGACACGTTGAGCAGTTCGTAATCCTTGGCAACCGCAGAACCGGCAAACACAGCGCTGGCCAGGGCGGCCAAAGCGTAACGGCGAATCGACGACATGGTGAAAGCTCCTGGAATTCTTGGTGGTGGCTTTTTCTTATGTGCTGCTGGAATCGGTTGCTCATTCAAAGATCGCCGCCTGCGGCAGCTCCCGCATTCATCCCCTGCGGAAACTGCCGCAGGCTGCGATCTTTTGATTTCAGCCCGGCTTGTTGCCCGGCTGCTGCAAGCGGAATTTCTCTTTACGCTCGATCTGGACCACTTGGGCGTTATGCACAGTGATTTCCACCGCACCGAAACGCAGGTCGCGCAAGGCGCTCTGGATTTCGCGCAAGATGGTGGTTTCGTCCTGACCGTCAACGCTACGCAGGGATGCGCTCATGGTGCTGCTCCTTTGTATGGGATATGCCTGGCAGTGGGCGGCACTGCGTTCGGCGTGGATGCAATATAAAAGAGCCTTGGATATTCTTAAAAAGACTATTTAAGAATGTTTATATAACCAGAAAACATTATCTGGCGGGACAAGGGTTTGCGCTTCGCACAGGCGCAAGAACACGCCTTGAGAGCCGGCACCAAAAGCCGGGGATTCAGCCAATCACCGGCGCATTCATCCAGTCCAGTTGCGCCGCCGGCACCGGCCGCCCGAACCAGTAGCCCTGGCCCAGATCACATTCCTGCGCCAGCAGAAACGCCGCCTGCTCGCCTTGCTCGATGCCTTCGGCGTGTACCTGCATGCCCATGCTGCGGGCCAGCGCAATGATGACCCGGACGATTGCCGCGTCATCCTCGTCCCACGGCAGCCCGGCGACAAAACCCTGGTCGATCTTCAGCTTCTGCACCGGCAGGCGCTTGAGCCGCAGCAGCGACGAATACCCGGTGCCGAAATCGTCGATCGCCAGACGAATGCCCAACTCGCGCAGGCGATGCATCTGCTCCAGTGCCACTTCCGGGTCGTCCATTACCGCGCTTTCGGTGACTTCCAGTTCCAGACAGGCCGGATCCAGTCCGGTGTCGTGCAGCACCTGCGCCACCTGCTGATACAACTCGCGGCGGGCGAACAGCCGCGACGAGACATTCACCGCGACAAACGACAGCACCACCCCGGCCTGCTGCCATTGGCACATCTGTCGACAGGCCTGCTGCATGACCCAGGCGTCGATCTCGGCAATCATCCCGGTGCGCTCGGCAATCGGGATGAACTCCGCCGGCGAGACCAGTCCGCGCTGCGGATGCTCCCAGCGCACCAGCGCCTCGACACCGATCAGGCGACTGCTTTTGAGGTCATGCACCGGCTGGTAATAAACCCGCAGCTCCTGCTGCTCCAGCGCGCGGCGCAGTTCGAAAGCGATTTCGACCCGTTGCTGGGCGTGGGCAGTAAGTTCTTCGGTGTACAGCGCGTAGCCATTGCGCCCGCTGCTCTTGGCCTTGAACAACGCCGCGTCGGCGTTGCGCAACAGTTGTTCGGCACTCAGGGCATCGCTGGGGAACAGGCTGATGCCGATGCTGGCGTCGATGAACAGTTCGTGGCCGTCCAGGCAGAACGGCTCCTTGAGTCCGTCGAGAATCCGTTGCGCCAGCGCGGCCGCCTGCACCAGTTGGGGACAACTTTCTGCCAGCACGGCGAACTCATCGCCGCCCAGCCGCGCCAGGGTGATTCCCGGCCCGAACAAGTCCTGCAAACGCGCGGCCACCGCCTTGAGCAAGCGGTCACCGACGTTGTGACCGAGGCTGTCGTTGATCAACTTGAAGTGATCCAGATCGATCATCAGCAACGCGCAACCGCGTTTGTGGATCTGCGCCGAAGCCAGCGCCTGCTCGGCGCGATCACTGAACAGCAGGCGGTTGGGCAGGTCGGTCAGGGGATCGTGATGGGCCAGGTGCTTGAGTTCGTGCTCGGAGTCCTTGATCGCGCTGATGTCGGAAAACACCGCCACGTAATGGCTGAGACGGCCGTCATCGTCGTGAATGACGCGGATCGTCTGCCATTGTGGATAGATCTCGCCGCTTTTGCGTCGGTTCCAGATTTCCCCGCTCCATTCTCCGCTCGCCCCCAGTTGCGCGAACATCGCCTGATAGAAGCCCGGCGGATGATGGCCCGACTTGAACAGGCTTGGCTGGCGTCCGAGGACTTCCTCGCCCTGATAACCGGTGATTTCCATAAAGGCGCGGTTGACGTGAACAATCAGCCCCTGGCGATCGGTGACCAGCACGCCTTCACGGGTGCAGTCGAACACCGCCGCAGCCTGGCGCAGGCGTTCGCGATCGGCCTGACGCTCACGCAGACGGGCACCGATCCCCAAACATTCGAACAATCGTGCCCGGGCGAGAAAGATCAGACCGGCGCTGAGCGCCACAAACGCATAACCGTTGATCAGTTGCCAACGCAGCAGATCCCCGGAGCTATCGAAGAAACTGTTCAATAAGTAACCAGTGCCCTGCAGCCAGACCACTGCAAGAACCAGATAAAGCAGCGCTGCACGCAAGGCATCGCGATAAGTGGCAGACATTCGGCCGTCCATGTCCCTACAAAAATGTCGGGATTATAGGTCAAGAAACATCCAGCCAACTCTTATCTGAAAGGCCGACTGGTTTTATCTGTGTGCTTGGTGATAATGCAGCGGCTGTTTTTTTATTTATCGAGGGCCCCATAGCCTATGTGGTACGAAGGTTTTCTTGGCTTGTCGGCCTGGTCACTGGTCGCCGTGACCCTGCTGATGACCCACGTGACGATCGTCAGCGTCACGGTCTACTTGCACCGCTACTCGGCCCATCGCTCCCTTGAGCTGAGTGCCGGGCTGAAGCATTTTTTCCGTTTCTGGCTGTGGCTGACCACGGCGCAGAACACTCGCGAGTGGACCGCCATCCACCGCAAGCACCACGCCAAATGCGAAACCGAGGATGACCCGCACAGTCCGGTCATCAAGGGTCTGTCCACCGTGCTGCGCAAAGGCGCCGAGCTGTACCGCGAAGAGGCACAGAACCCCGAGACCCTGCGCATCTACGGCAAGAACTGCCCCGAAGACTGGATCGAGCGCAACCTCTACAGCCGCTATCGCCTGCTCGGCGTGGCGATCATGGCGGTCATCGACCTGCTGCTGTTCGGCACCATCGGCATCACCATCTGGGCCATCCAGATGATGTGGATCCCCGTTTGGGCCGCCGGCGTGGTCAACGGCCTCGGCCATGCCATCGGCTACCGCAACTTCGAATGCCGCGATGCCGCGACCAATCTGGTGCCGTGGGGCATCCTGATCGGCGGTGAAGAACTGCACAACAACCATCACACCTACCCCAACTCGGCCAAGCTGTCGGTCAGGAAATGGGAATTCGACCTCGGCTGGGCGTGGATCAAAGTCTTCAGTTTCCTGCGTCTGGCCAAGGTGCAGCGGGTCGCGCCGATTGCCCACCGCGTCGAAGGCAAGGGCAGCCTGGACATGGACACCGCCATGGCGATCCTCAACAACCGCTTCCAGATCATGGCCCAGTACCGAAAACTGGTGATCGGGCCGCTGGTCAAGCAGGAGCTGGCGAAGGTCGATCATTCCGTGCGTCACCAGTTCCATCGGGCCAAGCGCCTGCTCTCGCGGGAAACCAGCCTGCTGGAGGATCGTCATCACGTGCGCATCCAGAACATGCTCGAGCACAGCCAGGCGCTGAAGGTAATTTACGAGAAACGTCTGGCCTTGCAGCAGATCTGGGTCAAGACCAGCGCAAATGGCCACGACATGCTCGCGGCCATCAAGGAATGGGTCCACGAGGCCGAAGCCAGTGGCATTCAGTCCCTGCGCGACTTCGCCGACCAGTTGAAGACCTACTCGCTGCGTCCCGCCGCCGTCTGATGCCGTTGATCGGCGCGCCCGGTTCCCGGGCGCGCCCTTCGGAACTTCACCCCCGATCCCCTATCTCAATGACACTTCGCCATCCCCGGCGGGCTGTACTGTGGCCGCTGTCGAATCGCGGCACGCCCTTTGAGATATGTGCCGATGGTCAACAACAACCAAAAAGACTCATCCCCCCCGCAGTGGCCCGAAGCCGCGCAAACCCTGATGGCGCTGATGCACGCCCAGGGTGAGGTCGCGCGCCTGAGCGAACGCGAACAGCTGTTCAGTTCGCTGCTGGTCAGCGTCAACGCCGTGCTCTGGGCGTTCAACTGGGAAACCCGCCAGGTGCTGTACGTCAGCCCGGCCTACGAAAGGATCTTCGGCCGCTCCGCCGGATTGCTGCTGGCCGACTACAACCAGTGGCGCGATAGCATCTACCCCGACGATCTGGAATACGCCGAACGCAGCCTCGCCGAAGTGCTGCACAAGGGTGCCGTGGAAGATCGCGAATACCGGATCATCGATGCCGACGGTCAGGTGCGCTGGCTCAGCGACAAATGCTTCATCAATCGCCTGGAAGAACCGGGACAGCCGGTGATCATCGTCGGCATCGCCGAAGACATCACCGAAAAGAAGCAACTGGAAACCGAGTTGCAGCGCCTGGCCACCACCGATGTGCTGACCCAAAGCAGCAACCGCCGCCACTTCTTCGAATGCGCCAACCAGGAATTCGAACAGGCCCGCCTGCAAGGCGCGCCGTTGGCGTTTCTGCTGCTGGATATCGATGACTTCAAGGTGATCAACGACACCTACGGCCATCCGGAAGGCGACACCGTCCTGCAACGGATCGCCGAGTGCGGGCGGGCCTCATTGCGTCGTGGCGATCTGTTCGGGCGCATTGGTGGCGAGGAGTTCGCCGCGGTGTTCCCCGGCTGCGCGCCGGACATGGCGATGCAAGTGGCCGAGCGGCTGCAACGGGAGATTCAGCGGTTGAGCTTCAGCCATGAAGGGCAGACATTCAGCGTCACCGTCAGCCAGGGCCTGACCAGCCTGACCCCGGAAGACGAAAACCTCGACAGCCTGTTCGCCCGCGCCGACACGGCGATGTACGAGGCCAAGCGCCAGGGCAAGAACCGGATCATTTCCGGCTGACACAGCTTGCTGGACAGACCCAAAACCAAGGTGGGAGCCGGGCCAATCCGGCTCTCATGGCTTTTGGCAGCGCCGACTATTTGCGCATCCGCATCAGTTCCGGCAGCCCGATCTTGAGCAGCCGCGCCGTGCGGCTCTTCGCCAGTTCTTCGATGCCCTCATGCTCGGTCAGGCGCGCCATCTGCGCCGCCATGTTCATCACCAGCGCCTCGCGGGAATACACTCCGCCCCCAAGCTGATAGACCGCCGCGATCAACTCGCGCAGTTCCAGCGGCAGACGCCAGCGGGTACGCAGGGCTGAACCATAGGCCGCGCCGAACTCCACCAGCGCCTCGCCCACTTCCTCTTGATCGTCAAGCTCGCCGCCCGCCTGCTGCCATTCCTGCAAGCAACGCAGCAACGCCAGGTCGCCAAGACGATGCAGCATGCCCGCGCAATAACAGCGCTCCTGATCCAGATCGAGCAACCGCGCCAGCGTCCGCGCATATTCGGCGGTGTGCAGCGACAGGCCCCAATAACGCTCGGCGTAATCCGCCAGGCACGGGTCACTGAGTTTGGCGCTGCGCTTGAGTGCCAGACCGAGGATCAGGTTCATGCTCTGCCCGGTGCCCAACCGGTGCAACGCCTGGCCCAGTGTCTGCACCGGCGCGCCGTGATGCTGCGCGGCGCTGTTGGCGGCAGCGATCAACACTGCGGTGATCTGCGGGTCGGTGCGAATTTCGTCTTCCAGCAATTTCAGATCGAGGCCGTTGGGATTGAGGCTGCGTTTGACCGCGACTTGCACGTCGGTCATCAGCGGCGCGCCATCGGCCTGCTCACGGCGTCGTTCGAGGAACACCGCGAGGGTCATGCCCGGCGCCAGCGACGGCACTTCGCAAAACACTTCTTCGCCCGCATGGAGCAGCAGATCCTGCAACCGCTGGGTCAGGCTTTCCATGTTCAGGGGTTTGGCCAGATAGGCCGTCGGCGCCAGCGGCAGGGCTTCGCGCACGCTGGCGCTGTCATTGCGACTGCTCATCAAAATGAACGGCAGCGGCGGATTGCGTTTGCGCTGGCGAACACTGCGCAACACGTTCAGGCCATCGACGCCGGGCAACTCCCAGTCAACGATGGCCAGGTCATACGGTACTTCGCTGAGCAGCGACAGCGCGTGCTGGCCATCGGAGCACAGATCCAGCCGCGCATCGCAGCGTACGTTCAACAGCACCTGCTTGAGCAGATCGCGAGACCAGGGGTCGGCCTCGGCAATCAGCACCCGGGGTACGGCGGGTAATTCAACGGCAGTCATGCGCGCTCTCCCTTGCAATCCCTGAACCTTAGCCAATGCTGGCCATTCGATACAGCGCAAAAGCCCCGGAAGTGTTTCGAGGGTATGAAAAAACCCGCCGAAGCGGGTTTTTTGTCGATCCGATCACACAGCGCCCGGGCTTACAGCTCCGCGAAGCACTCTTCGATGATCGCCAGGCCTTTGTCCAGTTGCTCGTCCGGCGATGTCAGCGGGACCAGGACGCGCAGCACGTTGCCGTAAGTGCCGCAGGACAGCAGGATCAGGCCCTTGTCGCGAGCCTTGGCAACCACGGCTGCAACGGCAGTCGGGTTAGGCTTGTGGCTGTCGCCGTTTTCGAACAGCTCGACCGCGATCATCGCGCCCAGGGCACGTACTTCACCGATCACCGGGTATTTGGCCTGGATAGCCTTCAGGCCAGTCACCAGACGCTCGCCGACCGCTTTGCAGCGATCCAGCAGGTGCTCTTCTTCGAACACTTCCATCACTGCCAGGGCAGCGGCGCAAGCGATCGGGCTACCGGCGTAGGTGCCGCCCAGACCGCCTGGAGCGATGGCGTCCATGTATTCGGCCTTGCCGCAGACACCGGCCAACGGGAAGCCGCCAGCGATGGATTTGGCGAAGGTGGTCAGGTCGGCGGCAACGCCCATCTGTTCCATGGCGAAGAAGGTGCCGGTACGGCCGGCGCCAGTCTGCACTTCGTCAGCGATCAGCAGGATGCCGTGCTGGTCGCACAGGGCACGCAGGCGCTTCATGAATTCTTTCGGCGCGACATAGAAACCACCTTCACCCTGCACAGGCTCGATGATGATCGCGGCGATGTCTTTCGGCTCGGCGTCGTTCTTGAAGATGCGTTCGATGCTGGCGATCGAATCGTCGATGCTCACGCCATGCAGTTCGTTCGGGTACAGCGCGCGGAAGATGCCGCCTGGCATCAGGCCCATGCCGGCCGAGTAAGGCACGACTTTACCGGTCAGACCCAGGGTCATCATGGTGCGGCCGTGGTAAGCGCCGGTGAAGGCGATCACGCCTGCGCGGCCAGTGGCGGCACGGGCGATCTTCACGGCGTTTTCAACAGCTTCGGAACCGGTGGTCACCAGCAGGGTTTTCTTGGCGAAATCACCCGGAACACGGGCGTTCACTTTCTCGCACAGTTCCACGTACGGCTCGTAGGCCAGTACCTGGAAGCAGGTGTGGGTCAGCTTGTTCAGTTGCTCGGTCACGGCGGCGATGATTTTCGGATGCACGTGGCCGGTGTTCAGCACGGCGATACCGCCGGCGAAGTCGATGAACTCGCGACCTTCAACGTCGGTCACGGTCGCGTTCTTCGCGGACTCGGCGAAGATCGGGTGGATCTGGCCAACACCACGTGGAACAGCGGCTACACGGCGGGCCATCAAATCAGCGTTAGTCTTGCTCATTACATTCCTCATTCGCCGCTCATCGGTCGGCGTGGTTCAAGGATTACGCGGCGGGGAGCAACTACGGCAGCATGCGATGATCGACTGCCACAGCGTTCCCGGCCGCAGAGAAAATTCCGTTTTGAAGCGACGCAAAGGGACAGCGCTCTCGTGCCCTTTGCGTTTGAAGCAATCCCTGGCCGGGCTTAGATGCCCAGGCAGAGGTATTTGATTTCCAGGTAATCCTCGATGCCGTACTTGGAGCCTTCACGGCCCAGGCCCGAAGCCTTGATACCGCCGAACGGCGCGACTTCGTTGGAGATCAGACCGGTGTTGACGCCAACCATGCCGTACTCCAGGGCCTCGGCCACACGGAACACACGGCCCAGGTCGCGAGCGTAGAAGTACGAGGCCAGGCCGAACTCGGTGTCGTTGGACATCGCGATCACGTCGGCTTCATCTTTGAAGCGGAACAGCGGCGCCAGCGGGCCGAAGGTTTCTTCCTTGGCGACAGCCGCGTTGTTCGGCACGTTGGTCAGGATGGTCGGTTCGAAGAAGTTGCCTTCCATCGGCTTGCCACCGGCCAGCAAGGTTGCGCCTTTGCCCACGGCGTCGGCGATATGCTCCTGCACCTTGGCCACGGCCTTCTCGTCGATCAGCGGACCGGTGGTGGTGCCTTCTTCCAGACCGTTGCCGATCTTCAGTTTGGCAACCGCCGCTTTCAGCTTCTCGGCGAATGCGTCGTACACACCGTCCTGAATGTACAGACGGTTAGCGCAGACACAGGTCTGGCCGTTGTTGCGGTATTTGGAAATGATCGCGCCTTCGACGGCCTTATCCAGGTCCGCGTCGTCGAACACGATGAACGGTGCGTTACCGCCCAGTTCCAGGGAAACTTTCTTGATGTCCTTGGCGCATTCCGACATCAGTTGGCGACCGATTTCGGTCGAGCCGGTAAAGGACAGTTTGCGCACGATCGGGTTGCCGGTCAGCTCGCTGCCGATGTCGCCGGCGCTGCCGGTGACCACGCTGAACACACCTTTTGGAATGCCGGCGCGCTGGGCCAGCTCGGCCAGGGCGAACGCGGAGAAAGGCGTTTGCGAAGCAGGCTTGAGCACCATGGTGCAACCGGCGGCCAGGGCCGGGCCGGCTTTACGGGTGATCATCGCCGCCGGGAAGTTCCACGGGGTAATGGCGGCAGTCACGCCGATCGGCTGCTTCATCACGATCAGGCGCTTGTCCGGCTGGTGGCCCGGAATCACGTCACCGTAGATGCGCTTGGCTTCTTCGGCGAACCACTCCAGGAAGGAGGCGGCGTAGGCGATTTCGCCCTTGGCTTCGGCCAGCGGCTTGCCTTGTTCGAGGGTCATCAGGCGAGCGAGGTCGTCCTGGTTCTCGATCATCAGTTCGAACCAGCGACGCAGCTTGTTCGCACGCTCTTTGGCGGTCAGTGCACGCCAGGCCGGCAGCGCCTTGTCGGCGGCTTCGATGGCGCGGCGGGTTTCGGCAGTGCCCATCTTCGGCACGGTGCCCAGAATTTCACCCGTTGCCGGGTTGTTGACCTTGATCGTCTGACCGTTGTCCGCATCGACCCAAGCGCCATCGATAAAGGCTTGCTGGCGGAACAACAGGGTGTCTTTAAGCTGCATGTCGGCTTTCCTTAACAGCACCGCTTACTGAAGCGGAGCAAATTATGATTGTAGAAAGGCGCCTCGCAAGGCTGCCGTCAGGGAAATCATTTACCGGGTGAAACACATAAATAGCGCACGATTCGAAACCCGTGCGGCTCAGCACCCAGACAAGGAGCGTTTGAAATCTCAAACGAATCCTAGGTTCAAAGGGGGTTAAAGGACAATAGTCTGTTCAAAAAAAAGAACAAAAACGCCGCATTTGCACAGACTTTCAGATCAACGAGCAACAAGCCCCGCCAGACTCACGGGGCTGCCCGTTGCGGGGAGTCTCAGGACTTCGCTGTCTTGGCGGCAGAATCCTCGAGGATTTTCTGGGCCGCGACGGCCTCGGCTGCGGTATCGACGCTGTAGATCTGCATCACGCCCTGATTGGTTGCGGCCTGCGCCAGCACGTTTTGTTGCTGCTGGGCGTTGACGGCATTCTCGAACATGAGGCCTGTCGAGTGCGCCATGCTTTGATAAAGCGAGCCCATCGCCAGGGCCGGCGCTTCGGCCACAACCTTCACGCTGGTCTGGGTGACTGCATCGGTGATCTGATCATTCACGGTTGCCATGTTCCGACTCCTTTCACGGGATGGTGGGTGTTGCAAATACTGCTCAGGCGGTGGGTGTACGTTCAGGTTGACTGGCGCTGAACTGGGCAATGCTCTGGTTGATTCGCTCCAGCGCCTGATTCACACCCTCGGCATCCAGCACGCCGCTGGCGGCAGCCACCGCCGCAGCACCGCCCACCAACAGGTGTGTGTTCAGCGCCCCCAGCGCACTTTCGGTGGCGGCATCGAGGTCGTCCTTGATAATGCTTTCGGTCATCTGTCGCAGCAAAACGCCTTGCGAGGCCAGGGCCAGTTTGGTGACACCGTCGAAATAACTTGCCGCCGACTGCGCCACCAACCCGCTGGCCTGACGAATCAGCAGCTCCGGCCCCAAAGACGCCAGGGTGGGTGCATGGGCAGCCAGTTGGGTGTTGAGCAGATTGACCGCCTCGACGATCTGCCGGTTCAAGGCGTCGGCGCCCACGCCCTGGGCGGTCTGCGTGAGCAACTGCTCGTTGAGCGAGGCCAGCAAAGCGGCCGCTGCGGCGGCAGGATCGACTGCCGGCTGCTCAGTATTATCGGTCTGGGCCTGATCCTTCGCCGTCATGACCGCCCTCCTACCGCCAGAATCTGCTGCACCGCAGCGGCCACGGTGGCGTTGCCGATAATGTTCAGCGCCTGTTGCTGGCTGACCGCATTCTCCAACGCCAGACTGATCGCATGGCTGGTGACCTGCGTCAGCGTGGCGATGGCCGTGGCGGGCGCGGAACCGACCACCTGCACGCTCGATTGGGTAACGGAATCGGTGATCTGAGGATTGACGACGCTCATGCATTTCTCCTGAAGGAAGGCGATCGAGGAACCCGCCGCAGGAAAACAATAGATCAGCCTCGCCAAACTGCCACGAGAGCGTTTTGCAGGACGTTACCGCCTTTTGAAATGCACCCTCGCGGACACGACCACTGACAATTAGCCAGCGAAAACCGGCATGGACGCCCCGAGCCGACCTAGGTATGATGTCGCCCGCTGCACCAGTAGCTCAGCTGGATAGAGTACTGCCCTCCGAAGGCAGGGGTCGTGGGTTCGAATCCCGCCTGGTGCGCCATGAACAGAAACGAGAAAGCCCCGGATCGAAAGGTCCGGGGCTTTTTTGTGGATGGCAATTCAACACTGAACCGCTACGGCTCACTCCGTCGTCCAGTCAAACTCATCGTATTCATCATCCTCGTCCTCAACCTCCTCAAACACGTCGTCCTCATCAACAACGTCTTCTTCCGGCTGATTCAGCAGAAACTCCTTACGCGTCTCGGTAATCGCTCGCCGCATCTCTTCGCCCTTTTCCGGACAGTTGAGGAGTTGGGCGATGCGGTCGATTTTTGGTGCCACGGTGTTCTCCAGCGCATCGGCAATGCCCCGATAGTGCGCGTTTTTGCGGGGCAATGCCAAATGGCTGGAGGTTGTGCGGTCAGTTCTGGCGGATTTGTTCGAGGCGCAGGTCGAGGTTTACGTTCGGATAGCGCTTGTGCAGGTTGTTGAACAGCGCATCGGCGGCTTGCGGCTGGCCGTTTTCGCGCAGGCGCAGGACTTCGCGCAATTGCTCGTCGAGGCCGTTGACCGAGGCAGGAGCCGGGGCGCGTTTGCTGGATTTGGCTTCGTCAGCCATGTCGGCGCTGATCGATTCGCTTTGCATCGGCGCGGCCATCTCTGCCATCGGTGCGGGAGCGGGCATGGCGGCGGACGGCGCGGCGAGGGCGCGCGGTTCGGCGGCTTGCTTGCGCGCCAGCGGTGCGGCGGGCTTGGCGGCCGGGGCAAAGTCGTATTGAGCCACCGGTTCCGGTGCGCGTTGCACCAGCGACAGCATCAGCGCCACGCCGATCAGGCTGGCGAAGGCGACTTGCCAGCGCGGTTTCTGACAAGCCTGAAGCCAACGCTGCCACAGACCGGGTTTCGGTGCCGGGGTTTCGCGGCGAGCAGCGTCGAGGATGAGCGCGTCGAGATCCGCCGGCGGTTCGCCGTTCTGTTGTTCGCGGAAGTGCTTGAGCACTTGCGCCTCGGGTGTCTGGCGGGCGTCAGTCATGTCAGTACCTCCTCGGCCAGCAGCCGACGCAGTTTTTGCTGGGCGTAGCGCAAGCGGCTCTTGACGGTTTCCAGCGGTGTTTCGGTGAGGCTGGCGATTTGCGCCAGGTCGAGGTCGCCATGGGCGCGCAGCAGGAACACTTCGCGCTGATCGGCGGGCAAGGTTTGCAGAGCACTTTCCAGGCGCTGATTGTCGTGGCTGAGACTCAGCAGTTGTTCAGGATCGGTCGCTTCGTCGCTGACCGCATGGGTTTGCTCATCGTAGCTATCGTGCAAGGGCTGGTGGGCACCGTGCTTGCGCCAGTGATCGATCAGCCGATTGCGGGCAATCTGGAACAGCCAGGTACGAAAAGTCGCCCGACCTTGTGGCTGACTGCCGCTGCGGATCAGGCTCAGCCAGGTTTCCTGAAAGACCTCATCGGCCAGTTCCGGTTTGCCGCTCAACCCGAGCAGAAACCGGTACAGACTCTGGCGATGGCGGGCGTAGAGCATCTCGAACGCCGCGCCGTCACCCTCGCGATAACGGGCCAGCAACGACTCATCGCTGCTGGCCTCAAGGCTGCTTGCAGGCGCAAACAGCTGACTGATAAAGCCCTTCAAGCGGCTCACTATTCAATCCGTCGGTCAGTGGGCATCCCGTTCGATGCGGTTGTCGTGCGCAGGCTCTGCGCCAGCTCCACCAGTTGCACGAACTCGTTGCGCAAGCCGAAGCGGTCATCGCCACGGGCACCACGGGCCAGGGTTGCGGTGTCCTTGAGGCTGAAGTCGCCGGTGTAGCGGCCGTCCTTGAGTTGCTGGGCAAATGCGGCCACGGCGGCGGCAAAGCGCAGATCCTCGCTGGCCGTTGCGACCTGATTGGCGATCGGGCGCTCAATCAGAAGACTTTTCCCACCTTCGGGCTGTTGATAACGCACACGCAGC
The DNA here is from genome assembly GCF_019145475.1 of Pseudomonas botevensis. Lineage (GTDB taxonomy): Bacteria > Pseudomonadota > Gammaproteobacteria > Pseudomonadales > Pseudomonadaceae > Aquipseudomonas > Aquipseudomonas botevensis. Next base: position 67,016 of record NZ_JAHTKI010000017.1, read on the forward strand.
ATCGCCAATTCTCCGTTCTTTTCGGAAACGACCGCGCCCGACTTGCCATAGCGCAGCGGCTCCAGCCACCCCTTCTCCCCCGCCGGAACAATTTCATACAGCGCCGTCACCGTATGTCCTGCGCCGACTTCCCCGGCATCGACCTTGTCATTGCTGAAGTCCTCACGCTGCAACGCGCGGTTCTCGTAACCAAGCAGGCGGTATTCGCGGACCTGCGCCGGGTTGAACTCCACCTGCAATTTGACGTTTTTCGCCACCACGGCAAGGGTCGAACCGAGTTGATCCACCAGTACCTTGCGTGCCTCGCGCAGGTTGTCGATGTAGGCATAGTTGCCGTCGCCGGCATCGGCCAGTTGTTCCATCAGATGTTCATTGTAGTTATCCACACCAAAACCCAGGGTGGTCAGAGAAATCCCGGTCTTGCGTTTATCCACAGCCATTTGCTTGAGGCTGTCGAAGTCGCTGATGCCGACATTGAAGTCACCGTCGGTGGCCAGCAGGATGCGGTTGATGCCTTTCGGGATGAACGCCTGTTGGGCCATCTGGTAGGCCAATTCGATGCCGGAAGCTCCGGCGGTGGAACCGCCCGCCGTCAGCTGCTCGATGGCTGTGCGAATTTTCGCCTTTTCCCGTCCGGATGTGGGTTCGAGGACCACCCGTGATTCGCCGGCATACACCACCAGCGACACCCGATCCTGTTCGCGCAACTGATCGACCAGCAGTTTCAGCGTGCTTTTGACCAGTGGCAGACCTTCGCGACGGTCCATCGAGCCGGACACATCCACCAGAAACACCAGATTCGCCGGGGCCAGTTCAGCCACCGCGCGGTCGGAAGCCTTGATGCCGATGCGCAGCAGGCGTGTGTGCGGGTTCCACGGCGAGGCAGCCAGTTCGGTGGTCACACCGAAGGGCGAGCCGTCGCTGGGCAACGCATAGTCGTAGGGAAAGTAATTGACCATCTCCTCCAGCCGCACCGCGCCGTCCGGCGGCATTCGGCCCTGATTGAGCAGCCGCCGGACGTTGGCGTAGGCGCCCGTGTCGACGTCGGCGCTGAAGGTCGAGACCGGCGCCTCGGCAACGCTGTGGATCGGATTGTCGGTCAGGGTCTGGTATTGCTCGCGCTGCGCATCGCGGTAGCCCTGTGGATAACTTTCTCCGGCAGGCATCGGGGCGACACTTGCGATGGGAGCCGGGCGCAGGCTGCGCTTGGCCATCACGCTGTCGGCCATGACGGCTTCCTGCATGACCTCGGATTTGGGTTCAGGCTGTGAGGCGGAGGGTACAGGCGGCACAACGGCGGATGGCGGGTTGGAGGGAACACCGCAGCCGGCGATGACCAGCAGCACGCCGACGGCAACCGGTCGCAGCAAGACAGAAGGAAAGGACATGGGGGCTGACCTCAGAGGAAATTGATCCATTCATCCTCTGAGACGGTCAGCCCTTTCGGTTCGGGTTAAACACCGCTGAAAATTTTTTCAGCGGTGATAACGCCGCACCGCACTGCTGTTGCGCAGCACATGACCTTTGATTTTTTCCATCAGTTCGGCACGGGTCAGACCGGCGGGCAAGGCGTCCGGAGCCAGGTCGAGGGCGTAGATCTGAATAATGTAGTGGTGCGCGCTGTCGCCAACCGGCGGGCACGGCCCCATGTAATGGGTGTTGCCCTTGCTGTTGGTGCCGCCGACACCTTCGAGCGCGGATTTGGCGCCGACGCCCGCCGGAATCTGCCGGGTCGTGGACTTGATGCCGTAATGAATCCAGTGATCGACGCCCAGGCCTTTCTGGCCGTCCGGGTCGTGCATGACGATGGCGTAGCTTTGGGTGCCGGTCGGGCCGGCATTCCAGCTCAAGGCCGGCGACTGGTTCTTGCCGCCGCAACCGGCCGCATCGCTGGCCGCCGCCGAGGTGAACAGACGGTTATCGGAAACACCAGGGATGTTGAGGGTGAAGCGCTCCTGGGCCTGCGCGGGGAACTGCACGCAAAGGGCGACGGCAACGGCCGCCAGCCAAGGGTTGAGAGAGGTCAATCGGGTCATTCCGGGCACCTTGTGCAGTTGGGCCGTCGTCGGCCTGCAAACTATAGCCGTACCGTTCATGCCGTGGCAGTAGCAATTGGATGAACCTCGTATTGCGGCGCAAACTCGTAAGAGAAATGCCCGCGAGGAGCCAGATCATGTCCCTGCACCGTGTCGCCCGTTTCGCCGATGTCCCTGAAGACCGTGGCCTGCCCGTGCAGATTGGCGATTGCAAGATCGTCCTTCTGCGCGCCGCCGGCCAGTTGCGCGCGTTTCAGGGTGAATGCCCGCATGCCGGCGCGCCCTTGGCTGACGGCGCGCTGTGTCACGGACGACTGATCTGCCCATGGCACAAAGCCGCGTTCCGGGTGGAGGACGGTGCGTTGTGCGAGCCCCCGGCCCTCGACAGCCTGACGCGTTACCCGCTGGAATTGCGCGGCGATGAAGTCTGGGTCGACGACCAGCCATTGCCCGATCCGCATAGGCCGCCTGCCGACGACCCGCGAGCGTTCGTGATTGCCGGTGCCGGAGCCGCCGGGACCGCGTGTGCGGCGGCGCTGCGGGAAAAGGGCTTTGGTGGCCGGATCCTGATGATCGACCGCGAGCCTGACGCCGGTTACGACCGCACGGTGCTGAGCAAATTTGTCCTCGCCGGCGAAATGCCGCCGCAGGAAACCCCGGCGTTGCGCGACGACGGCTTCTATAAGGAGCAGCGCATCGAGCGCCTGCAAGGTGAAATCACCTCGCTGGACGCCCAGGCCAAAACCCTTCACCTGAACAACGGCCAAACCCTCGCTTATGATGCAGCGGTGCTGGCGACCGGGGGCGAACCCAATCCGTTGGAGCTGCCCGGCGCCGATTTGCCGCACGTCTTCGTTCTGCGTTCGAAGGCCCAGGCCGAGCGGATCATGAGCGTGGCCGAAGCGGATCAACGGGCGGTGATCATCGGCGACAGTTTCATTGCCCTCGAATGCGCCTCGGCCCTGCGCCAACTTGGCCTCGACGTGACGGTGCTTGCACGCCACGCCATCCCGTTCGCCGCCCAGTTCGGCGAAGCCGTGGGCCGCGCGATCCGCGCGCTGCACGAAGCCAACGGGGTGAAATTCATCAACGGCCATGAAGCAAAAGAGGTCACCGGCGACGGCAAGGTCGAGGCGGTGCTGCTGGACAACGGTCTGCGTCTTTCAGCGGATCTGGTGCTGGCGGGGATCGGCGTGCATCCCGCCACCGAGGCGTTTTCCAGCCTGCCTCGGGAAAAAGACCGCTCGCTGCGGGTCGATGACGGCATGCGCGTGACCGATGGCTTGTGGGCGATTGGCGATATCGCCACGTTTCCGTTGAACGGCCAGCCGCAGCGCATCGAACACTGGCGCCTGGCCCAACAGCATGCGCGCATCGCCGCCGCCAATATGCTCGGCGGCGAGGAACACTACCTCGACGTGCCGTTCTTCTGGACCTGGCATTTCGGCAAGAGCTACGACTACCTCGGCCACGCCGGGCAGTGGGACGAAGTCGAATTCAGCGGCGCGCCAGAGCAGCCGCCGTTCATTGGCCTGTTTGGCCGAAACGGCGTGGTGGTGGCCGCCGTGGCCTGCGAAGAAGAGCGGGCCATGGCGCTGTTGGCGGAGCGGATGAAACAGCCGCTGCCGATGGAGCAGGCATGGCGGTTGATTCGCGAAGTCAGGTAATGCGGTTGACCGGCTCGCGATTGTCGTCGTCCTCGGCGTGCAGAAAGATCACTCGCGGGTGCTCCAGCGGCGCCAGGGGCGGCGGGATTTCCGACGGCTCCACCGGCCAGAAGTGCGGCACCACATGGCTGACATCACCGTCCTGATTGTTGTGAATGGTGATCACGCCGGGGCTGCGCAGCTTCTGCAAACGCTCATCGCACAGCTTGAAGCTCTTGGTCAGCCCTTCGTCGTCGACCATCGGCGCCGCCAGACGACGCTGGGAGAAACTTTTGCTTTTGCGCTGCTGGTAACGCGCCCAGGAAATCAGAATGACCGCGTTGACCAGCGCCACCCACAAGTAAATCTGCAACGTGCCGAGGGCTTCGAACGCCGAATTGTCGATGCGCGGCCCACCGGCATGCGTCTCGATCAGCGGCCATAGCCCGCGCACCAGCAGAAACAGCAGGCCGATCCAGGCTATTACGGTGAGGATCACATCGACCACGACCATGAAGGGTCGTTGACGAGTTCGGATGATTTTCATTTGATGACCTCCTCTTCGTCGTCCCCGATCGGCTTGATGCCCCGGTCAGGACTGACCCAGCGCGCACGCTTCTGATGCTGACCGAACAGCACCTTGGGAAAGCTGACCAGCGTGGTCAGCAGGCTGACAAACCAGAATGCGATCGGATACCAGACCACCCAGAACATGGTTTTGCCCAGGCCCGGTTCGTAACGCCGGTCGATGATGATGCTGACCGCGAACTGCACCAGGCAGACAAACGCCAACAGCAGCCCGGTGAACGCCGGCGGCATCAGGTGATGGACGGCGATCGCTTCGGGCATGACCACGAATTTGCCCACCGCCCAGAAGATCACCGACAACAGGAAGGTGAACGCCCAACCGGTGGACAGGCAGTATTCGAACAGCAGCGGCCACAGGTAACGGTGGCGGTATTGCCAGATACCGCGAATGTTCTTGAACAGCACTTCGGCACCACCCTGGGCCCAGCGCAGGCGCTGCTTCCACAAGCCGCGCAGGGTTTCCGGCATCAGGATCCAGCACAGGGCGCGGGGCTCGTAGAAGATGCTCCAGTGATCCAGTTGCAGCTTCCAGCTGATGTCGATGTCTTCGGTGATCATGTCCGGGCTCCAGTAGCCGACCCGGTTCAGCGCCGTGCGGCGGAACGCGACGATCACCCCGGACACGGTGAAGATCCGGCCGAATACCCGCTGAGTACGCTTGATCAGCCCGATGATCGAAGAGAACTCACCAACCTGCACCCGCCCGACCAGCGTCGAACGGGTGCGGATACGCGGGTTGCCGGTCACGGCGCCGAGGCGTGCGTTGTCGAGCATCGGCGCGACCAGATAGGCGGCGGTGTTCGGTGCCAGCAGCGCGTCACCGTCGATGCACACCAGATATTCGCTGCGCGCGGCAATCGCGCCCATGCGCAGGGCCACGGCCTTGCCTTGGTTTTCCGCCAGGTGCAGCACGCGCAGACGCGAGTCTTCCCGGGCCAGCGCGTCCAGCACTTCGGCGGTGTTGTCCTTGGAGCCGTCGTTGATCGCGATCACTTCGATGTTCGGGTAATGCTGGGCCAACGCCGCGTGGATGGTATCGGCCGCATTGTCGCCTTCGTTGTAGCAAGGAATCAGGATCGAAATCAGCGGCTCGCCTTCCAGCGGCGGCGGCAACGTATCGTCCTTCCACGGCCAGTGCCGCTCCCAGTGCAGCCAGAAATACAGGCCACCGGAAATCCACAGCCCGGACATGAACAGCGGGTAGAAGAACACGAAGTCCATCAGGAACTGCCCGGTGACCAGGAAGATCAGTCCCAGCGGCACGCCGAGGACGAGCGCCAGAACAAGCAGGGCTAACAGTCTATCCAGCATGTTATGGATTCCATTTGTTGGAGAGCGCAGGCCGCACGTTTTTCAGGTCCGGCAGGTTCTCGAGAAAATTGTCCGGGTAGTAACCGAAACTCGCCGCGCCCTGGCGCTTGAGACGGTTCATCCAGTCGGCCAGTTGGGCACCGTCGATTTCGTTCTGATCCTTTTTCGTCCAGTCCCGGGCCTGCAATTCAAATACGGTGCGATCAAGCGCACCGGGGCGTGCCTTGACCGTCGCCACCAGCGACTCCAGCCACTCGCCGGATCGCGCCAGCGGCTGTTTTTCCATCAGCGGCATGGCCATCGGCGCGGTCCAGTCGTAGGTCACGAGGAAGTCGTCGAGGTTCTGCGCGAACCACGCTTCGCTGTGCGGATTGAGCATCGGCTCGGCAAAGATGTTGCGTGCGGTTTCCACCTGCGGGCCACGGATGGCGCGGACCTTGGCGGTCAACTCCTTGGTGAAGTCGATCAGGTAACGGCTCTTGAACCGCGTCCAGCGCTGCATCGCCGCCGGATCGGCGCGCAGGGCGGCAATCGAGCCTGGCAAGCCGTTGGCGGCGTAGGTTTTCAGCGCCTCGGGGCCGGCGTCTTCGAAATCCGAGAGCACCGCGTCGTCGTGGTAGAGGACGCCGTCGACCGACGTCAGGCGCGCCAGGTCTTCGTAGATTTCGCCGATGACCTGCCGGACTTGCGGATCGAACGGCGACAGACGCTTGTACTGATCCGGGTCGACGGACGTGGCACCGGTCTGCGGGTCCCAGCGTGTCACCCGTGGCAGCTTCGAATCCAGGGCGAAACTCAGCACCGGCATCCAGGCAAAGACTTTCACATGGGCACGGGTACGCAGTTGCCACGCCACCCGGTCGAACAGGTCGGCGCGCACCGGCAGGTGGCGGTTGGGGAAATACAGCGAATGCACCAGGCCATCGCCCTGCGGATCAGCGAAGGCTTGCAGGAACACGGTGTTGGCGCCCATGTCAGCCATGCGCTGGATCAGTTTGCCGAGGTTGATTTCCTGTTGCGCCGGATCCGGGTCATAGACGTTGTCCAGATCCACATGCACCACGCGCATGGTGAAGTCCGATTGCACGCCGACGACACTGTTGGCGAAGTGCTCGCCGTCAGGGTCGGATGCGACGAGGAAACGCGGGCTGCTCATCAGGTTGTCGAGGGCATCGAGACCGTCATCGAGGGTCAGGGCCATTTCGTAGCCCTCTTCGCCCACCACGGTCAGCGACGTGCCGTCCGCCGTACCATACGGCCAGACCCAGATCCTTGGTTTTTTGCCGGTGACCTTGCGGATTTTTTCCGAAATGGTCGCCACGTCGGTGCGAATCCGTGCCTGGAAATCCGCTTCGGATTCATAGCGCTTGCTCACCGGATCGTAACGTCGGGTGGCGGCGGCCGGCTGCATGTTGCCCTGCGGGTTGGCGAGGATGCCCTTGTGGTTGGCATCGGTGTGCGCGGCGATTTCCACCAGCCCCGATTGCGAGATTTCCCGCACCTGGTCCCAGGTCAGGAAGTCGGCGCGCGAACGCGGGGTGCCGGCGAAGTCCACCGGCTGATTCAGCGGGGTATCGATCCAGGTGCCGACCGGCGCCAGCAGCGCATGCCAGTTGTAGGCGCGCAGCACCGGCAGCACGCGGGTGTAGAAGCTTGAGTAACCGTCGTCGAAGCTCAACAGGATGGCTTTGGGCGGCAATTCCGGCCCACCCTTGCGCGCCGCCATGATCTGGTCGACGGTCACCGGTTTGTAATTGTTTTCCCGCAGCCACGCGAGCTGCTCGATCAGACGCTCGGTGCGCACTGCCACCACCGCCTGATCGGGATCGCGATCCTCGACGTCGTGGTAGGCAATGCCCAGGACATGGTTTTTCGGCCAGGGCTTTTCATTGGCCGCCAACGGGCGCTCGGACGGCGGCGCGAAGGCTGGGGCTTGCTGGGCGCAGGCGCTGACCAGCAGCACTCCCAGCAGAAGGATGAAACGCGAAATCAAAGGCATCTTCAAACTCTTCTAGAAGCGGAAAGTGAGGTCGACGAGCAGGCGCAGATCGGTTTCCCGGTCACCGTCGTAGGGCCGGTTGATCACGCTGAACAGACCGCCCACCTCGAACACGTCGTTCCAGGCGTAGCGCTGGCCGTAGCCGAGCAAGGCCATGCCGCCAGTGCCGTGGTCGCGCTGGCTGTACGTACCGGCGCCGGCCTGGAACTGCTGGCTCCACGCCGTTTCATAGCGGTGGTAGAGCACATGGTTGACGTTCAGCAGCGGCATCACGCTCAAGTCCGACTTCGGGTTGAAGTACGGCACATCGTCGGATTTGGAGTTGTGGCTGGTGCCGACTTCCAGGCCGGCGTCGACCTGGATGTTCGGTGCGCTGTAGATCCCTTCCCGCCCGGTGAGCAAGGCTTCGACGCGGTTGTTGCCGTCGCTGAAGTGCGACGGGCTGACGGACAGTTTCCACTCACGGCTCTCGTTGGCGCGCCAGCGGATGAAGCCGCTGCCGCCGTTGGCCTTGATGTCGCTGTTGAGCGCCCGCAGCGGGGTTTGCTCGGACAGGTATTCGAGGCTGCCGCCGTATTGCCAGTGGTCATTGATGTCGCGGGCGATCGCCAGACGCGCGCCCTGCTTGTCGCCGAAGCCGTAGGAATGGTTGGAAATTTCCGCCTCGAGGGTCATGTCGCGGGTGCGACGCTCCAGACCGACCCGCTGGAAACGATGATTACCGGTGCCTTCGGCGAAGTCGCCGGTGGCATAACCGACACCGGCGAATACCCGCCAGTCTTCATCGATCGGCGGACTGTAGAGGGTGCTCTGGATTCCAAAGTCCCGACTGCCGCTGACCGCGCCGGCATTGCCATTGCCGCCGCCATTGGCCTTGCCGCCGTAGGCTTCGACACGCAGTTCGGACATGTCATGCACTTCGCGCTCGCGGGCCAGACGCTGCACCTGACGGTTGTCGGGGAAACGCGCGACCACGTCATCGGTCAGCGCATCCATCTGCCGCCATTCCTGCAAGTCCATGGCCGTCCGCGCCTGAGCGATCTCCAGACCCATGTCGCGCGGCACCATGCTCTCGGTTTCCTTGAGCTGGTTTTCGGCGCGGCGCGGCCAGTTGCGGGCCAGGTACAGGTCAGCCTGGGCCAGGCGCAGGCCGACATTGCCCGGCGCCTGATCGACCAGCGCCTGCAAACGCTCTTCGCCGTGGGGCAAATCGGAACCGTAGGTGCCGGCCTGCGCCGCGAGTTGCTGGGCGTCCATCCATTCGTCGTTGGGGTTGCCGATCGGCAAACCCTTGAGTTCGATGCGCGGGCGCTGGGATTTGGCCAGGTCTTCGGCGACCTTGCGGGCCTCGGCGGCGCGATCGCTTTCCAGCAGCGAGTAGTACAGCGCCGTGGTGTCTTCCAGGCGGTCGCCGACATCGGCGTCCGGTGCCGCGAGTACCTGACGATAGAGATCGGTAGAGATTTCCGGTTGGCGCTGGTCGAGGTACGAGGCCGCCACCCAGCGCAGGGCATAGGTCGGAATCTGCACGCCTTCGGCTTGCAGCTTCTGATACTCGCTGATGACGTCGGCGGTGCGCGCCCGGGCCTTGAGCGCGCCCATGCGGTCGATGCGCCAGCGCGTCACGTCGTCGTGGGCAGCGGCGTCCGGGGTCCAGGTGGCGAGCAGTTGGTCGTAGTCCGCCAGCGCCCGGTCGGCGATGACGTAGCGTTCTTTTTCGCTGCGGGTGGCGAGTTCGGCGAGGCGCACGCGCTCGGCGGCCAGATCGCCTTCGAGACGGCGCTGGGTCACCGGATCAATCAGCCCCGGTCGTTGCCTGACCAGACGCAGGGCTGGTTCCGGCAGACGCGCCTTTTGCAGGGCGACCACGTATTCGCGGGCGACCTCCGGCTTGCTGCCGGCTCGGATGAAGGCCTGATCGTATTCGAACAAGGCGTCGTACTGCTTGCCGGCGCGGGTCAGGGCATAACCCAGGGCGAGGCGACGGGCAGGATCATCGGGTTTGGCCGCCACCAGTGCCCGGGCGCGGATCACCGCCTCGTCGGGCTTGCCCGAGTCCGCCTGGGTCAGGGCCAGGCCGAGTTGCAGATCGGCATTGTCCGGGTCCTGCGCCAGGGCCTTGTTGTAGACCTGCGTCGCTTGATCCCAGCGCTTGAGGTTGCGATAGGCCCGCGCGGTGGCGGTCAGCGCCTGAACCGGCAGCGCGCGGTCGCGGCCCTCGGTTTCATAGACCTTGACCACTTCGGCATCGAGTCCGGCCCAACTGGCGATCTGCAAGTGATCGCTGACTTGCCCGTTGGTCGACTGACCGGGCGGCACCTGGCGCAGCACCGTCAGCGCAGGCGTGTAATGCCCTGCCCGGGCGTCGAGCACCATCTGATCGTAGGCCGTATCGGCGAACGCGATGGCCGGCCAGAGCAACTGGCTGCACAGCGCGACTCGAAACAAAGGGCGTAAACCACGATGTAATACGGGGACATCAATACGCGGCATTTGTCAGCATCCTTACATGGCCAGCCGGGTCGCAATGCCCTCCTTGCCCATTCGTAACAGTGGCCGAACAGCTCACGGCCAATTTCAGTCAGGCAGTCTTGCACGCAAGCGTAGACCAATATCCAGAACACAATAATTGTTCAGATTCGTGACGAATTTTCCCGAATGGACCGCCAATCCGGATGCCGGACAGCAAAACGCCCGGCGTTTGCGTTGCGCAAAGGCCGGGCGTCGCTTTGGAGCGTGGGGTGTTACTGATCGGGATCCTGGGTCACGGTGATGCCCGCGAACTTGCTCATCAGGAAACCGACGAACTGCTCAACGGTCATCTTCTGGCCGTTGAATTCCACCTGATTGGCGGCGTAATGCAGTTTGGTGACAACGTTGGCGCCATCCAGCGTCGCCATTTGCGAGCCGACGGCCATGCCGGCAAACATGTCGGCGGCGGCGCTGGCCTGATCGACGATGGCCTTGGCATCGGTCTGACCGTCAACCTGCGCCTGCACGCTGAGCAGGTCGATCAGCATCGGCTTGGACACCAGCACATTCAGGTCCAGCAGCGCGATCAACTGTTTGCCCAGTTGATCCGGCGGCAGGTCCATCGAGGCCGGTTTGGTCAGGTCGAGCACCAGGTTGGCGCGACTTTCGCCGTTGGCGGTTTTCAGCGACAGGTTTTCCAGCGCCAATTGCGGGCCGGCGGCCAGCAGTTTCTGCAGGTCAGCCTTGACCTGTGCCGACTCGGCTTCGGTCAGGTTCAGCTCCGGCGCCGGCAGGCCGGCGGCAGTGGCTTCGGCGGCCGCTTTCTCGTAGGGCTGCAACTTGGTCTGGTAGATCTGCATCAGCGACATGGTCGACGGAATGTCGAGGTTTTTCAGGCTCATGACCATTTGCGCGGAGCCGATTTTCTTGTCGTTCAGTGTCACTTCACTGATCGAGTAGTCCGCACGGCCGGAGGCGTTGGTGCCGGTTTCCTCGGTCTGGTTCTTCATTTCGAAGTTCTTCACGCCCAGCACCGATTGTTTGGCGCCGAAGGTGGTCTTGCTGCTGGTCAGCTTGAGCACGTTTTCGCCGGTGTAGTAGCCGTAGCTGCTCTTGGCGAGATTGCTGGCCAGGGTCAGACCATTGAGCTCGATCTGTACCGGGCTCTGGTCTTCGGCGACGGTGACCAGATGCAGGCTGTCCATGTAGCCATCAGCCTTGACCTTCTGCGCCTGGGCGCTGGCGGAGATGTCCATGTTCAGGCCGGAGAATTTCAGGCTCGACTTGTCGTCCAGCGCGGTTTCCAGCGGCAGCAATTCGAGGTTGCCGGTGGTGGATTCGTCGTAGCCGATGTTGACCACGCCTTTGAGTGGCGCGGCGTCCTTGGTGGCGGCGAACCATTTTTCGGTGACCGGGGTCTTTTTCAGCTCATAGTGACTGGTGGCCATGACCGGCAGCCACTTCAGCGAAACAAGACGCGAGAACGGCAGCGGGCCGTGTTCGATATGGTCTTCGAACTCCAGCTCGACCGGCGCATCACCGAACATTTCGCCTTCGCCCTTCAGGCGATAGTGCGCGATGCTGCTGAACGTGTTGCGCTCCAGCGACACCAGTTCCAGGGTCGCGCTGCCGTTGGAGCCGGCCATGGCGGTCTGCAGTTCTTTGTTCGCGTTGACGACGGCGTTGTTGAGCACACCTTCGATCTTGGTGCCGGTGTACCAGGCCCCGCCCGCGCTGATGGCACCAATGGCAACAACAATTCCGAGAAGCACGCCTGCTGATTTATTCATGAATGACCTGATCGATTCCGTGGCTGAAAGTGTGGTCGTCTTCCCTGAACCCGTGACCGGGTCGCGGCTCGACTCCGCTGAAATTAGCGATGGAGATTAGCACCGGGCAGGCAATGCGGCCCAATGTTTAAAGGTTAAAGAGTGTCTATGGGGTGTGCGAAAAATCAGCAGGCGGCAAATGTTGCAGGTTTTTGCAGCCGCTCTCGCGAGGGAGCCCGCTCACGAAAACGGCTGGTTGATGTGACAGAGAATCAGGAATACTGAACCTCGATCTCATCAAGCTGATGATCGAAGCTTTTCAGCCGCGCGGTCCAGGTATACACCAGCACCTCGAAATCCCGATCGATCACCGCCCCGCCCGGCCCGTCGGCACGGGGGTCGCAGAAATCCAGTTGATAGCGTTCGCGGGCCATGGCCGTGGCGACGTCGGACAGTTCACGGGCGTTGTTGAGCCAGTGCCAGCCTTCGTCGGCAATCTGTTTGTCCAGTTCCAGGCATTGTTTTTTCAGGGCTTCGAGGCTTTTTTCCAGCGGCGTGCCGGTGAGTTCGCCCATGACTTCGGCGAAGGTGCGCCCCGGTTGCCAGTAGCTGCCCCAGAAGTAGCGGTCGAATACGGTTTCGACCCGGCGCAGGGCGACTTTGGTGTCCCAGATCAGCACCAGGGTCCGGCCCTGTTCGAGCTGTCTTTTTTTGACCCGCTGCACCTGCACCGATGCCCAGGCAACCACCACGATGGCCATGACCGCGATCAGCGCGGTCGCGCTGTCGAGGAACACCATCGCCTTGTCGATCTGGTGGGCCAGCATGATGCCGTAGAAGTAGGTGGCCGACAGCAGCACCAAGGCTGCGAGGGCGCACCAGAAGCCGAGAGCATAAGGGTTTTTCATTATTGGTTTCCCCCTGACCTGCGCATGCCTGAAGCGTTGCAGGGACGCTTTGCACGGGGCGCCCCTCCAACACTTCAAAGCATAGCTACGGCCTCAGGGTTTGCTCGCGCTCGACGCTTGCGTTCGTCCGCTTTCCCAACCGCCACCGAGGGCAAGGAACAAATCGATCTGGCTCATGGCAACCTGGGTGTTGGCGGCAGCCGTTTGCGCCCGCACATCGGTGTAGGTGCGGGTGGCTTGCAGGTCGGCGAGGAACGACTCGCGGCCGGCCTGGAAGAAGCGGTGGGTCTGATCCGCCGCCCGTTGCGCCGATTGCTCGGCATCGGCCAGTGCGTCGCGGCGTTGCAGCAGCGCGCCGTACTGGGACAGACCGGTCTGCGCCTCACGAATGGCGTTCAGCACCACGCCGTCGAAATGCGCCAGCGCGCCCTGAGTGGTGGCCTCCGCTTCACGAATACGCGCACGGGAGCCGTTGGTCGGAACCTTCCAGCTCAGCGACGGGCCGAAGCCCCAGCGGTTGGTGGAAGGCTTGCCGAGATCGTCCAGCAGACCGACCGTGCCGATCGTCGCGCCGAAGCTGATGTCCGGATACAACTCGCCGGTGGCGATGCCGATGCCCGCTGTCGCGGCCGCTAGATGACGCTCGGCCTGACGCACATCGGGACGGCGCTTGAGCAGCGCGGCGCCGTCGCCCACTGGCACCAATTGGCTGATTTTCGGCAGTTCGGCACATTGCGCGGTGCCGGCCGGCAGTTGATCGACCGGTTTCGCCAACAGCATCGACAAGCGATACAAACCGGCCTGGCGTGCCGCTTCATAGCGTGGCAGATCGGCGCGCAGGGATTTTTGCTGGGTCTGCGAGCGCGTCACCTGGGTTTCGTCGCCCCGGCCGGCGTCACGCAGGCGCTGCACGAGCAAGGTGCTTTGATCCTGCAAGTCGAGGGAGTGCTGGGCGATCTCGCGCTCTTCATTGGCCGCACACACCTGAGTGTAGGCGCGGACCACGTCCGCCACCAGCGTGATGCGCGCGGTGTCGGCGGCAGCCTGGGTCGCATCGGCGCTGGCCTTGGCCGCTTCGATGCCGCGCTGCAACTTGCCGAACAGGTCGAATTGGTAGGACGCACTGATGCCAATGTCGCCGATGTTGTCCACCGGCACTTTTTCCGGCAGCAGAAACGCCTCGCCGGACTCCTGCAAGCGCTGGGCGCCCATCTTCACGCCGGCGCTCCAGCCACCCGCAGCCTCGGCTTCTTCCACTTGCGCCCGGGCGCGGGACAGGTTCGCCGCCGCCACGCGCAGATCGGTGTTGGATGCCATGGCCTGCTGCACCAGTTGATCCAGGCGCGGGTCCTGATACAGCCGCCACCAGTCCGCCGGCACCGGCGCCGAGACCACCGGTTTGCCATTCACCGCCAGTTCGCCTTGCAGGTCTTCACGGTGAACGGCCGCTTCGTCAGGCAGGTGATAATCCGGCCCGACCACCTGACAGGCCGAGAGCATCACGCCCAGACCGGCGATCATCAGCGCCCTGCTCATGGCCGGGGCTCCTGCTGCCCGTCTTCGATGATCGAGACGGTGGCGGTACGCCCGGCGATCATGCGGAAATCTTCCGGCACCTCGTCAAACGCGATGCGCACCGGGATCCGCTGCGCCAGGCGCACCCAACTGAACGCCGGGTTGACGTTGGGCAGCAGGTTGCTGCCGCTGGTGCGGTCACGGTCTTCGATACCGGCGACGATGCTTTCGACATGGCCGCGCAAGCGTGCGCGGTCGCCGATCACGCGGATGTCCACCGCCTGGCCGACACGGATGCCGTCGAGTTTGGTTTCTTCGAAATAGCCGTCGATGTGAAACGAATTGCTGTCGACCACCGACAATACCGGACGCCCGGCCGTGACGAACTCCTGGGAGCGCGGCGCACGGTCGTTGACATAGCCGTCCACCGGGCTGCGGATCACCGAGCGATCGAGGTTGAGCTGGGCGCTGTCCACGGTTACCAGCGCCTCGGCCAGCGCCGACTGCGCACGGGCCACCTTCGACTGGCTTTCTTCCAGCTGTTCGGCCGGCACCAGATTGCCCAGGCCACGGTTACGCTTGGCCTCGCGTTGCGCCTGGGCCAGGGTTTCCTCGCGGTCGGCGACGGCGGCTTTGGCCTGGCGCAGGGCGAGTTTGAAGCGATCCTGGTCGATGCTGAACAGCACCTGGCCACGCTTGACCGGCTGGTTGTCCTTCACCTCGACTTGCTGGATCAGCCCCGACACGTCCGGGGCGATCTGTACGATGTCGGCACGGATGTGGCCGTCGCGGGTCCAGGGCGCAAACATGTAATACATCACCATGCGCCAGACCATGACGACGGCGAAAGTCACGATCAGCAGAGTCAGCACCACGCGACCAAGGGTCAAAAACGGTTTTTTCATGTCATCAGGTATCGACTGAGTGAGTCCACGCCGTACAGCAGCACAGCGTAGAGAGCCACGTTGAACAATGCCCGGTGCCAGACCAGACGGTAAAAGTGCAGCCGCGTGAGCACGCCGTGCACCAGCAGAAACAGCACATAAGTGATGCCCATCAACACCAACAGGGTCGGCAGGAAGATGCCGCTGATGTCCAGATCACCGATCATAGGGGCGCTCCATCAATGCCATGGGGCAGCGGTTCTTCGGGTTCGGCGTTGCCGAGAAACTCGACGCCGGGCAGCAACGCCAGACGCAAGCCGCTCAACGCGTGCAGCAGGTGCAGACGGGTTTCGTCATCGCCGTGGCCATGCAGTGCGCGGCGGGTGCGATCCATGGTCATCAGTAGTGGACTCGGCGCCGGCAGGCGTTCGCCGGCCTTGAGGCACGCGCGGAAATAATCCCCGACCTCGGCCACCACCTGACGCAACAAGGCGTGCGGCACGCCCTGCACACGCGGGGTGTAGGCCAGCAGGTCGAGCAGGTTCAGCGCCACCCGCACTTCGCGCAGGGCGATGCCGGTGTCCTGGCCGGTCAGGGCCAGGCGCGGCAGGTGCTGCATCAAGCGGTCGAGGACCTGCACGCCGAGTTGCCGGTGTTCGGCCAGGGTCGCCGGTTCGCTGAGTTCGACGATGTCCTTCCAGCTGAAACGGGTCAGGCGCTTGGCCGCCAGTTCGGCGCCGAACGGGCGGGCGACCAGGGTCCAGATAAACGCGAACAGCAGTCCCATGGGACCGGCCAGGTTCGAGTTGACGAAGGCAAAGAAGTCCGCGTCGTAGGCACCCGAAATACTGATGAACGACGAGGTGTTGACCAGCGTCAGCAGCATCCCGAGGTAGAAGCGCGGCTGCACGGTCAGCGTGCCGACGCAGATGAACGGCACGGCAAACGCCAGCACCAGCATCGGGAAGTCATGCAGGTTCGGCAGCACCAGAAACAGATAGAGGCTGGCGAACAGCACCGACATCCCGGTCCAGAAAAAGAACCGGTAAATCTGCGGCGCCGGGTCGTCCATCGAAGCGAAGAAACTGCACGCCACCGCCGCCAGAATCACCGCGCTGCCGCCGTCGGTCCAGCCGAGCAGGATCCACAGCACCGAGGCGACGATGATCGCCAGAATGGTCGAGGCCACCGAGTAGGCCATCAGGCCACGGTCAAGAAACGGCGTCAGGCGACCGAGGCGCCAGTGGCGGTACACCGCGCGCCAACTGTCCTGGCGTTCGCAGAGAATCGCGTCCTGCAGACTGCGGCAGTCCTGCCACAGATCGATGAACTCACCGAGGCGATACAGCGCGTTGGAGAACAGCAATTGCTTGCGCTCTTCCAGTGCCTCGAAGCTCGGTTGCAGGGCTTCGAGGCGGTCTTTCAAGGCTTGCCAGCGATCCGGGTCGGCGTCTTTGTGGCCGAGCCAATCGCTGGTCGCGGCGAGCAGTGGCGCGAACTTTTCCACCAGCTCAGGGGTACGCCGCTCCAGCGCGTAGAGGGCATCGTCGAGGGCGTCGATCACCGGCAGCAAGTGAATCATCCGCCCGCGCAGTTCCTTGGTATTGCGCACCGTTTGCGGCCGCGCGCCTTCGTGGGGCAACTGGCCGATCATCAATTCCAGACTGTTGAAACTGCCGACCATGGCCATGCGCAAGGCCGTGACTTCTTCGGGGCGCACGTCGCGATTGAGGAAACGCAGACTGTAGGTCGACGCATCGCTGAACCACTTGCCCACGGCGTCGTTGAACACCGGCGCCAGACGACGCGGCCAGAACATCGCGCCAACCACCGCCGCCACTGCAATGCCGAGAAAAATCTCTTCGGTCCGCGCCTCGGCCACATCCCACACCGCCAGCGGGTTGTCCACCACCGGCAAGGCAATCAGCGGCAAGGTGTAGCCGGCAAGCATCAGCGCGTAGTTGTTGGCGGTGCGCAGGTGCAGGGACAGGAACAGCAGAATCCCCGTCCACAGGGCGACGACCACCACCAGCACGTAGGGGCTCTGGACGAACATCGGCACGAACAGCACCGCCGCCGCGGCCCCGAGAAACGTCCCCGCCGCCCGGTACAAGGCTTTCGAACTGGTCGGCCCGAGAAACGGGCTGGAAACGATGTACACCGTCGCCATCGCCCAGTACGGACGCGGCATTTGCATGAGCAAGGCGATGTACAGCGCGATCATCGACGCCGCAAAGGTACGGATCCCGTAGAACCAGTCCCGGGCCGGAGGCATGCCGGAGAAAAAACCGTTCAAGGGTTGACCACCGCTGGCGGGCTGGCCGCCTCAAAAGCCTTCAGTACCCGAAGCGTAGCTTCCAGATCACTCTGGTCGATGCCTTCCAGCACTTCATGGCGCAGGCGCACCAGTTCGATCTCCACCGCCTGCACCAGCTCGCGCCCGGCGTCGGTCAGGCTCAGGCACTTGGCCCGACGATCCTGGGCATCTTCGGTGCGGCAGACGTAGCCGGCGTGACACAACTGATCGAGCAGGCGCACCAGCGAAGGACTTTCCATCCCCGCCGCCTGCGCCACCTGCACCTGACGCACACCCTCGCCCAGGCGCCCGATCATCAACAACGGGACGGCGCAGGCCTCGGAAATCCCATAGTTGACCAGCGTGGTCTGGCAGATTTTCCGCCAATGCCGGGCGGCTACCACCATGGCACTGCTGATGTTCATCTGGAGAGCGTCGAGAGAGTTCGGCACGGGACAATGTACACACTGTTAGTTTGCTAACTATCAATATCGCATTGGCAGGGAAATTCAGTCAAGTTTTGAAACAAATCACGCCGTTGGTCGCTCTCAAAACATCAACATTCCCTAACTTGGATATACAAGGTATATACATTATCAGTACGACTATTCGTGAGGATTCGACATGTCAAAGCAAGCCGTTTTCACAATGAAACTTGAGCCGGAGTTGCGCGAGCAATTCATGGCCGAGGCCGAAGCCACGCACCGTCCTGCATCGCAGATCGTCAGGGAAATGATGCGTCAGTTTGTTCAGACACAACGAGAAGCCCGAGAGTACGAGGCCTTCTTGCAACGCAAAGTGGACATCGCACGAGCCTCCATAACCTCCGGCGATGGCCTGTCAAATGAAGAAGTTGAAGCGGAATTTGCCGCGAGGCGCAGGCGGGCAGGCAATCAGGAATGAGGATTATCTGGACGCAAGCCGCTGCAAAGGAACGCGCACAAATCTGGGATCATCTGTACACCTTGAATCCAAGAGCCGCCGCTGAAATGGACAAACGTTTCAGCGACGCGGTATCCCGCCTCTCCCACAATCCGAAAACAGGCCAGTTCGGCATTATCGCTGGCACCCGTGAACTCATTCCACACCCCAGTTATCGCCTCGTTTACCAGATTGAACAGGATGCTGTGTGGATTCTGACGTTGATTCATACCGCTCGAATGTGGCCGCAACCCGACAGCAATTAGCCCACCCGTCCCTTGCGCAACATCACATCCAACTGATCCACCACCTCCGCCCAATCCGCATCCTCCAGAATTTCCCCACGCAGGAAATCCGCCTGGCTCGTTGTCCAGAAAAACGCATCGGCCAGGTGCAGTTCCGGTTTGAGCGGGGAATGGCTGGCGATGAATTGGTCGATGCTCAAGGCATCACTCGCCAGGCCGAGTTGCTTGAACAGGGCGGGCAGGCTGTGGGTCGGGTTTTCCATGATCGGACTCCTTCAGGAAAGTGTCGGGTGAAGTGCAGGCAAGCCGTCGCCCACAGGACACGATGCCCTGTGGGCGACGGCCTGCCCGCGAAAGCGTCAGCTCAAACGCCGCCGACCTAATCGGTCAACTCCCGCACCTGAGCATGGGGCACCATTCTCAGGTACTCGGACATGTCCATATGCAGCAGGTTGTTGTGGTTGCCGGCCTCCAGATAAATATCTTTCTGCCGGGTGACGAGCGGATCGATGACCACATCCAGGCCATAGGAATCGCCCAGCGGCGGCACCGCCCCGCGTTCGCAGTCGTCGAACAGATGTGCCAGCGTGCTTTCACGGGTGATCTGCCACTCGCCGCTGCTGCGCACCTTGCTCAGGTCCAGATGGCGGCTGGCGGGCAGCACGGCCATCAGATAGTGGCCGTGGTGGTCGTCGAGGATCACCGATTTGGCCACCCGTTCCGCCGGAATCCCGGAAACCCGCGCCGTTTCCAGGCTGCTGGACGAGTGCGGGTGGGCGACGATGTCATATTCGCAATGCGCCCGGGTCAGGCTGCTTTGCACCTTTCTTGCCATACGCATGATGCACCTCGGTGCCCGCCGCCATTGCGCGGCGGGCGGCAATGAAACGCTGTTGCCGTCCTTGAAAGTCTAGACCCGCGAGCTATCCACGCCGGGAAATCCGCTCACTGGCGCCTGGCAAAAGCTGATCAGAATTCGACCAATGACAGGCTGAACTAGACTGTAAGAAGAACCCCCTGACTCTCCCGGAGGGTCACGTGAACATCCGTTGCTGTACGTGTGCCTTGCTCCTGCTGCTCAGTGGATCGGCCATCGCCGCCGACACCACGTTGACGGTGGTCAATCCGGTCGGCCTGTGGCTGATCACGCTGGGCATCGCGTTTCTGATCGCCGAAGCCGCGCTGCCCAATTACGGAGTGATCGGTCTGGGCGGGATTGTCATGTTCGTGATCGGCGCGCTGATCCTGAGCAATACCGAGCTGCCGGTGCCGATGATGATCGGCCTCGGCCTGATCAGCGCCCTGATCCTGATCGCGCTACTGATCCGAGCCTTGAAGACCCGACCGCGTCATCCGGTCAGCGGCGATGCCGGCCTGCTCGGCAGCGTGACGGCGGTCACCACCGTACAACCGGACGATGCCCGCAACGGCTGGGTGCAATTGCAGGGAGAACGCTGGCAAGTGCTGAGCGCCACGCCGCTGCACACCGGGCAACCGGTGCGGGTGGTGGGCCGCAAAGGCTTGTTGCTGCAAGTGGCCGCGACTGACGCGGCGCCGCTCGGAGAGTGATCATGGGTCTGCAAATCGGTTTTTTCGCGCTGCTGCTGTTGCTGATCGCCCTCGCCGGGTCGACGTTCCGCATCCTGCGTGAATACGAGCGCGGCGTGGTGTTTCAGCTCGGGCGCTTCTGGCAGGTCAAGGGGCCGGGGCTGATCCTGCTGATTCCAGTGGTGCAGCAAATGGTCCGGGTCGATCTGCGCACCATCGTTCTCGACGTCCCGCCGCAGGACGTGATCACCCGTGACAACGTTTCGGTGAAGGTCAATGCGGTGCTGTATTTCCGGGTGCTCGATCCGCAGAAAGCGATCATTCAGGTCGAGGACTTTCTCGCCGCCACCAGTCAACTGGCCCAGACCACCCTGCGTGCAGTGCTCGGTAAACATGAGCTGGATGAGCTGCTGGCCGAACGCGAACAACTGAACATCGACATCCAGCAAGTGCTCGACGCCCAGACCGATGCCTGGGGAATCAAGGTCGCCACGGTTGAAATCAAGCATGTGGATTTGAACGAATCGATGGTGCGCGCCATTGCCCGGCAGGCCGAAGCCGAGCGGGAACGGCGGGCCAAGGTGATCCACGCCGAAGGCGAATTGCAAGCCTCGGAGAAACTCATGCAGGCCGCTGAAATGCTCGGTCGCCAGCCCGGCGCCATGCAGTTGCGTTACATGCAGACCTTGAGTTCGATCGCCGGGGACAAGAGTTCGACCATCGTGTTTCCGCTGCCGATCGAATTGCTCAAAGGCATGGCGGATCTATCGGAGAAATCCTGAAAGCTGCAATTTTCTATGCTGTTCCAGCGCCTCATAAGGCGCCCGCGCAAAGTGCTGCAACCGCGACTGCAACAGCGCCGAAGCCTCGCGGCGCTTGTCCTCGCCATCGGGGATAAACACTTGGGACAGTTGCTTGGAATGTTGCGCCGTTGCCGCCAGTGCCTGTCGGCGTTGCTCGTCAGCCAAGCCGAAAAACCTCCCCAGGCGCCCGCCCATGGCCTCGGGCAACTCGCTGTAGTTCAACGCCAGCCCGCCGCCGTCACGACAGTGAGTCCCGCCCGCTTCGAGCAATCGCCCCAACCGACGGGCGATGAAATCCTCGCGGCCTTCGAACGGTAAATCGTCGTCGAGCACGCAGTCGCCAAGCATTCCCGGCACCATATGCAGGCCGGGGCGGCGCAGATGGGAGACGGCGATTTCCAGCGGATCGCGATAGACGAACAGCCACGGTGTATCGGGGAAGCACGCGCGCAACAACGGCCATTCGCCGATGTTCCAGGCATCGAGCTTGATCACCAGCCGCTGCTCGATGCCGCGCCGGCGCTGGCCGTAGGCCGAGAGCAAGCCGCTGATCGCGGCGCGCCGCTCGCCGTCGGGCAAATCAGCGCGCAGCAGGGTATCCAGCGGCGGCGGTTCCGAGACCACGATGTGATCGTCGAGCCGGGCGAGCATCTGGCTGATCAACGTCGAACCGCAGCGCGAGGCGTGCAGGATAAACGCGCTCGGCGCCAGACCCGGACTTTGCGCCTGCCACTGGCCCAGCGCCGACAACGGCGTCTGCCGCCGGAACGCCTGATTGAACGGCAAGCGCAACGCATCGTCGACCGCGTCGCGAAAAAACGGCTGATGCAATGGCGTGGCGCCGAACCAGCACCAATCGACCCGCCACTGCCCGGCGTCACGATAGACACGGGCAGGCAGCCAGCCATCGAAGCTCAGGCCTGCCATTGCTCGTTCCACTGCCGACGGCCATGGCGCATCGCCGCGCGCAATTCTTCACGGGTAAACGACAGGCCACGCTCGGCGGCCAGTTCCAGGGTGCGGGCGATAAAGGCTTCAGGGTCGTGCAACGCCTGCAAGGTCGCGGACAACGACTGATCGGCCGCCACCAGATGCTGGAAGCGCTGCAATGTGCTGTCCGCGCCGTCCGGCTCAGGCGTACCGGGCAAGCCTTCGGCGATCATCTGCGCCAGCCAGGCGCCGGGGCGACAATCGAGCACCAGATGAATCCGCGCCGAGGTGTCGCGATTGTCCACCCGATGCGGTCGGGCGAGGTCGAGAAACCAGCACTCCCCCGCCGTCATCGGCATGCGCCGGCCGTCGAGCCAGAAATCCACCGCGGGCGGACTGAGCAGCGGAATGTGCAGACGCAGGTCGGCCTCCGGACCGTCGAGATCGTAGTCACGATGCTCGTGAATCTGCCCTCCCGGGCCGAGACGCAGCAGCCGCGCACTGACGATTTCCAGCGACAGCGCACGCAACGCCTGCTGCCAGCGCGCATCCCGCAACCAGGGCGCGCGCTGCAACGGCTGACCTTGTCCGGGCGACAGCTCGGTCAGCGCATCGGCAGCGGAAATCAGCGCCACACCACTCCAGTCCCCGGCGAAATACGCCGTGTTGAAATGGCTGCGCCACGCGCCGTCGTCAATCGCCGCCAGCGCCTGCAACAGCAGCGGCAGATCCACCGACACCGGCAGGCGCGAAAACGCCGGCCGGTTCATGAGTCAACCGACACATCACCGCGCAGGGGCATGCGCCACCGGCACCGAGATATCACCCGAGGCCCACGCCGACTCGCGGCTGGCCAGCGCCGTGGCGATCGACTGGACTTCGGTCGATTGCACCTGGTCCGGCAGCGGATCGAGGCCGGCACTGGCGAAGATCTGCCCATAGGCATTGCGCAGATCGGCGTAGGACAGGTCACGGCGCAGATCGGCCTGCAGGTTGTTCAGTTCGCCCTGGATCAGATCCAGTTCACCGATGCCCGCCGCCTGATGACGGTTGCGCAACTGACCGACGATTTGCCCGTCGATGTCCGACAGTTGCTGGTTGGTCTTGAACTGACGCAACGCTTCCTGATAGTTCGCGTTGGCGACGTACAACTGCGCCAGCACGGCAATCGACATCGCCTGACGACGGGCAGCGGCGACTTCTTCGCCGGCCTTGGCAACGTCGATGGCGGCCGGGGCCGAGATCACGTTGAACAGGTTCCAGGTGACTTTGACGCCATAGTCGGCCCAGCCCTGTTCGACCAGGAACGAGTTGCTGTCGTAATGCCCGCCGGCGGAAAACTCCAGGCCCGGCAGCAGACGCAACATGGCCTTGCGGGTTTCGGCGGCGCTGATCCGCGTCTGGTAATCCTGCTCGCGCAGTTCCGGGCGGCTGGTCAGTGCTTCCTGTTCCAGTTTCGCCAGATCGACCTTGAGCTCCGGAATCTGATAACCGTCGTCGGTGGCGAGGGTCAGTTCGGTGCCCAGCGGCAGGTTGATCAGGGTCGCCAGCTCGGTCTTGGCCAGCGACAGGGCGCGGCGCTGTTCTTCCAGTTGCCGGGTGGCCTCGATCAGCGAACGCTGATAACCGAGCGATTGCACCGGGTCGCCGATGCGCTGGTCGCTCATGCTCTGGCTGTTACGGCGGGCGGTGTCGACCCGCGCCATCAGGCTGTCGATCTGCTTGAGCAGGCGTTCGGCGGCCATCGCGCGCCAATAGGCCGAGCGCACGTCCTGGACGATGGTGTTGATCACCTTGCGCCGACGCTCCTGGACGATCAGCCGCTGATCGCCCTGCTGCTTGGCGCTGATGTAGCTGACGCCAAAGTCGAGAACGTTCCAGACCATGGTCAGGTCGGCGACGTCGCGGTCGCGATCCTGGGAGGTCGACGGTTCCAGAGACTGGGTGCCGGTGCGCACACTCTGGCTGCTGGAGGCGTTGACGTTGTTACGCCCGACGTACCCGGCGTCCAGCGCCATGCGCGGCAGCATGTCGAAACTGGCGAGGTCGAGCTGCCGCTTGGCGAGCGCTTCCTCCATGATCTTCAAGCGGCCTTCGAGGTTGTATTTCACCGCCCGGGCCATGGCTTGGTGCAGGGTCAGCGGGCCACGCAGCGGCTCCTGATCCTTGTACATGCTTTGCAGGTCGGCCCTGGCCCGCTGCTCACTGACGCTGCGTTCAATCGGTTCACTGGTTACCGCACACCCGCTGATCGCCAGCGCCAGCAGGCTGGCGCCGAACAACTTCTGACTTCTTTTCATCCCTGGATCGCCCCTAGGTCCCGCACAGATTGAGTTGTTGTGTTTTTCAGGCCGGTATTTCGCTGATGCCGACCTGTTTCAGAGCGGCGGCCAGATCGTCGACCCGGTGCTGCTCAGTGTCTTTGAGCTGTTGCAACTGCTGACCCAGTGTAGGCGCGCCAAACACACCGCGCAGGCCCTGGGAAACATCACTGCCTCTGATCGACTGGCTGCCGAAGGTATTCAGCGAATCACGCTCGGCGCCGCTGTTCTGGTTGAACAGGCTCGACAGCGTACTGGCGCCGAACACTCCGCCATCGCCGCCGCCGAAACCGAGGAAGCCATGACCCGAACCATCACCCCCGCTGTCGCTGCTGCTGAAGACCTGAGCAATGAAGCTCGGACTCAGTGCGCCGTGGTTGATGAAAATATCGCCGAGCGGCCGGATGCCGTTGCCAAGCACGCGCTGCTCGAACAGCGGCGTGAACGTCAGCGGCGACCCCAGATCACCGGTAGGTGGCGTGAAGACGATCGGCTGCAACGGCACGAACGGCGCCGGTGGCGGCACCACCGGGTCGCTGCTGCGCATCAGGGGATCGGGTGTCACCACCACGGTTGGTGTGGTAGGCGGCACCACCGCCGGCACGGTGTTGATCGCGTAGTTGTTGGAACTGCTGACCCCGCTGCCGCTGTTGCCGGACAGATCGCTGACCCCGGCGCTGTTGACGCTGATCGCGTTGCTCGCGCTGTTGACGTTGGCGTTCGGTGTCAGGGTCGCGGTCCAGGTCCTGCCGCCGTCGCTGCTGCTCAGGTTGGACAAGGTGCCGTTGGGGACGCTGATGTCCGCCAGGTCGAAACCGCTGACCGCCTCGTTGAAGGTGATGGTCACAGGCGAGGTCTGGCCGACGCCGATGTTCGGATTGCCGATCACCACGGTGGCGGTCGGCCGCTCGCTGTCGAGCGCATAGTTGTTCGACACCGCCACCGTGCTGCCGGCGTTGCCCGCCAGGTCGGTGACGTTGCTGGTGTCGAGCGCGATGAAATTGCTCGGATCGGTGATGTTCGCCGTCGGTGTGAAGGTCGCCGTCCAGGTTTTGCCGCCATCGCTGCTGGTGAGGTTGCTCAGATCGCCGTTGGTCACGCTCAGGTCGGACAGATCGAAGTTGCTCACCGCCTCGCTGAAGGTGAAGGTCACGGTGGTGGTCTGGCCGATGCCCAGGCGTGGATTGGCGACCACGATGTCCACAGTCGGCCGCGTGGCATCGAGGATGTAGTTGTTGGAAATCGCGATGCTCGCGCCAGCATTGCCGGCCGCGTCCTGCACGCCGCTGGTGTCGAACACGATCAGGTTGGTCGCGTCGTTGATGCCGGCGGTCGGCGTCAGGGTCGCGGTCCAGGTGACACCGCCGTCGCTGCTGGCGAGGTTCGACAGCACACCGTTGGCGACGCTGATGTCCGACAGGTCGAAGCCGCTCACCGCTTCACTGAACGTGATGGTCACGGTGGTGGTTTCACCGATGCCCAGGCGATTGTCGGCGACCACGACGGTGGCCGTCGGCAGCGCGGTATCGATGGCGAAGTTATTGGAATCGGTGGTGCCGACGCCGCTGTTGCCCGAGATGTTGCTCACCCCGGCGTTGTTCAGGGTGATCAGGTTGGTCGCATCGGTCACGTTGCCGGTCGGGGTGAACGTTGCCGTCCAGGTGATGCCGCCGTCGCTGCTGCTGACCGCGCTCAACGTGCCGTTGGCGATGGTCAGGTCGCTGTTGTCGAAACCACTTACCGCCTCGCTGAAGGTGATGGTCACCAGCGAGGTTTCACCGGCCTTGAGCGCCGTGTCGGCGACCACGATGGTGGCGGTCGGGACGAGGGTCTGTACCCCGTAGTTGGTCGAACTGGTGGTGCCGGTGCCGGCGTTGCCCGCCAGGTCGGCGATCCCGGCATTGTTGAGGATGATCAGGTTGGTCGCGTCGCTGACGCCGATGTTCGGCGTGAAAGTCGCCGTCCAGGTGATACCGCCATCGCTCGACGAAACGTTGCTCAGCGTGCCGTTGGCGACGCTCAGGTCGGAATTGTCGAAACCGCTGACCGCTTCGCTGAAGGTGATGGTCACCAGCGAGGTTTCGCCTGGGCGCAGGTCGGTGTCGCTCATGACGATGGTGGCTGTCGGCCGCTGGCTGTCGATCACATAGTTGTTCGAATCGGTGGTGCCGCTGCCCGAGTTGCCCGCCAGGTCGGCAACGCCGGTATTGTCCAGAGTGATCAGGTTGCTGGTGTCGGTGATGCCCGCCGTTGGCGTGAACGTCGCTGTCCAGGTGACACCGCCGTCACTGCTGCTGACCGCGCTCAACGTACCGTTGGCGATGGTCAGGTCGGCGTTGGTGAAACCGGTCACCGCCTCACTGAAGGTGATGGTCACCAGCGAAGTCTGGCCGACGCCCAATGCCGGGTTGGCCAGCACGATGGTCGCGGTCGGACGCTCGGTGTCGATGGCGTAGTTGTTGGAGTCGGTGGTGCCACTGCCGGCGTTGCCGGATGCGTTCTGTACGCCGCTGTTGTCCAGGGTGATCAGGTTGCTGGCGTCGGTCACGTTGCTGGTCGGGGTGAACGTCGCCGTCCAGGTGATGCCGCCGTCGCTGCTGCTGACTGCGCTCAATGTACCGTTGGCGATGGTCAGGTCGGCATTGGTGAAGCCAGTCACCGCCTCACTGAAGGTAATCGTCACCAGCGAGGTTTCGCCGATTCTCAGCGCGTTGTCGGCCACCACGATGGTGGCGGTCGGCAGCACGGTGTCGATGCTGAAGTTGGCGGAGTTGGTCGTGCCGGTGCCGGCGTTGCCGGCCAGGTCGGTAATCCCGGTGTTGTTCAGGACGATCAGGTTGGTCGTATCGTTGACCCCGACGTTCGGCGTGAACGTCGCCGTCCAGGTAATGCCGCCGTCACTGCTGCTGACCGCGCTCAAGGTGCCGTTGGGCACGCTCAGATCGGCGTTGGTGAAACCGCTGACCGCTTCGCTGAAAGTGATGGTCACCAGCGAAGTCTCACCGGCGCTCAGGGTCGGATCGGACATGACAATCGTGGCCGTCGGACGCTGACTGTCGATCACATAGTTGTTCGAATCGGTGGTGCCGGTGCCCGAGTTGCCCGCCAGGTCGGTAACGCCGGTATTGTCCAGGGTGATGAGGTTGCTGGTGTCGGTGATGCCCGCTGTCGGGGTGAGAGTGGCGGTATAGGTGATGTTGTCCGACGTGGTCAGCCCGGACAGCGTGCCGTTGGCCACGGTCAGATCGGCCAGGCTGAACCCGGTCACCGCCTCGCTGAAGGTGATCGTCACCAACGAGGTCTGACCGACGCCCAGTGCCGCATCGGCGACCACGATAGTGGCGGTCGGACGCTGGGTGTCGATGGCGTAGTTGTTCGAATCCGTGGTGCCGCTGCCGGCGTTGCCGGACGCGTTCTGTACGCCGCTGTTGTCCAGGGTGATCAGGTTGGTGGCATCGGTGATGTTGCTGGTCGGCGTGAAGGTCGCCGTCCAGGTGATGCCACCGTCGCTGCTGCTCACCGCACTCAATGTACCGTTGGCGATGGTCAGGTCGGCGTTGGTGAAGCCAGTGACTGCTTCGCTGAAGGTGATGGTCACCAGCGACGTTTCGCCGATTCTCAGCGCGCTGTCGGCGACCACGATCGTGGCGGTCGGCAGCACGGTGTCGATGGTGAAGTTGGCGGAGTTGGTGGTGCCGGAACCGGCGTTGCCCGCCAGGTCGGCGATTCCGGTGTTGCTCAGGGTGATCAGATTGGTGAAGTCGCTGACCCCGACGTTCGGCGTGAAGGTTGCGGTCCAGGTGATGCCGCCGTCGCTGCTGCTCACCGCGCTCAACGTGCCGTTGGGCACCGTCAGGTCGGCGTTGGTGAAACCGCTGACCGCTTCGCTGAAGGTAATGGTCACCAGCGAGGTTTCGCCGGCGCTCAGGTTCGGGTCGGCCACGACGATGGTCGCGGTCGGACGCTGGGTGTCGATCGCGTAATTGTTCGAATCGGTGGTGCCGCTGCCGGCGTTGCCCGCCAGATCGGAGATACCGGTGTTGTCCAGGGTGATCAGGTTGGTGGTGTCGGTAATGCTGGCGCTCGGGGTGAAGGTCGCGGTCCAGGTGATCCCGCCGTCGCTGCTGCTCACCGCGCTCAATGTGCCGTTGGCAATGGTCAGGTCGGCATTGGTGAAGCCCGTGACCGCTTCGCTGAAGGTGATGGTCACCAGCGAGGTGTCACCGATTTTCAGGGCGCTTTGCGCGACCACCACGGTGGCGGTCGGACGCTGGGTATCGATCGCGTAGTTGTTCGAGTTGGTGGTGCCCGTGCCGGCATTGCCGGACAGATCGACGACCCCGGTGTTGTCCAGGGTGATCAGGTTGGTGGTATCGGTGATGCTGTTGGTCGGGGTGAAGGTCGCCGTCCAGGTGATACCACCGTCGCTGCTGCTCACCGCGCTCAGCGTGCCGTTGGCGATGGTCAGGTCGGCGTTGGTGAAACCGCTGACGGCCTCGTTGAAGGTGATGGTTACCAGCGAGGTTTCACCGATTTTCAGCGCGTTGTCGGCCACCACAATCGTGGCGGTCGGACGCTGGGTGTCGATCACGTAGTTGTTCGAATCGGTGGTGCCCGCACCGGCGTTGCCCGCCAGGTCGGCGATACCGGTGTTGTTCAGGGTAATCAGGTTCGTGGCGTCATTGATGCCTGCGGTCGGCGTGAACGTCGCCGTCCAGGTGATACCGCCGTCGCTGCTGCTCACCGCGCTCAACGTACCGTTGGCGATGGTCAGGTCGGCATTGGTGAAGCCCGTGACCGCTTCGCTGAAGGTAATGGTCACCAACGAGGTTTCGCCAGCGATCAGGTTGGTGTCGGTCACCACGATGGTCGCGGTCGGACGCTGGGTGTCGATCGCGTAGTTGTTGGAATCGGTGGTGCCCGTACCGGCGTTGCCAGCCAGGTCGACGACCCCGGTGTTGTCCAGGGTAATCAGGTTGGTGGTATCGGTGATGCTGTTGGTCGGGGTGAAGGTCGCCGTCCAGGTGATACCGCCGTCGCTGCTGCTCACCGCGCTCAACGTACCGTTGGCGATGGTCAGGTCGGCGTTGGTGAAACCGCTGACGGCCTCGTTGAAGGTGATGGTCACCAGCGAGGTTTCACCGACTCTCAGCGCATTGTCGGCGACCACGATGGTCGCCGTCGGACGCTGGGTATCGACTACATAATTGTTGGAGTTGGTGGTGCCCGTGCCAGCCGCACCGTCCGATACCGCCGTCACTCCGGTGTTGTCGAGCGTGATGAGGTTGGTGGTGTCGCTGATCCCGTTGGTCGGGGTGAAGGTCGCCGTCCAGGTGATGCCGCCATCGGCACTGGACACGGAGGTCAGCGTGCCGTTGGCAATGGTCAGGTCAGCGTTGGTGAAACCGGTCACGGCGCGGCTGAAGGTGATGGTCACCAGCGACGTTTCGCCGATGCTCAGGGTCGTGTCGGAGACCACGATGGTCGCGGTCGGCGGTTCCACATAGGCGGTGTTGAGTACGCCACCGTTGTTGAAGATCGCCGCGAACGCCGTCGCCGATGCCCCCGTGGTCCCTCCGCCCAGCGCAACACCACCGGCACCGCTGCCGGCGGCGTTGCCGCTGATGGCAGCGAAGTTGGCAGCGGTCATCAATACGACGCCGCCCTGGTTCCAGATCGCACCGACGCCACGTCCGGCAGCACCACCGTTGGAGGCGTTGCTGCTTTGACCGCCGCCACCGCCACCGCCGCCGCCGGCGCCGATGTTGTTGCTGATGACCGAGGTGCCGACGATTTTCAGGGTGCCGGTCGCGGCGTTGTAGATACCGCCGGCGGCATTGCCACCCGCTCCGCCGACCTTGTCCCAGCCCGCGCCGCCACCGCCGCCACCAATGGAGATGGTGCCGTTGCTGGCCGTGCCACCGTTGCCGCCGTTGCTGTAATAGGAGACGCCCAGGCCACCGGTGCCGCCGGTGCTGGAACCGCCTCGACCGCCCATGTGGGTCGCGTCGTAACCGCCACCGTAGCCACCGACACCGGCGTTGCCGGCACTGCCACCCAGCGTGCCGACGCCCGGCCCGGCCGAGCCGCCATGGCCGCCGCCCTGCCCGCCGAGTCCGCCACCGCCACCGCCACCGCCGCCGTAGAAGGCGCCGGTGACACCGCCACCGCCGCCACCACCGGCCGCCGCGTTACCGGTGACCGTGACGTTGTTCAGGGTCAGGGTGCCGGCGTTGAAAATCCCGCCGCCAAACGCGCCGGTCGCACCATAGCCGCCATTACCGCCGTTACCCGACACCAGGCCCCGGGTAATCACCAGCCCGTCAAGCGTCACCGTATTGCTGGAGGCGATTTCCACCACCCGGGTCCGGTACTGACCATCGAGGGTGACATCGGCGACACCGTCGTTGTTCAAGTCACCATCGACGGTGATGTTCTTGTTGATCAGCAGTTCGGAGGTCAGTTGCACCGTCATGCCGGTGCTGAACGTGACAATGTCGCCGTTCTGCGCCGAGGCCAGCGCCGCGCGCAGCGAGCCGACACCGGTGTTCAGGTTGTTGGTCGCGGTCCAGGTCGCCAGGCCCCACTGGTATTCGCTCATGGCCTTGGTGGACAGGACGTTGGCGCTCTCGATGGTGCCGGTGGCGATTTCCAGATTCCAGTCGCCACCCACGCCGGTACGGTTGTTCGAGGCCGCCACGTCGCGACCGGTAAATTGCGCCAGGGAGTCGACGAAACTCAAGCCGCGCTCGCCTTCAGCGGTGTAGCAGCCGTAGATCAGGATGTCGCCGCCGGCATTCATGTCCTTGCCGATTTCGGCCAGGACCGCGCTGCGCTGAGCCACGTTGTCTGCCGACAGATAGCTGTCGCCCAGCCAAAGATCGCCGGCGTTGCCGTGAGCAATGATCTGCACCGAGCTGACGCCGTGGTGCTGGTCGAGGTAGTCGGCGATCTGCTGCAAGCCGTCCTTGCCGGCCACCAGCTTGACCACCTGGGTGCCAGGGGCGATGCCCTGGAGCAGGCTGTCGGCATCCTTGACCCGCGAATCGACGAACACCACGCTCTGGCCCGGCACCGCGACGGGGCTGGCGGCGGGCGTGGCATCGGCCTGGCCGTGGGTGTCCTTGCTCGCCACCGGATGATCGGCGGTCGGCGTCTTGGCGGCGTCGGCGGTGGAATGACTGTCAGCCTGGGCCTGAGCGGCCGTGTCGGCCACCGTCGCGGCAACGGCGCCGTCGAACAGCATGCGCGGCTCCAGCGACATGATCATCGGCGTGGCCAGCGTCCGTTGGCCTTCGGTTACCCGCGCTTTCTTATTGTTCCACCACATGCTGCTCACCCGGACTCGAACACAGTTGTTGACGCATCAATGAAAAACGCCGCGATCAACTGATCGCGGCGTCGGACTTCATACGAATGACATTGGCGGCGCTGGCTGAGCCATCGAGCCAAAAGGACAAATCGGCGTATTGCTTGAACAGGTCCGGCGGCAGGATGGTGCGCCGGGACTCCAGGGCAACCCTGGGCTTGACCTTGTGCAGACCGGCCACCCCGAGGGCTTGATCGAACGCCGGCGCATCGTAGGCCAGACGCTCGAAATCGTGTTCGAACCAGGGTTCGCCGATGAACTCGTAGACCAGCCGCAGCACCCGTTCCGGGGCCTGGCTCAACAGGTCGTAATCGATGATCAGCAGCGAATCGGCATGCTCGCCGTAATAGGCTTCCTTGAGCGCTGCCCAGGCAAAACCCACCAGGCGATTACGCTGGGCCAGGGTTTCGCAGCGGCTGTAGACGGTGTTGCGCTCGACGGCATCGCCGAACAGCTTGGTGTTTTCATAGGGATTGGCACGGTACAGCCGCTCCAGGCTGTCCATCACCCAGGCGACGTTGCGCACACAGGCGATGACCTTGGCTTTGGGAAACAGATCGTTGATCGCCGGCAGCCGGGCGCTCCACTGCCGGTTAGTGTCGAACACCACCGGTTTGTCAGCCTTGTCGGCGTAGTAGGAATCGAACAGGCCGCGCAACAGACGGCGGCGCATGTCGGTGTCGATGACGGCGCCGAATTCGCTGCCGGCGCTGCACTGCTCGAGGACACCGGAAAACAGCGAACCCACCGGGCTGGTCATGCCGGCGTGAAAGCGCGGGTTCTGCAAAAGGATTGCAGAGAGGAGGGTCGAGCCCGAGCGCGGCAAGCCGGAGATAAAGTGAAACTGCTGCAATCCCTTCACCATCTAGGTAATTCCTTTTGTCCGACAAAGCGTAGCTCAAGGATGACCATACGACTAGTGGTGTTTTGATATCAAATGTAGGTTAAATCGCTATAAAACACCTTTTGGCAGAATGACCCGGCGGATGAATCGTTTAAGCATTATTCCCCCGGTTTCCCGGCCTCTGGCTGCACATACAGACGCGCGTAGACGTCGCCGCCGTGAACATCGCTGGCGCGCTGCCATCCCTGGGGCAACGGTGCGAACTCGTCCGGCTCATCCAGTGCGCCAACCAGCCAGACCCGATGGCTGCCCTTGGGCAGATCGGCCAGATGATCGAGGTACACGTCGCTGTTCACCAGGGTGCCGAAGCCGTATTCGTTAGGACGCATCGAGCGACCGTCGGCGGCCGGCGGGGTGTACAGGCGCACCTGGGCACCGGTGCGGTCGTAGTAGAGGTAACTCAGGTAAAACATCATGTCGCTGGTGACGATCTGGTCGCCGCTGACGAAGTGCCGGTTGACGAAATCGACCATGACGTTGAACTGATCGTCGCGGTCGACCGTGGCGTTGTTGTTCACCCCGATCAACTCTACCGCGACCAGAGAAACCAACACCCCCAGCGCCAATACCCGCACGCGAGCGTACAAACGGTCGACGGCCAGTGCCGCCAGCATTGGCAGGCCCAGCGCGTAGGCGGTCAGATAACGCTCGATGAACACCGGGGTGACGAACGACACCGCGAACACCAGCAGCAGCGGCACACCGGTGTAGAGTGCGAGCAGCACGCTGCCGTGGTTCACGCTGCGATCACGGGCCACGGCCACGCCCGCCAGCACCAGCACTGCCAGCGGCACGGCGCCGAACACCAGCAGCGGCAGTTGCTCGCCATCGTCCTGGATCAGCCAGGTCCAGATCATCGACGGCAGTGAAGCCAGGGTCACCGGATCTTCCCAGCCCACGTCGCCGCCGACCTTGAGCTGCTCCATGTGTTGCAGCAGGTCCACCAGGTTCGGCAGCCACGGCAGATACAGCACGACGATGCCCAGATTCGCCAGCCACCAGTCCCGCCGCTGGATATGCCGCAGGCGAAAACCGGGCAGCAGGCGGATCAGCCCCAGGTACAACCAATGGCTGAGCGCCGCCAGCACGGCAAAGTAATGGGTGTAGAACGCCGCGCTCATCAGCAGCGCGTAGATCAGCAGATAGCCCTTGCGTTGCGGGCGCCGGACCCAGTAGACCAGCGCCAGCGTGGCGGCAATCAGCAACAACCCGAGCAGCGCGTACATACGCACTTCCTGGCTGTAGCGCACCGCCGTTGGCAGCAACGCCAGCAACACCCCGGCCATGACGGCGGCGCGGCGGGTAGCCAGTCGATCCACCAGCCACACCCCCAGGCCGACCGTAGCAATTCCGGCCAGCGCGCTGAAACAGCGCACGGCAAAGATCCCGTCACCGAACAGCGCCATCCAGCCATGCAACAGCATGAAGTACAGCGGCGGATGCACATCGAACGCGGCATGGTTCCAGATGCCACTCAGCGAATACCGCGCCAGCAGCAGGCTGGAGGCTTCGTCGCCCCAGATCGCCGCCGCCGTCAGGTCATAGAAACGCACCAGCGCCGCCAGCAGCAGGATCGGGATCAACCCGTGCTGGCTCGCCCAGCGCAGCAGGCGCCGCAGATGCGCGCCCGGTGCGGCGAACGGATCCTGGGTATCGCCCAGCGGTGTTTCGCGACGCGCTTCCATCAACCTCCCCTTGTCGTTCTTGATCAAAATCAGCCGGCGGCCCAGCGCTCACTGTAGGCCAGTGCCGGAGACGATGCGCTCGCGCGACGACATCCGGCAAGTCCGTCGATCCGGGTCTACGCTACGGCATGGCGTGACCTGCCCGCGCAAAGGGAAGGAGTCAGCAACGTGTTTCGACCTGCCCGGCAACAGGGCTACCGCGCGGCGCGCCGACCACCTGACAGAAGGATGAGGAACCATGGAAGTCTTTATGGGTACGATTCAACCGTTCGCCTTCAACTTTGCTCCCAGTGGCTGGGCGCTGTGCAACGGGCAGATCCTGGCGATCTCGCAATACAACGCCTTGTTTGCCTTGCTCGGCACTTACTACGGCGGTAACGGCACGACCAACTTCGCCCTGCCCAACCTGCAAGGCCGCTTCCCGATGGCTCAGGGCACAGGGCTGGGGTTGACGCCGCGCACCATCGGCGAAGTGTCCGGCACCGAAAACGTGACCGCGACCATCGCCAACATGCCCAACCATACCCACGCTATGACCGGGCTCACGGCCAACACCGCCCTGCAACTGGCCGTACCGGCGAGCAACCCGGCGACGCTGCCGACCGCCACCAACTGCTACATCGGCGCATCGGGTGGCGGTCCAGGCTCGGCGAATATCTACTCCGACGCCCAGGGTGCGACGCCCGTACCGCTCAAAGGTGTGAGCACCACCGTCACCGGGGATATCTCGCCTGTCGGCGGCAGCACGCCGATGGGCATCATGAACCCCTACCTGGTGCTCAACTTCAGCGTTGCCCTGAACGGCCTCTTCCCGTCGCGTAACTGAGTCGATGGCCGGGGGCTGCGCGCTCCCGGCCGTTTTCAGATCATCGGAGCCAGACCATGCTGCAAGCGATTCAAAGCCAACATTTCGAGAGCCTGCCGGGGCACTCCACCACCCTTCACCTGCCGGACGGCACAGCGCTGGCGATTCATATCGAACACTTCGAAGAAGTCCCCTCGGCCAAATTGCGCTACAGCGAACGCATGCCGTTCAGCCTCGAATTCAAAAGCCTGGTGCCGACCGAATTCGTCGACGGTCTGTGCGCGCTGGAATTGCCGGAACTGGGTCTGGTGCAGGACATTTTCGTCTCGCGGGTGCCAGCCATGGGACGGGACCCGCAACTGGGGTATTTCTGCATTTCCTTCAACTGACCCGCTCAGTTTTCAACGTGGAGCGGGCTTGCCCGCTCCCACGGCTTTCAGCCCTGCGGATACCACACCAGCCGCTCTGCGGTCGGCGTACGCTCCTCGACCGCAAACCCCAACGCCAGATAATGCTGACGCGCATGGGGATTGCTGGTCCAGACCACCGTCGCCACCGGGCAGCGGACCTGCTGGGCAGCCTTCTGCACACCTTGCAGCACTGTGCGGCCGAAACCCTTGCCACGGGCCTGAGGAATGAAAGCGAGGTACAGCACCCGGACTTCGTTGGCACCAAAATCGGTGCTCAACGAGCCGATGGCCGTACCGAGCTTTTCGATCACGTAGTGCATGGCGTTCGGGTAGCTGTCACCCATGCCCTGCTCCTGCACCTGAAACTGCTGGGCCACCACCTGTTGCAGCCGTTCCTGTTCATCGTCGATCCATTGCAGATCCGGCCGCGCCGACTGATACAGGCTGTGCAGGAAGGGTGCGTCCGTGGCCCGTGAAGGCCGCACCACCAATCCGTCTGCCGCCACCGCTGCGTTGTCCGCCATCGTCGCTCTCCCTTAGAAACCGCTTTCCCTGACCCCCAGTGCCGCCATTCGACGCCAGGCCACGCCGAGCAACGATTCACCGCTGCCCTGCAACACCACCACCCCGCGCAATGGCTGCACGGGCGTGGGTGCCTGATCCAGCGTAGTCAATCGCGCACCGTATTGCGCCTGCACCGGCTCCGCCCGTTGCTGTTGATCGCGGCGCACGGCGATCGGCCCGTGGTGATCGGAGGTCAGCGCTTCCTGATCGATAAAGGCCACGCCATTGGTGTCGATTTCGTTGAGTTGCACGCTGATGGCCGGGTGCATCGGATCGTCGGCGATGAAGCGCCCGGTGGCGCCCGACTTGACCCGCCACAACTCGGCCTCGGCCAGATAACCCCGCAGCCGCGTGCCATCCTCGACCACCCGTGCCAGCGCATCCTTGCTCGACAGCCAGCGACCGACCGTCAGGTTCGGCAGCAGATCGCGCACCGTGCCGGCGTGCGGCGCACGCAGCAGCAAGCGTTCGCGCTGGGCCGCCAGCCCACGGTACTCGGCCACCGCTTCGGCCAGCCGTTGTTCGACGATACCGGCGTCCGCAGCAGTTTCGCTACGCCCGGCCTGACGGCGCATCAGCAACTGCTGGATCTGGATTTCCTTGCGCACGATGGCCTGGCGCGAATCGAGATCCGGCGATTCCAGTTCGATCAGCACCTCGCCCTGCACGACCTGCTGCCCGTCCTCGACCCTGACCGCTTTCACCCGCGCCGACACCGGGGCATGCAAGGCACTGGCGCGACCGCTCTCCAGCATCGTCGGCAGTTCCACCGCGCTGCGCCACGGCACGATCAGCACCAGCAACAGGCCCAGCACCGCCAGGCTGCTGAGCAGCACCCGTGGGCCGTGAGCCTGCTCGCGGCGGCTCCACCACTGACGCCACTCATTCATGATCGGCAGGAAGATGAACCACACCAGTTCCACCAGCATCAGGAAGATCCCCAACACTTTGAAGAACAGGTGATAGACCGCCAGCGCGATCCCGAAAAACAACGCCGCACGCCATAACCACGAGCCATACCCCCAGATCAGCAAACGCCGCTGCATCGTCGGCGACCAAGGCTCCGGCGCCGGGGCACCGTAACCGAACAGAAATTCCCGCAACCGCCAGCGACACAGGGCAAAGGCCCGGCCCTGAAGGTTGTCGACTTCCCACAAATCGCTGAGCAGAAAGTAACCGTCGAAGCGCATGAACGGATTGAGATTGACCACCAGCGTGGTGATCCACGTCGCACTGGCGAGCATGAACGCCGCCGTACGGCCGGGACCGTCGGGCAGGAACGACCACACCAGCAGGGCCAGACACGCCAGCACCAGCTCCGCCATCACCCCGCCGGCGCCGATCAGCAAGCGCGCGCGCCGGTCGTTGACCCGCCAGGCGTCGCTGACGTCGGTGTAGAACATCGGCAACAGCACCATGAACGCCACGCCCATGCTCTGCACCCGACACCCGGCGCGCTTGGCCATGAACGCATGGCCGAATTCATGACAGAGCTTGGCGAAAAACAATGACACGCCGAATGCGATTGCGCCGCCAAGGCTGAACAGGTGCGGAAAGGTGCCGACGAAACGCTGCCAGTCCCGCGAGACCAGAAACACCCCGAGCGCCAGCGTCGCCGGCAAGCCGTAGCGCAGCAGTTTCGGGCCGAAACGCTCGAGCCATGGCCAGACGCGGTTGAGAAAGGCGTCCGGGCGCCACAGCGGAATCCGGAAGAACAGGTATTGATGCAGCAGGATCTGCCACAGGCTCTGCCGTTGCGCGAGCGCCTTGACGTGGTAGCTGGCGCGTTGCTCATCGTCGACGGCGCTGATCAGATCGTGGCCGCGCAAAAACACCAGCAAATGCGCCAGCTCATTGCCATCCAGCGGCAACCCCGGCTCACGATTGGCCGCTCGCAGTACCTGCTCCGCGTCGCCCAGCGACCAATGCCGCAACAGGCGCATCGCGGCGCTGCCGAGTTTGAAATAGCGGCCGCGAACCGGGTCAGCAAGAGTCCAGCGCGGCGAACCGTCCAATGCCGGCGCCGCGGGCGACAATTGCAGGTCGGCACGCAGGCTCGGCAGGTTCATTTACAGGCCCACGCTCTGACGCAGGCCTGCCAGTGGCCGGCGCAGCAGATACAGCGCCAGCGGCGCGCGGTCACCGAAAATCTTCGCCGTGCCGCGCAGGCCGATGCGCGGCGGCGCATCGGCGAAATTGGCGTCGAGCCGGTAAGCCAGTTGCCCGCCAGCGGTGGGCTGCGCTTCGTAAGCCGAGCGCTCAAGCGTAGCGAGATGGCGTTGCAGCGGATCGCTGTCGAGAAACAGCGCGACTTCGGCGCCGGGTTCCAGGGCGATCGCATCGCCCACCGCCAGTTCGATGCGCAACTCGGCCTGGCTCGGGTCGGCGATTTCCATCAGCCGCTCGCCGGTCTGCACCGGTTTGCCGGTCCAGCGCTCGGCGTCGGCGAACACCGCGATCCCGTCACGCTCGGCGCGCACTTCACTGCGGTTGAGCAGCTCGCGGGCGTAATCACGCTCGGCGCGCTTTTGTTCGACCCGGGCCGCCAGCAGATCCACCCGGGAGCTGGATTCGGCATCGGCGAACGAACGCTGGGAATTGGATTTGAGTTCGGCTTCGGCAACGCCCAACGCACGTTCGGCGACATCGGCCTGAGCCTTGAGCGTGGTGCTTTCGAAGCGCAGCAGCAGGTCGCCGGTCTTCACCGACTGGTTGGGTTTGACCAGGAACTCGGCAATCACCCCGTCCAACGGCGCAGCGACCACGCGGCCACCCTGAGGCACCACTTCGGCCGGTGCCAGCACTGACTGACGCACCGGGATCAACAAGCCGAGCAACAACACCGCGACCAACGCCACCTGACGCTTGCGCGTCCAGCGCAGGCGCCACGGTTTGCGCGGTTGCAAGGCCAGCCAGGCATGACTGTAGGTGTCACCCAGTTGCGAGAGCAGCACTTGTTCGGACGGGTTCCACGGCACATCGCGGGCCAGCCACAAACCGCCGAAGACCTCGCCCTGACGGTCGATCAGCGGCAACCAGAAGACTTGCGCCGCCGACAGACTGCGCCAGTCGGCCTGAATCGATTCGTTCACCAGCTCCGGCGCAATCACTCGCGCCTGCTTCAGCACATTCTGTTTGAACAGTTGCGCCACAGCCTGCTCGACGAAGGCCACGAACGGCGCATTCGGTTCCACCGCGCTGACCCCGGTCACCGCCTGCACCTTGCCGGCAATCAGCAACGCCGCGTGGCGAAAACCGAACAGCGACTGGCCGTCGTTGACCAGGCTGTAGGCCAGTTGCGGCGCATTACGGGACGCGCGGGTCTGACGTTCGAGGTCGAGAAACCGCGCGAACACCTGCTCGGCGCCACCGTTCACCGGGGCGTTCATTTAAGCTCCGAGAAATGCGCGGTGCCGCTCATGCCGGCGACCAGGCCCTGGACTTGCGGCAGGGTCGCGACCAGCAACAGGGTCTGACTGCCTTCATCGATGCGTGCGCCCAGGCGCTTGACCGTGGCGTCCAGCGGCTGACCGGTTTCATCGGGGACGAAGCTGAACGTCTGGCCGGGCTTGAGCTTCGCCATCCAGCGCGACGGCACCAGCAGATGAATTTCCAGAGTGCGGTTGTCGACAACATCCAGTAGCGGCGACCCGGCCGGCACGCTCTCGTAGCGCTTGACCTTGCGCTCGACCACTTGCCCGTCGAACGGCGCGATCACGCTGCAGCGCTTGACCTGAACCTGATAAACCTGGGACTGCGCCTGGGTTTCGCTGACCTTGGCCTCGGCCCGCGCCACCTCGAAACGCCCGACGGAATTGAGCGCGGCCAGTTGCTTGTTGTGCGCCAACTCTTCACCGGCGCCACGACTGGCGGCTTGCGCGGCATTGAGCTGGGCCTGATAGGCCGAACAGTCGAACCGCGCCAGCGTATCGCCCTTTTTGAACGATTCGCCCTCGCTGAACGGCAACTCGACAATCCGCCCGGACAACTCACTGGCGAGTACCGCCTGGTCCCGCGCCCGCAACACACCCCGCGCATCACTGCTCGCCGACACATTGCCCGCCGCGCCGTTATCCAGCAGCGGATCGTCTGGCCCGGGCGTTTGCGCCTGAACAGCACTGGTCAACAAGGTCAATCCGATAGCCCAACCACGAAAACGCCGCATAACCGCTACTCCCTGTCGGATGTGCGGAGTCTACGACAGCGGGGTTTAGCGTCAAGCGAAAGGCCATCACTGCTTGGAAATGTCCTGGTGCAAAAACCACAGTTTGATCAACTTAGCTGCGGAATTGATTCAATCCTGTAGGAGTGTTGTTTTTTCCTACACGCGTCACAGACGCAGCCTATTCGACAAAGTGAAGATAACGACAAGGTGAGGGCGTACTCCTGCTTTATCGCAACAACTGCTGACACAGACGACGATGAATGGCTTGACCCACACTGAAGTGTGTAACCAAAACTGGAGGGCCGGCGCTGGTTAGAATCCAGCAGATTGAGTCGTTGGAAAAACCACGGTTGACCTGCATGACGAACTCAATCAAGATTGCCTTACTCAGCCCCGTACGTAGCGATTCAGTTCGCTGGCAGTTGGGGATGAAAAAACCGGCTTAGGCCGGTTTTTTCGTTTCTGAGGATTTTTTGTGCGCACAGCTTGCTTTGTTGATGGCTACAACCTGTTCTACGGATTGCTCGCCGGTACACCTTATAAATGGCTGAATCTCAGGAGCCTGCTTTCGCATATCACGCACATCGAAAATCCGAAAAGCTCGATTAGCTCGATTGATTACTTCACGTCCCCCATCAAGCCCCAACTGGCAACGCTTGGAAGAATATCCAAGGAAGCTCAAGACTCTTATATAAAGGCGTTGCGAGCCAGCAATGTCACTGTGCATTTTGGTCGTCATCAGCTCGAACCCGCCAAAGCTCCAAGGTTCGTCGGCAGACACACTCCTGCTTCCCGCCAAGACAAAGTCGATATCTGGAAGTTGGAAGAAAAAGAAACCGATGTTCACATCGCCATTAGCATGTACCGCGCTGCCAGCCGACAGACAGCATGTGCGGCTCACGAGTGCATTGAACAGATTGTGCTGGTATCTGGCGATACAGACATGACACCTGTCCTGAAAGCCGTGCGAGCAGACTTTCCCAATGTAATCATCGGGATCATTCTCCCTTATCGCGCGGATTCTGATCGACCAGCCCCTGGCGCCCTGAAAAACCACTCACACTGGATACGGCGCGTCATCACCGCTGACGAGCTGTTGTCGCATCAATTCCCGGACCGGGTTCCCACTCACAAGAAACCCGCCATCAAACCGGATTACTGGTAGCCGCCAAAGCCTCCGGATACACCGACTCCCATCCCCCACCCAGCGCCTTGTACAACCCGACCATCGCCAGTGAAACGCCCGTGGAGCTTTCCACCCACTGCTCCTGAGTCGCGAGCAACGCGCCCTGCAAGGTCAGGACGTTGACGAAATCGACCACACCTTCGACGTATTGCTGTTGCGCGGTGCGCAGGGCGATCTGGTTCTGGCGTACGGCTTCGGCGAGGCTGTCGCGGCGGCGTTGACTGGCGTTGTAGGCGGTCAGTTGATCGTCGATTTCATGCCAGGCGCGCAAGACGGTTTGCTGGTAGGCGATGGCCGCTTCCTGTTGCTGGGCTTCGCGCAGTTGCAGCACACCACGCAGGCGTCCGCCGTCGAACAGCGGCAGGCTCAGTTGCGGGCCGATACTGAAGGCGCGCGAACCCCATGAGCCGAAATCACTGAGCTGCATGGCCTGCGAACCGAGGTTGCCGGACAGGGTGATGCGCGGATAGAAATCCCCCTTTGCCACGCCGATATTGGCGGTGGCGGCGTGCAGACGCGCCTCGGCCTGGCGAATGTCCGGACGGCGTTCGGCCAGTTGCGAAGGCAGGCCGATGGCGACTTGCGGCGGCGACTGCGGCACCGGCGCGTCTGTGGAAAGCGCCTGGTTCAATGCTTGTGGCGGCTCCCCCATCAACAGGCTGAGGGCGTTGATCAATTGCGCCTGACGCTGCTCCAACGCCGGCAGGCGCGACTCGATGGCCGCCACCTGAGCGGCGGCTTCGGCGACATCCAGATCCGTCGCCACGCCATCGTTCAAACGCAGCTGCGAGAGTTTCAGGCTGTGCCGGGCGACGTCGAGGTTCTGCTCGGTGACCGCACGGGTGTTCTGTACGCCTCGCAGCTGGATGTAGTTCTGCGCCGTGTCGGCGAGTACCGCCAGCAGCACGCCGCGCCGGTCGTTCTCCGCAACTTGCAGAGTGGCATCGGCGGCTTCGGTTTCCCGGCGCACACGGCCCCAGAAATCCAGCTCCCAGGAAGCGGAAAAACCGGCGTCCCACAGGTTGAAGGCCGAGTCGCCGTTGTGCCCGGACGGATCGTTCAAGCCCTCGCCGCTGTTACGCTTGCGCCCGTAGCTGCCGGTGACGGCGGTGTTGGGATAACGATCGGCAGTCATCACCTGGCGCACGGCGCGGCTTTGTTGCAGGCGACTGCTGGCCAGTTGCAGATCCAGGTTGCTGCGCAAGGCGCGCTGGGTCAGGGCCGAGAGCTGTGCGTCGTGAAAGACCTCCCACCAGCGTTCGTTCAAAGGATCGCTGACGGCCTGGCCCGGCGCGGATCTGGCGGGCTTGGCCCAGTCGGCGATTTGCGTGGCCTGGGGTTTGTGGAAGTCAGGGCCGACGGTACAAGCCGTCAGGCTGCCGGCAAGCAGGGCGCCAACGATAAGTGGCTTGAGCCGGCCTCTTCGCGAGCAAGCCTGCTCCCACAAAAAATGCCCCGCCGCGAAGGCGTCAGTCCGGTCATCACGAATCATCGCTGAGTCACCTCACGCGCCGACGTCGCCGAACTGGCGGTGTCGATGCTCGCCTCCACCGACATCCCCACCCGCAGCCGCTCGGTCAAAGGCTGACCCGGCTCCAGCAGGATCTTCACCGGAATGCGCTGCACGACTTTGGTGAAATTGCCGGTGGCGTTGTCCGGTTTCACCGCTGCGAACGTCACGCCGGTAGCCGGGGCGATGCTTTCGACGCGGCCGTTCAGGGCTTCACCGCCGAGGCTGTCGACCCGCACTTGCACGTCCTGTCCTGGCTGTACGTCGGTGAGCTGGGTTTCCTGGAAGTTGGCGACCACATAGGCCTGGCGCAGCGGCACCACCGCCAGCAGTTTGCTGCCCGGCGTCACATAGGCGCCGACCCGCACCGCGCGCTCGCCGATCATGCCGTCCTGAGGTGCGGTGATGCGCGTGTAGGACAGCTCGAAACTGGCGATTTCCAGCGCTGCTTGCGCACGCTTCAAGCCCCCTTCGGCGGCATCACGCTGAGCGGTGAGGATCTCGACCTGCTTGCGCTCCGCCGCCAGTTTCGCGGTAGCGGTGTCGAGACTCGCCGTCGCCTGATCGATGCGGGTACGCGCCTGTTGCGCGTTCTGCACCGTGCCGGCACCGACGCCCGCGAGGTGGTTGTAGCGATTCAATTCCTGCTGGGCGAACGCCATCTGTGCTTTCGCCGAAACCACCGAAGCCTGCGCCTGAGCAATCACCGAAGCCTGACGCTCCAGCGTCGCCCTGGCGTTTTGCAGTTGTGCGCGGGCCACCAGGGTTTGCGCATCCGCCGCTTCGGCGGCGGCGCGCAGGTCACGGTCATCGATCAGCGCCAGCAACTGTCCGGCCTTGACCTGCTGGTTGTCCTCCACCAGCACTTGCTTGATGAAGCCCGCCACCCGTGGCACCACCAGGGTGAAGTCGGCGGAAATATAGGCGTCGTTGGTGCTCTGCTGGGTGCGTTTGCCGAACAGGCCCGGCATCGCCAGGTACAGCAACACCCCGACAGCCAACGTGGCGGCCACCGCGACCGCGATTTTTTGCTTTGCTTGCGTCGTCATAAAAACCTTCTGTTTCAGTACAGCCATCAGGTTGGCGCGCGCGGCGGATAAATCCGCGTCGGCAGCCAGAAAATCAACAGGATCAGCGCCACCGCGA
Source organism: Pseudomonas botevensis (assembly GCF_019145475.1). Classification (GTDB taxonomy): domain Bacteria; phylum Pseudomonadota; class Gammaproteobacteria; order Pseudomonadales; family Pseudomonadaceae; genus Aquipseudomonas; species Aquipseudomonas botevensis. The sequence goes on from NZ_JAHTKI010000017.1 coordinate 110,952, forward strand.
CGCCCGCCATGCACAAATAGAGATCGGAGGACGTCAGCACCAGCGCCTGTTCGTGCAGACGATGGGCAAGACCGGCGCTGTCGGATTCGGCCAGCGGCGAGTTGCCGAGGCGATCGACCAGCATCGTCGAATGAAAATGCAGGCGCGAGGTGGTCAGCGCTTCGATCACCCCGGTGGCGACCACCGCCGCCAGGCCCTTGACGGTGTTGAACCAGGCCGAAGCGAACGGCCCGTCCAGCGGCGTGATGCTGCCGGTGGAGAGCATCAGCAGCGGCAGCACCGCCATCGGCTGACCGAAGATTTGCAGCCACTGCAGGACATAGAAGTCATCGCGAATCCACGCCGAGGTCAGTTGCGAACCGCCCAGGCACGACAGCGCCAGCATGCTCAGACCGATCCCCAGCACCCAGCGGCAATCGACCCAACGCAGGTTGCACAACGCCGCCACCAGCGGCAGCGCAATCAGTTGTGGCAGCGCAGCGATCAGCATGATCGGCGCCGTCTGCACCGGGCGATAACCCTGCACCTGCGCCAGATAACTCGACGGGATCAACACCACCGCCAACAGAATCACCAACACGCCGGCCAGGGTCATCAGGGCGAACGACAGGTTGCGGATGCCGAGCATCTGCAACTTGAAGAACGGAATCGGCTGCGACCATTCATTGATCAGGAACGCCACCAGCAGCAGCGAGCCGGCGCCGAGCAGCGCGCAAATCAGGTTCGATTCGAACCAGTCCAGACGATTGCCCTGCAACAGGCCGATCACCAACATGCAGATCGCCGGAAAACCCAGCAGCAGGCCTTTCCAGTTGAAGGACTTGAGCCGTTCGAGTCGCAACGGATCCTGCGGCAAGCCATACGCCACGGCGACCATGGCAATCAGGCAGGGCACGATGATCTGCCAGAATGTCCACTGCCAGCCGACATGCTCCGTCCACATCCCCGCCAGTGGCGTGCCGAGGCCGGGGCCGAAGGTGGCGGTCAGCGCGTAACCGGCCAGGCCATACAGTTTGATGTTCGCCGGCAGGAAGCGCAGGGCCACCGTCATCAGCATCGGCGGCAACGCACCGCCGGCCAGCCCCTGCAAGGTACGCATCAACAGCAGGCTTTCGTAGTTCGGGGCGAACGGACAAAGCACGCCGAGCAGGGTGAAGACGCTGATGGCAACGAGGGTGAAGCGGCGCAGGGAGAAGGTCACCGAGCACCACGGCGCGAATGCCATGGCGGCCACCGAGGTGGCGGTGTAGCTGGCGACCAGCCAGGTGCCTTCGTCGTAGCCGATACCCAGGGCACCACGAATGTCGGCGAGGGCGACCTTGGTCACCATCTCGTTGAGGCCGGACACCAGCACCGCCAGCAGCACGCCGACCAGGCCGATGATGATCCGCGCTCCGAACACCGGTGGCGAAGCCGTCGCCGGAGCGGCTGCGGCCACCGGTGCCGGAACCGTCAGGGATGTCATGGACGCTAACTCCGGATAGAAAAATACCGGAGCATCTTAGTCGGGCTTGGCAATGACGAAAATTGACTTGTCGGAAGGTTATAAGTGCGTTTGACGCAGCAATAAAAGTTCAGCGTTTTGTGGGCGCTTAAGGCTCAAGGCTGTGCCGCCCGCCAGGTTTCATCGCAGCAGGTCTTGAGGGTTTCCCGCAGCCAGCGGTGGGCCGGATCCTTGTCGAAGCGTGGATGCCAGGCCTGGGTCAGCATCAGCGTCGGCAGCGGGATCGGCAGGTCGAACGAGCGCAGTTTCAGCCCCAGTCGCCGCACGCTCAACAGCGCTTCCTTGGGCACCGGCAGAATCAGGTCGGAGTCCGGTAAGGCGAACATCGCCGCGTGAAAACTTGGCGCGATCACCGCAACCCGCCGCTCCAGGCCCAGCGCGTTGAGCGCCGTGTCGATCGGCCCCCTGGCGATGCCACGGCGGGACATGCTGATGTGGGAAAACCCGGCGTAACGCTCGGCGGTGATTTCCTGATCGAACAACGGATGGTCTTCACGCACCAGGCCGACGAAGTGGGTGGAAAACAGATTCTGCACCTTCACTTCCGGCGTCACCGGGCGCGTGTTGCTCACGCTCAGGTCAATCCGCCCTTCGCGCAGCGCCTCATCATCACCATCGCCTTCCGGGACGAAGCGCAACTCACAGTGCGGCGCCTGACGGTCGAGGGTGTCGAACAGTTTGCCGCCGTACACGCCGACGAAAAAATCGTTGGCGCGAATGCTGAACCGCCGGCGCAGGGTGCCCAGCTCCACCGCATCCGCCGAACGGAACAGCAACGCCGCCTGCTCGACCACGTCGCGCACTTGCTCGCGCAACTCCAGCGCCTTGGGCGTCGGCACCAGGCCTCGGCCAGCGCGCACCAGGATCGGATCACCGATGGCTTCGCGGATGCGCGTCAGGGTCCGGCTCATCGCCGCCGGGCTCAGGTTCATCCGCCGCGCGGCGCCGACCACGCTGCCCTCGTCGAGCAAGGCGTCGAGGGCGACCAGCAGGTTCATGTCCGGGAGTTGCATTTTTAGCACTCGTTGCCGATCAGAATTGACTCTGACGCAATGCTAGCAGACATGCCTTGAGTTTTGCGGCGCCATTGCAGACCACAGAAGAGGTTAGCGCTGCATGCCCCAGCGCTTCACCGTCACCCGCTCCAGGCTGTCAAACACCAGGTTCTCCACCAGCAACCCGATCAGGATCACCACTGCCAGTCCGGCAAACACCTTGTCGGTGTACAGCTCGTTACGATTCTGGAAGATGTACCAGCCCAGGCCGCCCTTGCCGCTCGTGGCGCCGAACACCAGTTCAGCGGCAATCAACGTGCGCCAGGCGAAGGCCCAACCGATTTTCAGACCGGCCAGAATCGACGGCAGCGCCGCCGGAATCAGAATGAACAGTACAAAACGCATGCCCTTCAAGCCGTAATTGCGCCCGGCCATGCGCAGGGTCTCCGAGACGCCGAGAAATCCAGCGTAAGTGTTCAGCGCCAGCGCCCACAGCACCGAATGCACCAGCACGAAAATCAGGCTGTTCTGCCCCAGACCGAACCACAACAGCGCCAACGGCAGCAAGGCAATCGCTGGCAACGGGTTGAACATCGAGGTCAGCGTGCTCAGCAGATCCCGGCCGAACCGGGTCGACACCGCCAGCGTGGTCAGGGCAAACGCCAGGACGATACCGATCAGGTAACCCTTGATCAGTACCACCAGGGAAATCCATACCTTGCCCAGCAGTTCGCCACTGAGCAGGCCGTCATACAGCGCGTGGCTGGTCTGGATGAAGCTCGGCAGTAGCAAATCGTTGTTCTGCACCCGGGCGATCACCTCCCAGAGCACCGCCAGCAGAATCAGGATCAGACTTTTGCGCAGCCAGCCCTGTTGCCACAAGCGCTGGCCCAGCGGCAGTTCACGCTCCAGCGGCACACTGGTCAGCGGCTCCAGAACGGTTTCGAACGCTTCACGTACAGGTGATGAATGGCTCATCGGGCAATCCTCCAGGCCGCTCAATAAGCGATACGGATATCAGTGAAATCCAGCTCGCGTTCGGTTTCCGGCGACTGGCCTTCGTCGAACAACAGCCGATGAATATGCCGCGCCGACGCTTGAAACTCCGCGCCACCGAGACTGTGCAAATCGTATTGATGGCTGTGGACTTCCGCCCTCACCCTTCCTGGATGCGGCGACAACAGCAGGATGCGATTGCCGACCACCAGCGCCTCTTCGATCGAGTGGGTGACGAACAACAGGGTGAAACGCACTTCCTCCCAGAGCAACAGCAGCTCTTCCTGCATCTTGCGCCGGGTCAGGGCATCCAGCGCGGCGAACGGCTCGTCCATCAGCAGAATTTTCGGTTGCATCGCCAACGCCCGGGCAATCGCCACCCGTGCCTTCATGCCGCCGGACAGGGTATGCGGATAGGCGTCGGCAAACGCCGCCAGCCCGACCTTTTCCAGGTAATGCAGGGCGCGCGCTTCGGCTTCCTTTTTTTTCAACGTGCGCGAGGCCAGCAGCGGGAACATCACGTTCTGCTTCACGGTTTTCCACGGCGGCAGTTGGTCGAACTCCTGGAACACCACGATCCGGTCCGGCCCCGGCCCATCGACACGCTGGCCTTGCAGGCGAATCTCGCCTTCGCTGGGCGCGATGAACCCGGCGACGGCTTTGAGCAGGGTCGATTTACCGCACCCGGACGGCCCCAGCAGCACATAGCGGTCCGCCGGATCGATCTCGAAACTGACCTGGTGCGTGGCGCGCACGACGCGCTGCGCCGTGCGGTATTCGAGGCTGACATGATCGACCGCCAGCAGCGCGGCGGCGCTGGCGATCGGGTTGCTGGCCGCGTGGCCTTGCAAAGGGGCGTTCATGTCGATCAGCTCCCTTGCAGCGGTTTGGCATCTTGGAAGAAGTAGTCCTTCCACGATTGCGGTTTGTTCTTGATCGCGCCGACTCGGTAGAGGAACTCCGCCAACGGGTAGGTGTTTTTCGGCGTGACGCTGAACTCGAACTGCGGGTTATCGATGATTTTCAGCAGCGCGGCGCGGTCGATCTTGGCCTTGGTCACGCGGATGTAGGTGTCCGCCGCCGCGCCCTTATCGTTCTGCGCGAACTGCGCCGCTTCCGTCAGGGCTTCGACGAACGCCTTGTAGGTCTTGGGGTTGTCGTTGCGGAACTTCTCGGTGGCGAACAGCACAGTCGGCGAGTTCGGACCGAGCACGTCATAGGAGTTGAGCACCACATGCACGTTCGGATTTTCCAGCGCCTGATCCTGGAATGGCGGGTTGGAGAAGTGCCCGGTCAGTTCGGTTCCGCCGGCGATCAACGCAGCGGTGGCATCCGGGTGCGGGACGGCAATCGTGTACTTGTCCAGGCGATTGAATTCCTTGTCGCCCCACTGCTTGGCCGCCGCGTATTGCAGGAAGCGTGACTGCACCGACACCCCGACCGCCGGCACGGCAATGCGATCCTTCTCGGTGAAGTCGGCGATGGTCTTGACCTTGGGATTGTTGCTCACGAGGTAGTACGGAAAGTTACCCAGCGAGGCCACGGCCTTGACGTTCTGCTTGCCATGGGTGCGATCCCAGATGGTCAGCAGCGGACCGACGCCGGCCCCGGCAATGTCGATGGAGCCGGACAGCAAGGCATCGTTGACCGCCGCGCCGCCAGACAACTGCGTCCAGTCGACCTTGATGTCGAGGCCTTCCTGCTTGCCGTACTTCTCGATCAGTCCCTGATCGCGCACCACATTGAGCAACAGATAAACAATGCCGAACTGCTCGGCGATACGGATTTCACCTTCAGCGTGGGCCACGGTCGGCGCCACCAGGCTGCCGGCGATCAGGCTGAAACCCAGGCCGATGGCAGCGGCCAGCGGCGCGAATGGAAGACGTTTGGACATGATCGGTTCTCCGGCAAATCAGAAAGGCGCGTCGCCCTGAATGGTGGTGCGATACAGCTTGCGGCGCAGGTGGCTGGGGCAACCGGCGGCCAGATGAATCAGCGAGCGGTTATCCCAGAACACCAGGTCATGGGGCTGCCATTGATGGCGGTAGATGTTCTGCGGCAGCACGCTGTGCGCGTAAAGCTCGGCGAGCAGTTGATTGCTCTCGTCTTCCGGCAGACCGACGATACGGGTGGTGAAGCCTTCGCTGACGAACAATGCCTTGCGGCCGTTTTCCGGATGGGTGCGGACGACCGGATGAACCACTTCGGCGACCTGGGCCAGTTGCTCCGGAGTCAGGGTCGGGCGCCAGTTGCCTTCGAATTTGGTTTCGCTGTAACGCGCGGTGTAGGAGTGCGCGGCCGAACGGCCCTCGACCGTTTTGCGCAGCGCTTCGGGCAGGTTGTCCCAGGCCTTGTGCATGTCGGCGAACAGGGTATCACCACCCTCGGACGGCAGTTCCTGGGCGTGAAGCATCGAACCGAGGCTCGGCAGCTCTTTATAGGAGAGATCGGAATGCCAGAACTTGCCGGCATCGCCCAGGCCGATGTTCTGGCCGTTCTCGACGATGTTGGAAACGATGAGGATTTCCGGGTGGCCGGCCAACAGGAACTGCTTGAGCACATGGATCTGCAACACGCCGAAGCGGCGGCTGAAATCGATCTGTTGTTGCGGGGTGATGCGCTGGTCGCGGAACACCACGACATGGTGGTCGAGGTGCGCGCGGTGAATGCGGGCAAAGTCCTGATCGTTGACCGGCAGCGCCAGGTCCAGACCAATGATCTCGGCACCAACGGCACCGCTGAACGGACGAATCTCGAAAGTTTGCGGCGCGACAGTCGCGGCGCTCGGGGTAGCAGTGGCTGCGGACATCAATCAATCTCCCACGCACGGCGCGCTCAAGGGCGCGCGCGTCGATCAGAAACTCACGCTGGACTGCGTGTTGGTTCGTGTCGTGCGGCGCGCCGATTGGTCGGCAGGTACGCAGGAGGCTGACTTTATAGATATAAGAACTGGAAATTAAATACCGTTAACGAATAACGATATGGCGATTGGCGAGGAATGGACCGGCTGGTGAGTGACGGTTTTTGTCACTTGCTGACTGATTGTGCTGCTTGGCAGAACGCCTTCGCGGGCAAGCCCGCGAAGGCGTCAGTGAAACCAGCGAAGACCTACCGCTCGTGCAGCGCCTCGGCCCGCGCGCGGATGATCGGCTTGAGCAGATAGCTCAGCACGGTCTTTTTGCCCGTGATGATGTCCACCGACGCCACCATCCCCGGAATGATCAGCAACGGCTTCTCGTCAGTTCCCAGATGGCTGCGCTCGGTGCGCAACTTGATGACGTAGTAGGTGGTTTTCTTGTCTTCATCGGTGATGGTGTCGGCGCCGATCTGCTCCAGCTTGGCCTTCAACCCGCCATAAATGGTGTAGTCATAGGCGGTGAATTTCACCGTCGCTTCCTGGCCCGGATGCAGGAACGCAATGTCCTGCGGGCGGATCTTCGCTTCGACCAGCAGCGTGTCGTCCAGCGGCACGATTTCCAGCAGATCACTGCCCGGCTGGATCACGCCACCGATGGTGTTGACCAGCATCTTGTTGACGATACCGCGCACCGGCGAGGTAACCAGCGTCCGGCTGACCCGGTCTTCCAGCGCCTTGCCCGTGGCCTGGGCCTTGTTCAGGTCAGTGCGCGCTTCGTTGAGCTGGGTCAGGGCTTCGCTGCGGAACTTGCCGCGAGTCTCGTCGATCTTGCGTTGTACTTCCTTGATCGCCGATTCGGCACGCGGAATCGCCAGGGTGGTGGCGTCGAGCTGACCACGGGTCTCCACCTCGGCGCGCTTGAGTCGCAGCACTTCCACCGGCGACACCGCGCCCTGGGCCACCAGCGGCTCGGACATGTTGATTTCCTGGCGCTGCAGACCGAGTTGCTGACGGTACTGCGCCTGCTTGGAGGTGAACTCGCGCAGCTCTTGCTGGCGCTGGATCAACTGCTCCTGCAAGCCACCCACCTCATCGTGCAGTTGCTGACGGCGGCTGATGTACAGCGACTCTTCGCTTTTCGCCTGACCGGGCACGGCTTTGAGCACGTCTTCGGGGAAGTTGAGCGGACGATCATCGACCTCGGCGCTCAGGCGCTCCACTCGCAACAGCATCGACAGGCGATCGGCCTCGGTTTCGCCAACGTTGGAGGCAAATCGCGTGTCATCCAGGCGCACCAGCGGCGCGCCGGCCTCGACGATCTGGCCTTCCTTGACGTACAGCTCGGAGACGATGCCGCCCTCCAGGTTCTGGATTTTCTGGATCTTCGACGACGGAATCGCCTTGCCGTCACCCTTGGTCACTTCGTCGATCACCGCGAAGTTGGCCCACAGCAGGAGGAAGACGAAAAAGCCAATGATCGCCCAGATCGTCAGGCGCACCACCCGGGGGGCGTCCTCGATCAGCGCCTTGTTGACCTCCGGCAGCGGCTGGCCCTGCAACGATGCAGAGCCTTTGAAGTAGCGACGGATCGAATCCTTGACACCCGACTTAAGCAACACTGATCTGCCCCTTCTTCAACGCTTCCATCACGGCGGCTTTCGGGCCATCGGCGAGAATCTGCCCACGGTCGACCACCAGCAGGCGATCCACCAGCGACAGCAGCGATGCCCGGTGCGTCACGAGCACCACGGTCTTGTTTTCAACCACCGCCGCGAGGCGTTGCTTGAGGCGTTCTTCGCCGGTGTTGTCCATGGCGCTGGTCGGTTCGTCCAGCAGCAGGATCGGCGGATTGAGCAACAGCGCCCGGGCCAGGGCGACGTTCTGCCGCTGACCGCCGGACAGGTTCTGCCCACGCTCGCCGACTTGCAGTTCATAACCCTGCGGGTGCAGGCGGGCGAACTCATGCACGCCGGCCAGTTCGGCGGCCTGCAGCACCAGCTCGTCCTCGACGTAACGGGCGCCGGAAATCAGGTTGTCGCGCAGGGTGCCGGCCAGCAACTGGATGTCCTGGGGCACGTAACCGATGTTGTAGCGCAGCTCGCTGACGTCAATCTGGCGGATGTCGACGCCATCCACCAGCAGCGCGCCGTCGTCCGGCTGATACAGACCGACCAGCAGCTTGGCCAGCGAGCTCTTGCCCGAGCCGCTGCGACCGATGATGCCGATTTTCTCGCCGGGGCGGATGACCAGGTTGATGTTCTTCAGTGCCGGATTCTGTTGCTGCGGGTAGGTAAAGTTGAGCTGGCGGCACTCGATGGCGCCTTGCAGCACTTTGCGGCTCAGCGGACGCTCTTCGAAATTGCGCTCCTGGGGCAGTTCCATCATCTGGTCGACCGAGGTCATGGTCACCCGCGCCTGCTGGTAGCGGGTCAGCAGGCCCGACAGCGACGCCAGCGGGCTGAGCGCGCGGCCGCTGAGCATGTAGCAGGCGATCAGGCCGCCCATGCTCAGGTTGCCGGCGATGATCTGGTACACGCCGAAGACGATCATGATCACCCCGGCCAGTTGCTGGATCAGCAGGGTGATGTTCATCGCCAGGCCGGAAAGCATTTTCACCCGCAGCTCGAGGCGGCTGAGGGTGCCGATGGTCTGTTCCCACTGGTACTGGCGTTCGCTTTCGGCGTTGTTGACCTTCACCGCATCGAGGCCGGCGAGGGTTTCGATCAGGCTGGACTGGCGCTCGGCGCCCAGCGCCATGGTGCGCTCCATGGTTGCCACCAGCGGCTTCTGCAAGGCGTAGCCGATGGCCAGGGCAATCGGGAAGGCCAATACCGGAATCCACACCAGATGCCCGCCAAGAATGGCGATCACGATGAAGATCAGGATAGTGAACGGCAGGTCGATCAGGCTGGTCAGCGTCAGCGAGGCGAGGAAATCGCGCAGGCTCTGAAACTCGTGGATGTTCTGGGCAAAGCTGCCGACCCGCGCCGGACGGTACTTCATCGCCATGCCGACGATGCGCTCGAACAGCGTGGCGGAGATGATCAGGTCGGTTTTCTTGCCGGCCAGATCCAGGCACAGGCTGCGCAGGCTTTTCAGGATCAGGTCGAAAAGGTAGGCGCCGGTGATGCCCAGGGCGAGCACCCACAAGGTCGCTTCGGCCTGGTTCGGCACTACGCGGTCGTAGACGTTCATCACGAACAGCGGCGCCGCCATGGCGATGATGTTGATCAGCAGGCTGGCGGCGATGGCGTCGGCGTACAGCCAGCGCGAGCGTTTGAGGGTGTCACGGAACCACGAGCGCGCGCGGGGGATCAGCGTGCCGTGGTTGACGTCGAATTTGTGCTGGGGCTGGGCAAAAAAGACTTTGCCGGTGTAATCGTCGGCCAGCAGTTCGCGGCTGACCAGCGACTCGCCGCCATCGCTTTCGCTGAGCAGCACCCGCGCCTCGGTTTCACCCTGCCAGCCAAGCAGGACGGCACTGCGACCATCCTTGAGCAACAGCAGCGCCGGCATGGCAATGGCGGGGATCTCTTCCAGCTTGCGCTGCAGCACCCGCCCTTGCAGGCCGGCGCGAGCCGCCGCGCGGGGCAGCAACTCGATACTCAGGCGTTGCTTGGGCAGCGGCAGGCCGGTGGTCAGCATCGCCGCACTGGCGGGCTTCTGGTGCAGCATGCACAGGGCGAGCAGACCATCCAGCAAGGGATCGTCGTGCAACGCGCGTGGATCATGACTGAGATGAACTCGACTGACTTCTGATTCCACGCTCGGCACTCTTTAACTGTTGAAAAGGGACAACTCAATTCATCCCAGGCAGTTGGACCTTGGGCTTCACGTCGTTCTGCACAACGGATGCCAACGGTGCGACCACTCCCTGGCTCTTGAGCAACTCGCCCATGGTCGCCTTGATTCGGTATTGAGTAAATAACTGAATGTTCTTGATCTCGGCCAGACGCCGCGAAGCGGTGAACAGTTCGTTTTCACTGTCGAGCAAATCCAGCAGGGTTCGCTCGCCCAGGCTGAACTGGCGCTGGTAGGCGGTGCGCACCGCGGTGCTGTGATCGACGTACTGCTGGGCGATCGGCACCTGGGCGTTGGCATTGTTCAGGGCGTTCCAGGCCAGGCCCAGTTCTTCGTTCAACTGGCGCAGGGCGTTGTTGCGGATGTCCAGGGCCTGGTTCGACAGATAGGCCTTGGATTCCAGATCAGCCTTGTTGCTGCCACCGGAATACAGGTTGAAGCGCATGCGCAACATGGCCTGCCATTCGTTGTTGTGGCCGTTCTGACCATCGAGGTCATTGTCGGCGGTACGACCCAACTCGGCATCGAAGCGCGGATAGAAGGTCGACTTGGCGGTTTCGTACTGTTTCTCGGCGGCGGCGATGTCCGACTCGGCCGAACGCAGGATCGGGCTGTTTTCCAGCATCTGCGTACGCGCTTCGTTGAGGTTGGCCGGCATCATCGCCATGAACGGCGCCGGACGCTCCAGTTGATCGGGCATCTGGCCGACGGCGCTGAGGAAGTTGGTTTCCGAATCGGCGAGGTTGGTCTGCTCGGTGATCAGGTTGTTACGGGCCTGAGCCATCCGCGCTTCGGCCTGGTCAAGGTCGGCGCCGCTGCCGACACCACGCTGGGTGCGCAACTGGATCTGGTCATAGATGCGCTGGTGGCTCTTGAGGTTTTCGTCGGCCAGACGCACGAACTCGCGACGGGTCAGGACATCCAGATAGACCTGAGCCACGGTCAGCGCGGTGCGCTCGGAAGTGCCGAGCAGCGAGTAGGCACGGGAGTTGACGGTGGCTTGTTGACGCCCGACTTCGCTGGACGTCGCAAAACCGTCGAACACCATTTGCGAGAGACGCAAACTTGACTCGCTGCGGTTCAACGTTTCCCAGTGATTGCCGCCGCCGTTGGCGCGGGTGGTGACACTGTCAGTGCCTTCACGGCCATAACCGCCCAGCAGATCGACCTTGGGCAGGTATCCACCTTTCGCCGCCTTTAACTGATAATCCGCGGCCAAACGACTATTCACGCCTGCCTGGATCTCCGGATGGACATCCAGTGCCTGCTGCATGGCTTCTGGTAAGGATTGTGCTTGTACGAAAGAGGCGGCGAGAGCGAAGGGTAGAGCCTTGAACAGGTGCGAACGCATGTTGAATATTTCCCAGGACTTCTTGTCTTGAATCACAGCAAACAAGCGTGCTGCGTCGGAAGATGGCAACCGGAATGACCGTATGTCGGAAAGTTTAAAACCGGAACTGGATCACACACTGAGGGTAGGGTCGCCACACAAATATCAATGTGACATTAGTGGGGCGATTGTTTAGGATGGCACCCAGAAGGTCAATAGTTTGGCATAAAGTTAATAGCGAAAAAATATAGCCAAATTATTGACGAAAATTAGCGTCAATCTTGTTAGCAAATTTTAAAAGTACGTCCAGACTGAATCGGCGCCCAAAGCCATCAGGTCTATGGAAGTCAACTGAACGTGACACCCGGAGAGTCTTCAATGAGCAGTGTTGTTGCCATCGTCAAAAGCATTGTCGGTCAGGTATTCGTGGTGTCCCCGGAGGGCATCCGCCGCGTACTCGTTGAAGGCGACCGTCTGTTCGCCGGCGATCAGGTCGATACCGGCGCGGCCGGCGCCGTGTCGCTGGAGTTGGCTGATGGCCGCACCCTGGATCTGGGTCGCGACACGCAGTGGAGCGCCAGCACCCCGGACTCCAGCACCGACCTGGCTGAAGCCACCGCGCAGGCCGCACCGTCCGTTGCCGAGCTGCAGCAGGCCATTGCCGCCGGTGTCGACCCGACCACCGCCCTTGAAGCCACCGCAGCCGGCCCGAGCGCGGCAGGCACTGGCGGCGCCGCCGGTGGCGGTCACAGCTTCGTGATGCTCGATGCGACCGCCGGCCGCGTCGACCCGACCATTGGCTTCCCGACCGCAGGCATCAATGCGGCTGGCCAGGCGGCCCAGAACATCACGGGCGCGCAGACCACCGATACCACCACCAACGCCCTGCGTGATTCGACCCTGAGCCTCAGCGCCACGCCGACCATCACCGAAGCCGGCGGCGTGCTGGTGTACACCGCGACGCTGACCCAGGCGCCGCTGACCGACCTGACCATCACCCTGTCCAACGGCTCGGTGATCGTGATTCCGGCCGGCTCCACCACCGGCACCGTCAACGTGCCCCTGGCGCCGAACGACACCGTTTATAACGACCCGACCCAGATCGACGTGACCGTCACCGGGACTACGGGCGGCAACGGCATCACCGTGACCCCGCCGACGACCCCGGCCACCACCCAGGTCACCGACACCATCGACACCACCACCGTCACCCTGACGGCGGGCAACAGCGTCACCGAAGGCGGACAGATCACCTACACCGCGACCCTGACCAACCCGGCACAGACTCCGGTCACCGTCACCCTGTCCAACGGCTCGACCATCACCATCGAAGCCGGCCAGACTACCGGCACTGTCAACGTGCCGACCCCGGCCAATGACGTCTACAACAATGGCAGCACCGTCAGCACCACGATCACTGGCGCTACCGGCGGTAACTTCGAGAATCTGGTGCCGAACACGACGCCAGCGGTGACCAACATCACCGACTCGATCGACACCACCAACCTGACCCTGACCGCCACCGGCAGCGTCACTGAAGGTGGTCAGATCACCTACACCGCGACCCTGACCAATCCGGCTCAGACTCCGGTGACCGTCACCCTGTCCAACGGTTCGACCATCACTATCGGCGCGGGCCAGACCACCGGCACCGTCAACGTGCCGACGGCGGCCAATGACGTCTACAACAATGGCAGCACCGTCAGCACCACGATCACTGGCGCTACCGGCGGTAACTTCGAGAGTCTGGTGCCGAACACGACACCAGCGACCACTACCATTACCGATTCGATCGATACCACCAGTGTGAGCCTCACGGCCACTGGCAGCGTTGTCGAGGGTGGTCAGATCACCTACACCGCGACCCTGACCAACCCGGCTCAGACTCCGGTGACCGTCACCCTGTCCAACGGTTCGACCATCACCATTGAAGCCGGCAAGACCACCGGCACCGTCAACGTGCCGACAGCGGCCAATGACGTCTACAACAACGGCAGCACTGTCAGCACCACGATCACCGGCGCTACCGGCGCTACCGGCGGCAACTTCGAAAGTCTGGTGCCGAACACGACACCAGCGACCACAACCATTACCGATTCGATCGACACCACCAGCGTAAGCCTCACGGCCACTGACAGCGTTGTCGAGGGTGGTCAGATCACCTACACCGCGACCCTGACCAACCCAGCCCAGACTCCGGTCACCGTCACCCTGTCCAACGGTTCGACCATCACCATTGAAGCCGGCAAGACCACCGGCACCGTCAACGTGCCGACAGCGGCCAATGACGTCTACAACAACGGCAGCACCGTCAGCACCACCATCACCGGCGCTACCGGCGGTAACTTCGAGAATCTGGTGCCGAACACGACGCCAGCGGTGACCACCATCACCGACTCGATCGACACCACCAACCTGAGCCTGTCGGCTTCATCCAGCGTCGCCGAGGGCGGCTCGATCGTTTACACCGCGACGTTGACCAACCCGGCCGGCACTCCGGTGACCGTAACGCTGAGCAACGGCGCCGTGATCACCATTGAGGCGGGTAAAACCACCGGCACCGTGAGCGTTCCGGCGCCTGCCGATGACGTTTACAAGGATGCAGGCACCGTTGAAGCCACGATCAAGGGCGTCACGGGCGGTAACTTCGAAAACCTGGTGCCGAGCACCGTTCCGGCCGTGACCCAGGTCACCGACACCATCGACACCACGACCGTGAAGCTGACCGCGACCGAGTCTGCTGCGGAAGGTGGCACCGTCACTTACACCGCCACCGTGGGCGCTCCAGTGACCGGATCGCCAGTGACCGTGACTCTGGCTAACGGCCAGAGCATCACCATCGAAGTCGGCAAGACCACTGGCACCGTTACCACTACGGCGCCGAACGATGCATTGACCGGTCATGCGCCGCTGACCAATGCGATCACCGACGTGAGCGGTGGCAACTACGAAAACCTGGTTGCCGATAAGACGCCGGTTTCGACCACTGTTACTGACACCGTCGACACCACCAACCTGTCGCTGAGCGCGACCGGTTCCGTGGCCGAAGGTGGTTCGATTGTTTACACCGCGACGCTGACCAACGCTGCTGGTTCGCCAGTGACCGTGACCTTGTCGAACGGCGCCGTGATCACCATCGATGCCGGTAAAACCACTGGCACGGTCACCGTTCCGGCGCCTGCGGATGACGTCTACAAGGACGCCGGTAAGGTAGAAGTAACGATCAAGGATGCGTCCGGCGGCAACTTCGAGAACCTGGTGCCAAGCACCGTTCCAGCTGTCACCGAAGTCACCGACACCATCGATACTTCGACCGTCAAACTTACAGCTGACACCTCGGTAGCCGAGGGCGGCACCGTTACCTACACCGCTACTGTCGGCGCTCCGGTAACCGGCTCTCCTGTCGTCGTGACGTTGGCTAATGGCCAATCGATCACCATCGAAGTGGGTAAAACCACCGGCACCGTGACCACCACTGCGCCGAACGATGCATTGACTGGTCATGCGCCGCTGACCAACGCGATCACCGACGTGAGCGGTGGTAACTACGAGAATCTGGTCGCCGACAAGACGCCGGTCAGCACCNCGGTAAAACCACTGGCACGGTCACCGTTCCGGCTCCTGCTGATGACGTCTATAAAGACGCCGGCAAAGTCGAAGCGACCATTTCGACCGCCACCGGTGGCAACTTCGAAAACCTGGTGCCGAGCACCGTTCCGGCCGTGACCCAGGTCACCGACACCATCGACACCACCACCGTCAAACTCACCGCGACCGAGTCGGCGGCAGAAGGTGGCACTGTTACTTACACCGCGACCGTCGGGGCGCCCGTCACTGGCTCGCCAGTGACCGTAACCCTGTCCAATGGACAGTCGATCACTATCGAAGTCGGCAAGACCACCGGCACCGTGACGACTACGGCGCCTAACGATGCGCTGACCGGCCACGCGCCGTTGACCAACGCGATCACCGATGTGAGCGGGGGCAACTACGAAAATCTGGTTGCCGACAAAACCCCTGTTTCGACCACCGTTACTGACACCGTCGACACCACCAATCTGTCTCTGAGTGCAACCGGCACCGTGGCCGAGGGTGGTTCGATTGTTTACACCGCCACCCTGACCAACGCTGCTGGTTCGCCAGTGACCGTGACCTTGTCGAACGGCGCCGTGATCACCATCGACGCCGGTAAAACCACTGGCACGGTCACCGTTCCGGCGCCTGCGGATGACGTCTACAAGGACGCCGGTAAGGTAGAAGTAACGATCAAGGATGCGTCCGGCGGCAACTTCGAGAATCTGGTGCCGAGCACCGTTCCGGCAGTGACTCAGGTCACCGACACAATCGACACCACCACGGTCAAACTGACCGCGACCGATGCGGTGAACGAAGGTGGGCAGATCACTTACACCGCGACCCTGACCAACGCTGCTGGCACTCCGGTGACCGTGACGTTGAGCAACGGCGCCGTGATCACCATCGACGCCGGCAAAACCACCGGCACCGTGACCGTCGATGCACCGAAGGACGATGTCTACAAGGACGCCGGCACCGTTGAAGCGACCATCAAAGGCGCAACCGGTGGCAACTTCGAAAATCTGGTCACCAGCAACACCCCGGCAGTGACGACGGTCCACGACACCATTGACACCTCCACCGTGTCGCTGACAGCCACGGCGAACGTCGCCGAAGGCGAAACCGTGGTCTACACCGCGACCGTGACGGCGCCAGTGACCGGTTCGCCGGTCGTCGTGACCCTGTCCAACGGCCAGACCATCACCATCGCGGTCGGCGAAACCGTCGGTACCGTGAACTTCGTCGCGCCGAACAGCCCGTTGGCCGGCGGCAGTTCCCTGAGCGTGACCATTGATGGTGCGACCGGCGGCAACTACGAAAAACTGCAAGTCGATGGCAAGTCCGCCGACACAGCGGTTTCGGACACCACCGATACCACCAACCTGAACCTGACCGCGACCGACTCGGTCGCCGAAGGCGGTTCGATCGTCTACACCGCCACCCTGACCAACCCGGCCGGCACACCGGTGACTGTGACCCTGTCGAACGGGGCGGTCATTACCATTGAAGCCGGCAAGACCACCGGCACCGTGACCGTTCCGGCACCGGCAGATGACGTCTACAAAGACGCCGGCAAAGTCGAAGCGACCATTTCGACCGCGACCGGTGGCAACTTCGAAAATCTGGTGTCGAGTCCTGTTCCGGCGGTGACCAACATCACCGACACCATCGACACCACCACCGTGAAGCTGACCGCTTCCGAAACGGCGGCTGAGGGTGGCACTGTTACTTACACCGCGACTGTCGGCGCTCCAGTGACCGGGTCGCCAGTGACCGTGACTCTGGCTAACGGCCAGAGCATCACCATTGAAGTGGGTAAAACCACTGGCACCGTGACCACCACTGCGCCGAACGATGCATTGACCGGTCATGCGCCGCTGACCAACGCGATCACCGATGTGAGCGGTGGTAACTACGAAAACCTGGTGGCTGACAAGACGCCGGTTTCGACCACTGTTACTGACACCGTCGATACCACCAACCTGTCGCTGAGCGCGACCGGTTCCGTAGCCGAAGGTGGTTCGATTGTTTACACCGCTACCCTGACTAACGCTGCTGGCTCGCCAGTCACCGTGACCCTGAGCAATGGCGCGGTCATTACCATCGACGCTGGTAAAACCACCGGTACCGTGACCGTTCCGGCTCCCGCTGATGACGTCTACAAAGACGCAGGCAAAGTCGAAGCGACCATTTCGACCGCCACCGGCGGCAACT
>NZ_JAHTKI010000018.1 GCF_019145475.1 Pseudomonas botevensis
GGCTTTGGCCTTGGCGGCCTCTGGGCCGACCAGGCTCTGGGGTTTTTGGGTTAATATCCGTTGCTTCGGGTGTTGCTGCTGGCGGTTCCGCTCTTACAGCGGGTCACTTTTGACAAACGCCTCAAAAGTAACCAAAAACGCTCGCCCCGGCGTTCGGCCCTCGCAGGCTCGGGTTCCTTCGCTCCGGCGTCCATCCGGGGGCATCGACTTCGTCGATGAGTTCGGCTTCGCCAAACGGCGCTGCGCGCCCATCCCCGGATGAACACCTCCAC
Organism: Pseudomonas botevensis; assembly: GCF_019145475.1. Taxonomy (GTDB): domain Bacteria; phylum Pseudomonadota; class Gammaproteobacteria; order Pseudomonadales; family Pseudomonadaceae; genus Aquipseudomonas; species Aquipseudomonas botevensis. The sequence continues at coordinate 273 of NZ_JAHTKI010000018.1, forward strand.
TCAGCCTTCCGAAGGGGCGGGTGGATCAAGATCAAGAGCTGCAGCCGAGCTAACGCTCATCCTGTTGAGTGGTGAGAAGCGGATGTGGACGGCTTTTGTTTTTGCTTTTCTGTGGGAGTGGGCTTGCCCACGAAGGCGGCCTTGGGGCTGGCCTGGTTCTGGTGGGTGTACGTGTTCTTTTGGCCACACCGGTCGGTTCCCTCTCCCTCCGTATCCCTCAAAAGGTGTAGATCACCTGCCCAACCAGCGATGTCTGCATCCGCCGTTCGACAATCGGGCTGTCCGCCGCTTCGTGGCTCAGGTACTGCATCGACAGCATGGACGACACGCTCCAGTGCTCATCAATCGGCAACGACCAGGTCAGGTCCGCCCCACGGCTGATCAGTCCGCCACTGGCGTCATACGCACGAAACCGGCTGCGTGAGGCCTGTCCGGTGCTGACGCCGTACCAGGTTCGCATGTAGTCGCCATCGCCGAACTGGCTGTTCAGGCTGCCCGTGACTTTGCCGAAGTGTCCTTCGTACAGCGGCGCGCTGATGCTCAGTTTGAGGCGGTTCCAGGAGGAGCCGGTGTCGTGGTCATCGTCGTCTTTTTCCAGCGCGTGTTCGAAGGTGGCGCCGAGGATCAGGGGGCCCATGTGGTAGGTGCCGTCGAGGCCGATGACCGGGCGGGATTTGATGGAGCCCATGCCCTCCAGGCGGTCCGAGCCCTTGTATTTCGAGCGGCGGTCCTTGCGCACGTCGCTGGCGCCGATGTACACGCTGAGGCCGAAGTCGTCTTCGTCGAAGCCCCAGCCCAGGCCGCGCTGGCTATCGAGGAATACGCCGTAGGGACTGACGATTTCGACGCCCGCCAATGGTGTCAGCACTTGCTCGTCGCTGCCGCTGTAACGGGGCACGCTGGCGGCGCCGGCGCGCAGGGAGGCCTGCCAGTCTTCGGCGCGCAGGGCATCGGTGGGCAGCAGCAGGCAGAGGGAGGTCAGAGACAGTGAGAACGTGCGAAATGAAACCGGCATGAGGCACCCAAAGGGAATGTGAGGGTGCCCATGCTAGGTGGGTGACGAGCGGCAATCTTTGACAGCTTTGTCGGGAAACTGTCAAAGACTGTTAAGCCGGATTCAGCGTGCTCCCGAGGTCAGAAATCCCATTTTGTGGTCAGCATCAGGTTGCGCGGCTCGCCGTAGAACGTGGTGTCGAAGTTGCCCAGACCGGTCAGGTACTTCTTGTCGAACACGTTGTTGGCATTGACGGTGAAACTCAGGTGTTCGTCGTACTGGTAGCGGGTCATCAGGTCGACCAGGGTGTAGCCGCCCTGTTTGATCCGCGTGTAGTCGCCAGCCGGGGCGCTGTAGATTTTGCCGTAGAACGCGCTCTGCCAGCTCACGCCGCCGCCAACGGTGAATTTGTCGAGGGCGCCGGGCAGGCGGTAGGTGGTGAAGGTGCGCACCACGTGTTCCGGTTTGGTGGTCGACAGCGGGTAGCCGTAGATCCGTTGTTCGTCGGCGTCGCGGGTGCGGGCGTAGGTGTAGCCGGCGGAGACGTTCCAGCCGTCGGCCAGTTCGCCGGCCAGTTCCAGTTCCATACCTTTGGTGGTGGCGCCGTCGATGGCTTTGTAGATGCCTTCGTTGGTCACAGGGTTAGTGCCGATCGATTCGGCGACGTTGTCCTGTTCGATGCGGAAGAACGCCAGGCTGGCGTTGAGGCGGCCGTCGAAGTACGCCGCTTTCAGGCCGGCTTCGTAGCTGTCGCCCTCGACCGGGGCGAGGGTCGAGCCGTTGGCGTCCTTGTAGGTCTGCGGCTGGTAGATGCTGGTGTAACTGGTGTATAGCGAGTAGGTGTCGTCGAGGTCGTAGACCAGGCCCGCGTAGGGTGTGACCACGCCATGTTCCTTGTAGCTGGCGTGGGTGTCGTCCAGGCCGGCACCGGCGTTGTAGCGATAGTCTTCGTTGTACTTGAAGGTGCTCAGGCGGCTGCCGAGGATCACCGACAGGTCGTCGGTCGGGTGCAGGCGGGTGGCGAGGTAGATGCCGTTCTGGCTCTGGATGCGTTCGTATTTGCCGTTTTTCGGGAAGTTCTGTTTCGGCAGGTCGCCGTTCCAGTCGTAGATGCTGCCGGGGACCAGTTCGAAGGCGCTGGTGTCGTAGGTTGCGCCGGTCTGGCGCGAGTGCGAGGTCATGACGCCGGCCACCAGTTCATGCTCGCGACCGCCGAGGGTGAACGGGCCGGAGACGTTGACGTCGGCGGTGTTCTGCACGCGATGACCTTCCCAGCGACCCCAGTACAGAAACATGCCTTGGCCGGTGGCGCGATCCGGATTGCCGCCGCTGGCCGACGCCAGGCGGGTGTCGTGGTCGGTGGTTTTCTGGTCGAGGCTGACCTTGAACTTCCAGTCATTGGCCAGCGCCTGCTCCAGCGAGGCGAAGTAGGTGATGTTGTCGAAGTCGCGACGGCTCCAGTCTGCGCCGGAGTTGAAGTGGCGCGGGAAATCGGTGCGACCGCCATCGGCGAAATACACCGGGTTGCCGGTCCAGGACGTGCCGCGCGGCGTGGTGCTCGATTTGTCGATGCCGAAGGTCAGCAGGGTGTCGTCGCTGAGGTCGGCTTCGAGGATGCCGTAGAACAGGTCTTTCTTCTGGCTGTAGTGATCAAGGTAGGAATTCTTGTCCGAATAGGCGCCGACGAAGCGGCCACGCACATTGCCGGAGTCGGTCAGCGAGCCGGAAATGTCGCCCACCGTGCGGTAGGCATCCCACGAGCCGACGGTGCCGCTGATCGAGGCCTTGAATTCTTTGGTCGGTTTCTTGCGGATCAGATTGACCGTGGCCGATGGGTCGCCCGAGCCGGTCATCAATCCGGTTGCGCCCTTGATGATTTCCACCCGGTCGATGCTGGCGGCGTCATCGCCGTTGTTCGGGTTTTCCCCGTACACGCCGTCGTACGGAATGTTGATGCCGTCGTACTGGAAGTTGGTGATGGCGAACCCCCGGGCGGAAAACTCGGTGCGATCGCTGTCGTACTTCTGGGTCGAAATGCCCGGCGTATTGCGCAGCGCATCGCCGATGCCTTGCACGCCGCGGTCGTCCATTTGCTGGCGGGTGATCACCGTCACCGACTGCGGGGTTTCGCGGAGCGACAGCGGCAGGCCGGTAGCGGACGAGGTCGAGCCCGTGGTGTAGGAGCGGGTGCCCTCGGTGGTAGCGCCGAGGCCTTGGGCGGAAATGTTGGTGGCGCCCAGTTGCAGCGGCTGCTCTGGTTTGGCGGCGGTTTCAGCGGCGTTGGCGGCCAGACTCAGCAGGGCGGCCGGCAAGGCCAGCGCCAGCGGGCGCAGGGCAAAATGGAAACGGACGTGCGACATGGAGATCCCTTTGCATCGAATCGATCGGTAGTTGAAGTGCTGCTGAGGGGTTAACCGAACGAAAAACGCGAAGGGGAACTGCCATGCCTCAATTAAATGAAATGTATTCTCAACAGCTCACGCCCAGCCGCTCATGCCATTGGGCGATGGATTCTTCGGGGTAGACCTCGAACTGTTGATCTGCGGGTCTGGCCTGGACTTCCACCCACGGCGCTTTTGAGCCGAGCATCAGGTGGGTGTGTTCCGGCGGAACCGGCAGTGGCGTGTCGATGGCCGAGGCGAAGGGGTGAATCAGCTCAGGCCACTCGGGGCTGAACAGCCACAGGCCGCTGCCGCACAGTGAGCAGAAATGCCGTTCGGCGCTGCTGCGGTGGGCGCGTTGGTCGCCGGGGTTTTTCATTTTCGCGTGGTAGATGCTGATGTGTTTGCGCCCGCGAACCTTGAGGCTGCTGGCGTCGCCGCCGAGGTTGATCGCATAGCCGCCTCCGCCCTGGGTCTTGCGGCAGATCGAGCAATAGCAGCGTTGGTAAGGGTAGGGGTGGGCGCTGGTGAGGCTGAACGAAACCGCGCCGCAGTGGCAGGAGCCTTCGAGGTGCATGGTCTTCTCCGGAGCTTGGGGTGTCCGGTTCAGCCTAGAAGATGTGGGTTGCCTGTGCCGACGATAACCCTCACTCCAGCCCTCCCGAAACGTCGGACCGCCCGGAGGGTGAGGGACTTTTCAAGTTCAACTCAGGGATTGCTGACGAGGCTCAGCCACTCAGTGAACAACTTCACTTTCGACAACCCCTGCCTGTCATTCGCCACGTCCAGCCAATAGCCGTAAGGTCCGATCACTTCAATCGGCGTGATCGGCACCAGGCTGCCGTTGGCCAGTTCCTTCTCGATCATCTGCCGGTCGATCACCGCCAGTCCGCCACCGGCCAGTGCCGTGTGGATCACCTGATCCAGCGTACTGAATTCCAGACCTTGCCCGGCATCCACATCCTCCCGGCCCATGGCTGCCAGCCAGTTTTCCCAGACCTTGAGGCGCTTGCCGTCATGCAGGATATGCAGCAGCGGAAACTGCCGCAGATCCGGTGCCTGATCGCCCGCGAACAGTTCCGGGCTGGCGACCGCCATGTGCCGCTCCATTACCAGCAAGCGGCTCACACAATGGGGCGCCGCTGCCAGGCCGAATCGAATGTGGCAGTCGATCTCCGCAAGACTTTCGTGGCTGGCGTGGTTGGTGACGCTGAGGCTGATGTCCGGGTAGCGCTGACAGAATGCGCGCAGGTGCGGCGACAACCAGCGGGTGGCCCAGGTCGGCGGTGCCAGGACCCGCAGGCGCTGGCGCAGATTGGGCACGCGCACCGCTTGCAGGGCGCGTTCAATGTGGTCGAACGCTTCGGCCAGATGGGGCGACAGATTGCTCCCGGCTTCGGTCAGTGACAGCCCTTGCGGCGTGCGCACGAACAGCGCCACGCCGAGATAGTCTTCGAGTTGTTTGATCTGGCGGCTGACCGCGCCCTGGGTGACGTTCAGTCCGATGGCTGCCTGACTGAAGCTGCGATGCCGCGCGACTTCTTCGAACACGCGCAGGGTGTTGAGCGAGGGCAGTTGACGCATGAAGGCAGAACTCCCTGGCCGGTTTGGTGACCGGTTTTATTGTGGGAAATGGCTGAGGGGAATATCTGACTATTGATGGGGGCTGGAGGCAAGTGGTGTTTGTGCTGAAGCCTTCGCGAGCAAGCCCGCTCCCACTGGACAACGCATTCCGATGGGGGAGCAGACTGGCCCGCGAAGACTGACGTTCAGGCGCTGAAGAGCAGGATCAGAAGTAATACCCGACGTTCACGTACACCTGGTTTTCCCACTGATCCGACCCGCCGGCCCCCAGGCTCTGGGTGTAACTGCTGCCGCCAATGTACGGGTCGTTCTTGCCGATCAGCCATTCGGCCGCGACCCACAGTTTGCTTACCGAAAACGAACTGCCGAGGATCATTCGCTGGGAGGTCTTGAAGTCGCTGGCGGATTTGTCGAAGGCGCTGTAGTTGGCGTAGAGCTTGATCCCGCTGATCTGGTCGAACAGGTATTTGCCGTCGACGTCATAGCTCAGGTCGGCGACATACAGATTGCCGCGACTGGCGACGTTGTAGGTGCCGTCGTAACCGCCCAGGGTGACCACTTCATCGGTGCCGGCGTTGCGTGGCGACATCTGCTGCCGCGCGGCTTGCAGTTGCACGCCCCATGGGCCGTTCTTGCCCAGGTAGTGCACGGCGACCGCGTTGCGTCGGCCGTCGTTGTCGGTGTCCTTGTTCTCCAGAGTCGAGGTCAGCCCGGAGACGCCGACTTCGGATTTCCACGCACCCAGATCGAACGCCTTTGCCACACGCAGCACCACGGTGTTGCGCTCCTGGTTGTCGCTGCCGTCGGCCACGTAACTGTCGGCGCCGGACACCACGCTGGAGTAGGTCACGCCCTTGCTCGTGCCTTTGCCTTGCCAGGCCGGACGCAGGTAGTAGCCGGCCTGGAGGTTCCAGTCGCCACTTTGCTGGATGTATTTGGCGCCGACCTGTTGCACATCTTCCAGGCCAATGACGTTGCCCAGGGTTTCGTAGAACGTGCTGCCGAAGTACGGCTGCAAGCCGAACGGCACGGTGTTCAGACCCACTTGCACCTGCTGGTCGGGATTGAACTTGTAGCCGGCCCAGGCGAACTTGGCGAAGCGGATGTCGCCGTAGTTTTTCGTGTACTGGTAGGGGTAGGAGCGACCGTAGAAACGGTATTGGGCCTCGCCGATCCAGGTGTCGGAGTTGTACTTGGCGCTGAGAAAAACAGTGTCCAGACCGAATTTCTGAATGTCGCGATCCGGGTCCACGTCCCAGCGTGCGCGGATGGCACCGCCGAGGTCGAGGTTGTCAGTGACTTGTACGGCCATCGCCGGAGCAGCAACGCTGCAAAACAGGACAATGGAGGTCGTGCGCAGGCACAGGGAAGCAGGGAAGGGCATGGAGCGGCTCTCGATTGTTTTTATTAGAGATGCCGCGCAGTCTTGCCATCCTCCGGGTGTTGAACAAACGATAAAAACGGCGGGCAAACCTGCGTCGAATGCATGTTACTCGGAAAATCCTGTAGGACAGTCCGGCACAGTCGTGGGATGCTTGACGCCTTGTCAGTGGTTTTCGAGTGCCTTTCATGAAACGCAAAATGCCCGGCCTGAATGCGCTCAAAGCGTTCGAAGTGGCCGGCAGTACCGGCAGCTTCACCCGCGCCGCCGAGCTGCTCAACGTGACCCAGAGTGCGGTCAGTCGTCAGGTCCGGCAGCTCGAAGAGCAGCTCGGCGAGAGTCTGCTGGAGCGCCGGCACCATCATCTGGAACTGACCGGGGCCGGGAAGATTCTGCTGCGGGCACTGCATCAGTCGTTCGACAAGATCGAGCTGACAGTGCGCAGCATCCAGCAGAAAACCCATTCCAACCGCTTGCACATCAATGCGCCGCCGACCTTCACCAGTCGCTGGCTGATGCCGCGTCTGGGACGTCTGCGCGAGCAGCATCCGGAACTGGAGCTGAGCATCACCACCCGTTTGCAGGACAGCCTGGCGGAAACCAACACCCTCGATTGTGCGATCCGTTTCGGCAATGGCGAGTGGGACGGGCTCGACAGTTCGTTGCTGATTCAGGAACGGCACATCGCGGTGTGCGCGCCGTCGCTGTACGCCCGGGAGAGCGGCGAGCAGGGCATCGACCTCAATCGCCTGACCCTGCTGCATGTGCTGGCGAAGGAAGACCAGCGCTACCTGACCTGGAAGCACTGGCTCGACGCCGCGCGCATCCATGGCGTCGATACCCAGGGCGGTTACGAGTTCGATCTGCTGGATCTGGCGATCCAGGCGGCGACCGACGGTCTGGGCATCACCATTGCCGACTGGCACATGGTCGCCCAGGAACTGGCGAGCGGGCAGTTGACCCAGGTGCTCAATGTGCATGTGGACGGGCATCAGTCGTACTGGCTGGTGACCCGGCCGGAACAGGCGCAGATGCCGCAGTTGCAGGTGTTCAGCCAGTGGTTGCAGGAGGAAATCTGGCTGGCGCAGCGCCAACTGCAGCCATCAACCGCAGCCACCTGAGCCACTGTTTGATCCCTTTGCCCGCTCCCACAAAAGCGGGTCTTGAGGGTTTTCAGGGGTAACGTGCATTTTTCGAATGTTTGTCCGCCCGATAAATCGTTTGTTCAAGGCCCCGGCGATGACAAGACTGGCGCCATCGATAAAAACAAACGATGGGCGATGCACATGCGAGTCGAGCGAAATTTTGTCAACGGCCACTTCATCGAGCCGGCCAGCGCCGCGCTGATTGCGGTCCATAACCCGGCGACGGAAGCACTGATCGGCCAGGTCTCGGCCGCCACCGCCGAAGAAGCCACCGCTGCGGTGGATGCGGCAGCCGCCGCGCAAAAGGTCTGGGGCAAGCTCACCAGTATCGAACGCGCCGACCATCTGCGAGCCTTCGCCACTGCTCTGGAAGATCGCGCCGAAGCCATTGGCACCGCGCTGGCCGCCGAGTCCGGCAAGAGCCTCAACGACGCCAGCAACGAAGCCCGTTACGCCGCGCAGATCACCCGCTATCACGCCGAATGGGCACGGCGCATCGAAGGCGAGATCATTCCCAGCGACAGCCCCGACGAAAACCTGTTCCTGCACCGCGAGCCGATCGGCGTGGTCGCCTGCCTGATTCCGTTCAACTATCCGGTCTACACCCTGCTGCGCAAAATCGCCCCGGCGCTGATTGCCGGCAATACCGTGGTGGTGCGCCCGAGCAACAACACCCCGACGTCGGCGTTCGAGATCGCCAAAGCCGTACAGCAATCGGGCATGCCGGCCGGGGTCATCAACATCCTGACCATGGATCACGCCACCGCCGCTGCGGTTTGCACGCACAAAGCCGTGGGCCTGATCACCCTGACCGGCAGCGTCAACGCCGGGCGTATCGTCCTCGATTACTGCAAGGCCAATATCGCCAAGCCGTCGCTGGAGCTCGGCGGCAAGACCCCGGCAATCATCGAGGCCGACGCCGATCTGGAAGCCGCCGCCAGCGCGATCATCGGTTCCAAGACCACCCACTGCGGCCAGTTGTGTACGGCGGTGGAGCGGGTCTACGTGCAGGAAAGCGTGCATGACCGCTTCCTCGCGTTGCTCAAGGCGAAAATCGCGGCGGTGAAATTCGGCGACCGCGCCACCGACGCCAGCCTGATGGGGCCGCTGGTCAACGCCAGTTCGCAGCAGAACATTCACGCCATGGTCGAGCGCGCCATCGCTGACGGCGCGGTGCTCGAAAACGGCGGCGTGCTGCCCGAAGGCCCAGGTCATTTCTACCCGCCGACCCTGCTCAGCAACTGCCGTCAGGACATGGAAATCGTCCAGGAGGAAATCTTCGGCCCGGTGTTGCCGGTGCTCAAGTACCGCGACATCAACGAAGCGCTGGCCATGGCCAACGATCACCAGTTCGGCTTGTCGTCGGTGCTGTACACCGAGAACTACCGCACCGCGCAGAAAGTCGCCAACGCCATCGAGGCCGGCGAGTTGTACGTCAATCGCACCCCGGCCGATCCGTATCAGGGTTACCACGCTGGCTGGAAACGCTCGGGCCTGGGCGGCGATGACGGCAAGCACGGGATGCTCGAATTCACCCAGACCCGACTCGTGGTCATGAAGTACTGATCCACCGCACCACGCCTCACGCTACACCTATAAAAACAATTATCAGGGTCGCCCGGAGCACCGGGTCGCCCGAGGTCACATCAATGTCCAAGCATGCATCGTCTGCTGCCGCTGTTCAGGGTTCCGATTCGGCTGTGAAAAGCCACGGCGACAAGGGAAGTCGCTATCTCCAACTCATGTTGCTGGTGCTGGCCGCCGGCGCGATCTATCCGATTCTGTACCTGCGCCAGGTCTATCAGACGACCATGCTCGAGGTGTTCCAGATCAACCACAGCGAGCTGGGTTATCTGTACTCGATGCTCGGGACGATATTCCTGCTCAGCTATCTGCCCAGCGGTTGGCTGGCTGACCGCATCGCGCCGCGTTTCCTGATTTTCTTCTCGCTGGTGGCGACCGGCGCACTGGGTCTGTGGTACTCGACCGCGCCGTCGATGACCGGGTTGATGATCATCTTCGGGTGCTGGGGTTTGACCACCGGCCTGACGTTCTGGGCGTCGGTGCTCAAGCGGGTAAAGATGATTGCCCATCACTCCGAACAGGGCCGGTTCTTCGGCATCCTCGACGGGGGTCGCGGGCTGGTCGAAGCGTTGCTGGCGACGGTCGCGCTGGGGCTGTTTGCCTACGCCACCGAAACCCGTGGCGAGTCCACCGCCGAGGGTTTCCGTCACGTCGTCTACCTCTATGCCTTCACCTGCATTGTCATCGGCTGCGTGCTGGTGCTGATCAAGGATCCGAAGTCGATGGAGGACACGCCGGCGGTGGAGAAGGGCAAGTTCAACCTGCTGGCCGACCTGACGACCCTGGTGAAGATCCCCGAGCTGTGGCTGGTGACCGCCATTGTGTTCTGCGGCTATCACATCTTCTGGGCAACCTACAGCTTTTCGGATTACCTGCAAGGTGGCGGCATGACCGCGGTCATGGCCGGCACCATTACCACCATCAAGTTGTGGATGCGCCCGGTGGGTGGCATTGGCGGCGGCTGGCTCGGGGACAAGTTCTCGAATATTTCGGTGCTGATCGTGGCGCTGTTGCTGGCTTCGCTGGCGATGATCGGACTGATCGTATTCCCGGCGCTCAACAGCATGGGCCTGTTGATCGGCACGGTGATTTTCATCGGCCTGATGACCTATGCGATTCGCGGTCTGTACTGGGCGATTCTCGACAATTGCAACATCCCGCTGCGCATCACCGGCCTGGCGATCGGCATCGTCTCGGTGGTCGGCTACATGCCTGACGCCTTTATTCCGTTGATCAACGGCTACCTCACCGAGCATTACCCCGGTGCGCTCGGCTACAAGCTCTATTTCGGCTACATCGCCGCCGTTGGCCTGATCGGCACCTTTGCCGCGCTGACCCTGCGTGCCCGGATCAATCGCAAATTCTTGAACAAGACAGGTGCCTGAGATGAAAATCGTCGCCCTTGAAACCCATATCGTCGCCGTCCCGCCACCCCACGTCGGCGGCATGTACTGGCTGTTCGTCAAGCTCAGGACCGACTGCGGCATCGAAGGCGTGGGCGAGATCTACGCCGCGACCTTCGGCCCGAAAGCCATGCTGCCGATCATCGAAGACGTGTTCGAGCGCTACCTGCTCGATCAGGACCCGCACCACATCGAGCGCTTCTTCCGCCAGGCTTATTCGAGCGGGTTCACCCAACGCCCCGACCTGACCATGATGGGCGTGGTCAGTGGCCTGGAAATGGCCTGTTGGGACATCATCGGCAAGGCCGCGAACAAGCCGGTCTACGAGCTGCTCGGCGGCAAGGTCAACGAGCGCCTGCGTTCCTACACCTACCTGTATCCGGTCAACAGCCGTGGCGAGTACGACTACGACGATCCGGACCTGGCCGCCGAATGTGCGGTGGAGAACATGAACAAAGGCTTCACTGCCGTGAAGTTCGACCCGGCCGGCCCGTACACCGCGTACTCCGGGCACCAGATTTCGCTGGAGGTGCTGGAACGCTGCGAAACCTTCTGCCGCAAGATCCGCGAAGCGGTGGGCGACAAGTGCGACCTGCTGTTCGGCACCCACGGGCAAATGGTGCCGTCGTCGGCGATTCGCCTGGCCAGGCGTCTGGAGAAATACGACCCGCTGTGGTTCGAAGAACCGGTGCCGCCGGGACAGGAAGAGGCCATGGCGCAAGTCGCCGCCAAGACCAGCATCCCGATCGCCACCGGCGAGCGCCTGACCACCAAGTACGAATTCTTCAAGCTGTTGCAGGCCGGAGGTGCGTCGATTCTGCAAATGAACGTGGCGCGCTGTGGCGGCCTGCTGGAAGCGAAGAAGATCGCCAGCATGGCCGAGGCGTACTACGCGCAAATCGCCCCCCATCTGTACAACGGGCCGATTGGTGCGGCGGCGAGTTTCCAGCTGGCGACCTGCACGCCGAACTTCCTGATCCAGGAAAGCATCGAGACCTGGGGCGGCTTCCATGCCGAAATCCTGAAAAAGCCGTTGCAGTGGGAAGACGGCTACATCATTCCGTCCACCGAGCCGGGCCTTGGGGTCGAGCTGAACATGGACGTGGTGCGCAAGCATTCGCCGTACACCGGCTCGCGTTTGCACCTGCAAATGGCGCCGACGCCGGCTGACGTCAAAGACACCTCGCCGGCCAAAGGCTGACGCAGTCCTTGTGGGAGCCCACCGCTCCCACCTGCAGATTCGCGATTTTTGTATAACGACTTACGCGGTAACCGTGCATGACATACGACTACATCATCGCTGGCGCAGGCGCTGCCGGCTGCGTGCTGGCCAACCGGCTCTCGGCGTCGGGCAAACATTCGGTGCTGCTGCTGGAAGCGGGTGGCAAGGACAGCTCGCTGTGGTTCAGGATCCCGGTCGGCTTCGCCAAAATGTATTACAACCCGACCTTCAACTGGATGTACTACAGCCAGCCGCAGAAGCAGTTGGGCAACCGTGAAATCTACGCCCCACGCGGCAAGGTGCAGGGCGGTTCGGGCTCGATCAACGCGATGATCTACGTGCGTGGCCAGGCCCATGACTTCGACGACTGGGCTGCCAACGGCAACGATGGCTGGGGTTTCAAGGACGTGCTGCCGTACTTCCGCAAACTGGAAAACCACCCGCTGGGCGACAGCGAATATCACGGCGGCAGCGGCCCGATCAGCATCACCCCGATGGCCGGCCAGACGCATCCGATCTGCGACGTATTTCTCAAGGGGTGTGACGAGCTGGGCTACCCGCGCAGCGACGACTTCAACGGGCCGAAATTCGAGGGCGCCGGGATCTATGACGTCAACACCAAAAACGGTCAGCGCAGCTCCAGCAGCTTCGCCCATTTGCACCCGGCACTGAGCCGGCCGAATCTGACCGTCGAGCATTACGCGCTGGTCGATCGCGTGTTGTTCGATGAGTCGCAGCAACGCGCCACGGGGATCTCGATCACCCAGCATGGCGTGGTCCGCACCTTTACCGCGCGCAAGGAAGTGATCCTCTGTGCCGGTGCTGTCGACACCCCGAAAATCCTGCAACTGTCCGGCGTGGCCAATCGTGAGCTGCTGAGCAAGCACCAGATTCCGGTGGTCAAGCACCTGCCGGCGGTGGGGCAGAATCTTCAGGATCACCTCTGCGTCAGCTACTACTACAAGGCCAATATCCCGACCCTCAACGATGAGCTCAGCTCGTTGTTCGGCCAGTTCAAGCTCGGCGTGAAATACCTGCTGACCCGCAAGGGCGCGCTGGCGATGAGCGTGAATCAGGCCGGCGGTTTCTTCCGGGGTGATGCGCAGCAGAGTCATCCGAACCTGCAGCTGTACTTCAACCCGTTGTCGTACCAGATTCCGAAAAACAACAAGGCCAGTCTCAAACCCGAACCGTACTCAGGTTTCCTGTTGTGCTTCAACCCGTGCCGGCCGACCAGTCGCGGGCATATCGAAATCGCCTCGAAAAATCCTCGGGACGCGGCGCGGATCGACCCCAATTACCTGAGTACGCAAAAGGACATCGACGAGGTGATCCAGGGCAGTCGCCTGATGCGCAAGATCATGGGCGCACCGGCGCTCAAGGACATCACCGTCGACGAAGTGCTGCCGGGGCCGGTGGTCGAAAGCGACGAGCAGATGCTCCAGTACTTCCGCGACAACTGCGGCTCGATCTATCACCTGTGCGGGTCCTGCGCGATGGGCGCGGACGAGCAGACCTCGGTGGTCGACAAACGCCTCAAGGTGCACGGCCTGCAAGGTTTGCGGATTGTCGATGCGTCGATCTTTCCCAACGTGACATCGGGCAACACCCACGCGGCGGTGCTGATGGTGGCGGAGAAGGGCGCGGATCTGATCTTGCAGGACGCGTGATGACTGCTTTGGCGCAATGAACTGTGACACTTGGTGCAGGGCGTTTTCGCAGCCTGCGCTAGGCTTTTGAGTGCCGGCCCCCGGACAGGGCCGGCATCGCTATTTATGGAGGATGCGTTTCGGTTTTGAGGAGCCACTGATCATGGATGATCTGGTGAAAGAGGTTATTCCGCTGTTGCAGTATCTGATTCCGGGGTTTGTCTCGACCTGGATTTTCTACACGCTTACCGCGTTCAAACGGCCTGACACATTTGGGCAGATTGTGCAGGCGTTGATTTTCACGTTTGTGATTCATGGAGTGGTGCTGGGGATTGGTGCGGTTTGTTTGTGGATCGGCGTGAAGGGCTTTTCCGTAGGAATATGGAGCGCCGGCGCGCAGGGATTCTGGGCATTCGTTGTGTCGGTGGTCCTTGGCTTGTTGTCCTGCTTTCTGGCATCGAACGACAAACTGCATGCATGGTTACGGTTTCGAAATGTTACGAGGAAAACCTCGCATCCCAATCAGTGGTACAGCACATTTGCCCGACATGATCGACTTATAACGCTGCATTTGAACGATGAAAGGCGTCTGTTCGGTTGGCCTAGCGAATGGCCACCCGAGCCCCAGCAAGGCCAGTTTGTAATACACAACCCCAAGTGGTTAAGTGACGATGGGGTTCTCCGGTCTTTTGGCGCTGAGATGTTGGTGATAGATTCGTCGAAGATTCAGTGGGTGGAGTTCACCAACCTGAAAGAGGATCAGCTATGACTGCCGAAGCACCGAAACCCATGCCTCCAGAGGTAGCCCGTTACCTTGGTTCGAATGAAAGCAATGCGCCGCAGACCGGCAGAGGGCCTACGGCTCCACCGCCTCCAATGCGCAAGTAAAGCGGTAGCATCACCCCCAACCTTCCCTGACCGCCCGGCGAATGCCCTCCAGCAACATGGCAAACGCCGGGTTGTCGTTATTCTCGCGCCAGATCAGGTGCAGTTCGCTCTGAACGCCTTCACCCAGATCGATATCGCGAAACACCACACTCCTGAATACCACACTGGTGGCGCAGCGCGGCACCAGGGCGACGCCCATGCCGGCGTTGACCAGTGCCAGAATCGTCAGTGACGACCCCAGCCACTGCACATAGTCGGGGGCGACGCGAGCCGAGCGCAGCGTGCCGGTCAGCAGTTCGTTGAACGGTGGATAGGCCGCGTGGGAGTACATCAGGAACGGTTGCCCATCCAGATCATTCACCGAGACTTCGGCGGCGTTCGCCAGGCGATGGCCGCTGGGCACGGCCAGTACGAAAGGTTCGCGCACCAGGCACTCGGTGGCGTAGCCCGGCTCCAGTAACGGCGCGCGGGCGATGCCCAGATCGATGCGGCGGGCGCGCAACGCTTCGTGTTGCTGGTAGGTGTTCATTTCGCTCAGATCGATTTTCACCTGCGGCTGACGCAGGCGAGCCTCCGCGATGACCTTGGGCAAAAATTCATACACCGCACTGCCGACGAAACTGATGTTCACCGAACCGATATCGCCCTCGGCGAAGCGCCGCGCGGTGACGGCCGCTTGCTGGGCGCGTTCCAGCAGGTTCTGCGCCTCGATGAAAAATGCCCGACCTGCTGCGGTCAAGGCCACGCTGCGCGTGCTGCGGGTGAACAATTCGACGCCCAGGTGATGCTCCAGCAACTGGATCTGCCGGCTCAGCGGTGGCTGGGTCATGTTCAGGCGTTCGGCGGCGCGACGGAAGTTGAGTTCGGTGGCGACGGTGGTGAAGCAGCGCAGTTGGGTCAGTTCGAACATTGATCTAATCCGGGTATCAATCGAATACCAAGTTAGATTAGACGGGATCAATTGGCCCGTCCATGATCGGTCTACGCCTAAAAGGCATCCCTAAAAAAACAATGATCGGGAGTCGCCCCTTGAAAACCCTCCACAGTTCGCCGGACGTCACGGTGCTCGCCCGTGCGGCCGCCAAGGTCAAGCGTCATGTGTTGCCGCTGTTCGTGGTGATGTTCATCGTCAACTACATCGACCGGGTCAACATCGGTTTCGTGCGCAGTCATCTGGAAACCGATCTGGGTATCGGCGCGGCTGCGTACGGTCTCGGCGCCGGTCTGTTTTTCGTCGGTTACGCGCTGTTCGAAGTGCCGTCCAACATGCTCCTGCAACGCTATGGCGCGAGGGCCTGGCTGACGCGGATCATGTTTACCTGGGGCGCGGCCGCGATGGCCATGGCCTTCGTTCGGGGCGAAACCAGTTTCTATGTCCTGCGCTTTATTCTCGGGGCGGCCGAGGCCGGATTCTTCCCGGGGATCATTTACTACTTTACTCAATGGTTGCCGGCCTCCGAGCGCGGCAAGACGATGGCGGTGTTTCTCAGCGGTTCGGCGATTGCGTCGGTGATTTCCGGCCCGGTGTCCGGTGCCTTGTTGCACATCAGCGGCATGGGGCTGCACGGCTGGCAATGGATGTTCCTGATTGAAGGCGCTGCGTCGGTGGTGCTCTGCGGGTTTGTCTGGTTCTGGCTGCAATCCCATCCGCGTCAGGCCAAGTGGCTGAGCGAGGAAGAGCGCGAAGCGTTGGTGACAGCCATTGCCGAAGAACAGCGCACCCGGGAAGCGACCCATGTCGCCAGGCCATCGATGTTCAAGCTGTTGGCGGATCGGCAGATCGCGCTGTTCTGCTTCATCTATTTCTCCATCGCCCTGACCATTTACGGCGCGACGTTCTGGCTGCCGAGCATGATCAAGAAGATGGGCAGCCTGGGTGACTTCGAAGTCGGTTTGCTCAACTCGGTGCCGTGGATCATTTCGATCATCGCGATGTACGGTTTCGCGGCCCTGGCCGGCAAATGGAAATTCCAGCAGGCCTGGGTGGCGCTGACGCTGGTGATCGCCGCGTTTGGCATGTTCATGTCGACCACTGGCGGGCCGGTGTTCGCCTTCGTCGCCATCTGCTTTGCGGCCATTGGTTTCAAGGCGGCCTCGGCACTGTTCTGGCCGATCCCGCAAAGCTATCTGGATGCACGCATCGCGGCGGCGGTGATCGCCTTGATCAACTCGATCGGCAACCTCGGCGGTTTTGTCGCGCCGACCGCGTTCGGTTTCCTTGAGCAGTCCACCGGCTCGATCGAGGGCGGCCTGTACGGCCTCGCGGCGACCTCGCTGGTGGCGGCGGTCGCGATCTTCTTCGCTCGCATGGCGCCTGGCGCCAAGGGCAATTCCCCGGCAAAGCCTGAACCCGAAACCGCCGTCGCGTCGACGGCCAGTACGGCGGCGAGCCACTGATTCCGATCCATCAGGAGCATCATCTTGAAAATCATCCGCGTAACCGTCACTCCGATTGCCTTTCGTGATCCGCCGTTGCTCAACGCCAGCGGCATTCATGAGCCCTTCGCCCTGCGTTCGATCATCGAGATCGAAAGCGACAACGGCTACATCGGCCTCGGCGAAAGCTATGGCGACGCCCCGGCGCTGGCGATCCAGCAGCAATTGCAGTCACAACTGATCGGGCTCGATCCATTCAACCTCAACCAGTTGCGTCGCATCGTCCAGGCGACGGTGGCGGCGAACAAACCGGCCAGCGTGACGGGCGCGGAACTGGCGCCTGGCTCCCATGCGAGCAAAGCGGTGAGCAACGCCTATTCTGCGTTCGAAGTGGCGTTTCTCGATTTGCAGGCGCATTACCTGAACGTGCCGCTGGTGGATCTGCTCGGCGGTGCACTGCGCGATGAGGTGCCGTTCAGCGCCTATCTGTTTTTCAAGTACGCGCAACACATCGATTCGCCCTACAAACCGGACAACTGGGGCGAGGCGCTGAGCGAGCAGCAGATCGTTGCCCAGGCCGCGCGGATGATCGAGGCCTATGGCTTCAAGAGCATCAAGCTCAAGGCCGGCACCTTGCCGCCAGAGCATGAAGTGGCGTGCATCAAGGCCCTGAAAAAGGCTTTCCCCGGCTATCCGTTGCGGATCGATCCGAACGGCAACTGGTCGCTGGAAACGTCCATTCGCATGGCCGAATTGCTCGGTGACGATTTGCAGTATTACGAGGACCCGACCCCTGGGCTGGACGGTATGGCCGAGTTGCACAGACGCACGGGGCTGCCACTGGCGACCAACATGGTGGTCACCGACTTCGACGAATTCCGCCGCAGCGTGGCGCAGAACAGCGTGCAGATCGTCCTCGCCGACCACCATTACTGGGGCGGCCTGCGCGATACCCAGATCCTGGCGAAGATGTGCGACACCTTTGGTCTGGGCGTATCGATGCATTCCAACTCGCACCTGGGCATCAGTCTGATGGCGATGGCCCATGTGGCGGCGGCGGTGCCGAATCTGGATTACGCCTGTGACACCCATTACCCGTGGCAGGAGCCGGACGAGGAAGTGATCAAGGGCGGTAAGCTGCCGATTGTCGATGGCTGCGTGAAAATCACCCGTGCGCCGGGACTGGGCCTGGAACTGGATCACGACCAACTGGGCAAGCTGCATGACCAGTACCTGACGTGCGGGATTCGTCAGCGCGACGATGTGCGCCAGATGCAGCGATACAAGGCGGACTGGAAGGCGCTCAAGCCGCGATTCTGAGGTGTCTGGCCGGAGGTCTTCGCGGGCTTGCCCACGAAGGCGCCGGTCCTGGCAATACAAAGGCTCAGAGTGTCTGCACCAGCCAATCCCGAAACGCCTTCAGCGACGGCAGCGATTCATTGCGTGCCGGGTACACCAGGTAATAGCTGCGACGACTGCTGATCGGCTCGCCCAGTTGCAACAGCTCGCCGTTGTTCAGCTCGTCCTCGACCAGAATCCGTGGCACCAGGCCGATGCCGATGTTGGCGCGCACCGCCTGAATCAGGTGCGAGGTCATTTCGAAACTCGGGCCGATACGCATGCTGCGATGGGGCAGGGCGTGATGGCTGAACCATTCAGCCCAGGCCTGGGCGTTGCTGCTGACGTTGAGCAGCAGTTGCCCGGCGATATGCTCGCCGGCGCTGCGCCGCTCGGTTTCGGACAGCTGAGCGCTGGCGATCACCACCAGTTCTTCGGTGTGCAGGCGATGCGCGGTCAGCCCCGGCCAGTCGCCACCGCCGACGCAGATTGCCGCGTCGATTTCGCTGGTGTCGAAATCGATGGCCTCGATTCGCGAGTGCAGGTGAACGGTCATGCCGGGATGCGCGGTGTAGAAATCCTTGAGCCGCGGCAGCAACCATTTCGAGCCGAAGGTCGGCAGTGTCGCCAGGCGCAGGCTATGGATGCCCGAGCCGAAGGCCATGGCCTGCAGGGTCGCGCTGCGAATCTGCCCGAGCGCTTCGGCAAGTTCGCGCTGATACATGCGCCCGACGTCAGTCAGGATCACCCGCCGGCCTTCGCGGCTGAACAGGCGCATGCCGAGCAGCTTTTCCAGAATCTGCACCTGGCGGCTGACCGCACTCTGGGTCAACGACAGTTCGTGGGCGGCACGGGTGTAGCTTTCATGGCGTGCGGCGGCTTCAAACGCCAGCAGCAACGACATCGAGGGAGTGAGGGTTCGCGGATTCATTCGTTTTAGTCATTAAAGTCGGGTCGAATTTACGTTTGTCGCAGAGTCTTTCTGCAATGAACATAGGTATCCAATGGCCAAGGAGCCTGACGCAATCATTCGTTGCGTACAAGAGTTCCGGCCACATCAGCCCGATTTTGACCTGAGACGCCTTTGCCGATGATCGCCCAGCTCTCTCCCGCTACGCCCCTGACTTCCGATTACAGCCAGTTTTTGCAGGCGCTCAAGAGCGGCGGTTTCAAAGGTGAAATCAGCGCCGACTACGCCAGCCGTGTGGTGCTGGCGACGGACAACTCGATCTATCAGCGCCTGCCCCGGGCGGCGGTGTTCCCGATGGACGCCGAGGACGTGGCGCTGCTGGCGCGGCTGATCGCCGAACCGGCCTATCGCCAGGTGGTGATCACGCCTCGGGGCGGCGGCACCGGCACCAACGGCCAGTCGCTGACCGACGGCATCGTCGTCGACCTGTCGCGGCACATGAACCGCATTCTGGAAATCAACGTCGAGCAACGCTGGGTGCGGGTGCAGGCCGGGGTGGTCAAGGATCAGCTCAACGCCGCGCTGAAAGCCGCCGGGCTGTTTTTCGCCCCGGAACTGTCGACATCCAACCGTGCCACCGTCGGCGGCATGATCAACACCGATGCGAGCGGCCAGGGCAGTTGCACCTACGGCAAGACCCGCGACCATGTGCTCGAACTGCAGATGATTCTGCGTGGCGGCGAGAAGCTGCACGGACGGGCGCTGGAAGAGACCGAGCTGGAGCAGGCATGTGCGCGCGAGGATCGGGTTGGTGAGGTGTACCGCTGCGCGCGGCAGATCATCGATGAGCAGGGCGAACTGATTGAGCAGCGCTTTCCCGACCTCAACCGTTGCCTCACCGGCTATGACCTGGCACACCTGCGCGAGGCTGACCGGCGCTTCAACCTCAACAGCGTGCTGTGCGGCGCCGAAGGTTCGCTGGGGTTTGTGGTCGAGGCCAAATTGAATGTGTTGCCGATCCCCCGGCACACCATGCTGGTGAACATCCGCTACGCCGGGTTCATGGATGCCTTGCGCGATGCCCGGGCGTTGATGGCGCTCAAACCGCTGTCGATCGAAACCGTCGATTCCAAAGTGCTGCTGCTGGCGATGCAGGACATCGTCTGGCACGGCGTTGCCGAGTATTTCCCGGCAAGCGCCGAGCGCCCGACGCTGGGCATCAATCTGGTGGAGTTCTGCGGCGACGATCCCGATGACCTGCAACGCAGGGTCGAGGCTTTCCTCGAACACTTGAACAGCGACCGCACCGTCGAGCGACTGGGGCATACGCTGGCGGTCGGTCAGGCGGCGGTGAACAAGGTCTACGGCATGCGCAAGCGCGCGGTGGGATTGCTCGGCAACGTCGCCGGGGAAGCGCGGCCGCAGCCGTTCGTCGAAGACACCGCCGTGCCGCCACAGCATCTGGCCGAGTACATCGCGGAACTGCGTGAGCTGCTCGACAGCCATGGCTTGCAGTACGGCATGTTCGGTCACGTCGATGCCGGCGTGCTGCACGTTCGGCCGATTCTCGACATGAAGGACCCGCAGCAGGCGGCGCTGGTGCGGCCGGTGTCCGATGGCGTGGCGGCGCTGACCCAGCGCTACGGCGGGCTGTTGTGGGGCGAGCACGGCAAGGGCCTGCGTTCGGAATACGCCCCGGCGTTTTTCGGTGAGCTGTATCCGGCGTTGCAGGCCTTGAAGGCGGCGTTCGATCCGTTCAACCAGTTCAACCCCGGCAAGATCGCCACCCCGGCGACGGTCAACGCAACGCTGTCGAAAATTGACGAAGTCACCCTGCGTGGCGAACTCGACCGGCAGATCGACGAAAAGGTCTGGCAGGACTACGGCGCGGCCATGCACTGCAATGGCAATGGCGCCTGCTACAACTTCGATCCGGACGACGCCATGTGCCCGTCGTGGAAAGCCACCCGCCAGCGCGCGCAATCGCCCAAGGGCCGTGCGTCGTTGATCCGTGAATGGCTGCGTTTGCAGGGGCTGGCGGGCGTCGATGTGTTGTCCGATGCCAGCCGCCGGCCGCCGTTTTTCACCACGCTGCTGCAGCGCTGGCGCAACAGTCGGGGGCAGGGCGCGGACTTCTCCCATGAGGTGTACGACGCCATGGCCGGGTGCCTGGCGTGCAAGTCCTGCGCGGGGCAATGCCCGGTGAAGGTCAACGTGCCGGATTTCCGCTCGCGTTTTCTGGAGCTGTACCACACCCGTTATCTGCGTCCGCTGCGCGATTACCTGATTGCCTCGCTGGAATACAGCATTCCGTACATGGCGCGGGTGCCGCTGCTGTACAACGGCCTGATGGGCAACGCGCTCAGCCGCCGTGTGCTGGAGCGACTCGGCGGGATGGTCGATGTGCCGTTGCTCAGCCGGTTCGATTTTCACCGGTCGCTGGGTAAGTGGCAGGTGCAGGCGGCGACGGTGGACGTGCTGTCCGCACTGACCCCGGCGCAACGCGAACGCAGCGTGGTGCTGGTGCAGGATGCGTTTACCCGCTACTTCGAAGCGCCGCTGCTGGCGGATCTGATCGAGCTGATCACGCGCCTCGGCTATCAGGTTTATCTGGCGCCGTTCAGCGCCAACGGCAAGCCGCTGCATGTCCAGGGCTTTCTCTCGGCGTTCAATCGCGCCGCGTTGCGCAACGCCCGGCAGTTGGGTGAACTAGCGCGGATCGGTGTGCCGCTGGTGGGACTGGACCCGGCCATGACCCTGGTCTATCGCCAGGAGTACCTCAAGGTGCCGGGAATGGAGGAATGCCCCGAGGTGGCGTTGGTGCAGGAGTGGTTGCTCAAGGCAATGCCGGAAAACACCGCAGTGCGCCGTGACGAACGCTTCCGTCTGTTGGCCCATTGCACCGAGAAAACCAACGCGCCGGCCGCGACCCAGCAATGGGAGCAGGTGTTCGAACGGGCCGGGCTGAAACTGGCGACCCAGGCCACCGGTTGCTGCGGCATGTCCGGCACTTACGGCCACGAAGCGCGCAACCGGGCGACCTCTGCGGTGATCTTCGAACAGTCCTGGGCCAGGCAGGTCGAGGCACCGAAAGAGCAGGGCGAAGCGCTGGCTACCGGTTATTCGTGCCGCAGTCAGGTCAAGCGTGAAGCCAACCAGCAATTGCGCCATCCATTGCAAGTGCTGCTGGCGCAACTGCGCTCTGCTTGAGAATTGCTAGCAATTGGATCGGCTTTTCATGTTATAAGGTAACGAAAATCGGGCCGCATTCGTGCGGCCCTGTCGTTCCTGACTCGCTTGCGAAATTGCCATGACCCTCGCTGTTTCCCCTACCGTTCCCCCGGCGACCGGCCGGCTGCTGTCGATCGATGCCCTCAGGGGCCTGGTCATCCTGTTCATGCTGCTCGACCACGTGCGCGAAACCTTCCTGCTGCATCGTCAGGTGTCTGATCCCATGGACATCGCCAGCACCGAACCGGCGCTGTTTTTCAGCCGGACCCTGGCGCACTTGTGCGCGCCGGTGTTCGTGCTGCTGACCGGTTTGTCGGCCTGGCTGTTCGGTGAGAAGTACGCCGGCAAAACAGACGTCAGCGCATTCCTGTTCAAGCGTGGATTGTTTCTGGTGCTGCTCGAATTCACCTTGGTGAACTTCGCCTGGACCTTCCAGTTGCCACCGAGCGTGATCTACCTGCAAGTGATCTGGGCCATCGGCCTGAGCATGATCGCCTTGTCGCTGCTGGTCTGGCTGCCGCGCGGATGGTTGCTGGCGTTGAGCCTGACGATCATCGCCGGGCACAACCTGCTCGACGCCGTGCATTTCTCGCCAGATTCGGCGCTGCACCTGCCTTGGGCGATTCTGCATGATCGCGGCTGGATCGAGGTCAGCGAACAACTGCGTCTACGCACCTCGTATCCGCTGCTGCCCTGGATCGGCGTGATCGGTCTCGGTTACGCGCTGGGGCCGTGGTTTGCCCGTGCGGCCGATGCCGCTGTACGTCAGCGACGCCTGCTGTTGTGTGGCATCGCCGGGCTTGGCGGGTTCGTGGCGCTGCGTTTGCTCAATGGGTATGGCGAGAAGCCGTGGGCGGTGGGCGAAAGCGCTCTGCAGACCCTGATGAGTTTTTTCAACATCACCAAATACCCGCCGTCGTTGCTGTTCATCGCCCTGACCGTGAGTGTCGGCCTGCTGCTGTTGCTGGTGTTCGAGCGTGCGCAGGATCGTCGCTGGATCCGCTGGCTGACGGTGTTCGGCTCGGCGCCGATGTTTTTCTATCTGCTGCACCTGTATGCGCTCAAGGTCTTGTATCTGCTTGGCGTGGCCTTGTTCGGGCTCAATCAGGGCAGCTACTTCGGCTTCTCGTCGGTGGCGGCGGTTTGGCTGGCGGCGGTCGTGCTGGCGGTCGTGCTGTTTCCGGCGGTGCGCTGGTTTTCGGCGTTGAAGGCGCGGCGTCGTGACCTTGCCTGGTTGAAGTATCTGTAAGCGCGGTTATCCGTTTCGGCGTTCCCGGGCGAAGTCGATGAAGGCCTTGAGCGGTGCCGGGACATGGCGCCGACTCGGGTAATACAGATGCAGGCCGGGGTAGTACGGGCACCAGTGGGCCAGCACCTGCACCAGGCGTCCGGTGTTCAGGTGTTCCTTGACCATGTCCTCGAACACGTAGGCCAATCCGAGGCCTTGCAGCGCCGGGCCGACCATCAGGCTGACGTCGCCCAGGGTCAGCGGACCGTTCACTTCGATGTCCTGTTCGATGCCGCCACGTTCGAATTCCCAGCGGTACAGCGAACCGCTGGGGAAACGATGGCGGATGCACGGAATGCCATGCAGGTCCTCAGGCTTGTGCGGCGTTGCATGCCGCTCGAAAAACGCCGGTGAACCCACCACCACCGAGCGCAAGGGCGGGCCGATCGGCAGCGACACCATGTCGGCTTCCAGCCGATCACCGAAGCGCACCCCGGCATCGAAACCTGTGGCGACGATGTCCAGCAGGGCGTCGCTTTCGACCACTTCCAGGCGGATATCGGTAAATACCTGCAAGAACTCGCTGGCAATCGGCAGCAACACCAGTTCGCAAGCCTGACGCCCGCAGGTGATGCGCAGATTGCCCGAGGGCTTGTCGCGAAAATGGTTGAGGTCTTCCAGAGCGTCATCGATATCGCGGAACGCCGGTTTCAATCGCGCGTACAGACGCTCGCCGGCCTCGGTCAGGGCCACGCTGCGGGTGGTGCGGTTGAACAGGCGCACGCCAAGGCGATTTTCCAGAGCGCGCAACGAATGGCTGAGGGCCGAGGGCGTCAGGCCCAGTTCAACCGCCGCACGGCTGAAGTTCAGATGCTGGGCGATGCACAGGAAGATCGACAGGTCAGCGGCCGAAGGGTTCTTCATTCGAATGTCTCATTTGTGAGCAGGTTTCACAAAGCCATGTAATTTTGTTGGGATTATCACATCAGTAACACGGCTTTACAGTCGCTTCAACTGATCGAGAAGGCCCGGCAACCACGCCAAGGGTCGCAGACAGGAGGAGTTGAAATGCGTACTTGGCTGATTACCGGAGCTTCCCGTGGTTTTGGCACCCTCATCGCAGAACACGCCCTGCGTGCTGGCGACGCTGTCATCGCCACTGCTCGCAAACCTGAAGACATTACCGCCCGCCTGGGCAATCACCCGAACCTGTTGGCGGTGCGCCTGGACGTGACCCGCGAAGACCAGGCGCATCAAGCGGTGGCGGAGGGCATCAAGCGTTTCGGCCGCATCGATGTGCTGATCAACAATGCCGGTTTTGGCGTGCTGGGCGCGGTGGAGGAAACCAGTGCCAGCGAAACCGAGCGCTTGTTCGCCACCAACGTGTTCGGGGTCCTCAACGTGACCCGCGCGGTGCTGCCGCACATGCGTGCCCAGCGCAGTGGTCGGGTGATCAATATTTCGTCGATTGGCGGCTATCAGGCCTACATGGGGTGGGGCGTCTACGGTTCGACCAAGTTTGCGGTGGAAGGCATCACTGAAGCGCTGCATCAGGAACTGGCACCGTTGGGCATTCATGCCACGGTGGTCGAACCGGGCTTCTTCCGCACCGACTTCCTCGACGAACAATCGCTGATCAAGACGGCCCTGGTGTTGCCGGACTACGACGAAACGGTCGGCAAAATGCGTCAGTTCGCCGAGGCCGCCAACCATGCGCAACCCGGTGATCCGGTGAAGTTCGCCGAAGCCATGCTGGCGCTGGTCAACGCGTCGAATCCGCCGCAGCGCCTGGCGCTGGGCAGCGACACCATCGCGCGGATCGAAGCGAAGAACCGGCTGGTGGCGCAGGAGTTGGCCGAGTGGCAGGCGTTGGCGCTGTCTACCGATTTCAAGGAGTAATACTTGACTCCGCAGGCGTTGCCACAGGCTGAGTGCTTTGCGCGATCAACCGATCGCAGCCTGCCTGACATTATTTTTTCTTCATCGGACGAATTCATGACAACTGTCTCTCAACACCGGATCGAGCGCGACAAGCTGCTGATCCTCGCGGCCATCTGCCTGTCGGCACTGGTCCTTCCCTTGAGTTTTACCGGTGGCGCGGTGGCGACGCCGGCCATTGGTCGAGACCTGGGCGGCAGTCCCGTGGCGCTGACCTGGATCACCAATGCGTTCATGCTGTCGTTCGGCAGTCTGCTGATGGCGGCGGGGGCGCTGGCCGACGTCTACGGGCGCAAGCGCCTGTTCGCTTTCGGCATGCTGCTGTTTACTGGCGCGTCGATTGCCCAGAGCCTGGCGCCTTCGGTGTTCTGGCTGGATGCGCTGCGAGCGATTCAAGGGGTGGCCGGTGCTGCGGCGCTTGCCAGTGGTTCGGCGGCGCTGGCACAGGAGTTTGAGGGTCATGCGCGGACGCGGGCGTACAGCATGCTCGGCACCACGTTCGGCATCGGCCTGGCGTTCGGGCCGTTGCTGGCCGGGGCGCTGATCGAAGCGTTCAACTGGCGGGCGATCTTCGTCTTCACCGCGTTGATTGGCGTGATCGCCATGGTGTTCGGTCTGCCGCGCATGCGGGAAACCCGCGATCCGCAGGCCTCGGGTCTCGATTGGCCGGGCACCGTCACGTTCAGCACGATGCTGGCGTTGTTCACGTTCGGCATCATTCAAGCCCCGGAAAGTGGCTGGGGCAGCCTGTTGGTGGTGGGGTTGCTGGCGGCTTCGGCGTTGTTGCTGGCGCTGTTCGTCATCATCGAAATGCGCGTCGAACGGCCGATGCTGGACCTGACCCTGTTCCGCTTCCCGCGATTTATCGGCGTACAGATGCTGCCGATCGGCACGTGCTATTGCTACATCGTGCTGGTGGTCATGCTGCCGCTGCGCTTTATCGGCGTGGAAGGTTTGAGTGAAATCGAGGCCGGCCTGCTGTTGCTGGCGTTGTCCGCGCCGATGCTGGTGGTGCCGATGCTTGCTGCCTCGCTGACGCGTTATGTATCGGCGGGCCTGTTATCGGGCGGCGGTTTTCTGATTGCCGCCGTGGGCCTGCACTGGCTGAGCCTGTACAACGTCGGTGAGCCGAAATTTGCCCTTGTTGTGCCGATGGTGTTGATCGGGATCGGCAGCGGTTTGCCGTGGGGTTTGATGGACGGTTTGTCGATCAGCGTGGTGCCGAAAGAGCGCGCGGGCATGGCCGCCGGGATCTTCGGCACGGTGCGGGTGGCGGGTGAGGGGATTGCACTGGCGAGTGTTGCGGCGATTCTGGCTTCGCTGTTGCACAGCGATCTGTCGAGTGCCGTGCAGGCGGTGGCTGGCAGTGCTGACGCGGCGCTGATTGCCGAGACGGCGCACCGGGTCACCACCGGCGATATGGCCCACGCCATCAACCGTGTTCCGGGTCTGGCCAATGAGCGGCTGGTGCAGGGGTATGCCTCGGCGTTTCAGTATCTGCTGCACATCCTGACGATCATCACGCTGGTGTCGGCGGCTGTGGTGCTGGGGCTGTTGAGTGGCAAACGGGCCGTTACGGAACCGCAGGAGGCGGCGGCATAAGTCAGGCATCGAGAATGAAAAAAGCCCGGGGGCATGATGCCTCCGGGCTTTTCATTTTCAGGGGATCAGTGACGATCCAGCCACACGGTTTGCGCGTTGCAGAACTCGCGCACACCGAAGTGCGACAGCTCGCGGCCGAAACCGCTTTTCTTCACGCCGCCGAAGGTCACGCGCGGGTCGCTGGCGGAGTAACCGTTGATGAACACGCCGCCGGTTTCCAGCTCGCTGGTCAGTTGCTGCGCCAACTCGACGTTGGCGGTGTAGATCGTCGCGGTCAGGCCGAATTCGCTGTCGTTGGCCAGGGCCACGGCATGGGCGCAATCGCGGGCGGTGATGATCGAGGCGACCGGGCCGAACAGTTCCTGTTTGAACGAGGTCATGCGGTCGGTGACGTTGGCCAGTACGGTCGGCTCGTAGTAGTTGCCGGCACCTTCAGCCTTGCCGCCGCCGAGCAGCAGGGTTGCGCCTTCTTCAAGGGTATCGCGCACCTGTTGGTCCAGTTCGTCGCGCAGATCGAAGCGGGCCATCGGGCCGATGTAGGTATCGGCGGACAACGGATCGCCCATTTTCAGTTGGCGTGTGGCTTCGACGAATTTGCGGGTGAATTCCTCGACCACGCCTTCTTCGACGATCAGGCGCTTGGCGGCGGCGCAGACCTGACCGGAGTTCTGGTAACGACCGATCACCGCCGCTTGTACGGCGGCGTCCAGATCGGCGTCGTTGAGCACGATGAACGGGTCGGAACCACCGAGTTCCAGCACGCATTTTTTCAGCGCGGCGCCTGCCTGGGCGCCGATCGCCATGCCGGCGCGCACGCTGCCGGTCAGGGTCACGGCGGCGATGCGTGGATCGGCGATCGCGGTGGAAACGCCTTCCGGGGTGACGTTGATCACTTCGAACACGCCTTCAGCGAAACCGGCACGGGTGAAGGCGTCGCGCAGCAGGTAAGCGCTGCCCATCACGTTCGGCGCATGCTTGAGCACGTAGGTGTTGCCGGCGATCAGTGTCGGCACGGCGCCGCGCAGCACTTGCCAGATCGGGAAGTTCCACGGCATCACCGCGAGGATCGGGCCGAGCGGACGGTATTCGATGCGGGCCTTGCCGTCTTCGACCTGGGTCGATTCGGCGTCGAGCATGGCCGGGCCGTGTTCGGCGTACCATTCGCAGAGTTTGGCGCATTTCTCGATTTCGCCACGGGCCTGGGCGATCGGCTTGCCCATTTCCAGGGTAATCATGGTGGCCATGGCTTCGGCGCCTTCACGCAGGGCACTGGCGAGGGCGCTTAGGGCGCGGGAGCGATCCTGCAGCGGTTTGCGTTTCCACTTGTTGAAAGCAAAAGAGGCACGGGTCAGCGCGGCATCGAGGGCTTCGGCGGACTCGAACGCATAGTGGCCGATCTGTTCACCGGTAGTCGGGTTGATCGAGATGGCGTGGGTCTGGCTGGAAATCTGGCTCATGGCGTCGTCCTGCGTGTTCAGTGGATGAGCCTAGAGTAGGGTGGTGTTTGTTTTCTGGAAACTGAATAATAAAGATCGTTTCTTTCACGATTGGAGAATGACTGTGGATCTGGTGCAGCTGGAAATCTTCAAGGCCGTTGCCGAGCACGGCAGCATCAGCGCGGCGGCGGCGCAGATCCACCGCGTACCGTCGAACCTGACCACGCGGATCAAACAGCTTGAACAGGACCTGGGCGTCGATCTGTTCATTCGCGAGAAGAGCCGCTTGCGCTTGTCGCCGGCCGGCTGGAGCTTTCTCGAATACGCGCGACGGATTCTTGATCTGGTGCAGGAAGCCCGGGCCACCGTGGCTGGCGAAGAACCGCAAGGCGCGTTTGCCCTCGGCTCGCTGGAAAGCACAGCGGCGGTGCGTATCCCCGAATTACTGGCGGCGTACAACCAGAAGCACCCGAAAGTCGATCTGGACCTGTCCACCGGCCCGTCCGGGACGATGATCGACGGCGTGCTGTCCGGCCGACTGGCGGCAGCCTTCGTCGACGGCCCGGTGCTGCACCCGTCGCTGGAGGGCGTGCCGGCGTTCGAGGAGGAAATGGTCATCATCGCGCCGCTCAATCACCCGCCGATCCAGCGCGCGGCGGATGTGAACGGTACGAGCATCTATGCGTTCCGCTCCAACTGCTCCTACCGTCACCATTTCGAAAAGTGGTTCAGCACCGACGCCGCGGTGCCCGGCAAGATCTTCGAAATGGAGTCCTACCACGGCATGCTCGCCTGCGTCAGCGCCGGCGCGGGCCTGGCCTTGATGCCGCGCAAAATGCTGCAGAGCATGCCGGGGTGCGCGACCGTCAGCGTCTGGCCGCTGGCGGCGGATTTTCGTTTCCTGACCACCTGGCTGGTGTGGCGGCGGGGGATGGTGTCGCGCAGTCTGAGCAGTTTCGTGCAGTTGTTGGAGGCGCGGGGAGTGGTGCGGGAACAGAGTTGATTGACACCTTGTGTCATCGCTCGGTTAGTATCGCAATATACAAATCTATATAGCGTTTCATCCCTGCAGATCAGTACAAGGAAAAAGCGATGAGCACGGCCCTGAGCGGCAAAGAAGCGGTAGGCGAACGTTTTGTGCTGGAGAGCATGCGTCATGCCCAGCAATTGACCTGGAAAGCCGTCGACGAAATTGCCAGGGTGATCAAACCCGGCATGCTCGAGTCCGAAGCGCAGGCCCAGGGCAAACAGATTCTTGCGCAACTGGGCATGGACCGGATCTGGCATCCGCTGCTGATCCGCTTCGGCGCCAATACGCTCAAGACCTTCAAACAGCGCTCCGATGGCGACCCGGTGCTGGGTGAAGAGGACATCTTCTTTATCGACATGGGGGTGGTCTGGCAGGGGCATGAAGGGGACGCCGGGGCCACCTTCACCACCGGCGCCGATCCACAAATGATCGCCTGTGCTGCGGCGGCCAAAGAACTATTCGTGCGTGTCGAGGCGTTGTGGCGCGAGGGCGTCTCCGGCACCGAGCTCTACCGCTACGCCGCCGAGCAGGCGCAGGCAATGGGCTGGAAATTGAATCTGGACATCAAGGGCCATCGGGTCAGCGATTTTCCTCACGCGATCTATCGTGGCGGCGACCTCGGCGATTTCGAGGGCCGACCGAACGCAGGCGTGTGGATTCTGGAAATCCAGATTGCTCATCCCGAGCTTCCGTATGGCGCCTTTTATGAAGACCTGCTGATCTGACTGCTAGAGTCAGATGTCTTGGGTCCTGGTGCCAGGCATGAAGCACGCGCCGTAGTTGAATCTACAGGGCGCTTGCCGGATGATACAGGCCGTTTCCTAACTCGAAAGTCAAAAAAAGAGGACGCCCGTCATGAAAGTCAGTGCCCGTAACGTATTCAAAGGCCAGGTCAGCCAGGTTCAGGAAGGCTCGGTCAACGCCGAAGTTGTGTTGACCCTGGCGGGTGGCGAGAAACTGGTTGCGGTGGTGACCCTGGCCAGTCTCAAGAGCCTGGGCATTGCGGTTGGCAAAGAGGCGGTCGCGCTGGTCAAGGCGCCCTGGGTGATGCTGATGACCGAAGCCAGCGACATCCGTCTGTCTGCCCGCAACTGCCTGCAAGGCAAGGTGCTGAGCGTCACCGATGGCGCGGTCAACGCCGAAGTGGTGATCGAGCTGGCCGGTGGCTCGAAGGTCTATTCGATCGTGACCCGCGATGCGGTGACCGAGCTGGGCCTGGCGGCGGGTGTCAGCGCGACGGCGGTGATCAAGGCGTCCCATATCATCCTGGGTGTGCCGGCCTGACAAGCAGCGGATTTACGACAATGCCGGGATCTTTCACAGATCCCGGCATTTTTTATGGAACCCCTCAAGGCGTGCCGTTGCGCCCATACCGACGATAACCGGGGCGCTGGTTCAAGCGCTCGTAATAAGCACTCACCGCCGGCAGGTGTGGATGCTCGAACGGTGTCTCGAACCAGCGATTGACCGACAACCCGATGGGAATGTCGGCGAGGGAAAACTGCTCGCCGCTGACGTAGGCGCCAGTTTTCTCCAATTGCCGGTCGAGGATTGCCATGTTCCGTGACCAGGCTTCACGGCCCGCCACCAATGCGCCGCTGTCCTGATGATCCGGCGACTTGCGTACCAGCGACAGAAACGCGTATGACCACGAGCGGTTCAGCTCCGAAGCCTGCCAGTCGATCCACTGATCGACGCGCGCCCGTGCCTGCGCTTCGGTCGGGTAGATGTGTGCGCCGTCGTAGCGTGCCACCAGATAACGAATGATCGAATTGGATTCCCACAGCGTGAAATCGCCGTCCTTGATCACTGGCACCATGGCGCAGGGATTGAGGGCGAGAAACTCCGGCGTGTGGGTTGACTTGAAACCCGAGCCCCAGTCTTCACGTTCGAAGGGAATATCCAGTTCGGCGCAGGTCCACAGCACTTTGCGCACGTTGATCGATGAAGCCTTGCCGAGTATCTGCAGCATATCCTTGCCCTATTGATCGTGTGAGTGGGGCGTCTCGGCCTTGAGCGCAAAGCGACAGACATTCCCCCCGCGCAGCATGCATTCCAGGTGTTCGGTTTCGCCACCCCCCAATGTGCCGATCAACGCCAGGTCGAGTTCGCACACCACCGGATGCACTTTGGCCAGGTGATGGAACACGCAGTTGTGCGCGACGATCTGCGGCTCGTCTGCCGAGCGGAAAAACACCTCGGCCTGATAGCCCGCGCGATTCATGTGCTCGACGATCCGTGCCTCATCGACAACGTGATGTTCAAGATCACCCGCCATTTTGCGCCCCAGATTGCGCATCAGATCCTTGAGCGCATCTGCGCCCATCAGGCCTGCGACCTCTTCGATCAGCAGGTTCGCCAGCAGCGGATATTGCCGGGGAAACGCTTCCTTGGCCTGTTCCGTCAGCTGATGCAGCTGCTCGGGACGGCGCCCGGTGGGGCGCGTGCCGCCGCGCATCACCAGACCGTCGCGCTCCAGGGCTGCCAGATGCTGGCGCACAGCCGTGCGTGTGATCGCCAGGCTGTGGGCCAGATCATCGATGCTCATGCCCGCCGGTTCGTAGAGCAAGGCGTGCAGCAGATCCTGTTGGGTGCGACCCAGTCCTTCGAGCATCGGCATGCCTCCCGTGGGCTAGCGGAACTTGTCCGGAAACTGCTTGACCAATGCCCCGGTCAAGGCATCGGCGAGGTTGAGTATATGCGTGCGCATCATCTGCCAGGTCTGCGCCTCGCCGGTGTAGTCACCTGAGGCCAATTGATCGATTTGCGCCACATGATGCCCGCCGTGGGCGCTGAGCAAGGCGTTCAGGGTCGGCTCGGGCAAGTAGGGATTGGCCTTGGCCAGAAACGCGGCAATCGCCTTGGCGTTCGAGGTCAGATCGTTGACCGCCGCCTGTTTGCCAGCGGAGTCCCTGGCGACCGTCGCATCGCTGTAATGCTTGACCGCGCCCCAGTGACCGGCCAGCAGTTTGAGCAACTGATCGGCCGCCGGCTGGCCGTAGAGCGGGGCGATGCTGTTGGCGATGGCAGTGGCGTTGCTCACCACTTCTTTGGTCGCAAGGTCGGCGGCCTTGTGGTTGCCGGCCTGATTGGCGACGGCGTAATTGCGGATCCAGAAGATGTGTTCGCCCCATAGGTCGCGCAAGGCGAGGCGCGTGGTCAGGGCGGCGGAGTCCGTGGTGGGGGAAGCAGGCGGGGCGGTCTGGCTCCAGGCCGGTTGAGCGAGCAGGGCAATCAACAGCAATGTCGCGATCTTGATGTTCATGACAGCACCCTCGAAGGTGAGATGTTCAACAAGAGTAATTTAAGCATCAAAATATGTTTTTATTGGTCCGCCACCGATTAACCGATCAATGGTCACAGACGCACAAAAGCCGAAGGCCCTCACATGAAGGGCCTTCGGCTTTTTCGCGGCACGGTTACAGGCTGCTCGCCAGTTTCCCGCTCGACAACCGCCGACGGTAGGCGCTGTCACGATTGGCCAGCCAGAAATACAGCGGCGACGTCACCAGCAAGCCCACCAGCCACGACAGGTCGGCGCCGTTGATGTGTGCCGACACCGGGCCAACGTACAGCGGCGTGTTCATGAACGGAATCTGCACGGCGATGCCGATTGCATAGGCCAGCAACGCCTGCGGGTTGTAGCGCCCGTAGATACCGCCGTCGACCTGGAAGATCGAACCGATGTCGTACCGGCCTTTGTGGATGGCGTAGAAGTCGATCAGGTTGATCGCAGTCCACGGCACCAACACCACGAGCAGCACCAGCACCATGTCGACGAAGTGACCGATGAAGTCCGCCGAGGCGCCGACGGCGGCGAAACAGCAGGCGGCGAGGACGATGATCGATATCACCGCGCGGCTTTTCGCGGTGGGGATCCAGCGGTAGGCGAAAGTCTGTACCAGCGTAATCAGCGACAACACCGCGCCGTACAGGTTGAGGGCGTTGTGGCTGATGACGCTGAGCAGAAACAGCACCAGCATCAGCGGGCCGATGGCGCCGGTGGCGAGTTTCACCGCGTCCATGGTGTCCATGCCCACCGGCGTCGCCAGCACCGCGACGGCGCCGAACACGAACGACAGGCTCGAACCCAGCGCCGAACCCAGATACGTGGTCCAGAACGTCGCCGCCACGGGCACGTTGGCCGGCAGGTAGCGCGAGTAGTCGGAAACGTATGGTGCGAACGCGATTTGCCACAACGCCGCCAGCGACACCGTGGCGAGCCAGCCAGAGAGATTGAAGCTGCCACGAGTGAGGAAGTCGTCGGTCTGGATGTGGGTCAGGATGTAGCCGAAGCCGATCACGATGCCGATCCCCAGCACCCAGGTGCCGATGCGGTTGAGCACATGGATGAAGCGGTAGCCGATGATGCCGATGATCCCCGAACCGAGGGCGCCGATGACGATGCCGACCGGCACTGGAACGCTGTCGACCACGCCATGCAGCGACTTGCCGGCCAGAACGATGTTGGACGCGAAGAAACCGATGTACATGACGCCGGCAATCAGCACCACCAGCAGCGCACCGAGGGAGCCGAATTGCGCACGGCTCTGGATCATCTGCGGAATGCCCATCTGTGGGCCTTGGGCCGAATGCAGCGCCATCAGCACGCCGCCGACCAGGTGACCGACGAGAATGGCGACGATGCCCCACACCAGATTCAGGTGGAACAACTGAACGCCGAGGGCGCCGGTGACGATGGGCAGCGGCGCGATGTTGCCACCGAACCAGAGGGTGAACAGATCCCGGACTTTTCCATGACGATCCTCGGGAGGCACATAGCCGATCGTGTGTTTTTCAATGAGTGGTGCGCTGGTTGTTGCAGAGCTGGACATGAGAACTCCAAGGCAAGGACGAGTACGTGGACGTACTTCAGTGAGCGCCGCGCGGGGCGACGCATTTCTTGTTGGAGCCGATCATGTGCAATGCATCGGGAGAGATAAATTAGTAGTTTTGTTGCTTCAAGCCCTAAAAAAAGTAAGCCCCCGGATCGCTGGATTTCACTCGGACAGCCGCCTTCGCCAGCCCTGAAAAACGAGCTGCCGAAGGCGGCGACTGGCTGATTTTCGGGGACGGCCCGCTCGTGGATTTCAGGCGCGAATGAACGCCAGCATCCGCTGCAGCATCCCGTCGCAGGCATGCAGTTGGGCGAGGCTGACGAACTCGTCGGGCTTGTGTCCCTGATCCATGCTGCCCGGCCCGCAGACCACCGTGGGAATGCCCACCGCATCAAACAATCCGCCCTCGGTGCCGAACGCCACGGTGCCGAAATCCTTCGAACCACAGAAGGCCGCGATCAGCTCGGCCGCCTGGCTCTGTGCATCGGTCACCAGGCCCGGATACGCCGACAACTCGCTGAAGCGGATCTCGCTTTGCTCGCTGACCGCACGCATGCGCGGCAGCACTTGCTGCTCGGCGTACGCCTTGAGTTGTTGCGCGACCTGCGCCGGATCCTGTGAGGGCAGGGCGCGGACTTCGAAGTCGAAACGGCAATCGGCAGGCACGATGTTCAGCGCCTTGCCGCCGCTGATCACGCCGGTCTGCACCGTGGTGTAGGGCGGGTCGAAGCGCGGGTCGTGAGGCCCGGCCCTGAGCTGTTGGCCAAGGCGTCCCAGCTCGCCGATCAGCTCGGCGGCGTACTCGATGGCATTCACCCCGCTCGGGGCGTAGGCCGAATGGCAGGCATGGCCGTGGACATCGCAGCGCATCGCCAGTTTGCCCTTGTGGCCGAGCACCGGTTTGAGCTGCGTCGGTTCGCCGATGATGCACAGCAGCGGCTTGACCGGACGTTGTTCCAGCACCGCCAGCAGCGAACGCACGCCGAGGCAGCCGACCTCTTCGTCATAGGACAGGGCGATGTGAACGGGCAGGCGCAACGACGTCGCGACCAGCGAAGGCACCAACGCCAGCACGCAGGCAATGTAGCCCTTCATGTCCGCGGTGCCGCGCCCGTACAGCTTGCCGTCGCGCTCGCTGAGTTCGAACGGCGGCAGCGTCCAGGGCTGGCCGTCGACCGGCACCACGTCGGTGTGCCCGGACAGCACGATGCCCGGCAGATGGGCCGGGCCGAGGGTCGCGAACAGATTGGCCTTGCTGCGCTCGGTGTTGTAGATCAACTCGCACGGCACATCGAACCCGGCGAGGTAGTCGCGGACGAACTCGATCAGGTGCAGGTTGGACTCGCGACTGGTGGTGTCGAAGCCCACCAGCGTTCTGAGCAGTTCGACGCTGGAGCTCATCGATCGTCTCCGGCAACCCCATAACCCGGCGCCTTGGCCGGGTCGAGGGCGCGGTCGATGTAGTCCTGCAATTGCGGACGGTAGGCATCCCACAGGCGTTGTAACTGACCGATCGGGTCTTCATCGGCCCAGTCCACCCGCAGGTTGACGATTGGCCAGGTCAGTTCGCCGACCACCACGACCGCCGCCGAATGCACCGGACCGGCTTCGCCACCGCGGGCCTGACCGGCCTGCAGGGCTCTGATCAGACGATCGGCCAACTGACCTTCGCCGTCCTCGAATGCGCTGACCATGGCTTCGATCACCGCGCGTCCGGCGAGCATGTTGCCAGCGGCCACGCACTGATCGCCGGACACGGCGTTGTGTACGCCGAGGGTTTGCCCGCCGCTGAAGTGCGCCGTCTGGCCGAGGTGATTGATCGCGATGATCTGCCGGTACTGGCTGTAGCCGTTGCGGGCCAGCACCTTGTCCAGCGCGGCGTCGGGCGCGAGGCCTTGCTCCATCAGCGCGAGGACTTCCGGGCCGAGGGACGGCAGGGTGATGTTCTGGCTCGAGACCGCGCCGACACCCGGCAGCAGCCACGGGCAACGGGCGCCGACGGCGATGCTCGACGAACTGATGGCGATGCCGAACTGACCGGTTTCGGGG
The DNA here is from genome assembly GCF_019145475.1 of Pseudomonas botevensis. GTDB lineage: Bacteria > Pseudomonadota > Gammaproteobacteria > Pseudomonadales > Pseudomonadaceae > Aquipseudomonas > Aquipseudomonas botevensis. The sequence continues at coordinate 36,480 of NZ_JAHTKI010000018.1, forward strand.
CAGCGGGCGGCGATGGAAAATGTCATGTCTTTACTCCTGTTCGACTTGAGAGCGAGAGGCCTGGACCGGCCTCTTCGCAGGCAAGCCCGCGAAGGGCTCGACCCGGTGCGCCTGCTTACTCGGGAATCACGGCTACCACATCGATCTCCATCAGCCACTGCGGCTGACCGAGCGCCGACACCACCAGCCCGGTGGAAATCGGGAACACCCCTTTGAGCCATTTGCCGACTTCCTGATACACCGGCTCGCGGTAGCGCGGGTCGATCAGGTAGGTGGTGGTCTTGACGATGTGGCTCAGGTCGCTGCCGGCCTCTTCCAGCAGTTGCTTGACGTTGCGCATGGCCTGTTCGGTCTGCGCGCGCGGGTCGCCGAGGCCCACCAGTTGCCCGTCGAAATCGGTGCCGACCTGACCGCGCACGTACACGGTGTTGCCGGCGCGCACGGCCTGGCACAAATCGTTATCGAGGGTCTGGTTCGGGTAGGTGTCCTTGGTGTTGAACATGCGAATACGGGTGTGGGTTGGCTGGCTCATGTGAAGCTCCTGACGAAATCTGGCCCGGCGCAACCGGCGCCGGTACGGAATGGGGTGATCAAGCGTCGACGGTGTCGGCCGTCTTGCTGTGCGCGGCCTCGCGCTGACCGGCATCGCGATAGTCCAGGTACTTGCGCTGGGTGGCGATGTGGTCGGCGACGTGCTTTGCGTCGTGCCACACGCCCCAGATGAACGACGAGCCGCGCCGCGACTGCCAAGGCAACCCGAGGAAGTACACGCCCGACTCGCTGGACACCCCGCGCTGATGTTGCGGCTTGCCGTTGGCATCGAACGCCGCGACCTTCAGCCAGGCGTAATCCACGGCGAACCCGGTGGCCCAGATGATCGACGTGATGCCGGCCTCGGCCAGATCCAGACTGGCGAGGGGATGCTTCACACAGTCAGGATCGGGATAGGTTTCCCGCGCCTCAGGCTCCGGCGGCAGGTCCAGGCCGTTGCGTTCGATGTAGGCGTCGGCGGCATCGAGCAGCGCCAGGTAGTTCTCGTCGCCGCGCTTGAGGTTGTCGAGCAGATCCTGCTTGAACGTCACCACGCCGTCGTTGAACGATTCGGTCACGCCGACCAGGGTCATGCCGCGATGGGCCAGGCCCCGGAAGTCGATGGTGCGACCGCCGTGGGCACCGCTGACGGCGATGGTCACGTGCTCGCGGCCAGGTTTCATCGCGGCCTGATCCCACTCGCCAAGCACGCCGAGCCACCAGCAGAAATCGCGGTTGCGGTAGGCACGGGGAGGGCGGTCATGGGCGCCGACCGAGAGGTAGACCTGCTTGCCCGAACGCTGCAGTTCGTCGGCGATCTGCACGCCTGAAGAACCGGCACCGACTACCAGTACCGCGCCCTGAGGCAGTTGCTGCGGGTTGCGGTAATCGGCCGAGTGAATCTGCAACAGGTGCTCGTCCTTTGGCGCGATCGCCGGGATCACCGGACGCTGGAACGGGCCGGTGGCCGCGACGACGCGCGCGGCTTCGATCACGCCGTCGGACGTTTCGACGGTGAAGCCCGGACGGCCGACATTACGCTGCACACTCTTCACTTCGACGCCGGTACGGACTGGCGCGTTGAATTTCTTCGCATAGGCTTCGAAGTAATCGGCGACGCGCTCCTTGTGGGCGAAACCGTCCGGATCGACGTCATCGAATTCCATCCCCGGAAAGCGGTCGTGCCACGCCGGGCCGTTGGCGACCAACGAATCCCAGCGCCCGGTGCGCCAGCGTTCGGCGATGCGGTTGCGCTCCAGAACCAGGTGCGGCACGCCCAGTTTGCTCAGGTGTTCACTCATGGCCACACCCGCTTGACCGGCACCGACAACAAGCGTGTCTGTTTTTATTATTTCAGTGGTCATCTCTAATCCTTTCTCACGAGGCAGTTGGATTCAGGCCGCTGTCGACCTGTTCTCTGTGCTTGGGATCAGACTAGGGAGGGGGTGGGTATCGGTAAAATATTATTAAGCTGGGATGTGAAGATAAAAACGTGATGCAGAGGCCTGCAAGGCCCGTAAATACGGGGCGCCGGTCAATGGCTTGACCCAGCGTGCGGACAAAAAAAGGGACGCCGACAAGTGTGCCGGTGTCCCTTTTTTCGGGTGCTCAGTTCACTTCGAACTCAGCGATTGAGAAAGCCCAGCAGGTCTTCGTTCAACTGTTGTGCGTGGGTCACGGCAAAACCGTGCGGCGCGCCGCTGTAGACCTTCAATTCGGCACCCTTGATCTGCTCGGCGGCTTTCTTGCCGGTGGTTGCGAACGGCACGATCTGGTCGGCGTCGCCATGGATCACCAGGGTCGGCACGTCGATCTTCGCCATGTCCGGGCGGAAATCGGTTTCCGAGAACGCAGTCACGCAGTCCACGGTGCCCTTGAGCGAGGCCAGCAGGGCGATGTTCAGGGTTTGCGTCAGCACGCCATCGGAGACTTTCTGGCCCTGGTTGGTGCCATAGAACGGTGCAGCGAAATCGGCGATGAACTGCGCACGATCCTTCAACAGACCAGCCTTGATGCCATCGAATACCGCTTTGTCGACGCCCTCGGCGAAGTCGGCTTTCTGCCCGAACAACGGCGTCACCGCGCCCAGCAACACCAGTCCGGCAACCCGCTCGCTGCCGTGACGGGCGATGTAACGACTGACATCACCTCCACCCATGGAGAAGCCGACCAGGGTCACGTCACGCAGGTCCAGGTGTTCGATCAGTTGTGCGATGTCGTCGGCGAAAGTGTCGTAGTCATAACCGTTCCACGGTTGCCCGGAACGGCCGAAACCCCGACGGTCGAACGCAATGGTGCGGTAGCCACGGCTGCTCAGGTACTCCATCTGGTATTCCCACATGTCGGCATCCAGCGGCCAGCCATGGCTGAACAACACGGGCTTGCCGCTGCCCCAGTCCTTGTAATAGATCTCGGTGCCGTCTTGGGTGGTGAACGTGCTCATGGGAACTCCTTGTGTCAGGGATCGCGGATGCCGGGATGGCAGCGTTGACTATCCTCGCAACGTGCGCCGGCCACTTGTACGCAAGTGCTAAGTTTCCGGTCGGGAAAGGCAGCCGCTGTCGATCAAGGGTTGTAAGATGCAACCGCATCGACTTTGCTGTTTTGCTGGAGACACCTGAAATGAAGCGCAAAAGCTTTGAAGGCAACATCTGCCCGGTTGCCCGCACGCTGGATCTGATCGGCGACTGGTGGTCGCTGCTGATCATCCGTGATGCGCTGGACGGGGTTCGCCGTTTCGGTGATTTTCAGAAGAGCCTGGACATCGCCAAGAACATGCTCAGCACCCGCCTCAAGGGGCTGGTCGAAACGGGCATCCTGCAACTGGTGCCGGCGTCCGATGGCAGTGCCTATAAAGAGTACGTGCTGACGGAAAAGGGCCGCGCGTTGCAGACCGTGATCGTTGCGCTGTCGCAGTGGGGCGGGGAGTTTCTGTTCGAGACGGACGAGTCGGGGTCGGTGATGGTCGACGCACAGAAGCGCAAGCCGATCAGGAAAATCCAACTGTTGTCGGCCGATGGCCGTGTGCTGGCGCCCGAGGACGTGGCGACCCGGGTGGGCGGTACGGCGGAACGACGCCACGCCTGATAAAAACGCCCCGAACCCCTCGGGGCGTTTTCATGGGGTCAACGGTCAGCCCGGTGCTCAGCGAAACGCCGGCACCACATGCTTGATAAACAGCTCCAGCGATTTCTTCTTCTCGGCGTGGGGCAGGCTGTTGTCACACCAGAAGCTGAACTCGTCCACGCCCAGTTCCTGGTAGTACTTGATGCGCGGAATGATTTCTTCCGGCGTACCGATCATCGCGGTCTTGTGCAGGCTTTCCAGTTCGAACTCCGGGCGGCCGGCGAACTTTTCTTCCGGGCTTGGCGCGAGGAAGCCGTTGACCGGCACTTCCTTGTTGCCGAACCACGCATCGAAGGTGCGATAGAAGCGCGAGATCGCTTTGGCGCCGACCTTCCAGCCTTCCGGATCGTCTTTAGCGTGAACGTGGGTGTGGCGCAGCACCATCAGTTGCGGGCGCGGCACGCCAGGGTTGTTATCCAGCGCGGTCTGGAATTTGTTTTTCAGGTCGAGGACTTCCTCGTCGCCCTTCATCAGCGGCGTGACCATGACGTTGCAGCCATTGGCCACGGCGAAGTTGTGTGAGTCCGGGTCGCGGGCGGCGATCCACATCGGCGGGTTCGGCTTCTGCACCGGTTTCGGCACGCTGGTGGAGGTGGGGAATTTCCAGATGTCGCCGTCGTGGGCGTAGTCGCCTTGCCACAGGGCGCGAACCACCGGAACCATTTCCCGCAGCGCCTGGCCGCCGGAGGAAGCCGGCATGCCGCCGGCCATGCGGTCGAATTCAACCTGATAGGCACCACGGGCCAGGCCGACTTCCATCCGCCCGTTGCTGATCACGTCGAGCAGCGCGCATTCACCGGCCACCCGCAGCGGGTGCCAGAACGGCGCGATGATGGTGCCGGCGCCCAGGTGAATGGTGGTGGTCTTGGCCGCAAGATACGCCAGCAGCGGCATCGGGCTCGGTGAGATGGTGTATTCCATGGCGTGGTGTTCGCCGATCCACACGGTGCTGAAACCGCCGGCCTCGGCCATCAACGTCAGTTCGGTCAGGTCTTCGAACAGTTGACGGTGGCTGACGCTTTCGTCCCAGCGTTCCATGTGTACGAACAGGGAAAATTTCATGACGCTACCTCTGATCTCTTGTTGGCGGCCGGTCGCTTGCAGGCCTGTTGTAAAGGGAAGTGGTCAGGCTCAGGCGAAAGCGGGCAGGGCGCCCATCTTGCCGTGGCAATACACCAGCGGGCCGGCGTTCTGCTCGGGCACGATCAGGTTCTTCACCGCGCCGACCATGATGGCGTGGTCGCCGCCTTCGTATTCGCGCCACAACTCACATTCGATGATAGCTGTCGCATTGGCCAGGATCGGGTTGCCCAGCTCGCTCAATGTCCATTCGATGCCTTGTGCCTTGTCCTTGCCTTTACGGGCGAAGGCGTAGGCTTCGCTCTGCTGGCCGCCAGACAGGAAGTGAATGGCGAAGCGCTTGTTCTTGATCAGCACCGGGTAGGAGTCGGAGCTGTAGTTGGGGCAGAACAGCACCAGGGCCGGGTCCATCGACAGCGAGCTGAAAGCGCTGGCGGTCAGGCCGACGATCTGGCCGTCGTCATCCAGGGTGGTGATGACGGTGACGCCGGACGGGAACGAGCCCATGACTTGTTTGTAGATGGCAGCATCGATCATTGGACAATCCTCGAATGCGGTGGAGCGGGTTTTTATGTGTTTGTAGGTCTGATGGTATACCGTAATACATCGATTGCAAGGTCTTTTTCAGTGAAACGATAAAGCGCGTCGTTTCGTCGGAAACTCAGGGTTTACGGGGCTTTTTTGCTCTCCTGTCAGCCCCGGATTCCGGGAAGATGGCGGATCAGTTGTCGATGAAAACAGCGGATCAGTCTTGTGCAAAGTTTGGAATACCATAATATGGTGTTCGCCTGAGGGGGCGGAAAAAGCCCCCTGGTTTGGCTTCATACAAAGATAAGAACAGACAAACTCGAGTTCATGCACATGCCCCAGATGTCCCGGCAAGACCCGTTGATCGAGAATCACACAGTCGATTACGTCCCACTCGCGGAACGCCACGGGAAGGCCCGCGATCTGTTCACGCTCTGGTTCAGTACCAACATTGCGCCACTGCCCATCGTCACCGGCGCCATGGTGGTTCAGGTGTTTCATCTGGACCTGTTCTGGGGGCTGCTGGCGATTGCGCTGGGGCACATGATCGGCGGCCTGGTGATCGCTCTCGCGTCGGCCCAGGGACCGCGCATGGGCATTCCGCAGATGGTGCAGAGTCGTGGTCAGTTCGGCCGTTACGGCGCGCTGCTGATCGTGTTTTTCGCGGCGATCATCTACGTCGGCTTCTTCATTTCCAACATTGTGTTGGCGGGCAAGTCCATCGTCGGCATCGCGCCATCGGTGCCGGCGCCGCTGAGCATTTTGATCGGTGCGCTGAGCGCCACGGCCATCGGCGTCATCGGTTACAACTTCATCCATACGCTGAACCGCATCGGCACCTGGGTGATGGGCAGCGCGTTGCTCGCCGGGTTCATCTACATCTTCGGCCATGATCTGCCGGCAGACTTCTTCACCCGTGGCAGCTTCAACCTGTCCGGCTGGCTGGCGACGGTGTCGCTGGGGATTATCTGGCAGATCAGCTTCTCGCCGTACGTGTCCGACTACTCGCGTTACCTGCCGGCGGACATTGGCATCAGCAAGCCGTTTTTCGCCACCTACCTGGGGGCGACGCTGGGCACCATTCTGTCGTTCACTTTCGGTGCGGTGGCGGTGCTGGCGACCCCGGAAGGCACCGAAGCGATGGCGGCGGTCAAGCAGTCCACCGGATGGCTGGGCCCTATTCTGATGGTGCTGTTCCTGCTCAACATCATCAGCCACAACGCGTTGAATCTGTACGGCGCGGTGCTGTCGATCATTACCTCGATCCAGACCTTCGCCAGCCAGTGGACACCGAGCATCAAGGTGCGCGTGGTGTTGTCGAGCGTGATCCTGGCCGGTTGCTGCGTGGTGGCGCTGGGCGCGTCGGCAGACTTCATTTCCGAGTTCATCGGCCTGATCCTGGCGCTGTTGTTGGTGCTGGTGCCGTGGGCCTCGATCAACCTGATCGACTTCTACCTGATCAAGCGCGGCAGCTACGACATCGCCTCGATCTTCCGCGCCGACGGCGGGATCTACGGACGTTTCAACCTGCACGCGATCATTGCCTATTTCCTTGGCATCATCGTCCAGTTGCCGTTCGCCAACACCTCGCTGTACGTCGGCCCGTACGCCAATCTGGTGGACGGTGCGGATCTGTCCTGGCTGGTCGGGCTGATCGTCACGTGCCCGTTGTATTACTGCCTCGCGACGCGTGGCCAGACCCGGCAGCAGAGCAGGGCGGCGCGGTTGGGCTACACCGACTGACCCTGACTGGTTTCACCCACAATGCCCGGCACCTGCCGGGCATCGTCGTTTACGGACTGCGGCGGTCACGCAAATTGGCCATTTCGATCCCCTTTTGGCCAACCCCCTACTGTGATCGGGCGGCGCTCTCGGCAAGAATCGGAGCCATCCTGCAAAACTACAAGAGTCAGCCGCTGCTCCTTACCCATGGCCACCCGTCTGGCCGCTGCCGTGTACAGAACATAAAAACCATCCGACTCACGCCGCATCCGGGGAAACAATATGGTCACGATCAAACGCATTCTGGGCGCCACTGTCTGTGGGCTGACGCTGCTCGCCAGCGCCGCACAGGCTGAACAGCGCGAATTGCGGGTGTACAACTGGGCGGACTACATCCTGCCGTCCGTGCCCAAGGATTTCGCTGCGCAAAGCGGCATCAAAGTCACCTGGGACACCTTTGATACCAACGAATCCCTGGAAGCCAAGCTGCTGACCGGCAACTCCGGCTACGACCTCGTCGTGCCGTCGAACCAGTTTCTCGATACCCAGATCAAGGCCGGCGTGTTCCAGAAACTCGACAAATCCAAGCTGCCGAACTGGAAGCATCAGGATCCCGAGCTGCTCAAACTGCTCGACGCCAACGATCCCGGCAACCAGTACGGCGTGCCTTACATGGTCGGTACGGTGCTGATCGGCTTCAACCCGGCCAAGGTCAAGGCTGCGCTCGGCGAGAACGCCCCGGTGGACAGTTGGGATCTGGTATTCAAGCCCGAGAACATGGAAAAACTGAAATCCTGCGGCGTGGCGATGCTCGATTCACCGTCGGAAATCCTGCCGCTGGCCCTGCATTACCTGGGCCTCGACCCGAACAGCCAGAACCCGGCCGATTATGAAAAGGCCAAGGATTTGATGCTCAAGGTTCGCCCCTACGTGACCTACTTCAACTCGGCCAAGTACATGACCGACATCGCCAACGGCGACATCTGTGTGGCGATCGGTTACTCCGGCAGCTTCTATCAGTTCGGCAACCGCGCCAAAGAAGCGGGCAACGGCGTGGTGGTCGACTGGCGCTTGCCGAAGGAAGGCGCACCGATCTGGTTCGACACCTTCGCCATTCCCAAGAGCGCGAAGAACGTCACCGAGGCGCACGAATTCCTCAACAACTTGCTCGATCCGAAGGTCATCGCCGGGATCAGCGATTTCCTCGGTTATCCGAATGCCAACAAGGATTCGATACCGCTGATCAACAAGGAAATCACCGGCAACCCGAACCTGACACCGACCCCCGAGGCGCTGAAAACCCTGTACGTGGTGCAGCCGTTGCCGCAGAAACTGGAGCGGGTGCGCACGCGGGTGTGGACCAGCATCAAGTCCGACAAGTAAGCGCAACCTCCTTGCAGGAGCCGTCGAGCACGGCTCCTACAAAGACTGGGTCTGATCCTCTTTGCGTGTGAGGATCAGGCTCAACACCACCGACAGCAAAATCACCGTCCCCACCACCGCCAGCGACCACTCCACGGGCATGTGAAACCACGGCATGACCGTCATTTTGCCGCCGATGAACACCAGCACCAGCGCCAGGCCGTACTTGAGCAGGTGAAAGCGGTCAGCCATGTCGGCGAGCAGGAAGTACAGGGCGCGCAGGCCCATGATTGCGAAGATGTTCGAGGTGAAAATAATGAACGGGTCAGTGGTGACGGCGAAGATCGCCGGAATGCTGTCGACCGCGAACATCAGGTCGCTGGCTTCGATCAGCACCAGCACCAGAAACATCGGCGTGGCCCAGCGCACGCCGTTCTGCACCACGAAAAAGCGCTCGCCATGAAAGCCGTGGGTGATGCGCAGATGCCCGCGCACCCAGCGCAGCAGCGGGTTGTTGTCGAGGTCCGGTTGTTGCTCGGCGAACACCAGCATCTTGATCCCGGTAATGATCAGGAACACGCCGAACACATACAGCAGCCAGGCAAACTGCGACACCAGCCAGACCCCGGCAAAAATCATCGCCGCGCGCATCACGATCGCCCCGAGCACGCCGTACAGCAGCACGCGCCGTTGCAACTCCGGCGGCACTGCGAAGTAGCCGAAGATCATCACGAAGACGAACATGTTGTCGATCGACAGCGATTGCTCGATCAGATAACCGGTGAGGAATTCCAGGGTTTTGCGCTGGGCGATCTCGGCGCCGAACGCGCCGTTCAGATACCACCAGAGCAGACCGGCAAACGCCAGCGCCAACAGGCACCAGGCAACCACCCACGCCGAGGCTTCGCGCACCGACACCCGATGCGCCTTGCGTCCGCCGAAGACAAACAGATCCAGGGCCAGCATCGCCAGAACGAAGACGATGAAGGCGCCCCACATCCACGGCTCGCCGATATTAAGGTGTGTGGCTGGCATGGCGTTCTCCCGGTCTGAATATTATTTGGGTAGACGCGGTCATGCTAGCGAGGGGATTACGCGGGAGAAAAATCGTTTATTTCGTCACTGTGGTTCGGTTTTTCCGAAGTGTTGCGTGTAGCAGGCTCGCTGAACGCAACGGAGAAACAGCTTGCTCATCCGTTCAGCGCAGCCAGAAATTTTCCCAGCGACACCGCAGGCTCCTAGTATTGGTTGTCGTACGTAGGCTCAAGATGAAACTTTCCGTCAACGGTGTACTTGATGTCCTCTATCACTATCTCGACTTTATAAAATCCTGAGATCGTGCCGTCGTTATGGCGGGTAATTGTCAGATTTCCACTCTTTGCAGCCGGTGAAACCTGATCGACTTCAATGAGAATGAATGGACGGTCTTTGCTTGTTATCGGGTAGGTGCCGTCCTTCAATCCTTTAGGAATGACCAGGGATAGTTTCTCGATTTCGAATCCCTCGCCGCTGCTTCCAAGAAGACTTTCGGCTTGATCGGTGAAGCTCTGGAACCAGAACTCTTTCGCACGAATTTCTGTTTTTCCGGAGGGCAGGGGTGGTTGAAAAGAAGCTCGGTAATACACGAAGGGAGAAGGCGTTTTAGATCGCGGTGAGTCTGGATTCAAATCATCGCGAAGAACAGTTGCTATTGGGTTTTCAGGAATATTCATGATGCAACTTTCCGAATGGTGAGTAGGTGTTTCGTTGATAGGGACTATCAACTCATTTTCACGCTACTCGCACGTTATCGACCGAACAACTGATAGAACTGACAGTTGTCCGGTACTGATAAGTGTGATCCGGTTACTCATCATCAAGTCGGAAGAATGCCGCGCCCACCGGTCGCGGCATAACGTTGTGCTGCTATCGACGCGCCGAAAGCGCCGGCGTACGCGGCGGTATCTGGCGCTTCGAACCGGTCGCTTCAAACGCTGCCGCCAGGCGCAGCAGCGTCGAATCATCATAGGCGCGCCCGGCAAACGTCAGGCCTACCGGCATGCCGATGTCCGCCATGATGCCCATCGGTACGGTCACGGTCGGCACGCCGAGGTGACGGATTGCCAGGTTGCCGTTGGCGACCCAGATGCCGTTGCTCCAGGCGATGTCCGCCGAAACCGGATTGATATCGGCATCTGCCGGGCCAACGTCGGCGTTGGTCGGGAACAGCACGGCGTCGAGGCCGAGGCGGTCCATCCAGTCTTCCAGGTCGATCTTGCGGGTCTGTTCCAGGCCGCGAAGACCGTCCGGCAGGGTCGGGATCTGATCCCACGAGGCGAGGCCGCGCTCGGCCATGCGCACGTACTCGTCCATGCCTGCCGCCAGGTCGCCTTCACGGTTGGGCAGGGTGCCCGGGTCGTGCGGGAAGATTTTCGGCCCGTCGACGTCGGCCAGGCGATTGAGTTTCGGATCGCCGTTGGCCCGCAGGAAATCATCGAACGCCCAGCCCGACAGTTCCCACAATTCGTGGTGCAGGAACTCTTTGGAAACGATACCGCGATTGAACACGGTTGGCGCGCCAGGGCGGTCGCCTTCGCAGTTGGACACCAGCGGGAAATCCACTTCGATCACTTCGGCACCGGCGGCTTCCAGGGCTTTGCGCGCCTCTTTCCAGAGGTCGATCACCGAAGGCCGGGTGTTGATGCGTTGGCCGGTCGGGCCGCCGATACCCGGTTCGGCGCTGGTGCCAGCCTCGGGGTCGGCGTTGATGTACATGCGCGGCACACCCAGGCGTTTGCCGGCCAAGGCATCACGGTTGACTGCCAGTTCGGCGTACGAGGCCGGGCGCACCGAGGCGACGCTTGGAATCGGCACCCACGGTTGCAGACGCCACAGGTCGCCACGGGTGTCGCTGTCTTCGGCAACCACCACATCGAGCACTTCGAGCAGGTCAGCCATGGTGCGCGCGTACGGCACCACCACGTCCATCGTCGGGGTCAGCGGCCAGTTGCCGCGCACCGAGATCACCCCGCGCGACGGCGTGTAGGCGCACAAGCCGTTGTTCGAGGCCGGGCCGCGACCGCTGGACCAGGTTTCTTCGGCCAGACCGAACGCCGAGAAGCTCGCGGCAGTGGCCGTGCCGGCGCCGTTCGACGAGCCGGACGCGAACGGTGCGGTCAGGTAGTCAGCGTTGTAAGGGCTTTCGGCGCGGCCATAGACCCCGCGCTGCATCCCGCCATTGGCCATCGGCGGCATGTTGGTCTTGCCCAGGCAGATCGCCCCGGCGGCGCGCAGGCGTTCGATGGTGAACGCATCGCGATGAGCGACCAGATCGGCGAAAGCCGGGCTGCCGGAGGCGGCAGTCAGGCCCTTGACCAGATAGCTGTCCTTGGCGGTGTAGGGAATGCCGTCGAGCGGGCCGAGCAGTTCACCTCTTGCCCGGCGGGCATCGGAAGCTTCGGCTTCTTTCAGCGCCTCGGGGTTGCGCACCACCACGGCATTCAGCGCCGTGTCGGTGTCCGGGCCATCATAGGCGTCGATCCGCGCCAGATAGGCCTGCACCAGTTCCACTGCAGTGGTCTGGCCGGATTCGAGCGCCGCGCGCAATTGGGCAATGGAGACTTCAGTGACTTCGATCATGCTGTTACCGCCGACTGGTTCGCTAAAGGGTGGGTCATCAGGGTTATCGTCGAAAGACGTCAAAAATGTTTGATGGACGAAACTCTACCTTGAAGTGGGTCGCTTGGCTCGTACAAATTCGATAAATATCGGCATTTTTATCGGAAAAACTCTCCGGGCGTTTCTCCGAATTGCTGGCGAAACGCGGCGATGAAGGCCGAAGTCGAGTCATAACCGCAGGCCAGAGCCACGTCGGTGACGCGTTCGCCCCGTTCCAGCGGGGTCAGCGCACCCAGCAGGCGCAAGCGCTGACGCCAGGCACGAAAGGTCAGGCCGGTATCGCGCAAAAACAGCCGACTCAGGGTTTTCTCGGTAACGCCGAATTTTTCGCTCCAGTGGTTGAGCGTAGTTTGCTGCTCTGGATGCTGTTCCAGACTCTGATAGATCTGCCGCAGGCGACTGTCCTGAGGCAGTGGCAGCATCAAGTCGATCTGTGGTGCTTCGGCCAGTTGGTCGAGGATCACCTGGGCCAATCGTCCGTGGGCGCCGTTCTGGTCGTATTCCACCGGCACCAGACTGAACGCCCGGATCAGCTCGCGCAGCAGGTCGCTGACCCCAAGCACATGACAACGCTCGATTGCCCACCCCGACACGCTGCAATCAATGTACAGGCTGCGCATTTCAGTCTGTGGCGAGCTGAACACCCGATGGGGCATGCCCGCCGGAATCCACACCGCGCGTTCCGGCGGGGCGACGAAACGTCCGGCGCTGGTCTGCACTTCGAGTACGCCCTGAATCGCGTAGGACAGTTGCACCCACGGGTGACTGTGGCGACGGGTGAGGGCGCGATTGGGCAGCGATTCGGTGCGCCCGTACAGCGGACGAGGCAGGCTCGGCAGCCCGGGGACGCTGCGTCTGACGCTTTTTTCGTGTCCTTTAGGCGGCATCTGGCGGCTCTTCGGCGTTAGTCGGTAATTCTCAGGTACGTTAGAGTCGCTTTCACGTACAGGCAACCCCCGGATGAGCAAACCATGACGCGCCCAAGATTCCTGCCCGACAACTTCACCCTGACCCTGATCGGCGTGGTGTTGCTCGCCAGCTTCCTGCCCGCCAGCGGCCAGGTCGCCGTCGGCTTCGGCTGGCTCACCAACATCGCCATCGCGCTGCTGTTCTTCCTGCACGGCGCCAAACTTTCCCGCGAGTCGATCATCGCTGGCGCCGGCCACTGGCGCCTGCACTTGCTGGTGTTCGGCCTCACTTTTGTCCTGTTCCCGTTATTGGGTCTGGCGCTGAAACCGTTGCTGTCGCCCTTGGTCGGCGACCAGCTGTACATGGGCATGCTCTACCTCTGCGCACTGCCGGCCACGGTGCAATCGGCGATTGCCTTCACCTCGCTGGCGCGGGGCAATATTCCGGCGGCGATCTGCAGCGCGGCGGCGTCCAGCCTGTTCGGGATCTTCCTCACACCGCTGCTGGTGACCTTGCTGCTGAACGTCCACGGCGACGGCGGCTCGACCCTCGACGCGATCCTGAAAATCAGCGTGCAACTGCTGCTGCCGTTCATCGCCGGACAGATCGCCCGGCGCTGGATCGGCGCCTGGGTCGGGCGCAACAAGAATTGGCTGAAGTTCGTCGACCAGGGTTCGATCCTGCTGGTGGTCTACGGTGCGTTCAGCGAAGCGGTCAATGAAGGCATCTGGCATCAGATCCCGGTGATCGACCTGCTGGGCCTGGTTGTGGCTTGCTGCGTCCTGCTGGCGCTGGTACTGGTGGCGTCGACGGTATTGGGCAAGGCATTCGGCTTCAGCCAGGAAGACCGCATCACCATCCTGTTCTGTGGTTCGAAAAAGAGCCTGGCGACCGGCGTGCCGATGGCCCAGGTGCTGTTCGCCGGCAGCACCATCGGGGTGCTGATCCTGCCGCTGATGCTGTTTCACCAGATCCAGTTGATGGTCTGCGCGGTGCTGGCGCAGCGTTACGCAAAGCGGCCGGAATCGGTGCCGGAGTTGATGGCGCACGTCGACCCTTGAGCCGCACCTGAGCCGGAAATCTCACCCTGCTGTCGTTGGGAACACCACCGAAACCCGCAAGCCGCGCTTGCGGGTTTCGTCGGTAAAACCGAGCAGAACCTGCGCGCCGGCACGTTCGGCGATAGCCTTGACGATGGACAGGCCAAGGCCGGAACCCGTTTCTTCGCTCAGTTCACTTCGATAAAACGGCTCGAAAACCCGCGATTGTTCGGCCTCGTCAATACCGGGCCCTGAATCGCTGACTTGCAACGTCACTGAACCACACCGTTGCCCGATCGACAGATCGACTGTTCCACCCGGTGGCGTGTAGCGAATGGCGTTGTCCACCAGGTTCTTGATCAAGGTGAACAGATCCATCTCGCTGATGACGACCTGTGTGTCTGTAGCACCTTCCACGCCCAGATCGATCTGTTTGCGCTCAGCCAGTGGCAGCAAGTCCTCCAGCACCTGCCGATAAACACTGTGTACGGAAATAGCGCCTGGAAGCCGGACCGCACCCGCCTGTGCACACGCGAGTGTCAGCAATTGATCAATCAGTTTTCGGCTGCGTTCTATGCCCAGCGTCAGCGGTCGCAACCGCTCGCGGGCCACTGGCGGCAGGTCCGCAGCGCCGAGGCGCTCGGCCTGTAACGACAGCGCCGTCAGCGGTGAACGCAACTCATGGGCCGCGTCAGCGACGAAGCGGCGCTGGCTGTCCATCGATTGTGCGACCCGTTCCAGCAAGCGATTGATGGCGACGACGAAGGGCTGGATCTCATTCGGCAACGGTCGCTCATCAATCGGGTGCAGGGCCTGTTCGTCACGCTGGTTGATCTCGCTGGCGAGGCGCGAGATCGGCTGGAAGATCTTGCGTACCAGATCGCCGACCACCAGCAACAGCACCGGAAACAGAATCAGAAACGGCAGCAGACTACGCCAGGCACTTTCACGGGCTTCCTGATTGCGGACATCGGCCTCTTGGGCCACCACGAACCGCTCGCCCCGTGCGGTAGTCCTGACCAGTACCCGGAAGTCCTCGCCAGTGACGTTCACGGTCGCCAGACCATCGGCCAGTGTCGCGGGGAAGGGCAGTGGAATCAGGGCATCGTCGTTGCCGACGGCTTTGCTGCTGTCGGCCAGGTATTGAACGATGACTCGGGACTCCTCGTCATCACCTTGAATCGGGTCGATGGTGGGGTAACGCAGGGTCATGTGCTGGCGTTCGAACAGCATGGCGACCTGGCGCAGGGTCTCGTCCTGCATTTCGTGGGCTTCGTCGATGGCGGCAACGAATGCGAATGCTCCAGCCGCGACGGCCACCAGAAAAATCGCCAGAGACAGCGTGGCGGAGAGTCGAAACTGAACCGAGGCTCTCAGGCGCCTTTTGAAACCATCCATCCCATACCCCTGACGTTCTTGATCACATGGTTGCCGAGTTTGCGCCGCAGTGAGTGGATCAGGAACTCGACCGCGTTGCTTTCCACTTCATTGCCCCAGCCGTACAGGCGATCTTCCAGTTCGCTGCGCGAGAGAATCGCCCCCGGCCGGATCAGCAGCGCCTGCAACAGAGCAAATTCGCGACTCGACAGTTGCACGTCAGTCGCTTCGGCAGTGCAGGCCTGCTTCGACAGCAGATCCAGCGAGACAATGCCGTTATCCAGCCGCGACTGAGCGTTGCCGCCCTTGCGCCGCAACACCGCACGAATACGCGCCAGCAACTCGGCAATTTCGAAGGGTTTGAGCAGGTAGTCGTCCGCGCCACCGTCAAGACCGCGCAGGCGGTCATCAAGGTTGTCGCGGGCGGTGATGATCAGCAGCGGCACCGGGTTGTTGCCCGCGCGTATGCTGTCGAGTACATCGAGGCCGTCCTTGCCGGGCAGACCGAGGTCCAGCAACACCAGATCATAGGGTTGCGTTTGCAGCGCCGACAGCGCGGTCAGGCCGTTTTTCACCCAGTCGCTGGCATAGCTCGCATCGCTGAGCGCGCCCTGGATCGCCTCACCAATCATCGGGTCGTCTTCGACCAGCAATATCCGCATGTTCCACTCCGCAAAAAAAGGCGCGGCGGTCGTGACCGTCGCGCCTGTATTCAAGCACCTGTGCCGGTGTTTGTCCGCCCGTTCACTCGCTCCGGGTCATGGCTGGACCCGCATGGCATCGAAAGCTGCCATCAGCTCGCCCATGGCCGCCTGACAGTCGCTTTGCTTCGGCGTACTGCTGCGCAGCGCGTCGAGCGAACGGTCGATCGCCTTGTCCAGCACATGCCAGTCACTGGCGGCGCGGGGTTTGATCCCGGCTTCGGCGGAGTCCCAGGCGCTTTCCAGATCCTTGATCCGGGTCTTGGCGGCAGGCAGATCGTTTTTGGCAACGAGCGCGCTGACATCGGCGGCGATGGTGCGGAACGCCGACAGGTCGCCGAGTTTCGAGCCGGATGGTGCCGCAACGCTGGCTGATGGCGTTCCGGCATTGGGTTTGTCGGCGGGTTTCGAGCAGCCGGTGGCGATGCTCAGCAAGGCAATCGCGGAGACGATCGCAACGTGACGAACCATGTTTTGCAGTGTGCGCATGAGAATTTCCTGGTGGCTGTTGAACAGTTATTGAGTGATGGTTTTGCGGTTGCCGGTGTTGATCTGCGCGGCCCCCACCAGCAGCACGATGACGCTGAGAAAAATCGCGCTGGTCCACGCTGCGCCCATGCCGAGGCCGCCATAGGTCTTGGCCTGGGTGAGCAAGTCGCCGAGGGAGGCGCCGAACGGGCGGGTCAGGATGTAGGCGATCCAGAAGCCCGGCACCACATTGGCGCCCAGATGCCAGGCGATCAGCGTAGCGGCGATCAATAGGCCGAAGATCATGACGCCGAGGGTGAAACCCAGGCCGAGGGCTTCGGTGGCCAGGTCACCTGCCGCCGTGCCCAGTGCGAAGGTGCAGAGTACGGTCGTCCAGTAGAACCATTCGCGCCGGGGCGTGACGATTTCGCGGATCGACAGGTTGCGCTCGACCCGGTACCAGACGAAGAAATTGATGGCCAGCAGCACGCTGAACAGCACCGTGCTGGTGTAGAGGCTGACATCGAGCATGTCGGTCATGATGTCAGTGATCTGTGTGCCAACGATGCTCACCAGCACCACGCTCAGCCAGTAGATCCACGGCGTATAGGCTTTGGTGCGCAACTGGCAGAACAGCGCGACAGCCAACAGCAGTGCCATGCCGATGCTGGTCCAGCCAGCGCCAAAACCGGCATCGACCGCCAGAAAGTCCGCACCCGTTTCACCCACGGTGGTAGAAAGAATCTTGATCACCCAGAAGGACAGCGTCACCTCGGGTACTTTGTTGAACCAGTCGGCCTTGATGGCGTTCATCGGCGGGTTGCCTCTCCTGAGCAGCGCTGAAGTGCGCAGGAAGAGACGATAGGGAACAAGACTTAGCTGAGACTGAGGATGCTCAAAAAAGCGCCGTCAGAGCGTGCCGGAATACTTCACCGCCGCCGCAGCCCGCGACGGCACGTTCAACGTGCGCAGCAGCGACGACACATGAATGCGCACGGTGAACGGCGAAATATCGAGTTCGCGGGCGATTTCCTTGTTGGTCTTGCCTTGGGCGATCAGGCGCAGGACGTCCTGCTGACGCGGGGTCAGGGCCGCGCCGGTTTCCAGTGGCAACAGGCCTGACGGCGCGAACTTCACCAGCACTTCGCCTTCGCGGATCGCCAGGATCGCCTGACCGATGTCGTCCGGGGCAATGTTCTTGCCGATGAAGCCGTCGATGCCGGCCGCCATGACCTCGCCGATCAACGCCTCGTCATCGACCATCGACACCACGATCAGGGTTGTACGCGGCAAGCGCCGACGCAGCTCGGCGAGCTGACTGACGCACGTCAGGCCGGGGAAACGCAGGTCCAGAATCAGCGAGTCCGGCTCGATCCCGCGAGGCAGCAGGGCCAGTACGCTGTCGAGATCGCCCGCTTCATCGATGGATGCCTCAGGCAGCAGGCGCTGGACGGTGCGCCGCATCGCCTCGCGAAACAGCGGATGATCGTCGGCTATGATGATCCGACATGCCATGGCCGAGTCCTCCCTGGATCAGGTATTTATCAAGGCATGCACCTTAGCACCGGTCGAAGGCATTGCCTGTTGGTTCGTGCTGAATATGACGAGTGCCGCACAAGGACGTTCCCCATGAAGTTCGAGAAAAACACCGAACTCGACCAGGCCAATCTGCGCATCATCCTCGCCAGCGTTGCCGTGGTTTACATCGGCGCACTGGGCTTTTTGCCCGGGCAGCGCTTCGAAACCTATCTGCCGGTGATCACTTATATCTGTGTATTTCTGCTGGCGTCGATCGCCCTGCGCCAGGCGATCGTGCGCTGGCCGGGGCATTATCCGGCGCGGCGGATCTTCGGCATGGTGCATGACTACACCGGCACCTCGTTCGGCCTGGTGGTCGGTGGCGAGGCCGCGCTGCCGCTGTACGCGGTGATGGTCTGGGTCAATCTCGGTAATGGCATGCGCTACGGCTCGCGCTATCTGGCGATTGCCACGGGGCTGGCGCTGCTGGCGCTGGTGATCGTCTATCGCCTGACGCCGGTGTGGCAGGCGCAGCCGTTCATGGTGCTGATGCTGCTGATTACCAGCACGGTGATTCCGGTGTATGCGCACCTGCTGCTGGAGCGCACGCGCAAGGCGTCGGAGGAGGCGGTGGCGGCCAATCTGGAGAAGTCGCGATTCCTCGCCCAGGCCAGTCATGACTTGCGCCAGCCGATCCATTCTATCGGCCTGTTCACGGCCTGTCTGCGCGAGTCGCGGCTGGGTGAGGAGGAGCGGCGGCTGGTGGACAATATCGACCGTTCGCTGCTCAACGTGTCGCA
The DNA here is from genome assembly GCF_019145475.1 of Pseudomonas botevensis. Lineage (GTDB taxonomy): Bacteria > Pseudomonadota > Gammaproteobacteria > Pseudomonadales > Pseudomonadaceae > Aquipseudomonas > Aquipseudomonas botevensis. Next base: position 55,299 of record NZ_JAHTKI010000018.1, read on the forward strand.
ACTGTTCCGTTCGATTCTGGATCTGTACACCCTGGACAACGGGCGGATTCTGCCCAAGTTGCAGACCCTGGAATTGGGCGAGTGGCTGGCGGACCTGATTCGTCAGAACGCTGAAGCCGCGCGCTGGAGCGGCGTGGAGTTGCGGCTGCGACCCTGCAGGCATTGGGTGCGAACCGACCCGGCCTTGCTGGCGACAATGGTGCAGAACGTGCTCTCCAACTGCTTCAAGTACGGTGCGCAGCGGCCCGTGCTAGTGGGGGTACGCAAGCGCGGAGCGGGGGTGGCGATCGTGATTCATGACCAGGGCAACGGGATTGCCGAGGCGCATCTGCCCAAGGTGTTCGAGGAGTTTTATCGGGTTCGCCAGTTGCGCGACAAGGACGTCGAAGGCGTGGGCCTGGGCTTGTCGATCGTCAAGCGCCTCGGGCAGATGATGGGGGTGGAGGTCAGCCTTCGTTCACGGCTCGGGCGCGGTACGACGGTCAGCCTGCATGGCTTGCCCCTGGTTGCGTCGCCGCCACAGTCGGTCAAGCGCGATGAGCCGCGTCAGGCGGGCATGCTGACAGGGCTGAAAGTGTGTCTGGTGGAGGATGATCGCAACGTGTTGCTGGCAACCTCGGCGCTACTTGAGCGCTGGGGCTGCGAGGTGCAGGCCGAGTTGACGGGGCGGGATCTGCTCACCGACTGCGACATCATTGTCGCCGACTACGATCTGGGACCGCATTCCACGGGCATTGAATGCATCGACGAAGTCCGCAGGCAGCGGGGCTGGGCGGTGCCGGCGATGATTATCACCGGGCATGACATCGAGAAAATACAGGCGGCCTTGCACGACCGCCAAATTGCCATCCTGTCCAAACCGGTACGCCCGGCCGAGCTGCGCGCGACCTTGCGTGCCCTACGCGACCGGCCACTGGAGCCGGTCGGGCAGGTTTGATTCAACGCCGGCACTCATAGTCCTGAGTGATGGTGGTTTGCAGGCAGTTGTACTGGCCCATGGTGCGGCAGATGTTTTTCTCGGAACCGGTGATTTCGGCGCTCTTGTAACCCCAGGTCTTGCAGCGATTCTCGGCGGTGGCCAGGCCCTGTGCCGCCGAGGTCTGCCCGCTTTCGAACTGGCCCAGCTCGTAGGACACCTGCACGATGCCGTCGGTCTTGCTGCCGCCGGTGGCTTCCCATTGTTTCGGCGTGGCGCAGCCAGTCAGCGCGATGGCGGCGAGGGCGAGGGTGGCGATAAGTGTTTTCATGATCAGACGGAGTCCATTGACGGGTAAGCAAAATGAGTTCGTGTGGCGTCACGCCGGATCACTGAACCGGAATGGGCGAGGCGCCTTTGGGCAGACAGGACAGCGGCGGCGTCATGATGCCCATGCTGGCGACCGCGATGATCGCGCCGCTGGGCAGCTCGCAGTTGTATTCGCCGGCAGGGGTATAGGCGGTGTAATAGGTGAGGGTGCTGTCGCTGCGGATGTTGTCGATTTTGCTGACCGGTTTGCCGATGACGGTCTGGGCGCGTTCTTTCATGCTGGCTTCGGTGGGTTTGGCGGTCTGGCAACCGGTGACGCCGATGAGCAAGGCGCCGATGACCGTGAGTGTGCTGAGGCTTTGCAGTTTCATGGTGTTTCTTCCTTGGTGTTGTTCTTTTTCCAGACGCAACGATCCCGCGCATTGCACAGCGGCAATGTTGGGAAACGTCGGGGGTTGCGAAGGAATATAGCGCCGCGTGGCGGGGTGGTCGATTAGCACAAATGTGCTAGTGCGAGGCAAAACGGGCGGCTATTGAAGCCGCCCGTCGGTTGGCAGGGATCGGTTATTGAGGGCTGTTGAACTGGTCTGAATAGCTGCCGGTCATGAGCGCGGAGGCGACCTGGTCGGAGCCAACACCGACGCGGGAGTAGGCGAGGCGACTGGCGCCGACCTTGTCCGTGCCGTCAGAGGCAACGGCCCCGGCGCCGACATGATCCGCACCGTCGGAGGCCACAGTGCCAGTGCCGACGTGATCCGCACCGTCGGAGGCGACGGCTCCAGCACCGACGTGATCCGCACCGTCGGAGGCGACGGCTCCAGCGCCGACATGATCCGAACCATCAGAGGCCACGGCACCAGCGCCGACATGATCCGAACCATCAGAGGCCACGGCACCAGCGCCGACCTTGTCCGAACCGTCGGAGGCAACGGCTCCAGCACCGACGTGATCCGCACCGTCAGAGGCGACAGCACCAGCGCCAACGTGATCTGCACCGTCAGAGGCGACGGCCCCGGCGCCGACGTGGTCCGAACCGTCGGAGGCGACGGCTCCAGCACCGACGTGATCCGCACCGTCAGAGGCGACAGCACCAGCGCCAACGTGATCTGCACCGTCAGAGGCGACGGCCCCGGCGCCGACATGATCCGCACCGTCGGAGGCGACGGCTCCAGCACCGACGTGATCTGCACCGTCAGAGGCCACAGCACCAGCGCCGACCTTGTCCGAACCGTCAGAGGCCACAGCCCCAGCCTTCACATGGTCCGCGCCATCAGAGGCAACGGCCCCGGCGCCAACATGATCCGAACCATCAGAAGCCACAGCCCCGGCCTTCACATGATCCGCACCGTCAGACGCCAATGCCTGCGCCTGAGCTGCCCATACACCGGGCGTCACCACCGTTGCAGCGACTGCCAGTACAACACCAGACCAGAGCTTGTGTCTCATGTTCTTCTCCACGCCCCATCAGCCACACAGCGCCGAGCGCTGGCCGTCGGTTTCGACGGCGTGGCTCGTTGGCCCGGGGTTAACCAGATTGGCGATTGGCACGGGCGCACCGCGAAAGCGCACGGGTGTCGACGTACTGCGTGAAACCGGCGAACGAAACCAGAAGTATAGATCGCCGTTCGGGCGGCACCGGTGCCGGGAGGCCGCAGGCGATAGTCGGTTAACTTCCTTGCAGGTGGGGGCTAGAAGAAAATCGGTCTAAAAATGGCGGGGCGCATTCGGGGGTGTTTGCTAGGCTCAAGGATGTAGGCGAAGACGCAGACTGATGCGCAAGCGGATAGCGAGGAAGCGTTGGGCGCGTTCCGAAGGGTACACGGTTAGAAAGATCCCCGCGCTGGGATCCAGCCCTTACGCCGTGTGAAGCAGCAGAGCACATTGCCTGTACTGTGGGAGTCCTGATAAACCTCGTAAGCCAGAGACCAGCACTGGCCGCCTACTCGAACTTCAAAGCCCGCCCTGTGCGGGCTTTGTCGTTTGTGGCCGGTTAAATCCGTGCCAGCGCCTGGGCCAGGTCGGCACGCAGATCTTCAAGATCTTCCACGCCTACCGACAGACGCACCAGGCTATCGCCGATGCCGAGTTTCGCCCGGGTGTCGGCCGGGATCGTGGCGTGGGTCATGATCGCCGGATGCTCGATCAGGCTTTCGACGCCGCCGAGGCTTTCGGCGAGGGCGAAAATCTCCACGTTCTCCAGAAAGCGCCGCGAGCCGGACAGATCGGTGTTCAGGTCCACGGAAATCATCCCGCCGAAACCGCGCATCTGCCGTTTCGCCAACTCATGCTGCGGGTGCGACGGCAGGCCGGGGTAGTAGACACGGGACACCTGCGGCTGCTGTTCCAGCCAGCGCGCCAGTTCCAGCGCGTTGCTGCAATGCCGCTCCATGCGCAGCGCCAGGGTTTTCACCCCGCGCAAGGTGAGAAATGCGTCGAACGGCCCGGCAATCGCGCCCACGGCGTTTTGCAGGAAGCCCAGGCGCTCGGCCAGCTCAGCGTTCTGCCCGACCACCGCGATACCGCCGATCACGTCGGAGTGGCCGTTCAGGTACTTGGTGGTCGAGTGCAGCACGATGTCGAACCCCAGCTCCAGCGGGCGCTGGATCCATGGGCTGGCGAAGGTGTTGTCGGCCACGCAGATGATGCCGCGAGCACGGCAGATGCGAGCGATGGCCGCGAGGTCGCTGAGGCTCAGCAGCGGGTTGGTCGGGGTCTCGACCATCACCATGCGCGTGTCGTCCTGCAGCGAGGCTTCGAACGCCGACAGGTCCGCCAGATCGACATAGCTGAAACGGTGCCCGGCGCTGCGCTGGCGGACCTTGTCGAACAGACGGAACGTGCCGCCATACAAGTCATTGCCGGAGACGATGTGCGAGCCGGCATCGAGCAACTCGAGCACCGCCGAAATCGTCGCCAGCCCCGAAGCAAACGCGAATCCGCGAGTGCCGCCCTCGAGATCCGCCACGCAACGCTCCAGGGCAAAACGCGTCGGGTTGTGCGAGCGACCGTAGTCGAAACCCTTGTGGACGCCGGGGCTGTCCTGAAGATAAGTGGAGTTGGCGTAGATCGGCGGCATCAGCGCCCCGGTCGTCGGGTCAGGGGTCTGTCCGGCGTGGATCACCCGCGTGGCGAAACCCTGGGGCCGGGCGTTCTTGTCGTGCTGACTCATGCAAGGGATCTCCGTAGTTGATTGAGCATGTCGGTGCGGGTGATCAGACCATGGAAGCCTGCCGCGTCGGCGATGATCGCGACCAGGCCGCGACTGAGCACCGATTCCAGGTCCGCCAGCGAGGCGCCGGGGGCGAGGGTTTGCAGTTTGTCGGACATGGCACTGGCAACCGGTTGGCTGAAGCGCGAGGCGTCCTCATGCACACCGAGCAGAATGTCCGATTCGTCGATCACGCCGACCAGTCGTTTGCCTTCCACCAGTACCGGCAGTTGCGAGATGTCGGCCAGGCGCATGCGCTGGAATGCGGTGAGCAAGGTGTCGTCGGGGCCGACGGAAATCACGCGGCCATCCTCGAAGCGCCGGGCGATCAGGTCACGCAAGTCACCGTAGCCCTTGCGCTGCAGCAGGCCCTGGTCGGTCATCCATTGGTCGTTGTAGACCTTCGACAGGTAGCGCGTGCCGGTGTCGCAGACGAAGCTGACCACACGTTTCGGCTCGGTCTGTTCGCGGCAATAGCGCAGCGCGGCGGCGAGCAGGGTGCCGGTGGACGAACCACCGAGAATGCCTTCGGCTTTCAGCAATTGACGGGCGTGGTCGAAGCTTTCCTCATCGCTGATCGAGTAGGCGTGGCGCACGCTGGAGAGGTCGGTGATCGACGGAATGAAGTCCTCGCCGATGCCTTCAACGGCCCAGGAACCGGGTTTCGACAGGGTGCCGCTGCGGCTGTATTCGGCCATCACCGAGCCGATCGGGTCGGCGAGCACCATTTCCAGATTCGGTTGCACGCGCTGGAAGAACCGGGTCAGCCCGGTCAGGGTGCCGGCCGAGCCGACGCCGACCACGATGGCGTCCAGATCATGTTCGGTCTGCGCCCAGATTTCCGGCGCGGTGCTGCATTCGTGGGCCAGCGGGTTGGCCGGGTTGTTGAACTGGTCGGCGAAGAAGGCGTCGGGAATGTCTTTGGCCAGTCGTGCCGCCACGTCCTGGTAGTACTCGGGGTGGCCCTTGCCGACGTCGGAGCGGGTGATATGCACTTCGGCGCCCATGGCCTTCAAGTGCAGGACTTTCTCGGTGGACATTTTGTCCGGCACCACCAGCACCACGCGGTAGCCCTTGGCGCGCCCGACCAGCGCCAGTCCGAGGCCGGTGTTGCCAGCGGTGGCCTCGACAATGGTGCCGCCCGGTTTGAGGCGGCCGTCGCGTTCGGCGGCGTCGATCATCGCCAGGCCGATGCGGTCCTTGATCGAACCGCCGGGGTTTTGTGATTCAAGCTTGAGGAACAGGGTGCATGGACCGGTATCGAACCGCGTGACGCGTACCAGCGGCGTATTACCGATCTGCCCAAGCACAGCAGGGCGGGATTGCTTCGACATTTCGTTTTCCTTCGGTGAGTCATGGCGCTTCATGCGCACGGGATTAGCACGCAAGCAACATAAGCCCGGATGTCCTCCCTCGCAACTTTTTGACACAGGGGTCAAGGGTGACAGGGGCGGATCGATGCAGAACGATGTACATGAGTAAAACTTGAGATCAACGAGATTAAATTGAGTTTGTCTCATTCATGACCGAAATCGACAATGGCCGCCATCGACAAGACATTGGAGTTGTTTGTTATGGCACTGGCCCATTCCCTTGGATTTCCGCGCATCGGTCGCGACCGCGAACTGAAGAAAGCGCAAGAGGCGTTCTGGAAAGGAGAACTGAACGAAGCGGGTCTGCGCGACGTCGGCCGCGAGCTGCGCAAGGCGCATTGGGCGCTGCAAAAAGAGGCGGGTATCGAGCTGCTGCCGGTGGGGGATTTTGCCTGGTACGACCAGGTGCTGACCCACTCGCTGATGTTCGGCGTGATCCCCGAGCGCTTCCGTGCGCACGATGGCAAAGCCACTCTGCAAACCCTGTTCGGCATGGCGCGTGGCGTCAGTGACAGCTGCTGCGGCGGTGCCCATGCCCAGGAAATGACCAAGTGGTTCGACACCAACTATCACTATCTGGTCCCGGAGTTCAGCGCCGACCAGCAGTTCCAGTTGGGCTGGGATCAACTGTTCGAAGAAGTCGAAGAGGCCCGTGCGCTGGGTCACAACGTCAAGCCTGTGATCATCGGTCCGCTGACTTACCTGTGGCTGGGCAAGGCCAAGGGCGCGGAATTCGACAAGCTGGAATTGCTCGACCGCCTGCTGCCGCTGTACGGCCAGATCTTTGCGCGTCTTGCGGCGCAAGGCGTGGAGTGGGTGCAGATCGACGAGCCGATTCTGGTGCTCGACCTGCCGCAGGAATGGAAAAACGCTTTTGAGCGCGCCTACAACCAGATTCAGCGTGATCCGCTGAAAAAACTGCTCGCCACGTACTTCGGTGGTCTGGAAGAAAACCTCGGCCTGGCGGCGAATCTGCCGGTCGACGGTCTGCACATCGATTTGGTACGTGCGCCGGATCAGTACCCGACCATTCTTGATCGCCTGCCGGCGTACAAGGTGTTGTCCCTGGGTGTGGTCAACGGGCGTAACGTCTGGCGTTGCGATCTGGAAAACGCCCTCGCCACGTTGCGACACGCTCATGAGCGTCTGGGCGATCGCCTGTGGGTCGCGCCGTCCTGCTCGCTGCTGCACAGCCCGGTGGATCTGGGCCGCGAAGACAAACTCGACGCGGAGCTGAAGAGCTGGCTGGCCTTCGCCGTGCAGAAGTGCGAAGAGGTCGCCGTACTGGCCCAGGCGGTGAACGAGCCTGAAGCGCCGAAAGTGCTGCAAGCGCTGACCCAAAGCCGCGCCGTTCAGGCCAGCCGTGCCGCGTCGCCGCGTATCCACAAACCCGCCGTTCAAGCGCGCGTCGCGGCGATCACCGCCAAGGACAGCCAGCGTCAGTCGCTGTTTGCCCAGCGTATCGCCAAGCAGCGCGCCGGCCTCGATCTGCCGCTGTTCCCGACCACCACCATCGGTTCGTTCCCGCAGACCGCGTCGATCCGTCTGGCGCGCCAGTCGTTCAAGCAAGGCAAGCTGACTGCCGCCGAATACACCGAAGCGATGCACAGCGAAATTCGTCATGCGGTGGAAATTCAGGAGCGCCTGGGCCTCGACGTGCTGGTTCACGGTGAAGCCGAGCGCAACGACATGGTCGAATACTTCGCCGAGCAACTGGACGGCTACGTGTTCACCCGTTTCGGCTGGGTGCAGAGCTACGGTTCGCGCTGCGTGAAACCGGCGGTGATCTTCGGCGACCTGAGCCGCCCGAAAGCCATGACCGTCGAATGGATCCGCTACGCCCAGGGCCTCACCGGCAAGGTAATGAAGGGCATGCTGACCGGTCCGGTGACCATGCTGATGTGGTCGTTCCCCCGTGAAGACGTGAGCCGCGAGGTGCAGGCGCGCCAACTGGCGCTGGCGATTCGCGACGAAGTGGTGGACCTGGAAGCCGCCGGGATCAAAATCGTGCAGATCGACGAAGCCGCGTTCCGTGAGGGCCTGCCGTTGCGTCAGGCGCAGTGGCAGCATTACCTGGACTGGGCGACTGAAGTGTTCCGCCTGTGCGCCTCCGGCGTGCGTGACGAAACCCAGATCCACACCCACATGTGCTACAGCGAGTTCAACGACGTGATCGAGTCCATCGCGGCGATGGATGCCGACGTGATCACCATCGAAACCTCGCGTTCGGACATGGAGCTGCTCGATGCTTTCGAAGCCTTCGCCTACCCGAACGAGATCGGCCCGGGCGTCTACGACATCCACTCGCCACGGGTTCCGGATTCTTCGGAAATGGCCAACCTGCTACGCAAGGCTGCCAAACGCATCCCGGCCGAACGCCTGTGGGTCAACCCGGACTGCGGACTGAAAACCCGCGGCTGGCCGGAAACCGAAGCGGCGCTGGTGCACATGGTCAACGCGGCGCGTCAGTTGCGTAAAGAACTGGCCTGAGACGCGGTTGCCTGACCCGACCGGAGCACTTCACGGTGCTCCGGTTTTTTTGCGCCTCTATTTTGCGGGCGGCCCCGCCTCCACAAGAGGCTCTACATGAAATTGATTCCCGGACCCTGTTTTTATTGGGGCCAACGCGTAAACTTCGGCGAGTTGTATCATTTTGTTACAGGAAATGTTGCAGCTCATTCCGAACGGGCAACCGGTGCAAATCCGGTGCGGTCGCGCCACTGTAAACGGCTGATGTCAGCCGTGAGCCAGACCCTGTTCTCCTTATCCCAAATCCGTACCGGGACGCGTCTTCCCTGGAGGTTCACATGGCTTATAGCGCTGCTTCGCAGACTGATGTTTCCCTGCCTACCATTCCGTTGGGCGAAATTCTTCCCTGGGCCATATTTGGCGGCCTGTTGCTGATGCTGGCGATTTATTTCGTCGGTGCAGAGCAGGGCGCCACTGCGCTGGTCAAGGGCATGTATGTCCACGAGTTCGTGCACGACGGCCGCCACTTGCTTGGCTTCCCCTGCCACTGACTCAAGGATTACGACATGACGGGTAAATTATTGGTTCGCGGCATGCTGGTGGGGTTGCTCGCCGGAATTCTTGCCTTCGGTTTCGCCAAGGTTTTCGGCGAACCACAGATTGATCGGGCGATTGCCTTCGAAGAGCAAATGGCGCAAATGCACGGCGATGCGCCGGAAGAAGAACTGGTCAGCCGCGAAGTGCAAAGCAGCCTCGGCCTGTTCACCGGCGTGGTGGTGTACAGCATTTCGCTTGGCGGGATCTTTGCGCTGGTGTTCGCATACGCCCTCGGTCGGGTCGGCAATATCGGTCCGCGTGGTCTGGCGGCGCTGCTGGCGCTGGCGGCGTTCGTCACGCTGATTCTGGTGCCGGGCCTGAAATATCCTGCCAACCCGCCATCGGTGGGTGATCCGGACACCATCGCGCAACGCACCAGGCTGTTCTTCCTGATGTTGCTGGTATCGGTGATTGCGGCGGTGATTGCGATCAATGCGGCGTGCAAATTGATGACTGCCAGGGGCATCTGGAGCGGCTCGATCATCGCGGTGGCGCTGTACGTTGTCATCATGGCGATTGCCGGGTTCCTGTTTCCAGCCATCAACGAAGTCCCGGAAACCTTCTCGGCCGTGCTGCTGTGGAAATTCCGCGTGGCGTCGCTGGGTATTCAGTTGGTACTGTGGACGACCGTTGGCCTGGTGTTCGGCTGGGCCGCCGAGCGAGTGCTTGATCTGCCTCGCTATTCGACCCGCGCCTGAGGTGAAGGCAGTGCCCTTCACCGGGCACTGATTGCAACTCTGGCAGGCATTCGCAATACATGAGTGAACAACCGATTATCCAGGCAGTGTCTGGCGCCGACATTCCTGAAATCCTCGACTTTGTGCTCGAGGCGCGCGCCGGGCTTTTCCCCAAGCTCAGCGCGTCCGGGGTGCCTGACGACCTGGCGCGTTTTGCAGAGGTCTATCTGCAAGGCGAGGGGCGCTTTCTGATCGCCCGCCATGCGGGGCGGATCGTGGCCTCGATCGGCTATCTCGGCTATGACCGACGTTTTCCGAATCTTGCCTATCCGGGGCTCAAAGTGGTCGAGGTCGTGCGCCTGTTCGTCGTGCCGACGCTGCGCCGCTCGGGATTGGCCGGGGCCCTTTACCGTTCATTGAAAGCCATGGCGCTGGCGGACGGCGTTGAGATGATCTATCTGCACACCCATCCCTTTCTGCCGGGAGCCATCGACTTCTGGTTGCGGCAGGGGTTCGAGATCATTGCGGTCGACGCCGATCCCGTGTGGCAGACGACGCATATGCACAACCGTCCGATCGCTTCATGAATGAAACCGCAGGACCTGTGCGCCGTCGAACGGATCCGTCAGGTAATGCGCCCTGACCCCGAAGGTGTCTTGCAGGCGCTGGGGCGTCAGCACGTCGAGCGGCTTGCCCAGATCCACCAGTCGTCCGCGCTCCAGAATCGCCAGGCGATCACACTTGAGCGCCTGATTCAGGTCGTGCAATGCGATCAGCGTGGTGACCGGCAGCGCCTGCACCACCTTCAGAATCGCCAGTTGATGCTGGATATCGAGGTGGTTGGCCGGTTCGTCCAGCACCAGGATCTGCGGGCGCTGGGCCAATGCCCGGGCGATGTGTACGCGCTGGCGTTCACCCCCCGACAGACTGCGCCAGATACGGCTGCGCAGGTGGACGGCATCGACGTCGGACAGCGCCTGCTGAACGATTTCATCATCGCTGCGTGACCACGGCTCAAGCGCCGACAGCCAGGGCGTACGTCCCAGGGCAACGGCGTCGAACACGCGAATGCCGTCATCGGTGTCCGCCTGTTGTTCGACCACCGCGAGTTTCTGCGCAATCGTCCGCCGGGTCATTTGCCCCAGGCGCCGACCTTCGAGCAGAACCTCGCCGGCACTCGGTTCACGCAGGCCTGCGAGCAATTTGAGCAGGGTGGATTTCCCTGCACCATTGGGGCCGACGATACCGAGTGTTTCACCCTGAAGGACCTCCAGTGCGACACCGCTGAGCAGTTCGGCGCCGCGTACCCTGAATGTCAGGTTTGAGCAGCTCAATACACTCATCGGGCGTTTCTCCGGCTGATCAGGATCAAGGCGAAAACCGGTGCGCCGACCAGCGCGGTAATCACCCCGACCGGTATCACCTGGCCCTTGATCAACGTGCGTGACAGCACATCGGCAGCGATCAGAAACAAGGCGCCGCCCAGGGCGCTGGCAGGTAGCAGGCGTGCGTGGCCGGTGCCCAGCAGCAGACGTGCGGCGTGAGGAATCACCAGGCCGACAAAACCGATCGAGCCGACAATCGAGACCATCACCGCCGTTACCAGCGCCGCGCAGCCGATCAGCAGTATCTGCACCTGGCGCACCGGTATGCCGAGGGACGCCGCCGAATCCGCACCAAAGGTAAACGCATCCAGCGCCCGTCGATGCCACAGGCACACAATTAATCCAGCCAGGGCCACCGGCACCGCCAGCCACACCGAAGGCCAGCGCACGCCGCCGAGATTGCCCAGCAGCCAGAACATGATCCCGCGCGCCTGCTCGGAGCTCGCCGAGCGGGTAATCAGAAACGCCGTCAGCGCGTTGAATAGCTGCGAGCCGGCGATCCCCGCCAGAATGATTTGCCCGGTGCCGCTGGCGGAGCCGCTGACGCGCGCCAACAGGATCACCAGCACGAAGGCTGTCACGGCGCCGACGAAGGCCCCGGCCGACAGCGACAGCACTCCGGCACCGACGCCCAGCAACGCCACCATCACCGCGCCCGTCGAGGCCCCGGCGGAAATGCCCAGCAGATAGGGATCGGCCAACGGGTTGCGCAGCAGTGATTGCAGAATCACTCCGCAGGTCGCCAGGCCTGCACCACAGGCGGCCGCCACCAGGGCACGAGTCAGGCGATAGTTCCAGACGATGCCTTCATCGATGGGGTCGAGCACATGGCCGGCCGCCCACAGTTTGTTGGCCAGCACCTGCAACACCACACCCGGTTCGATTGGCGTTTCACCGATGGCAACACCGGCGATCACGGCGGCCACCAGGATCGCCCCGACCAGCGACAGACGGACCAGGCTCCTGATCATTTCGACAGGTCGTAGCCGTCAATGGCCGAGGCCAGTTGTTCCACGCCGTCGAACATCCGCAGGCTGGCCTGCATCGCCATGGCATCGAGAATGATGATGCGGTTGTGTTTCACCGCCTCCATGTTACGAGTCACCGGGTCGCTGCGCAGGAACGCCAGTTTTTTCTCGTAGTCGTCAGCCGGGAAGCGACGGCGGTCCATGCGCGCGATCACCAGAAAGGTAGGATTGGCCTTGGCGATGGTTTCCCAACCGACCGTCGGCCATTCTTCATCGGATTGCACCACGTTGCGCACGCCGAGGGTACTGAGCATGAAATCAGGAACGCCTTTGTGGCCGGCCACGAAGGGTTCGATGTCCATTTGGGCGCTGGAGAACCAGACCAGTGCGCTGGCATCCTTCAAGTCTTTGTTGCGCGCGGTGGCGATCGATTTGGCGAGGCTGGCCTTGAGCTCGGCATTGAGCTGTTCGCCACGGTCACGCACATCGAAGATTTCTGCCAGTTGGCTGACACTCTTGTAAATGCTGTCGATGCGAAACGGCTCAAGGCGTGTGCCGTCGGCGCCGACCAGATTGTCTTTGGCTTCGCAGTCGGAAGGCAGCAGATAGGTAGGGATTTTCAGCTCATGAAACTGCTCGCGGGTGCCGACCGCCCCTTGCGGGCCGACCATCCATTCCAGCTCCACGGCGACCAACTCCGGACGCTTACCGATAACCGCCTCGAAACTCGGTTCGTTGTCGGCCAGGCGCGCGACCTTGTCGTTCTGCACCTTGTACGTGTCCAGCACGTTGTTGAACCACAGCGAGGTGCCGACCATTTTGTCGCCCAGGCCCATGGCGTAGAGCATTTCCGTGCCGGCCTGGCCGATGGTGACCGTGCGCGTTGGTGCGTGCGCAAAGGTGAGGGTGCTGCCACAGTTTTCGATCGTCAGGGGATAGTGAGTCGGTGTCGCCTGGGCAAAAGCGCTGAGGGTCAGGCCGGCGATGAGGGTGGCAACGTGGGGCAGCAGCATGATGCAGTCTCCAGGGGAACCGTACGCGGAGCGGGAGGGTACGGCTTGGAAACACACCATCGAACGCAGGCAAGGAGGCCGCGCAAGGCCGGGCATCCATCGAGGACGCGCACGGCAGGATGTCCTTCCCGGACACCCCGCCGGTTAGTGATTTACTGCGCCGGCAGGTCTCCTGACTGATGCGTCATCGCCTGTGCTCCAGCCTTCCCGGGGGTGATCCCAGTGGCAGTCAAGGAGCAGGCTCAGCACCTACAGTTGCGGGGGCAGTTCCGATTGGTGCCGTGCAGGCACCTCGGATTCCCTATTGATCCCGTTTGGGAACCGGCGGCGGCATGGTAATCGATCGGGCCGCCGAAGGGGAGCGGGAATATAAAGCGAGGCGGGTATTAATGGTTGCTCATCAAACCGTGCAACACACCCAGGCGCAGGCCCGGTTCGGACGGCATCATTTGCGCGATGCCGAACGCTTTGAACGCGGCGAGCATGATCACCAGACCGCCGGGCAGGATGCTCTGGCGGTGGGGTTGCAGACCGGCGAGTTTGAGTTGCTGGACGTTCTGCACTTTCAGCAGAAGCAGCGACAGGCGCAGCAGGCCACCGTAGGTGATGCCGTCCTGGCCGAAGTCGTTCAGGCGATTGGCCTTGAGCACTTTGGCGAGCATGCGCGCGGTGCCGGAAGAGCCGATGGTCTGTTGCCAGCCCTGGGCGCGATAACGCCGGGCGACTTTTTCAAACTGAAGGATCGCGACGCGTTCGGCTTCCTGCAGGGCGGCGCAAGAAACTTCGCCGCCGCGAAAGTACCGCGCGCTCAAGGTGCCGCTGCCGATGGCGATGCTTTCGGTCAGCAACGGTTGCGAGCCCTGGCCGAGGATCAGTTCGGTGGAGCCACCGCCGATGTCGACCACCAGACGCATGTCTTCGGCGCTCGGCAGGGCATGGGCCACCCCGGCGTACACCAGTTGCGCTTCTTCATGCCCGGAGATGACGTCGATGCGAAAGCCCAGGTGGCGCTCCGCGCTGGCCAGAAACAGCGGCGCATTGTCGGCTTCGCGCACGGCGCTGGTAGCGACGGCACGCACGCGGCCGGGTTCGAACCCGCGCAGTTTCTTGCCGAACCGCGCCAACGCCTGCCAGCCGCGATCCAGGGCCAACGCATCCAGCGCGCCGCCATCAAGGCCTTCGGCCAGGCGCACCGGCTCGCGCAGGGTTTTGATTTCCTGAATCATCAGGCCCTTTCGGCTGCGTACCGACTGGCCGATCATCAGGCGAAACGCATTCGAGCCCAGGTCGATGGCGGCAAACAGAGAGGCGTCGTCTTTCATGGGAATCCTTGCAAATCATCCGTCGAAGGCTCGCGGTTGCGAGGATTCTGCCGTTGATTTGATGACATCCTGATGACGCCGCAGGGGCGGTTCGATGAATTTTCGGCTGTCATGACGCTGTCATTATCCGGCGCCCATACTGGCCTCAATACATCGCGTGCTCTCAGTTTTTTGCTGCCATTTCTGGCAGCTTTTTTTTGCCTGCGATTTGCCGCGCCGCTGCGGGTTTGCAATTTTTGCGATTGTCCGATTAATATACGATCCATATATATTTCGTATCGGAAACATTTATGGGCATCGTCAAGATCTCAGAGGACATGCACGAGAATCTGCGCATCTCCAGCACCGCGCTCAGCCGCTCGATCAACGCACAGGCTGAGCACTGGATGCGCATCGGCATGCTCGCCGAACTGCACCCCAACCTCGACCACAGCGCCATCTGCCGCTTGCTGATTCGCGCTGAACAGGCCGGCGGCCTGGACCTGCAACAACTGACTCAGGAAGCCGTCACGGCATGAGAAACCAGATCAAGATCAACACCCCGGCCGACATCGCACAATCGCGCGCGGCCGGCGAACTGGCCGCCGAAGTGCTGGCGATGCTGGTGCCCCACGTCAAGGCGGGCGTCACCACCGATGAGCTGGACCGCTTGTGCAACGACTACATTGTCAATGTGCAGAAAGCCATTCCGGCCAACGTCGGTTATCACGGATTTCCGAAAACGGTCTGCGCCTCGGTCAACGACGTGGTGTGTCACGGCATTCCGTCGGGCACGCCGTTGCAGGACGGCGACATCGTCAACCTCGACATCGCGGTGATCAAGGACGGCTGGTTCGGCGACACCAGCCGCATGTACGTGGTCGGCGAGGCGACGCCCGAAGCGCAGCATCTGATCAAGACCACCTACGAGGCCATGTGCGCCGGCATCCGCATGGTGCGCCCGGGCGCGACCCTGGGCGACATCGGCCACGCGATCCAGAGCCTGGCAGAGAAAGAGGGCTTCAGCGTGGTGCGCGAGTATTGCGGGCACGGGATCGGCAAGGTCTATCACGATGAGCCGCAAGTCCTGCATTACGGTTTCCCCAATCAGGGCTTGAAGCTGAAGGCGGGGATGATTTTCACCATCGAGCCGATGCTCAACGCCGGCAAGCGCCATGTGAAGAACATGCCGGATGGCTGGACGGTGCTGACCAAGGATGGCTCGCTGTCGGCGCAGTGGGAGCATATGGTCGCGGTGACCGAGACCGGGTTTGAAGTGCTGACGGCGTGGCCGGACGAGATTGAAGGGTATCGGGCTATTGGTTGAGGCCGTGTTGGCTGGTTTGCCCTCTCCAAGGGGAGAGGGCTGGGCGGCGTTCCGATGAGGGGCGCTTTTCAGCCCCACCAACCATATTCCCGACAGCCAAAAAAATGGGCCACCACAGCCCGACGCTGGATGACCCGAGGGTGACCCTGTTGTGCGGGTTCTCAGTGCGCTCCCGCCGCCTTGTTCAGATCGCTCTCCGCCCATTCGGTGTAAACGCAGGCATCCGCCGTGGCCCAGCGCACTTTCACCGGATCGCCTGCCTTGAGCGGCATGCCCGCCGCCGACAGCGCTTTCACCGTCATCGCAGTGCCACCCGAGGTGACCACGCTGCAGGTCTGGCTCTCACCGAGAAACAGCACTTCCACCACTTTCGCCGACACTTCGTTCCAGCCTGCGGCCAACGGTTCGTCGGTGGCTTGCCGGGTGCTCAGTGCCAAAGCCTTTTCCGGACGCACCATCAACAGCACATCCTGATCATTCTGCAGACCGGCAGTGAGGCGGATCGACAGTGGCTGACCTTCGAAATTCGCCGCGCCGTTGCCCTGGGCCTTGAGCTTGAGGAAGTTCGAGTTGCCGAGGAACGATGCGACAAAGGCATTCGGCGGGTTCTGGTAGAGGTCATAGCCGCTGCCCAGGCCGACGATCTTGCCGTGACTGAAAATCGCGATGCGCTGGGACAGGCGCATGGCTTCTTCCTGGTCGTGGGTCACGTAGACGATGGTGATGCCCAGGCGCCGATGCAACTGGCGCAGTTCGTCCTGCAAGTCTTCACGCAGTTTCTTGTCCAGCGCGCCGAGGGGTTCGTCCATCAGCAGGATGCGTGGTTCGTAAACCAGCGCCCGGGCAATGGCGACCCGTTGTTGCTGGCCGCCGGACAATTGTGAAGGGCGGCGATGGGCGAACTGCTCCAGTTGCACCAGTTTCAGCATCGCGTCGACACGTTTGTCGCGTTCGGCGGCGGCGAGCTTGCGGATCGCCAGCGGGAAGGCAATGTTGTCGCGCACCGACAGATGCGGGAACAGCGAATAACGCTGGAACACCATGCCGATGTCGCGCTTGTGCGGCGGCACGTTCACCAGCGACTGGCCGTTGACCAGGATCTCGCCGCTGCTCGGCGTTTCGAAACCGGCGAGCATCGACAGCGTGGTGCTTTTGCCGGAGCCGCTGGAGCCGAGGAAGGTGAGGAATTCACCGTCCTTGATGTCCAGCGAGATGTTGTCCACGGCAGCGAAGTCGCCGTAGTGCTTGTTCAGGTTGCGCAGGCTGACCAGGGGTTTGTCGTTCTGCTGGGACGCGTCTTTGATCACGGCACTCATGTCGTACTCCTGGGCGCTCAGGCGCTGATTTCGTTGCGCCGGCGCAGCGCGGCGGCGATCACCATGACCAGCACCGACAGGCCGATCAGCAGCGTCGAGGCGACGGCGATCACGGGCGTCAGGTCCTGGCGCAGGGTGGTCCACATTTTCACGGGAAGGGTTTGCAGGGTCGGGCTGGCCATCATCACGCTCAGCACCACTTCGTCCCACGAGACGAGAAAGGCGAAGAGGGCGCCGGCCACCATGCCCGGACGGATCGCCGGAAAGGTCACCTTGAACACCGCTTGCAGGCGCGAGGCCCCGCAGATCACCGCCGCATCTTCAATCGACTGATCGAACAGCTTCAGCGAGTTGATGATCGAGATGATGGTGAACGGCAACGCGACGATCACATGGCTGACGACGAAGGCAAACATCGTCCCGGTGTAACCGAGCTTGAGAAACAGCGCGTACACCGCCACGGCGATGATCACCAGCGGCACGATCATCGGCAGGGTGAACAGGCCGTAGAGCATTTCCCGGCCGGGGAAGCGCCCGCGCACCAGGGCGAAGGAAGTCGGCAGGCCGAGGGCGACGGCGCAGACGGTGGTCAGCACCGCAACCTTGAGGCTGGCCATGGCCGCGCTCATCCAGTCGGCGTTGGAGAAGAACTGCACGTACCATTTCAGCGTCCAGCCCGGTGGCGGGAACACCAGCCACTGGGACGAACCGAACGACAGCAGGACGATGAACACGATCGGCAACAGCAGGAACAGACCGATCAGCCCGGTGGTTGCGTACAGGCCGAAGCGCATCCGGCGGCTCATGGCGTTGGGAGTCAGGAGCATGTCGGCTTACCTCGCGTTGCTGGCGCCAACCGGGGATTCCGGCTGAAGCTTCAGGTAGAAGTAGAACAGCACCAGGGTGATCACGATCAGCAACGCGGCGCCGGCGCTGGCCAGGCCCCAGTTGAGGAACGATTGCACCTGCTGAATGATGAACTCCGGCAGCATCATGTTCTGCGCCCCGCCCAGCAGCGCCGGGGTGACGTAGTAACCGAGCGACATCACGAACACCATCAACCCGCCGGACGCCAGGCCCGGCCGGCACAGCGGCAGGAACACCCGGAAGAAGTTGGTCCACGGGCTGGCGCCGCAGATGGAACCGGCCTGCAGGATCATCGGGTCGATGGCCTGCATGGTCGCCTGCAAGGGCAGCACGATGAACGGGATCATGATGTAGCTCATGCCGATCACCACGCCGGTCAGGTTATGCACCATCTCCAGCGGCTGATCGATGATGCCCAGCGCCATCAGCGCCTTGTTGATCACGCCCGACGCCTGCAACAGCACCAGCCACGAGTAGGTGCGGGCCAGCAGGCTGGTCCACATCGACAGCAGCACGATGTTGAGTATCCAGCGTCCCCAGCCGCGCGGCACCAGGGTGATCGCCCAGGCCAGCGGGAAGCCCAGCAGCAGGCTGAACAGGGTCACCAGCCCGGCCACCGAGAAGGTGTTGAGCAGCACCCGCGCATAAGCGGAGTTGGCGAACAGTTGTTCATAGTTGCCAAGGCCCGGCACCGGTTCCAGCACGCCGCGCAACAGCAGGCCAATCAACGGCGCGAGGAAGAACAGGCCGAGGAACAACAGCGCCGGCGTGAGGTTGCCGGCGCCGCGCCAGCGTTGTTTGAGGGTCGGGGGTTGCGGCATCGCACTCGCCTTGCCGGGCGCCGAACCGGCAGCGCCAGAGGCGCTCCCGGTGGCAGTGGAGGGACGGGACGCAGTGGCCGCCATTTTCATTTGACCAGCCATTCGTTCCACCGTGTCGCGATGGCCGGACCGTTCTTGGCCCAGTACGCGAAATCAAGAGTGATCTGATCCTTAGCGTAGGCAGTCGGCAGGTTAGGGGCCAGCGTCGAGTCCAGACGCTGCACACTGTCGACGTTGACCGGGGCGTAGGCGGTCAGGTTGGAGAAGTCGGCCTGACCCTTGGCGCTGCTGGCGCTGGCCAGGAACTTCATCGCCGCGTCCTTGTTCTTCGAACCCTTCGGCACCACCAGGATGTCGGCCATGACCAGGTTCTGTTTCCAGCTCACACCGACCGGTGCGCCGTCCTCTTGCAGGGCGTGGACCCGGCCGTTCCAGAACTGGCCCATGCTCGCTTCACCGGAGGCCAGCAGTTGCTGCGACTGCGCGCCGCCGCCCCACCAGACGATGTCTTTCTTGATGGTGTCGAGTTTCTTGAAGGCGCGATCCAGGTCCAGCGGATAGAGCTTGTCGGCCGGCACGCCATCGGCGAGCAGGGCCAGTTCCAGCACGCCCGGGCTCGGCCATTTGTACAGGGCGCGTTTGCCGGGATAGGTCTTGGTGTCGAACAGGGCGCTCCAGTCCTGCGGCTTGGTGCCGCCGATCTTGCCTTCGTTGTAGCCGAGGACGAAGGAGAAGAAGAACGAGCCGACGCCGTAGTCGCTGACGAAACGCGGGTCGATCTTGTCGCGCTGGATCTGTTTGAAGTCGAGGGGTTCGAGCAGGCCTTCGGAGGCGGCGCGCAGGGCGAAGTCGGCTTCGACGTCGACCACGTCCCACTGCACATTGCCGCTTTCGACCATGGCCTTGAGTTTGCCGTAGTCGGTCGGGCCGTCCTGCACGACGGTGATGCCGCTGGCCTTGCTGAACGGGTCGGCCCAGGCCTGTTTCTGCGCATCCTGGGTGCTACCGCCCCAGCTGACAAAGTTCACACTCTCGGCGGCCATGGCGGCCTGACCGGTCACGCTCAGCAGTCCCGCAAACAGGATTGCGGTTGCAGCTTTGTTCAACACCATTTTTACGCCCTCATTGTTGTGTCTTTGAGCGGGCTTGCGTTGTTGCCCGCCTATCGGGAGCAGTAGCTGGACGAGCTTTTCGAATCGTCCGGTCTATGGAATATCATATTATGGTATTCCAAGCTTTGTGCAAGCATTTTGCCTTACCGGCTATCTGTTGGAACGGGATTTTTTTTGGTGTGCGGCTTGGGGTGGGTTGTCTGCATTAAGAACCAGCCCCTCACTCCAGCCCTCTCCCCAGAGGGGCGAGGGGGAAAGGGAGCTGATCGGGGGCTTTTCATAACCTGAGTTCGGCTCGATATTCCATGCCGCCGCAGTGCGCAAAATCACCTTGGTCAGTCCCCTCTCCCTCCGGGAGAGGGCCAGGGTGAGGGGGCTTTTGATTTAGCGTCATCCCGCAAACGGAATACTCTCGACCACCTCCAGGTCATACCCGGTCAACCCCGCATATTTCAACGGCGGCCCAAGATGGCGCAATTTCCCGACCCCAAGGTTCTGCAGAATCTGCGCGCCGGTGCCGACCTCCGAATAAATCCGCGATTGCGAACGGCTGAACTGCCGTGGCGGCTGAGTCAGTTGCGGTACCCGCTCGAGCAGCGCCTGCGACGATTCATGGTTGGCCAGCACCACGACCACACCATGCCCCTCGGCCGCGACCCGTTGCAGCGCCGCCCACAGCGTCCAGTTGCTCGGCCCGCTGTACTCGGCGCCGACCAGGTCGCGCAGCGGATCGATCACATGCACCCGCACCAGTGTTGGCTCCTCGCGGCGCAGGTCGCCCATCACCATTGCCATGTGCACACCGCCCTCGATGCGATCCTCGAAAGTGATCAGACGGAAGGTGCCATGGACCGTCGGCAGCTCGCGCTCGCCAATGCGCTCGATGGTGTGTTCGGTGCTCAGGCGGTAGTGGATCAGGTCGGCGATGGTGCCGATCTTGATCCCGTGCTTGCGCGCGAACACTTCCAGATCCGGACGGCGAGCCATGGTGCCGTCGTCGTTCATCACTTCGACGATCACCGAGGCGGGGGTGAACCCGGCCAGGCGTGCCAGATCGCAGCCGGCTTCGGTGTGCCCGGCGCGAGTCAGCACGCCACCTTCCTTGGCGCGCAGCGGGAAGATATGGCCGGGCTGCACCAGGTCTTCGGCACGGGCATCGGCAGCGACAGCGGCGGCGACGGTTCGCGCCCGGTCGGCGGCGGAGATCCCGGTGGTGACGCCAACCGCCGCTTCGATGGACACCGTGAACGCGGTGCTGAACACGCTGCCATTGCTTGGCACCATTTGTTCCAGCCCCAGGCGCTGGCAATGCTCGTCGGTCAGCGTCAGGCAGATCAGGCCACGGGCTTCGCGCGCCATGAAGCTGATTGCCTCGGGCGTGCAGGCGTCGGCGGCCAGCAGCAGGTCGCCTTCGTTCTCGCGGTCTTCGTCATCGACCAGCAGCACCATTTTGCCGAGGCGATAATCTTCGATGATTTCTTCGATGCTGTTGAAGGCCATGCTGGACTCTCAGTGTTTGTTGGAAATAGTATTGGTATACCATAATACAAAATCAGCAGAGAGGTCACTATGAAGGCTTATTGGATTGCCCACGTCGACGTCACCGATCCCGATCAGTACAGCCAATACACCCAGCGAGCGCCAAAGGCGTTTGCCGAATTCGGCGCAAAATTTCTCGCCAGGGGCGGGCGCAGCGAAGCGATGGAAGGACGCCAGACGCCGCAGCGCAGCGTGGTGATCGAGTTCGATTCCTACGAACAGGCCGTGGCCTGCTACCGTTCGGCGGCGTATCAGGAAGCGAAAAGTTATCGCGAGGAGTGGGCGACGGCGGAGATTGTCATCGTCGAGGGCATCGCACCACTTTAAGCAACGCTACCAATCCCCCCGTGGGAGCGGGCAAGTCTGCTCCCACAGAAGTCAAATCAGCGCATAAAGTGGATTTTGCCGCTGTCGTCGTTGCCCATGTACATGCCATAGACCCCGGCCTGGCGTTCCTCGATGTAGCGCTCGAGAATCTGCCGGATCGCCGGGTAATAGATCTTGTCCCACGGGATGTCTTCGGGGGCGAAGAACTTGTAGTCCATGGTCTCGGGGCCGAACTGGCCGGTGATCTCCAGCGCGAGCGCGCGGAAGATGATGTACACCTCGCTGATCTTCGGCACGCTGAAGATCGAGTAGGGCGAGAGGATTTCCGCGCGTACGCCGCTTTCTTCCCAGACTTCCCGCAAGGCCGCCTCTTCGGTGGTCTCGCCGCTTTCCATGAAGCCTGCTGGCAGCGTCCAGGTGCCAGGGCGCGGTGGGATCGCGCGCTGGCACAGCAGGTATTTGCCGTCCTGCTCGATGATGCAGCCGGCAATGATTTTCGGATTGACGTAGTGGATGTAGCCGCAACTCCGGCACATCAGGCGCTCGTGCGTATCGCCCGGCGGGATCTGCTGACCAAGATCAGGGCCACCGCACTTCGGGCAAAAGCTCGGGCTGAACATGTCAGTGACCTATGCGGGGTTCTTTCAAGGCGATGGGCAGAGTGATCGACGGGGTATCGCCGGTCTCTTCCTGCTTGCGCTTGAGGTAGTCGAGGGCGACGGCAGCGGCCGCGCGGACGTGGTCGACACAAGCCTGATGCGCCGCCAGGGCATCACCACTCTTGATCGCTTCGACCATTTTTTCCATCTCCTGGTTACTCGCGCCGCGACGGTTTTCCTGGGACACCGAGGTCGCACGCAGGTAACTGATGCGGGCCTGCAACTGACGCAATTGAGTGGCCGCGACATGGTTGCCGGAGCCTTCGAGCAGCACGTCGTAGAAGCCCTGCACCGAGTCGATCACCTGCTGCAATTCGCCGTCCTTGAGCGCCTTGCGGTTGTCGTCGAGGGCTTTTTCCAGGGCCTTGATGTCCTTGGCCTTGGCACGCAGGGTGAACAGCTGGACGATCAGGCCTTCCAGCACACAGCGCAGTTCATAGATGTCGACGGCATCATTGAGGGTGATGATCGCCACGCGGGGGCCTTTGGCATCGGCGAACTCGACAAGACCTTCGGATTCCAGGTGACGCAAAGCTTCACGCACCGAGGTGCGGCTGACGCCCAGGCGATCACACAGATCGCGCTCGACCAGACGATCGCCCGGCAACAGCTGGAAGTTCATGATGGCGCTTCGCAGTTTGTCCAGCACGATTTCGCGCAGGGTAACGGGGTTGCGATTGACCTTGAAGGTGTCGTCGAGTGGCAGGCGTTTCATGGGGTCCGCTCTTTAGGTTGGCTGTCCATGCCAGACGGGCATCAAACAGCCGAGGGGTTAACTGGAGGCCTCGGCGTCGGCTTCGGCAAAGGCTTCACGGGCAAGCCGGAAACTGTCCACGGCTGCCGGGACGCCGCAATAAATACCGACCTGAAGCAGAATTTCGCGTATTTGCTCACGACTCAGGCCGTTACGCAAGGCGCCGCGCACATGCAGTTTCAGTTCATGCGGGCGGTTGAGCGCCGAGATCATCGCCAGGTTGATCATGCTGCGCTCCTTGAGCGACAGGCCGTCACGACCCCAGACATGACCCCAGCAGTATTCGGTGACCATTTCCTGCAACGGGCGGGTGAAGTCGTCGGCGTTCTGGATCGAGCGGTTGACGTAGGCTTCACCGAGCACTTGGGTGCGGATCTTCAGGCCTTTTTCGTATTTTTCGTTACTCATCATTGCTCCTCGCACCGCATCCCCTCTCGGGCGGGGGCAACCCTGTGGGAGCGGGCAAGCCTGCTCCCACAAAGGGACCCGCCCAGAGGCGCGGTGAAATCCGTCAGGCCAGGGTGGGCAGGGCGCCCAGCTTGCCCTTGTGGTAGATCATCGGCGTCACCGGCTGCGCCGGCAGAATCAGGTTCTTCACCGCGCCGACGATGATCGCGTGGTCGCCGCCGTCGTATTCGCGCCACAGTTCGCACTCGATGATCGCGGTGGCCTTGGCGAGAATCGGGTTGCCCAGTTCGCTCAGGTGCCAGTCGATGCCTTTGGCCTTGTCCTTTCCTTTACCGGCGAAGGCGTAGGCCTCGGCGGTCTGCTCGGCGGACAGCAAATGGATCGCGAAACGCTTGCTGTCGCGCAGTACCGGGTAGGTGTCGGAGGCGTAGTTGGGGCAGAACAGCACCAGGGCCGGATCGATCGACAGCGCGCTGAACGCGCTGGCGGTAATCCCGACGAGGTTGCCATCCGGGTCGAGGGTGGTGACCACCGTGACCCCGGACGGAAACGAGCCCATGACGTCTTTGTAAATGCCGGGTTCGATCATTTCTCAGGCCTCCTAACGCATCACAAACGGATCAGGCATCGGCGCCTGGGAAAGGTTGATCCACACCGTTTTCAGTTCGGTGTAGGCCAGCACCGAGTCGATGCCGCTTTCGCGTCCATAGCCACTGTTCTTGAAGCCGCCGATCGGTGCCATCGCCGATACGGCGCGGTAAGTGTTGACCCAGATGATCCCCGAACGCACGTCCCGGGCCAGGCGATGGGCGCGGCCCAGGTCGCGGGTCCAGATGCCGGCAGCGAGGCCGAACTGCGAGTCGTTGGCGATCGCCAGCGCTTCGGCTTCGTCCTTGAAGCGGATGACCGAGGCCACCGGACCAAAGACTTCTTCCTGCATGATCTTCATCGAATTGCGGTCGCATTCGAACAGCGTCGGCTCGTAGAACCAGCCATCGCCGACGCCGCTCGGGCGCTTGCCACCGATGCGCAGACGCGCACCTTCGGCGATGGCGTCAGCTACCAGACCTTCCACCACCGCCAGTTGTTGTGCGGTCGCCATCGGTCCCATTTCGCTGCTGTCGTCCTGCGGATTGCCGATGCGGATGCGCTGGGCGCGCTCGACCAGACGGCCGACGAATTCATCGTAGATCTCGTCCTGCACCAGCAACCGCGAACCGGAAACGCAACTCTGCCCGGACGCTGCGTAGATCCCGGCGATGGCGCCGTTGATCGCGCTGTCCAGATCGGCGTCGGCAAAAATGATGTTCGGCGACTTGCCGCCCAGTTCCAGTGACAGCTTGGCGAAGTTCTCGGCGCTGCTGCGCACCACATGGCGTGCCGTGGCCGCGCCGCCAGTGAAGGCGATCTTGCGCACCAGCGGGTGGCGGGTGAGGGCGGCGCCGGTGCTCGGGCCATAGCCGGTGACGACGTTGACCACGCCCGGCGGAATCCCGGCCTCGAGGGCCAGGCGCGCCAGCTCGAGGATGGTCGCCGAGGCGTGCTCGGACGGCTTGATGACGATGGTATTGCCCGCCGCCAGTGCCGGCGCGAGTTTGATCGCGGTCAGGTACAGCGGGCTGTTCCACGGAATGATCGCGGCGACCACGCCCATGGCTTCGTGCACGGTGTAGGCAAACAGGTCCGGCTTGTCCAGCGGCAGGGTGCCGCCTTCGAGTTTGTCGGCAAGGCCTGCGGTGTAGTGGAAAAACTCTGGCAGATAACCGACCTGACCCCGGGTTTCGCGGATCAGTTTGCCGTTGTCGCGGCTTTCCAGCTGCGCCAGTTTTTCCTTGTTCTCGGCGATCAGGTCGCCGAGACGACGCAGCAACTTGCCGCGTGCGGTGGCGGTCAGGCCGCGCCAGGCCGGGCTGTCGAAGGCAGTCTGTGCCGCTTGCACGGCGCGTTCGACATCGGCTTCGTCGGCGTCGGGCAGTTGCGCCCAAGGTTCGGCGAGTGCCGGATTGAGACTTTCGAAAGTCTTGCCGGAGAGGGCGTCGACCCATTCCCCGCCGATGCACATCTGGAAGCGTGCGAGTGTCATGCAACGATCCCCTTTATATGGTTTTGTCGGGAGTGTGCGTATTCGAGGAATTCCAGCAGCATCTGGTTGACCAGACGCGGCGATTCCACCGGCATCATATGCCGTTGCTCAGGCAGCACGGCAACCTGCGCGCCGGGAATGCGAGCGGCCAGTTGCTCGGCCATTTCCGGGGTCGAGCCGGGATCCAGTTCGCCGGTAGCGATCAGCGTCGGCGCCTGGATGCTGCCCAGGTCGTCGGCGCGGTACATGTCCTGTGTGGCGAACAGCTCGTAAGTGGTCAGGTAACCCTGCGGATCGTTGCCGGCCAGGGTCTGGCGGATCGCGGCGATCTGCGCCGGGTTCGCGGCCTGATATTCACGGCTGAACCAGCGCGACAGCGCCGCTTCGGCATTGGCGTCCGGACCGTGTTCGGCAGCCTGCGCGGTGCGGGCGATGACGCCGGCACGCTGTTCTTCGCTGCGGTTGAACACGCTGTTGAGCACGACCAGGCTTTTCAGGCGCTCCGGATGGTGCAGGGCAAAGGCCCGCGCCACCAGACCACCCATCGAAAAACCGATCACCGACGCCAGGGGCAATTGCAGGTGGTCGAGCAGCTCCAGCAACTGCTCGGCATAACCAAGCAGGCCGGTGCCACTGGCCGGTCGCGGACTGGCGCCATGCCCGAGCATGTCGTAGGCGATCACCCGGTATTGCGTGGCCAGGCCAACGATCTGGCCGCCCCACATTTCTTTGTTCAGACCCACGCCGTGGATCAACACCACGGGCTGGCCTTGGCCGGTCGCCAGATAACTGGTGCCGGCCGGGGTGAGTTCAGCGTTGAGCCGAATCATGGAGCGCTCCTGCAATTGCCTTTTTATTGTGATTACTGGGCTTTTTCGGCGGCCAGTTCTTCCAGATCGATGTAGCGGTTGCCGATGCGCGGATGAATGCGGCCGCCGTCGGCGCAGCCCAGGACCACGACGATTTCGTCGGCGCGCGGCGCGTCTTCGATCTGCATTTCCAGGGTGATGTAGTGCGAACGCAGGCCTTCGTCGTCCTTGTGCATCATCGGGATCTGAATCGAAGTGCCCGGACCGCCGCGCTTGTTGGTGAAGCTCAGGTAGCTCTTGGCCTTGACCGCTTCGCGGTAGTGGTTGCCGAAGCGCAGGGTGTGGATCACCGCCGAGGCGTGTTCGATTTCGCCGTCGGCACCGACCACGGCCGCCTTGCCGTAGGCCTCGATCTTCTCGGCACCGCCGATGATGCCCACCAGGCGCTCGACCATCAGCGCGCCGAGGTCGGAGCAGTTGGCGCGGATCTGTGGTTTCAGGTCTTCGACAAAACCATTGCCCACCCACGGGTTTTTCATCACCACGGCCAGGCCGACCATGGTCACGGGCTTATCGGTGGCTTTGCCGCCTTCGATGAAGGTTTCTTCGACATAGCTGACGATCTTGCGAATTTCGAAACTCATGAGCTGCTCCGTTCTGGGGGTTTAAGAGTGTCTGTCGGTATGATGGTATACCATAATATCGGTTGTGCAAGTCCCCCTTGCAAGATTCCCTCATCCATCCGGCGAATGGCCGCGTATTCAGCGGCGACCCCGTGCCTTTCGGTTAACAAAAGATAACGTTGCGCCGATTGTCAGACGTTTCGAATGCCCGATAGGATGGGTCAGCTTCCGAAGGCGCTCTGGATGGCGGGTTTCAGGACTATCCTTGTGACCGGGCAGTCATTCAGGCAGCCTTGCGGCGCCCTTCAAGGTCAATCACCCAACAATAAAAAACAGGGGAAGGTCTATGAGTCGTTGCCGCCCGCCGGCGTTACGCAAAACCGCGTTGCTGGCTACAGCGCTCTCTCTGCTGGGCTTTGCCACATTGTCGGTGCCCGTCGTGGCCGCCGAAGCGCCAGCCGACGTGGTTTACGCCACCGAATCGGCCAAGGCCGCGAAAAGCCTGATGCTCGATGTCGTCCACGCCGGCCAGCGGCTGGTGGCGGTCGGTGATCGCGGGCACATTCTCTATTCCGATGACCAGGGCAAGTCCTGGAAACAGGCCAAGGTGCCGACCCGCCAGTTGCTCACCGCCGTGTACTTCGTCGACGACAAGCACGGCTGGGCGGTCGGGCATGACGCGCAGATCCTCGCCAGCGAAGACGGCGGCCTGACCTGGAGCAAGCAGTTCGAAGACCTCAAGCGCGAATCGCCGCTGCTCGACGTCTGGTTCAAGGACGTCAACAGCGGCCTCGCCGTGGGCGCCTACGGTGCGCTGCTGGAAACCACCGACGGCGGCAAACACTGGGAAGACGTCAGCGATCGCCTCGACAACGAAGACCAGTTCCACCTCAACGCCATCGCCGCCGTGAAAGACGCCGGGCTGTTCATCGTCGGCGAGCAGGGCAGCATGTTCCGCTCCGCCGACTGGGGCCAGACCTGGGAAAAACTCGAAGGCCCGTACGAAGGCTCGCTGTTCGGCGTGATCGGCACGGCGCAAGCGCAGACGCTGCTGGCCTACGGTCTGCGCGGCAACCTCTATCGCTCCACCGATTTCGGCAGCACCTGGGAGCAGGTCGAACTGCAAGCCGCTCGCGGCGCCCTGGAGTTCGGGTTGTCCGGTGCGACGCTGCTGGAGGATGGGTCTATCGTGATCGTCGGCAACGGCGGTTCGGTGATCAGCAGCAGCGACAATGGCGAGACTTTCAGCGTCTTCAACCGTCCGGATCGGATTTCCCTGTCGTCGGTCACCGCCGCCGGCAACGGCAATCTGATCCTGACCGGGCAGGGCGGCGTGCGAATCACTTCGCCGAACGGCGCCGAGCTGGGCAAATGAGCCGGATCAATAATAAGAAGGCGGAGCTATGACTTCCTTGAGCACTCATCATCAGGACAAGGCGACGTTTCTCGAGCGCCTGATCTTCAACAACCGCCCGGCAGTGATCGTGATCTGCCTGCTGGTCAGCATTTTCCTGTTCTGGCAGGCCACGCTGATCCGGCCGTCCACCAGTTTCGAAAAAATGATCCCGCTCAAGCATCCGTTCATCGAGAAGATGATGGAGCACCGCAACGATCTGGCGAACCTGGGTAACACCGTGCGCATTTCGGTGGAGGCCACCGACGGCGACATCTTCTCCAAGGAGTACATGGAGACCCTGCGCCAGATCAACGACGAGGTGTTCTACATCTCCGGCGTTGATCGCTCCGGCCTCAAGTCGCTGTGGAGCCCGAGCGTGCGCTGGACCGAGGTGACCGAGGAAGGCTTCGCCGGTGGCGAGGTGATTCCGCAGAGCTACAACGGCTCCCAGGCCAGCCTCGATCTGCTGCGCAACAACGTGCTCAAGTCCGGCCAGGTCGGACGTCTGGTGGCCAACGACTTCAAGTCGAGCATCGTCGACATCCCGCTGCTGGAGTCGTACCCGGACCCGCAGGACCAGGGCAAGTTGCTGGCACTGGATTACCGCCAGTTCTCCCATGAACTGGAAGACAAGATTCGCAACAAGTTCGAAGCGCAGAACCCCAACGTCAAGATCCACATCGTCGGTTTCGCCAAGAAGGTCGGTGACCTGATCGATGGCCTGGTGATGGTGGTGCTGTTCTTCGGCGTCGCTTTCATCATTACCCTGATCCTGCTGCTGTGGTTCACCAACTGCCTGCGCAGCACCGTGGCGGTGTTGAGCACCACGCTGGTGGCGGTGGTCTGGCAACTGGGGCTGATGCACTTCTTCGGCTTCGGCCTGGATCCGTATTCGATGCTGGTGCCGTTCCTGATTTTCGCCATCGGTATTTCCCACGGCGTACAGAAGATCAACGGTATCGCCCTGCAATCCAGTGAGGCGGACAACGCCCTGACCGCCGCGCGGCGTACCTTCCGGCAATTGTTCCTGCCGGGGATGATCGCGATCCTGGCGGACGCGGTCGGCTTCATCACCCTGCTGATCATCGACATCGGCGTGATCCGCGAACTGGCCATCGGCGCGTCCATCGGCGTGGCGGTGATCGTGTTCACCAACCTGATCCTGCTGCCGGTGGCGATTTCCTATGTCGGTATCAGCAAGCGCGCCGTCGCCAAGAGCAAGAAGGATGCAAACCGCGAGCATCCGTTCTGGCGTCTGCTGTCGAACTTCGCCAGCGCGAAAGTGGCGCCGGTGTCGATCCTGATCGCGCTGATCGCCTTCGGTGGCGGCCTCTGGTACAGCAAGAACCTGAAGATCGGCGACCTCGACCAGGGCGCGCCGGAACTGCGTCCGGACTCGCGCTACAACAAGGACAACAACTTCATCATCAGCAACTACTCGACCAGCTCCGACGTGCTGGTGGTGATGGTCAAGACCAAGTCCGAAGGTTGCTCGCGCTATGAAGCCATGGCGCCGATCGACGAACTGATGTGGAAGATGCAGAACACCGAGGGCGTGCAGTCGGCGATCTCGCTGGTGACCGTGTCCAAGCAGATGATCAAGGGCATGAACGAGGGCAACCTGAAATGGGAAACCCTGTCGCGCAACCCGGACGTGCTGAACAACTCCATCGCCCGTGCCGACGGCCTGTACAACAACAGTTGCTCGCTGGCGCCGGTGCTGGTGTTCCTCAACGATCACAAGGCCGAAACCCTGGATCGTGCGGTCAAAGCGGTGCAGGAGTTCGCCAAGGACAATAACAAGGACGGTCTGGAATTCATCCTGGCGGCCGGTAACGCCGGCATCGAAGCGGCCACCAACGAGGTAATCAAACAGGCCGAGCTGACCATCCTGGTCCTGGTCTACATCTGTGTGGCGGTGATGTGCATGATCACCTTCCGCTCGTGGGCGGCGACCCTGTGCATCGTCCTGCCGCTGGTGCTGACCTCGGTGCTGGGCAACGCGCTGATGGCGTTCATGGGCATCGGCGTGAAGGTCGCGACCCTGCCGGTGGTCGCACTGGGCGTGGGGATCGGCGTGGACTACGGCATCTACATCTACAGCCGCCTGGAGAGTTTCCTGCGGGCGGGGCTGCCGTTGCAGGAAGCCTATTACCAGACCCTGAAATCCACCGGTAAAGCGGTACTGTTCACCGGCTTGTGCCTGGCCATCGGCGTATGCACCTGGATCTTCTCGGCGATCAAGTTCCAGGCCGACATGGGTCTGATGCTGACCTTCATGCTGCTGTGGAACATGTTCGGCGCGCTGTGGCTGCTGCCGGCACTGGCGAAGTTCCTGATCAAACCGGAGAAGCTGGCCGGGAAGAAGGGCAATTCGCTGTTTGCTCACTGATCCATTTGGCTGAAATGAAAAAGCCGCGACCTTATGGTTGCGGCTTTTTTTATGGGGCAAGATCAAAAGCTTTCCCTCACCCTGGCCCTCTCCCGGGGGAAAAGGGGACTGACCGCAATGTCTCGCGTGATACATCGACCTGAAAAACCGAGTCGATTATGGATTCAAGGCAGATCGTTCACGTCGGTGTAGATCGTCAATATTCCCGGATCGGTTCCCTCTCCCACCGGGAGAGGGCCAGGATGAGGGCCGGCGGACTAACGACCTAGGAAATATTCGCCCCAAGCACAACACTCAAAGCACTCCGCGCATCATCCAGCTGCACCAACGTCGCATGCCGAGCCCCCAACGCATCCCGATTCTCGATCGCGGTGAGAATCGCCTTATGCCGAGGCAGCGCCAGTTCATGCAGGTTCGGCCGCTGGTTGGAGTGTTTCAGCGCTTCGGCAATCGCCACCGACAACATGTTGCACAGGTTGGCGAGCAGGTCGTTGTGGGTCGCATCGGCGATACGGCTGTGGAAGTCCAGGTCCGGTTGCAGCAAGGCCTCAGGGGTCGGCGCGGCTTCCATGCGTTGGTAGGCCTCGCCGATGCCGGCGATTTCGGCGTCGGTGGCGTGCTGGGCGGCGAGAGCGGCGGCGGCCGGTTCGATGATGCTGCGCACGCTGGTCAGCACGTTGAAGAATTCATTCTGCGGGCTGCTTTGCATCAGCCAGTGCAGCACGTCGGGGTCGAGCATGTGCCATTCGCGGCGTGGCTTGACCACCGTGCCGACCCGAGGCTTCGAATACACCAGCCCCTTGGCCACCAGCACCCGCGTGGCTTCGCGCAACACCGGCCGGCTGACCGCGTACTCCTCGCAGAGCAAGGCTTCGGCGGGCAGTTTGTCGTCGGGCAGGAAGCGTCCGGAAACGATCTGCATGCCCAGTTCCTGGACGATGCGCGAGTGCATGCTTTTGCGGTCGGAGGGTTTACGGTAATCCATGGGGAACGGCGCGATCCTGAGCGATGGAGATGCCGCGCATCATAGCAGGCACAGCACGATCCTGAGGGGGGCACAAAAGCCAAATGTGGGAGCAGGCTTGCTCCCACAGGGCACGGCGGGGTTAGTGGGAATGGCGCGGCACTTCAGCGCCACGGCAACCGACCAGGAAGTCAAAGTCGCAACCCTGATCCGCCTGCAACACATGATCGATGTAGAGCTGACGATAGCCGCCCACCAATAATTGCTGCGGTGGCTGCAGATCCGCCATGCGCGCCGCCAGTTCCGCATCCGGAATGTCCAGATGCAAGCGTCCGCTGGCGCAGTCGAGCTCGATCCAGTCGCCTTCCTGCACCGCCGCCAGAGGCCCGCCGGCCGCCGCTTCCGGTGCCACATGCAACACCACCGTGCCGTAGGCCGTGCCGCTCATCCGTGCGTCAGAGATGCGCACCATGTCCGTCACGCCCTGCGCCAGCAACTTGGCCGGCAGGCCCATGTTGCCGACTTCGGCCATGCCCGGATAACCCTTCGGCCCGCAGTTCTTCATCACCAGAACCGAATTCGCATCGACCTCCAGCTCAGGGTCGTTGATCCGCGCCTTGTACATGTCGAAGTTCTCGAACACCACCGCGCGGCCACGATGCTGCATCAATTCCGGCGTGGCGGCGGATGGCTTGAGCACTGCGCCCAACGGCGCCAGGTTGCCGCGCAGCACACAGATGCCGCCGTCGGCACGGATCGGATTGTCGAGGGTGCGGATCACTTCGTCCTCGCCATAGATCGGCGCGTCCTTGGTGTTCTCGCCAATCGATTTGCCGTTGACCGTCAGCGCATTCGGGTTGGGGATCAGGTTGGCCTCGCCCAGACGCCGCAGCACCGCCGGCAGGCCGCCCGCGTAGTAGAACTCCTCCATCAGGAAACGCCCGGACGGTTGCAGGTCGATGATGGTCGGCATGCCGCGACCGATGCGGGTCCAGTCGTCCAGATCCAGCTCGACACCGATGCGTCCGGCAATGGCCTTCAGGTGAATCACTGCGTTGGTCGAACCGCCGATGGCCGCGTTGACGCGAATGGCGTTTTCAAAGGCTTCCTTGGTCAGGATCTTCGACAGTTTCAGGTCCTCGCGCACCATCTCCACTGCGCGCATGCCGGACATGTGCGCCAGCACATAGCGCCGCGCATCCACCGCCGGAATCGCCGCGTTGTGCGGCAGGGAAGTGCCCAGTGCCTCGGCCATGCAAGCCATGGTCGACGCGGTGCCCATGGTGTTGCAGGTGCCCGCCGAACGCGACATGCCGCCTTCGGCCGCGAGGAAGTCATCAATGGTGATGGTGCCGGCCTTGACCTGCTCGCTGAGCTGCCAGACCACGGTGCCGGAACCGATGTCCTTGCCTTTGTGCTTGCCGTTGAGCATCGGCCCGCCGGTGACGACGATCGCCGGCACGTCGCAACTGGCGGCGCCCATCAGCAGCGCCGGGGTGGTCTTGTCGCAACCGGTCAGCAGCACCACGCCGTCGATCGGGTTGCCGCGAATCGCTTCCTCGACGTCCATGCTCGCCAGGTTGCGGGTGAGCATGGCGGTCGGACGCAGGTTCGATTCGCCGTTGGAGAACACCGGGAATTCCACCGGGAATCCGCCGGCCTCGATCACCCCGCGTTTGACGTGTTCCGCGATCTGGCGGAAATGCGCGTTGCACGGGGTCAGTTCCGACCAGGTATTGCAGATGCCGATGATCGGCTTGCCGTGGAACTGATGGTCGGCGATGCCCTGATTCTTCATCCAGCTGCGGTACATGAAGCCGTTCTTGTCGGCAGTGCCAAACCATTGGGCCGAGCGCAGGGTGGGTTTCTTATCAGACATGATCGATTCTCTTATTGTAAGACTATTGTTTGCGAGCTACGGCGTAACATAAGCGCAAAATCGAGGCTTTGGAAGTGTTGTTGGGTAATTAGTATTACTATATAGTCGTTTTCGACGGAGGGATTGGCCCTGGCGATTTTTCGCGAGAGGCGTCCCCCGAGGTTCTATAAAAACAACAATCGGAGACCGAACCCATGAGCCAGGAACTGCGGCTTGTCCGGCGCATCACGTTGAAACTGATTCCCTTCCTGATCCTGCTGTACCTGATCGCCTACGTGGATCGCTCCGCAATCGGCTTCGCCAAGCTGCACATGGGCGCCGACATCGGCATCGGCGATGCCGCCTACGGTCTTGGCGCCGGGCTGTTCTTCATTGGCTACTTCCTGCTGGAAATCCCCAGCAACCTGATGCTCGAACGCTTCGGCGCGCGGCGCTGGTTCGCACGGATCATGATCACCTGGGGCGCCATCACCATCGGCATGGCGTTCGTCCAGGGGCCGCACAGCTTCTATGTGATGCGCTTTCTGCTCGGTGCGGCGGAGGCGGGTTTCTTTCCCGGCGTCCTGTACTACATCACCCAATGGTTCCCGGTGCGCCATCGCGGCAAGATCCTCGGGCTGTTCATCCTTTCCCAACCCATCGCGATGATGATCACCGGCCCGGTGTCCGGCGGTTTGCTGGGCATGGACGGCATCCTCGGCCTGCACGGCTGGCAGTGGCTGTTCATCGTCATCGGCACCCCGGCGATCCTGCTGACCTGGCCGGTATTGCGTTGGCTGCCGGACGGCCCGCAACAAGTGAAATGGATGGACCAGGCCGAGAAGGACTGGCTGACCGGCGAGCTGAAAAAGGATTTGCAGGAATACGGCCAGACCCGCCATGGCAATCCCCTGCATGCACTCAAGGACAAGCGCGTGTTGCTGCTGGCGCTGTTTTACCTGCCGGTGACCCTGAGCATCTACGGCCTGGGTCTGTGGCTGCCGACCCTGATCAAACAGTTTGGCGGCAGCGATCTGGTGACCGGTTTCGTGTCGTCGGTGCCGTACATTTTCGGCATCGTCGGCTTGCTGATCGTGCCGCGCAGTTCCGACCGCTTGAACGATCGATACGGCCATCTGGCGGTGCTGTATGTACTGGGCGCGATGGGGCTGTTTCTCAGTGCCTGGCTGACGTTACCGGTGGCGCAGCTGGCGGCGTTGTGCCTGGTGGCGTTCGCGCTGTTTTCCTGCACGGCGGTGTTCTGGACCTTGCCGGGGCGGTTCTTTGCCGGTGCCAGTGCGGCGGCGGGCATTGCCTTGATCAACTCGGTGGGCAACCTCGGCGGCTACATCGGTCCGTTCGTGATCGGGGCGCTGAAGGAGTACACCGGCAATCTGGCCTCGGGGCTGTACTTCTTGTCCGGGGTAATGGTGTTCGGGCTGGTTCTCACAGGCATCGTCTACCGCGTACTCGAGCGCAAACACGTGCTGCCGGTCGACCAGTTCGCCGCCAGTGCGCGCGGCGCCACCCGAACCTGAAACTGCAGAACAACACGCAAAGGAGAAGAACATGCATCTGGTGCAATTCGAATTGAGTAACGGCGAGCGCCGCGTCGGTGTGGTCGAGGGTGATCAGGTGCGGGAAGTGCAGGGTGCTCGCAGCGTGCGGGATCTGGCGCTCGCCGCCATCGAGGCCGGCAGCGGCCTGGAGCAACAGGTGCAAACCCTCGGCCTGGGCTTCAGCCATGACTACACCGAACTGCTGGGCGAACTGCGCATCCTGCCGCCGCTGGATCACCCGGACCCGGCGCACATGCTGGTCAGCGGCACCGGTCTGACCCATTTGGGTAGCGCCTCGGCCCGGGACAAAATGCACCAGCAGGCCGGCGACGAAGCGGCGATGACCGACACCATGCGCATCTTCAAGTGGGGCGTGGAGGGTGGCAAACCGGCGGCGGGGCAGGCCGGCGTGCAACCGGAGTGGTTCTACAAGGGCGACGGCAGCATCGTCGTGCGCCCCGGTCAGCCCTTCCCGCTGCCGCCGTTCGCCGAAGACGCCGGCGAAGAACCGGAAATGGCCGGCCTGTACATCATCGGCCATGACGGCAAGCCGTATCGCCTCGGTTTTGCGGTGGGCAACGAGTTCTCCGACCACGTCATGGAGCGCAAGAACTACCTGTACCTGGCCCACTCGAAACTGCGCAGTTGCAGCTACGGCCCGGAGTTGCGGGTCGGTGAGCTGCCGCAGCACCTGGCCGGCACCAGCCGCATCCTGCGCGACGGCGAGGTGCTGTGGCAGAACGAATTCCTCAGCGGCGAGGCCAACATGTGCCACAGCCTGGCGAACCTCGAGTACCACCACTTCAAATACCGCCAGTTCCTGCGCCCGGGCGACGTGCATATTCACTTTTTCGGCACCGCAACGCTGTCATTTGCCGATGGTATCCGTACCCGGCCGGGCGACGTATTTGAAATCAGCCAGGCCGAATTCGGCGCACCGCTGGTCAACGGCATCGTACCGGTTGCAGCGGTTTTCGAACCGGACAGCATCGGCACCCTTTAAGGAGCTCCCATGACTCAGATTCTCGGACACAACTACATCGGCGGCCGTCGCAGTGCGGCCGGCGGCGTCAAATTGCACAGCGTCGACGCCAGCACCGGTGAGCAGTTGCCTCACGACTTTTTCCAGGCCACCGAAGGCGAAGTGGATGCCGCCGCCCAAGCGGCCGCTGCGGCGTATCCGGTCTATCGCAGCCTGAGCGCCGAGCG
The DNA here is from genome assembly GCF_019145475.1 of Pseudomonas botevensis. Lineage (GTDB taxonomy): Bacteria > Pseudomonadota > Gammaproteobacteria > Pseudomonadales > Pseudomonadaceae > Aquipseudomonas > Aquipseudomonas botevensis. The sequence continues at coordinate 91,559 of NZ_JAHTKI010000018.1, forward strand.
TCGCGCGCAGTTCCTCGATGCGATCGCCGATGAACTGGACGCCCTCGGTGATGATTTCGTCGCCGTGGTCTGCCGTGAAACCGCGCTGCCGGCGGGGCGGATCCAGGGTGAGCGCGGTCGCACCAGCGGCCAGATGCGCCTGTTCGCCAAAGTGCTGCGGCGCGGCGATTTCTATGGCGCGCGGATCGACCTGGCGCTGCCGGATCGTCAGCCGTTGCCGCGTCCGGATCTGCGCCAATACCGCATCGGCCTCGGCCCGGTGGCGGTGTTCGGCGCGAGCAACTTTCCCCTGGCCTTTTCCACTGCCGGTGGCGATACCGCTGCGGCGCTGGCCGCCGGTTGCCCGGTGGTGTTCAAAGCCCACAGCGGGCATATGGCAACGGCGGAGCAGGTGGCGGATGCGCTGATTCGCGCGGCGGAAAAAACCGCCATGCCGGCCGGCGTGTTCAACATGGTCTATGGCGGCGGAGTCGGGGAGTGGCTGGTCAAGCATCCGGCAATCCAGGCCGTGGGTTTCACCGGTTCGCTCAAGGGTGGCCGGGCATTGTGCGACATGGCCGCCGCCCGACCGCAACCAATCCCGGTGTTCGCCGAGATGTCGAGCATCAACCCGGTGATCGTTCTGCCCCAGGCGCTGGCCACACGCTCGGAATCGGTGGCCCGTGACCTGACCGCATCGGTGGTGCAGGGTTGCGGTCAGTTCTGTACCAACCCTGGGCTGGTGATCGGCATTCGCTCGGCGCAGTTCAGTGCCTTCGTGCAACAGCTCGCGGGGCTGATCGGCGATCAACCGGCGCAGACCATGCTCAACGCCGGCACCCTCGGCAGCTACGGCCACGGCTTGCAGAAGCTGCTGGCGCACGCCGCGATCGAACATCTGGCGGGCAACCCGCAGCAGGGCAATCAGGCGCAGCCGCAGTTGTTCAAGGCCGATGTCAGTCTGCTGCTCGATGGCGATGAGGTGTTGCAGGAAGAAGTGTTTGGCCCGACCACGGTGATTGTCGAGGTCGCGGATCAGGTGCAGCTCAGCGCGGCGCTGCAGGGGCTGCACGGGCAACTCACGGCGACGATCATCGGCGAGCCGGCGGACTTCCAGCAGTTCCCGGAATTGACGCCGCTGCTGGAACAGAAGGTCGGTCGGATCCTGCTCAACGGCTATCCGACCGGGGTCGAGGTGTGCGATTCGATGGTGCACGGCGGGCCGTATCCGGCGACCTCCGATGCCCGGGGCACGTCGGTTGGCACGCTGGCCATCGACCGTTTCCTGCGCCCGGTGTGCTTCCAGAACTACCCCGACAGCCTGCTGCCGGAGCCACTGAAAAACGCCAACCCGTTGCGCATCCAGCGGCTGGTCGACGGCAAGCCCTCGCGCGAAGCCCTCTAGGTTGTCGTTGTGGGAGCGGGCTTGCCCGCTTCCACAAGAGGTCGCTTGTAACAATGAGCTATCATTGCCGCTTTACCCCCCTGGAAAGACTGTTTGCCATGACTGCCCAAACCCTTCTCGAAGTCCTCGAACACTGCGACATGCTGGAGATCGATGGCCTGCACGCCTTCGAATTCGCCCTGTATGAAGACGACGGTCTGCACATTGAACTCATGGACGGTCGAGTGACGAAACATTGGGAATTCACCCCGGAACAAGTCAGGGCCGCGACGTTCGATGACACCTTGCAGAGCTGGATCATCAAGGGTGATACCGGCGAACACCGTCTCGTCTGCCTGGATGCGTTCGGCGGCAGCAACGACGAGGACGAAACCGATGAAGATGCGTAAATTCTGGCCGCTGCTGATGGCTGGCAGCGTGGGCGCGATGGGTATCTCCAGTGCCAGCGCCGAGAGTTATCAATTGCTGGTCGGTTCCTACACTGCCGGCACCAGCCAGGGTATCTACCGGATGAGCTTCGACAGCGCCACCGGCCAGATCGACGCCAAGCCGCTGCAAGTGGTCAAAAGCGAAAACCCGTCGTGGCTGACTCTCTCCAGGGATCAGCGCCACCTGTTCGTGGTCAACGAAAACGGTCCCGGCCAGAAAGATCCGGTGGGTCGCGTCAGCAGTTTTGCGATTGATCCCAAGACCCACGCGCTGAGCCAGATCAGCCAAGTGCAGAGCCTGGGCAACGAGCCGACGCATTCGAGCCTCAGCGGCGATGCCAGCCACCTGTTCGTCAGCAACTACTCGGTGCTTGAAGATCCGGGCGGAACCCTCGCCGTGTTGCCGGTGGGCAGCGACGGCAAACTCAAACCGGTGGTGCAGATGAGCGCTCACCCGGCGAGCCGGGTCAATCCCGAGCGCCAGGCGTCGAACCATGTGCATTCGACCGTTTCCTCGCCGGACGGCCACTATGTGTTCTCCAACGACCTGGGTGCCGACAAGGTCTTCATCTATCAGTTCGACCCGAAAGCCAATCCGGACCTGCCGCTGACCCCGGCGAAAACCGCTTCGGTCGCCTTGCCGGCGGGCAGTGGGCCGCGTCATCTGTTGTTCAGCGCCGATGGCAAGCATGCCTGGCTGACCATGGAAATGAGCGCGCAGGTCGCGGTCTTCGATTATCACGACGGCGTGCTGACCCAGACGCAAATGGTCGATCTGGCCGCCGGCCAGCCGACCTCGGACAAAGCCGCTGCCGCGCTGCATGCGTCCGCAGACGGTAAATTCCTCTATGTCAGCAACCGTGGCACCGCCAATCAACTGCTGACCTTCGCCATCGACCAGGCCACCGGCCACCTCAAAGAGCTGCAACGGCGTTCGGTTGAGGGCGATCACCCCCGGGAATTCAGCCTCGATCCGAGTGGCAAATTCCTGCTGATTGCCAACCAGAAGAGCAACCAGATTGTGGTGGTCGAGCGTGACGCCAAGTCCGGTCTGCTGGGCAAAACCGTGCAAAAACTGCCGATGGATGCCCCGAGCGACCTGAAGTTTTTCCTGCGTCAATGAGTCGCAGCCCCCGGTTTACGGGGCCTGCTGCGTTGTATTAATTTTGCTGATAACAGCTAACGTTTCAAAGCATTTCAAGCGAGCAACCCTCGAGCGTTAAGTTTGCTTCACGGCCCAACCGGGCAAAGCAAGCCAACTGAACACGAGGGTTACCGCCATGAACTTCAATCTCTTCTCCATCATTGCCGCTTCCGCCATTTCCGCCACCGTGGCGCTGCCAGCCAGTGCCAGCGTTGAAATCAGCAGCAAAAAATCCCACACCCAAAGCTACACCCAGAAATACCTGCAACAGAGCGCCAACTTCTACGCGGCTCTGGATCACAAAGCTCAACACTGAGCGTTACGCCTGCCCCTGCAAGAGCTGCCGAAGGCTGCGATCTTTTGAATTTGATTTTTGCTCGCGAAGATCAAGCTCAAAAGATCGCAGCCTGCGGCATTTTTTGTGCCTGTCACAAAACTGCGGGAGCGGGCAAATCCGGCTCCTGCATTGTTTGTCTCATCAGTTTTATCAAAGGCTGAAATAGGCCGGCTTAATGATCAACGAAGCTGATGCTTACTATGGGAAACGCTGAGTGGTTACCCAGGCTTTTCTGATTGATCCTGTGCATATCGAAACATGTCCACGGAGATCATCATGGCCAGTTCAATCATCGCTTCTGCCAAACGCGGCGCCTACCTGGCTATCGGTCTGTACCTGGTCATGGTGCTGTTCGTCAGCCTCTCATCCCAATCGCAACACAGCTTCGACGCGCCGATCCAGGTTGCACATCCCGGTATCCAGTTCGAACTTCGCTCGCAAAACGCAGCGGTGGATGGGGCTGATCTCGTGGGAGTCGGCGGAGCATGAAAGGCTACAGACTCTGGGTCATCGCCGCTCTGGCATTCATGACCAATGGCTCGTCGTTGTTAGGCCAAAGCCTGGGCTCGGCCGGCGGACTGGCCCGCGCCATCGAAGCCAATCACAGCATCGCGCACAACATTGAACGGGCCAATGCGCTGGGGCTGCTGGCCGGCAACCCACCGGTGAAAACCCCCAGCAGTTTTCTCGGTCCGTTCGAAGTGGATTGCTCGGCAATCGGCATGTGCGCGGTTCTCGCCTGAATCATTTTTTCATGATGGCGGTGAACAGTTCGGACTCCAGGAACCGCTGCAACCAAACCTGCAACCGCACGTAAGGCGTCTGCGCAAACCACTCGCGATCGACATGGGCGAACTGCCGGACGAAGGGCAGCAGCGCCACATCGGCGAGGCTCGGATGATCGGTCAGCAAGTAGTCACGACCCTCGAGCAACGCATCCAGCTTGTGCAGGAACAACGCGCCCTCGGCGCGATAAGTCTCCATCGGCTGCTCGGGATAACGCTCGGCGTATTTGTAGCGATTCAGATGCACCTTGAATAGCTGATCGTTCTCATGAATCAGCTCGGCAATCCGTGAGTCACCGCCAAACAACCAGTCCTGCGGATCGTTCTGCGCCAGCGCCCAACGCATGATTTCCAGGCTTTCATCGATCACCTGACCACTCGCATCCAGCACCGGCACCGTGCCTTTGGGCGAGATCGCCAGCATCTCGGCCGGTTTGGCTTTGAGGCTCACCTCGACAATGCTCACCGCCACGCCCGAATAACGCAGCGCCATCCGCGCGCGCATGGCGTATGGGCAGCGGCGGAAGGAATACAGCGTGTTCATTTCACCTCCAGCGTGCTCAAGCCATTGCCCTGACGCTGCACCTGAATCTGCACCGGGATTCGCTCGTGCATTTCCTGAACGTGGGAAATCACCGCGACCTTGCGGCCCTGGGCCTGCAAGCCGTCGAGGGCGTCCATCGCCAGTTGCAGGGATTCCGGATCGAGGCTGCCGAAACCTTCGTCGATAAACAGCGATTCGATCTTCAGCGTGCTCGACGCCATCGATGCCAGACCCAGTGCCAGGGCCAGCGAGACCAGGAAGGTTTCACCGCCGGACAACGAATGCACCGAGCGCAGTTCATCACCCATTTCGGTGTCCATCACCAGCAGGCCGAGCATGCTGCCGCCGCGTTTCAGGCGATAGCGTTTGACCAGTTGGCGCAATTGCACGTTGGCGTGATGCACCAGCAGGTCGAGGTTGTAGGCCTGGGCGATCTTGCGGAACACGTCGCCGGTGGCCGAACCGATCAGCGCATTGAGCCGCGCCCAGCGCAGGTACTCGGCATGCGCATCGGCGATCTGCTGGGCCAGCGCCGAATTGGCGTTCTGCCGGCGCTGATCTTCGGTTTGCTCGGCGCGCAGTTCGGCGCATTGCTGCTCGCTGGCCGCGCATTGGTTCTGCAAGTCGGCGAGGGCGCCGGCAAGTTGTTCGGCGTCGAGGTTGCCGTTGTGCTGGGCCTGATGCTCGAGCAGACGCTGATCGCGCTCCTGCACCAGCACCGTGGCCTGTTCGACGGCTTTTTCGTTGAGTTGCAAACGCTGGCGCAGCTCAGCGACTTGCCCGTCGTCGATCCGCAGCAGGTCTTCGAGGCCGCCGTCATCCAGTTCGGGATGCCGGGCGCGCCAGTCGGCGATCTTGCCGGCGAGGTCGTGCGCTTCGCTTTCCAGCGCCTGCAAGCGCTCTTGTTGCGCCTTGAGTTCGGCGGCGATTTGCACTAACTGGGTGCGAGTGTTCTGCAATTGCTCTGTGGTTGTGGATTCGGCCGTGCGTGCCTGCTCCACGGCCTGCTCCAGTTGCTGCTGCCAATGCTCGGCGCTGCTGTGATCGCCGAGCAACTGCGCGAGTTTCTGTTGGCTGGCCTGTTGCTGCTCGGCGAGCGCGCTGAATTGCTGTTCGGCACTTTGCAGCAGCTGTACGCGGCTGAGCTGGCGATCCTGTTCCTTTTCCAGCGTCTGTTGACGTTGTTGCTGTTCGGCCAGTTCTTCCTTTTGCTGATCGACTTGTGCCAGGCGCTCGGCGATCTGCCGGTCGAGCTGAATAAAGGTCGCGGACGGTTCAAGGCGCAAGGCTTCTACCGTTTCCGCTGGCAGCAGGCTGCCGAACGCGGTGAGTTCTTCGTCGAGTCGCAGACGGTCGCTGTCGAGTTCGCGCTGCTGATCGCTCAGGTGCTGCGCCGCCTGTTGATGAGCGGTTTCCGCCTGGCGCAGTTGCTGGGTCAGGCGCGCGGCGTCCTGTTGCAGGGTGAGCAGGGCGCTTTGACGTTGCTCGTCCTGGCTGATGCTCTGGTTCAATTGCTCGTTTTGCCGGGTAAGCCAGGCGTCACGCTTGTCGGCGTCCTGATTCAACAGCTGCGCCGCCAGTGGGTGAGCGTCGAGGCTTGGCGCCAGGGCCTGTTGCTGGGCGCTCAGCTGTTCCTGTTGTTGCAGCAGTTCCTTTTGCCGGGCGATGACGCCGCCGACTTCGGCGCGCAGTTCGGCGAGTTTTTCCTTGAGCTGATCCACTGCCTGCTGCGCTTGGGTCAGCTCGCTTTCGTCGTGACGACCGAGGCTTTGCAGCAAGGCTTCCGGCTGGTGATACGGGTGCTCGTTGCTGCCGCAGACCGGGCACGGCTGGTCATCCTGCAATTGCCCGCGCAGCTCTTCGACACTGGCACTGCGGGCCAGTCGCTGACGCTCCAGCAGTTCGCGGGTGACGTTGAGGGTCTGTTCGGCGACGGCCAGTTCAGCCTTGGTTTTCACCCCGTCCTGCGTCAGGCGATCACGCTCTTGCTGCGCGGTGACCAAGCGCAGTTGCAGGTCGGCGCCGCGTTTTTCCAGCTCCTGCTGGCTGGTCCACAGGCGCGTCAGGTCTTCGATTGCGCGCAGTTGCTTGCGGTTGTCCTGCAACAGCGTGCCGAGGATACCGATCTGTTCGGCGACCGCATCCGGTTCGGCACCGGCCTCCTGGAACAGCACTTCAAGTTGTTGCTTTTGCGTGGCGAGCGCTTCGGCGCTGCGGGTGGCGTTCTGTTCCAGGCCCGCCAGTTCGGTCTGGCCTTGGTTCAGGCGACTGCCAATCAGCATCAGTTGTTGCAGACGATCACGGTAGGCATTCCAGGCATCGCTCAACGGCGCCAGATGGCTGCTTTGCTCAAGCTCGGCGCCGATGCGTTGCAGGCGTTCAGCGACCAGAGTCTGCTTTTCCTGCAAGGCACCGATGGTGTTTTGTCCTTCGCTGCAGGCCTGTTCCGCGCCGGCTCTGGCTTCGGCGCTGACCGCTGCGTCCTTGGCGAGGCGGGCGAGGGTGCTTTGCTCTTCGAAGGCCTGGCGCAGCAGCGGCGCATTGTCCGAGTGTTGCTGTTGCGCGTCGGTCAGGGCGGTTTTTGCCGTGTCGAGGCTTTGCGCAAGTTGCGTCTGGCGTTCGCTCAGTTCCCCATGTTGCCGGGTGTGCGTGGCAATCTGCGCGGCCAGCGGAGTCAGCAGCGCGTCGAGTTCGTGCTTGCGGGCGAACTGATGCCGCTGCGGGCCCAGTTGCTCCAGCCGGGTCAGCTTCAGGCGCTCGCCGGCCAGGCCCTGCCATTGCTGTTGGGCACTGCGCAGTTGCTCGGCGGCGGCTTGTTGCGTGTCTTGCAGGCGCAGCAGTTCCTTGAGCCAGTCGTGTTGCTGCTCGATCTGTTTGAGTTGCGCCTGTTGCAATGTCAATTGTTGCCGGGCGGTGTTGAAACGCTCGTCGAGTTCGGCGCGGGCCTCAGGGGCCAGGGGCGTGACGCCGGTGGCCTGATCCTGCAACTGCTTGTGCGCTTCGCGGGCCTCTTTGGTTTTGTCGAACGCGCGGCGGCCGAGGCGGGTGTAGAGCGCGGTGTCGGTGAGTTTTTCCAGCAGTTCGCTGCGGTCGTTGTCGTCAGCCTTGAGGAACGCGCTGAATTCACTCTGGGCCAGCAGCACGGCCCGGGTGAACTGTTCGAAGTTCAGCCCCAGCGCGGCTTCGAGCTGGGTCTTGTACTCGCCTTTCTGGCTCGCCAGCAATTGATCCTGATCGATGTCGCGCAGGCTCTGGCGGCTGGCCTGCAACTTGCCGGCAGCCTTTTCCCGGGCGCGATTGGCTTCCCAGCGCGCGCGATAACGGCGGCCATCGACGCCAACGAAATCCACCTCGGCAAAGCCTTCGCCGGTGCCGCGACGCAGCAAGGTGCGCGGGTCGCCGGTGGCGATTTCACCGTCGGCATCCGGCACCTTGGCGTCACGCCCGGTGTTGTTCAGCCGTGGCACCGCGCCGAACAACGCCAGGCACAAGGCATCGAGCAGGGTACTTTTACCGGCGCCGGTCGGGCCGGTGATTGCGAACAGACCGGCGCTCGCCAGCGGTTCGGCGGTGAAGTCGATCTCGAACGGCCCGGCCAGCGAGGCGAGGTTTTTCAAGCGAATGGCGAGAATCTTCATGGCTGCCCGCCCTCCATTTGCACGTCTTGCAGCAGTTCGGCGAAATCCTTGAGGGTCTGTTCATCGACCTCGTTGCCGTAGTTGTCCAGCCAGGCACGGCTGAACAATTCCTGCGGGGTGAGCTGGTCGAGTTCGATCAGCGCGCTGGCGTCGTCGCTGCCCTCCGCCCCGCGATTGCCGGCGTACTCGGCGGCGATGCGCACCAGCCGCACGGCTTTGCCTTGCAGCGCGCTTTCGACCTGATGACGCAGATCCGGTTGTGGCTCATCGAGGCGCACCCGCACTTCGAGCCATGGCTGGCGCTGGGTTTCGGCCAGCAGATCGATGTTTGGCAGATCCGCCAGTTGCAGCAGAATCTCCGCCAATGGCGCAGGGCCGAGACGTTGCAGATTGACCGCGCGGGGAATCAGTTTCGGTTCGACGCTGACCAGGGTTTCGCCGTCCAGGGTGATGTCGAGGATCTGATGCTGATAGCCGATTTCCGAAAACGACAAGGGAATCGGCGAGCCGCTGTAGCGGATGCGTTCTTCGCCGTTGACCTTCTGCGGCTTGTGCAAATGACCGAGAGCGACGTAACTGATGCTCGGCCCGAACAGGCTGGCCGGCAGGGCTTCGGCATTGCCGATGATCAGGCTGCGTTCGGAGTCCTCGGACACCGAGCCACCGGCCATGTGCGCGTGGCTGATGGCGACCAGCGCCTGGCCTGGCTTGCGCTTGGCATTGGCCGCTGCGATCAACCATTCGTGAACCTGGCCGATACCCCGCAAGTAGTTGTCACCCAGATGTGCGCCGGTCACTTCCGCCGGGCGCAGGAACGGCAGCGCCAGGCACCATGCGACGATTTCGCCGCTGGCATCGGGCAGTGGCAGCAACAGGCGCTCGGCGTCGAGTTGACCGTCATCCAGCCACAACACCCGGCCCAGCGCATGCGTGCGCAAGCGGCGCATCAGTGGCGCGGGCAACTCGATGCGCGAGCCGGAATCGTGGTTGCCGGCGATCATCACGATGGTCAGCAATGGCTGCTGCTCGTGGGCGTTGACGATGAAGTCGTAGAGGCGTTCCTGGGCTTTGACCGGCGGGTTGACCGTGTCGAAGATGTCACCGGCGATCAGCAGCACGTCCGGCTGCGCCAGTTTCAGTTGGCGCAGCAGCCATTCGAGGAAGCAGGCGTGCTCGAAATCGCGCTCCTGGCCATGCAGGTTCTGCCCAAGGTGCCAGTCGGAGGTGTGAAACAGATGCAAGGCTGACTCCGCAACAAAAAGAGGTGATGGCCGCGAGAAATGAAGGGCGGCGAAAGAGGGGAGAGTTTACAGATTATTGTCGGGGGAGGACTGTCGCGATGCGTCGGCTTACCGGCATTGATGATGGAGCGCGTTTTTATCGATGAGAGTCGGAAATGGAAGTTTAGGAGAGCGGTTCAAATGATTTGCCCGAGATGTCAGCAGGACTACATTGCTCAGGCCCGAATAAAGGTGACTGAAACAGTTATTTTTATTTGCCCGGAGTGCGATTCGATTTGGTTCGGGCTTGAGAAGATTGGTCGTATGCCTTTTCTGGATTACGGCACCTATATGGAAGGTATTGGTCTGTCCGGGTTATGGGATGAGTTGGAAATTCTTGTAGAAAGGATTTGATCAATGGACCCATCGAGCTTTTCAGGTCCGGTACTTATGAAAGAACTGTGCGCAGCCCGACGGAAGCAATCTCTCTCGCCACAGTCATTTGGGATAGAGCGGCGGCAGGCCGCTGTCACCTGTCGGGTCCTGCACCCGCTCGGCGGTAGGGATCGCGCGGATGGCCCGCCACAGGTCTTCGCCTTGCCAGTGCAGGCCGGTTTCGCTGTACAGCGCCCCGTTCAGCCCGTCGAGAGCGTCGGACAGTGGAACGAAGCGCGCCGCCATATCCGCCAGGGTTTCCGGCTGCTGGCGCGCCCAGGCGTCGAGGGCCTGGCGGGTGGCGTGGGGGTCGTTGGCCTGGCTGGCGCGTTTGATGTCGTCCATCAGGGTGCGCGGGCTCGGGCCGGTTTGCGCGGCGCGCAGGATCGCCGGTTGCCAGCGTGCGCGCCACCACAGGCCGAAGCCGAGCAGGGTGGTGCAGGCGAGGACCAGCGTACTGAGTTTCCACCACCACAGCGCTTCGAGGTCGGCGCTGTTGCCCGGTTGCAGGCTGCCGGCCGGGGTATCGACTTGCAGGCTCGGGTTGTTCGCCACTTGCAGGGTACGCGCCGGCAGGCTGCTGTGTTCCAGATGGTCTTCGAAGGTGTTCCACCACACCACGTCCACCGTGGGCAATTCGATCGAGCCGCTGCGGCTCGGCACCAGCGCTTCGCGTTCTTCACGGCTGCCGACCAGACCCCGGTCGGTGCTTTGATTGGTCAGCACCGGTTGATCCGGATAGCGGCGCAGGCCGTTGGCCTCGGTGGCCGGCAAGGCCGGCAGTTGTGAACCGGCGAGGCCTTCGACCTTGAGCGTCAGGCTGCGGGTCAGCGAGTCGCCGACCTGAATGTGATCCGGCTCCGGGTTCCAGCTCTCTTCGAGGCTCAGGCTGCGGGCCGGCAGCCAGGGCGCATCGTTGGGGTAGGTCATCGGTTTGGGTTTGACCGTCAGGGCGATTTCCGTGGAGCTGATGTGCATCAGCTTGCCCGGTTTCGGTCCCTGGGAATTGCTGTCCTGGGTTGACTGGGTATCGACGCCGGTGGCGGTGAAGGTCTGCACAGGAACGGTCAGCAAACCGCTGTGCTGCGGATAGATCGCGTAGCGCATCTCGATCACGCCGTGGCGCACGCCGTTGATGTCTTTCTCGTAGGTGCGCATCTCGCCCAGTGGCTCGACACGCGCGTCGCTGATCTGCAAAGGGCTCAGGCTGCTGTCGTCGTACAGCGACACCGAGTGGTAGACACGCAGGGTCAGGATCGCCTGGGCCTGCACGTAGACGCTGGTCTGGTCGAGGCTGGACTCGATGAACACCGGGTCGCGGGTGTTCTGGCCCTGGATGGAGGCGCTTTCGACGACCTGCACGGTAATCGGCTGGCTGTGCGCCTCGCCCAGTTGCAACGACGGGATGACCACGCTGCCGTTCTGTTTGGGCAGCAGAGTGATCATCCAGCGGGTGGTGGCGTGGTTTTCATTGTTCAGCGAGTTGAGCTGGTTGACTTGCCGCGTGCCGCGCACTTCGAAAAAAGGCTCGAGCGGGGTCAGATCCGGTTTGCCGAATTGCGTGACATCGCTGGATTCGAGGGTGAGTTCGACCGTCTCGCCGGAGTTCAGGCGACTGCGATCCACGCTGGCCGTCAGCTCGGTCGCCTGGGCGGAGGCCGTGCAGATCAGCAGGGGCAGCAAGAGAGCGGTGAAGCGGGTCATCGAGTGTTTTCCTGATCCTGATGTTGTTGCTGTTCGTACCAGAATTTACGTCGCAGCAATTCGCCCGGATCGTCCGGGATCTTGCCCAGCCATTGTTCCAGTGCCTGGCGCTGTTCGCCTTCGAGGTTGTCCCCGTCGGGGTGCAGCATCGGGCCGCTGTTCTGTTCTTCCGCCGCCGCGCTGTTCGGGATTTCGTCGGGTCCTGGCTGCGGCGGGGTGGTCGGCGGCGGTTCGCTGGCGGACTCCGGCGGCGCCTCGCTCTGGCTTTCACTCTTGACCGCCGGGGGCGGCGCGGTCGCGGGCGGCGGTTCGTCGCCCGGCACATTCTGCTGCGCTGCCTGGGTTTGTGGCTCGGCGGGCGGCGGCGCGTTTTTCTGCTTCAGCAGGGTTTCCACCAGGGCCTTGTTGGTCTGCGCCGGGCGTAAATCCGGTTTCAGTTCCAGGGCCTGTTCATAGGCGTCGATCGCCGCTTCCAGCTCGCCGCTTTTCGCCAGCGCGTTACCCCGATTGTAGTGGGAGCGGGCGTCGCTGCCTTCGGCAAAACGCTGGGCGGCGCCACTGTAGTCGCCGGCCTCGTACAACGCCACCCCTTGCCACTGATGATCTTCGAAGTGTTGCGCGGCTTCGGCCGGGCGCTTCTGCTTGAGCAAGTGCAAACCCTGCTGATCGGGGCGCAGCCACAAGTCTTCGAAGTCAAAAGCGTAGCTCGGTTGCGGCAGACAAAAGAGCAGCGGCAGGCAGAACAGCCAGCCACGCCGCCCGGCGCACGCGGCGAGCAGCAACAGCGGCAACAGCAGCCAGTAACCCTGATCGGCCCAGGTGTCGAGGCGCAGGGTCTGGCCGTCGCTGCGCAAGCTGTGCGGGCCATCGAGCAGACCCAGGGTGCGCAGGTCCGACTCATCCAGCCGCGCGGCACGGTATTCACCGCCGACCGCGTTGAGGAAGGCGTTCAGACCCGGGCTGTCGAGTTGCGGCACGCGGATCGCACCCTGGGCGTCCTTGAGGAAGCTGCCGTCCTCCTGGGCAATCGGTGCGCCTTCGGCGGTGCCGATGCCGAGCATCAGCAACTGCGCCGATTGCCCGCCCAGCGCATGACGAATGCCTTGGCGCTCCTGTTCCGACAGCGACGAGCCGATCAGCAGGATCCGCCCCTGACCCAACGCACCCTGTTTGAGCAGGGCCAGCGCCTTGTTCACCGCCAGATCGGCGCGATGGCCGCTTTCCGGCATCAGCGACGGTTTCAGCGCATCGAGCAGGTTGCGACTGGTCGCCAGGTCGTCCGACAGCGGCACCAGCGTGTGGGCGCTGCCGGCGTAGACGACGATGGCGGTCTGCGCATCGCTGCGCGCCTGCAACAGGTCGAACAGCTTGCGCCGGGCCTGCTCCAGGCGCGTGGGCGGCGAGTCGGTGGCGAGCATTTCCGGGGTCAGTTCCAGCACCACCACCAGCGGGTCGGCGGGTTTCTGGCTGGTCTGTTCGACCCGTTCCCAGCTCGGCCCGAGCAGCGCGACGAGGGTCAGCACCCAGGCCAGGCCGAGGGCGATCCACGGCAATTTGCTGTCGCGACCGCTGCCGCCGCTGAGCAGGGCGGCGTGGAAGGCTGGCGGCAAAATCATCTGCCAGCGCCCGGCGCGTTTCTGTCGGTGCCAGAGTTGCCAGATCAGCCAGCCGAGCAGCGGCAACAGCAGCAACCACCAGGGACGGAACCAGTGCGGCCAGAGGGCGATCATCGACGCCTCCGCAGACGCAAGCGCTTGAGGCGGGCGCGCCAGTCAGGCAGGGGACTTTGCAGATACAGCTCCTTGGTGAACAGCCGTTGCAAGGGGTTGTCCGGCCACAATTCACGGGCGACCAGCAACAGGCTCAGCAGCAGGGCCAGGGCCAGCGGCCATTGATACAGCGTCTGGGCCGGGCGGGCCTGGGTCGGTTGCTGGGTCACCGGCTCGAGTTGATCGAGGGTGTCCTTGATCGCTTGCAACTCTTTGCCGTCGCGGGCGCGGAAATAGCGGCCGCCGGTGGCGTCGGCGATGGCCTTGAGGGCCGGTTCGTCGAGGTCGAGGGTCGGATTGCCGCCGAGCAACGCCGTGGCGCCGCTTTCCTCGGGATCGGCACCGATACCGATCGGGTAGATTTTCACCCCTTCATTGGCGGCCAGCCTTGCTGCGGTCAGCGGATCGATTTCGCCGCCATTGTTCGCCCCGTCGGTGACCAGAATCAGCACCCGGCTCTGGGCGGGGCGCATGCGCAGGCGTTTCAGGGCCAGGCCAATGGCGTCGCCGATGGCGGTGTTCTTGCCGGCGATGCCGATCCGCGCTTCGTCGAGCCACACCCGCACGGTGCGGCGGTCGAAGGTCAGCGGTGCTTGCAGGTACGCCTGGCTGCCGAACAGGATCAGGCCGACCCGGTCGCCTTCGCGGCTCTCCAGAAAATCACCGAGCAGATGCTGCACCAGCGACAGGCGACTGACCTCTTCGTCCTGCCATTGCATGTCGGGGAAATCCATCGAGCCGGACACGTCCACCGCCACCAGCAAATCACGGCCACTGGCGGCAATCGGTAAAGGCTCGCCGAGCCATTGCGGGCGGGCGGCGGCGATCAGCAGCAACAGCCATAACAGAATGAACGGCGTCTGCTGCCGCCACGCCGGCAGGTTGGCGCGGGCGCGACGGCGGGCGAGGCCTTCGAGGTCGCCGAGAAAACTGACCTTCAGCGCCGGCTCGCCGCTGTCGGCCACCGGCAGCACGAGGCGCATCAGCCACGGCAGCGGCACCAGCAGAAATATCCACGGCCAGGCGAACTCAAACATGCTTGCGGATCCAGGTGTCGACCGCTTGGGTCAGGCCGGCGATGGCCTTGTCGTCCAGTTTGCACTCGGGCTTGTAGGCGCCTTCGACCAGCACCATCCAGCGGGTCAGGCCGGCGGCGGGGCAGCGGTTATCGAGAAACGCCAGCCACTTGCGGCCATTGAGGGTGTGGCTCTGGCTGTAAGGGTAGTGGGTGCGGCACAGGCGCTTGAGCAGGCCATTGAGCTGCTGCAGCCAGGCCCCGGCCGGAACTCCATCGTAGGGTTTGGGCATCTGTGCCAGTTCGGCGAGTGCGGCGATGCGCACCGGGTCGAGCGGTTGCTCGGCGCGCACGATCGGCTTTTTCTTGAGCGGAATGAACCGGCGCAAGCGCCACAATCCAATACCGATCAGCGGCAGCAACAACAGCAGCAGCCACCAGCCCGGTGCCGGCGGCCAGAAGGCGATCGGTGGCGGCGAGATCAGCGGTTGCAGTTGTTCGAGGCCGTTCATCGACCTTTCCCCGGACGTTGCGGGTTAAGAAACTCGCGCATCTGCTCGACCATTTCGCTCTGGGTGCTCAGGGGCATCAGCAGCACGCGCAGTTTCTGCGCGAGCAACTCCCAGCGGGCGATACGCGCTTCGGCCTGGGCGCGGTAGGTCTGGCGCAGGTCGAAATTCAGGGTGTCGAGTTCCAGTTGTGCGCCACGTTCGGCGAATCTGAGCAGCCCGGCCGCGGGCAGGGCATGATCCAGTGGGTCGGACAGCGGCAGCAGCAACAGGTCGCAATGACGCGACAGCAGGCTCAGTTGCTGCTCGGCGCTGTCGGACAGAGCGCGCTCATCGCAAATCACGATCACCAGGCTGCCCGGTCGCAGGACTTCCCGCGCGCGGCGCAGCGCCACGCCGAACGCATCGCGATCCTGCTCGCGCTCGGCGTGCAGCGACTGATTGACCCGCACCAGCCGATTGAGCAACTGCAACAGGCTCTGCTTGCTGCGACGCGGCTTGATTTCATAGTGCTCGTTGTCGCCGAAGACCAGCCCGCCGACGCGGTCGTTATGCCCCAGCGCGGCCCAGCCGATCAGCGCCGCTGCCTGCGCCGCCAGCACCGATTTGAACATCAGCCCCGAACCGAAAAACAGCCGCCGGCTCTGCTCGACCATGATGAAGATCGGCCGTTCGCGCTCTTCATGGAACAGCTTGGTGTGCGGCTCCTGGGTGCGCGCGGTCACCCGCCAGTCGATGGTGCGCACGTCGTCGCCGGCCTGATAGACCCGCACCTGATCGAAGTCCACGCCTCGGCCACGGAATTTCGAGTGATGCAGGCCGATCAGCGGGCTGCGCTGGCTCGGGGTGGAAAACAACTGCACTTCGCGCACGCGGTGACGCATCTCGATCAGCTCGGCGAGGCTGACGCGAATGCCCGGTTCGGACGGCAGGGAGGCGTTCATGGGGGTCAAGCGACGGCTACGACGTCGAGAATCCGTTGCACTACCCGATCCTGGTCAATGCCGGCGGCTTCGGCTTCAAACGACAGAATGATGCGATGACGCAACACGTCGAACAGCACGGCCTGAATGTCTTCAGGGCTGACGAAATCGCGTCCGGCCAGCCAGGCGTGGGCGCGGGCGCAACGGTCGAGGGCGATCGAACCGCGCGGACTGGCGCCGTAGGCGATCCATTCAGCCATTTCCGGATCGAACTTGGCCGGGTTGCGCGTGGCCATGATCAGTTGCACCAGGTATTCCTCCACGGCGTCCGCCATGTACAAACCGAGGATTTCCTTGCGCGCGGCGAAAATCGCCTGCTGACTGACCCGGCGTTCGGGTTTGGTTTCGCCGTTGAGGGCTTCGCCGCGCGCCTGTTGCAGGATACGCCGTTCGACAGCGGCGTCGGGGAAGCCGATCTTGACGTGCAGCAGGAAACGGTCGAGCTGGGCTTCCGGCAGCGGGTAGGTGCCTTCCTGCTCGATCGGGTTTTGCGTGGCCATCACCAGAAACAGCGGCGACAGTTCATAGGTGCTGCGTCCGACGCTGACCTGACGCTCGGCCATGGCTTCGAGCAGCGCCGATTGCACCTTGGCCGGGGCACGGTTGATTTCATCCGCCAGCACCAGGTTGTGGAAGATCGGACCTTGCTGGAACACGAAACTGCCGGTTTCCGGGCGATAGATCTCGGTGCCGGTGATGTCCGCCGGCAGCAGGTCCGGGGTGAACTGGATGCGATGGAACTGGGCTTCGATGCCCTCGGCGAGTTCTTTGATCGCTTTGGTCTTGGCCAGACCCGGAGCGCCCTCGACCAGCATGTGGCCGTCGGCGAGCAGGGCGATGAGCAAGCGCTCGATGAGTTTTTCCTGGCCGAGAATCTGCGTTGAAAGAAAGGTTCGCAGCGCCAGCAGCGCTTCACGATGTTCCATCGATGACTGTTCCTGGAAAGGGTGGCCGAGGCGTTCGAATAACGCCGGGGCTGGGGGCGTTACTTTAATCCATCGCAGGGGGTGGCGACTAACGGCATTTTGCGCAAAGTGCGGGAAATGACTGGGGTAATTGTTGGAAATTTGTAGGGCGGGGGAGGTGCGGTGTTCTTTCGAGGCCTTTCGCGAGCAAGCTCGCTCCCAACGTGACCGCGTTCTGTCAGGGAAACACGGTCCATTGTGGGAGCGAGCTTGCTCGCGAAGGCGCCAGTTCAGGCCCCATCAAATCTGGCTGATGAAGGTCCCGGTCCCGTCAAGAATGTTTTTCAGGGTTTCCTCAACCTCGGCCAGATCGACCATGTCCGGGTTGAACGTGATTTCCAGCACATCATCCCCGTTCAGGGCATCAGCATCCGCCGCTGCGATTTCGATTTTCAGCAGGGTGGCGGTCAATGTGGCCTTGACGCCGTCCAGCGTTGAAGGCTCGCCGTCCAAGGTGATTTCCAGCTCGTCTTCGTCCGGATAACGGCTCATCAGAAACATTTCGCCTTTCTTGCTGTGGCAGCAAAGCATGGCCATGTTGTCTTCCTCGTCGTCGCACGGGTTGACGATCAAAAGGTCGGTGGTCATTTGCATGGGGGGAAGTCCTGGGTGGGCGGATGCTATGGGGCACTGAAACCACAATTTTGCCAGCGCGAGATTTTTTTTGCAGGCTTGTATTTCAAGGGTGGGGACGAGTTCATCCGGAGTGGCGGCACCTTTGCTTTTCCTTCCAGTTTTTAATCAGGAGCCAGGGGAAGTAAAAGAATGCGCGATGGATCAAGATGGGAATCAAGAAAAAAACGAACAGCATTGCCGAAGAATATATTGAATAGAAAAATATGTGCTGGCCAAATATTTTGCCATATCTACCGTTTCCGCGACCGAGGTCTGTGTCGGTCAGATAAAAGACAAATGCGTAAAATATAACGAGCAATGGCGTGAAAAATACTCCTGCGACAAAGCGTGGAAAGAGTGGTTTTTTATATTGGGCAGGATTGATGTTCATTGTTTTGTATGTTTTGCAAAATAGAGTGGTCGCACAGATTGGTCCTGCGATTGCGATGTAGTTTGCGGTTGCTTTGGAGCTGAAGGGGAATAAAGATGACCAAAATCCGATCAGGCCTAGTAGTTGATTGTCCAGAAAGTCATTGATGGCCATATCCATCGCTGTTTGTGGAATGGCGGGAAGGAAAAAATTGATGAAAAAAATAGGTGCGCAGAAAAGACATACGATCAATGGTGATACGGTTATTTCAGGTGCCTCTTTACTCATGTTTTACTCTCTGCTAAGTGTGTTGGTCTCAGGTCGATAGCAGGGCTAAGCCTTAAGTTGTAGGCTTAACCCAGCTACAGCTGATTTTTATCTTTTTTGGGGTGTACTGTTAAATTTATTGAGGATAAGCAAGTTTATTTTTTCTACGTTTTCTGCACTAAAAAAGGCACCCGCCAAGGCAATCAGCAAACCGATCGCCACGATGCCGGGTATGGTGAGAATGAGGGTTGGGAAAAAGTAAGCTGCGGCAGCCGCCAGTATTGCGCCTGCCCCCATTCCCGCAGCAATACTTTCCAACTCCAGCATCAAAGGCCTCCAGTCGCCGTCACGAAAGCCAATGACCGTCTTCTCTATTACCGAGTGTGCCTGCACTATTTTGCCGGTCACCCCAAACCCCTTGGCCAGTCGATTGACGTTGTCCATGTAGGTCGCCTTGTCCAGCGCATTCAATGCGTCCACCACCGCGCGGGTATCCTGCGGGCTGAGCCTTGCATTCGGGTTGGTCCGCACCTGCTCGAAGGTCTGCATGGCCTCGCTGTAGCTGCGAATCTTTTTGCCTGAAATGTCTTTTTGAAGATCAGTCACCACTTGGTGCAGGTTTGCGCCGTACTTCTCCAGGATGTATTTGTTTGCGTCGGCGACGTAGGCCACGCTGCGTTTGTAATCATCGAGTTGTCGTGCTTCTTCTGCTGCTGCGGCAGCTTTTTCGTCGTCGAGTCGTATGGCTTCTGCAAGTGCAGTGAGGCGAGCCTGTTCTTGTGCTTGTCGTTGTGCTTCAACTGCCTGCTGTAGCGCTAGAGCTTCGGCCCGGCGCCGGGCGACTTCAGCATAGAGTCTGGTTTGCCTGTCTTGAAGGCTTGCGATTTGCTTTTGCGAAATTATTGAGTCGTAAGTGGCTTGCAGCTTTGCATGCTGTTTTGATTCTTGAGCGGTTCTAAGTTGTTTTTGAAGGTTTGCGTTTTTTTGAAACAATAGCTCATTGACTACGTTGATCGCTCTGTTTAGCCATGCCTCCGGTGAACTTGTTGTGAATGGTGGGGAGGTGCTTTCTGCAGCGTTTAATTCTATCTGTAAGTCTTGATCAAGATTTTGCGTGCGGGTGAGATAGTCGTTTTCGATGGCCAGGGTAAATCCATGCATTGGATTGCCGAGAGGGTAGTTCTTGCGGATGTCGTCACGGAGCCTTCCTGGATTTAGAGGATATATTTCCCATGATCCGTCGCCGTAAGTGATTATTCCTGGGAAGTTGTCTTCTGGCATGTTGGTTCCTTTCTGTTGAAAGCCCAATCCTTTGGGCTTTTTGTTTCTTGGGAGCGGTAGTTTGTAACTTGAAAATATTGATAGCACTACTCGCTACAGTGCACAAACTGTGCTGTAGGAAAACGTTCTTATAATTGTGTGGGGTAAATCCTGCTGGTCTGTAAGAAATGATTAGATTCTTCTAATGCTCTGTTTTATATAGGTTTTATGTACACCGTAACCGACGAGTACAGAGCGCAACTCATTTGAGAGAGAAAACGGATAGGGCGCGAATTTCTCCAGTGTCTGAGGTTGAATTTTGCGGTCACTTTTTGGACATCAGGACTGATGGCGCCGCTAAGCGGCGTTTGCGAGGGATTGTTCTTAAAGACTTTTCAGACGGGCTGGTACGAATATTTCCTGTTCCGGGTAGGGCTTCGGGAAATCGACAAAATCGCGGCCGTTCAGCGGTTTTGGGCTTGTTTGAACCCGCGTTTGCCGCCAGATTCCGTAGTTCAACCGCAAGGGAGTGCGATTGCCATCATGAAAAAAAGGATCTCTTTCAATGACTCAATATTTCGAATGGCCGGAAGAAATCCGGCATTTGTCCGAGGCGCAGGTCGAACAGCTTTATCAGCGTTACCTCGGCGGTGAAAAGAAAGCCGGACTGATCGCCGAATTCGGCCTCCCGACAACACTGAACAGCGTGCTGGAAGTGTTGCCGCCGATGGTCAGTGCGGACCTGACCTGCCCGTATTGTGATCTGCCGATGTGGATGCGTCGTCCGGCCAGAGGAACGCCGGTTTCGCGATACGTGTACAACTGCGCAAGTTGCGCACATCGCTATTACGCATCCGACCCCGTTGCCCGCCGCGAGGCGGGCAGGCGCGAGAGGTGCAATTGCGGGAAGTGCGCCAAAGTCCGCCAGCAACAGATTGCCGTCAAGGCGGAGCGTGACCGGCTGGAGCAGGCGGCACGCTACAACCCGTTCACGCCGTCCGTCTCCGATCCAGACAATCATCAGTTGTTCTGCCGCGAATGCGACTCCCCCAACATCGACGCCAGCATGGACAAGATGATCCTGCGAACCGTCTGCTACGACTGCTCCACCATCAGCAAATTCAGGGCTTTCGAAGAGCTGCCGGACTGATCCGGTTCGAGCGCCCATGGTCCGGCAACGGCCATGGGCGTTTTCATTTCGGGATGTGTAACGCCAAGTCATCGCTTCTGGCACGCCGGTTCCGCAAATCCGCCTTTGAACCGGCCAGTTTCCTCAACGGCTGCTAGTGTTGTTCGATGCATTCGACGCCGTTTACGTGCCAATGACCGAATATGTCGCAGCACCGCAAGCAGACACATTGTCGCAGCCTTTAAGCTGCGCAACGGATGGGCACCCGTAAAGGCATTGTCGATGCACCTGGCAGTCGTTTTTGCAGATGCCCATCCATGGAAGGTGAATGTGACTTGATTGTCTCGTCCAGCTTCACCCACCTGTCACCCTGTTTCCTCTGCCCGAGAATCAGGAACAGGGCGACGAAACGCCCCGAAAGGGGTTTTGCATGTGACGCTTTCCATCAATAACAAGCCCAAGCGGAGTACCACAGATGGCGTTCTTCACCGCAGCCAGCAAAGCCGACTTCCAGCATCAACTGCAAGCGGCACTGGCGCAGCACATCAGTGAACAGGCACTGCCACAAGTGGCGCTGTTCGCTGAACAATTCTTCGGCATCATTTCCCTGGACGAGTTGACCCAGCGTCGCCTCTCCGACCTCGCTGGCTGTACTCTTTCTGCGTGGCGCCTGCTTGAGCGCTTCGATCACGCGCAACCGCAAGTGCGCGTCTACAACCCCGATTACGAACGTCATGGCTGGCAGTCGACCCACACCGCGGTCGAAGTGCTGCACCATGACTTGCCGTTCCTGGTGGACTCGGTGCGTACCGAGCTGAACCGTCGCGGCTACAGCATTCACACCCTGCAGACCACCGTGCTGAGCGTGCGTCGTGGCGACAAGGGCGAACTGCTGGAAATCCTGCCGAAGGGCACCACGGGCGAAGGCGTTCAGCACGAATCGCTGATGTACCTGGAAATCGACCGCTGCGCCAACGCGGCCGAGCTGAATGTGCTGACCAAGGAACTGGAGCAGGTTCTTGCCGAAGTCCGCGTCGCGGTTGCCGATTTCGAGCCGATGAAGGCCAAGGTGCAGGAAATCCTCACCGGGCTCGATAACAGCGCGTTCGCCGTCGATGCCGACGAGAAGAACGAAATCAAGAGTTTCCTCGACTGGATGGTGAACAATCATTTCACCTTCCTGGGCTACGAAGAATTCGTGGTTTCCGATCAGGCCGATGGCGGCCACATCGAGTACGACCAGCATTCGTTCCTCGGCCTGACCAAGCTGCTGCGTACCGGCATGACGTATGACGAAACGCGCATCGAAGACTACGCCGTCACCTACCTGCGTGAACCGAAGCTGCTGACCTTCGCCAAGGCCGCGCACCCGAGCCGCGTCCACCGTCCGGCGTATCCGGACTACGTGTCGATCCGTGAAATCGACGCCAACGGCAAAGTCATCAAGGAACACCGTTTCATGGGCCTGTACACCTCGTCGGTGTACGGCGAGAGCGTGCGGAGCATTCCGTTCATCCGTCGCAAGGTCGAGGAAATCGAACACCGCTCCGGCTTCCAGGCCAAGGCTCACCTGGGCAAGGAACTGGCGCAGGTGCTCGAAGTGCTGCCGCGTGACGACCTGTTCCAGACCCCGGTCGACGAGCTGTTCAGCACCGTGATGTCGATCGTGCAGATCCAGGAGCGCAACAAGATTCGCGTGTTCCTGCGCAAAGATCCGTACGGCCGCTTCTGCTACTGCCTGGCCTACGTGCCGCGTGACATCTATTCCACCGAAGTCCGCCAGAAGATCCAGCAAGTGCTGATGGAGCGCCTGAAGGCCAGCGACTGCGAGTTCTGGACGTTCTTCTCCGAGTCCGTGCTGGCGCGCGTGCAGCTGATCCTGCGCGTCGACCCGAAAAACCGCATCGACATCGACCCGCAGCAACTGGAAAACGAAGTGATCCAGGCCTGCCGCAGCTGGCAGGACGACTACACCGCGCTGACCGTGGAAAACTTCGGCGAAGCCCAGGGCACCAACGTGCTGGCGGACTTCCCGAAAGGCTTCCCGGCCGGTTACCGCGAGCGTTTCGCCGCGCATTCGGCCGTGGTCGACATGCAGCACCTGCTCAGCCTGAGCGAAAAAAATCCGCTGGTGATGAGCTTCTATCAGCCATTGGGTCAGGTGACCGGTCAGCGCGAGCTGCACTGCAAGCTGTATCACGCCGATACCCCGCTGGCCCTGTCCGACGTTCTGCCGATCCTGGAAAACCTCGGTCTGCGCGTGCTCGGTGAGTTCCCGTACCGCTTGCGCCACACCAATGGCCGCGAGTTCTGGATCCACGATTTTGCCTTCACCGCTGCCGAAGGCCTGGACCTGGACATCCAGCAACTCAACGACACCCTGCAGGACGCGTTCGTCCACATCGTCCGTGGCGATGCCGAGAACGATGCGTTCAACCGTCTGGTGCTGACCGCCGGCCTGCCATGGCGCGACGTGGCGCTGCTGCGTGCCTACGCCCGCTACCTGAAGCAGATCCGCCTGGGCTTCGACCTCGGCTACATCGCCAGCACCCTGAACAACCACACCGACATCGCTCGTGAGCTGACCCGGTTGTTCAAGACCCGCTTCTACCTGGCGCGCAAGCTGAGCAACGAGGATCTGGACGACAAGCAACTGCGTCTGGAGCAAGCGATCCTGACGGCGCTGGACGACGTTCAGGTGCTCAACGAAGACCGCATCCTGCGTCGTTACCTGGACCTGATCAAGGCCACGCTGCGGACCAACTTCTATCAGACCGACGCCAACGGTCAGAACAAGTCGTACTTCAGCTTCAAGTTCAACCCGCACGCGATTCCAGAGCTGCCGAAGCCGGTGCCGAAGTTCGAAATCTTCGTCTACTCGCCACGCGTCGAAGGCGTCCACCTGCGCTTCGGCAACGTGGCCCGCGGCGGTCTGCGCTGGTCCGACCGTGAAGAAGACTTCCGTACCGAAGTCCTTGGCCTGGTGAAAGCCCAGCAAGTGAAGAACTCGGTCATCGTGCCGGTGGGTGCGAAGGGCGGCTTCCTGCCGCGTCGCCTGCCACTGGGCGGCAGCCGTGACGAGATCGCGGCCGAGGGCATCGCCTGCTACCGCATCTTCATCTCCGGTCTGTTGGACATCACCGACAACCTGAAGGACGGCGCCCTGGTGCCGCCGGCCAACGTCGTGCGTCATGACGACGATGACCCGTACCTGGTAGTGGCAGCGGACAAGGGCACTGCAACCTTCTCCGACATCGCCAACGGCATCGCCATCGACTACGGCTTCTGGCTGGGTGATGCGTTCGCCTCCGGTGGTTCGGCCGGTTACGACCACAAGAAAATGGGCATCACCGCCAAGGGCGCGTGGGTGGGCGTACAGCGTCACTTCCGCGAGCGCGGCATCAACGTCCAGGAAGACAGCGTCACCGTGGTCGGCGTGGGCGACATGGCCGGCGACGTGTTCGGTAACGGTCTGTTGATGTCCGACAAGCTGCAACTGGTCGCGGCGTTCAACCACCTGCACATCTTCATCGACCCGAATCCGGATCCAGCTTCGAGCTTCGCCGAGCGTCAGCGCATGTTCGACCTGCCGCGTTCGGCCTGGTCGGATTACGACACCAGCATCATGTCCGCCGGCGGCGGCATCTTCTCGCGCAGCGCGAAGAGCATCGCCATCTCGCCGGAAATGAAAGCGCGCTTCGACATCCAGGCCGACAAGCTGACCCCGACCGAACTGCTGAACGCGCTGCTCAAGGCGCCGGTGGATCTGTTGTGGAACGGCGGTATCGGTACGTACGTCAAGGCCAGCACCGAAAGCCACGCCGATGTCGGCGACAAGGCCAACGATGCGCTGCGTGTGAACGGCAACGAGCTGCGCTGCAAAGTGGTGGGCGAGGGCGGTAACCTCGGCATGACCCAACTGGGCCGTGTGGAGTTCGGTCTCAATGGCGGCGGTTCCAACACCGACTTCATCGACAACGCCGGTGGCGTGGACTGCTCCGACCACGAAGTGAACATCAAGATCCTGCTGAACGAGGTGACTCAGGCCGGCGACATGACCGACAAGCAACGCAACCAGTTGCTGTCGAGCATGACCGACGAAGTCGGAAACCTGGTGCTGGGCAACAACTACAAGCAGACTCAGGCCCTGTCCCTGGCGGCCCGCCGTGCCTACGCGCGGATCGCCGAGTACAAGCGTCTGATGAGCGACCTGGAAGGCCGTGGCAAGCTGGATCGCGCCATCGAGTTCCTGCCGACCGAAGAGCAACTGGCCGAGCGCGTTGCCGAAGGCCATGGCCTGACCCGCGCCGAGCTGTCGGTGCTGATCTCGTACAGCAAGATCGACCTCAAGGAACAGCTGCTCAACTCGCTGGTGCCGGATGATGACTACCTGACCCGCGACATGGAAACGGCGTTCCCGCCGAGCCTGGTCAGCAAGTTTGCCGAAGCCATGCGTCGTCACCGCCTGAAGCGCGAGATCGTCAGCACCCAGATCGCCAACGATCTGGTCAACCACATGGGCATCACTTTCGTTCAGCGACTGAAAGAGTCGACCGGCATGACCCCGGCGAACGTGGCCGGTGCTTACGTGATCGTGCGCGACATCTTCCACCTCCCGCACTGGTTCCGTCAGATCGAAGCCCTGGACTATCAGGTTTCCGCCGACGTGCAACTGGAGCTGATGGACGAGCTGATGCGTCTGGGCCGTCGCGCCACGCGCTGGTTCCTGCGTGCCCGTCGCAACGAACAGAACGCTGCCCGTGACGTCGCGCATTTCGGTCCGCACCTGAAGGAGCTGGGTCTGAAGCTCGACGAACTGCTCAGCGGCGAAATTCGCGAAAACTGGCAGGAACGTTACCAGGCTTACGTTGCCGCCGGTGTACCGGAGCTGCTGGCGCGTATGGTGGCGGGTACGACGCACCTGTACACGCTGCTGCCGATCATCGAGGCTGCCGACGTGACTGGCCAGGATCCGGCGGAAGTGGCCAAGGCCTACTTCGCCGTGGGCAGTGCCCTGGACATCACCTGGTACATCTCGCAGATCAGCGCCTTGCCGGTTGAAAACAACTGGCAGGCCCTGGCCCGTGAAGCGTTCCGTGACGACGTCGACTGGCAGCAACGCGCGATCACCATCGCCGTTCTGCAAGCGGGCGGCGGCACTCAGGACGTGGAAGCGCGTCTGGCGCTGTGGATGGAGCAGAATGCCGCGATGATCGAACGCTGGCGCGCCATGCTGGTGGAAATCCGTGCCGCCAGCGGCACCGACTACGCCATGTATGCGGTCGCCAACCGTGAGCTCAACGACGTGGCGCTGAGCAGCGGCCAGGCACCGGTGGTTGCACCTGCAAACACCGAGCTTGAACCGGCCTGATCCGGCGCTGAATGAAAAAGCCCCTGCATCGTGAGATGCAGGGGCTTTTTTTTGTCCTAAGGATTTGTAGCGTCGGTACTGGCCTCTTCGCGAGCAAGCTCGCTCCCACATTGGCAGGAGTTGCCTTTGGGAGAGGGATGACCAGACAGTTGCTCCCTCATTGGAATGTGTTGTTTTTGTGGGAACGGGCTTGCCCGCGAAGAGGCCTTTGCGGTCAATACACCTTCTGCGCCTGATGACCTTCGAGCACCGACACCTTCTGCGCCGGCCGGCTCACCAGACTGTCCAGCGACTGGTCAAACTTCTGCAACGCCCGAACCTGCACGTCCTGCTGCTGATGGATATCGGCAACGATGTCCTCGGTGCGCTTGTAATCGGCCCATAGCGGGCTCAGTGCTGCGGCGTCTGAGCCTCTGGCCGTGCCGATATAGTTGAGTTGCGCATCGTAAAAGTCGGCACTCACATCGGCCTTGATGTCGGAACTGCGCGATGTCATCAGCTGGCTGTGGGTATCGACGATCGCCAGCACATCGGGCCGGGCGGCGCGCAGGCTCTGCATGTCCGGGTAAACCGTCACCGAGCCGAACTGACGTTGCAACGAGGCTTTGACCCAATCCACCGCCATGTCCGGCTTCGAAGTGGCGACGTAGGCGTCATGGATCGGCTGCACCAGCAGGCTCTGGCCGAAACCGGTGCCGGCGTTGGCCTGGTAGTCACGCAGGTATTCACGGTTGGTCTGGGTGCTCGGGCTGTAGACAACGCCCAATGACACGCCGGGGCCGCTCTGCACCTGAGTCGCGTTGCTGCGACCCACCGGGGCAGTGAACAGCGTATCGAGCGAGGACACCGCTTTCGGTGCGGTGGGAACCGAACAGGCGGCCAGGGCTAATACCGAAATCGCTAAAGTACCGGCAAACACAAGTTTCATGGTGTTTCTCCCGTGAAACAAAGTCAGTCAAAGTTTCAAGTTGCCGTCGATATCGACAGTTGCCACATACTAAACCGGACAATGATTAACGAAATAACCAATTGGCTGAACAAAGGCTGAACAATAGTCTTGTTTGCTGTAACCGGATTTGGTTAATCGCTCAAGGGAATAAAAAATGCTCAAACCGAAGATTTGAGCATTTCACTTATGGCTGATGGCGTTTCTTATTGTTTTGTTAATGCTCAGTCGTCGTTTTCATCGCCGCGAAGCGGTTCAATCCAGACCACGTAAGGGGTGTTGCCAGTGGGTTGAGAGACGCTTCGTTCAAGAATCGTGAGATTGAATTTCACCGAGTCGCCACTCTTGTCCGCGTAGCTGTAAACATGCGGGTTGCTCCTGTACTGCCGGTTGATCGTTCCGGCATTGCGCACTTTCAAGGCAATGCTGGCCTGGCGGGAAGGCAGTTGATCCAGGGTCACGATACTGTCGCTGGCGTTCAGCAGATGGAACGACGTGGCGTTGTCAGCGCCGGCCAGTGCCGACAGATAACCGTCCCGGTCCTTGCCGATGTACTTGCCATGGCCGATTTCGCTCAGAATTTTCAGGGTGTAGCAATCGCCGTGAGACTGGAAGTACACGAACATGTCTTCCGACTTTGTTCGTGTCTGCGGGCGGGCCTTTCGCGCGGTGACCATTTTTCCGAGTCGGGAGTAGCGGTGTCGGGTGGTCAGGCGATTTTGCTGATTGGCCAGGGTGTTGTTGAACCAGCTGCTTTCCAGCCATTGCCCGAACAGGGTCATGCCGGCGTCATCGCACCTGATGGCTGCAATAAAGGATTTCTGTTGTTCAGTGCTCATATACATATTCCATTATCAAGTTGGGTTCGCGTCCTGCGAGCGCTGATACTAATGGAAGTTTTAATTATTCGAAGAGAGTAACGGTTGCTTCATGTTTCGCTCGCAATGGAGCTAGGTGTTGTTGCGTTTTAATGAAGTAAGGAAAAGGCCCGAATCAACGATCCGGGCCATGTAGTTGCGAGATCACTTTTCCAGAGGAATCAGTATTTGTTCCTCTGGCGCGAGCACCATGAACACCAGCAACCTGGCAGGTTTGCTCTTGCTGGCGTTCTTCGACACCAGATGCTCGGAGCCGGCCGGCTCGTACCAGTATTGGCCCTTCTTGTAGGTGATCGGCTGTTCGCCCTTGACCTGGGAAACGATCTCGCCTTCCAGCACGTAGGCCATGGCGGTGCCTTCGTGTTTGTGGGCGATGGAGGATTGTCCGGGCTTGTAGTCGACTTCGATCATCAGGGCTTTTTTGCCCGGAACGTTTTTCAGCATCTGATCCTGCAGCACCGTGACTTTCTCGGACGGGGCGTCAGTGCCGTGGGCCAGTACAGACGCGGAAACGGTCAGGGCGAGGGCGGCGAGCGGTGCGGCAAACACGTGCAGGGTTTTCATGGGAGGTCACCGGTTGGCTGAGTGGTCGGTCATCACGGTAGTCCGCGCGCCGCGACATTCACACCGCCAATATTCGGGAAGTTCAGGTGACCAATGTGCGGTGTGGCGCATAAAAAAGACCGCAGTCTTCGAACCTGCCGAAGACTGCGGTCTTTTGATCGTTACTCAAACAATCGGAAAGCTGTTGAAGTCGACGCTGTTTGCCAGCCGGTTGTCGATCAGGTCGATAAACCCTTGAGCCTCAGGCCGGTTGAAGTGCGCCTGCATGGCCGCCTCCGACTGCCAGTGGGCGCTGACCAGCCAGCGGTGGCTGTCTTCGGGGCAGCGATCGACCATGTAGGAATCGCAGCCGGGCGTCTGGCGCAGGGTCTCGACGATTTTCTGCAGTTGCCTGCCCAGCTCCTCCGATCTGCCGGTGGCAGCCTGCACCTGAACGGTGTTGATCACTTCGTTGGACATTGCTCACACTCCTGAATCAGGCCGGACGAATCCTGCTCATTGAGGGATAACGCCTGTGCAGGATAGGCCTGCACTCCCGGATCACCAATAACCAATCAGCGGTTAATCGGTTAGACCAATCTCTCACGCCACTTGTTGCAGAATGTCGCGCAGGCGATCAAGGGCGATGTCGATGTCCAGGGTTTCGATGGCGCCGAAGCCGAAGTACATCCCGCTTCTGACCGGTTGCTGATGAAAGAAACCGTCGATGGCATACAGTCCGACTTCGACTTTTCTGGCCAGTTCGATCACCAGCGGCAGGTTGATCGGCACTTTGCAAAACACTGCCATATGAAACCCGGCACTGGGCGGCACGGCCTCCAGCCACGGCGCCAGATCGGTGGCCATGCGCGCCAGAATGCGCTCGCGACGCTGGGCATAAATGGTGTGACAGCGGCGGATATGCTTGAGCAGGCAGCCCTCGGCGATGAACTTCGCCAGCGCCCATTGCGGCAGGGTGGAGGCGTGCAGGTCGGTGAGTTGTTTGGCGCGGATCACCGCTTCGAGAATCGCCGGCGGCAGGATCGCATACCCCAGGCGCAGTTCTGGCAGCAGGGTCTTGGAGAAGGTGCCGACGTAGGCGACGATGCCGCGCTGATCGAGGTTGTGCAGCGAATCGGTGGGGCGACCCTCGTAGCGGAATTCGCTGTCATAGTCGTCCTCGATGATGATCGCGCCCAGTTCGTGGGCGCGCTCCAGCAGCGCTACACGCCGCGCCTGGCTCATCGGCATGCCCAGCGGAAACTGATGCGAGGGCGTTACATAAATCAGGCGGGTGCCATCGGGAATGTGCTCGACCTGAATCCCCTCGGCATCCACCGGCACCCCGACCACGTCGGCGCCATGGGTGCCGAACAGCAGGCACGCCGGCGGGTAGCCGGGATCTTCCATCGCCACCCGGCTGCCGGGGCTGATCAGAACGCGGGTGATCAGGTCCAGCGCCTGTTGCGCGCCGTTGCACACCACGATGTCCTCGTCCTGACAATTGACCCCACGGGAGAACGCGATGTGCCGGGCAATCGCGTTGCGCAGCGCCGGCAAGCCTTCGGGCAGGCTGTAAAAGCCTTTGGAGGCGGCGATCTGGCGCAGCGCGTGGGAGACGCAGCGGCGCCAGTCATCCTGGGGAAACTGGCCCTTGCTGGTGGCGCCGCCGATGAAGTCATAGCGCAACGAGCCTTCCAGCGTCGGATGGCGAAGGAACACCGGCAGGTTGCGCCAGCGCTCGATGACGTCGGCACCGGCCAGTTCCGAATGGCTTTGCTTGCGCTGGGGCGAGGCGGGGCGGGCGTTGACGTAGGTGCCTTTGCCGATCACGCCGGTGAGGAAGTTTTCGTAGGTCAGCTGGGCGTAGGTATCGGAGATTGTTTTGCGTGAGATCCCCAGTTGCTCGGCGAGCAGGCGGCTGGGGGGCAATTGGGTGCCGGCGGTCAGTCGTCCGGATTCGATGGCGCCACGCAGTTGTTGATACAACTGACCGGCGAGGTCCTTGCGGCCGTTGATCACGACATGAAGTTCCATATCGGCTTGGGTCTCCGGGGGGGGGATTGTGCGGGTGTCAGGTTACTCTGGTTTGAGGGTTGGGCTGTAGTTGGGTGGAGGGAATCTGTGGAATTGGTCTGGTTGTGGGGGGTGTTTTTTTGGGGGCGGTGTGAATATCCGTTGTTGTGGGTGTTGCGGCTGGCGGTTTCGCCCTGACGGCGAGTCACCTTTTTCAAACGCCAAAAAGGTAA
>NZ_JAHTKI010000019.1 GCF_019145475.1 Pseudomonas botevensis
TTGAATCCATAATCGAGTCGGTCGGCCCCCTCCCCACTTGGGCGGTCCGACGTTTCGGGAGGGCTGGGCTGAGAGACTTGCGTCAGACGCCCCAAACCCGCCAGCAACACCGCCCCAACGCAACACCGACAAATCCCCAGAAACGCCCCATACCCGACCACTGTCACGCTGGAATACAGCATGTACAGGCACAACCCGAAAAACAGCAGCGGCAGCCACGGGTAGAACGGCACCCTGACCGGCCGAGGCACCTGCGCAAAACGTCGGCGCAGGATGATCAGCGCCAGGCTGCTCAAGCTCAGAAACAACCAGTACACCGGCGTCAAGTACTCGACCATGGTGTTGAACCCGCTCTGAGTGAAGCTGCCGAACAGCACCAGCAACAGCGCCACCGCGCCTTCGGCCAGCAAGGCCTTGCGCGGTACGCCGTGGCGTTCGTCCCATTCGCCGAAGCGCCGCAACTGCGGCACATCCCGAGCGGCGGCGTAGGTGGTACGGGCGCCGACCAGCAAGGTCGAGTTGATGGTCGCGATGGCGGCAATGCCGACCATCAACAGAATCAGCATGACGCCCGGTGCGCCAAACGCGCGATTGAGCAACTCCACCGCCGGCGCATTGCTCGCCGCCAGGCCTGCGAAACCCAACCC
This sequence comes from Pseudomonas botevensis, assembly GCF_019145475.1. GTDB lineage: Bacteria > Pseudomonadota > Gammaproteobacteria > Pseudomonadales > Pseudomonadaceae > Aquipseudomonas > Aquipseudomonas botevensis. The sequence continues at coordinate 648 of NZ_JAHTKI010000019.1, forward strand.
GCGAACGAACGCCCAATTCAGGGCCAGATAGATCGCCATCAACACCGTCAGGGCGCCGAGCATGGCGATGAAGATCCCGCGGCGGCCATCGCGGATTTCCGCCGACAGAGTCGCCGCGTCACTCCAGCCGCCGAAGGCCAGGAACACGAAAATCATCGCCGCCGAAAACCCGGCCATACCGGTGTTCTCGGGCGTCGGCGGATTGACCGGTACGGGCGCCTCAATCCCCTGCCAGGCCAGCCACACACCGGCGCTAGCGATGCTCAAAAAGCCGAGGGCAAGCAGTCCCACCAGCAAGGTCTGGGTAATGAAACCTATGTGCTTCCCGGTGAGATTGAGCAGCACCAGCGCCACGATCACCGCACCGGCAAACAGCCCCGAGCCATGCTCGCCCAGCGGCACGACCGCGTTGAAGTAATCGGCAAACATGAACGCCGACAAAGCAATCCATCCGGTGTGCATCACCGAGAAGCGCGACCAGGCAAAAAGGAAACCCATGCGCTCGCCATAGGCCGTGCGCAAAAAGTGATAGTCACCGCCCGGATGGGGAAACGCGGTGGCCATTTCGGCAAAACACAAGGCCCCGGCCATCGACGCCAATCCGCCGAGGACCCAGACCCCGTAGAAATATTCCGGCCCGACGTTCAGTGCCACGGTCGGCGCGGTTTTGAGGATATCGGTAGTGATCACCATGCCCAGCGTGATCAGCAACGCTTGCAGCACCGGTAAATGGCGCTTGGGGCCGTTGGCTTGGGTCATAGGATTTTTCGCAGGTGATCCGCCATCCATGGCGGCAGGGTTCAGAAGCCGTAAGTGGCGGTGGCGTAGTAGTAAGCGCCGTTGGTGCCGATCGGCGACAGCACGTCATACGGCAGGTTGCCGCCGTAGTTGATGGCAGAACCGGAGCGTTCCGGGTAGTTGTCGGTCAGGTTGTTGCCGCCCAGGGCGATGCTGAATTTCGGGGTGAATTTGTAGGTCACCTCGGCGTCCAGTTGCCAGACCGCGCCGTAGGTCTGCTCCGGTTGCGAGTCGCCGAAATCGAACACCCGGGTAGTCTCGCCCTGGCGGGTCAGACGGCCGAGCAGGCCCCAATGCTCGCTGGCCCAGTTGGCGGAGAACACGAAGCGATCCTTGGGCGCGGCGTCGGTCAGGGTGTTGCGCTCCTCGACGCCCACCAGCGCGTCATTGCCAATCCCCAGCGCCGTCAATTGCGACGGTGTGCCCTTGGTCTTGGTGACTTTGGTGTGGTTGTAGGTGTACGCCGTGGTCAGGCCCAATTGTCCTTCGTACAACGGCTGGTGATAGTTGAGCACCAGTTCGGCGCCATCGGTACGAGTGTCGGCGGCGTTGGTGAAGAAGTTGACGTCATGGACGCCCGGCACGCCGAAATTGTTGTTGATGTAGTTCTCCATAGCGTCGCTGCCGATGCGCTGGGACAGGGTGATGCGGTCCTTGACGTCGATGCGGAACACATCGAAGGACGCGTCGAAACGGTCGCTCAGTTGCGCGGTCAGGCCGAGGCTGAAATTTTTCGACGTTTCCGGATCGAGCTTTTCCGCGCCGAGGGCACGGGCAATCGGGTCGTTGACCGACAGCACGCGAATGTCGGTGAGGGTGCCACCCGTACCGAAGTTGCTGGTGGTGTTCTGGAAGCCGCTCTGGGCCAGCGATGGCGCGCGGAAGTTGTTCGACACCGCGCCGCGCACCGCCCACTGTTCGTTCAACTTGTAGCGACCGCTGAGTTTGCCGGTGAGTTTGCTGCCGGCGTCGTCGTAATGTTCCCAGCGCGTGGCGGCATCGACGAACAGGCGATCAGTGAGATCGCCGGACAACTCGGCGTAGCTGCCGAATACGTTGCGATCCAGATCCGACTCTTCGCTGGGGCGCAGACCGTTGGCGCCATCAGCGCCGGAACCTATATAGGAAGCCTCGTCACCGGCGAAGGTCAGGTAGTTTTCGTAGCGGTATTCGCCGCCCACGGCGAGCACGAACGAGCGACCGCCCAGGCGCAGTTCGCGGCTGAAATCGAGGTTGGTGGTGGTCTGGCGCAACTCATAATCGCCGGTGTCGAAACGGGTCGGCGAATCCGCACCGAGGCTGACGTTGAGGGTACGCCGGGTCGCCGATTCGAAGCGGTTGCGCCCGTGGGTGATGCTGCTGTCGAAATCCCAGTCATCGCCGATCAGGCCTTTGAAACCGGCGGTGGCGGAGATGTCGGTGTTGTCGCCCAGCGACTGCGGCAGGTAGCCGTTGGGATAGAACTGCGGCTGCTCGGACGGGTAACGGTAGAACTCGGCGCCGGTGGTGTGGCGCTCGTTGTAGGTGCCGAAGCTGTAGGCCTTGCCGCCGGCCAGCGGCAGTTCACCGTTGAACCAGGCGTTGACATCCCGGGCGATGCCGTCGCCCATCACGTAGTTGCGCTGGCCGGGGGTGTCGGCGAACCCATCGAAACCGGCGCGGTTGGTCGGGTCGCGGTCCTTGTACTCGGTGCCGCCGCGAATGAAGCCGCCCTCCTCGCCAAGCCGTGTGCCGATCTTCGCGGTGGTCACGCTGTTCTGGCCGTCGGTGGTGGTTCGGCCGATGGCGTCCTGATGGGTGTGGTAGGCGCCATAACTGGTGGACACTTCACCGCCCTCGGGGGCGTCGTCGAGGATGATGTTGATGACCCCGGCAATCGCGTCGGAACCGTATTGCGCGCCAGCGCCGTCACGCAGCACTTCGATGCGCTTGATTGCGCTGATCGGGATCGAGTTGAAGTCCACCGGTGCCGTGCCGCGACCGATTTTCGACGAGTCGTTGACCACCGCCGAGGTGTGCCGGCGCTTGCCGTTGACCAGCACCAATACCTGATCCGGGCTCATGCCGCGCAATTGCGCGGCGCGCACATGGTCGGCGCCGCCGGAGTTGGACTGACGCGGAAAGCTGAATGACGGCAACAGCGTCTGTAGCGCCTGGCCGAGCTCGCCGCCACTGGCGCCGGCGGTCTTGAGGTCTTCGGCGGTCAGTACGTCCACCGGCACCGGGGAATCCAGCACCGTACGGGCGGTGCCCCGGGTGCCGGTGACCAGCACGGTGCCCAGCCGTGTGTCATCGTCGACGCGTGCGGAGGTTTCTTCGGCGTGCGCGGGAAGTTGCCAGGTTGCACTGACAACCGCGATCGCCAGTAATGAACGGGAACGGTGATACATGAGACAGCTCCTTTTATCGCAGCTGATACCCGGCCGCCGCCGACGATAAAAGTCGGCAGTCAATGCGCGGCAATGTCTGCTGTAGTTTTGATTTTCAAGAAAGGCAGCGAAGGCTGGTAAAGCGATTGGAACTGCAAAAGCAGTTGAGTAGACGACCCCCAAAGTTAGTACAGACTCCCCTGAAACCCATGCTAGATGACCAGCCTGCCGGTGCAAAAGAACCATTAACACTTAGGTTATGCCCGACGAATGGAGTGTTGCCAGAGCAACAGCGCTGTTTATCCAACAACATCAAAGTGCAACTAACCAATAAGTAAGCAGGCACAAAAACACGCTCCAGGCATTTAACCTGGAGTTACCAATCACTTGGGTTACTTATAGAAACCGGAAAGGCTTAGTCGAAGTCCTTTTCCCGCCAGGCATCTTCTGCAATGTCCAGTGCGTCGCCACTGAAGCGCTGTTCGGTAAACGGATCGGCGTGCAAGTGAAAGCCGTTGCGTTCCCAGAAACCCGCTTGTTCCTCGGCGACGAATTCCAGACCGCGCAGCCACTTGGCGCTCTTCCAGAAGTACCGCCCCGCCACCACCAGCCGCAACGGCCAACCGTGCTGCGCGGTCAGCGGCTGGCCGTCGTAGTGGGTGGCGAGCAGGCTGTCGGGGTGCAGCAGGTCTTCGAGTCGCAGGTTGGTCTGGTAGTCGTGATCGGCGTGAGCCATGACGAAAGCCGTGGGCGGCTGGATGTCCAGCGCCTGCAACAGATCCTGCACATGCACCCCGCTCCAGCGGGTATCGAACTTCGACCAGCGCGTGACGCAATGGATGTCGCAGGTAAGTTGGCGTTGCGGCAGCGCTTGCAGGTCGGCGTAACTTAGCTCGACCGGGTTGTCGATCAAGCCGAACAGCCGCAGCGACCATGTTGCCAGGTCATAGTCCGGCACGGCGCCTTCATGGAGGATCGGGAAGCGCTCGGTCAGCACCTGCCCCGGCGGCAGGCGCTCACCGAACAGCGGATCGGCTTTCGGCGAACGGCTTTTGCGCAGGCGCGCGGCTTTGTTGTGCATGGTTGCTCCTGAATCCACCACGGAAAATCACCCTGAACCCTGCGGGAGTGGGCTTGCCCGCTCCCACACTGGAATGTGCTCTTCAAAAAGGAGCCGAGATTCAATTCGCCAACGGAATCCACTCCGCCCGCGCCACATTGGCGGTGTCGCCGAACGCTGGGAGTTTCTGGCCGAGGTCGCGGACGTTTTTCACGTCCAGATCGAGCAACTGCTGGCGGGTAATCAGGGTGGGTGGCACCAGCACCTTGTGCCCCGGATTCTCACCGGCGATCAACATCGCCAGACTGCGCACGCTGATCGCTCCGGCCACTTGCGGATTGACCGCCGCCGTGGCTGCCCAGGCGCTGTCGGGCTCTTTCATGATCTGGATGTCGGCGGTGGAAATATCGGCGCTGTAGATCTTCACCTTGCGCGCCAGACCGGCTTCGTCGACGGCGATTTTCGCGCCCTTCGCGAACTCGTCGAACGGCGCGAAGATCACGCTGATGCCCGGATTGGCGCGCAGCACGGCGCTGGCCTGATCGGCCACCGAGTTGGCAATCGGCGGGTTGAGCGTGCCGAACCGTGCCTTCTCGACGATCCCCGGATTGCTCGCCTTGACCTGACTCCAGATCTCGTCGCGACGCTCCATCGGCGTGAAACCGCTGATGTACACGTAGCCGGCGTCGAAGCGCGTGCCGTTGTCCTTGAGCGCCTGATCCAGCGCCAGACGCGCCAGTGCATGGTGATCCTGCTCGACCTGGGTCACTTGCGGGCTGTTCAGGTCGACGTCGAACGCAACGACCTTGATGCCCTTGGCGATGGCCCGGTCGATCGGCCCCTTGAGGGTTTCCGCCAGGCCCAACTGGACGATGATCCCGTCGACGCCGAGGTCGACCGCCTGATCGATCATCTCGCCCTGGCTCGCCGCCTGCTGCCGGGCATCGAACACCCGCAGGCTGGCGCCGAGCGCTTCGGTCTGTTTCTCCACGCCACGCAAGTAGGCTTCGGGGAAGTCCCCGGAAAACAGATAACCGACCAGGGCGATCTGCACCTGGCCCTTGTCGAACGGCGCCGGGGCACCGGGAAGTGCCTTGGCCTGGGCGCTCAGCGCCAGCGCCGAGAGCAAGGCACCGGCTAGGCAATGGCGTGCGAACTGCTTGATTGAACCGTGCATACAGCTTTCCTTGGACGAAAACGGCTCAGCGCGCCCGATGCGCGAGGCCGAAGGTGAACATCAGGGCCAGCACCAGCACCAGTCCCTTGACGAAATCCTGCGCGTAATAAGGCGCGTTGAGCATGGTCAGGCCGTTGAGCAACGCGGCCACCAGCAAGGCGCCGACCAGCGTGCCGAAGGCGTTGGGCTTCTTCGCGCCAAGCACGGCAAAGCCAATCAGCGCGGCGCCGAGCGCGTCCAGCACCAGGCCGTTGCCCGAGCTGACGTCGCCGCGCCCCAAGCGTGCCGCCAGCAGCAACCCGCCGAGCGAGGCCAGCAGCGCCGACAAGACGTAGGCGAGCAACTTGAACCGCTGCACCGGCGCACCCGCCAGACGCGCGGCCTGCTCGTTGCCGCCAATGGCGTAGAACAACCGGCCGACCCGCGTGCGTTCGAGAAACAGCCACACCGCCACCGCCACCACAGCAGTGATCAGCACCGGAATCGGCACGATGTCCCACAATCGTCCCCGCCCGAGCGCGAGAAACAACGTGCTGAATGAGCCTTCAGTTTCGTCGCCGTTGGGCAGGGTCATGCCCACCGCAATCGAGCGTCCGCCGGTTGGAATCAGTTGCACGCCAATCACCAGAAACATGCTGCCCAGCGTCGCCAGAATGTCCGGCACGCGCATCTTCACGATCAGCCAGCCATTGAGCAGCCCGACCAACGCGCCACCCGCAAGGCTGATCAGCACCGCCGGCACCGCGCCCCAGCCGAGCACCACCATCACGTAACTGGCGATCATCAGGCTCATGGCCGCCACCGCGCCGATCGACAGGTCCAGCCCGCCCACCGCCATGGTCAGCGTCACGCCGAGGGCCAGCAGCGCGACAATCGACACCGACTGCAAGATGCTGAACAGGTTGCCGACGCGCAGGAACGCCGGCTCCGCGACACTGAAAAACACCACGATCAACGCCAGCACCCACAGCAACCCATAACGGATCAGCGCCTGCACGGCGCGCTCCGAGGTGGCGGGTACGGGCGACAACAGCGAACTCGAATCAGGCACTCGCTCTACTCCTTGGCGTGGCATGCAGGGGAATGGGATCGGCATCGGTGCCCGCCAATGCGGCCACCAGCGTCGCGCGGTCGAGGCCGGCGCGCGGGTACTCGGCGACGACCGCGTGATCGCGCACCAGCAGGATGCGGTCGGCAATTTCCAGGGCTTCGTCGACGTCGGCACAGATCACCAGCGTGGCGCGGCCGTCGGCACTGTCTCGCAGCAGTTGGCCGATCTCGCGGCGGGCACGCACGTCGACACCCTGGAACGGCTCGTCGAGCACCAACACCCGCCCTGCCCCGAGCAGCCAGCGCCCGAGCACGACCTTCTGCTGATTGCCGCCGGACAGCGCGGACATCGGTACATCGATGCCGACAGTCTTGATACCCAGCGCCGCGACCTGCGCCTCGACCGCCGCCGCTTCGGCGCGATTGCGGATAAAACCGCCCCGGGTGAAGCGTTCGAGAAATGGCAGGGTCAGAGTGCGGCGCAGGGAAAAGTCAGGCACCAGGGATTGGCTGGCGCGATCTTCGGCGGCGAAGAACACGCCGCTGCGAATCGCCTCCCGGGGCGAGCCTGGCAACCAGTCGGCGCCGTCCAGTTGCACGCTGAACGCCAGGGCTTTGCGCAGGCCGAACAGCACCTCGGCGATCTCGCTTTTGCCGGCGCCGAGCAGGCCGGTCAGCACCACGACTTCGCCTTCGTGCAGGCTCAAGTCGAACGGCCGGGTGCGCGGCAAGACTTTCACCCCACGCAGTTCCAGCACCTTGCGCCCCGCCGCTCGCGGCGTGTAGACGTGGTCTTGCAGTGCCTGCCCCAACATCGCTTGCACCGCCTGGGGCAATTGCCGCGCGGTGAACTCGCCGGCCAGTTGTCCGTCGCGCAGGACGATGGCGCGGTCGGCCACCCGTTGCAGATCGGACAAGCGATGGGAAATGTACAGAATCGCCACGCCCCGGCTGCGCAAGGTGTCGATCAAACCGAACAGACGCTGGGCCTCGGCATCCGACAAGGCTGCCGTGGGTTCATCGAGAATCAGCAAACGCGGCTGCAAGGCAAACGCCCGCGCCAGCACCACCAATTGCCGTTCGGCCTGACCAAGCTGTTCGATCGGCGCCTCCAGCGGCAGCACCAGCCCGAGGCCGGCGGCGATCTTCGCGGCGCGTTCCAGCAGCCGTTTGCGATTGAGCCAGAAGTCCGCATCGGGGCGGCACAACTCATCGAGCAGCAGGTTTTCCGCCACGCTCAAACCCGGCGCGATACCCTCGTTGATCTGCTGATGAACCGCGACGATCCCGACCCGACGCGCCGACAGCGGCGAGCCGAAATGCCGGGGTTGACCATCGACCGCAATCTCGCCGCCATCGGCGCTCTGGCTGCCGGCGAGAATCTTCACCAGCGTCGATTTACCCGCCCCGTTGGCGCCGAGCAGCGCCACCACTTCGGCGGGATAAATCGTCAGGCTGACGCGCTCCAGCGCCCGGTTGGAGCCAAAGGTCTTGCTCAGTTCACGTACCCGAATCAGCGGCTCGACGGCCACGGCGACAGGTGTACTCATAAAACTCCTTAACGTCGGTGAGCCAGCGAACGCACCAGCCGATCGCCCAGGCTTTGCACGCCCTGAACGAGGATGACCAGCACCACCACGGTGGCGACCATCACTTCATTGTTGAACCGCTGATAGCCATAACGGATCGCCAGATCCCCCAGCCCGCCACCGCCGATGACCCCGGCCATGGAAGAAAACCCGATCAGCATCACCAGCGTCAGGGTGATTCCCGCCAGCAACGCCGGCAGTGCTTCGGGCAACAGCACTTTGAAAATCACATGGCGCAGGTCACCGCCCATGGCGAGGATCGCTTCGATCCGGCCCTTCTCGACTTCGTCGAGCGCGTTCTCGACGATCCGCGCGAAGAACGGAAACGCGCCAATGGTGATCGGCACCACGGCGGCGGTGCTGCCCAGGGTGGTGCCGACCACCAGCCGGGTCAGCGGAATCAGGGCAATCAGCATCACCACGAACGGCAGCGAACGGCCCAGATTGACCAGCGCTCCCAGCGCCGCGTTGAACCGGGGCAGCGGGTACAGCCCCTCGCGACGACTGACAAACAGCAACACGCCCAGAGGCAAGCCGATCAGCAGCGTGAACAGCCCCGCCAGCAACACCATGTACAGGGTCTCGCCCGTGGCGTTGAGCAGCAGTTGCAGGATTTCATCCCAATTGATCGTGCGGTTCATGAGTGAGCCGCCCGTACACCGTATTGCTTGAGGAAACTCAGGCCCGGCGCATCGTGCCCCAGCGGCAATCCGCAACTGGGTCGCAGCGCAGCGCCGAGTGACGAATCGGGATCCGCCAGCAGTCGGGCGACCGGCCCGGCTTCGACCAAGCGGCCCTGAGCAAGGGATGCGGCGTGATCGCAAATCGAGCGGACGACGTCCAGCTCATGGGTAATCAGTACGATGGTCAGGCCCAGTTGCCGGTTGATGTCGCGCAACAGGTCGAGAATCGACGCGGTGGTTTCCGGATCGAGGGCGCTGGTGGCTTCGTCCGACAACAGATACGCCGGACGCGCCGCCAAGGCCCGGGCGATGCCCACCCGTTGTTTCTGGCCACCGGACAACTGCGAGGGAAACGCCTCGGCCTTGTCGCTCAGGCCCACCAGTTCCAGCAACTCCCGAACCCGCGCCTGACGCAGGGGTTTCGCCACATTGGCGATCTCCAGCGGCACGGCGACGTTGTCGAAGACGTTGCGCGAGTGCAGCAGGTTGAAGCCCTGGAAGATCATGCCGATGCGCTGACGTTGCCGGCGCAACTCGCTGTCGGACAGGGTTGTCAGGTCCTGGCCGTCCAGCACGATGCGCCCGGAATCCGGGCGTTCGAGCAGATTGAGGCAACGCAGCAGCGTCGACTTGCCCGCGCCGCTGCGCCCGATGATCCCGAACACCGCGCCGTCGGGAATGTTCAGGGACACCCCGTCCAGCGCTGGAGCCGACGCCGTGGGATAGGTCTTGCGCAACTGCTCGACGAGGATCATGGCTTGGCATCCGCCACCGGGATCACCGAGCCCTTGAAGTTCTCGCTGATGTACTTGGCGACTTGCGGCGACGTCAGGTCCTTGGCCAGTTGCTGAATGCGTGGATCGCTCTCCAGTTTTGGCGTGGTCACCAGGATGTTGGCGTAGGGATTGTGCTCGGCCTTCTCCAGCCCCAGCGCGTCTTTGGCCGGCACCAGACCGGCCTCCAGCGCGTAATTTCCGTTGATCACCGCCAGATCGACGTCATCCAGCGCCCGAGGCAGTTGCGGCGATTCGATTTCGAGGATTTTCAGCTGTTTCGGGTTTTCGGCGATGTCCTTGGGTGTTGCCTGATCGGCGGCCGGGTCATTGAAACCGGGCTTGAGTCTGATCAGGCCGTTGTCCTGCAACAGGTACAGCGCGCGGCTCAGGTTGGTCACGTTATTGGGTACGGCGACCGTGCCTTTCTCCGGCACCTGGGCGAAGGTTTTGTGGCGGTGCGAGTAAATCCCCAGCGGCTCGATATGCACCGTGGCCGCCACCGCAAGTTGCTCGCCGAGGGCCTTCTCCTGGGATTTCAGGTACGGCAGGTGCTGGAAGTAGTTGGCGTCCACATCGCCATGCACCAGCAGTTCGTTGGAGTTCACGCCGTTGGGAATCTCGATGACCTTGAGGTTCAGTTGCGGGTCGATTTTCTGGATGTACGCCAGAATCTGCGCGTGGGGCACAGGGTCGGCGGCCACGCGCAGCGGCTCCAGTGCGAGGGCGTTGAAAGCGCTCAGCAGCCCGCCGAGCACGGCCAGGGTCAATCCGGTTTGTTTCAGCATGGTGAAGCTCCTTGATCGAGTGGCACTCAGGCGTTGACGGCTTTGGGCAGTGGGGTTTGTGGAGCCAGGGCGTCGGCGTAGAAACGCCGGGCGACATCGGGGTGCGAGCGCAAACGGCCCTTGAGGTAGTTCTGGCCGACATCGCGAAACAACGGATTGAGCGGATCGCTGGCCGGCCCGCGCGCCTCGCGCAGCAACGCGGTCGGCAACGGGTACAGCGGCACCACGGCGTCCAGTTGCGCGCCGAGGAAGAACGCGATGGACAAGCGCTCGCGGCCCTGCACCGGCGACAACACCCGATGCACCGTGGCGCGCAGATAGCCGTTGGTTGCCAGCTCCAGCAACTCGCCGATGTTCACCACCAGGGTGTTGTCCCGAGGCAGTGCATCGATCCAGCGGCCCTCCTCGACCTCGACTTGCAGACCGGCCTGCTGGTCTTGCAAGAGGAAGCTCAGAAACCCCGAATCCTTGTGCGCGCCGACGCCTTGATGGCTGTCTGCGGCGGACTGCCCCGGATAGCGCATCAGCTTGATGTGTTCGTTGGGTTTGTCGCCGTACAAGCGGTCGAACGCGTCAGCGGGCAACGACAACGCTTCCGCGAACGCACGCAGCAGACGCAGGGACATGCGGGTCATGGCTTGCTGCCAATCGAGCAGCAGTGGCTTGAGTTGCGGCAATGTCTGCGGCCATTGATTCGGCCCTTGCAGGCGCGCCCACAACGGACTGTCCGGCCGCAACGGCAAGACCTCACGCTCGGCCCCCAGATCGAACTGTTCGCGCTGATCGGGTTTGCCGCGCGTGATCTCGGACGCCGCACGGTTGTAACCGCGAAAATGCGGCGAGTTGATCATGCCGACAGCGGCTTTCTCGCTGTCAGGCAGGGCAAAGAATTGACGGGCCTGGTCTTGCACCTGGCGCAGCAGCCCGGCATCGATGCCATGGCCCGTCAGGTAGAAAAATCCGACGTCCCGCGCGGCATGGCGCAAGTCTTCGAGAAAGCCCTGGCGCTGCTGCGCCGAGCCGTCGAGCAAGGAAAGGTCCAGGGTCGGTAATGCGGTGATATCCAGGGTATGCGGCATGATTCACTCCCGTGTGAATCAAACCTGAAGAGCCCGTGATCGATTCAGCGTGTGCCGTCATGGCAATCGGAAGGTCTATCGGTTTGATGCTTTGATTCGTCTTGGAACCAAAACTAAACGATATTAAAAACTCCGAACAAATACCTTTTTTGCATTAGCTTAGGTCGGGAATGCGACAGGCAAAACCTCCCGCAAGACCGGTTGCACAACGAAAAACGCTCGCGGTCGGCGAGCGTTTTTTTGCATCCGGCTAATTCAAGCCGATGGCAACCCCACATAACCAGGGGTCGATAAAGTCGAGGTAGACGATATTGGGTCGATGACCCTCCTGCACAGCCCTGCTTGCCAGTTTTCCAGGCAGCCACGGGTTAGCCATGCCGGCCAGCACTTCGATGTCTAACACCGCACCACCACCGGTCAGCGTCCATGACAGCAGGAACAGATAGCTGTGGCCCCGGCCACCGTACTTGCCAAGCTTGTCCATCTGATCATGGGCCATGGATTCGTACACGCCCACGTTCGAGTAATGATCGTAGACCGTCAGATTCGTGCCGTTGATGGAGGACGGATGCTCCTCTGTATCGAAATAGGGCCAGATGCCTTGCTCCTGATCCCAGTACGCCTCGAACTCATCGGCAAATACCGCGACGACCGTGCCCTTCATGTCGCTCAGCGGCGTTTGCGCGAGATTGGTCGCACCACCGGCAGGCTTCGGGATTTGCAGTCGTCCGCCCAGTTTTTTCACTTCGGTGATGATACTGCTGACCGTATTTTTGTAGGTGTGGGAAAACTTCAGGATGACCGCTTCATCCTTGCCTGCATCGCTGTTGAGGAACGTTTGCACATCCTCAAGGATGCTGCTCAGACTGGCGCCATAGGCACCGTAGCCCGTGGTGCCGTGATAAGTCGACAACTCGTCGCCACGCCAGCACACCCGAATATCGAAGTAGCGAGAGCCTGCCTGTAGTTGACCGAGGGTGGACAGACTTTGGGTCTTGGCCCACTCGCCGCCGCCACCCAAGGGATAATCGTGAGTCTCGTACATACCGGCGTCATGACTGCCCGGCAGGGTAATATCGCTGAGCAGGATACCCGGCTTGCGCTGTTGCAGATCACCCATCCAGGTGGAATGGTCGGGCACCGCGCTCGAACGAATGTAAACGCCGTTGGTGCCATGACTGGTGGACCCCACATCGCCGCCGGAACTGCGCCAGACCTCCAGGCCCTGGGCCGTGCCGGTATGCGCGAGTGTCCCGACATGCTTGTTTATCGCGTTTTGCTGATTGTCCGAAAAGCTCAGAGTCGTACCGTCGGAGAACGTCAGCTCGACGCTGTACAAGGCGGGTTCCGAAGCGCTGAGCAGTTCGACATAACCACCGATCGACGAATTCTGCGCAAGCCCGCCACGAATAAAAACGGAAGGGTCGTTACCCTTTTCAAAACCGCTGACGGCACTGACTTTCATGTCGGTGATGTTGTGTCCACTCACATTCACAAGACACAGCGTTGTTCTCTGGCTCATGGCCTTCTTCCCTGTCGACTGATTAATGAGCCAGAGCAGCGCCGCCTCCTGGCTGATGTCACCTATGGCGCATGACGATCAAGCTACTACGCTAGCAGAGGCTGGAAAAAATGCAGGGCCTTGCCGCCACACTGATCAGCCGAGATCCCCTCCCCCTACCGGCAACGTCACACCCGTGATGTACGAGCCATCGTCCGAGGCCAGAAACAGAATCGCGCCGACCTGCTCGTCGAGGGTGCCGTAGCGTTTCATCAGACTGCTGTCGAGGGTCTGCGCAACGATTTCCTGATACCAGGCTTTCTCCTGCGCGGACTGCTCGGCACCGTTGCGCGGGATGCGCCGCGCCGGTGCTTCGGTGCCGCCCGGTGCGGTGGCGTTGACGCGAATGCCGCGCTCGGCGTTTTCAAAGGCCAGGCAGGCGGTCAGTGCATTGATGCCGCCTTTGGCCGCGCCGTAGGGCACGCGGTTCAGGCTGCGGGTCGCAATCGACGACACGTTGACGATGGCGCCCCGGCCCTGCTTGAGCATGTACGGCAATGCCGCGTGGCAGCACCACAGGGTCGGGAACAGTGAGCGGCGCACTTCGGCCTCGATCTGCTCGACTTCATAGTGCTCGAACGGCTTGGCCCAGATCGTGCCGCCGACGTTGTTGACCAGCACATCGAGCCGGCCGAAGGCATCGATGGCCGCCGCCATGGCACGCGCGCAATCGGCGTATTGCTCAAGGTCAGCGGTCAGGGTCAGGACGCCCTCGCCTTGCAGTTCGTGAACCAGTCCGGAACGGTCGACGGCAACGACTTGCGCACCCTCGGCCAGCAGCCGCTCGCACACCCGACGGCCAATGCCCTGTGCCGCGCCGGTGACCAGCGCGACCTGCTTGGAAAATCTGTTGTTCATGACAACCTCGGAAGAAAAAAGGGGCCATGCGCAGCCCCAAAAAGATCGGTTTCAGGCAGCGGCGGCCGCGAATTTCTCGTAGTAGAAATTGGCCGGGGTGATGCCCTGCTCGCGGATGTAGTGGCTGACCGCTTCAACCATCGGCGGCGGGCCGCACAGGTACACGTCGACATCGCCGTCGTTGAGATGGCGTGGCTCGATGTGCTGGGTGACGTAGCCCTTGAGCGGGTGCAGGCTCTGGGCACTGGCCACGCAGGCACTGAATGTGAAACCGGGAATCCGTGCGGCGAAGGCTTCGAGGCGATCCAGTTCCACCAGATCGAAGTCATGGGTCACGCCGTAGATCAGATGCACCGGATGCGCGCTGCCCTGCTCGGCGATTTTCTCCAGCATCGCGGTGAACGGCGCCAGCCCCGTACCGCCGGCCAGCAACAGCAACGGCCGTTTGATTTCGCGCAGGTAAAAACTGCCCAGCGGCCCGGCCAGGTTGAGGCTGTCGCCCGCCTTCGCCAGCCCGGTGAGGAAGCTGCTCATCAGGCCGCCCGGCACGTTGCGAATCAGGAAACTGACCTCGCCATCCTTCTGCAACGAACTGAAGGAATAGGCCCGGGTCTGCTCGCTGCCCGGCACTTGCAGATTGACGTACTGCCCCGGCAGAAACGCCAGTCGGCTCAGGGATTCGCCCTTGACCGACAGGGCAATGGTGCTCTCGGACAACTGCCGGACAGCGCTGATCGCTGCCTGGAAATTCGCCTGCGCGGTCTTGCACACTTGCGAGCCCGCCGGCACCCGCACCACGCAATCGCTTTCGGCGCGCATCTGGCAGGTCAGGACGTAACCCTGGGCCAGTTCTTCTTCGCTCAAGGCGTCTTCGATGAAGTTGTCGCCCATCTCGTAGCACCCGGCCTCGGCAAAACACTTGCAGGTGCCGCAGGCACCATCGCGGCAGTCCAGCGGGATGTTGATGCCTTGGCGATACGCCGCGTCGGCGACGGTTTCATGGCCGTTGGCCTCAATGAAACGGGTCACCCCGTCCTCGAAATTCAGTGCGATCTGGAAACTCATGTTGCACCTCGCGCACAGCGTCGAACGCGCAGACAGCCGCTCGCCGCCGTCTCGATCAGATGTGGTAGATGTCGATGACCTGACGGACGTAATCGTTTTTCAGCACGACTTTCTTGGCCTTGATCAGCGGTTGCTCGCCGCGCAGATCGAGGGTGTAGAAACTGCTGCCGAAGTAGCTGTCGGTGACCTGGTAGCGGAAGCTCAGGGTGTGCCAGTTGAACCGCACCCGGCACTGCCCGTCACTCTGTTCGACGATCTCGATATTGCTCAGGTTGTGCGAGGTGCGAGTGTCCGGAAGGGTCGCGCTGGAGCGCTCGGTCTTGATCCGGAACACGCGGTCTTCGAGGCCGCCACGGTTGCCGTACCAGATCAGCGAAATCTCGCTTTGCGGGTCCTCGGTCAGGCGGTCGTTGTCGTCCCAGGCCGGCATCCAGAAACTGGCGTCGGCGGCGTAGAGTTCCAGCCATTGATCCCACTGGCCGTCATCCAGATAACGCGCCTCACGATAAAGAAAGTCGCGCACGGTGTCGTAGAGAGTGCTCATTGCACGGCCTCCACGGGGATCAGCTGTTGCCCGGTGGCGGCGGCCTTGAGCAGGGTTTCCTGCCAGTATTTGTGTTGCAGCACGAACAGGCCTTCGTCCTCGGTGCGCTGGCCGGAGAGCAGTGGTTTGAGGTCGATTTCCTCGGCGGCGGCATCGGCGCCTTCGATCCAGTGAGTGGCGCCTCGGGACATGTCGTTCCAGCCGCGTCCGGCGCCATAACCGGTCTGGCAGGAGCGGAATTCTTCGAGGTCGTCCGGCGTCGCCATGCCGCTGACGTTGAAGAAGTCTTCGTACTGGCGGATGCGTTTGGCCCGGGCCTCGGCGCTCTCGCCTTTCGGTGCGATGCAGTAGATGGTGATCTCGGTCTTGTCGACGGAAATGGGCCGGGCGATGCGGATCTGCGAGCTGAACTGATCCATCAGGTACACGTTGGGGTACAGGCACAGGTTGCGCGAGTTTTCGATCATCCAGTCGGCGCGGGCCTGGCCGAAGTCCCGGGCCAGTTCGTCACGACGCTCATAGGCCGGGCGATCTTCGGGGTTGGCCCAACGGGTCCAGAGCAGCAGATGACCGTGGTCGAAGGAGTAGAAACCGCCGCCCTTCTTCGCCCAGCTGCCGGCGCTCATGGTTTTGATTTCTTCACCGGCCTCACGCTGTTGGCGCTGGTTCTGGGTGGCGGCGTAGTTCCAGTGGACGGAGCTGACGTGGTAGCCATCGGCACCGTTTTCGGCGGTGAGTTTCCAGTTGCCTTCATAGATGTAGGAGCTGGAACCACGCAGCACTTCCAGGCCTTGCGGGGACTGGTCGACGATCATGTCGATGATCTTCGCCGACTCGCCCAGATGCTCGGCCAGGGATTTCACCTCGGCATTCAGACTGCCGAACAGAAAGCCGCGATAGGACTCGAAACGCGCCACCTTGGTCAGGTCATGCGAGCCTTCGCAGTTGAAGCCTTGCGGATAACCGGCCTCGGCCGGGTCCTTGACCTTGAGCAGTTTGCCGCTGTTGTTGAACGTCCAGCCGTGGAACGGGCAGGTATAGCTGGCGCGATTGCCGGACTTGTGTCGGCAAAGCATGGCGCCGCGATGGCTGCAGGCGTTGAGGAACGCATTGAGCACACCGTCCTTGTTGCGCGCGATGAAGATCGGCTGGCGCCCCATGGTGGTGGTCAGAAAGTCGTTGTTGTTGGGGATCTGGCTTTCGTGGGCAAGGTAGATCCAGTTGCCTTCGAAGATGTGCGCCATCTCCAGTTCGAACAGACGCGGATCGGTGAACATCTCCCGCTTGCAGCGGTAGGCACCCTTCTCTTTGTCTTCTTCAAGCATGGCATTGAGGTAGTCGATTCCCAGGGACATGGCCGGGGCCTCCATTGTTATTGTTCAGGCCAGGTCAGATTAGGGAGGCGCTGCGGCGGGCAATAGCCGAATCCTGCAGATCGCTATCCGTTTTGTGCAGGACGGTGCGGCAGTCGGTTTATCGGCGGGGACTCAGTGGCGACGCTTGAAGGTCTGCGACGGCAGCTCGCCAAACTGCTGGCGGTAGCTTTCGGAGAAACGGCCCAAATGCAGGAAACCGTAATCCAGGGCCAGTTCGGTGAGGTTGCGCACCGGGCAACCCGAGTCGTTCAGACAGGCGTGGATACGGTCCAGTTTGCGCTGACGGATGTATTGCATCGGGGTGGTGCCGAGCTGGCGTTCGAACAATGCGTACAGCGAACGCAAGCTCATGTTGGCTTGCACCGCCAGGTGTTCGGCGGGCAGATCGAGCTTCAGGTTGCGCTCGATATAATCGAGGATGCGCTCGAAACTGACGTTCGGCGCACTCAGGCACTCGCGGCTGACATTGGTGTTCATCAGCGAAATCAGTTTGCTGCCGACGATCTGCGCATAGTGTTCCTGCACGCGCAGCAACGGGTCACTGGCCTCGGACTCCTGGCAGATCATCGCCAGCAGGCTGGTGAAGCCTTCCAGTTCATCCAGTCGGTAATGATTGCGCAGGAACCGGATGCCACTTGCGGGATGCTGCCAGCGCTGCTCGTCGCACACCGACTCCAGCACGCCCACCGGCACCTTGAGGATGAATTTCTCGCAATCTTGCGAGTAGGTCAGGTCCACCGGATCGTCCGGGTTGATCAACAGCAACTCGCCGGGCACCAGGTGATGCTCGCGCTTATGCCCGCGCCACAGGCAATTGCCTTGCAGCAGGACTTGCAGGTGATAAACGGTTTCCAGCGCCAGCGAGGTGACCCGCACGCTGCCGCCGTAGCTGATGCGGCACAGATCCAGATCGGCGAGTTTGCGGTGATTGAGGCTGGCTTGCGGATGGGTGGCCCTGGACAGACCGATGAAATGCTGGCCGACGTGCTGGTTCACGTAGTCGGAGACGGCGTAAGGATCAGCGTGGCGAAACACGCTGCTGCGGTCGCTCAGCAGGTGGGTGTCCATGGGGCGGCACTCGATCTTGTCGTTGTTATGTGATCACGGGGCAATCTCCGGTCACACTACGCTTGAGCGCCGGGACGGGCAATTTGGCCGGCCGATAATCGAACGGTTTATCGAAAGGCCGGCGAAAAAAAACCACCTGCGCTTAAACAGATGGTTTTGGAGGGAGCCCACAGCATCCGGTTTCAGCGGTTCCCGTGCTGCTCCAGCACGGCCAATGCTTCGTCGGTAAAGCGATAAGTCTTGTCCGACTGAAAAACGATGACGCCCTCCTCGCACAGCCGCTTGAGCACTTCGCGCACACTGATGAACTGCAATTCGCTGATAAACGGTTGCAGGTAGCCATGCACGCCGCGACCGCCAATGGTGCGGTCCTCCCGCGCGGCCACCAGCAAGGCGTCGATCACCTTGATCCGGATCAGGCTGGTGCGCAGCCCGTAATAATGCAGCAGCTCGCGGATATGCTCGTTGGCGCTGCGCTCGAAATCGAAGGCCCGCTGATCGTTGGCCGTCGGGATCGGCAACGGCCTCTCAGCGGTGGTCGGTGCAAGGCGGGTCAACATTCAAATACTCCTTTTCCATGAACGTTTGCGCTGCTCAACAGCGGCGATTGAATCGCTTCTATATATAAGAAGGCGCAGACGATCGGCTGAACGCTCCGTCACGCTGCGCCCCGTCCATCAGAAATCCACCGTGGCCGACAGTTGCAGCGTGCGTGGATAGCCGGGAGAGAACGCGCCGTAGGAAGCGACGCCCGACCAGTACTCGCGATCGAACACGTTCTGCACCGTGGCGCGGAACGTCGTCGGCCGGCCTTCGATCTTGGTCGCGTAGCGGGCGCCCGCGTCGATCCGCGTCCAGGAATCCAGCTCCTGAGTGTTGGCCTGATTGACGTACTGGCTGTCGGTGTAGATCGCGCCGCCGGTGAGGGTGAAGCCCTCGATCCACGGCGTATCCCACTCGGCCCAGAGATTGGCCTGGACATCCGGCACACCCACCGGTTTATTGCCACGGTTGGCGGCGGTGGCCGAATCGGTCAGTTCACCGTCGAGCAGGGTCACGCCGCCCATCAGACGGGTGCCCGGCGCTACTTCACCGAACATGCTCAGCTCCACGCCACGGTTGCGTTGTTCGGCCTGCACCGAGAACACGTTGCCGGCGCCGATTTCGCCGCTGGGCTTCTCGATCTGGAACAGCGCCAGGGTGGTCATGAACGTCCCGTGCTCATACTTCACGCCGATTTCGTGTTGTTTGGACTCGTAGGGCGCGAAGGTTTCGCCGGAGTTGGCCGCCGTGCCGGGCGCGATGTCGCCCTTGCTCAAGCCTTCAACGTAATTGTAGTAAAGCGAAACGTCTTCCCACGGTTTGACCACCACGCCCACCAGCGGTGTGGTGGCGCTGTCGTCGTAACGGGAGCTGACCGAACCGTTCGCGCTGTAGTTGCGCGACTCGATGTCCTGGCGACGCACGCCGAGGGTCAACTGGATGCGGTCGTCCAGCACCGACAAGGTGTCGGTCAACGCCACGCCGGACAGTTCCGACTCGGAAACACGCAGCACCTTCGGCGAGTTGATGTACTGACGCGGCACGTCCACCGGGTGGTAGATGTTCGAGCGGATTTCCGTACCGTTGTTGATGCCTCGGGACAACTCGTCCTGATAACGGGTCGCCATCACCGTGGTGGTGTGCGTGACCGGGCCGGTCGCGAATATCGCGCGCATGCCGACGTCGGCCGTCGAACGGTCGACGTTGAATTTGTAGTAGCCGGGAATGTTGCTGGTGTCGCCGGCATCGTTGAGGATTCGCGGCACCTGGTCCGACAGGCGCTTGACGTCCGAGCGGCCGCCACCGGCATGGGCGAACACCGTCACCGCATCGCTCAGGTCATACTCGCCGCCGAGCAGCGCCGATTGCTCCTTGGTGTCCGACCAGCCCCAGTCCTGCGGCAGGTTGGTGCGACCATTGGCGGCGGACGGCACCTGTACACCCGGCGCGATGGTGAACGGCCGCGATGCCGCCTCAAAGCTCTCTTTCTGGCTGAGGAAATCCAGGTTCAAGCGCAAACGGTCGCCCTGGTAATCAAGCGCGATGGCGCCGATGTTCAAGTCTCGGTTCTGATGATCCACCGCCGTGTCGCCGCCCTGCAGGCTGCCGTTGAAGCGCACGCCGAACTGATTTTCCTCGCCGAAGCGCCGGCTGACGTCCAGATGGCCGCCCACCTGGGAGTCCGAGGCGTAACTGGTGGTGAAGCGGGTCAGGTCTTCGGCCAGCGGCCGCTTGGGCACGATGTTGATCACCCCGCCCACGCCGCTGTTGGGTGAAATCCCGTACATCAGCGCGCCCGGCCCTTTCAACACTTCGACCCGCTCGGCGTATTCGGTAAACACCCGGTAGTTCGGGGCCACGCCGTACACGCCGTCGTAGGCCAGCTCACCCAGGTTGCCTTCGCCGATGGCGAAACCCCGGATGAAAAACGAATCGACGATGCCGCCCGTCTGCCCGGTGGAGCGCACCGAAGGATCACGCTCCAGCGCATCGGCGACCGTCACGGTTTGCAGATCGGCGAGGGTCTTGGCGGTGTAACTGGTCACGCTGAACGGCGTGTCCATCACGTCCTTGTTGCCCATCATCCCCAGCCGCGCACCGCGTGCCACCTGACCGCCGGCCAGCGCCTCGGGCAATGCGGTCGCGCCGTTGTAGCGGCCGGTGACGTTGGTGGTGTCGAGGGTCAGGCCCTCGGTGGCGACGGCGTCCTGTTGATCCTTTCGCTCGGGCTCGGCGGCCCAGACGGTGGCGCTTCCTGCAGCCAGGATTGAACTCAGCATCGCGGTGCGAATAGCCAGGGTTAACGCGTTTTCACCGCAGGATCGACTTGCAACGGACATGACGACGGAGCCTTTTTCGAAGTTGGGAAAATGGTAATGACTCCTATTTGCCAGTCGACTTGCGAAAAAGTATCAGCCCCGGGGAAAGTTTTTTTCAGCGAGGAGCAAACGGCCGGAGGGTGGGCCTGTCGCCCTTCCCTCCGGCCTCGGGCTGCGCGGGTCAGGCGCGGTCAGTCATACAGGCATTGCAGCGGGATCGAAATCACCGGCAGCGCGGGATCGAACGCATGTCGCGTGGTCTTGTACGGGAACAGCTCGCCGCGCTCGATCGTGGTGAAAATCCGCGCCACCTCGAACGCTTGTCCGGTCTGCCAGTGACGTACCCGCACCCGAGGGTCCGCGTAGTCGAGCTGGATACACGGCACCCGTTTCAGACCCAGCGCCCGCGCCGCGTTGAAGCGATGATTGCCATCCATCACGATGCCCCGCGAGCGCTCGACGATGATCGGTTCCAGCCAGTGCCCGGCCTCGATGATCGCTTCGCGCAGGCGCTGCACGTTGAGCGGGTCGACCTGCTCGGATTGCACCACGTCGCACAGCGGGCGCAGGGCAATCTGGTAGCCATGTTCCATGATCCGTCTCCCATTTCAGCAAGCATCGGCCTTGGCCGGCGCGGCGTACTGGCTGGCCATGTCGCGCAGGCGCTGGGCCTGTTCGATGAGCGGCAGATCGACCATTTCGCCGTCGACCTGCACCGCATGGCTGCCCCCGGCCACGGCATCGAGCACCCGCTCGGCCCACGCCAACTGGCGCGCGTTGGGCAGGAAAGCGTGCTGCACCGTGCGCAGTTGCGAGGGGTGGATACACAACTTGGCGCCAAACCCCAGCGACCGTGCGTAGCGTGAATCCTGCTCGACCACCGCCATGTCGCTGATTGCCGGGGTCACGCCATCGATCGGCGCTGGCAAACCGGCCACCCGCGAGGCGAGGACGATGCGATTGCGTGCCAGCAGAAACGCTTCCGGGATCTGGCTGCAGTTGATGTCCAGGGAGAAATCCAGCGAGCCGAATGCCAGCCGCGCCAGGCCGGGAATCGCGGCGATTTCCTCGACCTGCTGCAAGCCTCTGGCGGTCTCGATGATCGCGACGATCTGCAACCCGGAATGCCATTCCAGCAGGCGTTCGACCACGCCGGCCAGGCTTTGCGGGCACTCGGCCTTGGGCAGAAAAATCCCCGCGCAACGCTCGGGGTAGCGCATGTCGCCGAGCCAGGTCATGTCCTGGCGGAACAACGAACTGCTGACGCTGTTGAGCCGGATGTAGCGCTGGCAGGCGGTGACCGGCGTGCTCTCTTGCCAGGCCCAGATCGAGGCGCGGGCGACGGCTTTGCTGTTGGGATGAACGGCGTCTTCGAGATCCAGAATGATCGCATCCGGCGCGGCCTCGACCGCCTTGGAAAAGCGCTCCGGCCGGTTGCCGGGAACGAACAGGTAGCTGATGGGAAGCGTCGCTGCGGTGCTGTGACGAACAGTCATTGGGACTCTCCTGGGTGTGCTGCGGTCGTGGTTTTCAGAAAAAATTCAGGCACCTGCGACAGGGAAAATCCGAGGCTTGCGTCGCCTTCATGAATCAACCGTTAACGCCTTATTCTTCAAGCAATTAACGGTCTTTTTATTCAACGGCCGAACGCTTCCACGAGCGTGCGAATAAGCGACTTCGCACTCCCCTGTCGAGTGTGTTAATTCAAAAATATTTGAAAACCTTACTTGATAATCGTTCGCGTTGGCAATATTGTTCTCGCCGTCGAGAGGGGCAATGCTCAATTCAAGACTGGAGAATTCATTCATGAAAAGTTCATCTCAGTGATGTCATTTAAATGTCATTCATTGGCACTCGAAAAGTATGTCGACCATAAACACTGGCCATCTTTTTGCCTGCTTAAACCTTAAGGAGTGGGGTTTACATGAAACTGACTTGTGAAATTTTTGTTAAATCAAAAACCACTGATCGATTGTGCGACCGGGTGTTTCATCCGCCTCCGCTTATTTGATTTTCAGTATTGGCGCCAAGCCAAAAGACATTGACCGATAACGATTAGTTATCAAATCACGCATGACGATTTTCCATCGTCAGGGGTTTTCTATGCCTGATTTAAATGCATATGAAGTTTCAGAAACAACAAAGTCCAAATACCCAAAAGTGCTGAAACCGTTACTCGACCCTGTTATTGAAAATCTTCTTGAGCGTTCTCCCGACACACTGATCGAACTGGTTTCTCAATACGGTTCACCGCTGAATCTGGTATGGCCGCACGCCTTTGAAGCCAATGCCGATGCGCTGCAAGCGGTCTTGAAACGGCACAACGTCGACTACTCGATTTTCTACGGGGCCAAGGCCAACAAATCGCAAGGCCTGCTGGGTTCGGCCTCGGTTTCGGGGATTGGCGTTGACGTGTCGAGCATTCACGAACTGGAAGCAGCCTTGCGCGCCGGGACCTCGGCGCAGCATTTGTGCGCGACCGGACCGGCGAAAACCGCAGCGTTTCATCGCGCCTTGGTACAGGGCGGCTCGCTGATCTGTGTGGACTCGCTGGAAGAGTTCGCGCATCTCAAAGCCGTGCTCGACACCTTCCCCTCGCCCGCCAAAGCCCGGATTTTACTGCGTTACCGGCCTCACAGTTGCCCGGCGAGCCGGTTCGGCATGGGTCAGGATGACTTGCTTGAATGCCTGCGATCGCTGACCGAACAACGGGAGGTTTTCCACTTTGAAGGCTTCCACTTCCACCTCGGTGGATACGGTTACGAAACCCGCGTCCAGGCGTTCCGTGAGGTGACCGGCTTCGTCGATGCGGCCAGGGAAATCGGACTCGACCCGCTCATGATCGACATCGGTGGCGGCCTGCCGATGCGCTATGTGCAACCCGAGGCTTACAACAGTTTTCTGCAAAATGAAAACAATCCAGCTCATTATCAACATCGTCGAGTGCCCAACTCTTTTTATCCCTACGGCAGTGCGCTGACGGCTTGCCAGTGGCTGGAACTGTTCCTCGAATCTGAACATTCGCCGCAACTTTCCATTGCTGGATATTTGAAGTCACGCAATATTAAATTGGGACTCGAACCGGGACGAAGCCTTGTAGACCAAGCCGCCATTTCAGTATTCCGCGTCACCCGCACCAAGCAACTGGCGGACAACAAAGTTGTAATTTTCGTGGAAGGCAGCAGTTTCAGCGCCTGCGAAACCTGGTTCGCTTCGGAATACCTTGTCGATCCGATCCTGATATCCGGACAACAATTACCCGACAAACCGATGCAAGCCTATATTGCCGGGCATAGCTGTCTCGACGATGACGTCATCACCCATCGCCTGATCAACTTCGACACTTCACCACAAGCGGGCGACTTATTGGTTTACGCCAACACGGCCGGCTATCAGATGGACTTGCTGGAAAACGAATTTCATCGCCACCCATTACCCAAAAGATTGATGGCGACTTGTTGCACGGAAGGTAATTACACGTTTTCACCTGACTACTGAAGGGGATACTTCCAAATGATATTGAATAAAGTTTCGGATCTTATTGGTAATACGCCAATGTTGGGCATCGATGTTCCGGGAACCAACGCCAGACTCTTGCTCAAGATAGAAAAGAACAATCCCGGCGGCAGTATCAAAGACCGCATGGCACGCAACATGGTGCTGGCGGCACTCAAGTCCGGCAGGTTGAAACCCGGTGGTGTGGTGATCGAGTCGTCGTCCGGCAACACCGGCATTGGCCTGGCGATGGCGGCTGTCGAGTTCGACCTGCATTTCATCGCCGTGGTCGATCACCACGCCGCCCAGGACAAGATTGCGGTGATGAAGGCGTTGGGGGCCGAAATCCGTTTTGTCGCCGGCACCTACCGGGAAGACGAAGTGGCCGTGGTCGAGCGCCAGCGTCTTGCCGCTGAACTGGCTTCGCAGATTCCCGGCTCGGTGTTCATGAACCAGTCGGACAACGCCGCCAACGCCGGCGGCTACAGCGACTTCGTCCGCGAAACCATCGCCCAGGCCGGCGGCCAGATCGGCGCCTATGTCGGTTGCGTCGGCACCGGTGGCTCGATGACCGGAATCGCCCGTGGCCTGAAATTGCACAACCCGGACATCGTCACCGTCGCCGTGGAGCCGGCCGGCTCGATCGTCTTCGGCCATCCCGGCTATCCGTATTACCAGTCGGGCACCGGCACTCCGGCCGGTGACACCGTGGGCCTGGTGCTCGACTACAGCTGCATCGACATGGGCATTCAAGTCACCGATGCCCAGGCGTTCGAAACCGCTCGCTACGTCGCCCGCAATCTGGCGCTGCTGGTCGGCGGTTCGACCGGCGGTGCGATCTACAAGGCGCTGGAGCTGATCCACAAAGGCACCTTGACCGGCAACGTCGTGGTGCCCATCGCCGACGGCGGCGAGAAGTACCTGCATACGGTGTTCGACGACAAGTGGCTGGAGGAACGCGACCTTCTGGAGCCGGGCGTCGCCGCGCAACTGGACACCTGGCTGGGCAAGACCCGCTGGCTGGAGTCCGACGCCACGCCTCTGCAACTGAGTGTCGCCTGACGCGCCTCCCACACAGGAAAGCCTCTGTATGAAACCGCTGAAAGTCGCCATCTGCGGCGCAGGCAGGACCGGTCATCTCAATGCCATCCTGTTCAAACAGTTACCCAACGTTCACGTCTCAATGCTCACCAACAACCGTGAGGTTATCGAGAAACACGCCGCCAACATCGCCCTCCAGGCGCTGCTGCCGGACGGCTCGACGCTGAGCGCGCGGCCGGACCGGGTCAGCACCGACGCCAGCGTTGTGGTGGCGGACGCCGACATCGTGATCATCACCGTGCCGGCTCACGCCCGACCGCAAACCCTGCAGGCCATCGCTCCGCACTTGAGTTCGAGCAAACCGGTTTACATCGGCGCGATCCCTGGATTCTGCGGTTTCGACTGGCTGGCCGAGGCAACGCTGGCCGACCGCCCGAACCTGGTGATCTGGGGCATGAAGGATGTGCCGCACACCGCGTTCGACCTGAAGCCGGGCGTGTCGGTAAAGATGGGTGGCGGCAAAAGTCAGCTGTATGTCGCCACTCACGCCCGGGAAACCCTGGCATCGCGTCAACATCTGGAAGAAATCCTCACCACGCTCTACGGCCCGTGCGTGACGATGCTCGACAACTACCTGGAAATCACCCTGACACCCGGCAACCCGATCATGCACAGCTCGGTGATTTATGGACTGATCGGCCCCTACGGACAATGGCATCGCAAGATCTTCCCGCAACGCATGTGCTGGTGGACCGAATGCCCTGAACTGGGCGCCTATTTCCTCGAGCGCATGGATCAGGAAAGCCAGGAATTGTGTGCGGTGATCAGCCAGCGCATGGGCATCGATCTGTCCTCGGTCAAATCCCTCAAACAGGAAATCGTCGAGGCCTACGGCGAGCAGATCCGCGACCAGAGCAGCATGTTGTCGATCCTGCGTACCAACCAGGCCTACAACGACATCCTCGCGCCGATGGTGCCCGCCGCCGACAACCGCGCCGGCTACGTGATCGAACGCGAGAGCCGGGCCTTCAACGAAGACGTCGCCTACGGCCTGGTGCTGCTGGTGGAAATGGCCCGGCGCTTTGAACTGAAGGTCCCCTACATCGAGGAAGTCCTGCAATGGAGCGTCGCCTACATGCAGGGCCTGCGCGACTCGGCGCTCGACTACTTCCCCCGCCACTGGCCGCGCACGGCATGAGCGGCGGGTTCAACGCTTCCACTATTTTCGAAGAGCAGACAGCTGATATGGATGACTTCAAGACACTGATCGCCTACTCCCGCAAGAACGCCATGCGCCGCCTCGTGCGTTGCCTGTTTGCGGAAAACATTCTGGATCGCTCGGCACTGGTTTTTTCCGCCAGCGGAACCCAGGCCACCTACCCGCTGAAAAACGCCCGCTCCCATGTGTTTTTCTCCAACATCGCCATGAACCCGGCGGACACCTTGGTGAATGACGGCGACGTGGTGCTGGTGACTGACGAAGGCGTCCGCCAGGTGATTCACAGTCATCAGGACTTGCTGGATGTGCTGCGCGACAGCTTCGACTTCGAGCCGACCGATGACGGCGTGGCCGGACTCAAGTCGGACATGGAAAACAGCCTGATGAACGACGC
The DNA here is from genome assembly GCF_019145475.1 of Pseudomonas botevensis. Taxonomy (GTDB): domain Bacteria; phylum Pseudomonadota; class Gammaproteobacteria; order Pseudomonadales; family Pseudomonadaceae; genus Aquipseudomonas; species Aquipseudomonas botevensis. The sequence continues at coordinate 27,496 of NZ_JAHTKI010000019.1, forward strand.
GCATGCCCGTGAGTATCGTCAGCAATGGAACGCGCGACTGGCCGCCGCCACGAAAGATCAGGGCCTCGACAGCCTGACCGATTACCTGCGCCGCACCGCCAGCACCAAGGACGCCGCCATCCTTCTCGATCAGTGGGGTTCGCTGGAAGGCCATCCTTACTACCCGACATGGAAGTCCCGTCCGGGCCTGAGCGATGCCGAAGTCGAGCAACTGTCGCCGGAGTTCAACGCCCAGGTGCCGCTGCGCATTGCCGCCCTGCGCGCCGACATGGCGAAAAGCGAAAGCATGCCCCACGTCAGCGATTACCGGACCTGGTTCGCCAGCCACTTCCCGACGCAATGGGAACAATGGAAGGCCTCGCTCAACAGCAAGGGCCTGGACGAGTCCCAGTGGCTGCCGCTGCCGATTCACGCCTGGCATTTGCAGGCCTATGTGCTCAAGCATTTCGCGGCGGAAATCGCAGACGGGATCCTGATCACCGACGGGCCGGACATCCAGACCCTGCCGACCATGTCCTACCGCACCATGATGCCGGTGCTGGACGAGGCCGCGCCGCTGATCAAATTGCCGATCGCCGTGTGGATGACCAGCGAGTTGCGCAGCCTGCAGGCGAAGTCGATTCACATGGGGCCGCGCATCAGCACGGTCATCGAAAAAATCCTCAAGGCCGAGGACGGTTTCGAACAGCGGCTGGAAATCTTCCCCGAGGAAATCGGCGTGCGCTACCGCAACGCGATCACCCAGGACGATGCGCCGGGGCGGCACCTCTCGGTGGTGTTCCGCGCCAGCCAGCAAGCGTTCGAGCGTGATGACGAATGCCTGCCGATTACCGTGGCTTCGCTGTTCACGCGCCTGCCCGGCAATGGCCGACCGCTGCTCACCGAACTGATCGAACGCGATGGCGCTCGCGCCAGTGCCGCACAGGTTGAAACCTGGTTCCGCCAGTACGCCAAAGTGGTTACCCATCCGGTGGTGGCGATCTATCTGATGTACGGCATCGGACTTGAGGCGCACCAGCAAAACACCATGGTGCTGTTTTCTCCCGACGGCAAAGCACGTAGTCTGCTGATCCGCGACTTCGGCGATGGCCGGACCTACGCGCCGTTGCTGGAAGAGCGCGGTTACAGCCTGCAACCGCATGTGCAGCCGGGTATTCTGCCGACGGTGTTCACCGGGGATATCGAGCCGGTGCGCATGTTCGTGCTGGACGCGGCGTTCCTCACGCACCTGCATGAAATGGCCCTGTGGCTGACCAAAGAATACGCACTGCAGAGCCATCGGATGTGGGACATCCTGCGTGAAGAAACCGAGCTGGCCTTCGCGGCGGTGCGTGGGCGTGTCGATCCGCAGTTGTGGGAAGTCGAGCGCAAGGCGTTCGTTGAGGATCCGTGGCCGACCCGTTCGTTGTTGCGCATGCACTTGATGCAGTACACCAACTATCGGATTCAGCACACCCTGACCAACCCGCTCAACGTCGTTCAATAACCGAGGCAGAGTCATGTCCCACGCCGGTGTCATCGAGGGTTCGCGCGTCAGAATCCTGATTTATCTTCTGTTCGCCATCCAGCTCATCTCGATGGGCGCAATGGAAATGAGCGGGCCGTTCTGGCCCGTCCACCTGCGTGGGCTGACGTCTTCGGACTCGGTTTTCAGCTTCGCCAGCATCGCCGTTTACGTCGGGCCGATGCTGGGCATTATTCTGACCAGCGCATTCTGGGGCCGTATCGGCGACCGCTACGGCCATAAGTTGATGATGATCCGCGCCCTCGCCGGTCTGTCGTTGACCCAGCTTGGGCTGGCCCTTTGCAGTGACATCTGGGTGATCCTGATCCTGCGTTTCCTGCAAGGGGCGTTCGCCGGCTACATCGCCCCGGCCCAGGCGTATGGCGTGAGTATCGAAGCGCCTTCGCGGCGGGCGCGGCTGTTTGCGATCCTGCAGATTTCCACCAACGTCGGCTCACTGCTCGGCGCGGTGGTTGGCGGTCTGATTCTCGATTACGCGACCTTCTTCTGGATCAACATGATCGCCGCCGTGCTGTGCGCGATCTGCACCATCGTGGCGGCGGTGACCTTGCCGGATGTGCCTCCGGTGAAAAAGGCGCCCGTGGCCGACAAGGCGACGCCGGTCAGCCACACCGGCAGTGTCTGGCAAGGCACGCCCCTGCTCTCTCTGCTGGGGGTGATGGGCATTCTGCTGCTGGCGCGGATGCTGCCGCAGACGTCGTTCTCGCTGTATGTCAGCTCGGTGTTCGACGTCAGCAACTCGGTGGTCGGGTTGTGCTACGGCTTGCTCGCGCTGGGCTTCATTCTGTCGGCCACCGCGTGGTCACGCTACTTCGAACACCGTAACCAGCAGGACACCCTGCAACGCATGACCTATGTGGTTGCCGGCTGCATCGCCCTGACCGCTCTGGCCGGGGTCACCCGCAATCCGATCGTGTTCGTCATCGCCTACTTCATCTGGGGCGTCTTGCTCGGGGCGACCACGCCGGTGCTGATGGCCCTGATCTCCAAGACCGCCGACAGCTCGCGCCAGGGCTACGTGCTGGGTATCGCTCAAAGTACCGCGCAATTTGCCTCCATCGCCGGCATCTCGGCGGGCGGGCTGCTCAGCCAGGTCTATGGTTTGCAATACACCTACCTGTTTGTCTGCCTGGCGTACGTCGTCGCATTGATTCCCATCGTCGCGTTGCGTTACCGGCCGATGGTCATGCAACCGAGCCAGATCCCGCCTGGGGACTGATCAAGGAGCCTGCTTTTGAACCTTGCACAACTGCGCGCCGACACACCGGCCGTCGAGCAACTGATTCACTTCAACAATGCCGGCGCGGCGCTGATGCCCGACCCGGTGATCGAGGTGATGACCGGTCACCTTCAACTCGAAGCGCGGATCGGCGGTTATGAAGCCGCCACGCAACAGGCGCAGGCGCTGGAGAATGTCTACAGCTCCATCGGGCGCATGATCAACGCGCGCCCCGAAGAAATCGCGGTGATCGAAAACGCGACCCGCGCCTGGGACATGGCGTTCTACTCGTTGCCGCTGCGCGCCGGGGACGTGGTGCTGACGTCGACCACCGAATACGCCGGCAACTTCATTCCCTATCTGCAACTCAAGCAGCAGCGCGGCATCGAGATCAAGGTCATTCCCAACGACGAGCACGGCCAAGTGTCGCTGACGGCGTTGCGGGACATGCTCGACGATGACCGGGTGGCGCTGGTGTCGCTGCCGGTGATCGCCACCAACGGCGGCCCGGTGCAGCCGATCGAGCAGATCGGCGCCCTCGCCCGTGCCGCCGGGGTGCTGTTCTTGCTCGATGCCTGTCAGGGCGTCGGGCAGATGCCGATCGATGTGGCCAGGATCGGCTGTCACATGCTCGCCGCCACCAGTCGCAAATACCTTCGCGGCCCTCGGGGCATGGGGTTTCTCTACGTTGAGAAGTCGTTGTGCGAAAGCCTGCAGCCGGCGTTTCTCGATCTGCATTCGGCGGCATTGCTGACACCCGACACCTTCAGCATTCGCGGCGACGCCCGACGCTTCGAAAACTGGGAGTGCAACGTGGCGGCGAAACTGGGGATGGGCGCGGCGGCCGACTACGCCATGGCGCAAGGCATCGAGTCGATGTGGCAGCGAATCCAGCGCCTGGCGGAATATTTGCGCAATCGCCTGGCCGAGGTGCCGGGCGTCACTACCCGGGATGCGGGAAGCATCAAGTCAGGCATCGTCACCTTCACCTGCAAGGACGCCAGCGCCACGCAGGTGCAGCAATGGCTCGCCAGCCAGGAAAAACGCATCAACGTCACCACCTCGACGTACCGCTCGACGATGCTCGACATGCAGCAACGCGACCTCACGGAAGTCAGCCGCGCCTCGCTCCACGCCTACAACACCGAGGCCGAAATAGAGGTCATGGTGCAGGCGCTGGCGGGAATGGCCGACGCCTGAAAACGCATACCGAATCGCGCTTGCGTCGCAGGCTCTTTGTAATCTAGCATTGGGAATACTTCTCAATTGCAAAAAACTGCAGCCATGAGCGAATCCCTTTCCGCGAACAACGACAATCATCTGCGTGTGATCGAAGCGCTGTACAGCGGCCATCATGGCTGGCTGTACGCCACGCTGAAGAAAAAACTGGGTAACGCCATGGATGCGGCGGATCTGGCCCAGGACACCTTCACCCGGATCCTCGCCTCCCAGGTCACCGCCATCGAGCAGCCCCGGGCCTACCTGAGTTGCGTGGCCAAGGGCATTCTCGTCAACTGGTATCAGCGCAAGGCACTGGAACGTGCCTACCTCGATGCCCTCGCGCACCTGCCGGCGCCGGAAGTACCGTCGCCGGAGCTGCGTTTCGTGGTCCTGGAAACCCTGCACGAAATCGACGCGATGCTCGACACGCTGCCGCCGCTGGTCAAGCGTGCGTTCCTGCTGTCGCAGATCGGCGGGCTGAAATACCAGGATATCGCCGAGCAACTGGACGTCTCGCTGATCACCGTCAAACGCTACATGAAGCAGGCGTTCGTACAGTGCCTGATGCTGGTGGAATGAATGCTCACCCGTCGCGCTGAACCGCCGCTCGATCCGAGCATCCTCGAAGAAGCCGCCGACTGGCTGATGCGTCTGAGCGAACACGATCTCACCGATACCGAACGCGCGGAGTGGGAATGCTGGAAAGTCAGCAGCCCCGAGCGCAGTCGCGCGTGGTCCCGGGCGCAGTTGCTGCAAAGCAAGTTCGGCGGTTTGCCACCTGCGCTGGCGATGTCGACGCTGGATCGCCCGAGCAATCCGGAACGCCGCGCGGCCCTCGGCAAACTGGCCTTGCTGCTGGCGGCGGTGCCCACCGGCTGGGGCACCTGGAAACTGGCGCAATCGCAGCAATGGTCTGCCGACTACCACACCGCCGTCGGCCAACGCCGGGAACTGACCCTGGCCGACGGCTCGCGCATTACCCTCAATACCGATAGCGCCATCGACGTACTGTTCGACACCCGGCAGCGCCTGATCAACCTGCGCGCAGGGGAGATTCTGGTGCAGACCGCGCCGGACTCATCGGCGCAGCCCCGGCCTTTTCTGGTCAGCACCCGCGAAGGCCGGATGCAGGCCCTTGGCACGCGGTTCACCGTTCGCGAACTGGAGCCACGCACCCAGCTTGCGGTCCTCGAAGGTGCCGTACAGGTTGAATTGGCTGACGGTCGCCAGACCGCACCGATCATCGTCAACGCCGGCCAGCGCACGGACTTTTCCGCCCAGGCCTTTGGCCAGTTGAACCCGACCGACAGCAACGTCGGCGCCTGGACCCGGGGCATGCTGATGGCCGACAAGATGCGTCTGGCGGACTTCGTCAGCGAACTGGCGCGCTATCGCCGGGGCTTCGTGCGTTGCGATCCGGCGATTGCCGATCTGCGTATTTCCGGGGCCTTTCCCATCAGCGACACCCAACGTTCGTTGAACATGCTGGTGCAGACCTATCCCGTGCTCGTCACCGGGCATTTGAGCGGTTACTGGGTCACGCTTTCGGCGGCCTGAAAAAAATCACCGCAGCGGTGATACTTTTTTCGATCTCGGCTGGCAATGAAAGGAACAACCATTCCACCTCGTCCATAGGGTCACCCATTCATGCTCGTTGTACGGCCCCTGTGTCCGGATCGTCCGCTCAAGCCCGTTGTTCGCCGTGTGTTGCTCAGCGTCGCCGTGAGCCTGGCCGTGGGCTCGTTCGCCGTGGCGGCGGTGCCGGTGCAACTGGACAGCGTCAGCGTGCGTGGCTACCAGATCCCTCCCGGACCACTCGGGGTGACGATATCGAGCTTCGCCTTGAGTGCCGGCATTGCCTTGTCGTTCCAGCCGTCGATCACCGAAGGTCTGGTCAGCCCCGGGCTCTCCGGCTCGTACTCGACCCAGGAAGCGGTCACCCGCCTGCTGGCCGGCAGTGGCCTGGAAATGGTCGCGCGCAGCGATGGCACCTACACGCTGGTGGTGCGCCGGGTCACCCTGGACGAAACCCAGGTCGATGGCATCGACAAGCGCAGCGGCAGCCTGCCGCCGGTGTATCCGGGCGGTCAGGTGGCCCGTGGCGGGCGTCTCGGCATTCTCGGCAACCGCGATGTGATGGACGTGCCGTTCAGTGTCAGCAACTACACCTCGACACTGATCAAGGATCAGCAGGCCGTGACCGTGGGCGACCTGCTGGAGCGTGACTCGTCGGTGCGCTCCACTGGCCAGACCGGGGGGATTGTCGACTCGTTCTTCATCCGTGGTTTTCCGGTCGGTGAAGGCAATCTCGGTGAACTGGCGTTCGACGGCGTGTACGGCGTGGCTTCCAACTACCGGGTATTCACCGAATACGCCGAGCGCATCGAACTGGTCAAAGGCCCCGCCGCCCTGCTCTACGGCATGTCGCCCAACAGCGGCGTCGGCGGGGTGATCAACGTGGTGCCCAAGCGTTCGCTGGATGAAGACCTGACCCGGGTCACCGCCAGTTATGCCCTGAATTCGCAGTTCGGCAGCCACCTCGACGTCAGCCGCCGCTTTGGCGAGGAGCGACGCTTCGGGGTGCGGATCAACGGCAGCGTGCAACAGGGCGACACGGCCATCGAAAACCAGTCCCGGGAGGTCGGCATCGGCGCGATTTCCCTCGACTATCAGGGCGAGCGTCTGCGTACCAGCCTCGACCTGATCAACCAGAAAGAAACCTTCGACGCCGCCTCCCGCCCCTTCCTGATCGCCACCGGCGTGCAGATCCCTTCGGCGGCCAACGGACGCACCAGCGTCAGCCAGGAATGGGGCTGGTCGGAAACCCGTGACAAATCGGCGCTGCTCGGCGGCGAGTACGACCTGAGCGATAACCTGACGCTGTTCGCCCACGCCGGCGGCGGCAAATCGGATGTCGCGCGCATGTCCGACCAGACACCGACCATCATCAACGAAGCAGGCGACACCTCGTCGATCCCCGGCTATTACAAGTTTGAAGTCCAGCGCTACACCGTCGACGCCGGTGCGCGCCTGCGTTTCGACACCGGCCCGATCAGCCACAGCACCGCCCTGCAAGTCACCCGTTATCGTGACGAGTTGTCCCGAGGCATTCTGTCCGCCCCGGCCATCCTGTCGAACATTTACCACCCGACCGATCGACCGAAACCGGCGATTGCCAAACCGGATACACCGAAAGTCTCGGAAAGCGAACTGTCCGGCGTGGCCCTCGCCGACACCCTGTCGGTGCTCGACGAGCGCTTGCAGGTCACCGTCGGCATGCGCCAGCAGAACATCAAGTCGCACAACTACAACGCGGCCGGCATCGTCACCACGGCCTACGACAAAAGCAAATCCACGCCGTTGTTCGGCGTGGTCGCCAAGCCCTGGGATCACGTTTCGTTCTACTACAACTACGTCGAAGGCCTGAGCAAGGGCGACGTGGCGCCGTCCGCCGCGTCCAATGCCGGGGAGATCTTTTCGCCATATGTTTCCCGGCAGCAGGAAATCGGCGCCAAGGTCGACTACGGCAGCTTCATGTCGACCCTGGCCCTGTTCCAGATCGAGAAGCCCAGCGGTGAACTGGCCTCGGGCGTGTTTTCGGTCAAGGGCGAGCAACGCAACCGTGGCGTGGAATGGAACATGGCCGGGGAAGTCGCACCGGGTACACGTTTGCTTGGCGGTGTGACCCTGCTCGATGGCGAGTTGACCCGCAGCAGCGTGGCGGCCAATCGCGGCAACCGGCCGGTCGGCGTTCCCGAGGTGCAGGCCAACCTTTGGGCCGAGTGGGACACGCCAAGTATCGAAGGCCTGACGCTGACCAGCGGCGCCATCTACACCGGCAGCCAGTACGTGAACCAGGCCAACACACAGAAACTGGACGCCTGGACCCGCTTCGACGTCGGGGCGCGCTACGCCACCCGAATCGCCGAACGCCCGACCACTTTCCGCGCCACCGTACAGAACGTGCTCGACCGTGAATACTGGTCGGGCGTCGCCTCCTACGGGGCGTTTTCCCAAGGCTCACCCCGCACTCTGCTGCTCTCCGCCACCGTCGACTTCTGAAACGTCCGTTCCGGTGCGACGGCTGTCGTCGTTGCCCGGCCCGGCTTTTGTAAAGGCATACACCATGGTTAACGTTTTTCGCCGCCGTCAGACCTTCACCGCGCTGCTGTTCGCCGGCCTGCTGGGCTTGTCGCTGTCCGCCCTGACGCCGGATCGTGTCGAGGCTGCCGAGCCGGATCCGGCGCTGGCCAGCGTCACCGACCTGCAAGGCCGCACGGTCAAGGTTCACCTGCCGGTCAGACGGGTGATTCTCGGTGAAGGTCGTCAGTTGTATCTGGTCGCGGCGCTGGATACCGAGAATCCGATCGAACGTATCGTCGGCTGGCGCAAGGATCTGATCCAGTCGGACCCGGACACCTACAACGCCTACCTGCGCAAATTTCCCGAGATCGCGAAGATCCCCACCTTCGGTGGATTCGAGAGCGGCACTTTCGACATCGAGCAGGCGATCTCGCAGAAACCCGACGTGATCATCCTCAACATCGAAGCGCAGCACGCCACCGAAGATGCGCGCTATATCGAAAAACTCGACGCCCTCGGCATCCCGGTGGTGTACGTCGACTTTCGCAACAACCCCATGCAAAACACCGAGCCGACCATGCGTCTGTTCGGCAAGTTGTTCGGCAAGGAAGAACGTGCCGAAGCGTTCATCGACTTTCGCAACCGGCAGATCCGTCGGGTCACTGACGTGATCGAGGCGAAACACCCTGCCCGGCCCAACGTGTTTATCGAGCGCATCGGCGGCTACACCGATGATTGCTGCCTGAGTTTCGGCAACGAGAACTTCGGCCTGTTCGTCGACATGGCCGGCGGCAACAACATCGCCCGACGCATCATCCCCAGCACGTTCGGCCAGTTGAACCCGGAACAGGTGATCGTCGCCAATCCCGACCATGTCGTGGTCACCAGTGCCGACTGGGAAGCCTTCGCGCCCGGTGGTCATTGGGTCGGTGTCGGCCCGGGCGCGAACCTCGCCGAAGCCCGCCGCAAACTCCAGTGGTACACCCACCGCCCGGCCTATGCCGGCATCAAGGCCCAGGACACGCAGGCGTTTCACGCGATCTGGCATCAGTTCTACAACAGCCCTTACCAGTTCGTGGCGATTCAACAGTTCGCCAAGTGGTTCCACCCGGAACTGTTCGCCGACCTTGATCCCGATGCTGCGTTCCGCGAGATGCACGAGCGCTTCCTGCCGGTGCCGTACGAGCCGGGCTATTTCGTCAGCCTGCAAAAACCCGAGGTGAAGCCATGAGTTCGCTGGGCGAAGCGCAGATCGCGCAGAGCGAAACCTACCGGCGGCTGGTGCTGCGCAAGCGCCTGATCCTCGCTGGACTGGCGGTGTTGCTGGCATTCAGCGTGCTGCTCGACCTGGCCCTGGGACCTGCCAGTTACAGCCTCGGCGAAGTCCTCGGCGCGCTGTTTTCACCGGACAGCGCCTCGCCGCAAGTGCGGGTGGTGATGTGGGATATCCGGCTGCCCGTGGCCTTGATGGCGGTCGCGGTGGGCGCGGCGTTGTCGCTGGCCGGAGCGCAGATGCAGACCATCCTCAACAACCCCCTCGCCAGCCCCTTCACCCTGGGCATTTCCGCTGCGGCGGGGTTCGGTGCCGCCTTGGGCCTGGCCTTCGGCGTGGCGCTGTTTCCGCTGGCGGCGCAATACATGGTGCCGCTCAATGCATTCGTCATGGCGATGCTCTCGGCGCTGCTGATCCACTTCATGAGCATGCGGCGCGGAGTCACCGCCGAAACCATCGTGCTGCTCGGCATTGCCCTGGTGTTCACCTTCAATGCGCTGTTGGCGCTGGTGCAGTTTTTCGCCACCGAACAGGCTGTGGCCGCCGTGGTGTTCTGGACCATGGGCAGTCTGACCAAAGCCACCTGGCCGAAACTCGGAGTGATCTGCGTGGTGATCCTGATCACCCTGCCGATCTTCGCCAAACGCGCCTGGGCACTGACCGCCCTGCGCCTGGGCGACGACAAGGCCGCCAGCTTCGGCATCAACGTGCGCAGCCTGCGCTTTCAGACGCTGATCATGGTCAGCCTGCTCGCCTCGTTCCCGGTGGCGTTCGTCGGCACCATCGGTTTCATCGGGCTGGTCGGGCCGCACATTGCCCGGATGCTGATCGGCGAAGATCAGCGTTTCTTCCTGCCGGCCTCGCTGCTGACCGGTTCGCTGATCCTGTCTGCCAGCTCGGTGGTCAGCAAAACCCTGATCCCCGGGGCGATTTTTCCCATCGGCGTGGTCACGTCCCTGATCGGCGTGCCGTTCTTCATTTCTCTGATTCTCAACGGGAAGAAAAACTCATGGTGAAGATCCAGCTCGACAACCTCGGCGCCCGCTACGGCCAGCGCGAGATCATTGCCGGTGTCAGCACCGCGACCTTCAGCGGCGGTCAGGTAGTGGCCGTGGTCGGACCCAACGCGGCAGGCAAATCGACGCTGTTCAAACGCATGGCCGGACTGATCGACGGGCCGGGGCAAGTCATTCTGCAAGACTCGAAAAAAGGCACTCAGGGCATCAGCTACATGCCCCAGGGCCTGAACGCCAGCGCCCGCCTGACGGTCTACGAGTCGGTGCTGCTGGCGCGCAAGCAACTGACGCCGGGCTGGTCGGTTCATGACGATGAACTGAAACTGGTGGACGACATCCTCGATGCCCTGGGCATCACCGGACTGTCCTTTCGCAACCTCGGCGAACTGAGCGGCGGCCAACAGCAACTGGTGTCGATCGCCCAGACCCTGGTGCGCGAACCGGAAATCCTGCTGATGGACGAACCCACCAGCGCGCTGGACATGCACCGCCAGGTGCAGGTGCTGAACTTCATGAGCACCCTGGCGCGCAAGCGCGAGGTGATCGTATTCATCGCCATCCACGATCTGAACCAGGCCCTGCGCTTCGCCGATCAGGTGCTGGTCATTGCCGATGGCACCACACAAGGCAGCGGCCCGAGCCATGAAGTCATCACCGAATCGATGCTGCGCAAGGTGTACAAGGTCGAGGCGCGGATCGAGCGATGCAGTCGTGGGCATCGGCATATTCTGATAGACGATATCGTGTGACGGCGGATTGAGTATTTGCGCGGTCAAACCCGCCGCCCCTCACAACTCGCGCGCCCAGGTCTGGCTGACCAGATCCTTGCCAAAACTGTGGATCGACTCCTCGTCGATCAATTCAAACCCGGCCTTCTGGTAGAGCTTGCGAGCATCGGTGAGGATGCTCGTGGTCCACAGCATCATCTTCTTGTAGCCGACCTGACGGGCGAAGCGCAGGCACTCTTCGACCAGACGATTGCCGATGCCCAGCCCTCGGGCGCTGGCATCCACGTAGAGCATGCGCAACTGGGCGGTGGTTTCGTCGTGCCTGACGATGAACACCGAACCGATCACCTTGCCGTCCTTTTCGGCGATCCAGCAGCGCTCGGAAGCGGGGTCGAACTCGCGCAGGTACTTGGCGACGATTTCCGCCACCAGTGCTTCGAATTCCCAGTTCCAGCCGTACTCACGGGTGTAGAGCGCCGACTGTTGCTGCACCACGGTGCCCATGTCTCCGGCCTGGGGATCGCGCAGGATGTAAGTTGAATCTCGGTTGCCGCTCAGCAGTTTCTGGATCAGCGCCATGGCATCGATCAGTTGCTGTTGCTGCGGTTCGGACAGGCGTTCGAGCATGGCGACGATCTGCTCGCGCGTGGTTTTCTCCAGCGGCGCCAGGATGGCGCGCCCGAGAGTGGTGAGGTGCAGCAGCGCGGCTCGACCGTCGGTTTCCGAGCGCACCTTCTGGATCAAGCCTTTGCGTTCGAATCCGCTGACGATCCGGCTCATGTAACCAGCGTCCAGGCTGAGCATCTGCCGCAGGTCGGCGCTGGTCAGATCGCCGCGCGCGCCCAGTTCATAGAGCACGCGGATCTCCGTCAGCGAGTAATCGCTTTGCAGCAGATGCTCCTGCAACACGCCAATCTGGTGGGTGTAGAAACGGTTGAAGCTGCGGATGAGGTCAGCTTGTTCGACGAGCTCAGGGGTGGACATGACAGATACTCAATTGATTGCTTAAGGCAACTATATATTTGCCTCAGGCAACCATGTCAATCTCGTCGTCGATGAACGGCTACCTGCATTTCGCCAAAACCACCTGACAGGTATCCGGTGTCCCGCCCGAACGCCCGGCGTAGCGCATGCAGTTATCCATCGATTTCTTGCGTGCCATGTTCAGGCTGGAACCCCAGGCCAGACCGCCTTCGCCCACCGTCGGCAGCGCTTTGGCGTAACAACTGTCGCCGACGCCTGATGGCGGATAGTGTTTTTTGTTTGAACAGCCGGAACTGAGGATCAGGCTGAATGCGATCAGGCTCAGAAAGCAGCAACGCGAGGCTATTCCGCTCATCTCGTTTCACCTGACACAAGGGGGCTATGACCTCTCACAGTCTAGTCGCGATCACTGCTCCGTCGTTACTCGGTATAACCGGGTATCGGAGCTCTCAGTTTGTTACGTTTCTACTGCCTCATGCTGAAGCATCGACAGGCTTTTCATTTCACGCTTGCAGGCTCGAAAAGGAATCACTAAAAACCTTCGGTATAAACCGCCCCTCGCCCAACGTGACCATGGACTTCCTGACGATTACTCCCATCAGTTTTTCAATTTTTCCTTTCATTAAGCTTCTCAACTCAACAAATTCCGAAACCATGCATTCAGCCAGTTCGTGACCATTCATTTGCAAGTACCTGCTATCTCCAAGCAGCTTGATTCCCGATACATATTCCACCTCCACATTGCGAGAGTTTTCTTCTTTCAAAATCGCACATATAAACCAGTCAAAGGATTTTTGTAGCAATTCGGAATCCTGCAACCAAGCGCTCCAATTTACTTGACGGTCACAATAGCGTTCAATTGGGTATTCCCTAGTAAAGTCCATATGCAGCAAAAGCATTATACATATAGGATCCAGCGCTAAATTTTCCAGCGCGTACGCATAATCCTCACCTAATACGACAATGTTTTTTCCACTGACATTCTTGCGATCCCAATCCACCAGGCCGCGTACTGTAGTATCACCCTCAGCGGCAAGGGACTCGACCATCCCTGTTACCTGTTCGCAACTTCCAACCCCATTCAGCAAATTGACGAATTCGTCTACCTTATTTTTTTGAATGGAATCCCCAAACACCTGCTTAAACTTGTCACAGACCTGTTGCTTTGGCATTTTCGGTCCGGAACTGACAAAAGTCATGGTAATTCCCGGATCCAAAAGTTCCGGCCTATGACAAACGGCACCATAAATTTGAGTATACACTTCCGCATCATATAAACTTTCAACCAAAACCAATCGGCGATTAAAAGGACTCAGTGATATCTGCGTAACTCCATCAAGCAGAGTAGCAATCGCAAAATCCTTATCGACTGCCGTTACTGCACCATCAACAATAGAGTACAAAGAATTCTCAGGAGAAAGTGCAACTGTCGTTGGAGAATGAGTGCTCACAACAATTTTAATCGAAAACTCCCGACTAAATAACTCCAGAAAATTAATTAATTGAACAACCATGGAGGGGTGTAAAAATGCGTCTGGCTCATCCATCAGTAAAAGCTTTGGCACCAACTCAGTGTTTGTTTGCGAAAACTGGGAGCTGAACATTACCAAAGCCAGCCAGAGTAAGGTTTGCTCCCCTGATGACAAGTCACTTTCCTTGACTGGGGCTCCCGAAGCCTTCTCATAAAAAGACGCTATGTATTCGCCCCCATCCTCAGACGCACCTGGAATTCCGACACCTATTTTCCCATTAAATGTCTTGTCCAGAATTTCATTCAAAACAACCCAGGGCTGACGCCCATAGACACATTCAAACTCACTATCTTCTACATAGTAAGTTTCTTTCCCCCTGACAGCTGAGAGCCACATGGCATATTCGTTATCATGAAGCCTCTGAATATAACGAGTAAATATTGCCGTAATATTTTTTTCACCAAACATCTCAGCTTCAAAACCATCATAGTGGCTTGAGACCTCATCATCACTCAAATCGCTCGGATTCTTTGAAAGCTTTTTAGCAATTCCTCTAATTATTCTATGCGCATCCTTAAACATTAAAGAATTAGGATCACGCATTAAACCGACCTCGATATTAAATCGATCATGCTCCTTTTCAAAATCAAGCTTCCTACTCCTGAACAATTCCAGCAATGACTTTCTTCGAGCCAACGCATCCCTTTCAATATAGCGGCTATCTATTTTTGGTATAAATTTATCATGCGAAAGAAAGAGAACCTCACTGGTATTAATTCGTTCCTCTGAGGAAATTTGAATTTTTCCATTCTTAACCCCTTCAAAAAGTCTAGTCTTCCCGCAACCATTTTTCCCAATCAAAATGGAAACAGGCTTCACAATCGAAAATTTATTCTTTAAAACAAAGCCTTTTACTGGATCAACCCCAACAAAACTAATATCCATATCCACCCCAGCAAATCAAAACCAAATAATACCACTACGAACCCAGCCAAAACAAACAACAAACACAACAATCTAAAATAATATAAAACCCACACCTATAAATAATTTTTAGCTTTTCAATTAATGCCGAAACCATATTTACTCTCAACACTCAGCAGCAACACTGGAACATCCGCGCCCCCCCACACGACGCCAGAGTCCACAGCTTGCTTAAAGCGGAGTCGCGATCACTGCTCCGTCGCCTGTCGATACTGCCGTGGGGTAAACCCGGTCGATGCCTTGAACTGGCGGGTGAAGGCGCTGTGATCGGTGTAGCCGCATTGCAGCGCGACTTCGGTGATCGGCAGGTCGGTATGCAGCAGGCGATGGGCGTGTTCCAGACGCACTTTCTGGATCATCTGCCGCGGGGTCAGGTGGAAGACCCGTTTGCAGTAACGCTCCAGTTGCGCCACGGAAATCCCGGCGATGCGGGTCAGTTCGCCAAGGGTGACCCGGCGGTTGAAATGGCGGCGGATGTGTTCGTCGACAGCGGCCAGACGCTGAAACGCCGGGTGGGTTTCGCTGGCCGATTGCAGGTCTACGGAAATCCCGGCCAGGCCGATGATCTCGCCGTCGCGGTTGTACAGTGGCCGTTTGTGGGTCAGGCACCAACCCGGCTCGCGACTGCCGTACAGGTGCAGTTCGAGCTGATCCTCCAGCACAAACCCCTCCTCCAGCACCCGCCGATCCTGCTCGGTGTAGCCCGGTCCCAGTTGCGCCGGGAACACCTGCGCGCTGGTCTTGCCAAGCAGCGGGCGCAGGTCCTTCAAACCGCAACGCTGCACCAGGGTGCTGTTGGCCATGACGTAACGCGCCTGGACATCCTTGATGAAAATCGCCGCATTCGGGATCACGTCCAGCAGCGGCAACAGCGGCGCAACGCCGGCCAATAACCCTTCGAGGGTCTGCGGACGATTGGCTTCGTTGCCCTGGCACAGGATCGAAAACGCGTCGTGCATCGTGGAGTTGTCCCCTGCTGATGGTTCGGCCAGGTCCCCGCGCCGGGGCGTTCGCGTGCAGATTGCAGCAACGACGGGAGCCTGTCGAGGGCCATGTTTTATCTGCGCAACTGTGCCGATTTCGTCATCGATCCTGCCGCAAAACATCAATCGCGGCGCTGCCGATGAGTTCAAAGTCTGGACCGTCGATTGACACCTACTGCCTATCCAATAACTCACAAGAAGGCGATGCCATGTCAGGCCAAGGCAAGTTCAAGAAACAACTTTCATTGATAGACCTTACGTTTATCGGACTCGGCGCGATCTTCGGTTCGGGTTGGCTGTTCGCGGCCAGCCACGTGTCCGCCATCGCCGGGCCGGCGGGGATTTTTTCCTGGCTGCTGGGCGGTTTCGCCGTGTTGTTGCTGGGCATCGTTTACTGCGAGTTGGGGGCGGCACTGCCCCGGGCCGGCGGTGTGGTGCGTTACCCGGTCTACTCCCACGGGCCGCTGCTCGGTTACCTGATGGGCTTCATCACCCTGATCGCGTTCTCCAGTCTGGTCGCCATCGAAGTGGTCGCTTCGCGGCAATACGCGGCGGCGTGGTTCCCCGGCCTGACCCAGGCTGGCAGCGGCGATCCGACGGCGCTGGGCTGGCTGGTGCAGTTCGGCCTGCTCTGTGTGTTCTTCCTGCTCAACTACCGCAGCGTGAAGACCTTCGCCAAAGCCAACAACCTGGTGAGCGTGTTCAAGTTCATCGTGCCGCTGCTGGTGATCGGCGTGCTGTTCACCTTCTTCAAACCGGAAAACTTCCAGGTTCAGGGTTTCGCCCCGTTCGGCCTGTCCGGCATCGAAATGGCGGTGTCTGCCGGCGGCGTGATCTTCGCCTACCTCGGCCTGACGCCGATCATTTCAGTGGCCAGTGAAGTGAAGAACCCGCAGCGCACCATCCCGATTGCGCTGATCCTCTCGGTGCTGCTGTCGACCGCGATCTACGTGCTGCTGCAAACCGCGTTCCTCGGCGGCATCCCGACGGAAATGCTCGCCAACGGCTGGGCCAGCATCAACAAGGAGTTCGCCCTGCCGTACCGCGACATCGCCCTGGCGCTCGGTGTGGGCTGGCTGGCGTATCTGGTGGTCGCCGACGCGGTGATCTCACCGAGCGGCTGCGGCAACATCTACATGAACGCCACGCCACGGGTGATCTACGGCTGGGCACAGACCGGCACCTTCTTCAAGGTCTTCACCCGCATCGATGAAAAGTCCGGGATCCCGCGCCCGGCGCTGTGGCTGACCTTCGCCCTGTCGGTGTTCTGGACCCTGCCGTTCCCGTCCTGGGAAGCGTTGATCAACGTCGTCTCCGCCGCGCTGGTGCTGAGTTACGCGGTGGCGCCGGTGTCCGTCGCCGCCCTGCGCCGCAACGCGCCGAACATGCCACGCCCGTTCCGGGTCAAGACCATGGGCCTGCTCGGGCCGGTGTCGTTCATCATCGCTGCGCTGATCGTCTATTGGTCGGGCTGGAGCACCGTGTCCTGGCTGCTCGGCCTGCAAATCCTGATGTTCGTCGTGTACCTGCTGTGCGGCCGTTTCGTGCCGACCGCACACCTGAATCTTGGCCAGCAAGTGCGCTCCTCGGCGTGGCTGATCGCGTTCTACGCGGTGACCATCGTCCTGTCGAAACTCGGCACCTTCGGCGGCCTGGGCATCCTCACCCACCCATTCGACACGCTGGTCGTCGCGGCTTTCGCCACCGGCATCTACTACTGGGGCGCCGCCACCGGCGTACCGGCCCACCTGCTGCGTCTGGACGACGACGCGGATGAAAGCGAAGTCGCTGCCCAATCCACTGGCACCACCGCCAACCCGCGTCCTGCCGGCGCCTACTGAAACCTTGCAACGGGACACGTCCATGAAACGAGTACACGTCATTGATTCGCACACCGGCGGCGAACCCACGCGCCTGGTGATGAAGGGATTCCCTGAGCTGCCTGGCAGCAGCATGGCTGAGAAACGCGATGCCTTGCGCACCCAGCACGACCAATGGCGCCGGGCCTGCCTGCTGGAGCCGCGCGGCAACGATGTGCTGGTCGGCGCGCTGTATTGCGAGCCGGTGTCGGCAGACGCCACCTGCGGGGTGATCTTCTTCAACAACGCCGGTTACCTGGGCATGTGCGGCCACGGCACCATCGGCCTGATCGCCTCGTTGCAGCATCTGGGTTTGATCGAGCCCGGCGTACACAAAATCGACACGCCGGTCGGTCAGGTCAGCGCCACCCTGCATGACGACGGCGCGGTGACTCTGGGCAACGTGCCCGCCTACCGCCATCGCAAGCAGGTGCCGGTGGACGTGCCGGGATATGGCCGGGTGTTCGGCGACATCGCTTACGGCGGCAACTGGTTTTTCCTGGTGTCCGAGCACGGCCAAAGCCTGACGATGGACAACGTCGAGCACCTCACCGCCTACACCTGGGCGATGCTCAAGGCCCTCGAAGACCAGGGCATTTTCGGCGAGGACGGTGCCGTCATCGACCACATCGAACTGTTCGCCGACGACGACCAGGCTGACAGCCGCAACTTCGTCATGTGCCCCGGCAAGGCCTATGACCGCTCGCCGTGCGGCACCGGCACCAGCGCCAAACTCGCCTGCCTCGCTGCCGACGACAAGCTGCAACCCGGCGAGCGCTGGGTGCAGGCGAGCATCACCGCCAGCCAGTTCGAAGGCCGCTTCGAATGGGAAGGCGAGCGCATCCGCCCGTACATCACCGGCCGCGCCTACATGACGGCCGACAGCACGTTGCTGATCGACGAAACCGATCCGTTCGCGTGGGGCATCTGAGCCGCCGCGCTGTTTTTCCACCCAATCCGACTGAACGTTCCAAGGAGCTAGAACAATGAGCGACAACATCTTCACCGGCTGCATGCCTGCCCTGATGACCCCGTGCACCGCCCAGCGCAAACCGGACTTCGACGCCCTGGTGGCCAAGGGTCGCGAGCTGATCGACATCGGCATGAGTGCGGTCGTCTACTGCGGCTCCATGGGTGACTGGCCGCTGCTCACCGAAGCCGAGCGCCAGGAAGGCGTGGCGCGGCTGGTGGCCGCCGGCATTCCGACCATCGTCGGCACTGGTGCCGTGAACACTCGCGAAGCGGTGGCCCACGCGGCTCACGCGGCGAAGGTCGGCGCCCAAGGCCTGATGGTCATCCCGCGAGTGCTGTCCCGTGGTGCTTCGCCGGCTGCGCAGAAAGCTCACTTCGCCGCGATTCTGCAAGCCGCGCCGAAGCTGCCGGCGGTGATCTACAACAGCCCTTATTACGGCTTCGCCACCCGCGCCGACCTGTTCTTCGACCTGCGCCGCGAGTACCCGAACCTGATCGGCTTCAAGGAATTCGGCGGTGGCGCCGACCTGCGCTACGCCGCCGAAAACATCACCTCCAAGGATGACGACGTGACCCTGATGGTCGGCGTCGACACCCAGGTGGTCCACGGTTTCGTCAACTGCAACGCCACCGGCGCCATCACCGGCATCGGCAACGCCCTGCCCCGCGAAGTGCTGCAACTGGTGGCCCTGAGCAAGCAAGCGGCCAAGGGTGATGCCAAGGCCCGTCGCCAGGCACGGGAGCTGGAATCGGCGCTGGCGGTGCTGTCGTCGTTCGACGAAGGCACCGATCTGGTGCTGTATTACAAACACCTGATGGTGCTCAACGGCGACAAGGAATACACCCTGCACTTCAACGAAACCGACGCGCTGAGTGACTCCCAGCGGCGGTATGCAGAGGCGCAATATTCGCTGTTCCGCCACTGGTACGAGAACTGGTCGGCAGAACAGAACTTCGCCTGATCCTGCGATGCGGGGCTGTGTGCCTCGCATCTTTTTTTCTTGCCTGCCGTGCCCTGCGCCCATGCAGGGCGACGGCCACTTTTTATCAGGAACACACCATGACACTGACGGGCCACATGCTGATCGGACAGCAAACCCTCGCGGGCAACCGTGAAGCCATTCACGGGATCAACCCGGCCACCCATGCCGCGCTGGAACCGGCCTACGCCGGCGGGTCGGCCGAACATGTCGAGCAGGCTTGCGCATTGGCCTGGGCGGCGCTGGATGGTTATCGCGAAACACCGCTGAGTGCGCGGGCGGCGTTTCTGGAAACCATCGCCCAAGAAATCGAAGCCATCGGTGATGAGCTGATTGACCGCGCCATGGCCGAAACCGGCCTGCCCCGCGCCCGCTTGTCGGGTGAGCGCGGACGCACCTGCCAGCAACTGCGGATGTTTGCCCGCACCGTGCGTGCCGGTGAGTGGCTGGATGTGCGGGTTGATCCGGCGCAACCGCAACGCCAGCCGATGCCGCGTTCGGATCTGCGTCAACGGCAGATTCCGCTGGGGCCGGTGGCGGTGTTCGGGGCGAGCAATTTTCCGCTGGCGTTCTCGGTGGCGGGCGGCGATACCGCTTCGGCGCTGGCGGCTGGCTGCCCGGTGATCGTCAAGGCGCACGGCGCGCATCCCGGCACCAGTGAACTGGTCGGGCGCGCGGTGACGCGGGCGGTCAAGGCCTGTGGTTTGCCGGAAGGTGTCTTCTCGCTGCTATACGGTTCGGGGCGCGACGTCGGGATTGCGCTGGTCACCGATCCGCGTATCAAAGCCGTGGGCTTCACCGGTTCGCGCAGTGGTGGACTGGCGCTGTGCCAAGCGGCGCAGGCACGGCCTGAGCCGATTCCGGTGTACGCGGAAATGAGTTCGATCAACCCGGTGTTGCTGTTTCCGGCAGCGTTGCAGAATCGCGCTGAGGGATTGGCCCAAGGGTTTGTCGCGTCACTGACGTTAGGGGCGGGTCAGTTCTGCACCAATCCCGGGTTGGTGATTGCCCAACAAGGGCCGGCGTTGGACAGCTTTGTGGCTGCCGCTGCCAGGCTCATCAAGGTTTGCGCGGCGCAAACCATGCTCACGCCAGGAATCTTCAATGCCTATGAGGCAGGCGTGAGTTTACTGGCCGAGAACGCCTGGGCGCAGGTTGTGACTGCCGGCCAGATCGGCACCGGCCCGAATCAATGTCAGGCTCATCTGTTCATCACCAACGCGAGCGACTTCCTCGCCGATCACACCCTGCAAGTCGAAGCCTTCGGCGCCGCTTCATTGATCGTGCAATGCGCCAGCGACGATGAAATCCGTCAGGTCACCGAACACCTCGAAGGCCAGTTGACCGCCACCCTGCATCTGGATGACGCCGACCTCGAACAGGCGCGTAAATTGCTGCCAATCCTTGAGCGCAAGGCTGGACGCCTGTTGGTCAACGGCTGGCCCACCGGCGTCGAAGTCTGCGACGCCATGGTTCACGGTGGCCCGTTCCCGGCCACCTCGGATGCGCGCAGCACCTCGGTCGGCACCGCTGCCATCCTGCGTTTCCTGCGCCCGGTCTGCTACCAGGACTTCCCCGACAGCCTGCTGCCCGCCGCGCTGAAACACGACAACCCTTTGCAGCTTCGCCGCCTGCTCGACGGCCAACGGGAAACCCAGGCATGAGCCAGAACGCCTCCCAACACGACGCCGACATTGCCGTGATCGGCGCCGGCATCATCGGTGTCGCCAGCGCCCTGCGCCTCGCGCGCCAGGGCAAACGCGTGATCGTCCTCGACCCACAGGAACCCGGCCACGGCGCGTCCTTCGGCAACGCCGGACACCTGGCCACCGAACAAGTCTTCCCGATCGCCGACACTTCCATCCTCAAGCGCCTGCCCGCCATGCTCATGGACCCGATGGGACCACTGCGCCTGGACTGGAAATACATGCCCCGCGCATTGCCGTGGTTCACCCGGCTACTGCTGAACCTGCGCCCGGCGCCGTTTCAGCGCACGGTGGCGGGATTACGGGCGCTGAATGAGGCCAGCCTCGATGCGTGGCGCCGGTTGCTCGACGATATCGGGCGAGCGGATTTGCTCAAGGTGGAGGGGTCGTTGTTGGTGTTCGAACGATCAGAATCCCGCCAAGCCATCGACGCCTTGCAGGCCCGGATGCGACAGCAGGGCGTGCCAGTGGATTATTGGCAGGTCGGGACGATACGCGAGACTGCGCCGCAACTGAGCGAGCAGATTCAGGGCGGGTTGTTTTTCCCGAGTACCGGGCACTTTATCGACCCCTACCTTGTGGTTTGCGAACTGGTCAAAGCCGCAAAAGCGTCCGGCGTGAAATTCGTCAAACAAGCGGTTCGCGACGGCGTCGTTCGCGAGCACGGCGTTTCCCTCGTCACCGAGAACGGTGGGGTGACGGCCTCTCAGGTACTCATCGCCTGCGGCGCCCACTCGGCCAGACTCACCGCCGCACTGACCGGCAAAAAAGTCCCGCTCGACACCGAACGCGGCTATCACCTGATGCTGCCCCACGAACACGACCGCCTGCCCTTCCCCGTTACCTCGCTGGAACGCAAATTCATCATGACGCCGATGACTGAAGGGTTGCGGCTGGCCGGGACGGTGGAATTTGCAGGGCTGGAGCGGCCGCCGAGCATGGAGCGAGCGTGGCAGTTGCATCGCTTGAGCAAGGGTTTGTTTCGCAACGATTTGAATGTGGACGGGGCTACGACGTGGATGGGGTTTCGACCTTCGTTGCCGGATTCGTTGCCAGTGATTGATCGGGTTTGTGAGGGGAAGGTGCTGTTAGCGTTTGGGCATCAGCATTTGGGGCTGACGCAGGGGGCGGTGACGGCGGAGATGGTTGGGGGGATGGTGATGCCAGATGCTGGTAATCGGGTTGGCGGGCTGCCGGCGATCCAGGCCTACAACCTGGATCGTTTTTGAGAGGTAATTTTTTCTGATTGAAAGCAGCCGTTGGGGATTGGCTGCTTTAGGCTAGGAGCGGGTAGTCCCTGTCGTTGCGATCAGCCCATCGACGGCTCAAGATCGCGCGCACACCGGCGGATCTTGAGCTGGCCGACGGGATCAGACGCGGACATTTGGCCGATGTCACCCCTTGGTCAGATCAACCAATGGCGTCTGTCGCACCTCAGTCTCCCGTCCACCCTGAATCTCGCTCACCTGCTTCAAGGCCTTATCCACAGCCGCCTTATCCGCCAACAAGCTGTAGCGGATGCGGAACTGCTTGTGTTCCTTCGGTCCGATTGTCGGTACCAGGTTCAGTGGCCGCTGATAACGGCGGTTGTAGGAAAAACTTGTCCCCGGTTCCAGCCCCGTCACATAACCCTGGCCTTGGGTATCCGTGTTTTTCCATAGGGAAAACACGGGCAGTGTCTGAGTATTGAAGCCAACCGAAACGCCCAGGCTGCCGGCCTTGTTATGCAACACGGTCAACGTATCGCCTTTGGCATCGGCGTACGGCACTACGTTGTAGACCGTTTCGTCGTAGTCCCTGGTCGGAGCGCGGTACGTTTGCCATTCGGGCAGATCGCCCTTGGCCTTGTCGTTGAACGGCGACACCTGTTTCACCGGCGCGACGAAACGAGCGCCCTGCTCCAGGAACGGGGTGCTGAAGTTACTGTGATATAGCGCCTGGTATTCCTTCGGATAATCGCCATTGTTGGTCAGGGTGTCGTTGAGGGCGAACACTACGCTGCCGGGCTCGGTGACCAGTTCGGTCGCCACAGAGAAGTCGACCTTCTTGAACGCCTGCTCTTTCAGTTCGCCGCGCAGTGTGATGGCGTACGGTGGTATTTCATCGATGTGCAGGGTGACTTTGTTCGCAGGAATGTTGGCGGCCCGACCGTGCAGCGTCAGCAGTTCGCCATTGTCGACGCCGGGGTGGCCGACCCATTCGTATCCGCAGCGGGTGACCAGCTCGTTGAAACCTTCCAGCCAGCCCAGACCACCGCGACCATTGAGTTCGATGAAGGACGGATTGACCACTTCCTTGACCGGGGAATCCCAGCCCATGCGCACATTGCCGACCGAGGCCTGCAAGACGTTCATTCCCCGTGTCGGCACTACCGAGAGTTTCATCGTGCCGTTATCGATATCAACGATGCTGACGCCTTCCTGCCGACCACCATGCAAGGTGCGCAGGGTAACGCTGAAGGGATTGTCGGTCTTTATGCCAAGTTGCTGACTGGTGATCTGCCAGTTCTGCGCGGCTTTGTCGGTGTCGAGCAGAACGTAATCCCAGGCCATGGCGTGAGAGGCAGCGGACAATGCGCTGAGGGCAACAACGAGTTTGAGCGGGGTCATGGCAATAGCCTTTCTTGGAGTTGTGCGCTTTTTATAAACTTGATGAAACGTTTCAGCAAGCTTAAAAAATGACACAACGCTGGTCTTTGCCAAGAAGTGTTTTTTGGACAGGCCCAAAGCAGTCCTTGCCCAATAGCAAAGCCGACTTGAATGAGCAGGCCATTTCAAAGTCACTGTCTCTATGGTCCAACCATCGGGGGCAGTAAAGGGGGAGACTGCCGCCATAGATGCCAGCCATGCGGATGGCCTTGTTTTCAAGTGCTCCGATGCCCTCGCATTCGATCAACGAGACCGCCCTGCCCTTAAACCATTCAGTAAATGCAAAAAAAGGGAGACGGTTTATTCAATCCGTCTCCCTCTTTTTGAGATCTGAAACATACGCCTTCACTCGGTTTTCAATCGCCCCGCCCCTTACTTTTCCCACTCGGCCTTGGGAATCAGCAAGCCGTGGTTACCGTTGTAAGCAGCGCGCTCGGGCTGTTTCCAGCCCTCCAGCAGCGAATCGTCGAGACGGTAGATTTCCACCCCGAGCGGACGGCAGACCTTCAACGGATCCTCGGCGTCAGGCCCCCACATCGGCAATGACAGGTCACCACCCGGACAGGTGGACAATGCGCAGAGCAGATCGATTTCCGCGAAGAACTCCAGGTAGTCGCCCTGCTTCGCCGGGCACGCTTTCATGAAGTACATGTCGTCGTGATTCAGGCCCGTGCACTGAAAGATGTTCAACACATCGTGTACGTCGAACTCGGTCAGGCCGTGTGGCAACACCGCGCGGGTCAGGTTGGAGTGGCAATGGTGGTGGAAATCCTCGCCCGTGAGCATCTTGTTCACGTAAGGATCGCAGCGCGTGCCGAGCAGATCGTGCAAACGGCCGCCATGTTCATCGATGCCGTAGCCGGCCAGGCTGTCGTCGGTGATGGTGACCATCGGTCGCAGGAACGGCAGGTTCGACCACAAGCGGTCGTAGGTGGTGACGTGTGCGCCTTGCAACTGACGGGTGCGGGACGCCCACATGCGTTCGCGGGGATCGTTGGCGCTCCACACGTTGAAGTCGCCGACTTGCGGCCCCACGGGCGTGGTCACGCGAAACACATGCCCCGCCGGCACCTTCCAGGCGCGGCCGGTGCGAATCGGCACTTCGAATTGCTCGACCAATGTGCGGCCTTCCCTGTTCTCGCGCACGCGGTCATAAAACGCTTTGTCTACCTGCAATGCGGCGCCCTTGCTGACCTGATAGGCCGCTGGATAATCCTTGTACATGATGGATCCTCTCTTCAGTGTTTTGCTCGGTTGTTCAGAATGTCCAGCAGCACGAGTTCGGAGTCGTTGAGGTAGCTGCTCATGGCTTCCCCGGCTTCCTTCTTGCGGCCATCGCCCAGCAGGTCGTGAATATGCCGGTCGCGCTCAAACCAGGGTTTCTGGAAGGTTTCCTCGTTGGGGGCGTTGGAAAACACCAGGCGCATCTGGGCCGCCACGTGGGTGAAGAATTCGTCGAACAGCGGGCTGCGCATCAGGCCGACGATGTGTTGGTGAAAACGCAGGCTGTGCGTACCGAAGGCTTGCCAGTTCTCGCGATCCCGGGCCAGTTGCGCCGCCTCGATGGCATCGAGCATCAGATCGGACTGGAACTCGCGTAACGGCTTGCTTGCGGCGATAGCCTGCAATTCGAGCGTGCGGCGGACCTTGAAGAGGTCGCGCACATCGTCGATTCCCATGCGGCGCACCATCACGCCTTTGTTGCGCACATAGCTGGTCAGGCCTTCGCGACCCAACTGGTGCAGCGCCTCGCGGACGGTGTTGCGCGAGGCGTTGTAGGCGTTGACCAGTTCGCTTTCCACCAGTGGCATGCCCGGCAACAGGCGCCCGCCAATGATGTCTTCGCGCAGTTCGATGGCGACCTGATCCGGCAGCGACAGGCTTTTTTCATGGGTTTGACTCACCGTTGCATGCCCTCCCTTCACAACGCACAGATTGTTCAACAATCACTCTTGAACGTATTAGCGAGTTTCATGCCAGTTACCGAATTCAAGGACTGCTTGAAGGCTCTGTCTGGAGAACGCTTTTTATGGGCAGGCGAACACGGCGCGATTCGTTACTGAAGGCAACGTTGCAGATCAATCGCCAGTCACGAGACCCCCTGACGGACTCGGCTTGCAAATTACATTAGCGCTAATGTAGTTTGTAATGCATCTGTTGGAGACGATGACCATGAATCAAAAAGTCGAGCCCGGCCTGGGCGAACTGCTGCGCTATGTATCGGAGTTGGTCGAACTGGGCGCCGAAGCGCACTACCAGCAAATGGGCATGAAGTACCGGGCGCGCTACACCCCTGTGCTGCGCGCCATTCGCTCAGGTGCGCGGACGGTGACGGAGATCACCGCGCGCTCGCATCTGACCCAGGGCGCCATCAGTCAGACTGTCAGCCACATGGAGGCCGAAGGTGTGATTTCCCGTCAGCGCGGTGAGGATGGACGGCAGACGGTGATCGAGTTGACTGCCGCCGGCAAGGAGTTGGTGACCAGACTGAATGCACACTGGGCGGCCACGTTCGAAACCATCGAGCAGTTGGAAACCGAGGTTGGCTATCCCCTTCGCCGAGTGCTCGAAGACACCGCCAGAGCCCTGGAGCAACGCGGTTTCTCGCAGCGCCTGAGCGACTTCAAACAAAGCCAGATCGCCGGAGTTTCCGCCCATGAATAACACGGATGCAGCAAGCAAGAACTGGTTCGATCAGGGTGGCTCGGCCTACGCGAAGTTCAGGCCGGAATACCCGGCGGAACTCGCGGCGTACCTGGCCTCGGTGGCGCCGGACACCTTTCTCGCAGTCGACGTCGGATGCGGCAACGGCCAGTTGACCCGGCAGCTCGCCGAGCATTTCAACTCCGTCGCTGGTTTCGATCCCAGTGAAGACCAGATTACCCACGCGGCACCGCAAGAGAACGTCAGTTACCGCTGCGCGCCAGCGGAAGATCTGCCGCTGTTGAGCCGCAGCGTGAGCCTGGTGACGGCGGCGCAAGCCGCTCACTGGTTTGATTTGCCGAAGTTCTACGACGAGGTGCGCCGGGTGGCGGTGCCGAACACGGTTGTGGCGCTGATCAGTTACGGCGTACTGCGCATGGACGGTGAGCTGGGCGCTCGCTTCAAGCGCTTCTACCGGGATGAAATCGGCCCGTTCTGGCCCGCCGAACGCAAGCTCGTGGACAGCGGTTACGCCACCCTCGACTTTCCGTTCACCGAGCTGGAAAGCCCCTCGATCGCCATTCATCTGGACTGGTCTCTGGACGAGTTTCTCGGCTACGTCTCGACCTGGTCGGCAGTGCGCAATGCCCGGGACTCGGGGCGCGAAGACCTGCTGCATCGCTTCGCCGCTGATATCGCCGAACGCTGGGGCGCCCCCGCCACTCGCCACTCGATTTCCTGGCCCATCAACATGAGGATCGGACGGCTATGAACGACGGGCAACCGACCTCCCCGTTCAGTTGTGCAAAGCCGCCAGAGACGCCTTGGCACTGGCCACATTCAGCGCCCCCGGCAAACCAACGCCATTTTTCGCCGCGAGAATCTCGGCCATCACACTGACCGCGATTTCCGCCGGGGTCTTGCTGCCGATGTAGATCCCGATCGGCCCATGCAGGCGTTCAAGCGAGTCTTGCGTTTCGCCGAAATGCTCGATCAACCGCTCACGGCGTAGCTGGCTGTTGCGCCGTGAGCCGATGGCGCCGATGTAGAACGCCGGCCCGTGCAAGGCCTCAAGCAAGGCCAGGTCATCCAGTTTCGGATCGTGACTGAGGGCGACGATGCAGGTGCGCAGGTCGACGGCAAAATCCCGCACGACGTCATCCGGCATGCCGACAATGCGCTCCACTCCGCTCACCGCCCACGTCTGCATATGCTCGGGGCGCGGATCGCAGACCGAAACCTTGAAGCCGTTGAACAACGCCATGGTCGCCAGGTATTCGGCCAGCGCGCCGGCGCCGATCATCAGCAGGCGATAACCGGGGCCAAGGGTATTGACCATCTGCTCGCCGTCGAAGCTGAACTGCTCCGGAGTGGCAGTGGGTTGGAGCGTGACTTCATCGGTCGTCAGCACCAATTGGCGGCGCACCAATTGCCCGGAGTCGAGCTGGCTCAGCAGTACATCCAGCGCTTGCCATGCGGGGCTGAATTCGAGGATCAATTCGAGCGTGCCGCCACAGGGTAAACCAAAGCGGTGAGCCTCGTCGGCGCTGACACCGTAACGCACCACTTCGGGCGGCCCGTCCGCCAGGCCATCGCCGCCGTAGGCCGTGGTGTAACGGTGGATCAGGTCGTCTTCGATGCAGCCACCGGAAACGCTGCCCACCACCCGGCCATCGTTACGCAGGGCCATCATCGACCCCACCGGCCGCGGCGATGAGCCCCAAGTGCGCGCCACCGTGGCAAGCAGCACGCGGTCGCCAGCGGCGAGCCAGTCCCGCGCGCTGCGCAGAACCAGCAAGTCGATGCTTTCCATCACCCCCTCCTTAACGCATCTGCAGAATGATCGGGCTGCTGCTGGCCGGATCGGTGTGTTCGCGCAGTTTGCTCACCGCTTTCGCGTCCACCGCCTCGCTGCGATTACCCCAGGTGCTGCGCACGTAGGTAAGGACTTCGGCAATCTGCTGATCCGAAAGTTGCTCGCGAAAGGCCGGCATGCGATAGGCGTCCGGCACACCAGCAGCGACCACGCGTTGCGAGCCGTTGAGGGTGATGTTGATCGCCGAGGCATTTTCCGACGCCAGTGCGGAAGTGGCGCCGGCCAGTGGCGGCATCCACTCTGGCTGGCCCTTGCCATCCAGGCCATGACAGGACGCGCAGCGGGTCTCATACGTGTGGGCGCCCGGCGTGTTGGGCTTCGTAGCCGCCACTGACTGGTACTGCCACGGCGTGCCGTCACGCTGATGATCGCCCGGCAACGATTTGAGGTAACGAGCGATGGCCGCCAGATCCTCATCGTTCATGAACTGCGTGGAGTTGTTGAACGCCTCGGTCATCGAGCCGAACACCACCGCATGCTGGTTGCGACCGGTCTTGAGGAACTGCACGATCTCCGGCTCGGTCCAGCGCCCGAGGCCGGTGTTGTGATCGTTGCGCAGGCTCGGTGCGTACCAGCCATCGAGCAACGCACCGGCAAGGAACGGCGTGCCGGATTCATCCAGCGCTTTTTCGTTGAACGCCAGCCCGCGCGGGCTATGGCAACTGCCGCAATGACCGGCGCCCTGAACGATGTAGGCCCCGCGATTCCACAACGGGTCCTGTCCGGCTTTTTCCACATAGGGCGCGGAGTCGGTGAAAACGCCGTTCCACAACGCGACCGGCCAGCGCATATTCAGCGGCCAGGGAATGTCGCTGGGGATGTTGGCCTGCTTGACCGGCGCCACGCCCTTCATGAAGAACGCGTACAAGGCGCGAACATCATCGTCAGAGAGTTTGGCGTAGGACGGATACGGCATGGCCGGGTAAAGCCGCCGCCCTCCCGGCGCGACGCCATGGCGCACCGCCCGGTCGAATTGCGCCAGGCTGTAGTTGCCAATCCCGGTCTCGCGATCCGGGGTGACGTTGGTAGCGTGGATCGCACCCAACGGAGTCGCCATTTCCAGGCCGCCGGCGAAGGGCGCACCACCGGGCACGCTGTGGCAGGCGACGCAGTCGCTGAGCGGGGCGACATATTCGCCACGAGCGACCAGTGCCGGGTCGATATCGGCCACGGCGACCTGGCGGCTTTCAAAAGGCGAGACGGGCTCGCGGGTGACATACCAGGCCAGCAGGCCGGCCGCGATCAGGCACGGCACGGCCAACCAGCCAGCGGTTCTTGCGAATCGGCTGTTGTTCATGAAGGCTCCGGCGCGGTCAGGTAAAGGTGTATCGGCTGAGCGGCATGCTGCGGATGCGCTGGCCGGTCAGTCTCGCCACGGCGTTGGCAACCGCCGGCGCCACGGCCGGCAGCGGCGGCTCACCGATGCCGCCCATTTTTTCCCCACTCTCGACAATCCGCACATGCACCCGGGCCATCCGTGAAGGCGGCAGAATCGGGTACAAGTCGTAGTTGCGCGCGCGGGGTTTGCCGTCGACGTACACGGCCTCCTCCACCAGTACCTGCGACAGGCCCAGCGCGACCGCGCCACTGACCTGCGCCTGGACGATCGCCGGGTTGACGATGCTGCCCGGATCGATCGCCTGCCAGATGTCATGCACCTTGACTTGCCCATGCTCGATCGACACCTCGGCGATCACCGCCGTCTGCGTGCCGAACGGCGAGGCCATGGCGACACCGCGCGCACGCTTGCTGCCGTCCTCGGCGGTAAACGGACCGCGTTTCCAGCCGCCGGACAACTCACCCACCGCTTGCAGCAACGTGGTCAGGCGCGGGTTGTCGCGCAGCAGGTGCAGACGCAATTCGTAGGGGTCTTTGCCGCCCTTGTCGGCGATTTCATCGAGGAACGCTTCGTAGAAGAAGTCGTTGAGCGAGTTACCCACCGAACGCCAGTAACCGAGCATGGCCGGGCCTTTGACGTAGATCTGCGCGATCCGCTTGTTGGGGATCGCGTATGACTTGCCCGCGAGGCCCTCGAGGGCGGTCGGGTCGATTTTTTCGCCCTGTTTGCCGGCGAGCGCCTCGGTCGGCCCTTCAGTAGCGCTGACCGCCTCGATAGCCAGCGGCATGCCATCGCTGTCCAGTGCAGCGCGGAAATTGACGGCAGCGATTGGCCGCAGCGCATCGCGCACGAACTCTTCCTCGCGGCTCCAGATCAGCTTGACCGGACGCCCGACTGCCTTGGCCAGCGCAATCGCTTGCGGGTAGGGATTGGCCGACTCATAGAGAAAATGCCGCCCGAAAAACCCGCCCAGCAAGGGCGAATGCAAGGTGATGCGCGCAGGATCGAGACCGGTGCGCTTGGCGATGTCCGCACGGAACATGTCAGGCGCCTGATTCGGCAGCCAGACTTCCAGCGAGCCGTCGGGATTGAAGCGAGCCAGCGCAGACGGCGGTTCCAACTGGCCGTGGTTGAGGTACTGGTTGTGATACGTGGCTTGGAGTGTGGTCTTGGCACTGGCCAGCGTTGCGGCCACGTCGCCTTCGTTTTCAGCGTCGCGGGCCGGGCCTTTCTCGGCTGCCAGACGTTTTACGTAAGCATCACTGGAAAAATCCGCCGGCATCGACCGGAGCCTGGAGTCGGCGCCCGCCTCCAGCCAGTCGACCTGAATCGCCTCCACCGCACGCTTGGCGTGCCACCAACGCTCGGCCACCACCGCTACGGCGCCGGGCAATTGATGCACCGAATGCACGCCCTTCATGGCCTTGACCTGCTCTTCATTGCGCAGGCTGCCGACGGTCATGCCCAGGCGCGGCGCATGCTGCACCGCCGCGTGGAGCATGTTGTCGACTTTCAGATCAATGCTGTACAGCGCCTTGCCGGTCGACTTGTCATACGCATCGACACGCTTGACCGGTTTGCCGATCCAGCGGAACTGGCTCGGATCGCGCAGTTTCACACTGGCAGGGTCCGGCACCGGCAGGTCCATCGCGCGCTCGGCCAATTCGCCGTAGGTCAGCGTGCGGCCCGAAGCGGCATGCACCACTTTGCCCGGTTCGGTCGTCAGCTCGCCCACCGGCACACCCAGTTTCTCGGCACCGGCCTGCAACATCATGGCCCGCGCCAAAGCACCGAGGCGGCGCATGGTCGGGTAGCTCAGGCGCACCGACATGCTGCCGCCGGTGATGCGCATCCCGTTGTCCAGCACCACGTAGGCTTCGCCCGGTGGCGCGGCCTCGACCAGGAAAGTCGCGGGGTCTGCGTCCAGCTCCTCGCCGACGATCTGCGCCATGGCGGTGTGGGTGCCCTGCCCGCCTTCCATGAACGGACTGAGCAGGCGCACGGTGTTGTCCGGACGGATTTCCAGAAACGCCGGCACTTGCGTGCCGCGTTCGGTCGCGGCGGCCGCCGCCAGGGCTCTGCCCGAACCGAGCGGCAGGCCGAAGCCGAGCACCAGCGCACCCACGGCAGTGCCGGCGAGGAAGCGCCGGCGAGATACGTTGACCGGATCAGTCAGATTCAGGCTTTCAATGGGCAAGTTCATCACGCCTCCCCCTTCGTCGCGGACAACCCGGCAAGGTCATGAACCGCTGCCTGAATCGCGTTGTAGGTGCCGCAGCGGCAGAGATTGACCATCGCCGCTTCGATCTGCTCATTGCTCGGTTTGGGGTTATTCTTCAGCAGTGCCGTGGCGGCCATGACCTGCCCGGACTGGCAATAGCCGCACTGGGCGACCTGATGCTCCACCCAGGTCGCCACCACACGTTTGCCGACATCATCCGTCTCGATGGCTTCGATGGTGGTGACCTCACGCCCGACCACACCGGCCACCGGCGTCACGCAGGAGCGCACCACGTTGCCGTCGACCAGCACGGAGCACGCGCCGCACTGCGCCAGACCGCAACCGTATTTGGTGCCGGTCATGCCCAGGTCATCGCGGATCACCCACAACAGGGGCGTATCGGCGTCGGCATCGACCTGATAGGTCTTCTGGTTGATTCGTAATTCCATGGGCTCACCCGCTGATCATCGGTTGCTGTGTTTTTTATAGGCGGTGATACGCAGCGAGGCATATCACCGGTGAAAACGGTGCGGCGGTTAACTCGCGGCGCTGCTGACCACCGCCTCTTCCGGCGGCTGGGCACGCAGTTGGGCAATGTCATCTCGGGGGGCTCTGCCGAACAGCCGGCCGTACTCGCGGCTGAACTGCGAAGGGCTTTCGTAACCGACGGCAAACGCCGCCCGCGAGACCTCAAAGCGTTCGCTGAACATCAGCCGCCGCGCCTCGTTCAGGCGCAGCCACTTCTGATACTGCAAAGGGCTCATAGCGGTCAGCTGACGAAAGTGGTGATGAAAGGTCGGTGTGCTCATCTGCACCCGCGCCGCCAGCTCCTCGATGCGCAGTGGCTCGCCGTAGTTGAGTTTGAGCCAGTCGATGGCCTTGGCAATGCGGTAGCCCTGACCATCGACCGCCGTGAGCTGGCAAAGGCGCGCGGCCTGATCGCTGTTGAGCAACCGATAGTGGACCTCGCGCAGAATCAGCGGCGCGAGCACCGGGATCGCCTCGGGTTCATCAAGCAGCGCCAGCAAACGGCCGAGGGCCTGCTCCAGCGTCAAGACCATGCTGCCAATGCCGACACCCGCGCCAATCGCACGACTGCGGGCCGCGGGCATACCGCCCTTGGTGATGACCTCGGCCAGCAACGCCACATCCAGCTTCAACACCAGCCCGACGCAAGGCTGCTCGGGGCTGGCACTGAGTACCTCGGAATTGGCCGGAAGCTCAAGGGAGGTAATCAGAAAGCGCGAGCTGTCATAGCGATAACCCTCGGCACCGACCCACAGCCGTTTCTCGCCACGGGCGACCAGAATCAGACTCGGTTCAACGATGCAAATGGACGGTGGCACTGGATGATCGCGACGAAACAACGCAAGGCCGGGGATCGCCGTCGCGAAATCTCCTGCATGACTGACACGCGGATCAATGCTCGAGGCCAGAGACGATTCCTGGGGGGGACTGACATGGATCATGGTGGCTGGCTCCTGTTGACGGAACTCTAGCCTGCGAGCAAGGGCATTCCTATCTGCCGGACGGCATGTTCAGAGGAATAGGCAAGTATTCGATTGGATTGCGCAAGCGTGCAGGTCCGACTCAACGGCTACCAGGCGTTCCCGCAAGCCTCCAATCAAGCGCCGGGGTTTCCCGGCAACCTGTTGAGTGAACAACGAGAGGACGCAGTGGCGCCCTCTCTTCAGCCTGCTTCGCGGGCTATACCGGTTCTGCTGCTTCAGTTTGCCATTGACTGACTGAGCCGATCTTGAACCAGATGGAGTACATCGCCGGCAGGAACACCAGTGTCATGATGGTTCCGACGAGCGTACCTCCGATCAGTGTGTAGGCCAGCGTCCCCCAGAATACGGAGTGCGTCAGGGGGATGAACGCCAGGATGGCTGCCAACGCTGTCAGCAACACAGGGCGGGCACGCTGCACGGTGGCTTCGATCACCGCGTGGAACGGGTCCAGTCCTTCTTGCGCGTTGTGGTGGATTTGTCCAATCAGAATCAGCGTATTGCGCATCAGAATGCCCGAAAGCGCGATCAGGCCGACCAGGGCGTTGATTCCAAACGGTTGCTGGAAGATGAGCAAGATCGGCACCACGCCAATCAACCCCAGCGGCGCGGTGAGAAACACCATCATCATCGCCGAGATCGAACGCACCTGCAGGATGATGATCAGCAGCGTGATCGCAATCATGATCGGGAGCAGCGGCAATATCGCCTTGCCGGCCTTGCCCGACTCCTCGATGGCCCCCGACTGCTCGATGCGATACCCATCAGGCAGCTTGTCGATGACCGGCTGCAACTGCGTCATGATCACGCTCGATACGTCCGGTGGCTGCAAGCCTTCGGCAATGTCGCCGCGCACGGTAATGGTCGGCGTGCGGTCACGACGGCGAAGGATTGGTTCCTCCATGCGGACGTCGACTTCCCCTACCTGGGACAGCGGAATCCGCTGCCCCGCCGCGCCCACGAGCGTAAACCCTTGTATTTTTGCCGGGTCGAGCCGGATGTCACCCGCCGCACGCCCGGTCACCTGCACCGAACGAATGTCCTCACGAACGGCCGTGATAGGGATTCCCGTGAGCAAAAACTGCAGCTGCTGCGCGACAGCGCTGGACGTCAGCCCCACCGCCTGCAAACGGTCCTGATCCAGGGTGAAATGCAGCGTGGGTGTCAGCGCTCCCCAGTCAGTGTTGACCGTTCTCATCATCGGGCTCGCCTGCATCACTTCCTGTACCTGGCCGGCGATCTCGCGCAATTTTGAAGGGTCAGGCCCCATCACCCGATAGGCGACAGGAAATGGCGAATAGGGGCCAAACACCAGTTGCGTCACCCTGACACGCGCTTGCGGAGCAAGCCCTTGCGCCACTGCCTCACGAAGGCGGAACTTGAGGGACTCACGCGCCTCCTGACTGTCCGTCAGCACCACAATCTTTGCGAATGACGGGTCTGGAAGCTCCGGCGCCATTGCCAGGTAGAAGCGCGGCGCACCTTGCCCGATATAGGCCGTGACGATTTTTGCTTCAGCCTGCTTTTGCAGCCAGGATTCAATCGTGGCGGTGGTGCTGCTGGTCTGCTCGATGGAGGTCCCATAGGGCATTTGCACTTCGACCAACACTTCTGGACGGTCCGATGTGGGGAAAAACTGTTTCTTGACCAGGCTCATGCCGAGAATCGCCACGACAAACGTAGTGATAACCGTACCGGCCACCAGCCATTTGCGGGCGATCACACGCGCCAGAACCCGGCGGAAGCGGTTGTAGTTAGGAGTGTTATAGATGGCCGTGTGGCCACCTTCGACCGTGTTGATCTTCGGCAACATCTTCACACCCAGATAGGGCGTGAAAGCCACCGCAACGACCCATGAAGCAATCAGGGCAATGCCCACGATCCAGAACATGTTGCTGGTGTACTCGCCCGCTGTTGACTGTGCGAAACCATTGGGCAAAAAGCCGATAGCGGTTACCAGCGTGCCGGAAAGCATCGGTGCGGCCGTATGACTCCAGGCATACGCGGAAGCCTTGATGCGGTCGTAGCCCTCCTCCATCTTCACCACCATCATCTCGATGGCAATGATCGCATCGTCCACCAGCAGGCCAAGCGCCAGAATCAACGACCCGAGAGTAATACGATCGAAGTTCTTTCCAGTGGCCGCCATCACCACAAACACCACGGCCAGCGTCAACGGCACAGCCGCCGCCACCACGATACCGACATGCCAGCCCATGCTGAGAAAGCAGACAAGCATCACGACCAGCAGTGCGACGAAGAACTTGATCATGAACTCGTCGACGGCCGAACTGATATTCACAGACTGATCGGTGACCTTGGTGAGCGTCATGCCCAGCGGCATGCCCTCGTTGATGCTGGTGGTCTCTGCGTCCAATGCCTTGCCCAGGTCCAGGCCGTTCCAGCCCTCACGCATCACAACCCCCAGCAACAGAGCCTCCTCTCCGTTATTGCGCACCAGGAACGTGGCCGGATCTTCATATCCACGCTCGACCGTCGCCACGTCCGAGAGCTTTAATGTTCGGCCTTGAACCGCAAGAGGCGTATCACGAATCTTTTGCACCTTGTCGAAGGCACCGTCGAGGCGCAGGAAGACTTGCGGCCCATCGGTTTCAATCGAGCCGGCTGGCGTGAGCACGTTCTGCTGATTCAGCGCGGCAAAGATATCCTGAGGTGATACGCCCAGCGTGGCCAGTCGATCATGGGAGAAGGAAACAAAGATGCGTTCAGCCTGTTCACCAATGATGTTGACCTTCTTTACTCCCGGCACGTGCAGCAGGCGCTGGCGCAACGATTCCGCATCACGCACCAGCAGCCTCTGCGGCTCGCCTTTGGCTTTCAGGGCGAACAGCGCAAATGTCACATCTGAAAACTCGTCGTTGACCATCGGGCCAATCACACCCGCCGGTAACTTGATGGCCTCATCGTCGAGTTTTTTACGGGCCTGATAGAACTCCTCCTGCACTTGGGAGGGAGGCGTGCGATCAAGCAGTGTCACCATCGTGAAAGCGAGACCTGGACGGGTGTAGGTTTCCGTGCGGTCATACCATTTCAATTCCTGCAGGCGTTTTTCAAGCGGCTCTGCAACCTGATCCTGCATCTCTTGCGCCGTAGCCCCCGGCCACGCGGTCACGACCGTCAGTTGCTTGACCGTAAACGGAGGATCTTCCGCACGTCCCAACTGGAAGAACGACAGGACCCCTGCAACAGCGATCAGGAAGATCAGGAATACCGTGATCGAGCGCTCGCGAACGGCGATCGCCGAAAGATTGAAGCGTCCCTGGCTCATGGATGGCTCCCGGCAACGTTGACGTCACCCTGTTGAGCCAGCCTCACCTCCTCACCATCGCGCAGCAGATGGGCCCCCAGCGCAACAATCTGCTCGCCAATTTTGAGTTCACCTGTAACTCGCGCTGCGTCATCGCTCAAGCCCAGAACCCGAACAGGTCGCCAGGCAACCTTCGCCGGCTCGCCGGCAATGACCCACACCCCTGTGCCTTGGCCCGCGTCATAAACGGCAGCGATCGGTACTTGCAGCGTTTGTCCATTTGCAGTGCCTTGGGCGATCCGAACAGTGACTGTCGAACCCAGCGGCGCATTGGCCAACGCGCCTTCAAGCACATAGCGCGCCTCAAAGGTGCGCGTCATGCGATCGGCCGAATCAGAAAGCAGCCTCAGCTTCGCGGTGACAACCCCAATGCTGTTGCCGTAAAGCGTCGCCTGCGCTGTGGATCCTGCTGCCGGACGTAGCGTTTCGGGCAGATGAACTATCGCTTCTCGCTGCCCCGCGCGCGCGAGTCGAACCACAGGTTGCCCCGGACTGACGACTTGGCCCGGCTCGGCAAGCGTCTCCACCACCACCCCATCGGAATCCGCAAACAACACCGCGTACCCGGAAGCATTGCCAGCCACGTCAGCCTGCGCCTCGGCAGCACTGAGCTGTGCCTTTGCGGTATCAGCCGCTGCCTTGATCTGGTCGTACGCCGATGCAGAAATCGCCCCGGCAGCGACGAGGTTGCGATACCGGGCCTCGTCATCAGTGGTCTGCTTGGCTCTGGCCCGAGCCGCGATGACCGACTCTTGCTGTGCTCGCGCCTGCAAGCCGAGATCGATTGGGTCGAGACGCATGAGTGGCTGCCCGCGCTTGACGGCCTGCCCCGTATCAACCAGACGCTCAAGTACCTTGCCTGAAACGCGAAAGCCCAGGTCACTCTGCACACGGGCAGCCACGATTCCCGTGAAAGTGCGCGAAACGTCGGAGGCGCCCTGAACGGCAAAAGCCCTCACCAGAGGAGCATGCGTGCGTGGATCTTCAGCGGTGGATGAGTCGCCGCACGCTGCCAGGACGAGTGGCAACAGGCAAGCCGCAATGGGGACAGGACGAAGCAGGCGCATAGGTTCCCTTACTTGAAAAATAGGACATGCACGACATTCTCAGCATAGTGACCATATCTGTCAATGGTCACGCCATCAAGAATAATTGAGCTGCCCGCATTTACGCAAAAACCACCACAAACATTGGGAAAACTCCGAATGGCGATCAAATCATGGTTATTGACAGCAAGTGACTGAAATATATTATGGTCACAAAAATCGTCATTTGAAGGAATCGCAATGCCCCCTCTCCATCCCCTTGCTCTTTTGGTGAGCGCCAGCTTGATGGCAGGCTGCGCGGTCGGTCCGGACTATCAACGTCCAGACGCTTCTCTTTCGGATCGTTATTTGGGTCAGTCCGCTGTCGAGCAGAGGCCCGCAGGGACACCGGCCACTCTTGTGGCCTGGTGGGAAGGCTTTGGTGATCCAGCGCTGACCGGCTTCGTCTCCAGGGCTCTTGAGCAGAATCTGGATCTGGCACAGGCGTCGGCGCGAGTCACACAGGCGCGGGCAGGACTGGGTGCCGCGAATGCCGCCCTGTTACCCTCGGGGAACATAAGTGGCCAGGCTGCGCGCTCCTATCAGTCAGTCGAGACGCCGCTCGGACAGGTGTTGAACTCGACGCCCGGCCATGATCGGTACGCAAGCACCTACGAGGTGAACCTCGGCGCTGCCTGGGAGATTGATGTATTTGGCGGCCTGCGACGCGGACGCGAAGCCGCACTCGCCGAGTATCAGGCTTCGGAGGCTGGCGCCGTCGCCACACGACTGGCCATCGCTGCGCAGACCGCCGATATCTATATCAGCATCCGAGGATTGCAGGCCCGGCTGGACATCGCGAACCGACAAGTCAAAACGCAGCATGAACTGCTGGAAAAAGTCTCCCTGCTCTACGGCAAAGGCCTGGCTGCCAACTATCAGGTTCACCAGGCAGAGGGCGCACTGGCAGAGGTCCAGGCGACCGTGCCAGTCCTGCAGACCGGCCTGGAGGCTGCCATGAATGCACTGGATGTCATGCTGGGTACACCGCCAGGCACTCATCGCATGCAATTGGCAAATGCAGGAAATATTCCTCTCGCGCCACAAATAAAGTCCACGGGAACACCGGCCGACCTGCTGCGCCGCAGGCCCGATCTCATCGTGGCCGAGCGTCGTCTTGCCGCCTCCAATGCGCGCATCGCAGAGGCGGTTGCGGAGTACTACCCGAAATTCTCCCTGAGTGCATTACTGGGAAGCGCCACGGCCGTATCCGGCGGCAACCTTTTCACCGGCGGCGCCAATCAGTCGGCGGGCGTACTGGGATTGCGCTGGAGACTTTTCGACTTTGGCCGCATCAACGCTCAGATCGATCAAGCCAAGGGACAGAAAGCCGAGGCCCTGGCCGCTTACCGTCAGTCCGTTTTGCGCGCCACCGAGGATGTCGAGAATGCCTTCTCCGCGCTGGTGAATCGAGAAGCCCAGGCGATCACCCTGACGGGAGGCGAGGACGCTCTGACACTGGCCCGTCAATCGTCATTCATTGCCTACGAGAAAGGTACGGCAAGTCTGATCGATGTCCTGCATGCCGACGAAACGATGTTGCAGGCTTCCGATGCCCGGGCGCAGGCACAAACGGACTCGGCACGGGCGGCAGTCGCGGCATTCAAGGCACTCGGGGGTGGCTGGCAACCTCCGCAAGCTCAGTCTCTGGCGACTCGAAGCCACCAGAGAACAGCAATATGAAGGCGCGCGAAGCACTGGCGGAATGAGTATTGAAAGGCCGGGGCGCAACATGCGCTCCCGGCCGAATCGTTGTCGTGGAATGATGCCTTATCTATTTAGAAGCGATAGCTGACAGAAGTGCCGAGCCCGCTCGCACTGTTCTGGTACCTGGCACTGTATGCACCTCGGGTTGTGGAGCTATCGTTGACCTGCACGCTCTCTTCCCGCAGGTAGGAATAAGCAACATCGATCGTGACATTCTCTACCGGAGTCCAGCCGGCACCGAAGCTGATAACCGTTCGGTCACCCGTCGGGATACGCGGTCCACGATTGGTGTTGTTGGCGGGCGACTGGTCGACGGAAAAGCCTGCACGAAGTACCCACTGATCGCTCAATTTATAAGACGTACCGATAGCGTGAGCCCACGTATCATGCCAGTTCTGCTCTTCGCTGATGGTGCCCAGCGAGCCGCTCAACAACGGCGGCAGCCCCGTGTTCTCGATGGTTAACTCCTTGAAGCGACTCCAGCGTGTCCAGGTACTCCCCACATACAGGGTCCAGTCATCATTGAGCTGATGTGTGACC
Organism: Pseudomonas botevensis; assembly: GCF_019145475.1. Classification (GTDB taxonomy): domain Bacteria; phylum Pseudomonadota; class Gammaproteobacteria; order Pseudomonadales; family Pseudomonadaceae; genus Aquipseudomonas; species Aquipseudomonas botevensis. The sequence goes on from NZ_JAHTKI010000019.1 coordinate 67,396, forward strand.
GAGAAATCCACGGATTCCGGCGAATCGACATCCAGCGAGGCGTCATAACTCCGGCCGCTAACTCCCAACACGCTAAAGATGCCGTCAGTGACCTTGGTCTTGGCATCCAGGTGATAACTGACCTTGGAATGGTAGGTCAGTCCAAGGCGAGTCCGGTCTGTAGCCTGCATCAAAATGCCGGCGTTGAAACCAAGGGCCGTGTCGTCGCCAGTGCTTTTGAGTTTTCCGTCATTGCGACCAGGACTGAGCGGATTGGGCACCATTCCGGACAACTCGCCGCTGATACGGTTGATGGTGGGGCCGAACCCGATCGAAACCTTGTCATTAAAGGCATAGCTGATAGTGGGCTGGAACGTAAGCGCCGTGACCTCGCTTTTATTAGCGTAGTAACGCCCGGCAAAGCCGCTGCCGTAATCGGTGATCAGGCCAAAAGGTGCATAAAATCCAACGCCGAACGCCCAGTGCTCATCAATCGGTTTGACGTAGTAGCCCATAGGTATCGTGGTCGTGGGCACCATGTCGCCGTCTTCCCGCCCTCCGAATGTGCTGCGGGTCTGGCTTATATCGGACTTCGCGAAAAGAGTCGCCGCGCCTACGCTGACTTGTTCCGTTTTCAAACGAGACATGCCCGCCGGATTACCGAAGACGGTGCTCGCATCTTCAGCCGAGGAGGAACGGCCGGCATATCCAGATCCCATCCCGCTGATGCTCTGTTCATTGAGGGCAAAACCGCTCGCAAACACGTTAGAAGATGCGAGTACGACCGCGAGGCCAAGTGGACTCTTGAGCAATATTTTTTTCATTATTGGAACTCTATGGTTATCACCGGGATGAAACAGCAGAAACATCGAACGGCTATAGTTAGCCATGTGACCATATCAGTCAATGGTCACAATGCAGATAAATAAATGCCCTTCGACGACTGGAGGAAGGGCAAAAAGCAAAGCCGTTTGGGTGATGTGCTGCTCAGACCTGTAACGGTTCGACCGCTGGCCGACGATCAAAGATCAAGGCATGAGGCTACGCAGGATGAGATTGGAGGTGAGCGCGGGCGCCTCTTCAACGCAATCAAGATTGTGCTGCAGCAGTAGAGGATTGACGAATGGCCGCAGAGCAAGATGTATCGCATCGACCGTCTCGTCCAAGGGAGTCTTGCGTTCAAACTCACCTATCTCTCGCCCTTCACGCACGATTTGTAAAATGAACTGCTTGATCCTGGTGTCATAGACTTGCGAACTGGGCCAGCGTTCTGACGCAGAAAACGCCGCGATGTCATAGAGCTTTCGATCATTGAAGAACAGGCTCGCACCCGTGGCGATCAGTGTTTTGACCAAGCGTCGAAAGCGCTCGGTCGGCGAAAGAGTCTCTACATTGATAGCCTGCTCAACGGCTGCAACGATTTCTGCCAGACAATTTGCACAGATGGCGTTGCCGATCGCCTGCTTGGAATCAAAAAACTTATAGATATAGGCTTTGGAGAAGCCAATGGCTTTGGCCAGGTCGGAGACCGTGGTTTTACCGTAGCCGTACTGACTGAAATGTTCGTTGGCCGCCGCGACGATTTGGTTTCGAATGTCGTGATCGGCTGGGCCACGGGCGCTGGGCGAAGATATCGATGGCTGATTCATGGGAGCAGCTTACGCACCCTACAGCGGACTGACAACGTGTGACCGACAAGATACATAGTCACAAACCCAGCGTTCCGGACGCTTCGCCAGAGTGGCTGAAAAACCGTCAAGAGGTACGCGCAGAAGACGCCCCCCACCCAAATGCCGCCTTCGCAAAATCAATGAAGCTGCGCAGCTTTGGCGTCAGGCGGCGGTCGGGGGCGTACAAAAGGCTCATCGGTGAAACCGGCACCGTGTAATCCGGCAGCAGGCTCACCAGTGTCCCGCTTCTCAGTGAGTCCCTGACCAGTTCCAGCGGCAGCATCACCACGCCCAACCCGGCGACAGCGCCGGACAACAACGGGTCGCCCTGATTGATCGTCAAACGGCTTTGAATCGGTACGTCGATGAGCCCCTCCGGACCGTCGAAGCGCAGGTGGGAGCGCCCGTCCGAATAGGCAAACGCCAGGCACTCATGCTCCTGAAGATCCCAGGGTGTGGTGATCGGTGGGCGGCGCGCCAGATACGACGGCGCGGCGCACAGCACCATGTGATACGGCATCAGTGGCAGCGCCTTCAAGCCGCTGTCGGCGAGTTCGCCAATGCGAAACACCACGTCGTAACCGCCGTCGACCAGATCCACCAGTTCGTTGGACAGCGTCAGGTCCACCGACACCTGCGGATACCTGACCATGTATTCCAACAGCCTGGGCGACAGCGTACTGACACCGAAAGTGACCGGCGCATTGATCCGCAGCCGGCCGCTGGGCACACCTCGGGTCACGGCGGCCATTTCTTCGGCGGCGTCCATGTCGGCCAGAATCAGCTTCGCGCGCTGATAGAACGTGCGGCCGAAGTCAGTGAGGTGTTGCTTGCGGGTGGTGCGGTTGAGCAGCGACACACCCAAATGCTGTTCAAGCATTTTCACCTGTTTGCCCACCAGTTGCGGCGACAGGTTGAGCTCATCCGCCACCGCGCTGAAGGAGCCCAGCTCCACGGCTTTGACGAAGGTGGCCATCAGCGTAAGGCGATCCATTGGAAACTCGTTGTTTCTAGTCTTGCGCTATCGTAGGCATTTATCCGGCGCAAGCCAAAGCCTAAATTGGCGTCCATGGCACCGGCATCCGGTGCCCGATCTCAACCACATTCCGGCCGGCAGACACCGGCCTCATTGTTCATTGCAGAGGCAACCATGGCACGCATTGTCAGGATTCACGAGTACGGCGACGCAAGCGTTTTGAAACTGGAAGCGGTCGATGTCCCGGCGCCCGGCGCCGACGAGGTGCAAATCGAGGTCAAGGCCTTCGGCTTGAACCGCGCGGAAGTGATGTTCCGCAACCACGCCTATCTTCAGGAAGCGCAGTTTCCCAGTCGTCTTGGCTACGAAGCGGCCGGTGTGGTGGTTGCCGTCGGCGCCAGCGTCAGCGAGTTCAAGGCTGGCGACGCGGTCAGCGTGATTCCGCCGCTGGACATTGCACGCTGGGGCACTTACGGCGAACTGGCGAACGTTCCCGCCCACCTCACGGTCAAGCACCCGCACACGCTCTCTTTCGAGCAAGCGGCGGCGTCGTGGATGCAGTACGTGACCGCGTGGGGCGCGCTGGTCGAACAGGCCAGACTTCATCGGGATGATTTTGTGCTGGTCACCGCCGCCTCCAGCAGCGTCGGCCTCGCGGCCTTCCAGATTGCCCGGATGGTCGGTGCCACTCCGATTGCCGTGACCCGCACCCGCGCAAAAAAACAGGCTCTGCTGGACGCCGGCGCAGCGCACGTCATCGTCAGCGACGAAGAAGACATGGTCGCCAGGGTCATGGCCCTGACCGAAGGCAAAGGCGCGCGGGTGGTTTTCGATCCGGTGGGCGGGCCTTCGTTCGAGCCGCTGACCCAAAGCATGGCCCGGGGCGGCATCCTGCTGGAGTACGGCGCGCTGAGCCCGGAGCCGACGCCGTTCCCGCTGTTCACCGTGCTGGGCAAGAGCCTGACCCTCAAGGGTTACCTGTACTCGGAAATCGTCTCGGACCCGGCCACCCTGGCCCGGGCCAAGACGTTCATTTTCGACGGTCTGGCGTCGGGCGCCCTGCAACCGATCATTGCCAGGACATTCACCCTCGATGAAATTCAGGACGCGCACCGCTTTCTTGAGGCCAATCAGCAGGTCGGGAAAGTCGTGGTAACGGTCTGAGGTCAAAAACCGGCCCCGCCCGGACAGCCGACCAGCGGCCTGTCCGGCAGAGGCGTCCGCTGAAGATGCCCTGCCGGACCGCACCTCGCCATCGATACCGTGGCTAATCCAGCACCGGTATCCGGCTCACGGATTTGACCTCGCGCAGGGCCAGGCTCGACTGGATCGAGGCAATGCCCGGCTGCCTGCGCAATACGTCCTCGACGAAACGCCCGTAACTTTCCAGATCCGTTGCCAGAACCGTGAGCACGTAGTCCGCTTCACCGGTGACCTTGTGACAGGACAGAACCTGCGGGAGTTTGAGAATCACTTTCTCGAACTCATCGGGGGCATTTTCCGAATGGTTGCCGAACCTCACCTGCGCGAACGCCATGACATCGAAGCCGAGCTTTCGGCGATCCAGGTTGGCCTGGTAATCCTTGATGATGCCAAGGTCTTCCAGACGCTTGCGACGCCGCCAACTGGGCGTCACGGTAATCGACAGCTGTTCTCCCAATGCAGCGCTTGAGAGCGTTCCGTCCTCTTGCAGCAGGCGCAGCAGCTTTCTGTCGGTCGCATCCAACTCATCCAAAGCAATACTTTTGCTCATACACCCCAGACCTCGCCAATCTCTTTGCTCAAATTGCCTTCGCGCGAGCAAATATCGCAAAGCATTTTCAGCGATGCAACGCGAAAATTGTTCTACACGAAATGACTCAAACAGCCCCGAGGACACTCGCGTGTTAACAGTTTTCAGCCCCAAGCATCGCTTGCACCACGGTTCAGAGCTCAAGGACGGGGCGGTAAAGCCCTCTTTCGAAAACCCTCAGCGCGCCGAAACAGTATTGGCCCGTGTGCAGTCAACGGTTCTGGGTGAGGTCATCCCCGAACGCGAATACGATCGCTCCTGCTACGTGGCCGCGCACAGCGAACGCTACGTGGCGTTTCTGGAGAATGCCTGGGCCGAATGGGCAGCCACCGGCAAACAGCATGACGCGCTGCCGCTGGTGTGGCCGGTACGCGATCTGGCGATCGATCGAGAGCCCGGTTTCATCGACGGCAAACTGGGGTTCTATGCAATGGACGCCGGTGCGCCCATCACCGCCGGAACCTGGGAGGCCGTGCGCGGCAGCGCCAACGTGGCATTGACCGCCATGGACCACATCATCGACGGCGCCCACAGCGCTTTCGCCCTGTGCCGACCGCCCGGGCACCACGCCGCGCGCGAGTACATGGGCGGGTATTGCTACCTGAACAATGCCGCGATTGCCGCCGAACGCTGCCGCAGCAGGGGCGCAAAACGGGTCGCGATCCTCGACGTGGATTTCCACCACGGCAATGGCACCCAGAACATCTTTTATGAGCGCCCGGACGTCTTCTTCGCCTCCCTCCATGGCGATCCGCATGTGTCCTACCCGTACTTCTCCGGTTACGCACACGAAGAGGGAGCAGGCGCCGGCCAGGGCTTCACGGCCAACTACCCATTGGCCAAGGGCTGCACCTGGGACACCTATCGCCAGGCACTGTCTGAGGCGCTGGACCGGATCGTCGCGTTTGAACCGCAGTTCCTCGTCGTCTCGCTGGGCGTCGATACGTTCGAGCATGACCCCATCAGCCACTTCCTCCTGACCAGCGAAGACTTCGTCCGTATGGGGGCACAAATTGCCGGGGCTCAGCTGCCAACGCTGTTCGTCATGGAAGGCGGCTACATGGTGGATGAGATCGGCATCAACGCCGTGAACACCCTTCGCGGGTTCGAAAGCGGCCTTTAGAAAAAAACCGTGCGCAGGCTCACCTGACCACGGGTGCCTGCAGGCGCCTGCGACTCGCCGTGTGTCGTCGGCGCTTTCCTTCCAACCGTTCGAAGCCTTGCTCAAACAAAAATAAGAGGTCGATCATGGAAAAACACTCCCACAGTGCCGATGCACATCAGGACATCGACGCCCCGAATAACGGGCATCTTCAGCGCACGCTGGAGAATCGCCATATCCAGTTGATCGCCATTGGCGGTGCGATCGGCACCGGGCTGTTCATGGGCTCCGGGAAAGTCATCGCCCTGGCCGGCACTTCAATCGTGCTGGTCTACGCGATCCTCGGATTCTTCCTGTTCTTCGTCATGCGGGCCATGGGCGAGCTGCTGCTGTCCAACCTTCAGTTCAAGTCTTTCGCCGACATCGTCGCGACTTACCTGGGGCCGCGCGCCGGGTTCGTACTCAGTTGGTCGTACTGGCTGAGCTGGAGCGTCGCAGTGGTCGGCGATGTGGTCGTGGTGGCGGGGTTCTTCCAGTACTGGTTCCCGGACGTACCGGCCTGGATGCCCGCCATCTTCAGCATGTTCCTGCTGCTGGGGCTGAACATGCTCGCGGTGCGGATTTTCGGTGAGGTCGAGTTCTGGTTCGCGATCATCAAGATCGTGGCGATTGTGCTGCTGATCGTGACCGCGCTGATCATGATCGCGACGTCCTTCACCTCGCCGAACGGCACGGTGGCTTCGTTCTCGCACATGATCGAGGCGGGATCGATCTTCCCCCACGGCCTCAGCGGCTTCTTCGCCGGCTTCCAGATCGCGGTTTTTTCCTTCGCCGGCACCGAACTGATCGGCACCACCGCCGCCGAGGCCAAGAACCCGCACCGCACCCTTCCGAAAGCCATCAACACCATTCCGGCGCGCATTCTGCTGTTCTACATCCTCGCGCTGGTCTGCATCATCAGCGTGGTGTCGTGGGCGGACGTGCCGGCCAACCGCAGCCCCTTCGTCGAGCTGTTCCTGCTCGCGGGTTTTCCGGCCGCTGCCGGCATGATCAACTTCGTCGTCCTCACCTCCGCCGCGTCGTCCGCCAACAGCGGCGTGTACTCCGGGTGCCGGATGCTGTTCGGCCTGGCCGAGCGAAATCTGGCGCCGGCGATCTTCGGCAAGTTGTCATCGCTGAGCGTGCCGGTCTACAGCCTGTTGTTCTCGGGTCTGTGCATGCTGGCGGGCGTGACCCTGCTGTTCGTGATGCCCGAAGTGATGACGGTCTTCACGCTGATATCGACCATCTCGGCCATCCTGGTCATCTTCACCTGGTCGATGATTCTGGCGTCCTACATCGCCTACCGGAAAAAAGCCCCTGCCGCGCACCAGAAGTCCGCTTTCAAATCGCCTGGCGGTGTGCCGATGGCGGCCATCACCCTGGTCTTTCTGCTGTTCGTGCTGTGCCTGCTCGCACTCAGGGAGGACACCCGGCTGGCGCTCTACTTCATGCCGCTGTGGTTCATTTTCCTGCTGTTCGCCTATGGCCGCAGCAAGGCGTCGCCGTCCGTTGCCGCCCACATTCCTTCCGGAAACTAATGGAGATTACCCATGACCCGTTTTGTAGACGTCCCGACCATGTCCCGACTGGTGGGGGACATCGGTATCGCGCGATTCATCGGCGATCTTGCCGACGCGATCCGCGATGACTTCAAGCGTTGGCCCGATTTCGACAAGTCGGCACGGGTGGCAAACCACTCCGACATCGGCGTCATCGAGCTGATGCCGGTCTCCAACGCCAAACGCTATGCCTTCAAATACGTCAACGGCCACCCGAGCAACACCCTTCGCGGGCTGTACACGGTGATGGCGTTCGGCGTTCTGGCTGACGTCGAGAGCGGCTATCCCCTGCTGCTCTCCGAGCTGACCGTCGCCACGGCATTGCGAACCTGCGCCACTTCGCTGATGGCGGCGCGTGCGCTGGCCCGGCCGAACGCTCGGCGCATGGCGCTCATCGGCAATGGCGCGCAAAGCGAATTCCAGGCACTGGCGTTTCACTTCCATCTGGGCATCGAAGAAATTGTGGTCTACGACGTGGACCCGCATGCCACGGAAAAGCTCATGCGCAATCTGACCGACTGTCCATCGCTGAAAGTAATCCGCGCATCGTCCACCGCCGAAGCCGTGCGAGGCGCCGATATCGTCACCACCGTCACGGCAGACAAGGCTTACGCGACCATCATCACGCCCGACATGCTTGAACCCGGCATGCACATCAACGGTGTCGGCGGCGACTGCCCGGGCAAAACCGAACTGCACGCCGATGTGCTGAAGGCCGGCACGGTGTTCGTTGAATACGAGCCGCAGACCCGGATCGAAGGCGATATCCAGCAGATGCCGTCGGACTTCCCGGTGGTCGATCTGTGGCGGGTACTGGCGGGCCAGGTCGAGGGCCGCGTGAGCGACGAACAGGTGACCATTTTTGATTCGGTGGGCTTTGCGCTGGAGGACTATTCGGTCTTGCGCTACATCAACGAACAGGCCGAAGCGCGCAATCTGGGCATCGGCATCGAGCTGGTGCCATGGGGTGAAAGCAGCGATGACAACGACCCCAAAGACCTCTTCCGCTACACCCGCTCCGGCAAAGCCCGCAGACCGGTACGGCGCATCGCCTGAAGGCAGGCTGACTTGACCTGGCAACAACTTTGCCCGCCTGATGGCGGGCTTTTTTTCGCCACACAACACAAACGCCTGCTTTTCAGGGCAGGCCTTCGTGCATCCGCATCGGCTTATTTCTGTTGCGCGGTCAGCGCCGAGTAGCTGTTCATCAGGTTGCGGTAGTTCGGGATGCGCTGCGACAGCAGGTTGCCCAGGCCTTCGATGTCGTTGCGCCAGTCGCGGTGCAGCTCACAGGCCACCGAGAACCAGTTCATCATTTGTGCGCCGGCCTGGGTCATGCGGTTCCATGCGGCTTGCTGGACGGTGGTGTTGAAGGTGCCAGAGGCATCGGTCACCACGAACACGTCGAATCCTTCTGCCAGTGCCGACAGTGTCGGGAACGCGACGCAGACATCAGTCACCACACCGGCAATGATGATCTGCTTGCGACCGGTGGCCTTGATCGCCTTGACGAAGTCTTCGTTGTCCCAGGCGTTGATCTGGCCTGGACGGGCAATGTACGGCGCGTCGGGGAACATCTCTTTCAGTTCCGGGACCAGCGGGCCGTTCGGGCCTTGTTCGAAACTGGTGGTGAGGATGGTCGGCAACTCGAAGAACTTCGCCAGATCGGCCAGGGCCAGGACGTTGTTCTTGAACTCGTTCGGGGAGAAGTCCTGAACCAGGGAAATCAGACCGGTCTGGTGGTCGACCAGCAGAACTACGGCGTCGTCTTTGTTCAGGCGGTTGTAAGTTGGAGTGCTCATGTTTGAATCCCTTTTCAGTCGTTGGAGTTGTTGTTGCGTTCAAGATGGGCACAGATTACTGACACGTCTGAGCGGGATAAATCGGCTGAAAAGCGTTTCACCGTCAACTAAAAAAGGACAATCAAGAATCCGCATCCAAGGCTTTCAGAGAGCGTTGCACTGGCTCTCACCGCGCAGGTAGTATTGAGAGAGATTCTCACTAACATCTGGAAAGCCCACCAGTGCAATATCCTCCGTCCAGCAAGCTGGGATTCTTCTTCAGCGATCATCACCGATGGCTGCTGCAGCACATCAATCGGGAGCTGCGCAATCACGCGGACGCCGAGGACACTGCCGCCGATACGTTTTGCCAATTGCTGGTCGCTCGCGTCGATCCGGACAGCATCGACCAACCCCGGGCTTACCTGTCGACCATTGCCCGCCGACTGATGTTTGACCGTTTTCGCCGACGCAAGCTGGAACTGGCCTACCTCGAACGTTTGTCCGTTCTGCCCGAGGCCCTGGCCCCCTCCCCCGAAGAACAGCTGCAACTGATCGAAGCACTGGTGGCCATCGACCGGGCGCTCGACGGCTTGCCGATGATCGTCAAGGCCACCTTCCTCTACAGCCAGCTGGATGGTCTGAGCTACGTAGCCATCGCGCAGAAGCTGGAGCTTTCGGAACGCACCGTCAGTCGTTACATGAAACAGGCTTTGCGCCAGTGCCTGCTGTGCGAGGTGGCGCCATGAGCAAGCCGCGCCTGGATCCCGTCAGCGAGCAAGCCATCGACTGGATGGTAAAGCTTCGCGCCGGCACGCCTGATCCCGCGCTGCAGGAGCGCTTCAACGCATGGTTGGCGATGGATCGTGCGCACAGCCAGGCCTGGGCGACCCTGCAGGATCGTCTCGGTGGCTCGTTCAACACGGTGCGCGCGCTGGATCGACGCTTGCCCGGCCAGGCCAGCGAGGCCCGGCAGGTGTTATTGCAACCGCAGGCTTCGCGCCGCGATGCCCTGCGCGTGATTGCCGGCCTCGGTCTGTTCGGCACCAGCCTGTGGCTCGGCGCAAAAAGTCAATTGGGTGAAGCGCTGCTGGCGGACCTGCACACCGGGCGAGGTCAACGCCAGAGCTTCAATCTGGTCGACGGCAGCCGCCTGAGCCTGAACGCTGAAAGCGCGGTGGACCTGCTCTTCAACGATACGCAACGGGTGATCATCCTGCGGCGCGGCGAACTGGTGATCGACGTGGCGCCCGATTCCCGCCGACCACTGGTGGTGCGCACGGCTGAAGGCGAAATGCGCGCCCTGGGAACCCGTTTCCTCGTCACCCAAGTGCAGGACGCCAGCCGCCTGGTGGTGTTGCAGCACTCGGTCGAGGCACGCTTGTTCGACGGTACGACGCAAATCATCCAGGAAGGTCAGGCGGCGGTGCTGTCCTCGCGCAGAATCACCCTCGCCAGCGGCGATGAACGTCGGCGCGCCGCCTGGCTGAACGGGCAGTTGAATGTGCTGGACGAGTCCCTTGAGCAAGTGGTCGACGCGCTTCGTCCTTACAGCCGTGGATTGGTGCGCGTGGCTCCCGAGGTTCGAGGCTTGCGCGTCCAGGGCGTATTCCCGCTTGACGATCCTCAGCGCACCCTGAGCGCCCTGGCCGAAACGTTGCCGATACGCGTGGATCGCTACAGCCCGTGGCTGACGCTGATTGGCAAAAAATAACCCGGCGAAAGTTTTTTTGATAATCGATCTCGTTTGTGTCCGGTTTTCATTTCTCGTCGCACCTATCTCCTGACACTTTCACAAAAACAGGAGAATGTTGTGTTCAACACGTGGCCCCGTACCCTTCCCGCCGCCGTTGCCCTGGCGACCCTGGCAAGCGCCGCGCTGGCGCAAGACTTGAGCTTCAACCTGCCGGCCGGCCCGCTCGCCGGCACCCTTAATGCGATCGCCGGTCAGAGCGGGCAGATCATTTCGCTGGAGCCCTCGCTGGTGCAAGGCAAGCAGGCCCCTGCCGTGATTGGCCAGATGCCGGCCGAACAAGCCATGCAAAAGGCTCTGTCAGGCAGCGGTTTGCAGCTGCGCGTCACCGGGCAAGGCAACTTCAGCGTAGAGCCGGTCACCGACAGCAGCGCGGCCCTGCAACTGGGCGCCACCAACATTGTTGAACGCAGCCTCGGCGCCACCACCGAAGGTTCAGGCTCCTACGCCGCGCGAGCAGTAACCATCGGCAAAGGCACTCACACACTCAAGGAAATCCCGCAGTCGGTCACCGTAATGACGCGCAAGCAAATGGATGACCAGGACCTCACCGACCTCAAGGACGCCGCGAACAAGACCACCGGGCTGGTCGGCGTTCAGGGCGTCGGCAAAGGCATGATCCTGACCTCGCGTGGTTTTCAAATCGATGACTGGCAGTACGACGGCGTCCCCATCCCACGCAACACCTATGCGCTGGGCAACTGGGCGACGCAGGATCTGATCTTCTTCGATCGCATGGAAATCCTGCGCGGCGCATCCGGCCTGCTGCAGGGCACCGGCAGCCCTGGTGGCGCGATCAATCTGGTGCGCAAGCGCGGCCAGAACGCCCCGACCGTAACCGTGACCGGCAAGGCCGGCTCCTGGGATCATTACGGCCTGCAACTGGATGCCGGCGGACCACTGAACACGAGCGCAACCGTGCGCGGTCGCTTCGTTGCCGACGAAGACCAGAGCCACTCGTTCATCGATTACGAGTGGAGCAAAACGCACTCGCTCTACGGCGCACTCGACTTCGATCTGCGCGACGACACAACGCTTGGCTTAGCCGTCAGCCAGTCCAATGCCGAGTCCCGGCCGATGATTCGCGGCTTGCCACGCTATGCCGATGGCCGCTCCCTGGATGTCCCGCGCTCGACCTATACCGGCGCGCGCTGGAACCATGCGGACATCGACGTCACCACCGTTTATACCGATCTGGAACACCGCTTCAACGACGATTGGGCGGCCAAGGTCGGCGCCGTGCGCATGACTGAAACCAACAAGGCAAAAAACCAGCGCCTGCAAAGCATCGGCGACGCAATCGAAGCCGATGGCAGTGGTGTGCAATATGCCGACTTTGTGACGGATTTCGATTCGACCAAGCTCGGTCTGGACATGAACCTCACCGGCCACTTCGAAGCGCTGTCCATGGAGCAGGAAGTCATGCTGGGCGGCAACTATTCCAGATACACCTCTGACGACCGCTTCGCCCGCACCTTCAACGACAGCAGCGACACGATCTTCGGGATCGACCACGACCGTCCCGAAATCAGTTATGAAGGCTTGCTCAATACGCCGGGCGGCCGCGCCACACCGAGTAAATACGAGATTCGCCAAAAAGGCCTTTACGGCAGTTGGCGGGTCAAGCCGATCGAGCCGCTGACCCTGGTACTCGGCTCACGGGTCAGTTGGTATGACTACAGCTACAAATCGGCCACCCAGCAGGCCTTCAGCAATGTCGCCATCGCCGAGCCTGAAAGCACCGCTGACGAAAACGGCGAAGTCACGCCATACGCCGGCATCATCTATGACTTGAGCCGCGAATGGGCGGTTTATGCCAGCTACACCGATGTGTTTGAACCGCAAACCGTGCGCGGTATCAACGGCTCCGTGCTCAAACCGGTGATCGGCAGCAACTACGAAGTCGGCCTCAAGGGCGAGTTGCTGGACGGCCGGGTCAACACCTCCCTGGCGGTGTTCCGTTATGACCAGAAGAACCGTGCCCTCAACGACTTGGCGTCAGGGTTCGCCTGCGATGGCTGGTACTGCTCGATTGCGGCCGGCAAGGTTCGCAGCCAGGGGATTGAAGCGGAGGTCAGTGGCGAAGTCCTGACAGGACTGCAATTGTTCGCCGGCTACACCTACAACACCACCAAATATCTCAAAGATCCGGAAAACGAAGGCAAAGTCTTCAGCACCTGGACGCCCAAGCACATGCTGCGGGTCTGGGGCGACTATCAGTTCAGCGGTGACTGGAACCGCGTCAGCACCGGCCTGGGCTTCACGACCCAAACTCATACCCTCGGCTACGAACATACCTTCGAAGTGCCGGGTTATACCGTATGGAGCGCCCGCCTCGGTTATCAACTGACGAAAGAGATAGGGCTGGCACTCAACGCCAACAACCTGTTCGACAAGCACTATTACACGGCCGGATACAACCAGCTCAATGGCAACAACAACTACGGCGATCCGCGCAATGTGATGTTCACCGTGAAATACACCCCGACGTTCTGAGTACCGTTGGAACGACAAAAGCCTGCTTTTCAAAGCAGGCTTTTGTATTTCAGCGGATGACTTCTATCACGCGCCGACACCGAGTAGCGCATGGCCTGGCTGTGGAGCATGAAGTCGGCAAGTCATCTGATGACATCAGAAAACCATCAACAAAATTCCCCCTCACCCAACGGCGGTGCGTGCGGGAAAGCTCCGATTGGCTCCTGATTTAATACGGTTTGCCCCTGCAAAAAACCGTTGATGCCATTCAATTCAAGTCATAGGATGACTGACCACAATCATAAAAATAATGGATTACTCATGAATAAAACTCTCCTGGTAGCCTGCGCCATTACATGCGGACTCAGCCTGCACGCGAATGCCGCCACGTTTGCCTACATCTCCAGCCCGGCCGACGGATTGATTTCCCAATATCAACTGGATGAAAGCAACGGCGCGTTGAGTCTGATCAATCAGGTCAGCGCGGGTGATCAGGTCAATCCGATGGCGCTTTCGCCGGACGGCAAAGTGTTGTTCGCGGCGCTGCGGGTCAAGCCGTTTCAGGTCCAGAGCTTCAGCATCGATCCCGACACCGGACGTCTCACGCCACGGACCAAGGCACCTCTGGCCGAGAGCATGGCCTACCTGTCCACGGACAGACAGGGACGCTATCTGCTCGCCGCTTCTTATGGCGCCGACTTGCTGAGCGTGCAGGCCATCGACAAGGCTGACACGCCGTCCACCGACATCCGCACCTACAAAACCGGTCTGCACGCACACTCGTTGCGTACCGACCCGAGCAATCGATTCGCCTACGCGGGTAACCTGGGTGCTGACCGGGTTCTGCAATACAGCCTGGACGCCAGCACGGGTACGCTCACGCCGATCGGCGAGGGTTATGTCAGTGTCCCGGCCAACACCGGGCCTCGGCATCTGGCCTTCTCCCCTGATGGCAAATTTCTGTATGTGGTCGGCGAAATGAGCGGCACGGTCAGCGCGTTTTCAATCAATGCCGACAGCGGTGCCCTGACCCCGATTGCCGTCGCCAACGGCATTCCCGAGCGTTTGAAACTGGCCCATGGCGAAGTGCGCGACGCACGCAATAACGACTTGAAGGACGACCCTACCCCGCGTATCTGGGCGGCTGATCTGCGGATGTCGCCAGATGGAAAGTTGCTGTTCATGAGCGAACGCACCAGCAGCTCCGTCTCGGTGTTCGCGGTGGATACGGCCCACGGTAGCCTGAAGTTTCTCGACAACTACCCGGTTCAAGAGAAACAGCCCCGCAACATCGCCCTCTCCCCCAACGGCCACTGGTTGATTGTGACGGGCGAAAAAAGCGACAAGGTCGGCTCCTACGCGGTGGCCAGTAACGGTGCGTTGAAGCGAGTGGCCGAAGCGGCCTCGGGCAAAGGCGCGTTGTGGATCGAGGTCCTGCAAACCGGCGGGCAGTGAATGGTGGCGACAGGAAAAGTCGCCTGTGTGCCCAATTCTGCGCACGCCTTGTCATAATCCTCTGACGCACTCGTTTTATCGCAGCGCCAGAGGAGACCTTGATGCTCGGACGCACCCCACCAGAGCCGGACACAGACAACGTCACGTCACGCTCTTCCATCAACGCCGCCCGCGCCGGTTCGATCTTCCGGCTGACGGTGAGCTTCATGCTGATGGTGGTTTTTGCCTTTCTGGCGGTCGAGAGCTGGCGGACCTGGCGCGACTATCGTTCGGCGTTCGCCTCTGCGCGCGACTCGGTGACCAACCTGGCCCGCGCGACCGCACAGCACGCCGAAGACACCATTCGCCAGATGGATGTGCTGACTGCAGCGCTGAGTGAGCGGGTCGAGGGTGACGGCCTGCAGAACCTCGACGTGCCGCGTATCCATAACCTGCTGGTGCAGCAATCGAAAATCATGCCGCAACTGCATGGCCTGTTCATTTACGGCGCCGACGGGCAATGGATCGTCACCGACAAGGAGGTCACGCCGGAGACCGCCAACAACTCCGACCGCGATTATTTCCAGTACCACCGCACTCACGATGACCGCCATGTGCGCATCGGTGAGGTGGTCGAGAGCCGCTCGACTCACGACCTGATCATTCCCATCTCCCGTCGCCTGAACAACCCCGACGGCTCGTTCGCGGGCGTGCTGCTGGGCACGGTCAAGGTCAGCTACTTCGTCGACTACTACGGCGACTTCAGGATCGATGACAAGGGTGCGCTGGTCCTGGCCAAGCGTGACGGCACGATCCTGGTGCGCCGGCCGTTCATTGCATCGGTGATCGGCAAGAGCCTGTCCGGCAGCGAGATCTTCAAACACTATTTGCCCAACTCCAGCGAAGGCGTCGCGGAGGTCAAAGCCGTGGTCGACGACACCGAGCGCCTGTATGGCTATCGGGCGCTCTCCACCTACCCGTTGGTGGTGGAAGCCGGTATTTCCCGTGAGTCGATCATCGCGCCATGGCGCCAGGACCTGTTGAAAAACGGCTTCGTCCTGGTGTTCCTCAGCCTGGTGATGACCGGTTTCGGCCTCGTCGTGCTGCATCAGCTGCGCCAGCGAATCGCGATGGAACGCGAGATCCGCCACGCCCATCAGGCCATGCGCGACATGGCGCTGACCGACAGCCTCACCGGGCTGGGCAATCGTCGGCGTCTGGACAATGCGCTGGCCGATGAAATACGTCTGGCCCGGCGCCAGGGGTCGGCGCTGTCGTTGATCATGCTCGATGTCGACTATTTCAAACGCTACAACGACCAGTACGGCCACGCCGCTGGCGATGATTGCCTGAACGCGGTCGGGCGTGCGGTCCAGCAAGCGGTCAGACGCCCCGCGGATCTGGTCGTTCGCTACGGCGGCGAAGAGTTCACGGTGCTGCTGCCCAACACCGACAGCGCCGGGGCCATTCAAGTCGCCAGAGACATTTTGCAGGGCATCCGCTCACTGAAACTGGAACACGCCGGGCATCCACTGGGTTACGTCACCGCCAGCGCCGGGATCACCACACGGCATCCGGTCGATGCCGAGCTGACGCCGGCCCATTTGCTGAAATCGGCGGATACCTGTCTGTATCAGGCCAAGCAGTCGGGCAGAAACCGTTGGTGTTCGGCGGATGAGTCGGGGCAGTGAGCATCCCGCTCGGATGACGCGCTCCGGCAGTTACTCAGGCAACCCCGCCAGCCGCAACCCGTCGACAAGCCGGGCAAAATCCTCGGGCCGCTGGATCGGCAGCCACCCCTTCAACCGGGATACGCGAATGGCAGGATCCAGCGCCCGCAAACGGGCCAAGGCCACCGCTGCTTTGTCCCCTCGCCCGCACAGCGCATGACCGGCAGCCAACAAGGCCACTGCCGGCAGCAGACTGGGCAGATTGCCCAAGGCTTTTTCCGCCCAGGATGTGGAGAGATCAAAGCGGCCGGCAAAGAAATGCGCCAGCGCCACGCCCACCTGCATACGGAACATTTCCGGGTCCACGGGACTCAGGCGCACGGCGTGATTGAGGTTATCGATGGCCGCATCGGTTTCGCCGCGCAAGGCGCGCAGGATACCGCCCAGATACCAGGCGGGCGCCAGGTTGGGGTTGAGCAGTCGGGCGCGATCGAGCAAGGCGATTCCACAGTCGACATCCCCGGTCAGATGGGCCAGGGCATGGCCGCAGCGGGTCAGCGCCACCGCGTCATCACGACCAAGCTCCACTCCCAGGCGCGCCAGCCGCGCGCCTTCGGCCACTTCGCGGGGCGGGTCGATCATCCAGCCGTTGAGTTTGCGCCAGAAATGACACCAGGCCGCCATGCCGTAGGCTGAGGCGAACTCCGGATCCAGTTCGATCGCGCGATAGAACAGCGCCAGCGACTCGCCGATGGCATCACGGGTGGCGATGTGCAGCTTGGCCGTGCCGCGCAGGTAGTAATCGTAGGCATCCAGGCTGTCGGTGGGTTTGCGTTTGGCCCGCTCGATTTCCGCCCGTTCCAACTGCGGAGCAATGGCACCGACAACGCTTTCGGTGACCTGATCCTGCAACTCGAAAATGTCATCCAGCAGGCCTTCGAAGCGCTCGGCCCACAGGTGGGTGCCGGTGCTGGCATCGAGCAACTGGCCGGTGATCCGCACCTTGTTGCCGCATTTGCGCACGCTGCCTTCCAGTACATAACGCACGCCCAGTTCCTGGCCAACGCCACGGGCATCCACCGCCCTGCCCTTGTAGGTGAAACTGGAGTTGCGGGCGATGACGAACAGCCAGCGCAGGCGCGACAACGCGGTGATGATGTCTTCGGCCATGCCGTCGGCGAAGTAGTCCTGCTCCGGGTCGCCGCTGAGGTTCTGGAAAGGGAGGACGGTGATCGACGGCTTGTCGGGCAGAACCAGCGCGACGTTCGGCGGCGGCAGTGGCTCAGGTGGCGAAAGAGCCTGCGCCGGGCTTTCACTCAAAGTGATTTCACCGACAAAGCGGTAGCCCTTGCGCGCCACGGTTCGCACCAGCCGCTGCTGCTCACCGGTGTCGCCGATGGCCTTGCGCACGGCGTTGATGTGGCTGGTGACGGTCGACTCGGAAACGATCCGGCCACTCCATACGGCGCTCAGCAATTCGTCCTTGCTGATCACCCGCTCGTGATTGCTGACCAGTTGCAACAACAGGTCAAAAACCTGCGGCCCGATGGTCACGACTTGCCCGCGCCGGGTCAGCTCCCGACGCTGCTGGTCGAGCACAAAATCTTCAAACACGAATTGCACGGTGACCGGTTCCCGTTCTGGCGCCCCCGACTCCGTGTCCGAGTGGGCGGTTTATTGTGCGCTCAATGATACGGCAGACCTTGGCCCACCGCATCGGTCCGGGAGAGTGGTCTACACAACAAACGCAAGATTGGATCGTTTGGACGCAAATCCACGATTTCGCCAAGGTAAATCCAAGACCGACGCAAGGATTTGCCCAGCCGTCCGAGGCATGCTCAAGGCACATCGACAGCAATGGTTGCTGTCGGCAAGCGGAGAGACGCCATGAAGATCGTCGTTATCGGAGGCACCGGCCTCATCGGATCGAAACTTGTAAAGAATCTGCGCGAGCGCGGCCATGACGCCCGCCCTGCATCGCCCAACACCGGGGTGAACAGCATCACCCGCGAAGGCCTGGCCGAGGCGATGGATGGCGCCGAAGTGGTGGTCGATGTCTCCAACGCGCCGTCGTGGGAAGACCAGGCGGTACTCGATTTCTTCGAAACCTCCACCCGCAACCTGCTGGCCGCCGAAGCCGCCGCCGGGGTTCGCCATCACGTCGCGCTGTCGGTCGTCGGCAGCGAGCGACTTCCGGCCAATGGCTACTTCCGCGCCAAAGTCGCGCAAGAGAATCTGATCAAGGCATCCAGCATCCCCTACACCGTGCTGCGGGCCACTCAGTTCTTCGAATTTGTCGGCGGCATCGCCCAGTCGGCCACCGAAGGCGATGAAGTGCGTCTGTCGCCGGCCCTGATCCAGCCCATGGCCTCCGACGACGTTGCGGCAGCACTGACGGATGTGGTCCTGGCTGCGCCGGCCAACGGCACGCTGGAAGTGGCCGGCCCTGAAGCCATGCCGCTGGACGAGTTGATCCGGCGCTATTTCCGCGCCACTCACGACACCCGCAAGGTCATCCCGGACGTCCACGCACGCTACTTCGGCGATGTGCTCGACGACCAGTCGCTCACTCCGCTGGGCAGCAACCCGCGCCTGGCCCCGACGCGCTTCGAGGACTGGCTGGCCCGTTCGACCACGCCAACCCAACGCTGAGGCGCTGAAACCCGATTCTTATCTGAAGGAGTATTGCCATGTTCAGCCGAATCCTGATCGCCGCCGCTATCGCGGCCCTGTCGATCACCAGCGTCTCGGCCGCCGAGCCGCAACCGGGCAAGGTCACCGTGGTGTTCGACCATGTCCTGCCCAATGTTCCGGGCAAGACCATGAAAGGTGTCGTCGTGGAGTATGCGCCTGGTGGCGCATCGCCTGCTCACTTCCATCCGAAATCCGCCTTCATCTACGCCACCGTGCTTGAGGGCGCGATACGCAGCAAGGTCGGCGACGCGCCGGAGAAGGTCTACAAGGCCGGGGAAAACTTCGTCGAACAGCCGGGTGACTTCCATGCCGTGAGCGCCAACGCGAGCGCTACCGAACCGGCGCGCCTGATGGCCGTGTTCGTGCTCGACAGCAGCGAGACCGACCTGGTCAAGCCCGTGAAGCCGTAACCGATCCACATCCCGGTCAACCTTCGGCGGCCCTCGGCTGCCGGAGGTATTGGCCATGTGCAGGACCCTCAACATGAACGCGCCCCAGTACACCGTCACCAGCGATCAAAATGCCGATACCACGCCCCCGGCGCCACGCAAAAGCAAGCGCAAGTCAGTGGGACTGCTGCTCTGTGCCAGTGCTCTCGCGGTCCTGACGGGCGGTTACTTCATGCTGTTCGGCGGCGCCACCATCTCCACCGACAACGCCTACGTGCGTGGCGACGTCACTTCGCTGGCGGCCAAGGTGGCCGGTTATGTCACCACTGTAGAGGTGCGCGATAACCAGCAAGTCCATCGCGGTGATGTGTTGTTTCGCATCGACGATCAAGACTATCGCGCACGCCTCGCTCAGGCCGAGGCCAACTTCAAGTCGGCCCAGGCACGCTTGAGCGATGTCGATGCCCAGACTCAACTGCAACATGCCCAGATTCGCCAGGCCGAGGCCGAACGACGTTCAGCCTCGGCGCAGATGAACCTCGCGAGCAAGACCCACGAACGCAACCGCAAGCTGATCGTCAGCAATGCGGTGAGCCAGGCGCTCGTCGATGAAACCGCCGCCGCCCAGACCCGCGCCTCCGCAGCGGTCGAAGCCGCCTCGGCAACGGTCGAGGCGCAACAGCAGCGCATCGCCGTGCTCCTGGCCCAGCGCGGCGCGGCCTTGGCGGCCGTGGCGCAGGCCCAGGCCGCCAGCGATCTGGCGCGGATCGACCTGGACAGCACCGTGGTGCGCGCGCCCGTGGACGGTGTGGTCGGTAACCGCCAGGTGCGCGTCGGCCGTTTCGTCACGCCGGGCGTCGCCTTGCTCGACATCGTTCCGGTCCAGGATGTGTGGGTTGTCGCCAACTTCAAGGAAACCCAGCTGGAACACATCAATGCCGGCCAACGGGTACGCATCACTGTCGACGGCTACCCCAACGACGCCCTTGAGGGTGTAGTCGACAGCTTCGCCCCCGGCAGCGGCTCGGCCTTCAGCCTGCTGCCCACCGACAACGCCACGGGCAACTTCGTGCGGGTGGTGCAGCGGGTGCCGGTGAAAATCCGCCTGGCCCACAATCCGTTGCCCGGGCGCATCGTGCCGGGCCTGTCGGCGCGGGTTGAGGTGGAGCGCGGAGGTGGATCATGAAGCGGCCTGGCAGAACCCGTCCCGGCGCCCTGCTGCTGATCGGCATCCTGCTGGCCAGCCTGACTGAAGCGATTGCCGGCACCGCGCTGGTACTGGGACGTAACGACATCATCGGCGACACCTACGCCACGCCCGATGAGTTTGCCTGGCTGGACATCGGCTACACCGCCTTCAAGATGATCGGCTTTCTCACCGCGTCAGGATTGCTGGCCCGCTTCGCCCCACGCAAGGTGATCGTCGGCGCCACCCTGGTCATGGGCCTGGCTTGCACGATGGCGGTCTTCAGTACCCGTCTCGAGCTGCTGGTTGCGTTGCGCATCGTCCAGGGTTTTGCCGGCGGGACATTGCTGGTGGCAGGCCAGATGCTGATTTTTCGGGCCTATCGACGCACGCTGCAACCGCTGCTGCAGGCCCTGTTCGCCATCGGCGCGGTGGTTGCCTCCGCGACCCTGACGCCCGCGCTGCAAGGCTGGCTGGTCGACAGCCAGTCCTGGCGCTGGATATTTCTCAGCGTCGTGCCACTGGCGCTGACCGCCAGCGGCCTGATGCTACTCACCGACACCCCGACACCCGCCAAGGCCAGTCAGCGGCCCTTTGACTGGCTCGGTGCTGCGCTGAGCGCTACCGCCCTGCTCTGCCTGACCTACGTACTCAGCCAGGGCGAGCGCTGGGACTGGTTTGAGGAACCGCGCATTGTCTGCCTCACGCTGATCGGCAGCGCAGCCCTGCTCGGGTTTCTTGGCCAGCAACTGTTGACGAACGGTCGGAGGCTGCTCGATTTCAGCCTGTTCAGCTCGAGCGATTTTTCCTTTGCCTTCATCGTCAGTTTTATCGCTGGCGCCGCCTTGTTCGGCAGTGCCTACCTGATTCCGGCCTTTGCCTTGTCGGTGCTCGGCTTCACCCTCACCGACGCCGGCCTGCTGTTGTTGCCCAGCGGCGCATGTTTTGTCGGCGCCCTGCTCATTTCGGCCTACCTCATGCAGGCACGCAGAGTGGCGCCGTTTGCAACAGTGCCCTTTGGCATCCTGATGATCATGATTGCGATGTGGATGCTGTCCGGCTCGACCAGCGAAAGCGGCAGTCAGGACATGATGGCCGCCATCCTGTTGCGTGGCCTGGGGCTGGGCTTCCTGTTTCTGTCGATCACGCTGATCGCCTTCACTCAACTCAACAGCCGCAACCTGGCGGCCGGCATCGGCCTGTTCAACACCGGCCGACAATTGGGCGGGCTGATCGGTGTGGCCGGGCTACAGACCCTCATCGAGCATGGGCACGCGGCCAACGCCGTGATCCTCGGCACTGGCGTCACGCCCGGCACTCCTGCGCTGATCGAACGGCTGACCAGCACAACCGCATTGTTGATGGGCAAAGGCATGGACACTGCGACGGCTGGCCGGGCCGCAATCGATCTGCTGGGGCGCACGGTGTCCGGGCAATCGACCGTGATTGCCTTCGACAGCGCGTTCATGGCGGTGACATTGCTGTTCGCGCTGGCGGCACCGATGCTGGTGGCGATCAAGATTGCCTTTGCCAGGCATGCGAAAGGCTCGGCTGCATCGATGCACCGCTAGCTCGCCGGATACAGCAGATTATCCCTTGCCAACTGGAATAACGGCACATTCAGCCTGGGGTGTTTTGTTAGCTTAACGAGAGGAAATTGCGCCGGGTTTGCACGAGGCGCCACGGCGATGCTTCGGCTCGCAATCTCCGTTAACAGCGCCTTATTTCTGCTCCAGGGAGCGAGTTGGATGACCACACAATCTTCGAACAGCGACTGCGTCGATCCGCAAACAGCCCGACAGTTTTACATCGACGGACGTTGGTCTTTGCCGGCAATGCCTGCCAGCGTAACAGTGATCAATCCGGCCACCGAGGCCGTGGTCGCAGAGGTTGCCTGCGGGTCCGGGCAAGATGTTGATCGCGCCGTGGCGGCGGCTCGTGCCGCATTTGCAGGCTGGTCTGCCTCCTCCCCGGCTTCGCGTGCGCAGATTCTCGGAAAGATCCATGAGCTGATCCTTGAGCGAAAGGAAATCCTGGCTCAGGCCATTTCTCTGGAAATGGGCGCCGCCATCAGTTTCGCGCGGGCCATGCAAGTCCCCTTGGCGGCTGAACACGTTCGGGTCGCACGGGACATTCTGTCAACCTACCGCTTCCAGACGCTTGAGGGCAGCACCGCCATTGAACGTGAAGCGATAGGCGTCTGCGGCCTGATTACCCCGTGGAACTGGCCGCTTTATCAAATCACCGCGAAAGTCGCCCCGGCGATTGCCGCCGGTTGCACGGTGGTCTTGAAGCCCAGCGAATTAGCCCCTTTGAGTGCCCTGCTTTTTGCGCAAATTGTCCATGACGCAGGCTTGCCGCCCGGCGTATTCAATCTAGTCAATGGCAGCGGCCCCGAGGTCGGTGGCGCGATGGCTGCGCATCCCGATATCGACATGATTTCAATCACCGGTTCCAACCGCGCAGGTGCGTTGGTCGCACAGGCGGCCGCCCCGACGGTCAAGCGGGTCACCCAGGAGCTGGGCGGCAAATCGCCAAACCTGCTGCTGCCCGACGCCGACTTCGCCAAAGCCGTGCCTGCGGGCGTGATGTCGGCCTTTCGCAACGTCGGCCAGTCGTGCAGCGCGCCGACGCGCATGATCGTTCCCCGCGACCGCTTGGCGCAGGTCGAAGCGCTGGCGGCTGCCACCGCCAACGCGATCATCGTCGGTGATCCGCAATCGGAAGAAACAGTGCTCGGCCCGATTGCCAACGAAGCGCAATTCAAGCGCGTGCAAGTGATGATCGACGCAGGTTTGAGCGAAGGTGCAAAACTGGTATGCGGCGGACCGGGGCGCGTGGCGGGCCATGAAGTTGGCTTCTTCACTCGTCCGACGGTTTTCTCCGAGGTCGACCCAGGCATGCGGATCGCCCAGGAAGAGATCTTCGGCCCGGTGCTGTGCATCATCGCCTACGACTCCATTGATGAAGCAGTCACCATCGCCAACGATACGCTCTACGGACTGGGCGCTCATGTGCAGTCGCAAGATCTGCAACTTGCACGAGCCGTTGCTTCTCGCATTCGCTCGGGGCAAGTGCTGTTGAACTACCCCGCCTGGAATCCCATGGCGCCCTTCGGTGGCTATAAACGCTCGGGCAATGGCCGTGAATATGGGGTTCATGGTTTCGAGGAATACCTGGAAACCAAGGCTATTGTCGGGTTTGGCGTGTAGCAGAAACAGCGCCGAGTTGATAACTCGGCGCCAGAGGGGTCAGTGCCGCAGCAACTTGCGCAGCGGCACGCCATCCTTGAGCACGGGGGATTTGATGACGATGTAGCTGAAGTACTTGGAGATGCCGATGTTCTTGTCCAGCAGGCTTTCAATCACTTCCTGGTAATGCTGGATACTGCGGGTCATGAAGCGCACCAGGTAGTCGTAACCACCGCTGATCAAATGGCATTCGAGGACTTCATCGACAAGGCGGATGTTGGACTCGAATTTGGCGAAATCTTCGCGTTTATGGTCGCTGAGGGTGATTTCGGTGAAGACCGTCACCGACTCGGTAATCTTGGCCAGGTTCAAATGCGCCTTGTAGCTGGAAATGTAGCCGGCCGACTCCAGCCGTTTGACCCGTTGCAGACAGGGGCTGGCCGATAACCCTACGGCATCGGCCAGGCTGACATTGGTCATGCGCCCGTCCTTTTGCAGCTCAACCAGGATGCTGATGTCGATGCGGTCCAGTTTGACTAAACCTTCCATTGCGTACCTCGTGACTGCCGTTTTGTAAGACAATCTTCTAGCAAAATCAGCGCCGCAATGACAACTGATGCTGAGCCACCAGATCGGCCATGCTGTTGATGCAGTAGTGCGCAGCGCATGGCGTCGCTTGTTTGACCCGTTCGCGGCCGATCAGGCACACATCGGTAATCGCCTGCCGACGAGCTGATGGCCGGGTCACCAGAAGGATCTCGGCGGGTTCCAGCGCGTTTGCCTTCAACCAGTCGGCATCCTGCAGCGGGTCGCAGGCCAACGAGATGAAATCGTCCGCGACAATCCCCAGGCGCTCACACAGCCCCCCTCGATCCTCGACATCCCGATCGCCCGTCACCAGCAGGCGATAGAACTTGCGCAAGTACAACATCGCTCCGGGAGCGTCCTCGAACAACGACCAGCCAGCCGCCGAGCGGGCGAAACTCATGCCCTCCTCCCAATTGACTTTCAACGCCCAGCGCTCAGCCAATTGGCGGTGGGCGAAACACAGTAATCCACTGAAGCCTAGCTCAGCGAAGCGCGGATACAGCGCCCACACCACCTCACGATATTCGGCCAGCACCTGTTCCTTGTCCGGGCGCCCGCCCCGGCTGTCGAGCAGCGGTTGCAACGCCGCCCAGACCCCCGAGTCGCGATCGACCAGGACTTCATCGCAATCGATGAGCAGCGCTCGATAATCAGTCAGCCCCATGATGTACACAGCCTCCGATGATGCATTCCATCAACCCATGCGCCATAAAGGTTCACGGACGATGCCTTGCAGCAGCGCCCGTGAACGCTCAGGACGTCAGTTCAATACCCGTGCCAGAGCCGCTTGCAGAATCTGCAGTGCCTCATCAACCTGTGCCTCGGTAGCCACCAGCGGTGCGAGGAAGCGCAGCACGTTGCGGTACACGCCGCACTTGATCACCAGCAGGCCACCCTTGCGCGCCTCGTCGATCAGGCGTTGGTTCAGGTCGGCGTCCGGGGTGCGCGCCTCGTCGTTCTTGATCAACTCGATCGCCAGCATGAACCCGGTGCCACGCACGTCGCCAATCTGCGGGTGGCGACTCTGCAAGCGCAACAGCCCCTGGCGCAGGCGCTCGCCCAATGCATCACCGCGCGCCAGCAACTGTTCCTCTTCGTACGCATCGATGACTGCCAGTGCCGCCGCGCACGACAACGCGTTGCCGCCGTAAGTCCCGCCTAGCCCGCCGGGCAATGGCGCATCCATGATCTCGGCCCGGCCGACCACACCGGACAACGGCAGGCCACCGGCCAGGCTCTTGGCCACGGTCACCAGGTCAGGCTGGATGCCCGCATGCTGGAAACCGAACCACTTGCCGGTGCGACCGAAACCGGTCTGGATTTCATCGAGGATCAGTACGATGCCATGCTTGTGCGTCAGCGCGCGAAGCGCCTGAAGGAACTCAGCCGGGGCCGCGAGGAAACCACCGTCGCCCTGCACCGGCTCGATGATGATCGCCGCGACCCGCTCCGGCGCGACCTGAGTGGCGAGCAGTTCGTCCAGTGCCTTGAGCGCGATCTCGCTGGTGACGCCGCGATAGGCATTCGGATACGGCGTGTGAAACACCTCCGGCGCAAACGGCCCGAAGTTCTGTTTGTAAGGCTGGCTCATGCCGGTCAGTGTGGTGCCGAGCAAGGTCCGTCCGTGGAAACCGCCACGGAAGGAGATCACCGCCGAACGATTGGTGTGCGCCCGGGCGATTTTCACCGCGTTCTCCACCGCTTCGGCGCCGGAAGTGAAGAACGCGGCTTTGTACGACTCCTTGCCGCCAATCATTTCGCACAGGCGCTGGGCCAGATCCAGATAAGGCTTGTAGGCCACCACCTGGAAGCAGGCATGGGAAACCTTTTGCAACTGCGCCTGAACCGCCGCCACCACTTTCGGGTGGTTATGGCCGATGTTCAACACACCGATACCGCCGACGAAATCCAGGTAACGCTGGCCGTCCACGTCCCACAATTCGGCACCTTGGGCGCGATCGATCACCAACGGATGAGCGGTCACCAGGCCCCGCGGCACGAATTGATCGCGCTGACGGAGCAAATGAGGGGTTTGGTCGACTTTGCTGTTCATGGCATTTCCCATCGTGAGTGCGGCAGCCCGGAATGACTGCATGAGGTATGTGCAGATGGTGTCCAGATTAAGGCCTGCACGAAACGAACTACGCCGAACTTGCCCCCTGAGAAATTCGGATCGACTGTTTTCACCCCGCCAAACGGCAGATTCCTTCACCCCGTCGAATCTGCCGCCATCCTGCTTATCCGACGTGGTGCGACCCGTTTAATCCGACGCTTTCAACAGATCCTGCTCCAGCGTTGCGCGATGATGAGAGCACTTTCAACCCTCCAGGAATTGACCATGGCCCTGCTTTACAAAGCTGACCCCGTGCGCGGCGAACAGTGGAAAACCCTGTTCGCCGAAAACGCCCCGGATATCGAATGGCGCGCCTGGCCGGATATTGGCAACCCCGAGGACATCGAGTACCTCGCCGCATGGCAGGCGCCGGATGATCTTGAAGCATTGCTGCCGAATCTGAAGGTGCTGTTCGCCTTGTCCGCCGGGGTCGATCAACTGGACCTCGGCCGCATCCCGCAACGTCTTCCAGTGGTACGCCTGCTCGATCCGGGCATCACCCGTGGCATGTGCGAGTACGCCAGTTTTGCCGTGCTGAGCCTGCACCGGGACATGCTGCGTTATCGCCAGCAGCAGATAGCCCGCTGCTGGCAGGCGCACCTGCTCCAGCCGTCGCATAAACGCCGGGTCGGTGTGATGGGCCTCGGCACTCAGGCGCAACAAATTCTCGCCACCCTGCAACCCATGGGCTTTGCACTGAAAGGCTGGGCGCGCAGCGCGCATCACATCGACGGAGTGGAATGCTTTGCCGGGCGCGAGCAACTGCCGGCGTTTCTCAGCCAGTGCGACATCCTGCTGTGCGTGCTGCCCCTGACTGAACAGACTCAGGGCATTCTTGATCGCGAACTGTTCCGCCAACTGCCCCGCGGCGCGGCACTGATCAACATGGGCCGTGGTGGGCATCTGGTGGAAAGTGACCTGCTGCAGGCATTGGGCAACGGACAGCTCAGCGGCGCCGTACTGGACGTTTTGCAAGAAGAACCGGCCCCGGCGGACCATCCATTCTGGAGTCACCCGCAGATTCTGCTGACCCCGCATATCGCGGCGATGACCCAGCCTGAAAGCGCGTTTGAAGTGTTGCTGGAGAATATCCGACGATTCGAACGCCGCGAGCCCATGACTGGCCAGATCGACCGCGCCAAAGGTTACTGATCCAGATCCCAATAACTTGCTTCCACAGAGCAAAAGAGCAAAGAGCAAAAGCCCCTCACCCTAGCCCTCCCGAAACGTCGGACCGCCCGGAGGGAGAGGGAACTGACCACAGCGGCAGCAAGGAATATGTACACCCGCCAAAACCAGGTCGGCCCGAAGGCCGCCTCCGCGGGCAAGCCCACGCCCACAAAAGCAAAAGCAGCCTGCGAAGTCCGCCCCCGCTTCCCACCACTCAACACAATGAGCGTTAGCT
>NZ_JAHTKI010000001.1 GCF_019145475.1 Pseudomonas botevensis
CCTGAATCTGCCGTCAACCGTTAATTTCACTTTTCTTTCAACAAGTTGCGAAACGGCAAAAACCCGATGCTTCTATATAGAAGAGCTCCCTCTATATAGAAGCCACCATCAAAGCACCCCATCCCTCTTGAGAGCATCCACCGCACCAACCCCAAGCCCGAGCACCCGCTGCAAGACCTCCAGCGTATGCTCGCCCAATAAAGGCGGCGCACGACGATACTCGACCGGGGTCTGCGACAGACGAATCGGACTGGCCACCTGCGGCACCTTTCCCGCCAACGCATGTGGCAACTCAATCGCCAACCCACGGGACTTCACCTGCGGATCCTCGAACACCTGGGACAAATCGTTGATCGGCCCACACGGCACCCCAGCCTGTTCCAACTGCGCGACCCACTCAGCCGTCGTCTTGAAAACCGTTGCCTGGCGGATCAGCGGAATCAGCACCGCCCGGTTTGCCACTCGCAGCTTGTTTGTCGCGAAGCGTGGGTCATCCGCCCACTGCGGCTGCCCTGCCACCTCGGCGAACTTGCGGAACTGCCCGTCATTACCCACAGTAAGGATGAAGTCGCCGTCAGCCGTAGGAAAATCCTGATACGGCACAATATTCGGATGCGCATTCCCCAACCGTTTCGGCGCATTGCCCGTCGTCAGGTAGTTCATCGCCTGATTCGCCAGACAAGCCACCTGCACGTCCAGCAAGGCCATGTCGATATGCTGGCCGCCACCTTCATGATCGCGATGAGCGAGCGCAGCCAGGATGGCAACCGTTGAATAGAGCCCGGTCAGGATGTCCGTCAATGCGACACCAACCTTGACCGGACCCGCCCCCTCGTCACCCTCTGGCCGCCCGGTGAGGCTCATCAGCCCGCCAAGCCCCTGGATCATGAAGTCATAACCCGCGCGCTTGGCGTACGGCCCGGTCTGACCGAAACCGGTGATCGAGCAGTAGATCAGATCCGGGTTGATCGCCTTCAACGACTCATAATCCAGACCATAGGCCGCCAGACCACCCACCTTGAAGTTTTCGATCAGGATGTCGGACTTCGCCGCCAGTTCTCGCACCAGCTTCTGCCCCTCGGGGCGCGTGAAGTCGATCGTCACCGATTGCTTGTTGCGGTTGGCCGACAGGTAATACGCCGCCTCGCTGGTGTTCTCGCCATAGGCGTCCTTCAGGAAGGGCGGCCCCCAGGCGCGCGTATCGTCGCCATTGCCCGGACGCTCGACCTTGATCACCTCCGCGCCAAGGTCGGCAAGAATCTGCCCGGCCCATGGGCCGGCCAGCACGCGCGATAAATCCAGTACCCGCAGATGCGACAGCGCGCCCATGGTCGCTCTCCTATTAATAGAACGCCTGCAGACCGGTTTGCGCACGCCCCAGAATCAGCGCATGAACGTCATGGGTCCCTTCATAGGTATTCACCACCTCCAGGTTGACCAGGTGACGAGCCACGCCGAACTCGTCGGAGATGCCGTTCCCGCCGAGCATGTCGCGAGCCATTCGAGCGATTTCCAGCGACTTGCCGCAAGAGTTGCGCTTCATGATCGAGGTGATTTCCACCGCAGCGGTGCCCTCATCCTTCATGCGGCCCAGACGCAGGCAACCTTGCAGTGCGAGTGTGATTTCGGTCTGCATGTCCGCGAGCTTTTTCTGAACCAGTTGAGTGGCTGCCAGCGGGCGACCGAACTGCTGACGGTCCAGGGTGTACTGGCGAGCGGTGTGCCAGCAGAATTCGGCTGCGCCCAATGCGCCCCAGGAAATACCATAACGAGCGGAGTTGAGGCAGGTGAACGGCCCCTTCAGGCCACGCACGTCAGGGAAAATGTTCTCTTCCGGTACGAACACGTTATCCATGACGATCTCACCGGTGATCGACGCACGCAGGCCGACCTTGCCATGGATCGCCGGGGCGCTCAGGCCTTTCCAGCCCTTCTCCAGGACGAAGCCACGGATGTCGCCAGCGTCGTCCTTGGCCCAGACCACGAACACGTCGGCAATCGGGCTGTTGGTGATCCACATCTTGGCGCCGGTCAGGCTGTAGCCGCCTTCGACCTTGCGTGCACGAGTAATCATCGCGCCCGGGTCGGAACCATGGTTCGGCTCGGTCAGACCGAAGCAGCCGATCCATTCGCCGGATGCCAGTTTCGGCAGGTATTTCTGCTTCTGGGCCTCGGTCCCGAACTCATTGATCGGCACCATCACCAGCGAAGACTGCACGCTCATCATCGAGCGATAGCCAGAGTCGACGCGCTCGACTTCACGGGCAATCAGGCCATAGCTGACATAGTTCAGGCCGCTGCCACCGTACTGTTCCGGAATGGTCGCGCCCAACAGGCCGACTTCACCCATTTCACGAAAGATTGCCGGGTCGGTCTTTTCATGGCGGAACGCCTCGAGAACGCGCGGAGCAAGACTCTGCTGGGCGAACTGCTCGGCGGTGTCGCGGATCATGCGTTCTTCTTCAGTCAGCTGTTGATCCAGCAGCAGGGGATCGATCCAGTTGAAGCTAGCTTTACCGCCCATGAGTGAGTCCTCGCAAATCGAGTGAATTAACGTGGGATTGATCCTAGGCGTGACTGAGCCATGCGGCAAACGAGGATTTCGCATTCTGTTGTGCTAATTTCTCACTCCGAAACATCTTCGATAGCCGTTTACCTGAAACATTAGTGAGGTTGACGTACATGCGCCGCAAGATTCCCAGCACCACCGCTCTGATCAGTTTTGAAGCGGCCGCCCGGCACGAGAGCTTTACCAAGGCCGCCGAGGAACTTTCGCTCACCCAAGGCGCCATTTGCCGACAGATCGCCAGCCTTGAGGAGTTCCTCAACGTCGAACTGTTCCGACGCTCGCGGCGCGGAGTGAAACTGACCGAAGCAGGCCTTTCCTACAGTCGTCGGGTTGCCACCCAACTCGATGCGGTGGAACGCGACACGCTGTCGGTCATGGGCCAGCAAGGCACCAATGTGATCGAACTGGCGGTAGTGCCAACCTTCGGCACCCAATGGCTGCTGCCACGGCTCAAGGACTTTCAGTCCAGGCATCCGGAAGTCACGGTCAACCTGACCAACCGCACGCGCCCCTTTCTGTTTGCCGATACCGAGTTCGATGCGGCGATCTATTTCGGCGATGCCGACTGGTCGGGTACGGAATCACACAGATTGATGGGCGAGAATCCGATGCCGGTGTGCAGCCCCTCCCTACTTGGCAACAAGACGCATCTGACAGCCGAAGACATCGCCGAACTGCCCCTGCTGCAACAGACCACTCGCCCCTACGCGTGGCGCCAGTGGTTCAACTCACAGCATCTGAATATTCCCCGCGACATGACAGGTCCGCGCTACGAGCTATTCTCCATGCTGGCGCAGGCGGCCATGCACGACATGGGGATCGCGCTGATTCCACCGTTTCTGATTCAACGCGAACTGGCGGAAAAACGCCTGGTCATCGCCAACCCGAATGCGCTCGCGAGCATCAAGGCGTATTACCTGATGATTCCAGAGCGAAAAGTCGAATCAGCGTCGCTGAAGGCTTTTCGCGACTGGCTCGTACATCAGGCGCACAGCTACAGCCCAGAAGGATAAAGGCATTCGGCATTTATTAACCCCGTAGTCAGAAAAACAAAAGCCCTACAGATATAAGTATTTGTCGCAAATCAGCAGACTGTATACGAAGGTCGTACAGACGTCCCAGAACCGGCTCCCCGCGTGGCTTTGCGCCTACATTTACGACGCATCACTGCTTATTCACGCCACCGATGAGAAAATTTTGCATATTCGTCCAGAATCCTTGCAAGGCACGGCCTGTAAGGGATTCGACCGGCCATGTGCGACATTCGGTCACGGCATGACTTGTAGTTAATTTTCCGTCACCCGTCATAATCCCTTGAAGGGCATAAACTTCGCCTGCAAAATGCCGCGCCCCGCCCTGATTTGGCGGGATCGTGCTGATCGGCCGCCCCAGTCGCACCATCCGAAGTGCCTGGGTTTACTCAATAAGATCACGCAGGAGATTTGACGTGCACATTGGTGTTCCTCTCGAAACCCAGACCGGTGAAACACGGGTTGCCGCAACCCCGGAAACCATTAAGAAGCTGATCAGCCAAGGTCATAAGGTCACTGTGCAAACCGGCGCCGGCATCAAAGCCAGTGTTGTCGACAGTGCCTATGAAGCGGCGGGCGCAACCATTGGCAGTGCCAACGATGCGTTCGGTGCCGAGCTGATTCTCAAAGTGGTCGCCCCCAGCGACGCCGAACTGACGCTGATCAAGCGTGGAACGGTGCTGGTCGGCATGCTCAACCCGTTCAACAACGAAACCATCGCCAAAATGGCCGAGTGCGGGATCACCGCGTTCGCCCTGGAAGCGGCGCCGCGCACCTCTCGGGCACAGAGTCTCGATGTGCTGTCGTCCCAGGCGAACATTGCCGGTTACAAGGCGGTGTTGCTGGCTGCCCACTACTACCCGCGCTTCATGCCGATGCTGATGACCGCCGCGGGCACCGTGAAAGCGGCGCGCGTGCTGATTCTCGGCGCGGGCGTGGCCGGATTGCAGGCGATCGCCACGGCGAAGCGTCTGGGCGCGGTCATCGAGGCCTCCGACGTTCGTCCGGCGGTGAAGGAACAGATCGAATCCCTCGGCGCCAAGTTCGTCGACGTTCCCTACGAAACCGATGAAGAGCGTGAATGCGCGGTCGGTGTCGGCGGTTACGCGCGACCAATGCCGGCAAGCTGGATGCAGCGCCAGGCCCAGGCCGTCCACGAGCGCGCCAAGCAGGCCGACATCGTCATCACCACCGCTCTGATTCCGGGCCGCAAGGCGCCGACGCTGTTGAGCGCCGAAACCGTGGCCCAGATGAAACCAGGCTCGGTGGTCATCGACCTCGCCGCCGCACAGGGCGGCAACTGCCCGCTGACCGTGGCCGATCAGGTTGTCGTGGAGAACGGCGTGACCATCGTCGGCCCGACCAACCTGGCCGGCGAAGTCGCCGCAGACGCCTCGGCACTGTATGCGCGCAACCTGCTGGACTTCCTCAAGCTGGTAT
Source organism: Pseudomonas botevensis (assembly GCF_019145475.1). Lineage (GTDB taxonomy): Bacteria > Pseudomonadota > Gammaproteobacteria > Pseudomonadales > Pseudomonadaceae > Aquipseudomonas > Aquipseudomonas botevensis. The sequence continues at coordinate 5,041 of NZ_JAHTKI010000001.1, forward strand.
TCAGCAAGGAAGGTCAGTTCGACGTGAACCTCGAAGACGACATCGTCGCTGCGTGCCTGATGTGCCGCGACGGCCAAGTCATCCGCAAAAACGCCTAAGCAGGGATTCAGACGATGGAAGAGCTTATCTCCCCCGGTATCTACAACCTGATCATCTTCGTGCTGGCGATTTATGTCGGTTATCACGTGGTCTGGAACGTTACGCCTGCACTGCACACGCCGCTGATGGCGGTGACCAACGCCATTTCGGCCATCGTGATCGTCGGCGCCATGCTGGCCGCCGCCCTGACCATCACTCCGCTGGGCAAGACCATGGGCACCCTCGCCGTGGCCCTGGCGGCGGTCAACGTGTTCGGTGGCTTCCTGGTCACCCGCCGCATGCTTGAGATGTTCAAGAAGAAAGCCCCGAAAGCAAAAGAAGAGGCGCCGAAGTAATGAGCATGAATCTCGTCACGACGCTCTACCTGATCGCGTCGATCTGTTTCATCCAGGCCCTCAAAGGCCTGTCGCATCCGACTACGTCGCGTCGCGGCAACCTGTTCGGCATGCTCGGCATGGCCTTGGCCATCCTGACCACTGTCGGCCTCATCTATAAGCTGGGCGCCGAGCTGGCTACCGCCGGTATCGGCTACGTGATCGTCGGCCTGCTGATCGGCGGTACCGCCGGTTCGATCATGGCCAAGCGCGTTGAAATGACGAAGATGCCGGAGCTGGTCGCCTTCATGCACAGCATGATCGGCCTGGCGGCGGTGTTCATCGCCATTGCCGCAGTGGTCGAGCCGCAGTCGCTGGGCATCGTCAAGCAACTGGGCGACGCGATCCCGGCGGGCAACCGTCTGGAGCTGTTCCTCGGTGCGGCCATCGGCGCAATCACCTTCTCCGGCTCGGTAATCGCCTTCGGCAAACTCTCGGGCAAGTACAAGTTCCGCCTGTTCCAGGGGGCACCGGTACAGTTTTCCGGTCAGCACAAGCTGAACGCGGTACTGGGCCTGGCCACACTGGTACTCGGCGTGACCTTCATGCTCACCGGCAACCTCGCCGCGTTCGCGCTGATGCTGGCCCTGGCGTTCGTGATGGGCGTGCTGATCATCATCCCTATCGGCGGCGCCGACATGCCGGTGGTGGTGTCGATGCTCAACAGTTATTCCGGCTGGGCGGCGGCGGGTATCGGCTTCTCGCTGAACAACTCGATGCTGATCATTGCCGGTTCGCTGGTGGGTTCGAGCGGTGCGATCCTGTCGTACATCATGTGCAAGGCGATGAACCGTTCCTTCTTTAATGTGTTGCTCGGCGGTTTCGGCAATACGGCGGATGCCGGCCCGGCCGGTGCGAAAGAGGCGCGTCCGGTGAAATCCGGTTCGGCCGACGACGCTACCTTCCTGCTGACCAACGCCGACACCGTGATCATCGTTCCGGGTTACGGCCTGGCGGTGGCCCGCGCGCAGCATGCATTGAAAGAGCTGACCGAGAAGCTGACCCACCACGGCGTCACCGTGAAGTACGCGATCCACCCGGTAGCCGGGCGCATGCCGGGGCACATGAACGTACTGCTGGCGGAAGCCGAAGTGCCGTACGACCAGGTGTTCGAGATGGAAGACATCAACTCCGAGTTCGGTCAGGCCGACGTGGTGCTGGTGCTTGGCGCCAACGACGTGGTCAACCCGGCCGCCAAGAACGATCCGAAATCGCCGATCGCCGGCATGCCGATTCTCGAGGCGTTCAAGGCCAAGACCATCATCGTCAACAAGCGTTCGATGGCCAGCGGCTATGCCGGTCTGGACAACGAGCTGTTCTATCTGGACAAGACCATGATGGTGTTCGGCGACGCGAAGAAAGTCATCGAAGACATGGTCAAAGCAGTCGAGTAAACCTCACCGGCAATGCAAAACGCCCCGACTCGTCGGGGCGTTTTTGTTTGCGCAAATCGTTGGACAATTTGCCGCGTTGTTACCGATCCGGTAACGGTGTTTTACTTGAAACCCGCTAAATAGACGCCTCGTTTGCGACCTTGGTAGCGGGACAGGCGTCCGCGAAATTCACTAGACTGCGCATCCTGCTACTCGCTGCCCGAGATAAAAATCCATGTACCGTGACCGTATTCGCCTGCCTGCGTTGTTGGATAAAGTGATGACCGCCGCCGAGGCCGCCGCTCTGATCGAGGACGGCATGACCGTCGGCATGAGCGGCTTCACCCGCGCCGGCGAAGCCAAGGCCGTGCCCCATGCTCTGGCCGAGCGGGCCAAGGTCACGCCGCTGAAGATCAGCCTGATGACCGGCGCCAGCCTCGGCAACGATCTCGACAAGCAACTGACCGAGGCCGGCGTCCTGTCGCGACGCATGCCGTTCCAGGTCGACAGCACGTTGCGCAAGGCCATCAACGCCGGCGAGGTGATGTTCATCGACCAGCACCTGTCGGAGACCGTCGAGCAACTGCGCAACCAGCAACTCAAGCTGCCGGACATTGCCGTGATCGAAGCCGTTGCCATCACCGAGCAAGGGCATATCGTGCCGACCACGTCGGTGGGCAACTCGGCGAGCTTCGCGATTTTCGCCAAACAGGTGATCGTCGAGATCAACCTGGCGCACAACGCCAACCTCGAAGGCCTGCATGACATCTATATCCCGACCTATCGCCCGACGCGCACGCCGATCCCGCTGGTAAAGGTCGACGATCGCATCGGCAGCACCGCCATCCCGATTCCGCCGGAGAAGATCGTCGGCATCGTCATCACCCAGCAGCCGGATTCGCCGTCCACCGTGCTGCCACCGGACGCCGACACCAAGGCCATCGCCGATCACCTGATCGCTTTCTTCAAGCAGGAAGTGGACGCCGGGCGCATGACCAACAAGCTCGGCCCATTGCAGGCCGGAATCGGCAGCATCGCCAATGCAGTGATGTGCGGCCTGATCGACTCGCCGTTCGAAGACCTGAGCATGTACTCCGAAGTGCTGCAGGACTCGACCTTCGACCTGATCGATGCCGGCAAGCTCAGTTTCGCTTCGGGCAGCTCGATCACCCTGTCCGAGCGGCGCAACAGCGACGTGTTCGGCAATCTCGAGCGCTATAAGGACAAACTGGTGCTGCGCCCGCAGGAAATTTCCAACCATCCGGAAGTCGTGCGGCGCCTGGGCATCATCGGCATCAACACCGCGCTTGAGTTCGACATCTATGGCAACGTCAACTCAACCCACGTCTGTGGCACGCGGATGATGAACGGCATTGGCGGCTCCGGCGACTTCGCGCGCAATGCGCACCTGGCCGTGTTCGTCACCAAATCGATCGCCAAGGGCGGCGCGATCTCCAGCGTGGTGCCGATGGTCAGCCATGTCGACCATACCGAGCACGACGTCGACATCCTGGTGACCGAAGTCGGCCTGGCCGACCTGCGTGGCCTGGCGCCCCGTGAGCGCGCCCGGGCAATCATCGACAACTGCGTACACCCGGATTACCGCCAGGCGCTGAACGATTACTTCACCGCAGCCTGTGCAATCGGCGGTCACACGCCACACATTCTGCGTGATGCGTTGAGCTGGCACATGAATCTGGAAGAAACCGGACGCATGCTGGCGGTGTAATCCACACAGAAGATCCGCTGATGCAAACACAGTTTTCGTCAGCGGATTTATTGCAAAGACCATTTCCGTAAAAAACTGTACTGCTGTACCGGTGTTTTCCTGCCTGCTTTTCCTGCTTTCGGGGCTGACTCGAGCAAAAACGCACCATTATCGAGCGGACAGGTACAGTTTGCGCGATTTTGACCCGTACACCGTCTATAAACAGTTAACTGGTCACTCACAATACATATGAACTGTATCTACAGAGACTGGGCAAACGAGAGGATCATGGGCACCAGTTAAACCACTACCTAATCCCGCCACAAGCGGAAGGATGTCAACCATGGAACGTACACTCAGTTCCGAACTGTTCTTCGAAGACAAAGCTGTTAAATCCCAGGCTTCCATGCCTCTGCGCGTTCTCGCCAACCTGATGCTGTGGCAGCGCCGCATCTCCAGCCGCCACCAACTGGCTCGCCTGGATTCGCGTCTGCTGGCTGACGCCGGTATCAGCGAAGCACAACGCTACGAAGAGCTGAGCAAGCCGTTCTGGCGCTAAGTAGCGTCGCTGGCTCTGGTCGCTAGACCCACCGCCAGCAACCCGAATTGAACAAACAAGACCCGTCGCGGGAAACCGCGACGGGTCTTGTCGTTTCTGGCCCGAAAAACTCCCGATACAGCCGCCCGAGCCAAAGACAGGTACAGTTTTAAATAAACCACAACTGAACCAGTACAATTTTGACTCTGTGTATCTGCCCCCGCCCTTGCATCCGGCTCAACATGACTTTTCGCCTCTCCCGGTAAAAGGAAAACGTCATGAATGACTTACAGGATGTGTCAGCGGTTGTTATCCCGTCCGCTGCTCGCCAAAAGCCTCTGTGGCGTCTGTTTCAGGGCCTCTGGCAAGGTCTGGAGCGCGCCAGAACGCGGCGCCTGCTGGCGCAACTCGATGCACGGGATCTGGCCGACCTGGGTCTCAGCCGCGCCGATCGGCTCAATGAAATGACCAAACCCTTCTGGCGCTAGCATTCTGCCCACTGTGCGAACACCGCGCGTCGGCCTAATATCCACGCAGAACGTGGCGAATGCTGTGCGACTGGCGTCTGACTCCCAGACACCGTGCCACCTCTCAATACGGTTTTATCTACAGGAGTTACACCATGTCCCCTCTTCGCCTGCTCAGCGCTGCCGCCCTGCTGGCCGTGGCTGCCAACGCCAGCGCCACCAGCTTCATCGTGACCACCGACGCCGTTGTCGGTGCCCTGAAATCCTCTTCCGATGCCACCTCCGACGTCACCTCGTCCTTCCGTGACGACAAGATCGTGCTCGCCGCCCGTGATGACGCCGCCAGCTTCGTGGCCAGCGAAGGCGAAATCCGCGGCGTGAAACTGGAAAGCGCCCTCGATCACATCCGCCATCAGGCACCGCAACTGAACGCGACCGACGCACAGCTGGCCCAGGCCATTCTGACGATCTAAGCGACAGCGGTACTTGCGGGACATGCCAGTCATGTCCCGATGTTTCGGCGCTGGCTCTGGCCCGGGGGTTACGCTAGCCTTGGGGCTCACCAACAGCCGCCGAGTCTCATGCGCTTTCTTGCCAAACTGCTCATTCCTTCCGTTGCCGTGACTGCCTGCTGGACGACATCGGTCGATGCCTTCGATGTGTCGACGCAAAACACCGTCGTCAGCGGATACGCCACCAGCCTGGTGTCTTCTGCGCCTTTCGACCGTAAAATGCTGCTCGCCGCCCACGACGATGCGGCGGTATTCGTTGCCAGTGACGGCCAGTTACGAGGCGCCCGGCTGGAATCCGCGCTGCATTACCTGCGAAAATCCCGGCCAAAACTTCATGTAAGCGACCTTGAACTGGCTGAGGCAATTCTCGTCCAATAGTTATCCCTGTCCCCTCCGGAGTCGTTCCATGCGTAGCCCGCTGATTGCTGCCGCCCTTGGCCTGCTGTTGTTGGCCGATATGGCCCAGGCGCACACCCTGGTAGCCACCAGTAACATCATCGTTCGTGCCTCCCAGCGCACCATCGATTTCACGTCCGATACCACGACGTCGATCCGCGATTCGAAAATCATCCGCGAAGCCCACGACGATGCCGCCAGCTTCGTCGCCAGCAATGGCGATATCCGTGGCGCGCACCTGGAAGCCGCCCTCAACACCTTGCGCACCCGCGTGCCGGAAGCCCGCGACGCCAGTGATCAGGTACTCGCCGAAGCCATCCTCGCACTGTGAAGTCACTCAACGCCTGGCTGCTGGCCGGGGCGTTGTTGCTGCTTGGCAACAGCGCCCACGCCGACCTGCAACTGCGGCTCAAGACCGACGGTCTGAGCCCCGCCCAACAACAGGCCAGCCAGGCGCTGCTCGATGAAGCCATGCAGGCGTTGCCGCCGAGCTTCATCGCACGTCTGGACCGACGCATCGATGTCGGCTGGACCGATGACATGCCCGGCAACGCCTACGGCCAGGCGACGCTGGTCGACGAACTCGATCTGAATCGCAAACTGCTCGCCGGTCTCACCGATGGCAGCGCGGCGAAAGAAAAAACCAATCGCCCCCACGGCACCGTACGCCGCGAACTGTTGGCCACGGTCCTGCACGAAATCACCCACATTTACGACCGCGCACGTTTATGGCCCGCCGCCGAACGTACGCTGATCCAGCGCTGCACCCGGCGTTTCAACAGCGCCGGGCTGATCGGCATTCCCGATGCATGTCGCGGCCAGAACGGGCGGCGCTTTACCCTCAGCGATGATCCGCGCCTGCTCGACCTCGCGGGCTGGCAGCAATATGTCGGCCGCCGTGGCGAGCGCGAGCAGCACAACCGGCAGATCGCCCGCAGCCCGGACCTGTATGAGATTTCCGCGCCGAAAGAGTTTGTCGCGGTCAACATGGAGTATTTCCTGCTCGATCCGAGCTACGCCTGTCGCCGTCCGGCGCTGTACCGCTATTACAAGGAGCACTTCGGCTGGGCGCCGCCGGCCAAGGACACCTGCAGCCAATCCTTCTCCTTCCTCAATGCGGGCAACGACTTCGCCAAACAGCCGCTGGGCCAGGTCGATCCGGAACGTGTGTACGCCGTCGACTACCTGCTGGCCGAGGCCAATCAGAACTGGGTCAGCCGCTGGGGCCACAGCATGCTGCGTCTGGTGATCTGCGCCCCGGGCCGGCCACGCGGGCCGGACTGCCGCCTCGATCTCGACCAGCATCTGGTGCTGTCTTACCGCGCGTTCGTGGGTGACGTGCAGCTGTCGAGCTGGGACGGCCTGGTCGGCAAGTACCCATCGCGGCTGTTCGTACTGCCACTGGCGCAGGTGATCGACGAATACACCAAGACCGAACTGCGCAGCCTTGCTTCGGTGCCACTGAACCTGTCGCGCAAGGAAATCGAGGAAACGGTCGAGCACGCCGCCGAAATGCACTGGAGCTACGACGGCAATTACTTCTTCCTGTCCAACAACTGCGCGGTGGAAAGCCTGAAACTGCTGCGCAGCGGCAGCAACAACGCGCAGCTCACGGGCCTGGACAGCATCATGCCCAACGGTCTGCTGGAAGTGCTCAAGGGTCGGGGTCTGGCCGATACCAGCGTGCTGGATGACCCGAAAGAAGCCCTGCGCCTGGGCTATCGCTTCGACTCGTTCCGCGATCGCTATCAGGCGATGTTCGATGTGCTGAAGAAGCAGCTGCCGATCAAGCAGACCAGCGTCGAAGACTGGCTCTCGCTGTCCGCCGACGAGCGTCGACCGTGGTTCGAACGCGCGGACCTGCGCACCAGCGCCGCGTTGCTGCTGTTGGAGCAGGCGAGTTTCCGTCGCCAGTTGTTGCTGGCTCAGGATGAGGTCAAGCAGCGCTATCTCGGCGCCCGTGAGCTGGAAAACGGTGGCATGGACAAGGCCAATGCGACCTTGCAACAGATCCTCGCCAATAGCGGCTTCCTCAGCCGTCCGGCGGAGCTGCTCGACAGCCGTGGCTACGGCTTGCCGCAACCAAGTGAATTCAAGCGCCTGGAAGCCGAAAGCGCGTTGCGTCAGCAGAAGTTGCTGGTGTTGAGCGGCGACCTGGACAAGGAAGTACGGGCATTGCTGGAACCGAAACGCGCTGCCGAGATTGCCGCCAACGAGGCCAACGTGAAGCTGATCGGCGAGCATCTGCGCAAACTGCACAAGGCGGCCGGCGGCCTGGAATTGCCGTAAAACAAAAGATCGCAGCCTTGTACAAACAAGGCTGCGATCTTTTTATTGCCTGTCGATCAATACAACACGCCGTCCAGAATTTCATAGACGATCCCGGTGCCCACCGCGATCAGCACGATATCGCCCCCCGCCCGGCGCCATTCATAGCCGGGATACACCGGCAAGCGCCCCAGTGCGCGATTATCCAGACGCTCTCCGTAATAGCCGTGCGGCAACGGCCGGCCACGTTCCAGATGAATGCCCGGAGGCGGCGGCGCGCCGCGAACGAAGTAGCCATGGTTGTCGCGAATCACCTGGCGAACCGGGCCGAAATCACGCGGTGGCGGGCCGCCACGGTGGTTGCTCTGCCAATCATGATGGTCACCGCCACGATTGTCGTAGTGGCCCTGTTGCGGGCCGCCGTGGTCGTGATCGTCGCGCGGATCGGCGCTGGCCAGCAGCGGTGTCGCGCTGATCATCAGCACGCCCAGACTGGCAATCAGACGTTTCGGCATTTTCATCGGGTCTTTCCTCACTGCACTGACAGCAAAAAGGGATTCAGGACAGAGTCCTGAATCCCTCGATCTTGCTGATTTAGTCTGTGCCGCGAGGCGCTAATTCCTCTGTATCAGGAACTTTACCTTCAGCTGACGCGGGCCTTACGCACGCCCTCGGACAGCGCCGAACACAGGCCCAGCACGCCATCGATAGCCTGGGCCGGTGTGGCGGCATTGGCGATGTGGTCGATCAGCGCCGAACCCACCACCACACCCTCGGCCAGACGCGCGATGGCGGCGGCTTGCTCCGGGGTACGGATGCCGAAACCGATGCTGATCGGCAGATCGGTGTGACGCCGCAGGCGCGCCACGGCTTCCTCGACATGCTCCAGGGTGGCCGCACCGGCACCGGTCACACCGGCTACCGACACGTAGTAAACAAAACCGGAGCTGCCGTTGAGCACCTTCGGCAGACGTGCGTCATCAGTGGTCGGCGTGGTCAGACGAATGAAGTCCAGACCGGCCGCCTGCGCCGGGTCGCACAGCTCGGCGTTGTGTTCCGGCGGCATGTCGACCACGATCAGACCGTCGACGCCCGCCTCTTTGGCCTCGGTAATGAACCGCTCGACGCCAAACTTGTGAATCGGGTTGAAGTAGCCCATCAGCACCAGCGGCGTGTCGCGGTTGTCCTTGCGGAACTCGCGAACCATTTGCAGGGTTTTCGCCAGATTCTGTTTGGCCCCCAGGGCACGAATGTTCGCCAACTGGATCGCCGGGCCATCGGCCATCGGATCGGTGAACGGCATGCCCAGTTCGATCACGTCGGCACCGGCGGCAGGCAGCCCCTTGAGGATCGCCAGCGAGGTGTCGTAATCCGGGTCACCGGCGGTGATGAAGGTCACCAGCGCGGCGCGGTTTTCTTGCTTGAGGGCGGCAAAACGGGTTTGCAGGCGGCTCATCAGTGTTTCTCCTGCTTCGATTGTTCCATGTGATGCATGACGGTCTGCATGTCTTTGTCGCCACGGCCGGACAGGTTGACCACCATCAGGTGATCCTTCGGCAGTTTCGGTGCGCGCTTGAACACTTCGGCCAGGGCATGGGCGCTTTCCAGCGCCGGGATGATCCCTTCGAGGCGGCAGCACTGGTGGAACGCGGCGAGGGCTTCGTCGTCGGTCACCGAGGTGTACTGGACGCGGCCGATGTCATGCAACCAGGCATGCTCCGGGCCGATGCCCGGGTAGTCGAGGCCGGCGGAAATCGAGTGAGCGTCGATGATCTGGCCGTCGTCGTCCTGCAGCAGGAAAGTACGGTTGCCGTGCAGCACGCCCGGTACGCCGCCGTTGAGGCTGGCCGCGTGCTTGCCGGTTTCGATGCCATAACCGGCCGCTTCGACGCCGATGATTTCAACGCCCTTGTCGTCGAGGAACGGGTGGAACAGGCCCATGGCGTTGGAGCCACCGCCGATGCACGCCACGAGGCTGTCCGGCAGGCGGCCTTCCTGAGCCTGCAACTGGTCACGGGTTTCCTTGCCGATCACGGCCTGGAAGTCGCGCACCATCGCCGGGTAAGGGTGCGGGCCGGCCACAGTACCGATCAGGTAGAAAGTGCTGTCGACGTTGGTCACCCAGTCACGCAGCGCTTCGTTCATCGCATCCTTCAGGGTGCCGGTGCCAGCGACCACCGGGATCACTTCAGCGCCCAGCAGCTTCATGCGGAACACGTTGGCCTGCTGGCGCTCGATGTCGGTGGTGCCCATGTAGATCACGCAATCCAGGCCGAAGCGCGCGGCCACGGTGGCGGTCGCCACGCCGTGCATGCCGGCGCCGGTTTCGGCGATGATGCGTTTCTTGCCCATGCGCCGCGCCAGCAGGATCTGGCCGATGCAGTTGTTGATCTTGTGCGCGCCTGTGTGGTTCAGCTCTTCGCGCTTGAGGTAGATCTTGGCGCCACCGCAGAACTCGGTCAGGCGCTCAGCGAAGTACAGCGGACTTGGACGTCCGACGTAATCACGCTGGAAGTAGGCCAATTCTTCCTTGAACGCAGGATCTTCCTTCGCCGCTTCGTATTCACGGGCCAGATCAAGGATCAGCGGCATCAGGGTTTCGGCGACGTAACGGCCACCGAACGCGCCGAACAGGCCGTTATCGTCCGGGCCGTTGCGCAGGTTGGAAGTGTTCGAAGTCTGGGTCATGGGTGGCTCCAGGTGGATTCGCTGAGTAGACCGCGAGAAAGGACAATGGCGTCCACTCTACCCCTGACCTTCTATGCTGAAAACCGATAAGATCGCTGCAACCTGTCAGGAAAACTCACAGATCCCATGAGCCACGACCTTCCCCCGCTGAACGCATTGCGTGCCTTCGAGGCCACCGCCCGGCTGAACAGCGTCAGTCAGGCCGCCGAGCAATTACACGTAACCCACGGAGCCGTCAGTCGTCAGCTCAAGGTGCTTGAGGAACACCTTGGCGTGAGTCTGTTCGTCAAGGATGGGCGCGGCTTGAAACTCACAGATGCCGGCATCCGCCTGCGAGACGCCAGCGGCGAGGCGTTCGACCGGTTGCGCAGCGTCTGCGCCGAACTGACCCAGAGCCACGCCGATGCGCCGTTCGTGCTCGGCTGTTCCGGCAGCCTGCTGGCACGCTGGTTCATTCCAAGGCTGGGGCGACTGAATGCGGATCTGCCGGACTTGCGTCTGCACCTGTCGGCCGGCGAAGGCGATCTCGATCCACGGCGTCCGGGACTGGATGCGCTGCTGCTGTTCGCCGAGCCGCCATGGCCGGCCGACATGCAAGTCTACGAACTGGCCAGCGAACGCATCGGCCCGGTACTCAGCCCGCTGTTCAGCGGCTATCAGCGGCTGCAAGACGCGCCCGCCGAAGCGTTGCTCCATGAACCCTTGCTGCACACCACCTCGCGCCCGCAGGCCTGGCCGAGCTGGGCGCAGCAAAGCGGCCTCGACGCCAGGGCATTGAAGTTCGGGCAGGGTTTCGAGCATTTGTATTATTTGCTGGAGGCGGCGGTCGCCGGCCTCGGCGTGGCCATCGCCCCGCAGCCGCTGGTGGCCGAAGACTTGAAGGCCGGTCGCCTGGTCGCGCCATGGGGTTTTTGTGAAACCCCGGCGCAACTGGCGTTGTGGCTACCCAAGCGCGCCGCAGACGGGCGCGCCCGGCAATTGGCGCAATGGCTCAGGGACGAGTTGCGCCAGGCGGATCACTCGCCGCGCTTGAACAGCAAGTAAGCGGCCAGCAGACCCAACGCGCCGACGGCCACGCCGGCGGTCGTCCACGGATGTTCCTGCGCGTAATCGCGGGTGGCGATGCCGGTCTCGCGGGTTTTCACTTTGACTTCTTCATAGGCATCGCTGAGCAGGTGGCGCGAATGTTTCAGCGCGCTTTCGGCATTGCTTTTCAGCGCCTTGAGGGTCTTGCGCGACTCGTCCGAAGCATCGTCCTTCAGACTTTCCAACGACTTGAGCAGACTCTCGATCTCCGCTTCCATGCTTTGCAATGAGGCTTTGCGTAAAGAGGTGTTGGCCATGATAACTCTCCTGCATTGGTGATGAGTGGCGTGTGTTGGTTGGGACTTCGCGGGTTTGAGAAAGTGCAGAAAATCTGAACTTCGCCTCGCACAGATCGCCGAAATCAACACTGGAAATTCACTGCTAGGCTGTATTCACACTTCAAGGAGAACGTCATGAGTGACCATCACACGTACAAGAAGATCGAGCTGGTCGGTTCGTCCACTACCAGCATCGAAGAAGCCATCAACAACGCGTTGGCCGAGGCCAACAAGAGCATCAAGCATCTGGAGTGGTTTGAAGTGGTCGATACTCGCGGCCACATCAGGGACGGCAAGGCCGCTCACTTCCAGGTGACCCTGAAAGTGGGTTTCAAGATTGCCAGTAGCTGAGTTTGATCTACGCTTCTGAACTTGCGCGCTGGCCGAGTGCCATAGGAATGGCAAAGCGCTACAGGTGAGCGCATCGAGCAGATCGCCCGGTGCCCGCCTCTTTTGATCCGACCAGGGAGTGCGACCGATGAAGAAGTTCATGTTGGCGGTAGGTTTGTTGAGCCTTGCGGGTGGTGCGTTTGCTGCCGGCAAGCCTTGTGAAGAGCTGAAGGCCGAGATTGCGGCCAAGCTCGATGCCAAGGGCGTTTCCGGTTATTCGCTGGAGATTGTCGACAAAGGTGCGGCGGCGGACGGCAAGGTCGTCGGCAAGTGTGAGGGCGGCGCCAGGGAAATCGTCTACAAGCGCGGTTGAGTGCGCCTGTAATGCAAAAGCCGACGCGGATGCGTCGGCTTTTTTGTGGGCGCTCGGCTGGGGGATCGTGGCGTGATTGAGGCGGGAGGCGGAGGGAGCCCAATCCCCACGCTCAGTCCCCGAGTTTTCAGCCCTTCATCACCTGCGCCAGCAACGCGTAGGAATGCAGCCGGTCCGCATGTTCATACAGATCGCAGGTGAAGATCAGCTCATCAGCCTGGGTCTGCTCGATCAGCACTTCCAGTTTCGCGCGGATCTTCTGCGGGCTGCCGACCATCGCCAGGCCAAGGAAATCGCCCACGGCCTCGCGCTCGTGAGGCAGCCACAAGCCGTCCATGGTTTTCACCGGTGGACGCTGCACCAGACTTTGCCCACGCATCAGCGCAAGAATTCGCTGATAGACCGAGGTCGCCAGGTAATCGGCCTGTTCATCGGTGTCGGCCGCCACCAGCGGCACACCGAGCATCACATACGGCTTGTCGAGCACCGCCGACGGCTTGAAATGGTTGCGATAGACACGAATCGCCTCATGCATGAAGCGCGGTGCGAAATGCGAGGCGAACGCGTAGGGCAAACCGCGCTCCCCGGCCAGTTGCGCGCTGAACAGGCTGGAACCGAGCAGCCAGATCGGCACATTGGTGCCGGTGCCCGGCATCGCGATCACCCGCTGATCCGGAGTGCGCGGGCCGAGGAAGCGCACCAGCTCGGCGACATCTTCCGGGAAATCATCGGCACTGCCGGAGCGCTCGCGACGCAGGGCGCGGGCGGTCATCTGGTCGGAGCCGGGCGCACGCCCAAGGCCCAGATCGATCCGGCCCGGATAGAGGCTTTCCAGGGTGCCGAACTGCTCAGCGATCACCAGCGGCGCATGGTTGGGCAGCATCACGCCGCCGGAACCGACGCGGATGGTCGAGGTGCCGCCGGCCAGATACCCCAGCAGCACCGAGGTCGCGGAGCTGGCGATACCATCCATGTTGTGGTGTTCAGCGACCCAGAACCGGGTGTAGCCGAACTTCTCGACATGCCGGGCCAGGTCCAGCGAATTGCGCAGCGATTGGGCCGGGCTGCCGTTCTCGCGCACGGGCACCAGATCGAGCGTGGAAAATTTTACATCGGACAGTTGCTTCATAACCCTGCTTCTCCGGGTGAGGACGCAGGTTTGTTCTCGCGAACGCGAACCTGCCGAATTCATAAGCGTGTCCAGAGCAATATGGGCATATACCCGAGTTTCAATAGCCGATGCAAAATTTCCTACTAAATTTGTCAACGATTCACATGAGCTGAACTTTGTTCCGCCGTCTATCCTCAGAAACCTTGCAGACAAAACCGCGATGGCGCGGCGTTCCGCGCCTGATGATGAGGAGGTACACATGGCTATCGTGAAGAAAGCATCCGCGCATTGGGAAGGTGACCTGAAAACCGGCATCGGCTCGATTTCCACCGAAACCGGTGTCCTGCGGGAAGCCCCCTACGGCTTCAAGGCCCGCTTCGAAGGCGGCAAGGGCACCAACCCGGAAGAACTGATCGGCGCCGCGCACGCCGGCTGTTTCTCCATGGCGTTTTCGATGATTCTCGGCGACGCCGGGCTCAAGGCCGACAGCATCGACACCCAGGCCGAAGTCACCCTCGATCAAGTGGAGGGCGGCTTCGCGATCACGGCGGTGAAGCTGATCCTCAAGGCGAAAATCCCGGGCGCGACCCAGGCGCAGTTTGAAGAACTGAGCAACAAGGCCAAGGAAGGTTGCCCGGTTTCCAAGGTGCTGAATGCGAAGATCAGCCTGGACGCCTCGTTGGTCGGCTGATCGCCTTGAGCCAGGTCAGAACCCGCCAGGCAAAACGCTGGTCGAATGTAATGACAGCAGCCTTCGCGCATCTTCGTGCGCGCTGCTCCAGGGAGCTTCAACCATGAAACGTTTTGCTTTGGCGGTTCTCGGCCTTGCCCTCGCGACTGGCGCCGTGGCGGCACCGAAACCCTGTGAAGAACTCAAGGCCGAGATCGAAGCCAAGATCCAGGCGCGCGGGGTCACGTCCTACACGCTGGAGATCGTCACCAACGATGAAGTCCACGATCAGAACATGGTCGTCGGTTCGTGCGAGAACGGGACGAAGAAGATCATCTACCAGAAGAACGACCGTTGAGAGGCCTCAGATGATGCAGTAGGACTCACGGTCCTCGGCGACGATTTCCTGCCTGTCGTTGTACAGCCGGGCACTCGGGGTAAACGCCAGCGAGCGCCCTTCCAGCCTGTAGCGCTTCCCGGCCTCGAAATGGTCGTAGCGGATGGTCAGATAGCAGAGGCGTTCCATCGGCCCGGTCATCAGGCTGCCGCCACCACCGAACACTTCGAAGTCGAACCGCACGCGCAGCTCATGGCTGCCCGGCGTCACCTGGAAATAGCGCCCGTCGCTCAGCCGCTGGTTGTCCAGACGATCGGCCATGAGCAGTTTGCCGCCCGGGGTCGGTGTGGCGAATTCGACCCAGGCCATTTGCGGATTGACCGGTGGCAATGGCGTCTGGCAACCGGCGATAGCGCCGACGGCGAGCAACAGCATCAACTTGCGCATGATTGGATATCCCCTGTTCCGGACATCCAGCATAACGCCGATCAGGTGCCCTGACAGCCCGCCGGCGTGCCTTGGCCGACCACTTTGCGCTGCTGGTCATAGAGTTTGGCCCAAGGCCGGAAACCGATATTCCCGGCCTGCAGCTGATAACGCTGGCCGGCGTTGAAGTCCTTGAATTTCAGGCTCAACTGACAGTCGCGCCACAGCGTCTGGGCGTCGGGGCCGATGTTGGTCGCTTCCACCGGAAACTGGTAACGCACTTTCAGCTCATGGCTGCCGGGCTGCACTTCGAAATAACGTTTGTCGACAGCAGCCTTGGCGTCGACCTGCAACGCTTGCAACGCCGTGTCCTGTT
This sequence comes from Pseudomonas botevensis, assembly GCF_019145475.1. Classification (GTDB taxonomy): domain Bacteria; phylum Pseudomonadota; class Gammaproteobacteria; order Pseudomonadales; family Pseudomonadaceae; genus Aquipseudomonas; species Aquipseudomonas botevensis. Next base: position 20,451 of record NZ_JAHTKI010000001.1, read on the forward strand.
GCCGGGCATCCAGATCGATCCAGGCCTGGGAAGGGTCAGGGTTGGGCATTCCGAATCCGGCACAACCGGCCAGTGTCAGCAGGCCTCCAGTCAGCATCAACATGCGCATAGCGAAGCTCCAATGGGCGGGATAGTCTTGCGGGCAGACTTTCCAGGGATGTTCTTATTGTGATCAGGCCGTTTCCAAGCCTTGGGTTACTTGATCGCGTTTTGCGGGTTTTGTTTCCGGGTGCGTTGTTTTTGTTACTCAACGGTTGCTCCAGCCTTGGCTACTACAGCCAACTGGCCTCGGGGCAGATGCAATTGCTGCGGGCGCGGGAGCCGGTGAGTGAGGTCATCGCCGACCCGAGTCGCGACCCGACCCTGCGCGCGCACCTGGTCCAGTCGCAGAAAGCCCGGGCCTTCGCCAGCGAGCACCTGCACCTGCCGGACAACCAGAGTTATCGCCTGTACGCCGACATCGGCCGGCCCTATGTGGTGTGGAATGTGTTCGCCACCCCGGAGTTTTCCCTGACCCCGCAAAACCATTGTTTCCCGATTGCCGGGTGCGTGGCCTATCGCGGCTACTACAGCCAGAGCGCGGCCCGGGGCGAGGCGGCGATCCAGCGCCTGCAAGGCATGGACGTATCGATTGGCAGTGTGGAAGCCTATTCGACCCTGGGCTGGTTCAACGATCCGATTCTCAACTCGATGATGGGCTGGGGCGACGAGCGGCTGGCGACGCTGATCTTTCATGAGCTGGCGCATCAGCGCTTTTATGTACAGGACGACACCGAGTTCAACGAGTCCTTCGCCACGTTCGTCGAGCAGGAAGGCACTCGCCAGTGGCGGGCATTTCGCGGACTGCCGGCCGATCACGACGCGCAGTTGCAACGACGCGATCAATTCATTCAGTTGGTGCTCGATACCCGGACCCGTCTGGAAAAACTCTACGCGCAACCCTTGCCCGCCGAGCAGATGCGCACGCGCAAGGCCGCTGAGTTCGAACGGTTTCGCCGGGATTACCGGACCCTGCGCGATAGCCAGTGGGCCGGGGACAAACGTTATGACACCTGGGTCAATGCGCCACTGAACAATGCCCGGTTGTTGCCGTTCGGGCTGTATGACCAGTGGGTGTCAGCGTTCGCCGAGCTGTTCCGACAGGCCGGCGGCGATTGGCAGCGCTTTTATGCACAGGTCGAGAAGCTGGGGGGATTGCCGGCCAGGGAGCGCAAGGTGGCGCTGCAAGCCCTGGCAGGCTCATAACCTTTATTGGCACGGGCTCGCCCGCGAAGGCGACTCCCTCAACGCCGCAAAAACGCCTGGTGCAACTCATCCAGCGTCTCGAAGTGATAAGCAGGGGCCTCGGCGCTCAGCTCTTCGTGACTGCCAAACCCATACCCCACCGCCGCCGCATCCAGCCCGTTGCTGCGCGCACCGATCAGGTCATGCTTGCGGTCGCCGATCATCAGGGTGTCGGCCGGGTTCAGTCCTTCCTCGGCCACCAGATGGGCAATCAGCTCGACCTTGTTGGTGCGGGTGCCGTCCAGTTCGCTGCCGTAAATCACCTTGAAGTGCCGGGCGAAGTCGAAGTGCCGGGCGATTTCCCGGGCGAACACCCACGGCTTGGATGTCGCAATGTAGAGCTGCCGCCCCTGGCCGCCGAGGGTTTCCAGCAACGGCGTGACGCCATCGAACACGCGGTTTTCGTACAGGCCGGTGACTTTGAAGCGCTCGCGATAGAAATTCACCGCCTCCCAGGCCTTGGCTTCGTCGAATCCGTAGAACTGCATGAACGCCTGCAACAGCGGCGGGCCGATGAAGTGTTCCAGTTTGCTCAGATCCGGCTCATCGATGCCGAGCTTGCCCAAGGCGAACTGGATGGAACGGGTGATGCCCTCACGCGGGTCGGTCAGGGTGCCATCGAGGTCGAACAGTACAGTCTGGTAATGCATGGGAATTCCAAAGTCGGTTCAGAGGGTGTCGTAGCCTTCGGCCAGATGCAGGTCCTTGAGCTTCACGTAGTTCGCCGCGCTGTAGGTGAAAAAGGCGCTTTCCTTGTCGGACAGTGGCCGGATCTGCTTCACCGGGCTGCCGACGTACAGAAAACCGCTTTGCAAACGCTTGCCCGGGGGCACCAGGCTACCGGCGCCGATGATCACATCGTCCTCGACCACCGCGCCGTCCATGACGATGCTGCCCATGCCGATCAGCACGCGACTGCCGACGGTGCAGCCATGCAGCATGACCTTGTGGGCGATGGTCACATCGTCACCGATCAGCAACGGGAAACCGTCCGGGTTGAAAGGGCCGGCGTGGGTGATGTGCAACACGCAGCCGTCCTGGACGCTGGTGCGCGCGCCGATGCGGATGCGGTGCATGTCGCCACGGATCACCGTCAGCGGCCAGACGGAGCTGTCTTCACCGATTTCGACGTCGCCGATCACCACCGCCGAGCCGTCGACAAAAGCGCCTTTGCTCAAACGTGGCGTGTGATTCTGGTACTTGCGAAGGGACACGATAATTTCTCTCTCTGTCGCCGATAGCTGCGGTTGCTGCCGATTGTAATTAAGATGGCCGCATGTTTCTCCCAGCCAAGGTGCCAACCGTGAGCGTGAACAACCCTCTTTTGCAGTCCTACGACCTGCCGCCGTTCTCCACGATCCGTGCCGAACACGTCCTGCCGGCCATCGAAACCATCCTGGCCGACAACCGCGCCGCCATCGCCGGGATCCTCAAGACTCAAGGTCAGAACCCGACCTGGGCCGGCCTGGTCCTGGCGATGGACGAACTCAATGATCGCCTGGGCGCCGCCTGGAGTCCGGTCAGCCACCTCAACGCCGTGTGCAACAGCGCCGAACTGCGTGAGGCCTACGAGTCGTGCCTGCCGGCCTTGAGCGCCTACTCCACCGAGATGGGCCAGAACCGCGAACTGTTCCAGGCCTATGAAGCCCTGGCCAACAGCCCGGAAGCCGCCGGTTTCGACGTGGCGCAGAAAACCATTCTGGAACACGCCCTGCGCGATTTCCGTCTGTCGGGTATCGATCTGCCGGAAGCCGAGCAGAAGCGCTACGCCGAAGTGCAGAGCAAGCTTTCCGAGCTGGGCAGCCGTTTCTCCAACCAACTGCTCGACGCCACCCAGGCCTGGACCAAGCACGTCACCGATGAAGCCGCCCTCGCGGGCCTGACCGATTCGGCGAAGGCGCAAATGGCTGCCGCCGCGCAGGCCAAGGCGCTGGACGGCTGGCTGATCACCCTGGAATTCCCGAGCTACTACGCGGTGATGACCTACGCGCAAGACCGTGCCCTGCGCGAAGAAGTCTACGCCGCCTACTGCACCCGCGCCTCGGACCAAGGCCCGAACGCCGGGCAGAACGACAACGGCCCGGTGATGGGCGAAATCCTCGACCTGCGCCAGGAACTGGCGAAACTGTTGGGCTTCAGCAGTTTCTCCGAGCTGAGCCTGGCGACCAAAATGGCCGAGTCCAGCGACCAGGTACTGAGTTTCCTGCGCGACCTCGCCAAGCGCAGCAAACCGTTCGCCGCCCAGGACCTGCAACAGCTCAAGGCCTACGCCGCCGAACAAGGCTGCGCCGACCTGCAAAGCTGGGACAGCGGTTTCTACGGTGAAAAACTCCGTGAACAGCGCTACAGCGTGGCCCAGGAAACCCTGCGCGCCTATTTCCCGATCGACAAGGTGCTGAGCGGCCTGTTCGCCATCGTCCAGCGTCTGTACGGCATCGAAATTGCCGAACTGAAAGGCTTCGACACCTGGCACCCGGATGTACGTCTGTTCGAAATCAAGGAAAACGGCCAGCACGTCGGCCGCTTCTTCTTCGACCTCTACGCCCGCGCCAACAAGCGCGGCGGCGCCTGGATGGACGGCGCCCGCGACCGTCGCCGCACCGCTGACGGCGTGCTGCAAAGCCCGGTGGCCAACCTGGTGTGCAACTTCACCCCGGCCGTCAGCGGCAAGCCTGCGCTGCTGACCCACGATGAAGTGACCACCCTGTTCCACGAATTCGGCCATGGTCTGCATCACCTGTTGACCCGCGTCGAGCATGCCGGTGTGTCCGGGATCAACGGCGTGGCGTGGGACGCGGTCGAGCTGCCGAGCCAGTTCATGGAAAACTGGTGCTGGGAGCCGGAAGGTCTGGCGCTGATTTCCGGCCACTACGAAAGCGGCGAGCCACTGCCCCAGGATCTGCTGGAAAAAATGCTCGCGGCGAAAAACTTCCAGTCCGGCCTGATGATGGTGCGTCAGCTTGAGTTCTCGCTGTTCGACTTCGAACTGCACGCCACCCCCGGCGACGGCCGCAGCGTCGCGCAGGTGCTCGAAGGCGTGCGCAACGAGGTTTCGGTGATGCGTCCGCCGGCTTACAACCGCTTCCCCAACAGTTTTGCGCACATCTTCGCTGGCGGTTACGCGGCGGGTTACTACAGCTACAAGTGGGCAGAAGTGCTGTCGGCCGATGCCTTCTCGAAGTTCGAAGAAGACGGCGTGCTCAACGCCGACACCGGCCGCGCCTTCCGCGAAGCGATCCTGGCGCGCGGCGGTTCGCAGGCACCGATGGTGCTGTTCGTCGACTTCCGTGGCCGTGAGCCGTCGATTGACGCACTCTTGCGCCATAGCGGCCTGAGTGAGGACGCGGCAGCATGAGTGAGGCACCTGTGAAGACCAAGAAACGCTTTATCGCCGGGGCGGTCTGCCCGGCGTGCAGCGAGCAGGACAAGTTGATGATGTGGAGCGAAGACGACGTGCCGCACCGCGAATGTGTGGCTTGCGGTTATGCCGACACGCTCAATGCGCAGGGGTTGTCGGTTCCCAAAGAACTGGGCACACGGGTCAACACGAGTGGACTCAAACCGGCGCCGGACAAGACCGTCCAGACCGTGCAGTTCTTCCCGAATCCGAAGCTCGCGAAAAAGTCCGAAGACTGAACCAAGGGTTACCTTCCACGGTGCAACGCCGTGGAAGGTCCCGGTTTACTTGAGGTTGACGGTCTGGAACCAGCTCTTCATCGAGCAGGTGGCAAAAGCACTGGTGCTGCAATCGCCATTGGCCAGCGCGGTGCGCAGTTTGTCGGCATCGGCCTGCATCACGTAGCGAACGCTGTCCTTGAAGTGACCACTTTCGCCGAAACCGCCCTGAGTCATTTCATTCAACGCATCTTCCTTGCTCCAGCCCTGGATAACGATCCGGTACATCGCCGCCATCAGGCCGGTACGGTCGGAACCGTGTTTGCAATGCATCAACACCGGGCCGTTGGCTTCGGCAGCCTGAATCGCCCGCAGAGTCTTGAGCACATCGGCGTCGTCAACATGGTTGGTGCGGTACGGCAACTGCACCTGATTGATGCCGGGACTCGTCAGCCACCGCGAATCCGCTTCCGGGAGGAAGTTGATGACCGTGGCGACCTTGAGATTGTTCAGCAGCGGCACCGCGCCGCTATCCGGCAGCGCGCTGCGGTATAGGGTCGGCGACATCTGGAACAGGTTGTATTGCACCTCGACCGGTTGCGCCCATTCTGCGGGCCGGACAGCAGGAGCATCGGCGGCATGGGCGGGTATCGAGCTGAACAGGAAAAACAGCGAAAAACCGATTGCAGAGGAAAAACGCTTCAAGGACATGCTGTGCGGTGACCGTATGTTATTTCGCCAGTGAAGGCCGCAGCTTGCGCGCCAGGCAGTCAAATCCCTGTGAGCCGCTTGTCAAAGAAACGTGAATCGGTGGTGATCTTTCATCGCAAAAATCAGGCTTTTTTCAGCTGAATCGCTTCATCCGATTGCTTAGCCTGCTACCATTTGTCACAGCATGTTGCAGACGTGTCCCCTTTCTCCGGGTCATCACCCGCCACGTCGCAGCCACGAACCCCGAAAGCCGCCCACAGAAAACGGCTGACAACCCTCAATGCCTGATGAGGTACACCCCATGTCTGATGAAAATCGAGACAACCCGCGGCGTGATTTTTTGCGCAAATCCCTGACCCTGATTCCCGTGGTCACCCTTGCCGGCACCGGCCTGGGCAGCAGCGTGCTGCAAGCCGCTCCCGAGAGCGCGCCAGCACCGCAACCTGTTCGCGCCAATGCCAACGCAGGCACCTATGAACCGACCTGGTTCACCGCTGAAGAATGGGCATTCATCAATGCCGCCGTGGCGCAGCTGATTCCCAACGACGCCCAGGGTCCCGGCGCCCTCGAGGCCGGCGTGCCGGAGTACATCGACCGACAGATGAATACCCCGTATGCCGCTGGCGCCCTGTGGTACATGCAAGGCCCGTTCAATGCCGACGCGGCGCCCGAGATGGGCTGGCAGAGCAAACTGGTGCCCAAAGAGATTTATCGCCTCGGCATCGCCGCCACGGATCAGTGGGCAAAATCCCTCAACGGTAAAGTATTTGCTGAGCAAGACAGCGCTACCCGAGACGATTTGCTAAAACAGCTCGAAGCCGGCAAACCCCAGTTCGACAGCGTTCCGGCGAAGATTTTCTTCAATCTGCTGCTGCAGAACACCAAGGAAGGGTTCTTCTGCGACCCGATCCACGGTGGCAACAAAGGCATGGTCGGCTGGACCATGATCGGCTTCCCCGGCGCCCGCGCCGATTTCATGGATTGGGTGGAACGCAACGAGCAATACCCCTTCCCGGCAGTTTCGATTCGCGGCGAGAGGGCGTGAGCATGGCAACGGTAATGAAGAAGGTCGACGCGGTGATCGTCGGGTTCGGCTGGACAGGCGCGATCATGGCCAAGGAGCTGACAGAAGCCGGCCTCAATGTGCTGGCGCTGGAGCGCGGGCCGATGCAGGACACCTATCCTGACGGCAACTATCCACAGGTGATCGACGAACTCACCTACAGCGTGCGGAAAAAGCTCTTTCAGGACATCTCGAAAGAGACCGTCACCATCCGCCACAGCGTCAACGACATCGCCCTGCCGAACCGCCAGTTGGGTGCATTCCTGCCGGGCAATGGCGTGGGCGGCGCCGGGCTGCACTGGTCGGGCGTGCATTTTCGGGTCGACCCGATCGAGTTGCGCATGCGCAGCCACTATGAAGAGCGCTACGGTAAGCACTTCATCCCCAAGGACATGACCATCCAGGACTTCGGCGTCAGCTATGAAGAACTGGAGCCGTTCTTCGACTTCGCCGAAAAAGTCTTTGGCACCTCCGGCCAGGCCTGGACCGTGAAAGGCCAATTGGTCGGCGAGGGCAAGGGCGGCAACCCCTATGCACCGGATCGCTCCAACCCATTCCCCCTGGAAGCACAGAAAAACACGGTTTCCGCACAGCTGTTCGGCAAAGCGGCTACCGAGGTCGGCTACAAACCCTACAACCTGCCGTCGGCCAATACTTCGGGACCGTACACCAATCCCTACGGCGCGCAGATGGGGCCGTGCAACTTCTGCGGTTTCTGCAGCGGCTACGTCTGCTACATGTATTCCAAGGCCTCGCCCAACGTGAACATTCTGCCGGCGCTCAAACCGCTGGCGAACTTCGAACTGCGTCCCAATGCCCATGTCCTGCGGGTCAACCTCGACAGCAGCAAGACCAAAGCGACCGGCGTGACCTACATCGACGGCCAGGGCCGGGAGATCGAGCAGCCGGCGGACCTGGTGATTCTCGGCGCATTCCAGCTGCACAACGTGCGGCTGATGCTGCTTTCCGGGATCGGCAAGCCCTACGACCCGATCAGCGGCGAAGGCGTGGTCGGGCGTAACTTCGCCTACCAGAACATGGCGACGATCAAGGCGTTCTTCGACAAGGACACCCACACCAACAACTTCATCGGCGCCGGTGGCAACGGCGTGGCGCTGGACGATTTCAACGCCGACAACTTCGATCACGGCCCGCACGGCTTCGTCGGCGGCTCGCCGATGTGGGTCAACCAGGCCGGCAGCCGACCGATTGCCGGCACCTCCAACCCGCCGGGCACCCCGGCCTGGGGCAGTGCGTGGAAACGCGCCACCGCCGATTACTACACCCATCAGGTATCGATGGACGCCCACGGCGCGCATCAGTCCTACAGAGGCAACTACCTCGATCTGGACCCGGTGTACCGCGATGCCTACGGCTTGCCGCTGCTGCGGATGACCTTCGACTGGCAGGAAAACGACATCAAGATGAACCGCTTCATGGTCGAGAAAATGGGCAAGGTCGCCGAAGCCATGGGACCGAAAGCCATCGCGGTGATCGGCAAGAAGGTCGGCGACCACTTCAACACGGCGTCGTACCAGACCACTCACCTCAACGGTGGCGCGATCATGGGCACCGATCCGAAGACCAGCGCCCTCAACCGCTACTTGCAGAGCTGGGACGTGCATAACGTCTTCGTACCGGGGGCTTCGGCTTTCCCACAAGGTCTGGGTTACAACCCTACAGGACTGGTCGCCGCGTTGACCTACTGGTCGGCGAAAGCCATCCGCGAGCAGTACCTGAAAAACCCCGGCCCGCTGGTTCAGGCTTAAGGAGCGATGACCATGAAGACTCTCGTTATCGCCACCCTGGCGCTGCTCGGCAGCACCGGCATTTACGCCGCCGAAGCGGATCAGGCCTTGATCAAACAGGGCGAATACCTCGCCCGTGCCGGCGACTGCGTGGCCTGCCATACCGCCAAGAACGGCAAGCCGTTTGCCGGTGGCCTGCCGATGGAAACCCCGATCGGCACGATCTACTCGACCAATATCACCCCGGACAAAACCGGCGTCGGTGATTACAGCTTCGAGGACTTCGACCAGGCCGTGCGCCATGGTGTCGCCAAAAACGGTAGTACCTTGTACCCGGCCATGCCGTATCCGTCCTACGCCCGCGTCAGCGAAACCGACATGAAGGCGTTGTATGCCTACTTCATGCACGGCGTTGAACCGGTGGCACAGGACAACAAGGCCAGCGACATTCCGTGGCCATTGAGCATGCGCTGGCCGCTGACGGGCTGGCGCTGGATGTTTGCGCCGAAGGTCGAGGACTACAAGGCAAGCGGCGCAGATGCCGTCGTCGATCGTGGGGCGTATCTGGTGGAAGGCCTCGGACATTGCGGCGCGTGCCATACGCCGCGTGCCCTGACCATGCAGGAAAAATCCCTGAGTGCCGCGGATGGCAGCCATTTTCTGGCAGGCAGCGCACCGCTGGAAGGCTGGATTGCCAAGAGCCTGCGCGGCGATCACAAGGACGGACTCGGCAGTTGGAGCGAGGAGCAACTGGTGCAATTCCTCAAGACCGGGCGCAGCGACCGCAGTGCGGTGTTCGGCGGCATGAGCGATGTGGTTACCCACAGCATGCAGTACATGACCGATGCCGACCTGACCGCGATCGCCCGCTATCTGAAATCGCTGCCGGCCAGCAACCCGGCCGACCAGCCGCACCAGTACGATGAAAAGGCCGCCAAGGCCCTGTGGAACGGTGACGACAGCCAGCGCGGCGCCTCGGTGTACATCGACAACTGCGCCGCCTGCCACCGCACCGACGGCCACGGTTACACCCGCGTGTTCCCGGCGCTGGCGGCCAACCCGGTGCTGCAATCGGACGACCCGACCTCGCTGATTCACATCGTACTCAAGGGCGGCACCCTGCCGGCCACCCACGCCGCACCGTCAACCTTCACCATGCCGGGCTTCGCCTGGCGCCTGTCGGATCAGGAAGTGGCGGACGTGGTGAGCTTCATCCGTGGCAGCTGGGGCAACAAAGGTGCGCCGGTCGAAGCCGCCGATGTCGCCGAGTTGCGCAAGGAAGACATGCAGCACACCTCGAACGATGACCTCGGTCAGGTAACCCGGCACAACTGACGAGTCGCCCAACGGCACTGGTCAGATGCACTGTGCCTCTATACTGTATATGCAAACAGTATCGAGGCATTGCCATGTCTGCTCCACTTCCCCCGCGCGGTCGCGGCACCGCCAGCAACCCGCACAACCGCTTCGCGCCGAATCGTTCGGTGGCCGAGGATGACGGCTGGTATCAGGAAGTGCCGCAGACCCAAAGCACCGAAATCCGCTTTGAAACGGCGAAATCCATCATCACCCGCAACACCTCGCCCGACCTGCCCTTCGACCGTTCGATCAACCCCTATCGCGGCTGCGAGCACGGTTGCATCTACTGCTACGCCCGCCCCAGCCATGCCTATTGGGACATGTCGCCAGGGCTGGACTTCGAAACCAGACTGATCGCCAAAACCAACGCCGCCCAGGTGCTGGAAGAACAGTTGAGCAAACGCGGCTACCAATGCGCACCGATCAATCTGGGCTCCAACACCGATCCGTATCAGCCGATCGAACGCGAACAGCGGCTCACCCGCCAGACCCTCGAAGTGCTGCTGCGCTATCGGCATCCGGTGACCATCGTCACCAAGGGTTCACTGATCCTGCGCGATCTCGACCTGCTCACCGAATTGGCACAGCAACGACTGGTAGCGGTGATGATCAGCCTGACCACCCTGGACGACGAACTCAAACGCATCCTCGAACCCCGCGCCGCCGCGCCCAAGGCCCGGTTGCGGGCGATCCGGGTGATGCGCGAGGCGGGAATTCCGGTCGGCGTGCTGTGCTCGCCGATGATTCCGATGATCAACGACAGCGAGATCGAAAGTCTTTTGACCGAAGCCCACGCCGCCGGCGCGCAGAGCGCCGCCTACATGATGCTGCGCCTGCCGCTGGAAGTGGCACCGCTGTTCGAGGAATGGTTGCAGGCGCACTACCCGCAACGGGCTGCTCATGTGTTGAGCCTGATCCGCCAGAGCCGGGGCGGTGAACTGTACGACAGCCGTTTCGGCGCCCGCATGCGCGGTGAAGGGCCGTTCGCCGACCTGCTGGCGCAGCGCTTCAACAAAGCCATCAAACGCCTGGGGCTCAATCATCGGGAGGGGTTCAACCTCGATTGCACGGCCTTCTGTCCGCCGGGTCGCCAGATGGCGTTGATTTAGCGACAATTGGCCTATGGTTAAGTCGCTGGAATGGCTTGGCCCGGTTTACGTCGGTCACGTTTTTTGTGACCTGGAACACACGTTCTAGAGCGCTTGATTCAGTTTGAGTTAAGTTTCGGCCGCTACCTTGTTCATCGAGTGACTGACGGGTCGGGATGACCCGGATGTTGTAAACAGCCACTGGCTTCCACCGGACTACACGGGAAGACTCCCTGAATCCGCCAAAGAGGATGAATCATGAGTGACAAGGATAAACAGCCGTTGGCTGCGTCGGCATCTCCACAACCTGTGGCGGAATCCGCCGATGCAGCGCTGAAACACATTGTTGACGGCTTTTTGCATTTTCATCATGAGGTCTTTCCACAGCAGGAAGAACTCTTCAAGAAACTCGCCACGGCCCAGTCGCCACGCGCGATGTTCATCACCTGCGCCGACTCGCGCATCGTGCCCGAGCTGATTACCCACAGCTCCCCTGGCGATTTGTTCGTGACGCGCAACGTCGGTAACGTCGTACCGCCTTACGGCCAGATGAACGGTGGCGTTTCCACCGCCATCGAATACGCGGTGCTGGCCCTCGGCGTACAACACATCATCATCTGCGGCCATTCCGATTGCGGCGCGATGCGCGCGGTACTCAACCCGGACAGCCTGGAAAAAATGCCGACGGTCAAAGCCTGGCTGCGCCACGCCGAAGTCGCGAAAACCATGGTGCAGGACAACTGCAACTGCGCCGACGAAAAAGAAAGCATGCCGATCCTCACCGAGGAAAACGTCATCGCCCAATTGCAGCACTTGCGTACCCATCCTTCGGTAGCCTCGCGCATGGCGAACGGTCATCTGTTCATCCATGGCTGGGTCTACAACATCGAAACCAGCGAAATCAAAGCCTACGACGCGGACAAGGCCTGTTTCCTGCCGCTCGACGGCAGCCATCCGATTCCGGTGGCGACGCCCAAAGCGCGCTTCTAAATCCTCCTAAAAATCTGTGTGGTCTGATGCCGGTCGCTGCTTCAGCGGCCCGGCCTCCCCACGCCTGAAGAACGCTTCGGGAGAATCGTCATGCGTGCTGCTCAATTGAAAGCTGTTCTGCCACGGGAGCTGCTGGCTTCGGTGGTGGTGTTCCTTGTCGCCCTGCCGCTGTGCATGGGTATCGCCATCGCTTCCGGGTTGCCGCCGGCCAAGGGGCTGATCACCGGGATCATCGGTGGTCTGGTGGTCGGCTGGCTGGCCGGTTCGCCGCTGCAAGTCAGCGGGCCGGCGGCGGGTCTGGCGGTGCTGGTGTTCGAGCTGGTGCGCCAGCACGGTATCGAGATGCTCGGGCCGATCCTGCTGCTCGCCGGTTTTCTGCAACTGGTGGCCGGGCGCCTGAAGCTCGGTTGCTGGTTTCGGGTCACCGCGCCAGCCGTGGTGTACGGCATGCTCGCCGGGATTGGTGTGCTGATCGTGCTGTCCCAGGTGCATGTGATGCTCGATGCCAAGCCACAACCTTCCGGTCTGGATAACCTGACGGCGTTCCCCGGCGCGGTGGCGCAGGCGTTGCCGTCGTTTGGCTGGCAGGCCGGATTGCTCGGGTTGTCGACGATTGCGGTGATGTGGTTGTGGGAGAAATTCCGCCCGCATTCGTTGCGCTTCATTCCCGGCGCGTTGCTCGGTGTCGGTCTGGCGACGGGCGCCAGCCTGATGCTGGCGTTGCAGGTGAAACGGGTCGAGGTGCCGGCGAATCTGGCGGAAGCGATCGACTGGCTGACCCCGACGGATCTGCTCAGCCTGGCCGATCCGACCCTGCTGATCGCCGCGTTTGCCGTGGCCTTCATCGCCAGCGCCGAAACCCTGTTGTCCGCCGCCGCGGTGGATCGGATGCACAGCGGCCCGCGTTCGGACTTCGACCGTGAGCTGTCGGCGCAAGGCGTCGGCAACATGCTCTGCGGACTGGTCGGCGCACTGCCGATGACCGGGGTGATCGTGCGCAGTTCGGCCAACGTACAGGCCGGCGCCACCACCCGTTACTCGACGATTTTCCATGGCCTGTGGCTACTGGCGTTCGTGCTGTTGCTGTCGAGCGTGCTGCAAAGCATTCCGGTGGCGAGCCTGGCGGGTGTGCTGGTCTACACCGGGTTCAAACTGGTGGATCTGAAAGCCTTTCGGGGTCTGGGGCGGTATGGCCGGATGCCGATGTTCACCTACGCCGCGACGGCGCTGGCGATCATCTTCACCGACCTGCTGACCGGCGTGCTGATCGGGTTCGGGCTGACCCTGGTGAAGCTCGCGCTCAAGGCTTCGCGATTGAAGATCAGCCTGATCGACCTGCCCCAGGATGGCGAGATGGAGTTGCGTCTGGTGGGCGCGGCGACCTTCCTCAAGGTGCCGGCGCTGACCCAGGTGCTGGGCAGCATTCCGCCGGGCGTGACGGTGCATGTGCCGCTCAATAACCTGAGCTACATCGACCATTCGTGTCTGGAGTTGCTGGAAGAATGGGGCCGGGCGAACGCGGCCAAGGGGTCGAAACTGCTGATCGAGTCACGCGGCTTGAAGCGACGGCTTGAAGGCCGGGTTCGCACCACCACCGGGATCGGTGCGGCGGGCTGAAAACATTTGGGGGAACAGAGTGATCTGTTCCCCCGATTTTTTGCGCGGATCAGGCGGCTGGCTGGTCCAGCTCCAGACCCACGCCCAGGCGGCGCCCCATGCACGGCCAGCGTTTCCACGCGGCACCGGTGTCCGGGCTGCTGAGTTTCTCGCGGTAGGCTTCCACCGACTCCAGCGCAAAGCTGTCGTCGTCGAGCATGCTGTCGACCGCGTGATGCACCACTTCGTCGAGTTGGTTGGCAAATTCCTCACCGATCAATTGGTGAGCAATCAGATTGGCGACCGTCATGTCCAAGGGGATCAGTGGCTGGCCGAAATGCTTGATGTACAGGTCGTTGACCTCTTCAACGAAACGGTGCGCCAGATAGGCTTCGTCCAGCAGGCTGTCCAGGCCGACGTGACCGTTGAGGACGGCTGGCGGCTGGAGGAAATACTGCTCGGCGATTTTCAGCACCGGTTTGATCTGCGATTCGATTCCCGCTTCCCTGGCGACTTCATTGGCTGCATCCAGCAGGTCCGGTACTTCATCGATGTAGGCGGCGACAAAACGCGTCAGCACGCCGTTGGCGTCCGCTTCCGGCAGCTGGATTGCCGGGTGCAGATGAGGGAGTTTTGTTTCGAGTTGACGTGCCAGCAGGCCGGTATCGGCCTCGTGTTGTTGGGCTGTTTGGATCTGCTCGCGCAATGCGGCGGTGTTCATGAAAACTCCAGGGAACAAGGCAATGAAATAGGGAAGACATAACTTAGCTGGCTTACGAAAAATGCTAAGACGCATTTGTCATAATTATTTCATCCTTGATGCACCGGCGTTATATCGGTTTGCCACCACTCGTCTGCATCCTTCTCCAATCGTGCCCCGGAACGCAAGTGCCAGCTGTTTCAGATGATTTACGTCCGCGCATTGCAATTTCCAGTCGCTGTCTATACTCGCCAGTGAATGGAGTTAGCTGATGACGCCCGACTGCACCCGCAGCAAGGCCCGGCGATTCAAGTTCGTAGTCTGATGCAGCCGCTCCCTTGCCGCAGGCGAAAGCCGGCGGGATAACAAGAACGATAAGGGGAACCCGCAATGATGCGACATCCACACGTCTGGATGGGCCTCCTGTTGTGGTCGATTTTCAGCCAGGCCAATGCGGCCTGGACTGTGAATATGGCGCCTGGAGCGACTGAAATCAGTCACGCAGTATTCGACCTGCACATGACCATTTTCTGGATCTGTGTGGTGATCGGGATCATCGTCTTCGGCGCCATGTTCTGGTCGATGATGGTGCACCGCCGTTCCACCGGGCAGGTCGCCGCAAAATTCCACGAAAGCACCACCGTCGAAATTCTCTGGACCGTCGTGCCGCTGCTGATTCTGGTGGCGATGGCCGTTCCGGCGACCGCCACCCTGATCAAGATGTACGACACCAGTGAGCCGGATATCGATATCCAGATCACCGGCTATCAGTGGAAGTGGCACTACAAATACCTGGGCCAGGATGTCGAATTCTTCAGCAACCTGGCCACCCCCGCCGAACAGATCCACAACAAGGAAGCCAAGGGCGAGCATTACCTGCTCGAAGTCGACAAGCCGCTGGTGCTGCCGGTCGGGGCCAAAGTGCGCTTCCTCGTCACCTCCGCCGACGTTATCCACTCCTGGTGGGTGCCGGCCTTCGCGGTCAAGCGCGATGCGATCCCCGGTTTCGTCAACGAAGCCTGGACCCGCATCGACAAGCCGGGCCTCTACCGTGGGCAATGTGCCGAACTGTGCGGCAAGGATCACGGCTTCATGCCGATCGTGGTCGACGTCAAGGAGAAGGGCGACTACGACAAATGGCTGGCCGAACGCAAAGCCGAAGCCGCTCAGCTCAAGGAGCTGACCAGCAAGGAATGGACCCTCGACGAGTTGAAAGAGCGCGGCGACAAGATCTACCACACCACCTGCGTGGCCTGTCACCAGGCCGAAGGCCAGGGCCTGCCGCCGATGTTCCCGGCACTCAAGGGCTCGAAAATCGCTACCGGGCCGAAAGAAGCGCATCTGAGTCTGGTGTTCCACGGCAAACCCGGCACGGCCATGGCGGCGTTCGGCAAACAGCTGTCGGAAGTCGATATCGCAGCGGTCGTGACCTACGAACGTAACGCCTGGGGCAACAACAAGGGCGACATGGTCACGCCAAAAGAAGTGCTGGAGCTGAAACAGGCGGAAAGCAAATGAACCGGCCCATCGCGTTATCCAGCCAACATCCGGGGCACCGCGCCCCGGGCCGCCCAGCCCACTCGCTTAAAGGAGACAGGCCATGAGCGCTGTAATCGATGACCACGGTCATGCCGACCACGCCCACGGCCCGGCCAAAGGCCTGATGCGCTGGGTGCTGACCACCAACCACAAGGACATCGGCACGCTGTACCTGTGGTTCGCGTTCTGCATGTTCCTGCTCGGCGGCTCGTTCGCCATGGTGATCCGCGCCGAGCTGTTCCAGCCCGGCCTGCAGATCGTCGAGCCGGCGTTCTTCAACCAGATGACCACCATGCACGGTCTGGTGATGGTGTTCGGTGCGGTGATGCCGGCGTTCGTCGGCCTCGCCAACTGGATGATCCCGTTGATGATCGGCGCGCCGGACATGGCCCTGCCACGGATGAACAACTTCAGCTTCTGGCTGTTGCCGGCGGCGTTCCTGCTGCTGGTCTCGACCTTGTTCACCGCCGGTGGCGGGCCGAACTTCGGCTGGACGTTCTACGCGCCGCTGTCCACCACCTACGCGCCGGAAAGCGTGACCTATTTCATCTTCGCCATCCACCTGATGGGGATCAGCTCGATCATGGGCGCGATCAACGTGATCGCCACCATCCTCAACCTGCGTGCCCCCGGCATGACGCTGATGAAAATGCCGCTGTTCGTCTGGACCTGGCTGATCACCGCGTTCCTGCTGATCGCGGTGATGCCGGTCCTGGCCGGTTGCGTGACGATGATGCTGATGGACATCCACTTCGGCACCAGTTTCTTCAGTGCCGCCGGCGGCGGTGACCCGGTGCTGTTCCAGCATGTGTTCTGGTTCTTCGGTCACCCCGAGGTGTACATCATGATCCTGCCGGCCTTCGGTGCCGTCAGCCAGATCATCCCGACCTTTTCGCGCAAGCCGCTGTTCGGCTACACCTCGATGGTCTACGCCACGGCGAGCATCGCGTTCCTGTCGTTCATCGTCTGGGCGCACCACATGTTCGTGGTGGGCATTCCGCTGGTGGGCGAATTGTTCTTCATGTACGCGACCATGCTGATCGCGGTGCCGACCGGGGTGAAAGTGTTCAACTGGGCCAGCACCATGTGGCAGGGCTCGATGACCTTCGAGACGCCGATGCTGTTCGCCGTGGCGTTTGTAATCCTGTTCTCCATCGGCGGGTTCTCCGGGCTGATGCTGGCGATCGCCCCTGCGGACTTCCAGTACCAGGACACCTACTTCGTGGTCGCGCACTTCCACTACGTACTGGTGCCGGGGGCGATCTTCGGGATCTTCGCGTCGGCCTACTACTGGCTGCCGAAGTGGACCGGGCACATGTACGACGAAACCCTGGGCAAGCTGCATTTCTGGCTGTCTTTCGTCGGCATGAACCTGACGTTCTTCCCGATGCACTTCGTCGGCCTGGCGGGGATGCCGCGACGGATTCCGGACTACAACCTGCAATTCGCCGACTTCAACATGGTGTCGTCGATCGGCGGATTCATGTTCGGCGCCACGCAGATCTTCTTCCTGTTCATCGTGATAAAAACCATTCGCGGCGGCCCGCCGGCACCGGCCAAGCCGTGGGATGGTGCCGAAGGCCTGGAGTGGAGCGTGCCGTCACCGGCGCCGTATCACACCTTTACCACGCCGCCGGAAGTGAAATGAGACCTGTAGCCTTTGAGGCCTGCCACCATGGCTGACTCGATTTCGATGAAGAAACTGGTGACCCGACTGCTCGGCGTGGTGGTGGCGATGTTTGTCTTCGGGTTTGCCCTGGTGCCGATCTACGACGTGATGTGCAAGGCGTTCGGCATCAACGGCAAGACCGCCGGGCAGTACGAAGGCGAGCAGACCGTCGATACCTCGCGCCAGGTGCGGGTGCAGTTCCTGTCGACCAACAACATCGACATGCCCTGGGACTTCTACCCCAAGCATGACGAACTGACGGCCAACCCCGGTGCGGTGAACGAGATGATCTTCATCGCCCGCAACCCCACCGACAAACCCATGAGCGCCCAGGCCGTGCCGAGCATCGCACCAAGCACTGCGGCGGCGTATTTCCACAAGACCGAATGTTTTTGCTTTACCCAGCAGGTGCTGCAGCCCGGTCAGCAGATCGAAATGCCGGTGCGTTTCATCGTTGACCGCGACATGCCCAAGGACGTGAAGCACCTGACGCTGTCCTACACGCTGTTCGATATCACCGCCCGACATCCTCCGGTGGCTGTAAACACTGGCGGTTGAGCGTGCCCGATAAGGAGAACAATAAATGGCAACTCATGAGCACTATTACGTTCCGGCCCAGAGCAAATGGCCGATCGTCGCCACGGTGGGGATGTTCGTCACCGTGTATGGCCTGGCGACCTGGTTCAACGATCTGAAGGCAGCGCGCCCGGAATCCCACGGCCCGCTGATCTTTTTCGTCGGCGGCCTGTTGCTGGCGTACATGCTGTTCGGCTGGTTCGGCACAGTGATCAAGGAAAGCCGCGCCGGGTTGTACAGCCCGCAACTGGATCGCTCGTTTCGCTGGGGCATGAGCTGGTTCATTTTTTCCGAGGTGATGTTCTTCATCGCCTTCTTCGGTGCGCTGTTCTACGTGCGGCACATTTCCGGCCCGGCGCTGGGCGGGGAAGGCACCAAGGGCATCGCCCACATGCTCTGGCCGAACTTCCAGTTCACCTGGCCGCTGCTGCACACCCCGGACCCGAAACTGTTCCCGCCGCCCAAGGAAGTCATCAGTCCCTGGGGCCTGCCGCTGATCAACACCATTTTGCTGGTGAGCTCCAGCGTGACCATCACCATCGCCCACCACGCCCTTAAGAAAGGCCATCGCGGTGCGCTGAAACTGTGGCTGGCGATCACTGTGCTACTGGGCTGCGGGTTCCTCGCGTTGCAGGCCGAAGAGTACATCCACGCCTACCACGAACTGGGCCTGACCCTCGGTTCGGGGATCTACGGCGCGACGTTCTTCATGCTCACCGGGTTCCACGGCGCCCACGTGACCATCGGCACGATCATTCTGTTCGTGATGCTGATGCGCATTCTGAAGGGGCATTTCGATGCCGATCACCAGTTCGGTTTCGAAGCCGCGAGCTGGTACTGGCACTTCGTCGATGTGGTGTGGATCGGCTTGTTCATCTTCGTCTACGTGCTCTGAACCTCACCAGGGCACATGTGAAACCAGCTGGCCGCTGAAGAATCCCCAGGCGATCAAGCCGACGGTGACAGCGGCCAGCGTGACCCGAACGCTCAAGGCGATGACCAGGCGATTCGAACTGCTGTCGTCCTTGACCAGAAAAAACAGGCCGCTGAACAGGCTGATCACCGTGGCAATCAGCATCAGGACGATCGCTGCTTTGAGCATGGGAAGACTCCGGGGGAAGGCGATGCATTTGAGTATAGCGCTCGCGAAAACCGACTCAGTGGCGCGGCCATGAAGCGCTTTCGGCCGGGCGTGGTGCCGACGGTGGTGGTCGCCTTGCTGCTACCGCTGCTGATTTCGCTGGGCTTCTGGCAACTGGGCCGGGGCGCGGAGAAAACCGCCCTGCTCGCCAGTTACGCCGAACGCCGCGCCGCCGACCCGATGGCCAGCAGCGAACTGCTGCACAGCGCCGACCCGGCCTATCGCCGGGTACATCTATATGGGCAGTTCGACGCCGCCCATAGCCTGCTGCTCGACAACCGTCAGCGCAATGGCAAGGTCGGCGTCGAGTTGCTGCAACCGTTTCAGGATCAGCGCAGCGGTTTGTGGCTGCTGGTCAATCGCGGCTGGCTGGCGTGGCCGGACCGGCGCGTGCCACCGCAATTCAATACCCCCGGCAACGCGGTGAATCTGGACGCCTGGGTCTACGTCGCTCCCGGTGCGACCTTCCAGTTGCACGCCGACCCCGCCAGCAATACCTGGCCGCAAACCATCACCGCCGTCGAACCGGCCAGACTGTGGAAAACCCTCGACCGCGACGGCTTCGCCTACGAATTACGCGCAGAACCCGGCCCCGCCAGCTATGAGGCCGACTGGCCAGTGGTGGCGATGGGGCCGGAAAAACACCTGGGTTACGCCGTGCAGTGGTTTGCCATGGCGACCGCCCTGTTCGGTCTGTACCTCTATCTCGGCTGGCACAACGCAAAGGAGAAACACCATGGGAGCGGCCATGAATCCACCCAGCATGTCTGAAGCCAAAGCCCCGGGCCGGCGCGGTCGCGGGCGTATTCAACTGCTGTTGATCCTGCTCGGCGTGGTCGGCCCGATGATCCTCGCCACCGGCATGTACAAATTGCAGTTCTGGGTGCCGGAGGGCCGCAGCTATCACGGCGAACTGATCGGCAACGGCCAGACCCGCGCCGACCTCGGCGTGCAGGCCGACGAACAAACCTGGCAGATGCTGGTGACCGCGCCCAGGGATTGCGCGGTGGACTGTCAGCAACTGGTGTACCTGGCGCGGCAGATCCAGATCGGCCTGGGCCGTGATGCCAACCGCGCCAGCCATGCCCTCGCTGCCGCGCAACCGTTGACCGCCGATTACGAAGCCAAGCTGAGCCGCGAATACCCGCAGTTGCAACGCTACCCGCTGGACGCCGCGACCTTCGGCAAGACCACCGGCGACAAAGCCACGCCGCAACTGTGGATCATCGATCCCCACGGCAATCTGGTGCTGCGCTATGACCCGAACGTCAAAGGCAAGGATCTGCTCAACGACCTGCGTCACCTGCTGAAACTGTCGAACATCGGATAAGGGCATCGTCATGGCCAAACCAGGATTTCGCCTCGCGTTGTTTGCCACCCTGCTGGCACTGATTGTGGTGCTGCTCGGCGCCTACACCCGCCTGACTCACGCCGGCCTCGGCTGCCCGGACTGGCCCGGCTGCTACGGGTTTATCAGCGTGCCGAAAAGCGAAGCGCAACTGGCCCATGCCGAACTGCACTACCCCGATTCGCCAGTGGAAGCGCACAAAGGCTGGAACGAGATGATCCACCGCTACTTCGCCGGCACCCTCGGCATGTTGATTTCGTTGCTGGCCGGGCGCGCCTGGGTCAATCGCCGGCATCCGGGACAACCGCTGAAACTGCCGCTGTTCCTGCTGGCGGTGGTGTTCGCCCAGGCTGCGTTCGGCATGTGGACGGTAACGCTGAAACTCTGGCCGCAAGTGGTCACCGGGCACTTGCTCGGCGGTTTTGCCACGTTGAGCCTGCTGTTTCTGCTGACCTTGCGTCTGTCCGGCGTGCTGCCGGCGCTGACCGTGCCGCGTCGCTTGCAGTACTGGGCGACCGCCGGACTGTTGTTGGTGATCGGCCAGATCGCCCTCGGCGGCTGGGTCAGTTCCAACTATGCGGCGGTGGCCTGCATCGACTTCCCGACCTGCCACGGCCAATGGCTGCCGCCGGCGGATTTCGCCAACGGTTTTCACCTGACCCAGCACATCGGCCCGAATTACCTCGGCGGGCAACTGGACAGCGACGCGCGCACGGCGATTCACCTGACCCACCGCATCGGCGCGCTGCTGGTGACCCTGGTGCTGCTGGGCCTGGCCTGGCAACTGAAGGTGGTGGGCATGACGCGCCTGGCCGGGCTGGTGCTGGTCGCCCTCGCCGCGCAGATCACCTTGGGCATCAGCAACGTACTGTTCCACCTGCCGCTGCCGGTGGCCGTGGCGCATAACGCGGGCGGCGCGGCGCTGTTGCTGACCATGGTGCTGGTCAACTATCACGCGCGCACCAGTCTGGTCCGCGTCAAGCAGCCGATGATCGCGCGCTGGCGCCTGAGCCCCGCTAAACACGTGGCCGCGCCCATCACGATAAAAGGAGAGACGCCATGGCGATTCTGATCGGCGAACGTCCGGCGCAGGCGCTGTGGCGGGATTATCTGGAACTGACCAAACCGAAAGTGGTGGTGCTGATGCTCATCACCTCGCTGGTGGGCATGTTCCTCGCGACCCGAGCCGGCGTGCCGTGGACGGTGCTGGTGTTCGGCAACCTGGGGATTGCGCTGTGCGCGGGTGGCGCAGCGGCGGTCAACCATGTGGTGGATCGGCGGATCGACGCGGTGATGGCCCGTACCCACAAGCGGCCACTGGCCGAAGGACGGGTGTCACCGGTGGCGGCGCTGACCTTTGCACTGGCGCTGGCATTGCTCGGCCAAGGGTTGTTGCTGACCTTCACCAACCCGCTGACCGCCTGGCTGACCCTGGCCTCGCTGCTCGGTTACGCGGTGATCTACACCGGTTTCCTGAAACGCGCGACGCCGCAGAACATCGTCATCGGCGGCCTCGCCGGTGCCGCGCCGCCGCTGCTCGGCTGGACCGCCGCCACCGGCCATGTCAGCGCCGAACCGTTGCTGCTGGTGCTGATCATCTTCGCCTGGACCCCGCCGCACTTCTGGGCGCTGGCGATCCATCGCAAAGAGGAATACGCCAAGGCTGACATCCCGATGCTGCCGGTGACCCACGGCGAGCACTACACCAAAGTACACATCCTGCTGTACACCGGCGCGCTGCTCGCGGTCAGTCTGCTGCCCTACGTGATTCACATGAGCGGCCTGCTGTACCTGGTCTGCGCGCTCGCGCTGGGCGCCAGGTTTCTGCAATGGGCCGTGGTGCTGTACCGTGGCAGTCGGCCGCACGCGGCGATCAACACCTTCAAGTACTCTATTTATTACTTGTTCCTGCTGTTCATCGCCCTGCTCGTAGACCACTACTTACTGTTGAACCTATGACTCGAACCCAGAAAACCGTCTTCATCCTCGTCGCCGTGATCGCGCTGATCCTCGGCCTGACCGTCAACAAAGTGCTGAGCGGCAAGGGCCAGGGCGATCCTACCGCGCTGATCGACGCCGGCATCATCCTGCTGCCGCAGAGCCGTAACCTGCCGGACGTGACGATGACCAATCAGGATGGCCAACCGGTCACGATCAACGAGCTCAAGGGCAAGTGGAGCCTGCTGTTCTTCGGCTACACCTTCTGCCCGGACATCTGCCCGACCACCCTCGCCCAGCTTCGCCAGATCAAGAGCGAACTGCCGAAAGAGGCTGTGGACAAATTGCAGATCGTGCTGGTCAGCGTCGACCCGAACCGCGACAACCCCAAGCAGCTCAAGCAGTACCTGGGTTACTTCGATCCGCAGTTTGTGGGGCTGACGCCGGCCTCGGTTGAAGAGTTGCAGAAGGTTGCCAATGCGGTGAGCATTCCGTTTATTCCGGCGGATACGAGCAAGCCGAATTACACCGTCGACCACAGCGGCAATCTGGCGGTGATCGGACCGGACGGGACGCAGCGCGGGTTTATTCGGGCGCCGTTGAACAATGCCAAGCTGGTGGCGCAGTTGCCGGTGATGCTTGACCGCAAGTAATCAGATCAAAAGCGCCCTCACCCTAACCCTCTCCCGGAGGGAGAGGGGACTGAATGGGGGACGCTGCAGATATACGTCGACCTGATCTTGCTGCACCGAATCCATAATCAACTCGGTATTTCAGGTCGATGCAGGACGCAAGACACCTCGATCAGCTCCCTCTCCCTCCGGGAGAGGGCTGGGGTGAGGGGAAGATTCACAGCCGTTCTCAACTGCCCAACACAAAAAAGGGGACGCTCATGGCGTCCCCTTTTTCGTTGCAGCGCCCGAATCAGAACGCCGGCAACACCGCACCTTTGTACTTCTCGGTAATGAATTTCTTCACTTCCGGGCTGTGCAGGGCAGCAGCCAGTTTCTGCATGGCGGCGCTGTCCTTGTTGTCCGCGCGGGACACCAGGATGTTGACGTAAGGCGAGTCGCTGCCTTCGATCACCAGGGCATCCTTGGACGGATCGAGCTTGGCTTCCAGCGCGTAGTTGGTGTTGATCAGTGCCAGGTCGACCTGGGTCAGCACACGCGGGATGGTCGCGGCTTCCAGCTCACGGATTTTCAGATCCTTCGGGTTCTGCGCGATGTCCTTGACGGTCGACAGGATGTTGGTCGGATCCTTCAGGGTGATCACGCCAGCCTTGGCCAGCAGCAACAGCGCACGGCCGCCGTTGGTGGCGTCGTTCGGGATCACCACGTTGGCGCCGCTTGGCAGCTCGTCGAGTTTCTTGATCTTGCTGGAGTAGGCGCCCAGCGGCTCCAGGTGTACACCGGTCACGGCAACCAGGCTGGTGCCCTTGGCCTTGTTGAACTCATCGAGGTACGGCTGGTGCTGGAAGAAGTTGGCGTCCAGACGCTTCTCGGCCACCTGCACGTTCGGCTGGATGTAGTCGGTGAACACCTTCACCTTCAGATCCACACCTTCTTTCGCCAGCGCAGGCTTCACGAACTCGAGGATTTCGGCGTGCGGCACCGGGGTCGCGGCAACGGTCAGTTCTTCGGCGTGGGCCGAAAAAGCGGCAACGGCCGCCAGGGCAACGATCAGTTTTTTCATTCAGCTAACTCCTTGTGAGGCGCCCGTCCGGCGCCTGCCAGCGAATGGCCGGCTTATGTCTTGATTACAAAACCGGTTATTTGCGCGAGAAATGGACGACCAGACGATCACCCACCATTTGCAACACTTGCACCAGGATCAACAGCAACACCACGGTCACGATCATCACGTCGGTCTGGAAACGCTGGTAGCCGAAACGGATCGCCAGATCACCCAGACCACCGGCGCCAACCACACCGGCCATCGCCGTGTAGGAAACCAGTGTAATCGCCGTCACCGTAATCGCCGCGAAAATGCCCGGGCGGGCTTCCGGCAGCAAGGCATTGACGATGATCTGCCGGGTGGTCGCGCCCATCGACTGGGTCGCTTCGATGATGCCGCGATCGACTTCACGCAGGGCGGTTTCCACCAGACGCGCGAAGAACGGCGTCGCGCCCACCACCAGCGGCGGAATCGCACCGGCCACGCCCAGCGACGTACCGGTGATCAGCACGGTGAACGGGATCATCACGATCAACAGAATGATGAACGGCAGCGAACGCAGGATGTTCACCACCAGCGACATGATCGCGTAGACACCACGGCTTTCGAGCAACTGTCGCGGGCTGCACAGAAACAGCAGCACACCCAGCGGCAGGCCGAGCAGCACGGTGAACAGCAGCGAACCGCCGAGCATCATCAGGGTGTCGCCGGTGGCGAGCCAGATTTCATACCAGTCGATATTGGTGAAGAAACTCATCAGGTCTGCCATTAGCGCAACACCTCCATGTGAACGTCAGCGGCGGTGAAGCGGGCGAACGCCGCGTCCATGTCGCCACCGGTGACGGCGAGGGTCAGTTGCCCGTAGGGAATGTCTTTGATGCGGTCGATACGACCGGCCAGGATGCTGTAGTCCACACCGGTTTCCCGGGCGACGGTGCCGAGCAGTGGCGCGTAGGTCGCATCGCCCTGGAAGGTCAGACGCACGATGCGGCCCGGCACGTGCGCGAAGTCATCGCGCTGCTCGCCTTCATCGATCTGCTCGTCTTCCTGGACGAAACGCTTGGTGGTCGAGTGTTTCGGATGCAGGAACACCTCGGCCACCGAGCCTTGCTCGACGATCACCCCGGCGTCCATCACCGCCACCTGATCACACACGCGACGGATCACGTCCATCTCGTGGGTGATCAACACGATGGTCAGTTTCAGTTCGCGGTTGATCTCGGCCAACAGTTGCAGCACCGAGGCGGTGGTCTGCGGGTCGAGGGCGCTGGTGGCTTCGTCACACAGCAGGATTTTCGGCTTGGTCGCCAGGGCGCGGGCGATACCGACGCGCTGCTTCTGACCGCCGGACAACTGCGCCGGGTATTTCCTGGCGTGATCGGACAGGCCGACCCGTGCCAGCAGCTCGGCCACCCGCTGATCGATCTCACCACGCGACAGTTCGCCAGCCAGGGTCAGCGGCAGCGCGACGTTGTCGGCCACGGTCTTGGAGGCCAGCAGGTTGAAGTGCTGGAAGATCATCCCGACCTGCTGGCGGAAACGGCGCAGGCCGTTGGCGTCCAGTGCGGTGATTTCCTCGCCGTCGACGATGATCTTGCCGCCACTGGAATCCTCCAGGCGATTGATCAGACGCAGCAGGGTACTTTTTCCCGCACCGGAATGGCCAATCAGGCCGAACACCTGACCATTCTCAATCGACAGACTGGTCGGATGCAGCGCGGGGATGTCCTTACCGGCGACGCGGTAAGTCTTGTGGACGTTTTGGAACTCGATCACGTAGCGAACCTTGTGGGGCGCGTTAGAAAAGGATCAGCGGTTAGCCGGGCGCGCATTTTAGCCTGTCCGTATAGAGGTTATTAGCATTTATTCCGCATTCAACCTTTCATTTGGCAATAACGCGATCAAAGGTCATAAAAAAGGAACGGCCAAAACCCTCGTCAGTCACTAAGTAAGCGACTTGCTACTCCGGGTGCCGTGCCCGGAAACCACTCAAGAGTCCCTGGATGGAAGGGGTCAAACGAGGAGTTTACGTCTGATGAGTACCAAAAAGCCTGCCTCCGACAAGAGCCAACTGGCCGGAACCGACACCAAGGACCGCGCCAACACCAACAGCAAACTCGACAGCCTGGAGAAATTCCGCTCCGACGCCACCGGCCAGGCCCTGCGCACCAACCAGGGCGTGAAGATCGCGGACAACCAGAACACCCTCAAGGCCGGCCCGCGCGGGCCGTCGCTGCTGGAAGACTTCATCATGCGGGAGAAAATCACGCACTTTGACCATGAGCGCATTCCCGAGCGCATCGTCCACGCTCGCGGCACCGGCGCCCACGGGTTCTTTCAGAGCTACGAGAACCATTCGGTACTGACCAAGGCCGGTTTCCTGCAGGACCCGGCGAAAAAAACGCCGGTATTCGTACGCTTTTCCACGGTGCAGGGGCCACGTGGCTCAGGCGATACCGTGCGTGACGTGCGCGGTTTCGCGGTGAAGTTCTTTACCGACGAAGGCAACTTCGATCTGGTCGGCAACAACATGCCGGTGTTCTTCATCCAGGACGCGATCAAGTTTCCCGACTTCGTGCATGCGGTCAAACCCGAGCCGCACAACGAAATCCCCACCGGCGGCTCAGCCCACGACACTTTCTGGGACTTCGTATCGCTGGTGCCGGAATCGGCGCACATGGTGATCTGGGCCATGTCCGACCGGGCGATCCCGAAAAGCCTGCGCAGCATGCAGGGTTTTGGGGTGCATACCTTCCGGCTGATCAACGCCGAGGGTAAATCGCGCTTCGTCAAATTCCACTGGCGCCCCACCGCCGGCACCTGTTCGCTGGTGTGGGACGAAGCGCAGAAACTGGCCGGTAAAGACACTGACTACCACCGTCGCGATCTCTGGGAGGCGATCGAGATGGGGGACTACCCGGAATGGGAACTTGGCGTACAGATCATCGAGGAGGAAAACGAGCACGCCTTCGACTTCGACATCCTCGACCCGACCAAACTGATTCCCGAGGAAATCGTCCCGATCACGCCGCTGGGCAAAATGACCCTCAACCGCAACCCGGACAACTTCTTCGCCGAAACCGAGCAGGTCGCATTCTGCCCCGGCCATATCGTGCCGGGCATCGACTTCTCCAATGACCCGCTGCTGCAAGGTCGGCTGTTTTCCTACACCGACACGCAAATCAGCCGACTCGGCGGGCCGAATTTTCATGAGTTGCCGATCAACCGCCCGGTGGCGCCGTTCCACAATGGCCAACGCGATGCCCAGCATCGCTCGACGATCGACAAGGGGCGTGCGTCCTACGAACCCAATTCCATCGACGGCGGCTGGCCGAAGGAGACGCCACCGGCCGCACAGGACGGTGGCTTCGAGAGCTATCCGGAACGCATCGATGCCAACAAGATCCGCCAGCGCAGCGAGTCGTTCAGCGATCATTTCTCCCAGGCGCGGTTGTTCTTCAAGAGCATGAGCAAGCACGAGCAGGAACACATCATCGCGGCCTACAGCTTCGAGCTGGGCAAGGTGGAGCGTGAGTTCATCCGGGCGCGGCAAGTGAACGAGATTCTGGCCAACATCGATCTGGAACTGGCCAAACGCGTGGCCGAGAACCTCGGCTTGCCGGCACCGGGCAAAGGCACGGTGCAGGTACGCAAGACTTCGCTGGATCACTCGCCGGCACTGAGTCAGGCCAATCTGTTGCCGGAAAACATCAAGACACGAAAAGTGGCGATACTTGCCGCAAACGGCGTCGAGGGTGCAGCGATTGATGCAATGAAAAAGGCGCTCGAGGCAGAAGGCGCCCACGCCAAACTGCTCGGCCCGACATCGGCCCCCGTGAAAACCGCCGAGGGCAAAAGCCTGGCGGTGGATGCGTCGATGGAGGGAATGCCGTCGGTGATCTTCGACGCGGTGTTCGTGCCGGGTGGGGCGGCGTCTGTCAAAGCCTTGAGCGGTAACGGGGTGGCGCTGCATTACCTGTTGGAGGCCTACAAGCACCTGAAGGCAATTGCCGTGCAGGGCGAGGCGAAGCAGTTGCTGGATCTGTTGAAACTGGAGGCGGATGCAGGATTGATCGCCGGCAAGGATGTGCCAGCGTTGACCAAGGGGTTCTTTGCCGCCATCGGGCAGCATCGGGTTTGGGATCGGGAAACGAAGGCCAAGGCGATTCCGGCCTAGGCAACGCCTTCGCAAGCAAGCCCCACCGGTTTTGTGGGCGCGGGCTTGCTTGCGAAGCTTTTAAGGTTTTTTAGGACTCAGAACCATCTGCGCCGGCACGGTACGCAGAATCTGTTTCTCGATCTTCAGATCGAAATCCGGATCCAGCTTCTTCACCCTCTTGGTCAGCAAGGTCGCCAGCCACGGATAGTCATCGGTACGCGGGGCCTGAATGCTCACCGCACACTCGTAACTCACCACATCGGCGGCGATCGCATCCAGTTGTCGGCGAAGTTTGCGGCTGTCGGTGATGTTCAGCGCAACCGTGGTGCTCTCGGCCGTCGGGTCGATGACCTTGGCCTTCGGCTTGGCTTCGGCCGCTTGCAGCGCCGCCTCAGCCTTCTCGAGTTCAGCCTTGCGCGCTTCGGTGATCGCACCGTTGACCCCGCCGGTCAGCGCCGGTGCCTTGGGCATCAGGGCGCGGGCACGGCTCAACGCGGTCGCGGCGGCGTTCACATCGCCCTTTTGCAGGACAATCTGGCTGCGCCGCAGATAGGCTTCGGCGAGTTGTCGCTGATATTGCTCAAGGGACTGATCGTTGGGCGTTTCGGCCTGCAAGGCTGCCAGTTGGTCCTCGGCAGTGGCCAGTTCGCTGCTGGCCAGGCTTTGCTCCAGCTGCGCGATGGCCGTGGCCCGCGCATCGGGGACCTCGGCCACCGGCGGCGTGCTTTGGCAGGCGCCCAGCAGCACTGAAAATGCGACAAGGAGCAGATAACGGGAGGCGAACGGCTTCATTCCTGCGACTCTCTATTTGCGCAAAAAACGAGCAAGTCTACACCCCTCGACGGGGCAGAACAAAACTCAGCAGAAACAGTGCGGCAGCCGTCACAACGATTGACGGGCCGGCGGGGGTGTCCTTGAACCAGGACAGTGCCAGCCCGCCACACACGGCGAGCATGCCCAGCAGGCTCGCGCCCAGCGCCATCTGCTCCGGCGAACGGGCGTGACGTTGTGCCGCAGCCGCCGGGATGATCAGCAGCGAGGTAATCAGCAACACACCGACGATTTTCATCGCCACAGCGATCACCACCGCGATCAACAACATCAGCGCCATGCGCAGACCCGCCACCGGCAGGCCTTCAACCCTGGCCAACTCTTCGTGCACGGTGATCGCCAGCAGCGGTCGCCACAGCGTCACCAGCAATACCAGCACCGCCGCGCTGCCGCCGAGAATCCACGCAAGGTCAGTCGGGCTGATCGCCAGCAAGTCGCCGAACAGATAGGCCATCAGGTCGATCCGCACTTCATGCATGAAGCTTAGTACCACCAGCCCGAGGGAGAGCGTGCTCGGTGCGAGAATTCCCAAAAGGGTGTCGGACGCCAGCGGTTGACGCTGTTGCAGGGTCACCAGCACCACCGCCAGCAGCAGGCAGCCGACCGTGACCGCCACGGTCGGGCTGACATCCAGCAGGAAGCCCAGCGCCACGCCGAGCAGCGCGGCGTGGGACAGGGTGTCGCCGAAGTAGGCCATGCGTCGCCAGACCACGAACGATCCCAACGGCCCGGCCACTACCGCCAGCGCCAGACCTGCAAGCAGGGCGTAGAACAGAAAATCAGCCATGCTTGCAGTTTTCTCCGTGAACGTGAGGTTGGCCCTTCACCGGTCCCTTGACCACCGAACCGTGCAGGTCGTGGGCATGGTCGTGATGGTGGTGATAGACCGCCAGGCTCGGCGCGTTGTTGCCGAACAGCTCGACGAAGGCCGGGTCGCCGCTGACCTGCTCGGGATGCCCGGAACAGCAGACGTGGCGATTGAGGCACACCACCTGGTCGGTGGTGCTCATCACCAGATGCAGATCGTGGGACACCATCAGTACGCCACAGCCATGACGGTCGCGCAGGCGGGTAATCAGGCTGTACAGCTCGGCCTGGCCGGCGACATCGACACCCTGCACCGGCTCGTCGAGTACCAGCA
Source organism: Pseudomonas botevensis (assembly GCF_019145475.1). Classification (GTDB taxonomy): domain Bacteria; phylum Pseudomonadota; class Gammaproteobacteria; order Pseudomonadales; family Pseudomonadaceae; genus Aquipseudomonas; species Aquipseudomonas botevensis. Next base: position 50,624 of record NZ_JAHTKI010000001.1, read on the forward strand.
GCTCCGGCTCGCGCAACAGGGCGCGGGCCAGCAGCACGCGCTGCATTTCGCCACCGGAAACGCTTTGCACCGGGCTGTCGATGACGTGTTCGGCGCCGACTTCCCTGAGTGCCGCCAACGCGCGCGGACGGTCGACGCCCGGCACCAGCCGCAGGAAACGCAGCACCGACAGCGGCAGGGTCGGATCGACGTGCAGCTTTTGCGGCATATAGCCAACGCGCAGTTTCGGCTTGCGCCAGACGCTGCCGCTGTCCGGTTTCAACAGCCCGAGCACGGCGCGCACCAGGGTGGTCTTGCCGGCGCCGTTGGGGCCGATCAGGGTGACGATCTGCCCCGGTTCGACGCTCAAGTGAATGTTGTCCAGCACGTTCTGCCCGGCAAACCGGACAGCCACCTGCTCGAGACGGATCAGCGCGTCGCTCATCAAGCCCCCTGGCAACCGGAGCACAGACCCACCACTTCGACGGTCTGCGCCTCGACGATGAAACCGACGTCCTTGGCGCTATGCACGATGGCGTCGCTGATGGTTTTTTGCTCAAGCTCGATGGCGGCGTGGCACTCGCGGCAGATCAGGAACTGGCCCTGGTGCGAATGCTTAGGATGAACGCAGCCGACAAAGGCGTTCAGTGAAGAGATGCGGTGGACGAGGCCGTTTTCCAGCAGGAAATCCAGCGCCCGATACACCGTTGGCGGCGCAGCACGGCGACCGTCCTGCTCGCTGAGTACCGCCAGAATGTCGTAAGCGCCCAGCGGCTTGTGGCTCTGCCAGACCAGTTCCAGCACCCGCCGACGCAGTGCGGTCAGGCGCAGGCCCTTCTGTGCACACAAGGCATCGGCCTCGGACAGGGCGCTGTGGACGCAGTGAGAATGGTCGTGGGGACGGCTGGCAATCGGTGTAATAGGCATGAGCGGCGACGAGTTTGGTTAGAGACGTTATTATGTTACCCGTTCTCGCCTCCTTGAGTGGTCATCGTGTCCCGACTTTTTTCTGTTTTTGTGGCATTTTTCGCCAGTTTTCTGCTGATCGGCTCGGCCCAGGCCGAAGTCAAAGTCCTCACCAGCATCAAGCCGTTGCAGTTGATCGCCGCTGCCGTACAAGACGGCGTGGCGATTCCTGAAGTCCTGCTGCCGCCCGGTGCCTCGCCGCATAATTACGCGCTGCGCCCGTCCGACGTGCGCAAGGTGCAGTCGGTGGATCTGCTGTACTGGATCGGCCCGGACATGGAAGGCTTCCTGCCGCGCGTGCTGAACGGTCGTACACTGCCGAGCGTCGCGGTGCAGGATCTGCCGGGGATGAAACTGCGGCGTTTCGCTGAAGACAGCCACTCCCACGCCGAAGAGGCGGACGAGCACGATCACGACCACCGTCCCGGGAGCCTCGACGCGCATCTGTGGCTGTCGCCGGTCAACGCCCGGGTCATCGCCAACAAGATGGCGGCCGACCTGAGTGCCGCCGACCCGGCCAATGCCGAGCGCTACCAGAGCAACGCCAAAGCCTTCGATGAGCGTCTGGATGCCCTGGATCAGCGCTTGAAGAAACGTCTGGCCGGCGTTGCAGGCAAACCCTACTTCGTGTTCCACGAAGCCTTCGACTACTTCGAAGATGCCTACGGCTTGAAGCACGCCGGCGTGTTCAGCGTCGCGGCGGAAGTGCAACCGGGCGCCCAGCACGTAGCGGCGATGCGCGCGCGGTTGCAGGAAGTCGGCAAGACCTGCGTGTTCAGTGAACCGCCGCTGCGCCCACGTCTGGCGGAAACCCTGGTGGCGGGCCTGCCGGTCAAGTTGGCGGAACTGGATGCGCTGGGTGGGTATACGCCGGCGACTGCTCAGGGTTATGAGCAAGTGCTGGAGAAGCTGGGCAATGATCTGGCGGGCTGCCTGGAGTCGCTCTGATACAAAAAAACCGCAGCCTGCACAGGCTGCGGTTTTTTCTTTTACAGGGCAAATGGCAGCGGCGTATTGACCGTCTGACGCTGCGCCAGACGCTGCTCGAACTCCTTCGGATCGTGAATCAGCACGTCCTGCCCGGCGAACGATTCCGCCGCAATCAACCGCGACAGCCAGAACCGCACGCACGCCACTCGCAGCATGGTCGGCCACAATTCGGCCTCGGCGGCCGTGAATGGGCGCAATGCCGCGTAGGCACCCAGGAAGGCCCGGGCACGCGGGCCGTCGATCAGGCCGTCATCGTCCGAACACCAGTCGTTCAAGGCAATCGCCACGTCATAGAGCATCGGCCCGGAGCAGGCATTGTAGAAGTCGATCAGCCCGGTCAGGTGCGTGCCTTCGAACATCGCGTTGTCGCGGAACAGGTCGGCGTGGATGTTCGCCCGCGGCAACGCGAGAATTTTCTCTTTCTGTTGCGTGATTTCTTCCAGCGCCTTTTGCAGCAGCGCACGCGGCTCGTCGCTCAGGTGCGAAAGAAACTCGGTGCCCTCCTCCAGCATCCAGTCCAGGCCACGATCGGTCTTGCGCTTGATCATGTGCTCGCCCTGGGTCGCCAGGTGCAGATGCGCCTGCAACTCGCCGACCTGCGCGCAATGCTGGGCGTTGGCCTGCTTGATGTGCTTGCCGGCCAGACGCGGTTGCAACAGCGCCGGTTTGCCTTTCAACTCACGCAACGCCACGCCGTCGGTGGTGCGCAGTGCGTAAGGCACCGGCAGGTCGGCTTCGTGCAGCACGTCTAGCAGCTCGATGAAGAACGGCATTTCCTGCACCGGGCCGCGTTCGACTAGGGTCAGGACAAACTCGCCCTGCTCCATGCTGATAAAGAAATTGGTGTTTTCACTGCCGGCGGCGATCCCCTGGAAATCAAGCAGACGGCCGAGCCCGTAAGGGGCGAGAAAGGTTTCCAGCTCGGGCCGAGCCAGGGGGGTGAACACAGACATGGTTAAAAACTGCTCAGTTCGGGCGCCGCCACGAAGCGGCGCCTGTTAAAAGTCGGGAAACTTACTTCCAGGTAAAAATTTCCCACGACGGAATCAGCATATCCGGCTGGTCGGAACGGATGTAGTTCGCGTCCGTACCGTCGGCGCGGACCAGAAAGTATGGTTTGCCGCCCTTCGGCGTGACCTTGATCGCATACACGAACCCACTCCGGCTGTATTCCTGAATGACCTTGTCGCCTTCCGTGTGCGTGTTGATGGTGACTTCAGGCTCCGCTGACGGCGCATCATCCGCCGCGATCGCGGCCAACGGTGTGGTTGCAATCAAACTGACCAGCAGCAAGCGATTTAACGTACGCATGATAACCTTGTCCCTTTGTCGTCAACGGTCCCGCTATTCTAGCGCCGGGCCCGCCGAAAAGGTTGATTCTGCTCATGAGCCAAGCCCCCCTCGTCCTGGTGGACGGTTCGTCCTACCTGTACCGCGCCTTTCATGCGCTGCCACCGCTGACCACGTCCAAAGGCCTGCCGACCGGTGCGGTCAAGGGCGTGCTGAACATGCTCAAGAGCCTGCGCAAGCAGTATCCGGACAGTCCGTTCGCCGTGGTGTTCGACGCCAAGGGTGGGACATTTCGCGATGAGATGTACGCCGAATACAAAGCCAACCGCCCTAGCATGCCCGACGACATGCGCGTGCAGATCGAACCCCTGCACCAGAGCGTGATTGCGCTCGGCTTTCCGCTGCTGTGTGTCGACGGCGTCGAGGCCGACGATGTGATCGGCACCCTGGCCCGCAGCAGCGCGGCGGCGGATCGCCCGGTGATCATCTCCACCGGTGACAAGGACATGGCGCAACTGGTCGACGGGCACATTACCTTGGTCAACACCATGTCCGGTAGCTCGATGGACGTGGACGGCGTGAAGGAGAAATTCGGCGTCGCTCCCGAGCAGATCATCGATTATCTGGCCCTGATGGGCGATTCTTCCGACAACATCCCGGGCGTTCCCGGCATCGGCCCGAAGACCGCTTCCGGCCTGCTGGTCGGCGTCAACGGCGGCCTGACCGAGCTCTACGCGCAGCTCGATATCGTTCCGACCCTGCCGATTCGCGGTGCCAAGACCTTGCCGGCCAAGCTCGAAGAACACAAGGAGATGGCGTTCCTCTCCTATCAACTGGCGACCATCAAGGTCGACGTGCCGCTGGACATCGGTCTCGACGATCTGCAGATGGGCGCGGAAGACCCGGCCAAACTCTACGAGCTCTACAGCCTGCTCGAATTCAAAAGCTGGCTGAACGACCTCGATCGGGATGCCAAGCGCCTGGAACTCAGCGCCGCCGAGCCGCAGCCGGGCGCTGATCTGTTCAGTGCAACAGAAGCTGAAGCCGAAACACCGGCGGCCAGCACCGAGGCCCAATACGAAACCATCCTCGATCAGGCGCGTTTCGAGGCCTGGCTGGAAAAACTCAAGCAAGCCCGGCTGTTCGCCTTCGACACCGAAACCACTGGCATCGACGCGCAGCAGGCGCAACTGGTGGGCCTGTCGTTCGCGGTGAACGCCAACGAAGCGGCATACATCCCGCTGACCCACTCCTACATCGGCGTGCCCGAGCAACTGGATCGTGACACTGTGCTGCGCGCGCTCAAGCCGATTCTGGAAGACCCGAGCAAACTCAAGGTCGGCCAGCACGCCAAGTTCGACATGAACATCCTCGCCAACTGCGCCATCGGTGGTGATCAGAACGACGGCATTACCGTGCGCGGAATCGCCTTCGACACGATGCTCGAGTCCTACGTGCTCAACTCCACCGCCACCCGCCACGACATGGACAGCCTGGCGCAGAAGTACCTGGATCACACCACCGTGAGCTTCCAGGACATCGCCGGCAAAGGCGCCAAGCAGCTGACCTTCGACCAGATCGCCCTCGAACAGGCCGGGCCGTATGCCGCCGAAGATGCCGACATCACCCTGCGTCTGCATCACACGCTGTTCGACAAGCTCAGCGCCATCCCGAGCCTTGCCAGCGTACTGACCGATATCGAGATTCCGCTGGTGCCGGTCCTGGCGCGCATCGAGCGCCAGGGGGCGTTCGTCGATGCCGCGCTGCTCGGCGTGCAAAGCATCGAGCTGGGGGAAAAGATGGTTGCCCTGGAGCGCGAAGCGTTCGAGATCGCCGGCGAAGAATTCAACCTCGGCTCGCCCAAGCAGTTGGGCGTGATCCTCTACGAAAAACTCGGTCTGCCGGTGCTGAAGAAGACCGCCAAGGGCCAGCCATCCACCGCCGAGGAAGTGCTGGCGAAACTGGCCGAAGACGATCACCGCTTGCCGAAAGTGCTGATGGAGCACCGTTCGATGAGCAAGCTGAAAAGCACCTACACCGATCGCCTGCCGGAGCAGATCAACCCGCGCACCGGACGCATCCACACCTCGTATCACCAGGCGGTGGCCTCCACCGGACGCCTGTCCTCCAGCGATCCGAACCTGCAGAACATTCCGGTGCGCACCGCCGAAGGCCGGCGCATCCGTCAGGCATTCGTCGCCCCGGCGGGTTACAAACTGTTGGCGGCGGACTATTCGCAGATCGAGCTGCGGATCATGGCCCACCTGTCCCGCGACGAAGGCCTGATGAATGCCTTCCGCAACAATCTGGATGTACACACCGCCACCGCCGCCGAAGTGTTCAAGGTCGAACTGAACGAAGTGACCTCCGACCAGCGCCGCAGCGCCAAGGCGATCAACTTCGGCCTGATCTACGGCATGGGCGCGCAGAAGCTCGGCAAGGACATCGGCGTCGACTCCAAGACCGCCAAGGCCTACATCGACACCTATTTCGCCCGTTACCCCGGCGTTCGCGAGTACATGGACCGCACCCGCGCCCAGGCAGCGGATCAGGGTTTCGTCGAAACCATCTTCGGTCGCCGCCTATACCTGCCGGAGATCAACTCCAACAAGCCGCAGGAACGCGCCGCCGCCGAACGCACCGCAATCAACGCGCCGATGCAGGGCACTGCGGCAGACATCATCAAGAAGGCCATGGTGGCTGTGGATAACTGGCTGAGCACATCCGGGCTGGATGCCAAGGTCATTCTGCAGGTACACGACGAACTGGTGCTGGAGGTTCGTGAGGATCTGGTCGAGCAGGTCAGCCAGGAAATTCGCCTGCACATGAGCGAGGCGGCAAAACTGGACGTGCCGCTGCTGGTGGAAGTCGGGGTCGGCAACAATTGGGATGAGGCTCACTGAGGCCTCTGGAACGGGCTTTTGCCGCGACATGGTGTCGCGGCATGGGCACCGGAAAGGGCTTAGTCCGGATCGCTCTTGGGCTTATTCCAAAGCTTTTTGAAAAAAATCTGAACTAATCTTGCAGAGCACCACTCAGAGTTACTGAATGGCTGGTGAAGCCCTTCGATGCTCCTATGTTGTGTTAAGTGTTGGCAGATATCTGAACCCCGCCCTAGCGGTTCGGAACTTAGACCCCGGAACTTCTCCCTCCCCATATGAAGTCCGGGGCTTTTTTTGCCTCGAAATTGCCTTACTCAGCCGCTTCGGCGCCCTTGTCCGCCAGCTCCATCCAGCCCGCCAACACAGTGTAGGCCTCTTCCAGCCCCATGCGCTTCGGCGCCGAGAACAGCTGGATCGTCACCTGGTCACCCCAACCCTTGCGGATTTCCGACTGCACTTTGAGCAGGGTGTTCTTGGCCGCGCCGTAGGTCAGCTTGTCGGCCTTGGTCAGCAGAATATGCATCGGCATGCCGGCCGCAACGGTCCAGTCGAGCATCAGCAGGTCGAAGTCGGTCATCGGATGGCGGATGTCCATCATCAGAATCAAACCCTTCAAACTCTCGCGGCCGCCCAGGTAAGCCTCCAGGTGGCGCTGCCAGTGCTGCTTGAGCGGAATCGGTACTTTTGCATAACCGTAGCCCGGCAGGTCGACCAGACGGCGTTCATCGTCTAGCTTGAAGAAATTCAGGAGTTGCGTGCGACCCGGGGTTTTCGAGGTACGCGCCAGGCTGGCGTGAGTCAGGGTGTTCAGCGCGCTGGATTTACCGGCGTTGGAACGGCCGGCGAAAGCCACTTCAAAACCTTCGTCGTCGGGGCACTGATCGACTTTGGCGGCACTGAGCATGAACGTGGACTGTTGGCACAGGCCGAGGATGGGATTTTTGAGCTGCATGGGATTTCCGATGTGGGCGGCGCCGGGAATGGGCGCGGAACGCGGTGTCGCTTCCGTTTCAGTGACGCCAGTATATAATGCCGCAGATTTTGTGTGTGCTTTGTCCCAGCGAAGGATGAAGTTCACGAGAGCGACAGACCTTGATTGCGCATTAGAACGCAGAACGCTCTCAACCCTGAAAAGGTCGTTTTATGACGAAATGGCTGCTGGCTGCCGGAGTCTTGATGCCACTTTACAGTGCGCAGGCTACACAAGATCCGGAAGCCGTGTACAACCGTGTTTGTGGTGCCTGTCATTCCGGCCAACTCCCCATGGCGCCCCAAAAGGGCGATCAGGAAGCTTGGACGCCGAGGTTGGCGAAAGGTATGGAGACGCTGGTGCAACACGTGACCCAGGGTTTCAAGGCGATGCCGCCGCGTGGTTTGTGCATGGACTGCAGTGCCGAGGATTACCGAAGCATCATCCTCTGGATGAGCGAGTAAGCCCGGTCCATAACTCTTAACCCTTAGCCGTAGTTGGATTAGCTGATGAACAAACTGATCGTGAGTCTGCTGTTGACCGTGGGAATCTCAGGCTTCGCCCATGCTGCAGGTGATGCAGCCGCAGGCCAGGCGAAAGCTGCCGTATGCGGTGCCTGCCATGGCCCGGATGGCAATAGCATGGCGCCAAACTTTCCAAAACTGGCGGGACAGGGTGAACGCTACCTGACCAAGCAACTGCACGACATCAAGTCGGGCAAGCGCACCGTGCTGGAAATGACCGGCCTGCTGACCAACCTGAGCGATCAGGATCTTTCCGACATCGCCGCCTACTTCGCCAGCCAGAAAGGCAGCGTCGGCGCCGCCGATCCGAAGCTCGTCGCGCGCGGCGAGGCCCTGTTCCGTGGCGGCAACCTGGACAAAGGCCTGCCAGCCTGCACCGGTTGCCACTCGCCAAACGGCGCCGGCAACGCAGCCGCCGGCTTCCCGCACCTGGGTGGCCAACACGCTCAATACATCGCCAAGCAACTGACCGACTTCCGCAAGGAAGATCCTGCGGCCGGTCGCAGCAACGACGGCGATGCGATGACCATGCGCACCATCGCCCGCAAACTGAGCGATGAGGACATCGCGGCGGTTGCCAGCTACATTCAGGGTCTGCACTGAGACCTGCCTCGCGGCCGGCGAACGGACGTTGCGCGGCACGGACAACTCCTGCAACGTTAACGCTCGATTAATCCGTCGCGACAAGTATAAAAAGGGTGGCTTTGGCCGCCCTTTTTTGTGGCCGCTGCCGTTACACTACAGAACTCACGCCCGCCAGGATCTGTCTGAAAACAGGTCGCGCGAGGCGACCCAAATTGTCCAGGAGTAAAGCATGCGTAATCTGATCATCAGCGCCGCTCTCGTCGCTGCCAGCCTGTTCGGCGTGACCGCCCAGGCCGCCGAAGCCCCTGCCGCACCTTACGTCGAGCTGAGCAACCCGGTGCCGGTTGCCGTGCCTGGCAAGATCGAAGTGGTAGAGCTGTTCTGGTATGGCTGCCCGCACTGCTACGCCTTTGAGCCGGTGATCAATCCCTGGGTCGAAAAACTGCCGTCCGACGTCAACTTCGTGCGCATCCCTGCCATGTTCGGCGGCCCGTGGGACGCCCACGGCCAGATGTTCCTGACCCTGGAAGCCATGGGTGTCGAGCACAACGTCCACGCAGCGGTATTCAACGCGATCCAGAAAGAACACAAGAAGCTGACCGACAAGAACGACATGGCCGACTTCCTCGCCACTCAGGGCGTGGACAAGGACAAGTTCCTGGCGACTTTCGACTCGTTCGCCATCAAGGGCCAGATCGTCAAGGCTCGCGAGCTGGCGAAGAAGTATGAAATCTCCGGCGTTCCAACCATGATCGTCAACGGCAAATACCGCTTCGACATCGGCTCCGCCGGTGGTGCCGAGCAAGCGCTGCAGCTGGCCGACCAACTGGTCGCCAAAGAGCGAGCGGCCAACAAGGCAGCCGCCAACTAAGCGCGGCAACCGCCATGCGCCGCTGGGGAGTCGAACGTCTCGTTGGCCTGCATGATCCGCAGGTCAACGAGCATCACCTGGAGTCCACGGGCCTGCCCGCAGACAGCCGTCTGCGTTTGCTCAGTTTCAATATCCAGGTCGGCATCAGCACCGAGCGCTATCGGCATTACCTGACCCGCAGCTGGCAGCACTTGCTGCCGCACACCGGGCGCTCAGGCAATCTGCAAAAGATCGGCAATCTGCTCGGCGACTTCGATCTGGTCGCCCTGCAGGAAGTCGATGGCGGCAGCCTCCGTTCAGGCTACGTCAATCAGGTCGAACACCTGGCCCACCTCGGCGCCTTCCCCTACTGGTATCAACAACTCAATCGCAATCTCGGCCGGCTGGCCCAGCACAGCAATGGCGTGCTCAGCCGCCTGCGCCCGTGGGCGATCGAGGATCACCCGTTACCGGGGCCGAAAGGACGCGGGGCGATCCTGCTGCGCTTCGGCGAAGGTCCGGAAGCGCTGGTGGTGGTGATGATGCACCTGGCGCTCGGCGCCCGGACCCGCAGCATGCAGCTTGGCTACATTCGCGAGCTGATCGGCGGCTACAAGCATCAGGTACTGATGGGCGACATGAACACCCACGCCAGCGACCTGCTGCAACACTCGCCACTGCGCGACCTCGGCCTGCTGGCCCCGCAACTTGAAGCGACATTCCCCAGCTGGCGCCCACAGCGCTGCCTGGACCATATTCTGCTCAGCCCGACCCTGACCCTGGAAAAGGTCGAAGTGCTGGCCCAACCGATTTCCGATCACCTGCCGGTCGCGGTAGAGATTCGTCTGCCGGGTTCGCTCACGGCCGATGCATTGCCCGCGTTGAGTCCTGCCCCTCGCGGAACCCCTGAATGAGCGAAGAAGCCCAGCGCTGGAAAGAGAAATACCTCCAAAGCATCGAAAAACAGGAAAAGCTCGAGCGCCGATGGGACGCCCGGCTCGACCTTCTGCGCCGAGGCCTGGTGCGCAGCACCCTGGCGGCGGAAGGCACCGACCGGGTGGTCGACCAATACATGAAAGAAATGCGCGACGTGATCCGCACGGACGACATGGACGCCGGCCTTGCCGCCCTGTTGCCGCGTCTGGAAAAGGCCGTGCTGGACTCCGAGCAGCGCCGCGAAACCCGCCTCAATCAAGTCAGCACCGCTCTGAATGCGCTGGTTACCCAACTGCAAGCGCTGCCACTGCCCCGGGACGTGGCTCAGCCGCTGAAGAAGTTCGCCAAGCAATTGGATGGGCGTGTCAGCCAGGCGCGGGAGATGCCTCTGCTGCTCAGCGAACTCAGCGGATTGCAGGGCAAGGCGCTGCATCAGCTGGAGACACCCACGGAACCGGGACGGCCGGGATTGCTGCAACGCCTGTTCGGCAGTCGTGACAGCGAAGAGACACCTGTTCAACCGGCCCCGGCCCCCGCCGCCGCCCCAGTCGCCCAGCCACAACAGCCGCCCTCCGAATCCGCTTCTGAACCGGTACACGCACCATTGGCGCCTACCGCCGTTGCCGAGCCAGTCGTCATCGCTCCAGCCCCGGAGACGCCAGTCGCCGCAATGGCAACGGTTTCAACACCCGAAGTGGAGCTGGAAGTGGTGGCTTTCGAGCCGCCCGTGGTCGCCATCGAATCCGTCAGCCCGACCGTCGAACCGCAAGCCCACGAACCGCAGCCGCCGGTCATCACACCGCCGGTGCCCGTTGCGCCTGTCGCGATCAACCCCGACGAGCTGATCCATCCCGGTGACGATCCGGCACCACCGCTCACTGCCGACCTGCCCGCGCCCGTCATCCAGGCCTCGGCGTCCACCGATCCGGTGCAACCCGAGCACGACATTCTCTACGCCCTGCCGGATTCGCCGGAGCCGTCCTACAGCTCGGTCGCCAAACACATCGAAGACACCCTGATCGGTCTGCTCGACGACCTGACGCTGCCGGAGCGTCACCGCCCGCAGGCCGAGGCCATGCGCGACCGTTTGCAAAACGGTCTGAACTGGTACGAACTGCTGCCGATCCTCGACGATCTTGCCACGTTGATGCTCGCCATCACTGACAGCGGCCAGCACGAATTCGAAGCCTACCTGCAACAACTCAACGAACGCCTCGAAGCGTTCCAGAGCAACCTGCAAGCCGCCAGCGAAGGCCACGCCGACAACAGCTCCGCCGCGCGGGAAATGGATACGCAGATCCGTGAGCAGGTCGACGGATTGCAGAGCAGCGTTCAGGAAGCCGCCGACCTCGATGACCTCAAGCAGGTCCTGGAAAACCATCTCGAAGGCCTGCTCGGCACCATGGACCAGCACCAGAAACAGCGCGACGCCCGCGAGCAGGAAGTGGCTGCGCGTCTGAAAGGCCTGGCCGAGCGCGTGGCGCATATGGAGCAGGAAGCCCTCGGCTACCGCGAGCATCTGGAAGAGCAGCGACAGAAAGCGTTAGTCGACCCGCTCACCGGCCTGCCCAACCGGGCGGCCTGGAGCGAACGGCTCGAACATGAAATCGCCCAGTGGCAACAGCACGGCAACACCCTGAGCCTGGCGATGCTCGACCTCGATCACTTCAAGCGGATCAACGACAACTACGGTCACCTGGCCGGCGACAAGGTGTTGAAGATCATCGCCACGGTGCTGCGCAAACGCCTGCGTGGCACGGATTTCATCGCCCGGTTCGGGGGTGAGGAATTTGTCCTGCTGCTACCGGCGACCCCGCCGGCGGTGGGTGCCCGGCTGCTGGAAACCCTGCGAGCCTCAATCGAGGCCTGCCCTTTCCACTTCAAGGGGGAACGGGTGACGATCACCATTTCCATGGGCCTGGCGGCCTTCAAACCGGGAGAACACAGCGATCTGGTGCTCAAAAGAGCCGATCAGGCGCTGTACCGGGCCAAAAACGGCGGGCGCAACCGGGTGGAGCTGGGCTGAGGCAATTGTTCCGTTTCATTTAAATCAGCCCTTTGGCCGTCGGTACGCAAGGCATTACGTTACACTGTTGCATTATCGTCTTGCGTGTATTGTTCTCTGCCATGAAATTTCTTGCTCTCATTGCGTCGCTGCTGCTCCTGGCCGGATGTGCCAGTGGTCCGCGCTTCGACACCAGCCACCCTTCGGCCAATCACGACAGTCGCGTCCAGTTCGTGATCGTGCATTACACCTCCGCGTCGCTCGCGCGCTCGCTGCAATTGCTGACCCACGGCGAAGTCAGCAGCCATTACCTGATCGGCGACGACAAGAACGCGACCATCTACAAACTGCTGGATGAAAACCAGCGTGCCTGGCACGCCGGGGAAAGCGAGTGGCAGGGTCGCACCTGGCTGAACTCCAGCTCGATCGGTATTGAAATCGTCAACCCCGGGTTCAAGGACACCCCGACCGGGCGCCTCTGGTATCCCTACAGCGAAGCCCAGGTGCAGTCGTTGATCGTCCTGCTCAAGGACATCAGCCAGCGCCAGCGCATCAACCCGCGCTACATCATCGGCCACAGCGACATCGCGCCGTTGCGCAAACTCGATCCAGGCCCGCTGTTCCCGTGGAAACGCCTGGCCGCCGAAGGCCTCGGCCTGTGGCCCGACGAACAAGCGGTGGCGCGTCAACAGGCGCTGTTCAACGCCGAACTGCCGAGCATCAGCTGGTTCCAGACGCAATTGGCGCGTCTTGGCTACGCCACTCCGCAGACCGGTGAGCTGGACGTGGCAACGCGGCATGTCATCGCGGCATTCCAGATGCACTATCGCCCGACCCGTTTCGACGGCACGCCGGATGCGCAAACGGCAGCGTTGCTGCTGGTACTCAATCAGACAAAATAATGACGCCCGCCCGACGGTCAGGGCGAAAGTCCAATCAGCAGCTATAACTCATTGGTAATTCTTCGGATATCCATGATGGTTGCTACCCGAGAGGCACTGCGTAGCTGGTTTTATCGCCCGTGGTTTTTGGCGATGCTGGCGGCTGTCCTCAGCGCGAGCCTGCTGATTACCGGCGGGCTGTTCGTGGCCATGCGCCAGGTCGAGCAAAGCGAAAGCCAGGAGATGAACGCCCAGGGCGCGCGCTTCCTGGCCCGCCTGGAGCAATTGTTCGGGCAGTTGCGCGAAAGCCTCGACGACCTCGAAGCCCAACCCCTGCGCAGTTGCGATGACGAGATGATCGCCACCCTGCAACTGGTGACCTTCAACTATCGCTTCGTTTATGAAGCGGCCTACATGGACGCGCAGCGCACCTGCTCCAATCGGCCGCGCCAGGAAGGCCTTTCGGTAAGCCGCCCGGCGGACATCAAAGGCCCGACCTACAGCTACTGGCTGAACACGACCACCGAACCCGATGAAAACCGCGCCGCGCTGATGCTGGGGCGCGGCAACTTTCGCGTCGCCACCTCTCGCGGCCATCTGACCGACATGGTCGACCTGTCACCCGGCAGCAGCCTGCTGGTGGTGCTGGATCGCGGCACCCGGGCGATCCCGGTGCTCGGCGTGCCGCAAACCTGGCCGCCCACCGACCCCTGGCCACCGAAAACCCCGGATGCCCTGCAAGTCACTCAGGATCACTTGATCTACCGCATGCCCACCGACAACCCGGAATACCAACTGGTGCTGATCTCCCCGCGCACCGGCATGCGTATCCCCGAGCTCTGGTGGTGGATGGTGCCGCTGTGCCTGATGATGGGCGCGCTGGTCGGGGTCATGGTGTTCTGGCTGGTACGCCAGCGTCAGTCGCTGGATGCCGAGCTGAACGGCGCGATCCGCCGTGGCGAGTTGCAGGTGCTGTATCAACCGATCTTCGATCTCGACAGCCGCAATTGCGTCGGTGCCGAAGCCCTGCTGCGCTGGCGACGACCGGACGGCACACTGACCAGCCCGGATCTGTTCATCCCGATGGCAGAAAACACCGGGCAGATCCGCCAGATGACTGACTTCGTCCTGCAACGCTTGCTGGAGCAACTCGGTCAGCTGCTGCGGGCGAATCCGCAGTTGTACATTTCGGTCAACCTCGCGGCGTGCGACGTCATGGTGCCGCGTATCGGCCAGGTCATGGCGCGGCTGCTGTCCCTGCATCGGGTCGCCGCGCGGCAGATTGCCTTCGAGGTGACCGAACGCGGCCTGATCGACGTGGTGGTGGCGCGGGAAAACCTGCAAGCGCTACGCGATGTGGGCCATCAGGTGCTGATCGACGATTTCGGCACCGGCTATTGCAGCCTCGCCTACCTGCAAACCCTGCCGGTGGATTGCCTGAAGATCGACAAGGCGTTCATCGACGCACTCGGCCATGACGCCGCCAGCAGCGGTGTCGCCCCGCACATCATTCATATGGCGCAGGCACTGGATCTGAAAGTGATCGCCGAAGGCATCGAATATGAAGCGCAGGCTGCATTGCTCAGCAGCGAAGGGGTGAAGTTCGGTCAGGGCTGGTTGTTCGCCCATGCCCTGAGCGCGGTGCAATTCATCGAGCTGATCACTCGCGGCCGCCGGCTCGCCGGTCGGCGCCTCGACGACGAGGCCTAGACCGCCAGGGCCATGTAGAACTGCGTGCCCTGCCCCGGCCGGGAATAAACCCCCATCCGCCCGCCGTGCAACTGCACGATTTCCTTGCACAGCGCCAGCCCGAGGCCCGCTCCACCTTTCTTGCGCCCGACCTGGACAAACGGCTCGAAAATCCGCCCCTGCTGACCGTAAGCGATGCCTTCGCCATTGTCCTCGACACTAATGATGACCCGCTCGCCATGCCGACGCGCCTGCAAGCGGATCAGCCCGTCGCGGGCGGTGTGGCGCAGGGCGTTGTCGATCAGGTTGTCCAGCACCCGGTCCAGTTGCACCTGATCGGCCTGCAAGCGAGGCAAAGGCCCCTGCACTTCCACATTCAACGTCACGCCTTTCTGCTCGGCGGCGTCGGTAAAGCGCAGGCTCGCCTGCTCCAGCAGATCCTCGATGGAACACGGCGCCAGGGTCAGCTTCTGCAAGCCGCTCTGGTAGCGCGAGAAGTTCAGCAGGTCGTTGATCAACTGCATCAGACGCTTCATTTCCTCGTTCACGGTATCGAGCAGGTCGGCTTCGCGGGACTCCTGGGGGAACTTCGCCCGCTCGCGGAACAGGCCGAACGCCATGTGCATGCCGGTAACCGGTGTGCGCAGCTCGTGGGAAGCACGCAACACGAACTCGCTGCGCACCCGCTCGAAGGCGCGCTGTTCGGTGACGTCGTGCAGCACCATCACCGCGCCGAGGATATGCCCCTGGGTGTGGCTGACCGGCGTCAGGCTGTAGGTCAGCAGGCGCGATTCGCCATCGACCTCGATGCTGAGGTCTTCCGGGGCCCGCTCCAGCGTGCCGCCGCGCAACACCAGTTGCAGTTGCGCATCCAGTTCCGGGCGCTGCAATGCGGTGCCCAATCCCTCGTTGGAGTGGTCGCTTTCCCAACCCAGTTGCCGCTGGGCCACCGGGTTCAAGTGCTCCAGATGCCCCTCGCGATCGATCATCAGCAACCCGTCGTCGATGCTGTCGAGCACCGCTTGCAAGCGCTGCTGGCCGGCCAGCAACTCGTCGACATTGGTTGCCTGATGCTCGCGCAAAGCCTCGGCCATCAGGCCGAAGCGCCGGGAGAGCAGATTGACTTCCATGGCCGAGGAGATCGGCAAGGTCACTTCGAAATTGCCCTGGCCGATGTTGTCCGCCGCTTTCGCCAGCGCCTCGATCGGCGCACCGAAACGCCGGGCGATGCCATGGGCGGTGATGAAGCCGATAATCAGCACTGCGAGGCCGACGAGTCCGAGCAGGCCGGCGATCAACAGTGCCCGGTCACGGGCCGCATGCTGTACCGAATTGATGTTATCCAAAGCGTGCTTGTGCTCGGCGATGAGGCCATTGCGCAAGGTGTTGAAACGCTCGCGAAGCTCACCGTCGCCACTCAAAGCGCTCGCTGGGTCGCGGGATTGTTCGAAGGCCTGGAGAAAACTCAGGTAATCCGCCTTGGCCTGGTTGAACCCGTACTGGCGGCCGTCATCCGGCTGCTCCTGGGCGATGCCTTCGTCGAGCAACTCGAAGTAATGCTGTTTCGAGGCTTCGAAGGCCGCCGGATCAGGCTTCTCGGCGAGCATCATGATCAGTTGATCGCCGAGGGTCTGCCGCAGCTTGAGGCCAAGATCGAGGGTGACGAAGTTGTTGCGCACCAGCGCTTCCTGGCTGCCGGCCATCTGCATCACGCTGACCAGCCCGAGCAGCAGCCCGAGCAAGGCCACGGTGATCAGCGCGGAAATGCTCAGGAACAAGCGGGTCCGCAACTTCATCGCCAGTTTCATCGGCGGGCGCTCACAGGTTGTACTGCTTGCGCTTGCGATACAGGGTCGAAGCGTCGATTCCTAATGTCTTGGCAGCCTGGTCCAGGGTGCCGGCAGTGGCAAGCACGGCGCCGATGTGGGCTTTTTCCAGTTCGTCGAGGCTCAGCGCCGCGCCGACCCGTGGGGCATTGTTGGCTGGCTGCTCGGCCATGCCGAGGTGGCTGATTTCCACGCGCTCCTGCGGGCAGATGATGCTCGCCCGCTCGATCACGTTGCGCAGTTCGCGAATGTTGCCCGGCCAGCGATAGCCGAGCAGCGCTTCACGCGCTTCGTCACTGAAGCCCCGGGCCGGGCGCGCGTACTCTTTGACGAAACGCGCGAGGAAGCGGTCGGCCAGGGTCAGGATGTCTTCGGCGCGCTCGCGCAGGGGCGGCAGGTGCAAGGTGATGACGTTGAGGCGATACAGCAAGTCTTCCCGGAAACGTCCGTCACGCACCATGTCTTCAAGGTTGAGGTTGGTCGCGGCGAGAATGCGCACATCGGCGCGGCGGGTGACCGGGTCCCCTACCCGCTCGTATTCCTTGTCCTGAATGAACCGCAGCAACTTGGGTTGCAACGTCAGTGGAAAATCGCCGATCTCATCAAGAAACAGCGTGCCGCCATCCGCCTGATTGACCCGCCCCAATGTGCTTTCGCTGGCGCCGGTGAACGCACCGCGACTGTGGCCGAACAGCTCGCTTTCCATCAGTTCGGCGGTCAGCGACGGGCAGTTGATGGTGACGCAGGATTTCTTCTCGCGCTTGCTCCAGCCATGAATCGCCCGGGCCAGCTCACCTTTACCGGTGCCGGACTCGCCGAGGATCAGGATGTTGGCATCGGTGCCGGCAACCTGGCGCGCGGTTTCCAGTACGACTTTCATCGCAGGGCTGTGGGAATCCAGACCATCCTTCGGCTTGCGGATCTCGCCTTCGAGGGCTTCGAGTCGCGCCGACAACTGGCGCACTTCCAGTTGCTTGGCAGTGGCCAGACGCAATTGGTCAGGGCTGCATGGCTTGACCAGATAGTCGGCGGCACCCGCCTGGATCGCATCCACCGCCGTATCGACCGCCGAGTGGGCGGTGACGATCACCACGCGCATCCACGGTGCCTGGATGCGCATCTGCGCCAATACGTCGAGGCCGTTGTCCTCGCCCAGACGCAGATCGAGGAAACACAGATCGAACACCTGGCGCTGCAACAGCGCATCGGCCTGGGCCGCGCTGTTGGCGGTGGCAACGGTATAGCCTTCGTCTTCAAGACAGTAACGAAAGGTTCGCAGGATGGCGGATTCATCGTCCACCAGCAGAATGCGGCCTTGGTGCTCAGTGGCTGATTCCATTTTTCCTACGCTCCATAAGTGAATGTCTTGGGTTAGTCCCGGAAAAATCGGGCAAGTTGCATGGTTGATTCTGAACGATGCCAGCCATAGGAGGGTAGCTCTCTCCTGCCTTAACGGCTAATCCACTGATTTTGTTGATTTTTTAAACAAATCTCGATTGGCGGGCGATTGCCTGCGTTCTTTTCTGACATCCGCGCCCTGCTCTCAATTCCATAAGAATGAAATCTCCTACGAAATAATCGTGCATTACGCACGACCACGGCGGACACATCGTGCAGGATGCGTCGCGAACGATTTTCACATCATCTATAACTTATTGATTTTATTGGATATTTTTAAAATAAAAAGCTGGCATGCAGGCTGCAATATCCCTGACAGCCCGGGCAGATTTGCAACTGCCCCCATCGAACAAGAGTGAGGAAACCAGGATGACTCGCCAACGTGCCGCCCAACTGAGCATCTCGCCACTGCACATTCAGCAAGGCCTGTTTGGCGTGCTTGCCCTGTTGATCACGTTGATTGCCTGCCAGCAGTACCTGCGCTGGGAGCAGAGCCAGCAGCCCGAGCCGCTGATCTCGATCCAGCACAAGACACAGACGCACTTCAGTGCCGTCAGCAGCAGTCAGACCGAGACCACCTCGATGCGCATGCTGGACGTCGACCAGCCACAACCGCTGGGTGAGATGCCACGGCAGGAGCGCTGGGTTTTCTAAGCATTTTTCCAGTCAGTTTCGGGCGTCCACGCGCCGGGAAATGCAATACCCCTAAATAGAAGCAAGGAGAATCACCATGTTGAGCTGGGCAATCACATTCCTGATCATTGCCATCATCGCCGCCGTACTGGGCTTCGGTGGTATCGCGGGCACCGCCACGGGTATCGCCAAGATTCTGTTTGTCGTGTTCCTGGTGATGTTCATCGCATCGTTCTTCTTTGGCCGTCGCGGCCGAGGTTGACCATGAGTGCTTTAAAGACACTGGCAGCCGCCCTGCTTCTGGGCGGTAGTGCCATGGCGATAGCGGCCAATGATGGCCAGGCGCGAGTCAATGAGTTGCTAAGCTCTGACGCGCAATACAGGGAAACCTGGGAAGGCGTGGTGAAAAAGGAAGAACGCCTGCCGGAATGGGTGATGAACCTCTCCGGAACGCCAGACCAGCAAATGAATGCAGTGACTGAAGATGGCGACAAGTATCTGGTCGGGCCACTCTGCGAATCGCAGGACAAGTGCCTCAACCACCGCCTGATCGTCGCTTTCAGTTTCGACAAGAAGCATGCCTACGCCATGCTGGTCGATGTGCCCGAGGGACTGCCGGCCGACAAGTCGCCCACGCGACATGCCACCTACCGCTTCCTCGGCAAACCCGATCAGGGCATGCAGGATCTGTTGATGGAAACATTGAAGAAAGATCCGAACTGGTACTGAAGTTTCGAACATGAGGGCAGTGAAGCTGCCTTCCATTGCGCCCACCCGAGGAAGGCTGGCGCATGACCAAGGGGCCGGGACGTTCTGACTGTTTCAGGGTCGGAGTGACCTACGGGTACAGGGAGTGCCTGCGTCGAGGGCCGGGTCAGGGTAAAAGCTGCGACGCAAGTTCGCCGGCGTCACTCGCCCTGGCGGGCTTGCGAAGGGCTTTGTCGCGACAAAACGTTGATCTAGAGCGCTCTGCTCGTCTCTTTTCTCCAGCACACTCCCCGCGAAACCGTTTCGCCGTATTTCCAGCCGACCGTATATCGAGAAAGCAGCGAATTAATGGCTCGGACTTTTTGTCTCTGAACGTGGGCTTTTTCCGAAATTTCCGACGCAATTCTGCTGATCAAAAAACATCCGGACTACGCTGGAATGGCCGGTTCACGGCACTTATGCCTGCCGAAATGTCGTATTCGAACCGGTTGGGACGCCAGTTTCATTTGAAAAATCTCATGCCGATTCGGCATAGGGTAGGCGTTTACGGCATTAGACGTCGCAACCCCGCATCGGAATAGTTGCGCCTTTTTTCGCCTGCCGGAGAGCGCAAATACGCGCTTCGGGGGCACCTTATACGGAGGCAGATGCACAGACTTTTCCGCCAAGAGCGTTCCAGTTCCTGCATGTGCCTGAGTCAAACGCAAGTAAGGGTAAAGATAATGAAGAAGGCAAAGCTTAGCCTCGCCTGGCAGATCCTCATCGGTCTGGTATTGGGGATTGCAATCGGTGCGTTGCTCAACCACTTCAGTGCCGAGAAGGCGTGGTGGATCAGCAACGTCCTGCAACCGGCAGGCGATATCTTTATCCGTCTGATCAAGATGATCGTGATCCCGATCGTCATCTCGTCCCTGATCGTCGGCATCGCCGGTGTGGGCGACGCCAAGAAACTCGGGCGCATTGGCCTGAAGACCATCATCTACTTCGAAATCGTCACCACCATCGCCATCATCGTCGGTCTGTTGCTGGCCAACCTGTTCCATCCGGGTGCCGGCATCGACATGAGCACCCTGGGCACCGTGGACATCTCCAAGTACCAGGCCACCGCTGCCGAAGTACAGCATGAACACGCGTTCATCGAGACCATCCTCAACCTGATTCCATCGAACATCTTCGCGGCCATGGCCCGTGGCGAGATGCTGCCGATCATCTTCTTCTCCGTGCTGTTCGGCCTCGGTCTGTCGAGCCTGCAATCGGACCTGCGCGAGCCGCTGGTGAAGATGTTCCAGGGCGTTTCGGAAAGCATGTTCAAAGTCACCCACATGATCATGAACTACGCCCCGATCGGCGTATTCGCACTGATCGCGGTGACCGTCGCCAACTTCGGCTTCGCTTCGCTGCTGCCGCTGGCCAAACTGGTGATCCTGGTTTACGTCGCCATTGCCTTCTTCGCCTTTGTAGTGCTGGGCCTCATCGCCCGCCTCTTCGGCTTCTCGGTGATCAAGCTGATGCGCATCTTCAAGGATGAGCTGGTGCTGGCCTACTCCACCGCTTCGTCCGAAACCGTGCTGCCGCGCGTGATCGAGAAGATGGAAGCCTACGGCGCACCGAAAGCCATTTGCAGCTTCGTGGTGCCGACCGGCTACTCGTTCAACCTCGACGGTTCGACCCTGTACCAGAGCATCGCGGCCATCTTCATCGCTCAGCTGTACGGCATCGACCTGTCGATCAGCCAGCAACTGCTGCTGGTCCTGACCCTGATGGTCACCTCCAAAGGCATCGCCGGCGTACCGGGCGTGTCCTTCGTGGTGCTGCTGGCGACCCTGGGCAGCGTCGGTATCCCGCTGGAAGGCCTGGCATTCATCGCCGGTGTCGATCGCATCATGGACATGGCACGTACCGCCCTGAACGTGATCGGCAACGCCCTCGCCGTGCTGGTCATCGCACGTTGGGAAGGCATGTACGACGACGCCAAGGGCCAGCGCTACTGGAACTCCCTGCCGCACTGGCGCAGCAAGGAAAAGCTGCCGGCAGGTGAAACCTCCCGCAACTGATCCGAACCTGTCGGAGCGGGCAAGCCTGCTCCCACAAGGTCGCGACAGGCCTCACACACAAACCCCGGAGCAATCCGGGGTTTGTCGTTTCTGGCAGCCCCGCTATCATTCGCCGCATCTTCCGGGGGATTTGACTGATGCTTAATGGCCTGTGGCTTGGCTTCTTCATCGTGGCAGCCGTATCGGCGCTGGCGCAGTGGCTGGTCGGCGGCAACGCCGGGATTTTCGCGGCGATGGTGGAAAGCATTTTTGCCATGGCCAAGCTGTCGGTCGAGGTCATGGTGCTGCTGTTCGGCACGCTGACCCTGTGGCTGGGCTTCCTGCGCATTGCCGAGAAGGCCGGCATCGTCGAATGGCTGGCGAAAGTGCTCGGACCGCTGTTTCTGCGACTGATGCCGGAAGTGCCGCCCGGTCACCCGGCGCTCGGCCTGATCACCCTGAACTTCGCCGCCAACGGCCTCGGCCTCGATAACGCCGCCACGCCCATCGGCCTCAAGGCCATGAAAGCGCTGCAGGAACTCAACCCCAGTGCCACCATCGCCAGCAACGCGCAAATCCTGTTCCTGGTGCTCAACGCGTCGTCGCTGACCCTGCTGCCGGTGACGATTTTCATGTACCGCGCCCAGCAAGGCGCGCCGGATCCGACCCTGGTGTTCCTGCCGATCCTGCTGGCAACCAGTTGCTCGACCATCGTTGGCTTCCTGTCGGTGGCGTTCATGCAGCGCCTGCGCATCTGGGACCCGGTGGTGCTGGCCTACCTGGTGCCCGGCGCATTGATTCTCGGCGGCTTCATGGCGCTGCTGGCGACCCTGTCGGCAACGGCGCTGGCGAGCCTGTCGTCGATCCTCGGCAACCTGACGCTGTTCGGTCTGATCATGCTGTTCCTGATCATCGGCGCGTTACGCAAGGTGAAGGTCTACGAGGCATTCGTCGAGGGCGCCAAAGAAGGCTTCGACGTCGCCAAGAACCTGCTGCCGTATCTGGTGGCGATGCTCTGCGCGATCGGCGTGCTGCGCGCTTCCGGGGCGCTGGACTTCGGCCTCGACGGCATCCGTCATCTGGTCGAGTGGGCCGGTTGGGACACGCGCTTCGTCGACGCGCTGCCGACCGCGATGGTCAAGCCGTTCTCCGGCAGTGCCGCCCGAGCGATGCTGATCGAGACCATGAAGACCTCGGGCGTGGACAGCTTCCCGGCGCTGGTCGCGGCGACGATCCAGGGCAGCACCGAGACCACGTTCTACGTGCTGGCGGTGTACTTCGGCGCGGTGGGGATCCAGCGCGCGCGGCATGCGGTGGGTTGCGCGTTGCTCGCAGAACTGGCCGGCGTGCTGGGCGCCATCGGCGTCTGCTACTGGTTCTTCGGCTGAACAAAACCTCGGTGGGACATCTGTGGGAGTGGGCTTGCCCGCTCCCACATTCGGGTTCGATGTAAGGCTTAAGAGCGGGGCGGCGGGGCGACTTTCTGCCCTTGCTCGACCGCCCACGCCACGACCTTCGCGGTCAGCCGGTCACTGGCCTGACCGAACCCGGCGACCACCGCTGGCACCTTGACGTCGCTCAGCGGCTGACGCTCTTCGAAGCGGCGGCTGGCGAGGATTCGCTGGTCATAGCCGCGCACCAACAACACATCGAGACGCACCACGACGCTGGCCTGACTGCCCTGATATTCGGTCTGGAACGCCTGCAAGCTGCCGCCCAGCTCCAGATCCGCCTGGAAGTTGCTGTCATCGGTGCTCAGCAGCGTCACCCGGCCGTCACGCTGAAAGCCGTCCAGCAGTCGATTGCGCACCAGCACCGGCGCCGGATCGCTCCAGCGCGACGCCTTGTAACTGCTGATCACATCACCTTGCGGGATCACCGCGATGCTCGGTCGGTTCAACGCTTCGCTGGCCTGCAATTTGTTCAGCCGCAGCGACCAGTGTTGCGTCGCAGAACCGGCCGACGCAGGAACCTGGGCCGCCGGCAAACGGTAGACATCCGACGGCACCGACTCGGGCAGGATCGAGCACGCGCCGAGTACCGTGCCGATCAGGGTCAGAAGGGCGAGACGGGGCAGCTTCATGGCGTGAATTCCTTGTTCTTGTCACGGCCCAGCAGGTAGCCGCTGGGGTTGGCCTCAAGGCGTTGGGAAATGGCCCGCAGCGAGTTCAGGGTTTCGCGCAGTTCGCGCACGGCCGGGGCCAGGCCGTTGAGACCTTGCATGCCGCTGTCGAGGGACGTCTGGTTCTTGCTCAGCAGCTCATTAATGGTGGCGCTGCTTTGTTCCAGGGATTTCATCGCTTGGCTGGCGCTGCCGAGGGCCTGCTTGCCTTGATCGTTGAGCAGGCCGTTGGCGTTGCGCATCAGCGCCGAGGTCTGTTCGAGCATGCTGCCGGCCTGTTTGCCGACGCTCGTCAGTTGCTGCATGGCCTGACGCAGATCGCCGCGCTGATCGTTGATCGCACCGGTGGTCTGTTCGAGGTGAGCGAGGGTATTGCTGATGCGCTCGACGTTGTCCGCCGAAAACATCTGGTTGGCGTTGTGCAACAGCACGTTGATGCTGCTCATCAGGTCGCTGCTGTCGGTGAGCAGGCGGGCGATGGGCGAGGGCGCAGCGATCAGCGTCGGCAGATTGCCGTCGTGCCCCTTGAGCTTCGGACTCTGCGGCGTACCGCCACTGAGCTGGATGATCGAGGTGCCGGTGATCCCGGTCAGCGCCAGTTTCGCCTCGGTGTCTTCCTTGATCGGTGTGTCGCCGCCCAGGCGAATCCGCGCCAGCACCCGACGCGGGTCCTGCGGGTCGAGACGCAGGCTGACCACGTCGCCGACCTTGATCCCGCTGTACTGCACCGGACTGCCCTTGGACAGACCGCTGACCGCCTCGTTGAACACCACTTCGTAATCCTTGAACTCGGTGTCGACGCTGGACTTGGCCAGCCACAGACCGAAGAGCAGGGCGCCGGCCACCACTATCACGGTGAACAGGCCGATCAACACATGATGGGCTCGGGTTTCCATGTCAGACCTCGTTGAGCAATTTGGCGGCGTCCAGCGCCGAGCGGCCGCGAGGGCCGTGGAAGTATTCGTGAATCCATGCGTCGTCGGTTTCCGAGACCACGTCGATCGGCCCGGCCACCAGCACTTTCTTCTGCGCCAGCACCGCCACCCGGTCGGTGATGGTGTAGAGCGTGTCGAGGTCGTGGGTCACCAGAAACACGCTCAGGCCCAGCGCATCGCGCAGGGTCAGGATCAATTGATCGAACGCCGCCGCGCCGATCGGATCGAGGCCGGCGGTGGGTTCATCGAGAAACAGGATGTCCGGGTCCAGCGCCAACGCCCGGGCCAGCGCCGCGCGCTTGATCATGCCGCCAGAGAGGGACGCCGGGTATTTGTCCGCCGCCGACAGCGGCAGCCCGGCCAGCGCCAGTTTCACCGCCGCCAGATGCTCGGCGTCGTTGCGGCTCAGGCCGGCATGTTCGATCAGGGGCAGGGCGACGTTCTCGGTGACGGTCAGCGAAGAGAACAACGCGCCTTTCTGGAACAGCACTCCGAAACGCCGCTCGATCAGTGAGCGTTCGTGTTCGGGCAGGCTCGGCAGGTTCTTGCCGAACACTTTGACCACGCCCTCGCTGGGCTGACGCAGACCGACGATGCTGCGCAGCAGCACCGATTTGCCGCTGCCGGAACCGCCGACCACGGCAAGGATTTCACCCTTGTACAGATCCATGTCGAGGTTCTCGTGCACGCTCTGGCGCCCGAAGCGGTTGCACAGGCCACGAACTTCGATCACCGCCTCGGACGGCGCGCGGGGTAGACGACTCACCAGCCCATCTCCATGAAGAACAACGCGGCCACCGCATCGAACACGATCACCACGAAAATCGACTGCACCACGCTCGACGTGGTGTGGGCACCCACCGATTCGGCGCTGCCGCTGACCTTGAAGCCTTCCAGGCAGCCAATCGCCGCAATCAGAAACGCAAAGATCGGCGCCTTCACCAGCCCCACGAGAAAATGCTGAATACCGATGTCGGTTTGCAGCAGGGAGAGGAACATCGCCGGGGAAATCCCCAGCGACACCGCGCAGACCACGCCACCGCCAACGATTCCGCAGACCATCGCCAGAAAGGTCAGCATCGGCAACGCCACCAGCAACGCCAGCACACGCGGCACCACCAGCAGCTCCATCGGATCGAGGCCGAGGGTGCGGATCGCGTCGATCTCTTCGTTGGCCTTCATCGAGCCGATCTGCGCGGTGAACGCACTGGCGGTGCGCCCGGCCATCAGGATCGCGGTGAGCAACACACCGAACTCCCGCAGGAAGGCGAAACCCACGAGGTCGACGGTAAAGATGCTCGCGCCGAAACTGGCGAGCACCGTAGCACCAAGAAACGCCACCACGGCGCCGACGAGGAAAGTCAGCAGGGCAACGATCGGCGCGGCGTCGAGACCGGTCTGTTCGATGTGCGCGATCATCGGTGTGATCCGCCAGCGCTTGGGCCGGAACAGGCCTCGGGCCAGGGTTTCGAGGATCAGCCCGACGAAGCCGAGCAGTTGCAGGGTGTCTTGCCAGACCGTGTCGACGGCGCGACCGATGCGGGTCAGCAGTTGCACGCTGACGCTGATTTCCGGCTCCTTGATCGGTACGCAGAAATCGGTGAGCGAGCGGTACACGGTTTGCAGCAGCGCGCGGTCGGCGGCGGACAAGGTGCAATCGGGGTGTTCGGCGGACATGCCCAGACGCTCGGAACCGAGCAGTTCCACCAGCAGCGAGGCGCCGGCGGTGTCGAGGGCGCCGAGGCCATTGAGGTCGATAGGGGTGTTGGCGTCGTACTGGCCGTGGAGCTTTTCGCTCAGGAGCTTGAGGTCGGCGTAATGAGCAAGCGTCCAGTCCCCCGTGACCCGCAGGCGGGCAGGGCTGAGCGACGTGTCCAGTTGGGCATTACCGGTCATCGAGCGGCTGGTCATAAGCTCCGTGCTTGTTCGGCTGTTTACGCGAAGCTACGTAATAGCACGAACCCGGTTACTTTTCTTTGGTCGGTGTGCTGTCCGTGACGTTGAAGCGCAGCACGCCGATCAACTGGTCGTCTTCGGTCAGGACCCGCACCTGCCATTTGCCCACCGGATTGCCGGGGAAATTCTGCTTGTGCGTCCACGCCCGGTAGCCTTCCTTGCGCCCGCCATGGATATCGAGGGCGATGCGGTCGACCTCTTTGCCGTTGAACTGCCAGACATGATAGATCCGCTCATCCAGCCCGCGCGGCGCATTGATCGCGGTGTAGGCGTAGAGACCGCCGTTGCGGATCTGCTCGGCACTGACCTCTTCGAGGCTGGCGCCGGGGGTGCGATCCTGCACCTGGGTGCTGATCGCCACGTCGGTCATCCACAGCGTTGCCGGTGGCACCCAGGAACGCAGCACCCAGCCCACGCCGCCGATACCGACGGTGATGCCGAGAATCGCCAGCGCATTGCGCACGGTGCGGATCGGGAAGATCGACGCCAGGCTCGGGAACGACAGCACCACGGAAATTCCCAATGCCCACTTGAAGCTCTGCGAAGTGGTCAGGTGCATGATCACCGGCAACGCGGTGAGCAGGGCGGCGAACAGGGTCAGGGTGTGCAGCGCGAGAAACGCCCAGCGGCGCGGCGCCAGCCACTTGTAGTAGAGCGGGTCGACAATCGAAATCAGCGCCGCGACGCCGAGCAGCCCGGTGAACAACAACTGGCCGCTGTTCCAGGTGGTGGTGATGAAGAAGAACGGCAGGACGAAAAACAGGCTTTCCTGGTGAATCATCTGCGTCGCGTAGCGCAACAGCGGCTGGGGAATTTCCCGTTTGAAGACCCGTGTGAACAGTTGGGTCAGGCTGTTTTCCAGCATCAGCCAGATCCAGCTCAACAGCATGATCGTGGTGATCCAGCTCGCCAGCCCCTGCTGCCGGTCGACCAGGATGAAACTGCCGACCCCGGAGATGAAACCACCAAGCGCAATGACCCCGGGATAGCGCTTCATCAGTTCGAGAATGCGCTGGATCAGAAGGGTCAGTCTGGACATTTGGGCGGTTCACGACGTCATAGGAAAAAACCCCGACAGGGTAACGTCCGCGAGCGCTTGTGGCGAGGTTCGCGGTCAGTAAAAAACACACTGAAGCCCTGTTGGATTCAGTGCCTGGCCGAAGATTTGCGGCGGTGCAGACGCCAGCCGAGCAACGTCAGCAGCACAATTCCCAGGCCACCGACCACCAGCCATACCACCTGATCATCACTGAGCAGCGGCTTCTCGATCCGCAGATAGCCCGGTTGCAGCAACAGTTCGCGCATGGCCTTGTTCGCCGCGTCCAGCGTCACCCCTTGCAGCTCCCGGGCGGGGTCGGCGAAGCGGCCGTCTTCGTAGTCGCCCAGCGCGCTCCAGTAGTAGTCGGCCATCGCGCTGTTGCCCTGCACGGCCCAGGCCTGATGGGCGATGGCGGCTTGCTTGAGCCGGGCGAAGGTTTCGGGATCGAGGCCGTTTTTCAGCAGTTCAGCCTTCAGGTCTTCGAGCACCTGTCTGGCTTCGTCGATGTCATTGCGATCCAGATCGGCGTTCAGGCTCATGAAACCGACGCCACCGAACACCTCGCGCTCGGCCCATGGCCCGTAGGACAAGCCGTGTTCCAGGCGCAATTGGCGATAGAGCGCCCATTCCAGGTACTCCTTGAGCAGATCGAAGGTTTCGTCGTACTGATCGTCCAGCACCGGCTCAGGCACCAGCCAGTGCAGCTTGGCGCTGTCGCCAATGAAGCCGCGCATCAGTGTGCGTTCATGGGCGGCGCTGGTGCGGATGTCCGGCAACGGCCGGTGTTCGCTGGGGTCAACGGCCTGGAGCGCGCCCCAGGTGCGTTCCAGATAGGCCGGCAGCAGTTTGTCGAGCTCACCGACGACGATCAGGGTCATGTTGTTCGGCGCATACCAGGCCTTGCGCACCTTCTCCAGTTGTTGCTGGGTCAGTTTGTCGACCTCAGCCCGCTGCGGGCATTTCAGTCCCAGCTCGACCGCCAGTTGATTGCTCGCGCTGTGGCCCAGGTCCTGGCGGTCGAGGAAGCGTTGCAGACGCGTGTAATGTCCGCCGTCCTCGCGCTCGACCACGCGCTTGGCGGCGTTGATCGCGTTGTCGTCGATGCGGGTCTGGGTCAGCAGATCGAGCAACAGATCGAGGACCTTGCGCTGGTTTTTCGCCGGGGCTTCGATGACGAACGTGGTGTCGGCGTTGCTGGTGAAGGCGTTCCAGTCGCCGCCCAGCGCCTGCATGCGTTCCTCCAGACCGCCTTCGCCGGTGGCATCGATGCCGCTGAACAGCAGGTGCTCGAGCAGGTGCGGCAGCTCTTTCTCATCGCAATCGAAGTCATCGAGACCTACGCCGACCACCAGCCGGATCGCCACATGTCCACGCTCGGTGCCGGGCTTGAGCAACAGTTGCAGGCCATTGGGCAGGGCATAGCCTTCGACCTGAAAACGATCCAGGGCGAAGGAGGGCAGAGAACCGAGCAACAGACAAGCGAACAGCAGGCAACGCATAACAGGCTTCCATACGGCTGATTTGGAGATCCGTGTCGTCAGTCAGACCGCCTTCGCGGGCAAGCCCGCTCCCGTTGGTAAACCTGTGGGAGCGGGCTTGCCCGCGAAAACGGCCCCGAGGATGAACTCTGTGTTACTGACTGACCGCAGTGCCAGACGTTCAAGGCGAATGCGTGATATCCGTCAAATCGTCCGCCGCCAGCGCTCCGGTATCGGAGGTTTCCAGTACCACATAGGCGCTGCCGCAGAACAGTGAATTCAGGCGTTTCATGTCGGCAATCAGCTCCAGGTGCAGCGAACTGGTTTCAATACTTTGCACGATCTTGCGTTGCAGACGGCTGACATGGGCGTGGGCCAAACGCCGTTCCTGGGCGCGAAAGCGGCGCTTCTCGCGCAGCAACTGACGGGCGCTTTCCTTGTCGCCACTGAGAAACACCGACAGCCCCAGCCGCAGGTTGGCGATCAACTGCCCCTGCAACCCGGCCAGCTCCTCCAACCCGTCCTCGGAAAACGAACGGCGTTGCGAGGTTTTCTGCTGCTGGATTTTGCGCAGCATGCGTTCGATCAGATCGCTGGCGAGTTTGAGGTTGATCGCCAGTTCGATGATCTCCGCCCAGCGACGACTGTCCTGATCGCCGAGATCCTCCCGGGGCATCTGCGCCAGGTACAGCTTGATCGCGCTGTACAACGCCTCGACATCATCGGTCAGGCGGCGCATTTCCTGGGTCACCGCCGTCTGCTTGCCGTGCAGCACATCGCGGGTGGCGTCGAGCATGTTGTCGATCAGATCGCCCATGCGCAGGGTTTCCCGGGCCGCGTTGGCCAGCGCCAGACTCGGCGTGGCCAGCGCGGTCGGATCGAGATGGCGCGGTTTGGCGGTGCCGTTGACCTCCGGACGTTCCGGCAGCAGCCATGCGCATAACCGCGCCATCGGCCCGACACTCGGCAACAGAATCAGGCAGCGGGTGGTGTTGTAGAGCAGGTGGAAGCCGATGACCATTTCCTGCGGACTGAAATCCAGACTGTCGAGCCAGTGTACGAACGGATCGAGCACCGGGATCATCAGCAACAGCCCGATCAGCTTGTACAACAGGCTGCCCAGTGCCACCTGTCGCCCGGCGGCGTTCTGCATGCTGGTGCTCATGAACGCCAGCACGCCGCTGCCGATGTTGGCGCCGATCACCAGACCGATCGCCACCGGCAGGCTGATCACATTGGCCCCGGCCAGGGTCGCGGTGAGCAGCACGGCGGCCAGGCTGGAGTAGGAAATCATCGCGAACAGCGCACCGACGAGGGCGTCGAGCAGGATGTCGCCGGTCAGCGAAGCAAAAATCACCTTCACGCCCTTGGCATGAGTGATCGGCCCGGCGGCCTCGACGATCAATTGCAGCGCCAGAATGATCAGCCCCAAGCCGATGGCGACCCGCCCCATCTGCCCGAGCCGCGTCTGTTTGCGCGACAGAAAGAAAATCACCCCGACGAAAATCAGCAGCGGCGACAGCCACGACAGATCGAACGTCAGCACCCGCGCCATCAGCGCCGTACCGACATCGGCACCGAGCATCGTCGCCAGCGCCGGGGTCAACGCCATCAGGCCCTGACCGACGAAAGACGTCACCAGCATGGCCGTGGCGTTGCTGCTCTGCACCATCGCGGTGACCAGAATACCGGCAATGAAGGCCAGCCAGCGTCTGGACATGTTCTGACCGATCACATGCCGCAGATTGGTGCCGTACACCCGCAGGATGCCGGTCCGGACAATGTGCGTACCCCAGATCAGCAGGGCGACGGCAGACAGCAAATTGAGCAGGGTTAACATGCAGACCCCCTGTGTAAGCAGCGCCCCAGAGAGGCAAATTGACGATACCGCGCTATTTCTACGTTCTGTTTCTTAAGCTGTAGTCGGCTAACGGTCTGGGCGCCAGCATTGCACAGCTAAAGTGGGGATTGAAACAAATGTGTCACAAAGCCCGAGAAAGGCCCCGCCATAAACAACTGTAGGAGCGAGCCTGCTCGCGAAAGCGGTGTAACCCGCCAACATTATTGTCGACTGTCACGCCGTCTTCGCGAGCACGCTCGCTCCTACAGGGTATTGCTCAGGATCTTGAGCGTTACTGCCCCGGAATATCCTTGCGCAGCTTCACCGGATCCTGCTTCTCCTTCCTCTTGCGAGCAATCGCCCCGCGCATCTTGATGTTGATCGCCTCGACAGCCAGCGAGAAGCCCATGGCGAAGTAAACGTAACCCTTCGGCACATGCACATCGAACGACTCAGCGATCAGCACAGTACCGACCACCAGCAGGAACGACAGGGCGAGCATTTTCAGCGACGGGTGCTTGTCGATGAATTCGCTGATCTTGCCGGACGCCAGCATCATCACCAGCACCGCCACGACAATCGCTGCAACCATCACCGGAACGTGGGAAACCATGCCGACAGCGGTGATCACCGAGTCCAGCGAGAACACGATGTCGATGATTGCGATCTGAATGATGGTGTAGAGGAAATTGCCGCCCTTGCCCGAAGGCGCGTCGTCGCTTTCGTCTTCGCCTTCCAGCGCGTGGTACATCTCCTGGGAGCTTTTCCACAACAGGAACAGGCCACCGAAGAACAGGATCAGGTCACGTCCGGAAATGCCTTGGCCGAACACTTCGAACAGGTCGGCGGTCAGGCGCATGACCCAGGTGATCGACAGCAGCAACAGAATCCGCGTGATCATGGCCAGGCCAAGACCGAAGATCCGGGTGCGCGCCTGCATGTGTTTGGGCATGCGGCTGACCAGGATCGAAATCATGATGATGTTATCGATACCCAGGACGATTTCCAGGGCGGTCAGCGTGAAGAAGGCAACCCAGATCTCAGGGTTGGTCAGCCATTCCATGTGTATTCCTTTGAGCGTTTGTCAAACCACGACGCCAGCAATCAGCTGGCGGCGCGGTCGTTTGATGTCGTTACAGTTACAGCGTGCTGAACAGCGGGAAAGTCCCCAACAGCAAAGCTGCAACCAGTATGCACAGGCAGACCAGCACTGCCCACTTCAGGGTGAAACGCTGGTGGTCGCCGAACTCGATCCCCGCCAGTGCAACCAGCAGGTAAGTCGACGGCACCAGTGGACTCAGCAGGTGGACGGGCTGACCGACGATCGAGGCACGCGCCATTTCCACCGCCGTGATGCCGTAATGGCTGGCCGCTTCGGAGAGCACTGGCAACACGCCGTAGTAAAACGCGTCGTTCGACATGAAGAAGGTGAACGGCATGCTCACCAGCGCCGTGATCACCGCCAGGTACGGGCCGAGGAAATCCGGAATCACTGCCAGCAGGCTTTTCGACATGGCATCGACCATGCCGGTGCCCGACAGGATACCGGTGAAGATACCCGCCGCGAAAATCAGACTGACCACCGACAGCACGCTGCCGGCATGCGCTGCCACCCGATCCTTCTGCTGTTGCAGGCAAGGATAGTTGACGATCATGGCAATACTGAACGCCACCATGAACAGCACCGGCAGCGGCAGCAGGCCGGCGATCAGGGTGCACATCAGCGCCAGGGTCAGCAGGCCGTTGAACCAGATCAGCTTCGGACGGCGGGCATCGGGGAACTGCGACACGCTGATTTCGCTGTGATCGATCTCGTCGCCGATCAGATGCAGCTCACCCAGACGCGCACGCTCACGCTTGCCATAGAAGTAGGCGATGATCAGGATCGCCACCACACCAGCAGCCATGGCCGGGATCATCGGCACGAAGATGTCCGACGGATCGACATGCAGCGCACTGGCGGCACGGGCGGTCGGGCCACCCCATGGGGTCATGTTCATCACGCCACCGGCGAGGATGATCAGACCGGCCATGATGCGCGGGCTCATGCCGATGCGGCTGTACAGCGGCAGCATGGCGGCCACGCAGATCATGTAAGTGGTCGCGCCGTCACCATCGAGGGAAACGACGAGCGCCAGTACGGCGGTGCCGACCGAAACTTTCAACGGGTCGCCCTTGACCAGTTTGAGGATCTTGCGCACGGCCGGGTCGAACAGGCCGGAGTCGATCATCAGGGCGAAATAGAGAATCGCGAACATCAGCATCACGCCGGTCGGCGCCAGCTTGGTGATGCCTTCGAGCATCATCGGGCCGATCTTCGGCGCAAAACCGCCGAACAGGGCAAACAGGATCGGGATGATGATCAGGGCGATCAGCGCGGACAGGCGCTTGGTCATGATCAGGAACATGAACGTGATGACCATGGCGAAGCCAAGGAAAGTCAGCATGGGAATACTCCAGGCGTAGCGCGGCTAGGGAATGAGCGGATCGGACGGGATCAGCGCAGAACGGGAAGCACGAGACGTACGGGCGGAGTGACAGCGAAGAGGCGGGTTGCAGAGGACATCAGAATCACCATTGTTGTTGTTAATTGGGCCGGATGAGCGATGAATCACACACGTTGGCCAACCGGTCTGTTGCCGGCAGTGGGGGCGATCCTAATCGGGCAAGCTTTCAGCCAGCTTTCGTTGGTGAAAGCTTCGAACGAATGGCAAACCGGTCGTCGGATGCGACTAGAGTCAATGAACACGGGCGGGGAGGGACGGAACATGAGCCAGATACACAGCGGCGGCTGCCATTGCGGACACATCCGCTATCAGTTCAGCGGGGCGTTGCAAGACATCGCCCATTGCCATTGCTCGATCTGTCGGCGGGTCAGCGGCGGGATCGTCACGACCTGGATCACCGTGCCGGCGGCGAATTTCCAATGGCTGGCCGGCACGCCGTCGCGCTATGACTCATCGAGCAGTTGCGCGCGGTTCTTCTGCTCGAACTGCGGCGCGCAACTGGCGCTGGTGACGCTGCTCAGCCCCGAGAGCATCGATCTGACCATCGCCACCCTCGATCACCCGGAACAGGCGCCGGCCGAGCGGCATATCTGGACTGACAGCCAGCTACCGTGGCTGCACCTGGACGAGCATTTGCCGGGCGAACCGGAAGAAACCCTGTAGGTTTGCCACAGCCTGCTCAGAAAATTGACAGATCCAGTGGCCGGATTGCGCCCATCCAGATGGCATGTTCGGTGTGGTCGAGCAGGTCATCGCCGGTGTCGGGATGCAGAAACACCACCAGCCCCGCGCGATTGAGTGCCAGCCACGGCAGCACATCGCCAAGCAACTCCGGGCCGAAGGCCAGTTGGCAACTCCAGTCCGGGTGCGGGCCGACCGGGCGCTCGTGAACCCGGCCCATCCGCAATGGAAACAACTGCGCGGCTTGCTCGCACAGCGCCCGCGCCTGATCGATGGTGCTCGCATCGTAATAAACGTGGGCGTGATAGCCCTTGATCGTCTGCATCGCAGCCTCGCTGAATCGGTTCGAACCCTCGCCGTTGCCCGCGTGTCACACGCCATACAAGGGATAACAAAAGGGAAATCAGCCATGAAAAATGCCGAAACCCCGGTGGTGAAGGTGGTGCTCTATGGTGCCATGAGCAGCCTGGGCAGTGCGTTGATGGCTGAGCTGCTGCGGCGCCAGCACGAAGTCATCGCGATTCTCGACGATTTGACGGCGCTCGCGCCGCGTCCGGGCCTGCGTACCAAGAGCGGCGATCTGTTCGATGCCGAGCGGGTCAACCAGAGTGTGGCCGGCAGCTCGGCGGTGATCTGCCTGCTCGATGCGCCGGGCTTGCCGTTCAGCAGCGACCATGTGGAAAAAACCGTGGTGCTCGGCCCGGTCGAGCAGGTGCTGGCGGTCGATGCGCTGATCGATGGCCTGCAAGCGGCAGGGGTGTCGCGATTGTTTGTGGTCGGGGATTTCGCCGTACTCGACGAGCCGGACCTGGATGATCGTCTGCAACGCCACGCCGCCGAGGAAGTCCGCGAAGCCCTGCAAACCAGCCCGCTACAATGGACCCTGGTGAATGCGCCGCGCGGGGTGGCGGGCCTGACCATCGAGCATTTCAGTCAGGTCGGCGGGACGCTGGAGCCAGGGCTGACGGAACCGCTGGAGCGGCTCAACCGCGTGGCGGTGGGGATCGCTGATGAGCTGCGGCTGAATCTGCATGTGGGTGAGCATGTGAACTTTGTCGCGGCTGGCGGACCTTGAAAACGCCTCACACCGCAATCGACGGCAACGGCAGCCCCGCGAGGGATTCCGCGCTGCTGGCCTGCTCCGCCATCAGCCAGTCGACGAACCGCTGGATCAACGCTCCCCGGCGCTTGCGCTGCGGCAGCACCACGTAATACCCGAGGCGCGACAGAGTGGTTTCGGCAATGGGTCGGCACAGCAAACCCTGGGTCAGCAAGTTATCCACAAGATGCCGCCAGCCGATGGCTACCCCCTGGCCACCAATCGCCGCTTGAATCAGCAAGGTGTAGTTGTCAAAACGCAGTTGCCCCGGCGCGGGCGGCGTGGTGATGCCCAACTCGCGGAACACGCCGCTCCAGTCGAACCAGTTGCTGCTGTTTTCCCCGCGCAAGTGCAACAGCGGAAACTCCAGCAACGCCTGGGCCGGCAAGGGCAGGGTGCGCTCCTTGAGCAGTAGCGGGCTGCATACCGGGAACACTTCCTCGCTGAACAGCCAATGACTTTCGCCCTGTTTGAAGCGCCCGTCGCCAAACAGAATCGCCACGTCGATGTCGGTGCGCAGCATATTGTGATTGCGCTCGCTGGTGACCAGGCTCACATCGACCTGCGGATTGGCCGCGTGAAAGCGCGGTAACCGTGGCATCAGCCAGTAGGCCGCGAAGGCAAAGTCGGTGGCGACCTGCAACACTTCATGCTGCTGTTGTGCGCTGATTGCACTCAATCCTGCGTCGATATTCTGCAAACCGAGGGTAACTTGTTCAAACAGCAGCGAGCCGACCTCGGTCAGTTCGATGCCCCGGTAAATCCGGTCGAACAGCCTCGCACCGAGCTGTTCCTCCAGGCGTTTGATCTGCTGGCTGATCGCCGGCTGCGTGGTGCCAAGCTCCACCGCCGCAGCGGTGAAGCTGCGATGCCGGGCCGCCGCCTCGAAGGCACGCAGCAGATCCAGCGACAAATCACCAAGAGCTTCATACATAAGCTGTGCTTATCCTAGTCATTGTCCGGCGCGGGCTTTACCGGATAGGGCGTGGAATCCATGCTCGATCGCAGCAATGTCGCATAAATATTCACTATGGAATGCCGCGATCACATGAAGCGCAAGAATATTCTTTTCATCATGGCCGATCAGATGGCCGCGCCAATGTTGCCGTTCTACGGCCCTTCGCCAATCAAACTGCCGAATCTCAGCCGCCTCGCCGCCCAAGGCGTGGTATTCGACGCCGCCTATTGCAACAGCCCGCTGTGTGCGCCGTCGCGTTTCACCCTGGTCAGCGGACAGTTGCCGAGCAAGATCGGCGCTTACGACAACGCCGCCGACTTCCCCGCCGACATTCCGACCTACGCCCACTACCTGCGGCGTCTGGGCTACCGCACCGCGCTGTCGGGCAAGATGCACTTCTGCGGCCCGGATCAACTGCACGGCTACGAAGAACGCCTGACCAGCGACATCTACCCCGCCGACTATGGCTGGGCGGTGAACTGGGACGAACCGGACGTACGCCCGAGCTGGTATCACAACATGTCCTCGGTGTTGCAGGCCGGGCCGTGCGTGCGCACCAATCAGCTCGACTTCGACGAAGAGGTGGTGTTCAAGGCCCAGCAATACCTGTTCGACCACATTCGCGAGGACGGCGACCAGCCGTTCTGCCTGACCGTGTCGATGACCCACCCACACGATCCGTACACGATTCCCAAGGCTTTCTGGGATTTGTACGACGACGCCGATATCCCGCTACCGACAACCCCGGATCAGCATTCCCTCGACCCGCACTCCCAGCGTCTGCTCAAGGTCTACGACCTGTGGGACAAGCCGCTGCCTGTGGACAAGATTCGCGACGCGCGCCGGGCCTATTTCGGTGCTTGCAGCTATATCGACGCCAACGTCGGCAAACTCCTGCAAACCCTTGAAGACACCGGGCTGATCGAGGACACCATCATCGTCTTCTCCGGCGACCATGGCGACATGCTCGGCGAGCGCGGGCTCTGGTACAAAATGCACTGGTACGAAATGGCCGCGCGGGTCCCGCTGCTGGTCAGCGCGCCGGGCCAGTTCGGCGCACGTCGGGTCAGCGCTGCCGTGTCCACCGCCGATCTGCTGCCGACCTTCGTCGAGCTGGCCGGCGGCACGCTCGAAGCCAACCTGCCACTCGATGGCCGTTCGCTGATGCCGCACCTGCAAGGGCAGGGCGGGCACGATGAAGTGTTCGGCGAGTACATGGCCGAAGGCACCATCAGCCCGTTGATGATGATTCGGCGCGGTGCCTACAAATTTATCTACAGCGAAAGCGACCCTTGCCTACTCTTCGACGTAGACAACGACCCGCGCGAGCTCGAAGAACTCAGCCAATCGCCGCAACATCGTCAGCTGTTCGACGATTTTCTCGCCGAAGCACGGGCCAAATGGGACATTCCGGCCATTCACCGCGATGTCCTGGAAAGCCAGCGGCGTCGGCGGTTCGTCGCCGAGGCGCTGACCATCGGCAAGCTGAAGAGCTGGGATCACCAGCCGCTGGTGGACGCCAGTCAGCAGTACATGCGCAACCACATCGACCTCGATGACCTGGAGCGCAAAGCACGTTATCCACAACCCTGCCAAAACCAATAATGTTAAGGGGAAGTCCATGCGTAAGTTATCCACAGTACTGACGGCCAGCCTGCTGGCGCTGGGCAGCGTCTCGGCCTTCGCCGATTCGTGCGAGACGGTGAAAATGGCCGATCCGGGCTGGAGCGACATCGCCGCAACCAACGCCATCACCGGGTTTCTGCTGGACGGCATGGGCTACAAGGCCAAGGTCGACACCCTCGCGGTGCCGATCACCTTTGGCGGCTTGAAGGATGGTCAGGTCGATGTCTTCCTCGGCAACTGGATGCCGGCGCAGCAGGGCTTCTACGACAAATTCGTGGCCACCGGCGACGTCACCCAACTGGCAAAGAACCTCGACGGCACCGAGTTCACCCTGGCCGTGCCGGACTACGTGTGGGACGCGGGCGTGCATGACTTTGCCGACCTGAACAAGTTTGCCGACAAGTTCGACAAGAAGATCTACGGCATCGGCTCCGGCGCGCCGGCAAACATCTCGTTGCAGGAAATCATCAAGAAGAACGACTTCGACATGGGGCAGTGGAAGCTGATCGAGTCCAGCGAACAGGCGATGCTTGCCGAAGTCTCGCGGGCGGTGAAGAAGCAGAAGTTCGTCACCTTCCTCGGCTGGACACCGCACCCGATGAACGTGCAGCTGAAAATGCGTTACCTGAAGGGCGGCGAGAAGTATTTCGGCGACACCGGCAGCGTCTACACCCTGACGCGCAAGGGTTACGCCCAGGCGTGTCCGAACGTCGGCAAGTTGCTGACCAACCTGTCGTTCACCCAGGACATGGAGAACAGCATCATGGCCGAGGTGGTGAACAAGAAGGTCAGCAATGCCGAGGCGGTGAAGGCGTGGATCAAGGCGAATCCGGCGGTGCTGGATAAATGGCTGGACGGGGTGAAGACCGTGGATGGCAAGGATGCGTTGGCGGCGGTGAAGGCCAGGCTTTGATCGCGGGGGAGATCACTGTCTGGGTTCGACTTTAGATTGGCCCCCTCACCCCAACCCTCTCCCCCAAGGGGGCGAGGGGAAAGGGAGCCGAACGGGGAATCATCAAAATTGAGTTCGACCGGACACCCTGGTCAGTCGCCTCTCCCTTTGGGAGAGGGCTTTTCCCACTGACACCCTGATACTCTTTCACAAACCCCATACCGCGAGGATCCATGGCCCTCCCCAGCCGCCGCTCACTTTTCCCGTTCCTGAACTGGCTGCCCCGGCAGACCCGCGCCAGCGTCGGGCGCGATCTGGTGGTTGGTCTCAGCGGTGCGATTCTTGCGCTCCCCCAGTCGATTGCCTACGCCCTGATCGCCGGTCTCCCCCCCGAGTACGGCCTCTACGCGGCGATCATTCCTGTACTGATCGCCTGCCTGTGGGGCTCGTCGTGGCATCTGATCTGCGGGCCGACGGCGGCGATTTCGATTGTGCTGTTCGCCAGCGTCAGTCCACTGGCCATGCCCGCGTCACAGGACTACATCACCCTGATCCTGCTGCTGACCTTTCTCGCCGGGATTTTCCAGTGGCTGCTCGGCATGTTGCGCTTCGGCGCGCTGGTGAATTTCGTCTCGCATTCGGTGGTGCTGGGGTTCACCCTCGGCGCGGCGGTGGTGATTGCCATCGGCCAGTTACCAAACCTGCTGGGGCTGGATCTCCCCTCGAAAGCCACGGCGCTGGGCAGTGCGATGGATCTGCTCCGTCATCTGGGGGCTGTGGATAAACCCTCCCTGGCCCTCGGCGCCGCGACGGTGGTGGTGGGCGTACTGCTCAAACAGTTGCTGCCGCGCTGGCCAACGCTGTTGATGACGCTGGTGCTCGGCAGTCTGGTGGTGTGGCTGTGGCCGGCGATGTTCGGCCACGTGCATCTGGTCAGCGCCTTCGTCGGGCGGCTGCCGCCGTTCAGCGGGTTGCCGCTGGATCTGGATCTAATCCTGCGGCTGCTGCCCAGCGCTGTGGCGGTGGGCATGCTCGGGCTGGTCACCAGCCTGTCGATTGCCCGCTCGATCGCCGCACGTTCGCAGCAATTGCTCGACGCTAATCAGGAAGTCCGCGCCCAGGGCTTGTCGAACATTGTCGGAGCGTTTTTCTCCGGCTCCCTGTCCGCCGGCTCGTTCACCCGTTCCGGGCTGAGCTACGAGGCCGGCGCCTGTTCGCCGTTGGCCGGGGTGTTTTCGGCGTTGTGGGTGGCGCTGTTCGCGATTTTCGGCGCCGGGCTGATCGCCCACATTCCGATCCCGGCCATGGCCGGCAGCATTCTGCTGATCGCCTGGGGGCTGGTCGACCATCGCGGCATTCGCGCCTTACTGCGGGTCAGCCGCGCGGAGTTCGTGGTGATGAGCCTGACCTGCGTCGCCACCCTGCTGCTGGAATTGCAGACGGCGATCTACGCCGGGGTGCTGGCGTCGCTGTTTTTCTACCTCAAGCGCACCTCGCAACCTCGGGTGCAGCATTGGCGCGATGGCGACGACGATGTGCTGCGCGTCGGCGGCTCGATCTTTTTCGGCGCCAGCCACTACCTGCAAGTACGCCTGCAACGCATGCACGGCGCGCGGGTGGTGATCGAGGCGCAGCAGATCAACTTCATCGACTATTCCGGGGTGGAAATGCTTCACCAGGAAGCGCGGCGCCTGCTACGCCAGGATCGCAGCCTGACCTTGCGCCAGGCGCGACCGCAGGTGGTCGAGGAGCTGAGGAAGCTGGAAGGGCCGGAAAAATGTCCGATCCGGTTTGAGGAGTGATCCGAAAACAGTGTCGCGGCCATTCGCGGGCAAGCCCGCCTCCCACCAGAGCATCACTGCACCTGTGGGAGCGGGCTTGTCCACGAAGCTTTTAGAGGGCCAGTTGGCGGCGTAATTCGGCCAACACCGGCGCGGTATCCGGGCGCACCCCGCGCCACAGGAAAAACGCCTCCGCCGCCTGCTCGGCCAGCATCCCCAGGCCGTCCATCACCACCCCGGCGCCATGCTCGGAGGCCCAGCGACAGAACGCGGTCGGCTCCTTGCCGTACATCATGTCGTAGCACAGGGTCTTGCCCGGCTCGATCAGGCTCGGCGCAATCGGCGGTACGTCGCCAGTCAGGCTGGCGGAGGTGGCGTTGATGATCACGTCCACCGGTTCTTGCAGCCAGTCGTAACCACTGGCCGACACCGGCCCCAGGTCGCAGAACAGCTCAGCCAGCAATTCAGCCTTGTCGACGGTGCGATTGGCGATGATCACCGACGCCGGTTGCTCCGCCAGCAGCGGCTCCAGCGCCCCACGCACCGCGCCACCGGCGCCCAGCAGCAGGATGCGTTTGCCGGTCAGGCTGAACCCGGCGTTGACCGTCAGGTCGCGCACCAGTCCGGCGCCATCGGTGTTATCTCCCCGCAGCGTGCCGTCGGCGAGTTTGCTCAAGGTGTTCACCGCGCCGGCCCGCTGCGCCCGCGCCGTGAGGCTGTTGGCCAGACGATAGGCGTCTTCCTTGAACGGCACTGTCACGTTGGCGCCGCGCCCCTCGCGGAAAAACGCCTCGGCGCTGCCGGAAAAGTCGTCGAGCGGCGCCAGCAGCGTGCTGTACTCGAGGCGCTGCCCGGTCTGCTCGGCGAACAGCTTGTGAATCATCGGCGACTTGCTGTGGCCGATCGGGTTACCGAAAACGACGTAACGATCCATCACAACTCCTCGTTCAGGCCTGGGCCAGCCAGTCGCGATCCTGCAGGAAATACTCGGTCAGCCGCGCTTCTTCGCTGCCAGGCGTAGCCTTCCAGTCGTAGGCCCAGCGCACTTGCGGCGGCAGCGACATCAGAATCGATTCGGTGCGCCCGCCCGATTGCAGGCCGAACAGCGTGCCACGGTCGTAAACCAGATTGAACTCGACGTAACGGCCGCGGCGGAACTCCTGGAATTCACGCTGTTGGGCGGTGAACGGATCGTTCTTGCGACGCTGCATGATCGGCAGGTAAGCGTCAACGTAGGCATCGCCAATGGCGCGCATGAAGGCGAAACTGGTGTCGAAGTCCCACTCGTTCAGGTCATCGAAGAACAGGCCACCGATACCGCGCGGTTCGTTGCGATGCTTGATGTGGAAATAGGTGTCGCACCAGGCCTTGTAGCGCGGATAGACGTCCGGCCCGAACGGCGCGCAGGCCTGCTCGGCGACACGGTGCCAGTGGATGCAGTCCTCTTCGTTGCCATAGTACGGCGTCAGGTCGAAGCCGCCGCCGAACCACCAGACCGCCTCTTCACCTTCCTTCTCGGCGATGAAAAAGCGCACGTTGGCGTGGGAAGTCGGCACATGCGGATTGTGCGGATGAATCACCAGCGACACGCCGAGGGCTTCGAAGCCGCGTCCGGCCAGTTCCGGACGGTGGGCGCTGGCGGACGGTGGCAGACCGCTGCCATAGACGTGGGAAAAGTTGACGCCGCCCTTTTCGATCACCGCGCCGTTATCGATCACCCGGGTCCGACCGCCACCGCCGGCCGGGCGGGTCCAGGCGTCTTCAACGAAACGCGCGCCGCCGTCTTCGGTTTCCAGCGC
This sequence comes from Pseudomonas botevensis, assembly GCF_019145475.1. Lineage (GTDB taxonomy): Bacteria > Pseudomonadota > Gammaproteobacteria > Pseudomonadales > Pseudomonadaceae > Aquipseudomonas > Aquipseudomonas botevensis. Next base: position 92,482 of record NZ_JAHTKI010000001.1, read on the forward strand.
GGCGCAGATGCGGTCTTGCAGGTCGAGCAGATAGGCCTTTACGGCGTCGGTGCGGGTCGTCATGGCTTCACCTTGAATCAGGGCATAACTGCGCGGCGCCCCGGGAGCGGGGGGCGGCGCAAATGGGCGCGTAGCATACCATCGTGGGCCGGCGCGCCGCAGTTGACGAAGATCAAGCATGGGAGTTCGATAGGGGGCTTCGCATTTCAACTTCGTTCGATTGACCCAAGGAGTAGGCAGATGGCAAAGCGTATCCAGTTCCGCGCCCACGGCGGCCCCGAAGTGCTCGAGTACGTTGATTACCAGCCCGCCGAGCCCGGCCCGCAGCAGGTTCGCGTGAGCAACAAGGCCATCGGCCTGAACTTCATCGACACTTATTACCGCAGCGGGCTCTACGCGCCGCCGGCCCTGCCATCGGGCCTGGGTGCTGAAGGTGCGGGCATCGTCGAAGCGGTGGGCAGCGAGGTCACGCGGTTCAAGGTCGGTGATCGCGTGGCATACGGCAGCGGCCCGCTGGGCGCCTACAGCGATGTGCATGTGTTGCCCGAGGCCAATCTGGTGCTTCTACCTGAAGGCATCAGTTTCGAAACCGCCGCCGGTGTGATGCTCAAGGGCCTGACCGTACAGTACCTGCTGCGCCAGACCTATGAACTCAAGGGCGGCGAAACCATTCTGTTCCACGCAGCGGCCGGCGGCGTCGGCTCTCTGGCCTGCCAATGGGCCAAGGCCCTGGGCGTGAAGCTGATCGGCACCGTCAGCTCGAAAGAAAAAGCCGATCTCGCCAAGGCCAACGGCGCCTGGGAAACCATCGACTACAGCCACGAAAACGTCGCGCAACGGGTGCTGGAATTGACTGACGGGAAGAAAGTCCCGGTGGTCTACGACGGCGTCGGCAAGGACACCTGGCTGACGTCCCTGGACAGCGTAGCTCCGCGTGGGCTGTTGGTGAGTTTCGGCAATGCGTCGGGTGCGGTGGACGGGGTCAACCTGGGGATTCTGGCGGCGAAAGGTTCGCTGTACGTGACCCGGCCAACCCTGGCGACCTACGCCAACAACGCCGAGAACCTGCAACGCATGGCCGATGAGCTGTTCGGGATGATCAGCAGCGGCAAGCTCAAGGTCGACATCAGCCATCGCTATTCACTGGCTGAAGCGGCGAAGGCTCAGACCGAGTTGTCGGCACGGCGCACGACGGGTTCGACCATTCTGTTGCCTTGACCAGCCCCTTCACGAACAAGCCCGCTCCCATAAGGCCTCTCAGAAGATCCTTGCGGGAGCGGGCTTGCTCGCGAATCAGGCAACGTAGTCTTAAGCCGGACGCACCACATTGCCCGTCGCCAGATCGCGAATCAGGCTCGGGTTCTTGCGTCCGCCGAGCATTCCGCCCAGCACCAGATCGACCTGCCCACGGAAATACTGCTCGACCCGCAACCGCGACTTCGCCGCCGGGCGCCCCTGGGGATTGGCCGACGTCGAGATCAGCGGCCCGACCAGCGAGCACAGATCCCGCACCTGCGGATGGTCCGACACCCGCAGCGCCACGGTGTCATGCACACCGGTGACCCATTCCGGCAGCAGATTCTGATGCGGCACCAGCCAGGTGTTCGGCCCCGGCCAGGTGCTGGCCATGCGGTCGATCCAGTCCTGCGGGAAATCTTCGAACAGGAAATCGAACTGGCGAATGTTGTCGGCGACCAGGATCAGCCCCTTGTCCACCGAACGGTTCTTGATCGCCAGCAGGCGATCCACCGCTTCCTCGTTCCACGGATCGCACCCCAGGCCCCAGACGGCTTCGGTTGGATAGGCAATCACCGCCCCGGCGCGAATCTCTCGTGCGGCTTGTTGCACACGCCAACTGTTGACCATGAAAAAAATCTCCGCAGACAGGTTTCGCGCAGTTTACCGATCTTCCTTGTAAAACCTAGCGCGTCCTGGCCAACCAGCGGCCGTTTTCGCACACCGCGCGGCCGTCCATTTCCAGTTCAGTCAGCGATGCGAGCACGTTGGGCAAGCTCCAGCCGCTGCTGTCGACCAAGGCCTCGCTGGTGTGCGGCGCCGCGTGCAACAGCTGCAGCAACGGGTGATCGACCATGGGGGCGTCTGTGGATAACGGCAGATGCTGCCAGCCACGCAAGGCTTCGAGGATGTGTTCGATGGTTTCCACCAGCACCGCGCCGTCACGGATCAACTGATGGCAGCCGCGCGCGCCGGGGTGATGGATCGAACCGGGAATCGCATAGACCTCGCGCCCCTGTTCCGCCGCCAGCCGTGCGGTTATCAGCGAGCCGCTGGCGACACTCGCCTCGACCACCAGCACGCCGAGGGCCAAGCCGCTGATGATCCGGTTGCGCCGGGGGAAGTTGCTCGCCGTCGGCCCGGCGTCCAGCGGGAACTCCGAAAGCACCGCACTGCCGGAGGCAATCATCGCGTCCGCCAGCCGCCGATTGCGCTGTGGATAAAAATTTTCCAGACCGGTGCCGAGCACGCCCACGGTCTGCCCGCCGACATCCACCGCGGCTTGATGCGCGGCGGCGTCAATGCCCAGTGCCAGGCCACTGGTGATGACAAAACCGGCCCCGGCCAGGCTGCGGGAAAACGCGGCGGCGGTGTCCATGCCGGGGCGTGAGGCGCGACGACTGCCGACCATCGCCAGTTGAGGTTTTTCGAGAATGTGCGGATCGCCGGCCACGAACAGCAGCGGCGGTGGGTCGGGAATCTGCGCCAGCAACGCCGGGTAATCCGCCTGATCCCACATCAGCAAATGTTGATCCGACCGCTCTAGCCAGCGTAATGCGTGGCTGGCGCCATCGCGCACCTCGGGGCAGCGTCGGGCATCGGCGCACGCCGCCGGCAGACCCAGCGCACGCCAGGCACTGGCCGGAGCGCTGATGGCCTTGGACGCCGAACCGAAGGCTTCGAGGAGTTTGGCAAAGCGCCTGGGACCGATTTCGGGCAAGCGGTGCAGGCGCAGACGCGCCTCCAGTTCCGCCGGGGAAACCGGCGTACAGACAGACATCATCATGGATCATCCTTGATCGTTATAAGCCCCGAACCTTTCGGAACAAGCTGTGGATAACTCTGTTGGTAACTTGTGAAGCCAGCTAAGGATTTCGCACCTTGTCCAGCACCGCCAACGAGCGCGATGCGTTGAGGACGAGCCCGTAACTGAGTTTGTCGTAGGTGCGGAACACCATCAGCAACCCGGCGCGCTCATCGGGAATTTTCAACGGCTGGCCGGTGATCCGGTCACGCACGGTTTCCCCGGTTTTCATCACCACCAGCACGTTGCCTTCGGCCAGGCCGTCGCGCTTGCCCTTGTTCAGGGTGACCACATCCATCGCGCCGATCTGGGTGACGCCGCGCGGCACATCGATGATCAGGCCGTTGATGTCGCTGCCCGGTGCGCTGGGCATGAAGGTCGAGTTGATCGAACGCTCCTCGCCACTGAACAACCGATCGCCAAGGCGCACTTCCTGAGTGGTGCGTTGCAGGGCGAGGGTGGCGACGTCACCTTCGGTGGCAACGATCTCGCCGCCCCCGATGTCATCGGCGTTGATCCCCAGAAACTCCTTGCTCTGCGGATCGGTGTAGACCTTGCCCTGGCGGAAGATGCCGTAGACCGGCTGGTTCGGATCGAAATGACCTCGGGCGAAAATCCGGTCGCCGGTGCCGCTGAGCACCCGTTCGGCATCCCCGGCGACGATGTACGGCGCCTTGTCGAAGTCCTCGACCTTGTCGACGATGCGGTTGCTCAGCAGAAAACTGTTGATCGATTTGAGCGGAATGCTCGGAATCGCCTCGGCCACCGGGCTGGTGCGAATCCGTGGCGACAGTTTGATGGTGCCCCGTGATGCGCCGCGATTGACGGTCAACTGCGGCTGACCGTTGACGTAACTCAGCGTCAGGGTGTCGCCGGGGTAGATCAGGTTGGGGTTTTCGATCTGCGGATTGGCCCGCCACAGCTGTGGCCACTGCCAGGGTTCGCGCAGGTATTTGCCGGAAATGTCCCAGAGGGTGTCCCCCGAAACCACCGTGTACTGCTGTGGAAAACCTTCCTTGAGTTGCACTTGCCCGTGCGCGGCGCCGGCCGAGGCCAGGAACAGCAGGGCGAGTAGTGATTTCCTCATGCGGTGAATCCCTTTATCATGTGCGTTCGCGTGAAACGCCAGAGCCCCCGTGGCTCGCTCCCTGGCTACTCTGAAAGCAGAAGAGCTTCGTTTCACAACGGTAGCCTGCATCTTCGGACCTGCCAGGCCATCGCCCGACTTTACTTCACACGTGCAGCAATCAAGCTTATGGCCATTTTGAACATCCTCGAATTTCCGGACCCGCGTCTGCGCACTATCGCCAAGCCAGTGGCCGTAGTGGACGACGAAGTGCGTCAATTGGTCGATGACATGTTTGAAACAATGTATGAAGCGCCGGGCATCGGCCTCGCCGCGACCCAGGTCAACGTGCACAAACGTATCGTCGTGATGGACCTTTCCGAAGACCGCAGCGAACCCCGGGTGTTCATCAACCCCGAGTTCGAATCGCTGACCGAGGAGATGGACCAGTACCAGGAAGGCTGCCTGTCGGTGCCGGGTTTCTACGAAAACGTCGACCGCCCGCAAAAGGTCAAGATCAAGGCGCTGGACCGCGATGGCCAGCCTTACGAACTGATCGCCGAAGGCCTGCTCGCCGTGTGCATCCAGCACGAATGCGACCACCTCAACGGCAAACTGTTCGTCGACTACCTGTCTACGCTCAAACGCGACCGCATCAAGAAGAAGCTGGAAAAGATCCACCGCCAGAACGCTTGATGCCCTCCTTCAAAGGCTTGCTGCGGCAAGCCTTTTTCTTTTCAAGAAGCTTTGCAATAGAGAGCCCTCCATGACCGAGCCACTGCGCATTGTCTTTGCCGGCACCCCGGAATTCGCCGCCGAACACCTCAAGGCCCTGCTGAGCAGCCCTTACGAGATCGTCGCGGTCTACACCCAACCGGATCGTCCGGCCGGTCGCGGGCAGAAACTGATGCCGAGCCCGGTCAAGCAACTGGCGCTGGAGAACAATATCCCGGTGTTGCAGCCGCCGACCCTGCGCAACGCCGATGCTCAGGCCGAACTGGCCGCACTCAAGCCGGATTTGATGGTGGTGGTCGCCTACGGCCTGATCCTGCCGCAAGTGGTGCTGGACATCCCGCGCCTGGGTTGCATCAACAGCCACGCCTCGTTGCTGCCGCGCTGGCGCGGTGCGGCGCCGATCCAGCGCGCCGTGGAAGCGGGCGACGCGGAAAGCGGCGTGACCGTGATGCGCATGGAAGCCGGCCTGGACACCGGCCCGATGCTGCTCAAAGTCGTCACCCCGATCAGCACCGAAGACACGGGCGGCAGCCTCCACGACCGCCTCGCCGAAATGGGTCCACCGGCGGTGGTCCAGGCGATTGCCGGTCTGGCCGCCGGGACGCTGGACGGCGAAGTGCAGAACGACGACCTCGCCACCTACGCACACAAACTGAACAAGGACGAAGCGCGCATCGACTGGAACCGCCCGGCCATCGAGCTGGAGCGTCTGGTTCGAGCCTTCAATCCGTGGCCGATCACCCATAGCACGCTCAACGGCGAAGCCCTGAAGGTGCTGGCGGCGACACTCGCCGAAGGCCAGGGCACACCGGGGCAAATCCTCGGCGCCAGCAAGGACGGCCTGATTGTCGCCTGCGGCGAGCAGGCGCTGTGCCTGACCCGTCTGCAATTGCCCGGCGGCAAAGCGTTGAACTTCAGCGACCTGTTCAACAGCCGCCGTGAGAAATTCGCCATCGGCACGCTGCTCGGCGAAACGGCGGACAGCCAATGAACCCGCGTCTGGCCGCCGCCAAGGCACTTGCCGCTGTCCTGAGCGGAAAAGCCTCGCTCAACAGCTCCCTGCCGACACAACTGGAAAAGGTCGAGGACCGCGATCGCGGCTTCACCCAGGATCTGGCGTTCGGCACCGCCCGCTGGCAGCCACGGTTGTCGGCGCTGGCGGAAAAGCTGTTGCAGAAGCCGTTCAAGGCTGCCGACGCCGATGTCGAGGCGCTGCTGTTGGTCGGTCTCTATCAATTGCTCTACACCCGGGTGCCGGCCCACGCCGCCATCGGCGAGACCGTCGGTTGCGCCGACAAGCTGAAAAAGCCCTGGGCCAAAGGTCTGCTGAACGCGGTGCTGCGCAATGCCCAGCGTGAAAGTGAAACGATCTTCGCCGAGCTGGAGCGCGATCCGGTGGTGCGCACCGCCCACCCGCGCTGGCTGCAAAAATCCCTGAAAGCCTTCTGGCCCGAACAATGGGAAGCGATCTGCGCGGCCAACAACGCGCATCCGCCGATGATCCTGCGAGTCAACCGCCGCCATCACAGTCGCGATGCCTACCTCGCGCTGCTGAATGACGCCGGCATCGCCGCGCAGCCCTGCACGTTCAGCCGCGACGGTATCGTCCTTGAGGCGGCGACCGACGTGCGCAGCCTGCCGGGCTTCGCCGAGGGCTGGATCAGCGTGCAGGACGAGGCCGCGCAACTGGCCGCCGACCTGCTCGATCTCGCCCCGGGCCAGCGCGTGCTCGACGCCTGCTGCGCCCCCGGCGGCAAGACCTGCCACATCCTCGAAGCCGAACCGGCGCTGGCCGGCGTGGTGGCGGTGGATCTTGAAGCCAAGCGTCTGGTGCGGGTCAAAGAAAACCTCGAACGGCTGGGCCTGGATGCCGAACTGATCGCTGCCGACGGTCGCGACACAGCCACCTGGTGGGACGGCAAGCCGTTCCAGCGCATCCTGCTCGACGCGCCGTGCTCGGCCACCGGAGTGATCCGGCGCCATCCGGACATCAAGCTGACCCGCCAGGCCGACGACATCGTCGCCCTCGCGCAACTGCAAGGCGAACTGCTCGACGCCATGTGGAAAACCCTCGAAGTGGGCGGCATCCTGCTCTACGCCACCTGCTCGACGCTGCCGACCGAGAACACCGAAGTCATCGCCGCGTTCCTCGAGCGTACGCCCGGCGCCCGCGAACTGGACCTGGCCACCGCCGCCGGGATCAAGCAGCCCCATGGTCGCCAATTGCTGGCCCGGCAGGGCGGGCATGACGGGTTCTACTACGCCAAGCTGATCAAGATCGCTGCCGCGCGCGGCTAAACGGAATTCAACGGAGTGAACGGATGAAAATCATCATCCTCGGTGCGGGGCAGGTCGGTGGTTCATTGGCCGAACACCTGGCCAGTGAAGCCAACGACATCACGGTGGTCGACACCGATGGCGACCGTCTGCGTGACCTGGGTGACCGTCTCGATATCCGTACCGTGCAGGGCCGTGGCTCGCTGCCGACGGTGCTGCGCCAGGCCGGCGCGGACGACGCCGACATGCTGGTGGCGGTGACCAACAGCGACGAAACCAACATGGTCGCCTGCCAGGTCGCCCACACGCTGTTCCATACCCCGACCAAAATCGCCCGGGTGCGCGAAGCGTCGTACCTGACCCGCGAAGAGCAGCTGTTCCACAACGAAGCAATTCCGGTGGATGTGCTGATCAGCCCGGAGCAAGTGGTCACCAACTACATCAAGCGCCTGATCCAGCACCCCGGCGCCTTGCAGGTGATCGACTTCGCCGAAGGCCAGGCGCAACTGGTGGCGGTGCGCGCGTACTACGGCGGGCCGCTGGTGGGGCAGCAACTGCGTCAGCTGCGCGAGCACATGCCGAATGTGGAAACCCGGGTCGCAGCGATTTTCCGCCGTGACCGGCCGATCCTGCCGCAGGGCAACACGGTGATCGAGGCCGACGACGAAGTCTTCTTCATCGCCGCCCGTGCGAACATTCGCGCGGTGATGAGTGAAATGCGCCGTCTCGACGAAACCTACAAACGCATCGTCATTGCTGGTGGCGGGCAGATCGGTGAGCGTCTGGCCGAAGCCATCGAAAGCCGCTACCAGGTGAAGATCATCGAGATGAACCCGGCGCGTTGCCGTTATCTCTCCGACACCCTCGACAGCACCGTGGTGTTGCAGGGCAGCGCATCGGATCGCGACCTGCTGCTGGAAGAAAACATCGCCGACGCCGACATCTTCCTCGCCCTGACCAACGACGACGAGGCCAACATCATGTCGTCGCTGCTGGCCAAGCGCCTGGGCGCGAAGAAAGTCATGACGATCATCAACAACCCGGCCTACGTCGATCTGGTTCAGGGCGGCGATATCGACATTGCTGTCAGCCCGCAGCTGGCGACCATCGGCACCTTGCTGGCCCACGTGCGCCGGGGCGATATCGTCAGCGTGCATTCGTTGCGCCGGGGCGCGGCGGAGGCCATCGAAGCGGTGGCCCACGGTGATTCGAAATCAAGCAAGGTGATCGGCAAGGCCATCGAAAACATCGCCCTGCCGCCCGGAACCACCATCGGTGCGATCATCCGCGACGAAGAAGTGATCATCGCCCACGACGACACGGTGATCGAGGCGGGCGACCATGTGATTCTGTTCCTTGTGGATAAAAAGCATATTCGCGATGTGGAGAAGCTGTTCCATGTGGGCCTGAGCTTCTTCTGATCCCCACCCTGATCAAACCCGAAGAAGGTACAAAAATGCTCGAATCCCTGGAAAAAATGCTCGCCAAGGGTGTGGATAACGCCTTGCTGCGCTTCGGCCTGGGCAAGGGTTATCTGGATCTTGGGGAAAATGCCAAGGCTGTCGAGCACTTCCTGCGTTGCGTGGACTTCGATCCGAAGTATTCGGCGGCGTGGAAACTGTTGGGCAAGGCACAGCTGGCGCTGGGCGCGAAGGCCGCCGCGCGACAGGCCTGGGAGCAGGGCCTGGAAGCCGCCCGCGCCCATGGCGACAAGCAGGCCGAGAAGGAAATGACCGTGTTTCTGAAGAAGCTGGATCGTCAGGCGCAGTGATCCGCCTGTTATAGATACCGCAGGCCGATGCCGTCGGCGTCGACCATCACCACCTCCATCCGCACTCGCGGCGCGCCTGTGGGCAAGTCCTGGACCTGACCGTAGACCACCGCCCCCTTGGGCAGCGAGGCCAGGCGCGGGTGCTGGACGTAGACCCCGGTGGTGGACAGATTGCGCGTCTGCCCCAGGCATTCGCCGAAGCTGTCGTGGGTGATCTTGATACGAAACGATTTGCGTTGTTCGGACATCTGCTGCGCCCTTGAATGAACGGTTGTGGATAACCTCGATAGTGAGGTTATCCACAGATCATGCCAATCACATCACCCACTCAATACCAGCGCGCCTCTCCCGGCGGACGCTTCTTGAAGCGCTTCATGCTCCACATGTACTGGCTTGGATAGGCCGCCACATAGCGCTCGACCACCTGGCTCATCGCCGCGCAGGACGTCTCGGTGTCGGTGCTGTACATGGCTTCCGGCGCCGCTTCGAGGATCACCTTGTAACCGGAGCCGTCCGGCAGGCGCAGGGCATGCAGGAACACGCCAACGGCTTTGCCGCCGGCGAGCATGTTCGGCACGAATTTGCTGGTCAGGGCCTGGGTGGCGAAGAACGGCACGAAGATCCCGGCGGATTCGGCCGGTTCCGGGTCGGCGGGAATGCCCACCGCACCACCCTTGCGCACTTCCTTGATGACGCTGAGGATGCCTTCCTTGGTCGACGCGGCGACTTTGTTGCCCAGTTGCACGCGCTGTTTGCGCAGCAATTCGTCCACCGCCTTGAGCTTCGGCGGGCGGTAGAAAATGATCGGTTTGCACTGGCTGCAATAGAAGTGGTTGAGCACTTCCCAGTTGCCCAGGTGGCTGGTGATGCCGACCACACCTTTGCCCGAGGCCAGCGCGTCCTTGAGAATGTCGAGGCCTTCGACTTCGCGCACCAGATCGATCGAACGCTGGGCCGGCCAGATCCAGGCGCAGGCGCTTTCGGTCAGGGACTTGCCGATGTCTTTCAGGCTCTGCCCGACCAGACGCTCACGCTCGGCCGGATTCATCTGTGGAAAACATTTCGCCAGATTGATCCGCACCACGTCGCGGGAGCGGTTGGGGGTTTTCCACATGATCCAGCCGATCGCCGAACCCACGGCCTGCACCGCCCGCCATGGCAGCAGGGCAAACAGCCGCAGAGCGCCTACCAGCAAGGCGCCTTTAAACTTTTCCACAGGTCACTCCTGATCTTGTGCTGTGCGCGAGGCGGCCATTCTAACCGGCGTTGACCAGCTGCGCGTAGCGGTCGCAATCGCGGGTGTGATCCATGACCATGCCCGAGGCCTGCATCAGCGCGTAGCAAATGGTCGGGCCGACAAAGGTGAAACCGGCCTTTTTCAGGCCTTTGCTCATTGCCACCGCTTGCGGGGTGATGGCAGGGACTTCGCTGCGATCCTTGAAATGGTTGATCACCGGCCGGTTATCCACAAACGACCAGAGAAACGCCACCGGATCCTCCAGCGCCAGCCAGGCCTGGGCATTGCGCCGGGCGGCCTTGAGTTTGAGACGATTGCGGATGATCCCCGGATCGAGCATCAATTCCTCGATTTCCGCGTCGCTCATCTGCGCCACGCGCTGTACGTCAAAGCCGAACAGAACCTCGCGATAACGCTCGCGCTTGCGCAGCACGGTGATCCAGGAAAGCCCGGCCTGGAACCCTTCGAGCAAAAGCAACTCGAACAAACCCTGCGCATCGCGTAGCGGCGTGCCCCACTCCTGATCGTGATAAGCCATGTACAGCGGATCTTCGGTACACCAAAAGCAGCGTGGCATAAGGCTCCAGGGGGTGGAGGTGCGACTGAATCGGGTATACTCCCGCTCTTTAAATCGCAGCCCAAGAAACAGGTGAATTTCGTGAGCCAGCCTACGCCAGCCGTGCGTACCTTCCAAGACTTGATCCTCGCGCTCCAGCAGTACTGGGCCGAGCAAGGTTGTGTGGTACTTCAGCCCTACGATATGGAAGTAGGCGCCGGCACTTTCCACACCGCGACCTTCCTGCGCGCCATCGGCCCGGAAACCTGGAACGCCGCTTATGTGCAGCCAAGCCGCCGTCCGACTGACGGCCGTTACGGCGAAAACCCGAACCGTCTGCAGCACTACTACCAGTTCCAGGTAGTCCTGAAGCCGAACCCGGACAACTTCCAGGAACTCTACCTGGGCTCCCTCAAGCATGTGGGCCTCGACCCGCTGGTACACGACATCCGTTTCGTCGAAGACAACTGGGAATCGCCGACCCTCGGCGCCTGGGGTCTGGGCTGGGAAGTCTGGCTCAACGGCATGGAAGTGACCCAGTTCACTTACTTCCAGCAGGCCGGCGGCATCGAGTGCTACCCGGTGACCGGCGAGATCACCTACGGTCTCGAGCGTCTGGCGATGTACCTGCAAGGTGTGGATTCGGTCTACGACCTGGTCTGGGCCGACGGTCCGTTCGGCAAGGTGACCTACGGCGACGTGTTCCACCAGAACGAAGTGGAGCAGTCCACTTACAACTTCGAACACGCCAACGTCGACAAGCTGTTCGAACTGTTCGATTTCTATGAAAGCGAAGCCAAGCGCCTGATCGAACTCGATGAGCCGCTGCCGTTGCCGAGCTACGAAATGGTGTTGAAGGCTTCGCACACCTTCAACCTGCTGGATGCGCGCCGGGCGATCTCGGTGACCGCGCGTCAGCAATACATTCTGCGTGTACGCACCCTGGCGCGCTCCGTCGCCCAAGCCTACCTGCTGGCCCGCGCCAAGCTGGGCTTCCCGATGGCGACCCCGGATCTGCGTGACGAAGTACTGGCCAAGCTGGAGGCTGCACAATGAGTGCTCAAGATTTTCTGGTTGAACTGGGCACCGAAGAACTGCCACCCAAAGCCCTGAATACCCTGGCCGAAGCGTTCCTGGCCGGTATCGACAAGGGTCTGCAGGCCGCCGGCCTGAACTACGAGAGCAAAACCGTCTACGCCGCGCCGCGTCGTCTGGCCGTGCTGATCACCGCGCTGGCCACCCAGCAGCCGGACCGCAGCATCAACCTCGACGGCCCGCCACGTCAGGCGGCGTTCGATGCCGAAGGCAATCCGACCCAGGCCGCCCTGGGCTTCGCCAAGAAATGCGGCGTCGAGCTGAGCGAAATCGACCAGAGCGGTCCGAAACTGCGCTACAGCCAGAACATCGCCGGCAAGCCGACCGCCAGCCTGCTGCCGACCATCGTCGAAGATTCGCTGAACGACCTGCCGATCCCGAAACGCATGCGTTGGGGTGCACGCAAGGAAGAGTTCGTGCGTCCGACCCAGTGGCTGGTCATGCTGCTCGGTGACCAGGTCATCGACTGCACCATCCTCGCCCAGAAGGCCGGCCGTGACTCCCGTGGCCACCGCTTCCACCACCCGGAAAGCGTGCGCATCGGTTCGCCGTCCAGCTACCTGGCCGACCTGCGTGCCGCCTACGTGCTGGCCGACGCCAACGAGCGTCGCGAAATCATCAGCAAGCGCACCGAAGAACTGGCAACCCGTCAGGAAGGCACCGCGATCGTGCCGCCGGCGCTGCTGGATGAAGTGACGGCCCTGGTCGAATGGCCAGTGCCGCTGGTGTGCTCGTTCGAGGAACGCTTCCTCGACGTGCCGCAGGAAGCGCTGATCACCACCATGCAGGACAACCAGAAGTATTTCTGTCTGCTGGATGCCGACGGCAAGCTGCTGCCGCGTTTCATCACCGTGGCCAACATCGAAAGCAAGGATCCGCAGCAGATCATCGCCGGTAACGAGAAAGTGGTTCGCCCACGTCTGACCGACGCCGAGTTCTTCTTCAAGCAGGACAAGAAGCAGAAGCTCGAAGACTTCAACCTGCGCCTGCAGAACGTGGTGTTCCAGGAAAAACTCGGCAGCGTCTACGACAAGGCCGAGCGCGTTTCCAAACTCGCGGCTTACATCGCTGCGCGCATCGGTGGCAACGCTTCGTGGGCGGCCCGTGCCGGCCTGTTGTCGAAGTGCGACTTGGCGACCGAAATGGTCGGCGAGTTCCCGGAGATGCAAGGTGTCGCCGGTTACTACTACGCCCTCAATGACGGCGAGCCGCAAGACGTCGCCCTGGCCCTGAACGAGCAGTACATGCCGCGCGGTGCCGGCGCTGAACTGCCAGCCACCCTGACCGGTGCGGCCGTAGCCATCGCCGACAAGCTCGACACGCTGGTCGGCATCTTCGGCATCGGCATGCTGCCCACCGGCAGCAAGGACCCGTATGCCCTGCGCCGTGCCGCGCTGGGCGTGCTGCGCATCCTGATCGAGAAGCAACTGGACCTGGATCTGAACGACGCCGTGGCCTTCGCCGTGAATGCGTTCGGTGCCAAGGTCAAGGCTGCCGGCCTGAACGACACCGTGCTGGAGTTCATCTTCGACCGTCTGCGTGCGCGTTATGAAGACGAAGGTGTGGATGTTGCCACTTACCTGTCGGTACGTGCCCTGAAGCCGGGCTCGGCACTGGACTTCGACCAGCGCGTGCAAGCGGTGCAGGCCTTCCGTCAACTGCCGGAAGCGGCAGCGCTGGCGGCGGTGAACAAGCGTGTGTCGAACCTGCTGAGCAAGATCGAAGGTTCGGTGCCGACCGAAGTCCAGGCCAAGTACTTCGACAACGCCAACGAGTTCTCGCTGTACTCGGCGATCCAGCAGGCCGATCAGGCTGTGCAGCCGATGGCGGCGGCGCGTCAGTACAACGAATCGCTGGCACGCCTGGCGGCTCTGCGTGAGCCGGTGGATGCGTTCTTCGATGCGGTGATGGTCAATGCCGATGACGCCAACGTGCGGGCCAACCGTTACGCGCTGCTGGCGCGTCTGCGTGGTCTGTTCCTCGGCGTTGCCGACATTTCGCTGCTGGGTTGAGGGATTGCTGTTGAAACTGCTGATTCTCGATCGGGACGGAGTGATCAATTACGACTCCGACGCTTACATCAAGTCGGTGGAGGAGTGGATTCCGCTGCCCGGCTCGATCGCAGCGATTGCGCAGTTGAGCAAGGCCGGCTGGACGGTGGCGGTCGCCACCAACCAGTCGGGCATTGCTCGCGGCTATTACGACCTCGCCACCCTCGACGCCATGCACGCGCGCCTGCGTGAACTGGTGGCGGAGCAGGGCGGTGAAGTCGGGCTGATCGTGTACTGCCCGCATGGGCCGGACGAGGGTTGCGATTGCCGCAAGCCGAAACCCGGCATGCTGAAAACCATTGCGCAGCATTACGATGTCGCACTGACGAATGTCTGGTTCGTCGGCGACAGCCTTGGTGACCTGGAGGCTGCCAAAGCCGTCGATTCACAGCCCGTTTTGGTAAAGACCGGGAAAGGCGAAAAGACGCTGGGCAAAACCCTTCCGGTTGGCACCCTGATTTTTGACGATCTGGCGGCGATTGCCGCAGAACTTATCCACAACTAGAGTGCTTCTGAAGTTCCTGACCAGGGATTGATCGGGAGTGCGCTTGAACAGTCGGGCATTGCCCGTAACGGTAACCGTCGCCATGTCGATACTGCAGGCCATCAGAATCTTCCTCTTTTACCTGCTGCTGGGCACCACCTCCCTGCTGTGGTGCAGCCTGAGCTTTTTTATCGCGCCCTTTCTGCCGTTCAAGGCGCGCTATCGCTTTATCAACGTGTACTGGTGCCGCTGCGCCTTGTGGTTGAGCAAGGTGTTTCTGGGCATCCACTACGAGATCAAAGGCGCGGAAAACGTGCCGGATCGGCCCTGCGTGATTCAGTCGAACCACCAGAGCACCTGGGAGACGTTCTTTCTCTCCGCTTATTTCTCGCCTTTGAGCCAGGTGCTCAAACGCGAATTGCTGTACGTGCCGTTCTTCGGCTGGGCGATGGCCATGCTGCGGCCGATCGCGATTGATCGAGACAACCCGAAAGCCGCGCTCAAACAAGTGGCGTCCAAAGGTGATGAACTGCTCAAGGACAACGTTTGGGTGCTGATCTTCCCGGAAGGCACACGCGTTCCTTACGGCACTGTCGGCAAGTTTTCCCGCAGTGGCAGCGCGTTGGCGGTGAATGCCGCGCTTCCAGTGCTGCCGATTGCACACAATGCCGGCAAATTCTGGCCAAAAATCGGCTGGGGTAAAAAGCCCGGCGTGATCACCGTGGTCATCGGTGCGCCGATGTACGCCGAGGGTTACGGCCCGCGCGCCATCGCCGACCTGAACGACCGGGTCCAAGCCTGGAACGAACAGACGCAAAGGGAAATGGGTTCGCTACCGCCTGCGCCACAGGCACCGACTGCAAACGATCAGGTAGCTGTCTGAATTTTGTGGATAACCTGTGTACGGTTTTCTTTATAAATTCCGAAAATGTTAATTAACTTACTGATTTATCTATATATTTCTGAAGCTGATAAAACACCGTAAAAGGTGCATAAGTTTTTTTCGGATGTAAGGAAACCGGCTGATATAGCCGGTTTTTTTATGTCTGCTTCACTCAAGGATCAGCGGCAGATCGAGGCGGAACGTGGTGCCATGATCGACCACGCTCTCGCATTCGATCCGTCCGCCGTGATGGTCCACCACGGCTTTGACCATCGACAGCCCCAAGCCCACGCCATCGATGCCTTGCGCTGACGAAAACCGCCGGTACTGGCGGAACAACTCGGGTAACTCCTGCGGGGCAATGCCTTTGCCTTGATCGGTAAGTTCACAACGCAGCCAGTCACCGTGACAACTGATCCGCAGCGCGACGGTAGATCCGGGGTCGCTGTACTTGATGGCGTTTTCCAACAGGTTGAACAAGGCACGGGTCAGCAAGCCCTGGTCGGCAGAAACCAGTCGCTCCTGGGATTGCTCGTCCATGTCATGCAGCAACTCGATCTGCTTCTGCTGGGCGATGGGCAGCGCTTGATCCAGTACGTCCAGCACCAGCATCGCAAACAGGCTCGGCTGGAACTGATAGGCCGCCGATTCGGCTCGCGCCAGCAACACGAAGCCATCGGTGAGATCCAGCGCCCGGCGCACCTGGCGTTCAATCTGTTCGAACAAGGGTGAATCCACCCCGGCCTGATGACGATGCACATCGAGCAGGGCGAGGATTGCCGAATGGGGCGCGCGCAGATCGTGGGAAAGAAAGCGCAGCAGAACCCCGCGTTGTTCCTCGGCGGCGCGTTCGGCGCTCAGGTCGGTGAGGCTCAGCAGCCAGCCAATCGGCGTGTCACCGTCCACCGGCAATAAGGCGGCGCGCTCCAGGCGCAGGCTGCGTTCCTTGTAATCACGAAACTCCAGCAGCGGCAGCGCCGACAACGGTGGGCGCGGTTCTGTGGATAATTCCGGGTAACCGAGACGCGCCAATTGGTCGAGCACATCGTCCCCCACCAGCGCCTGACCAAACAGCTCCCGGGCCTTGC
Organism: Pseudomonas botevensis; assembly: GCF_019145475.1. Taxonomy (GTDB): domain Bacteria; phylum Pseudomonadota; class Gammaproteobacteria; order Pseudomonadales; family Pseudomonadaceae; genus Aquipseudomonas; species Aquipseudomonas botevensis. The sequence goes on from NZ_JAHTKI010000001.1 coordinate 108,765, forward strand.
GGTTACCCAACAGGATTCGTCCTTGTGGATCACTGATCAGGGTCGCGACTGGCAGGTATTCCAGACCATCGGCAATGAAGCGTCGGGTATCGCGGGTGCGGCTCATCGCCTGTTCGAGGGCCATGATCTGACCCTGCAAGCGGTCGGCACCGGTGAATTGCGTTCGACGCCGCTCGGGGAAAACCTTCGGCTCGCTGTCCAGCCGCGACAGCTCCCAGCCAAAATAGGTGAGTACGCCACTCAGGCGTCGCCAGTTCCAGATCAGATAACCGAACAAGATTCCCAAGGCAGCCGGGGTCGGTGACCACCAGCGCCGGATCTCTGCCATGCCCGCACTGGTCAGCAACACGCAAGCCATGGCGCCCAGTGTGATCCAGATCGCCAGGCGCGGTCGCCAGAGCAGCAGCCCCAGCACGCAGAACACCAGCACCACCGAAATTGCCGCACTCCAGCCCGGCGAGGAATCATGCAAGTTGATTTGCGCGCGATAAGACAACAGCGCAGTCAGCGGCAACAGCACTAGACTTATCCACACCCACTCGCGCACCAGACGGCGAAACAGGCGCTGGACCTGGCTAGGCACACGGCTTTCATGGCGACGGTTATTCATGGCACGCGGGGCAGGGTGGGTTGAATCGTTTCATGGGTCAAAGGTCTGAGGACTGGACCCAAAGAATCATAGCGGAGCTCGACCAATGGTGGGCCGCTTACTTTTACCGCGTTGACCAAGCCGCGATTGTCGGCCGTCAATTGCCCAGGCAACAAGGAATCACCGCGTATGCGCGTTGCGATACTGGACGATGAACCCGCCGAACTGCGCCGGGTCGAGCAGACCCTCCAGCAGATGGCCGAAGCCGGGGAACAACCCTGGTCGCTGCACAGCTTCGAACGCGGTGAAGACCTGCTGCGGCAACTGCGCCGGGAAACCTTCGACCTGCTGATCCTCGACTGGCAGCTGCCCGACCTCACCGGCCTGGCCTTGCTACGCTGGACCCGCGAACACATGGAGGCGCCACCGGCCGCCATCATGCTCACCAGCCGCGATGGCGAGAACGATATCGTCCAGGCCCTGAATGCCGGCGCCGACGATTACGTCAGCAAGCCGTTCCGTCCCAACGAACTCAAGGCCAGGGTCGCCGCCGTCCTGCGCCGGCACAGCGTGCAACGTACATCGGTAGGCGAAGTACAAAGTTTCAACGACCTGACCTTCAACGATGCCGAATTGACGGCCACGCGCGAGGGCAAACCGATCGTCATGACCGAACGCGAATACCGCCTCGCTCGTTGCCTGTTCAGCAACCTTGGCCGGCCGTTGTCACGGGAATATCTGTATGAACGATTCTGGCCCCATGAAGAGATGGCGTCATCGAGGCCGCTGGATACGCATATCTACCGATTGCGCAACAAACTCGGGCTGACGGCGGATCGGGGTTGGCAGTTGTTGACGATTTATGGGTATGGGTATCGGTTGGAGAGCGTGGGGGGCTCGAACGAATGAAAAAAAAGGCCAACGCGGATGCGTTGGCCTTTTTTGTTGGCGCCGAGCTGGATCAGAAATCCAGGTTGGAAACCGCCAGTGCGTTGCTTTCGATGAAGTCACGACGAGGTTCGACCGCATCACCCATCAGGGTGTTGAAGATCTGGTCCGCGGCGATGGCGTCTTCGATGGTCACTTTCAGCATGCGGCGCACGGTCGGGTCCATGGTGGTTTCCCACAGCTGATCCGGGTTCATTTCGCCCAGACCTTTGTATCGCTGGATGGTGTGGCGCTTGGTGCTTTCAGCCATCAGCCATTCCAGGGCTTCCTTGAACTCGGTGACCACTTTCTTGCGCTCGCCACGCTGGATGTATGCACCTTCGCCGAGCAGGGTGCTCAGTTCAGCGCCCAGGGAAACGACGGTCTTGTAGTCGTTGCTGCCGAAGAAGTCGCGGTTGAAGGTGACGTAGCTCGACAGGCCGTGGGAGGTCAGTTCGACTTCCGGCAGCCACACGCCACGTTCACGATCTTCACGCAGGCTGGCCTTGTAGACCAGGCCGGACTTCTCGATGGTCCGCAGACGTGCTTCGTACTGGGCCAGCCAGTCTTGCATCTCGGCGTGATTGCCGAGCTTTTCCAGACTCACGGCAGGCAGGTAGATGAAGTGCTCGGTCAGTTCCTGCGGGTACAGGCGCGACAGACGCTTGAGGGTCTTCATCACCATACGGAAGTCGTTCACCAGACGCTCCAGCGCTGCGCCGGAAATGCCCGGGGCGTCTTCGTTCAGGTGCAGGCTCGCGTCTTCCAGGGCCGACTGCGTCATGTACTCTTCCATGGCGTCGTCGTCTTTGATGTATTGCTCTTGCTTGCCTTTCTTGACCTTGTACAGCGGCGGCTGGGCGATGTAGATGTAGCCGCGCTCGATCAGCTCAGGCAGCTGGCGGAAGAAGAACGTCAGCAGCAGGGTACGGATGTGCGAACCGTCGACGTCAGCATCGGTCATGATGATGATGTTGTGATAGCGCAGTTTGTCGATGTTGTACTCTTCGCGACCGATGCCGCAGCCCAGGGCGGTGATCAAGGTGCCCACTTCCTGGGAAGAGATCATCTTGTCGAAACGCGCCTTCTCGACGTTCAGGATCTTGCCCTTGAGCGGCAGGATGGCCTGGGTCTTGCGGTTGCGCCCCTGCTTGGCAGAGCCGCCCGCGGAGTCACCTTCCACCAGGTACAGTTCGGACAGCGCAGGATCTTTTTCCTGGCAGTCGGCCAGTTTGCCCGGCAGGCCGGCGATGTCCAGCGCGCCTTTGCGGCGGGTCATCTCACGGGCCTTGCGCGCCGCTTCACGGGCACGGGCCGCGTCGATCATCTTGCCGACGACCAGTTTGGCTTCGTTCGGGTTTTCCAGCAGGAAGTCGGAGAAGTACTTGCCCATTTCCTGTTCGACAGCGGTCTTCACTTCGGAAGAAACCAGCTTGTCTTTGGTCTGGGAGCTGAACTTCGGATCCGGCACCTTCACCGAGATGATCGCGGTCAGGCCTTCACGGGCATCGTCACCGGTGGTGGCGACCTTGTGCTTCTTCGCCAGACCTTCCTGCTCGATGTAGTTGTTCAGGTTACGCGTCAGCGCGGAGCGGAAGCCGACCAGGTGCGTACCGCCGTCGCGCTGCGGGATGTTGTTGGTGAAGCACAACAGGTTCTCGTTGAAGCTGTCGTTCCACTGCAGGGCGATTTCCACGCCAATGCCGTCTTCACGCTGGATGTTGAAGTGGAACACCTGGTTGACCGCAGTCTTGTTGGTGTTCAGGTATTCAACGAACGCACGCAGGCCACCTTCGTACTTGAACAGCTCTTCCTTGCCGCTGCGCTCGTCCTTGAGGACGATGCCGACGCCGGAGTTGAGGAAGGACAGTTCACGGATACGCTTGGCCAGGATGTCCCAGCTGAAGTGAATGTTCTTGAAGGTTTCCTTGGAAGCCTTGAAGTGAATCTGAGTACCGGTGGTTTCGCTGTCGCCAACGATCGCCATCGGTGCCTGAGGTACGCCGTGGACGTAGGTCTGTTCCCAGATCTTGCCGCTGCGGCGAACGGTCAGGACCAGCTCTTCGGACAGGGCGTTCACAACCGAAACACCTACACCGTGCAGACCGCCGGATACCTTGTAGGAGTTGTCGTCGAATTTACCGCCAGCGTGGAGGACGGTCATGATGACCTCGGCGGCGGAAACGCCTTCCTCTTTATGCACATCCACCGGGATGCCACGACCGTTGTCACGAACGGTGATGGATTCATCCGGGTGAATGATGATGCTGATGTCGTCGCAGTGGCCGGCGAGGGCTTCGTCGATCGAGTTGTCGACCACCTCGAACACCATGTGGTGCAGACCGCTGCCATCGTCGGTGTCACCAATGTACATACCGGGACGTTTGCGCACGGCATCCAGGCCTTTCAGCACTTTAATGCTCGATGAGTCGTACGTATTTTCTTCGCTCAATGCCTTCACTCCCGATGGTCGTGGGTCTGGGTGATACGGCCCTGTTCCACGTGGAACAGAGCGACTGGCGTTTCCGTCTGCCAGCCTTCCCTCAATAATTCGTGATCTACACAGGTGATAAAGACCTGGCAGCGTAAGTCTTCCAGCAAGCGGCACAGCGCGCGACGGTGGCTCTCGTCCAGCTCGGACGGCAAGTCATCCACCAGATAAATACACTGGCCGCGTCGGGCCTGGCTCACCAGATGCCCCTGGGCAATCCGCAAGGCACACACCACCAACTTCTGCTGACCCCGGGACAAGATGTCCGCGGCGTTGTGTGCGCCCAATCGAAGACGCAAATCAGCGCGTTGCGGTCCGGCCTGGGTATGACCCATCTGCTGATCCCGCTGCAGGGATCCAGCAAGTACGGCACTCAATTCCCGGTCCTTGTCCCAGCCTCGGTAATAGCTGAGCGTCAAACCTTCGAGCTCAACCAGTTCGCTCAAGGTTTGTTCAAAGACTGGTTTCAAGGCTTTGATGTAAGCGCGGCGGTATTCATCGATTTCAGCGCTGGCCTGGCACAGTTCCCTGTCCCAAACCGCTTGCGAAACGGCGTCAAGTGTACCATGTCGCAGCCAGGAGTTTCTCTGGCGCAAGGCCTTCTGCAAACGCTGCCAGGTGGCCATGAAACGCGGTTCGACGTGGAACACGCCCCAGTCGAGAAACTGCCGGCGAATCTTCGGCGCCCCCTCCAGCAAGCGGAAGCTGTCCGGGTTGATCAGTTGCAGCGGCAGGATCTCCGCCAGTTGCGCAGCGCTACGCGCGTTCTGCCCGTCGATGCGAATCTGGAACTCACCCTGACGGTCACGCGAAATGCCCAATGCACTGTGGCCACCTTCAGCGAGTTCGACCTGGCCGAATACCGTACAGGCGAGTTGCTCGTACTGGATGACCGGCAACAGTCTTGTACTGCGAAACGAACGGGCAAGCCCCAGCAGGTGGATGGCCTCCAGAACACTGGTTTTGCCGCTGCCGTTGGCGCCGTAAAGAATGTTGATGCGGGGAGAAGGGGAGAAGGTCACCGGGTGCAGATTGCGCACCGCGGTGACCGAGACGCGACTTAACGACATCTAGTTTCTGCTGATTACAGACGCATCGGCATGACAACGTAAGCCGAATCGTCATTGTCGGACTCTTGCACCAGCGCACTGCTGTTGGAGTCGGACAGGATCAGGCGAACCTGCTCGGTGGTCATCACGCCCAGCACATCGAGCAGATAGCTGACGTTGAAGCCGATTTCCAGGGAGCTGCCGTTGTACTCGACGCCCACTTCTTCTTCCGCTTCCTCCTGCTCCGGGTTGTTGGCCTGGATTTTCAGCTGACCACTGGCCAGTTGCAGGCGGATACCGCGGTACTTCTCGTTGGACAGGATCGCCGTGCGGCTGAACGCTTCGCGCAGCGCCTGACGATCGCCCAATACCAGCTTGTCGCCGCCCTTCGGCAGTACGCGCTCGTAGTCCGGGAACTTGCCATCCACCAGTTTCGAGGTGAAGGTGAATTCGCCAGTGGTCGCACGGATATGGTGCTGGCCCAGCACGATGCTGACGTTGCCATCCGGCTCGGTGAGCAGACGCGCCAGTTCGAGGATACCCTTGCGTGGCACGATCACCTGATGGCGCTCCTGCTGACCGATGTCGGCCTGCATCGAGCACATCGCCAGACGGTGACCGTCAGTGGCAACAGCGCGGATCACACCGGTCGCCACTTCCAGCAACATGCCGTTGAGGTAGTAGCGCACGTCCTGCTGAGCCATGGCGAAGCTGGTGCGCTCGATCAGACGACGCAGCTTGCTTTGCTCCAGGCTGGTGGTCAACGATCCCGGGCCTTCTTCGACGGTCGGGAAATCGTTGGCCGGCAGGGTCGACAGGGTGAAGCGGCTACGGCCGGCCTTCACCACCAGCTTCTGCTCGTCGACCTTGATGTCGATCAGGGCGTCGTTCGGCAGGCTCTTGCAGATGTCCATCAGCTTGCGCGCCGGCACGGTGATGGAACCGGTTTGCGCCGGCTCTTCGAGTTGCACGCGACCGACCAGCTCGACTTCCAGATCAGTACCGGTCAGCGACAGTTGCTGGCCATCGACAACCAGCAGCACGTTGGACAGCACCGGCAAGGTCTGTCGGCGCTCGACGACACCTGCGACCAGTTGCAGGGGTTTCAACAGGGCTTCGCGTTGAATGGTGAAATGCATGGTCTAGTCCCTTGCCTTAATAAGCTGCGCTGGTGTTCATCAAGTGGTCAGTGTACGCAGCAGGTTCTTGTAGTCCTCGCGGATGTCCGCGTCGGATTCCTTAAGTTCGTTGATCTTGCGGCAGGCGTGCAACACCGTCGTGTGGTCGCGACCGCCAAACACATCGCCGATTTCCGGCAGGCTGTGGTTGGTCAGTTCCTTGGACAAGGCCATGGCCACCTGACGCGGACGAGCCACCGAGCGCGAACGGCGCTTGGACAGCAGGTCGGATATCTTGATCTTGTAGTACTCGGCGACGGTGCGCTGAATGTTATCCACAGAGACCAGTTTGTCCTGCAACGCCAACAGGTCCTTCAGGGATTCGCGAATCAACTCGATGGTGATGTCGCGGCCCATGAAGTGCGAGTGGGCGATCACGCGTTTCAGCGCGCCTTCCAGCTCACGGACGTTGGAGCGAATGCGCTGGGCGATGAAGAACGCTGCGTCGTGAGGCAACTCGACTTTGGCCTGGTCGGCCTTCTTCATCAGAATCGCAACGCGGGTTTCCAGTTCCGGCGGCTCGACGGCAACCGTCAGGCCCCAGCCGAAGCGGGATTTGAGGCGCTCTTCCAGGCCTTCGATTTCCTTCGGGTAGCGGTCACTGGTGAGAATGACCTGCTGGCCACCTTCAAGCAGGGCGTTGAAGGTGTGGAAAAACTCTTCCTGGGAACGTTCCTTGCGGGCGAAGAACTGAATGTCGTCGATCAGCAAGGCATCCACCGAACGGTAGAAACGCTTGAACTCGTTGATCGCGTTCAGTTGCAGCGCCTTGACCATGTCGGCCACGAAACGCTCGGAATGCAGGTACACGACCTTGGCATTCGGATTCTTCTTTAACAGGTGGTTGCCCACCGCATGCATCAAGTGGGTCTTACCGAGACCGACGCCGCCATAAAGGAACAGCGGGTTGTAGCCGTGCTTGGGGTTGTCCGCCACTTGCCAGGCCGCCGCGCGGGCGAGCTGGTTGGATTTACCCTCGACGAAGTTTTCAAAGGTGAAGGTGCGGTTCAGGTAACTGGTGTGCTTGAGCGCACCTTCGACCTGCACGGTGCGCTGTTCGGCGCGAACCGGAGCCTGTTGCGAGGCGGCGCCAGCCATCGGGTCGAAACTGTCGCGGGACGGCTCTTCACTGACTTCTTCGGCTTTCTGCGTGGCGCGCTTGGCGACCGGGGCGGCAGGTGCCACTGGCGCAGCAGTGACCGGCGCAACAGCGGCCTGCTGAGCCTGTGCCACGGCGGCAGCGGCCAGCGGCGCATTCGGTGCGGCACGGGGAGCCGAACTGCGCTTGCTGCCTATTAATAAGGAAAGCGCCGGCGCCAGGCCGTTGCCATGCTCATCCAGCAGTTCAAGGACACGCCCGAGGTACTTCTCGTTGACCCAGTCCAGAACAAAACGGTTCGGTGCGTAGACACGCAACTCGTCGCCTTCGGCTTCGACCTGTAGTGGACGGATCCAGGTGTTGAATTGTTGGGCAGGCAGCTCTTCGCGCAAAAGCTCCACGCACTGCTGCCAAAGTTCCACTGACACGGAAATCCCCTAAGTTGAAAGCCGGTGAGGCAAAAACAAGCGGCCATTGTAGCGGCGAGCCGCCCACTTATCCACATGCAGGTTGCCCGGCGACCATGATTTATCAATACGTTAAATGGCAAAAAGGCGACCAACGGTATGTGCATAAGCTCTGTGGATAACCGCCACTGAGGACACTGGACAACTGGGGGCGAAACTCGGTGGATAACCTGCCTGTGGATAACAGACCTTTCCACGCACAGGTTATCCGCTCCCGGAGCACAGGCTGAACACGGTTTTCCCGCGTAGTTGTCATTCTCTGTACATCACGGCAGACAAGGCCTCGATTGAGTTATCCACAGAAGGTGGCGGGACTAGCTTTTACAAGCTTTACAGAAAAGCTTTAAATAATTCCCTTCTTTATTTTTTATGTCTGGCGAACAGGGCCTGGTGCTCAGAAGACGCGGATATCTATTTAGAGGGAAACGCTGGTTGGAAATTGACCTATGGACTTGCTTTCTCTAGAATCCCCGGTCTCTTAAAACGGGGGCCATTCCGGCCCGTTGTGGACGAACCAGGTAACACGACATGAAACGTACTTTCCAACCAAGCACTATCAAACGCGCTCGTACCCACGGTTTCCGTGCTCGCATGGCTACCAAGAACGGTCGTGCCGTACTGTCGCGTCGTCGCGCCAAAGGCCGCGCACGTCTGGCAGTTTGATAATCCGGCACTGGAGGTGAGTCAGGACTTCAGTCGGGAAAAGCGTCTGCTTACTCCCCGGCACTTCAAGGCAGTCTTTGACTCCCCTACCGGCAAGGTTCCGGGGAAAAATCTCCTGCTCCTTGCGCGCAACAACGATCTCGATCACCCCCGGCTAGGGCTGGTTATCGGGAAAAAGAGCGTAAAGCTCTCCGTCGAGCGCAATCGCCTCAAACGTCTGATGCGCGAATCGTTTCGCCTGAACCAGGATTCACTGGTCGGCTGGGACATCGTTATCGTCGCGCGCAAAGGTTTGGGTGATGTAGAAAACCCCGAATTGATTCAGCATTTCGGCAAACTCTGGAAACGTCTGGCGCGCAACAAGCCGGCACCGGCAGTCAAAACCGAAACTGTAGGGGTAGACAGTCCAGATGCGTAAACTGGCACTCGTTCCGATCCAGTTTTATCGCTACGCCATTAGTCCCCTGATGGCCGATCACTGTCGTTTCTACCCCAGTTGTTCTTGCTACGCGTTAGAAGCCATCGAAACTCATGGCCTTCTGCGCGGTGGCTGGCTGACCTTTCGTCGTTTAGGTCGCTGTCATCCGTGGAATCCCGGTGGTTATGACCCGGTTCCACCTATCCCTACCTCCCGTTCTTCTTCGATGGCCGAGTAATCATGGATATCAAACGCACGATCCTGATCGTCGCCCTGGCAATCGTGGCTTATGTCATGGTTCTTAAATGGAACCAGGATTATGGCCAGGCTGCCCTGCCGACTCAGAATGTTGCTTCCAGTACGACTACATCCGGTTTGCCGGACACCGCCACTGGCACCAGCGCTTCCGCCAGCGACGATATTCCGCGCGCCGCAAGCGATACCAGCGCACCCGCCGAAACGCCGGTCGCTGTCAGCAAGGATCTGATCCAGATCAAAACCGACGTGCTCGATCTGGCGATCGATCCACAGGGTGGCGATGTTGCTCAACTGACCTTGCCGCTGTATCCACGTCGTCAGGATCGTCCGGACGTTCCGTTCCAGCTGTTCGATAACGGCAACGAACGTGTTTATCTGGCTCAAAGCGGTCTGATCGGCCCCAATGGCCCGGACGCAAGCCCGGCCGGTCGCCCGATCTACGCCTCGGAGAAGAAGACTTATCAACTGGCTGACGGTCAGGACCAACTGGTCGTCGACCTGAAGTTCAGCAAGGACGGCGTCAACTACATCAAGCGTTTCACTCTGAAACGTGGCCTGTATGACGTGACTGTGACCTATCTGATCGATAACCAGAGCGCTCAGCCTTGGTCCGGTTCGATGTTTGCGCAGTTGAAACGCGACGCCAGCGCAGATCCTTCGTCGACCACGGCGACCGGCACCGCGACTTACCTGGGCGCCGCCCTGTGGACAAGTTCCGAGCCGTACAAGAAAGTGTCCATGAAGGACATGGACAAGGCTCAGCTCAAGGAAACCGTCACCGGTGGCTGGGTGGCGTGGCTGCAACACTACTTCGTGACTGCATGGGTTGCGCCGAAAGGCGAAAACAACATCGTCCAGACGCGTAAAGACAGCAAAGGCAACTACATCATCGGTTACACCGGCCCGGCCTTGACCGCTGCACCTGGTGCAAAAGTCGAAACCAGCGCCGTGCTGTATGCCGGTCCGAAAAGCCAGGCTGTGCTGAAAGAGTTGTCCCCAGGTCTGGAACTGACCGTCGACTACGGCATTCTGTGGTTCATTGCCCAGCCGATTTTCTGGCTGCTGCAACATATCCACAGCATCGTCGGCAACTGGGGCTGGTCGATCATCTTCCTGACCATGCTGATCAAAGGGATCTTCTTCCCGCTGTCGGCCGCCAGCTACAAATCCATGGCCCGCATGCGCGCCGTGGCCCCGAAACTGGCTGCACTGAAAGAGCAACATGGCGATGACCGGCAGAAAATGTCGCAAGCCATGATGGAGCTGTACAAGAAAGAGAAGATCAATCCGCTGGGTGGCTGCTTGCCGATCCTGGTGCAGATGCCGGTTTTCCTTTCGCTGTACTGGGTTCTGCTGGAAAGCGTGGAAATGCGCCAGGCGCCATTCATGCTGTGGATCACCGACCTGTCGATCAAGGATCCGTTCTTCATCCTGCCGATCATCATGGGCGCGACCATGTTCATCCAGCAGCGTCTGAACCCGACGCCTCCGGATCCGATGCAGGCCAAGGTGATGAAAATGATGCCGATCATCTTCACCTTCTTCTTCCTGTGGTTCCCGGCCGGTCTGGTGCTGTACTGGGTTGTGAACAACTGCCTGTCGATTGCCCAACAGTGGTACATCACGCGTAAGATCGAAGCGGCGACGAAAAAAGCCGAGGCGTAACTTACTCTGTGGATAACCACTCAAAACGCCCCCTAGTGGGGCGTTTTGCTATCTGCCATTTTTGTCTGGATACCGGTTTATGAGCGCACCTCGTGAAACCATCGCAGCCGTCGCCACCGCCCAGGGGCGTGGTGGCGTGGGCATCGTTCGAATTTCCGGGCCGCTGGCCAGCGCTGCGGCCAAGGCTATCAGCGGCCGCGAGCTGAAACCCCGGTTCGCCCACTACGGCCCGTTCTTCAGCGACGACCAGCAAGTACTGGATGAGGGCCTGGCGTTGTACTTCCCGGGACCGAATTCATTCACCGGTGAAGACGTACTGGAACTGCAAGGCCACGGCGGCCCTATCGTTCTGGACATATTACTCAAGCGTTGCCTGGAACTGGGTTGCCGTCTGGCCCGGCCGGGTGAATTCAGCGAGCGCGCGTTTCTCAACGACAAACTCGACCTGGCTCAGGCCGAGGCGATTGCCGACCTGATCGAAGCGAGTTCTGCACAAGCCGCGCGCAATGCCCTGCGTTCGTTACAAGGCGCGTTTTCCCAGCGTGTGCATAACCTCACCGAACAGCTGATCGGCTTGCGGATATACGTCGAAGCGGCCATCGATTTTCCGGAAGAGGAAATCGACTTCCTCGCCGATGGCCATGTGCTGAGCATGCTCGACAAGGTTCGTGACGAATTATCCACAGTCCTGCGCGAAGCCGGGCAGGGGGCATTGCTGCGCGATGGCATGACCGTGGTGATTGCCGGTCGTCCGAATGCCGGCAAGTCCAGCCTGCTCAATGCACTGGCTGGTCGCGAGGCGGCGATTGTCACTGAAATCGCCGGCACCACCCGGGACATTCTGCGCGAACATATCCACATTGATGGCATGCCGCTGCATGTTTTGGATACCGCCGGCCTGCGCGACACCGATGATCATGTGGAAAAGATCGGCGTCGAGCGCGCGTTGAAAGCGATCGGGGAAGCGGATCGCGTATTGCTGGTGGTCGACGCCACCGCACCGGAAGCCGCAGATCCGTTTGCCCTGTGGCCGGAATTCCTCGAAACCCGGCCGGATCCGGCGAAAGTCACGCTGATTCGCAACAAGGCCGACCTCACCGCAGAAGCCATTGCCCTGGAAGTCAGTGACGATGGCCACGTGACGATCAGCCTGAGCGCCAAGTCTGCCGGCGAAGGCCTGGACCTGCTGCGCGATCACCTGAAGGCGTGCATGGGTTACGAGCAAACCTCGGAAAGCAGTTTCAGTGCACGTCGCCGGCACCTGGAAGCGTTGCGCCATGCCAGCGCCGCTCTGGAACACGGTCGCTCGCAACTGACACTGGCCGGAGCCGGCGAGTTGCTGGCCGAAGATTTGCGCCAGGCCCAGCATTCCCTGGGGGAAATCACCGGCGCATTCAGCTCCGATGATTTGCTGGGACGGATTTTTTCCAGTTTCTGTATAGGCAAATAAGAAAAAGGGCTGTGGGTAATTTATCCACAGCCCTTTTTTCGCTTACCAGTTGTAGGACACTGTACCGAGCACGGTGCGGTCTTCGCCCCAGTAGCAGCGTCCTGCGTCGTTGCATCCCGACACATATTCCTTGTCGAACAGGTTTTTCGCGTTCAGATCCACGCTCCAGTTCTTGTCGATCTGATAGCCGATGGCTGCATCCACCAGCGTCACGTCGCCGGCATCGAGTTTTCCGTAGAGGGTTGGCGCGGTGTAGGCGAAGGCACTGTCGAAGTAGCGCACGCCACCGCCGACATACAGCCCCTTCAGATCGCCATCGAGGAAACGGTACTTCGCCCAGACCGATGCCTGATTACGCGGTACACCGGTCATTTGATGGCCTTTGACCAGTGAGGTCGCGGCATCCTTGGTAATCCGCGCATCGGTGTAGGTGTACGCCGCCGTCACGTTCAGGTTCTGTGTCAAATTGCTGTTGAGCTCCAGTTCCACGCCTTTGGATCGGCTTTCACCGACCTGGCGATAGGTCGATGTCGTGGAGTCGAAATAGGTGTCGTCTTTCTTGCGCAGGTCATAAACCGAGGCCGTGAACGCTGTATCCCAGCCGATCGGCTCATATTTCAAGCCAACTTCGTACTGACTGCTGGTGATCGGGTCCAGTGGCGTGCCGGCATTGGAGATCTGTTGTACTGGCACAAACGAGGTGGAATAGCTGACATACGGCGTCATGCCGTTGTCGAACTGGTACATCACGCCGCCCTGATAAGTGAATTTCCTGTCCTCGGAGCTGATGTTGCTGCCCTTCGCCACCTTGTCGCGGAAATCGCTGTCGACCCAGTCCTGACGGCCGCCCAGCAGGAACAGCCAATGGTCGTACTTGCTCTGGATCTGTGCATAAACCCCTTTCATCTGCTGCTCGAGCAGAGTGTTTTGCACGGCGATCGGTGTTGTCGGGTCGCGCAGATAAACCGGGTTGTAGATATCGATCGGCCCGACCAGACCGGCATTCCAGTCCTGATTGAACGATGTGCGGTCGTAGCTGGCGCCGAACAACACGGTGTTCTCCAGACCACCCGCCTGGAATTTGCCTTCCAGTTGGTTATCCAGCGAATACACCATGGATTTGTTGAAGCGGTCATACGCCGTCATGTTCAACCGCGTGCCGAACCCGGCGTTGTTCAGATTGCCTGGCCAGGTTTCATGGCGGGTGATGCGCGACTGCATGTAGCGAGAGTTCTGGCGGAACTGCCAGTCATCGTTGAACGAATGGCTGAACTCGTAGCCAGTGCTCCAGGTTTCCCGTTCGAAAGTGTTCCAGTCCGGGTCACCCAGCATGGTGCCTTTGGACAACTTGCCATTGGGGTTGGTCAGCAAAGTCCCGGCCGCCGGTAGGCCGAGTTCCATGTTGGTGTGGTCCTTCTGGTAGTTGGCCAACAGGGTCAAGGTGTTGAAGTCGTCGAAATTCAGGGTCAGGGACGGGGCGATATAAAGACGATCATCCGGCACATGGTCGGTCTGGGTATCCGACTTGCGACCCAGCATCACCACCCGGCCGAGAATGTTGCCACTGTCGGTCAGCGGTCCGGAGACATCGACGCCAATCTGCCGCCGATTGTTCGAGCCATAACCCAGTTGCACTTCCCCCTGGGGAGAGGCCGTCGGACGTTTGCTCACCAGATTGACCAAGCCTCCAGGGGCGTTCTCACCGTAAAGCAGCGAGGACGGGCCACGGAAAATCTCGACACGCTCCAGGCCGTAAGGCTCGGTGCTGGTGTCATACCGATTGCCTTGCACCCGTAGTCCGTCGCGCAGCAGCCCGTAGCCATAGTCGGTGGCGTTGAAGCCGCGAATGAAGAACAGGTCGCCCGCCAGACTGTCGCCGGCGGCGAAAGGCGGAGCGAAGATCCCCGGGACGTAGCCGAGTACCTCGGTGAGTGTCTGAGATTTCTGATCTTTCATGCGCTGGGCGGTGACAACCGATACCGAACGCGGCGTTTCCGACAGCGGTGTGCTGGTTTTCGTACCGATCCGGCTGTTCTGCGCCTTGTAACCAACGTCAGCGGAGTAATCGAGTGTCATCCCATCGGCTTGCCGGCCGTTGATGTTGGTCGGTGCCAGTTCCAGTGAGTCGCCGTTGGGCTGCGACTGCAAAATGTAACTGCCTGGTGCCTGTGGGGTAGCTTGCAAACCCGAGCCTTGGAGCAACCGGGCAAAGCCCTGCTCCACGGTGAAGTCGCCGCTCAAGCCTGGGCTGCGCAAGCTGCCGGTCTGCTGGGGCGAGAACGACAGAATCACATTGGCGGCCGCCGCGAACTGGCTCAAGGCATTGTCCAGCGGGCCGGCGGCAATGGCGTAACGCTGGGTGGCGGTCGCGGCATAAGCGCTATGGCTGATGACCAGGCCGGAAACGGTTCCGGTCATCAGTAAGCTGTAGGCGATGCAGTGGTGGGAAAAGCGCTGGCGGAACGTGGGAAGACGCATGTGTGGATAAGCCCTGGAGGTGGCGAAGAGCCGCGTTTATCGCGATTACCTGTAGGGCCGGGTCAGGGCGAAAAAAGATAACCCTGCTTCAAGTTTATTTTTCCCCTCGTCGTGAAGGGATCAGCCGTTATGGCTGATCGAGACCCAGTAACGAGTGAAATAGCGGACGTGGATCGGCAGTGAAGCCTGCAGGTTGGCCAGTACTGCGTCGGTGGAGTCCAGGCGAAACGTGCCGGAAACCCGCAAGTCCCGAGCCCGTTCGTCACACTGCAATATCCCGTTGCGATAACGACCCAATTCCCGGACCACATCACCCAAACGAGCGTCCAGTACGATCAACTGGCCGTTGGTCCATGCCACTTCGGAAGACTTGAAGGGGTGGATCACGCCGATATGGCGGCTGTCGAAATCCGCACCTTCACCGGCCTTCAGTATTTGTGCACCGCTGGATGAGTCCGTGGGTTGAACGCTGACCCGATCTTCCAGCACCCCAACTCTCGTGGAGTCCGACAACTGCCGTATGGAAAACCGAGTACCGAGGGCCTGAATACGACCATCACGGGTTTCAACGAAAAACGGTCGTTGATCGCCGAGCTTTCCGGTCTGGATCAGGATTTCGCCGGCACGCAAACGGATCAGGCGTTGTGCGCTGTTGAAAGACACGTCAATGGCGGTGTCAGTATTGAGTTGAATCTGGCTGCCGTCGGCCAGCGAAAGGGAACGACGTTGCCCGACCCGGGTTTTATAGTCGGCCCAGGCGTTGCCCAATGAAGTGTGTTGCTGAACGTTCCATCCGACGAACCCGGTTCCGGCCAACAGCAGCATCAATTTCAGTACCTGACGCCGTTGTTGCCCCGCATTCAAGGCGCGGCGTTTCAGCTCCGGCGGTAGCGTGCCGAGATGGCGCTGCAATTGTTCCATCTGATTCCACGCGGCCAGGTGCGCAGGATCGCTATCTATCCACAGCTGCCAGGCCCGTTGTTCGGTGAGCGTCGGCGGTTCCACCTGGAACTGAACGAACCAGCTCGCCGCTGCCTCGAAAGCCTTGCGATTCGGGGCGATCGTCATCAGGGCTGCGCCATTATCAGCGCGCATTCGGTCAGTGCGCGGATCATGTGTTTCTTCACAGTGGTCAACGAAACCTGCAATTGCACGGCGATCTGTTGATAAGTCAGGCCATCGATCTGCGACAGCATGAAAATCCGCTGGGTTCTTGCCCCCAGTCCCGCCAGCGCTTTGTCCACAGCAACCAGGGTTTCGATGATCAACGCCTTGTCTTCTTCGCTGATCTCGGTGGCTTCCGGGCGCGCGGCCAGGGTTTGCAGGTAAGCAGCTTCGATCGCACGTCTTCGATAACGGTCAATGACCAGCCCACGTGCCACGGTTGCCAGGTAATCCCGTGGTTCCCGGATTTGCGCGGCATTGCGCGCTGCGAGGATTCGCACAAAGGTGTCATGTGCCACATCGGCGGCATCGCAGGCGTCATTCAATTTGCCCTTGAGCCAGCCATGTAGCCACGAATGGTGCTGCTCGTAGATTTGCTCGATCGCTGCGGTATGGGCGGGTAGGGACATGGGCAGGACGTGAGAGTTAATGATAATGGCTATTATTAGCCTCTGTTACGTCCTCTCACAATAGCCCTCACAAATCCTTCGATCGTCGTTTTTTCCACATCACCGCTCTTTGCCGGGAAGTCAGCAGCGGGTTTGTCGTGCCTGAAATTCGTTCATTCGTCGATTTTCTGTGGATTAAGCCCTGTGAATAAGTGCCGCTGAGGGCAGTTGATAACTGGGCTTCAAAACTGAATATAACCGCCTCTGTGGATAACCAGCTCATTCATCCACAGGCTTAAAGCGGTTATCCAAGGGCCTCATTCGTACATGGCCACAGGGTTTTAAAACTCTGTACACATTGAAAATAAAGGGCTGTATAGATCTATCCACAGAATGGTGGTGCGCTAAGAATAAACATAAAAACAAGGACTTTATAAATTTCTCTCTTTTTTATTTTTTTAACCGCGAGTTCTCCACAGCTGGTTAAATTTTGTGCAGAGGGTTCTTTAGGAAAGGCGAAGTCCCTATACTTGCCGACCAGGTTCGAAAACCTGAGATCGAATTTTTCCTGAATACCTACTTAAGCAGGCACGAGGTGCGTGGTGGATTTCCCTTCCCGTTTTGAAGTGATCGTCATCGGCGGCGGTCATGCCGGTACCGAGGCAGCACTGGCCTCAGCACGTATGGGGGCAAAAACCCTGTTGCTGACGCATAACGTGGAAACCCTCGGTGCCATGAGTTGCAACCCGGCTATCGGTGGCATCGGCAAGAGCCATCTGGTCAAGGAAATCGATGCCCTCGGCGGCGCGATGGCCATGGCCACCGACAAGGGCGGCATCCAGTTCCGCGTATTGAACAGCCGCAAAGGCCCGGCGGTACGGGCGACCCGTGCGCAGGCCGACCGTATTCTCTACAAGGCCGCTGTCCGCGAAATCCTCGAAAACCAGCCGAACCTGTGGATATTTCAACAAGCCGCCGATGACCTGATCGTCGAGCAGGAACAAGTACGCGGTGTCGTCACCCAAATGGGTCTGCGTTTCTTCGCCGATTCCGTGGTATTGACCACCGGCACGTTTCTCGGCGGACTTATCCACATCGGTTTGCAGAATTTCTCCGGCGGTCGCGCCGGTGATCCACCGTCGATTGCCCTGGCGCGCCGTCTGCGTGAACTGCCGCTGCGGGTTGGCCGTTTGAAAACCGGCACTCCGCCGCGTATCGATGGCCGCTCTGTGGATTTCTCGGTGATGACCGAGCAGCCGGGCGATACGCCGATCCCGGTGATGTCGTTCATGGGCAACAAGGAACAGCATCCACGGCAGGTCAGTTGCTGGATTACCCACACCAACGCCCGTACCCACGAAATCATTGCCGCGAACCTCGACCGTTCGCCGATGTATTCCGCTGCCGGCGAGATCGAAGGCATTGGCCCGCGTTACTGCCCGTCGATCGAAGACAAGATTCACCGCTTTGCCGACAAGGAAAGCCATCAGGTGTTCATCGAGCCGGAAGGCCTGACCACCCATGAGCTGTATCCGAACGGGATATCCACAAGCTTGCCGTTCGACGTGCAATTGCAGATCGTGCAATCGATTCGCGGCATGGAAAACGCGCACATCGTGCGTCCGGGTTACGCGATCGAGTACGACTACTTCGATCCACGCGACCTGAAGTACAGCCTGGAAACCAAAGTCATCGGCGGCCTGTTCTTTGCCGGTCAGATCAACGGCACCACCGGTTACGAAGAGGCCGGCGCCCAGGGTTTGCTGGCTGGCGCCAACGCCGCGTTGCGTGCGAAGGGCAAAGAAGCCTGGTGCCCGCGTCGTGATGAAGCGTACATCGGGGTATTGGTCGACGACCTGATCACCCTCGGCACCCAAGAGCCGTACCGGATGTTCACGTCCCGCGCCGAATATCGTCTGATCCTGCGCGAAGACAACGCCGATCTGCGTCTGACCGAAAAAGGCCGCGAACTGGGTCTGGTCGATGACGCGCGTTGGGCGGCGTTCTGCGAGAAACGCGAAAACATCGCGCTCGAAGAACAGCGTCTGAAAAGCACCTGGGTACGTCCGGGCACGCCGCAGGGCGATGCCATCGCAGAAAAATTCGGCACGCCGCTGACCCACGAATACAACCTGCTCAATCTCTTGAGCCGTCCGGAAATCGACTACGCTGGTCTGGTCGAAGTGACCGGGCAGGGCGCCGAAGATCCACAGGTCGCCGAACAGGTCGAGATCAAGACCAAATACGCCGGTTACATCGACCGTCAACAGGACGAAATCGCTCGTCTGCGTGCCAGTGAAGACACGAAACTGCCTGTGGATATCGATTACACCAGCATTTCCGGGCTCTCCAAGGAGATCCAGAGCAAGCTTGGCGCGACGCGTCCAGAGACACTCGGGCAGGCTTCGCGGATCCCGGGCGTGACCCCGGCAGCGATTTCGCTGTTGATGATTCATTTGAAAAAACGCGGCGCGGGCCGTCAGTTGGAGCAAAGCGCTTGAGTTCTAAGGTCACTTCGCAACACGCCGAAGAGTTATCCACAGGAGCCCGCGCGCTCGGTGTCAATCTCACGGAAATCCAGCATGAAAAACTGCTGGGTTATCTGGCCCTGTTGATCAAATGGAACCAGGCCTACAACCTGACCGCCGTGCGCGATCCGGACGAAATGGTTTCGCGTCACTTGCTCGATAGCCTCAGCGTGATGTCGTTCATCGAAAACGGCCGCTGGCTGGATGTCGGCAGCGGCGGCGGCATGCCGGGAATCCCCTTGGCGATCCTGTTTCCCGACTCGGCAGTGACGTGCCTGGACAGCAACGGCAAGAAAACCCGCTTCCTCACCCAGGTCAAACTCGAGCTCAAACTGGATAACCTGCAAGTTATCCACAGTCGTGTCGAAGAGTTCCAGCCTGCCCAGCCGTTCAACGGGATCATCTCCCGGGCGTTCAGCAGCATGGAGAACTTCACTAACTGGACTCGCCACCTCGGCGACGCCGATACACGCTGGCTGGCAATGAAGGGCGTTCATCCGGCCGATGAGCTGGTAGCATTGCCGGCAGACTTCAAACTCGATAGCGAACACGCCCTGGCCGTACCCGGTTGCCAAGGCCAACGCCATCTGCTGATACTGCGCCGCACGGCATGATTGGGAACACAAGCAAGAATGGCTAAGGTATTCGCGATAGCGAACCAGAAGGGTGGTGTGGGCAAGACCACCACCTGCATCAACCTCGCAGCATCCCTGGTCGCGACCAAGCGCCGGGTGCTGTTGATCGATCTCGATCCACAGGGCAACGCCACCAT
The DNA here is from genome assembly GCF_019145475.1 of Pseudomonas botevensis. Classification (GTDB taxonomy): domain Bacteria; phylum Pseudomonadota; class Gammaproteobacteria; order Pseudomonadales; family Pseudomonadaceae; genus Aquipseudomonas; species Aquipseudomonas botevensis. The sequence goes on from NZ_JAHTKI010000001.1 coordinate 128,350, forward strand.
GGGTAGCGGTGTGGATAAACATGGCCTGGAAAACTCGGTCTACGACCTGCTGATCGGTGAATGCGATCTGGCCCAGGCCATGCACTTCTCTGAGCACGGCGGTTATCAACTGCTGCCGGCCAACCGCGACCTGACCGCGGCCGAAGTGGTTCTGCTGGAAATGCAGATGAAGGAGAGCCGCCTGCGCAGTGCGCTGGCGCCGATCCGCGAAAACTACGATTACATCCTGATCGACTGCCCGCCGTCGCTGTCGATGCTCACGTTGAACGCACTGGTCGCCGCTGACGGGGTGATTATCCCCATGCAGTGCGAATACTTTGCGCTCGAAGGTCTGAGCGACCTTGTGGATAACATCAAGCGCATTTCCGAACTGCTCAACCCGAACCTGAAGGTCGAAGGCCTGCTGCGTACCATGTACGACCCGCGCCTGAGCCTGATGAACGACGTTTCCACGCAGCTCAAGGAGCATTTCGGCGACCAGCTCTACGACACGGTGATCCCGCGTAACGTAAGGCTCGCCGAAGCACCGAGCTACGGCATGCCGGCGCTGGCCTACGACAAGCAATCGCGTGGCGCGCTGGCCTACCTGGCGCTGGCGGGCGAGATGGTTCGCCGTCAACGCAAAAATTCACGCATCGCCGCTGCCCAGCCAACTTAAGGAATTCCCATGGCCGTCAAGAAACGAGGTCTCGGACGTGGACTGGACGCATTGCTGAGTGGTCCGACCGTCAGCGCGCTGGAAGAACAAGCCGCCCAGGCCGATCACCGCGAGCTGCAGCACTTGCCGCTGGATCTGCTCCAGCGTGGCAAATATCAACCACGCCGGGACATGGATCCCCAGGCGCTGGAAGAGCTGGCGCAGTCGATCAAGGCACAGGGCGTGATGCAGCCGATCGTGGTTCGCCCGATCGGCAGCGGTCGCTTTGAAATCATCGCCGGTGAGCGTCGCTGGCGCGCGAGCCAACAGGCCGGGCAGGAAACCATTCCGGCGATGGTGCGCGACGTTCCGGATGAAACCGCGATCGCCATTGCGCTGATCGAGAACATCCAGCGTGAAGACCTGAATCCGATCGAAGAGGCGATTGCCCTGCAGCGCCTGCAGCAGGAATTCCAGCTGACCCAGCAACAGGTGGCCGAGGCTGTGGGTAAGTCCCGGGTGACGGTGGCTAACCTGTTACGGCTTATTGCCCTGCCGGAAGTCATCAAGACCATGCTGTCCCACGGTGACCTGGAAATGGGTCATGCCCGTGCTTTGCTCGGTCTGCCGGACAATCAGCAGGTCGAGGGGGCGCGACATGTTGTCGCACGCGGCCTGACCGTGCGCCAAACCGAGGCACTGGTTCGTCAGTGGTTGAGTGGCAAACCGGAGCCGGTCGAGCCTGCCAAACCCGACCCGGATATCGCCCGTCTCGAACAGCGTCTGGCCGAGCGCCTAGGCTCTGCGGTGCAGATTCGCCATGGCAAGAAGGGCAAAGGCCAGTTGGTGATCGGTTACAACTCCCTCGATGAGCTTCAAGGTGTGCTCGCACACATCCGCTGAAACATTTCCTCATGTAGCGCGCAGTCGGAAATCACTACCTGACAGTTGAATAGGGGCAGAACCGCCCCTATACTCTGCGCGCATTTTGTCGGCACAAATTATGCCAAGTTATTGAATTCTGGCAGCCGACCATTGGAGAGCAAACGTGATGGAAACCCGCAAGCCAAACCGCCTGCCGTTCCATCGCCTGGCGGTTTTTCCGGTGTTGATGGCTCAGTTTGTCATTCTGCTGATTGCCGCTTTGGCGCTTTGGCAATGGCGCGGAGTCGTTGCCGGATACTCGGGACTTTGCGGAGGCCTGATAGCCTTGCTGCCCAATGTTTATTTCGCTCACAAGGCATTTCGGTTTTCCGGCGCCCGAGCAGCCCAGTCCATCGTCCGGTCTTTCTATGCCGGCGAGGCAGGCAAACTGATTTTGACGGCAGTGCTGTTTGCACTGGTGTTTGCAGGTGTGAAGCCACTGGCGCCGATCGCAGTATTCGGCGCGTTCGTGCTGACTCAGTCGGTCAGCTGGTTCGCTCCCCTGCTAATGAGAACAAGACTTTCGAGACCTTAGGGCGTTTGAGGCAACCATGGCAGAAACAACCGCTTCGGGCTATATCCAGCACCACTTGCAGAACCTGACCTTCGGTCAGCTACCCAACGGCGGCTGGGGCTTTGCCCACTCCGCAGCAGAAGCCAAGGAAATGGGCTTTTGGGCTTTCCACGTCGATACCCTCGGCTGGTCGGTCGCACTGGGTCTGATCTTCGTACTTCTTTTCCGCATGGCGGCAAAAAAGGCGACTTCCGGTCAGCCAGGCGCACTGCAGAACTTCGTTGAAGTCCTGGTCGAATTCGTCGACGGCAGCGTGAAAGACAGCTTCCATGGCCGTAGCCCGGTGATCGCACCGCTGGCACTGACCATCTTCGTCTGGGTGTTCCTGATGAACGCCGTCGACCTGGTTCCGGTCGACTGGATTCCTCAGCTGGCCATCCTGATCTCCGGCGACCACCACATCCCGTTCCGTGCCGTGTCGACCACCGACCCGAACGCGACCCTGGGCATGGCGTTCTCGGTTTTCGCACTGATCATCTTCTACAGCATCAAGGTCAAGGGCATCGGCGGCTTCATCGGCGAACTGACCCTGCACCCGTTCGGCAGCAAGAACATCTTCGTTCAGGCCCTGCTGATCCCGGTGAACTTCCTGCTGGAATTCGTGACCCTGATCGCCAAGCCGATCTCCCTGGCTCTGCGTCTGTTCGGCAACATGTATGCCGGCGAGCTGGTGTTCATTCTGATCGCTGTGATGTTCGGCAGCGGCCTGCTCTGGCTGAGCGGCCTGGGCGTTGTTCTGCAGTGGGCGTGGGCTGTGTTCCACATCCTGATCATCACTCTGCAGGCGTTCATCTTCATGATGCTGACCATCGTTTATCTGTCGATGGCGCACGAAGAAAACCATTAAGGCCAGTTTCGACTAGTCTGATGTCCCTCCCGGTCAAACGGGAGGGGGCTCCTGACGGGGCCTCTGAAACGATTTGTTTTACCGCTTTAAATTAAAAAAACCTAAACCATACGACGTAAAAGTCGGGAGGAAAGATGGAAACTGTAGTTGGTCTAACCGCTATCGCTGTTGCACTGTTGATCGGCCTGGGCGCACTGGGTACCGCAATTGGTTTCGGCCTGCTGGGCGGCAAGTTCCTGGAAGGCGCAGCGCGTCAGCCAGAAATGGTTCCAATGCTGCAAGTTAAAATGTTCATCGTTGCCGGTCTGCTCGACGCCGTAACCATGATCGGTGTTGGTATCGCTCTGTTCTTCACCTTTGCGAACCCGTTCGTTGGTCAAATCGCTGGCTGATTACTCGGTTTCCCCGAGTAATTTGGTGTGATGGACAACGTAACTGCGAGGTGTTGGCGTGAACATTAATGCGACCCTGATTGGCCAGTCCGTTGCGTTCCTGATTTTTGTACTGTTCTGCATGAAGTATGTATGGCCTCCGGTCATCACTGCTCTGCACGAACGTCAAAAGAAGATCGCTGATGGTCTGGACGCTGCCAGCCGTGCAGCTCGCGACCTGGAGTTGGCCCAAGAGAAAGCGGGTCAGCAACTGCGCGAAGCGAAGGCTCAGGCAGCTGAAATCATCGAGCAAGCCAAGAAACGCGGTACCCAGATTGTCGACGAAGCCCGTGAACAGGCTCGCGTCGAAGCTGACCGTGTGAAGGCTCAGGCTCAGGCCGAGATCGAACAGGAACTGAACAGCGTCAAAGACGCGCTGCGCGCCCAAGTGGGTAGCCTGGCCGTTGGCGGTGCTTCGAAGATCCTGGGCAAAGCAATCGATCAAAACGCGCACGCAGAGCTGGTTAACCAACTGGCTGCTGAAATCTAAGCGAGGGCGATCATGGCAGAACTGACCACGTTGGCCCGACCTTACGCTAAGGCGGCCTTCGAGCACGCTCAGGCCCACCAGCAACTGGCCAATTGGTCAGCCATGCTCGGCCTGGCAGCAGCGGTGTCGCAAGACGACACCATGCAGCGCGTGCTCAAGGCCCCGCGACTGACGAGCGCAGAAAAGGCCGCCACGTTCATCGACGTGTGCGGCGACAAGTTCGATGCCAAGGCACAGAATTTCATTCACGTCGTTGCCGAAAACGACCGTCTCCCGCTTCTGCCGGAGATCGCCGCTCTTTTCGACCTGTACAAGGCCGAGCAAGAGAAGTCGGTAGACGTGGAAGTAACCAGTGCTTTCGCATTGAACCAAGAACAGCAAGACAAACTCGCCAAGGTTCTCAGTGCACGACTCAACCGGGAAGTGCGCCTGCAAGTCGAGGAAGATGCATCCCTCATTGGGGGTGTTGTCATCCGCGCCGGCGACCTGGTTATCGATGGCTCGATTCGCGGCAAAATCGCGAAACTTGCCGAAGCATTGAAATCTTGAGTTTGAAGGGGCAGCAGAGCAATGCAGCAACTCAATCCTTCCGAAATAAGTGAAATTATCAAGGGCCGCATCGACAAGCTCGATGTGACCTCCCAAGCCCGTAACGAAGGCACTGTCGTCAGCGTATCTGACGGCATCGTGCGGATTCACGGTCTGGCCGACGTCATGTACGGCGAGATGATCGAGTTTCCGGGCGGCGTCTACGGTATGGCTCTCAACCTGGAGCAAGACTCCGTAGGTGCCGTTGTACTGGGCGCATACACCAGTCTGGCTGAAGGCATGAGCGCCAAGTGCACTGGCCGCATCCTGCAGGTTCCGGTTGGTAAGGAACTGCTGGGTCGCGTAGTCGACGCACTGGGTAACCCAGTTGACGGCAAAGGTCCGCTGAACAACACCGAGACCGACGCGGTCGAGAAAGTTGCTCCAGGCGTGATCTGGCGTAAGTCGGTAGACCAGCCTGTACAGACTGGCTACAAGGCTGTCGATGCCATGATCCCTGTCGGCCGTGGCCAGCGTGAGCTGATCATCGGTGACCGTCAGATCGGTAAAACCGCTCTGGCGATCGACGCGATCATCAACCAGAAAGACAGCGGCATTTTCTGCGTCTACGTTGCAATCGGTCAGAAACAATCGACCATCGCCAACGTGGTTCGCAAGCTGGAAGAAAACGGCGCCCTGGCCAACACGATCATCGTGGCTGCCAGCGCTTCGGAATCTCCTGCGCTGCAATACCTGGCACCGTACTCCGGTTGCACCATGGGCGAATACTTCCGCGACCGCGGTGAAGACGCGCTGATCGTTTATGACGATCTGTCCAAGCAAGCAGTGGCTTACCGCCAGATTTCCCTGCTGCTGCGCCGTCCACCAGGCCGTGAAGCTTACCCAGGCGACGTGTTCTATCTCCACTCCCGTCTGCTGGAGCGCGCATCCCGCGTTTCGGAAGAGTACGTAGAGAAGTTCACCAACGGCGCAGTGACCGGCAAAACCGGTTCCCTGACCGCACTGCCGATCATCGAAACCCAGGCTGGCGACGTTTCCGCGTTCGTTCCGACCAACGTGATTTCCATCACCGACGGTCAGATCTTCCTGGAATCGGCCATGTTCAACTCGGGCATCCGCCCTGCAGTGAACGCCGGTGTTTCGGTATCCCGTGTGGGTGGTGCCGCTCAGACCAAGATCATCAAGAAGCTGTCCGGTGGTATCCGTACCGCTCTGGCTCAGTACCGTGAACTGGCGGCATTCGCCCAGTTCGCTTCTGACCTGGACGAAGCGACCCGCAAGCAACTTGAGCATGGTCAGCGCGTTACCGAGCTGATGAAGCAGAAGCAATACGCGCCAATGTCGATCGCCGACATGTCGCTGTCGCTGTATGCCGCTGAGCGTGGGTTCCTGACTGACGTTGAAAACGCCAAAGTCGGCAGCTTCGAGCAAGCGCTGATTGCTTACTTCAACCGCGATCACGCCGATTTGATGGCGAAGATCAACGTGAAGGGTGATTTCAATGACGAAATCGACGCTGGCCTCAAAGCCGGTATCGAGAAGTTCAAGGCCACCCAAACCTGGTAAGCCGCAGCGGGGGCCGCAAGGCTCCCGCTTGCTAACCTGATAGGTGTTACATGGCAGGCGCAAAAGAGATTCGCAGTAAGATTGCGAGCATCAAAAGCACGCAAAAAATTACCAGCGCCATGGAAAAAGTGGCGGTCAGCAAAATGCGCAAGGCACAAATGCGCATGGCTGCTAGCCGTCCTTATGCGGAGCGCATCCGCCAGGTTATTGGTCATCTGGCCAACGCCAACCCGGAATATCGCCACCCGTTCATGATCGAGCGTGAAGTAAAACGCGCTGGTTATGTCGTGGTGAGCAGTGACCGTGGTCTGTGTGGTGGCTTGAACACCAACCTGTTCAAGGCTCTGGTCAAGGACATGGCGGTAAACCGCGAAAACGGTGTCGAGATCGACCTGTGTGTCGTTGGTAGCAAGGGTGCGGCTTTCTTCCGCAACTTCGGCGGTAACGTCGTTGCAGCTATCAGCCACCTGGGTGAAGAGCCGTCGATCAATGACCTGATCGGCAGCGTCAAGGTGATGCTGGATGCTTATCTGGACGGCCGTATCGATCGCCTGTCCGTGGTGTCCAACAAGTTCATCAACACCATGACGCAAACGCCAACCGTGGAGCAGTTGATTCCACTGGTGGCAACCCCGGATCAGGAACTCAAGCACCACTGGGATTATCTGTACGAACCGGACGCCAAAGAGCTGCTTGACGGCTTGATGGTCCGCTACGTGGAGTCGCAGGTGTACCAGGCGGTGGTCGAGAACAACGCGGCTGAACAAGCTGCGCGGATGATCGCGATGAAGAACGCTACCGACAACGCCGGTGATTTGATCAGCGAATTGCAGCTGGTCTACAACAAGGCGCGTCAGGCTGCGATCACCCAAGAGATCTCGGAAATCGTCGGCGGCGCTGCCGCGGTTTAACGGTTCAAATATTCAGAGGATCCAGCTATGAGTAGCGGACGTATCGTTCAAATCATCGGCGCCGTTATCGACGTGGAATTCCCACGCGACAGCGTACCGAGCATCTACGACGCCTTGAAGGTTCAAGGCGCCGAAACCACTCTGGAAGTTCAGCAGCAGCTGGGCGACGGCGTGGTTCGTACCATTGCGATGGGCTCCACCGAGGGTCTGAAGCGCGGTCTGGACGTCAACAACACTGGCGCAGCCATCTCCGTACCGGTCGGTAAAGCGACCCTGGGCCGGATCATGGACGTACTGGGCAACCCGATCGACGAAGCTGGCCCGATCGACACCGAAGAGCGTTGGGGTATCCACCGCGCTGCGCCGTCGTTCGCAGAGCAGGCAGGCGGCAACGACCTGCTGGAAACCGGCATCAAGGTTATCGACCTGGTTTGCCCGTTCGCCAAGGGTGGTAAGGTTGGTCTGTTCGGTGGTGCCGGTGTAGGCAAAACCGTAAACATGATGGAACTGATCCGTAACATCGCCATCGAGCACAGCGGTTATTCCGTGTTCGCCGGTGTGGGTGAGCGTACTCGTGAGGGTAACGACTTCTACCACGAGATGAAGGACTCCAACGTTCTGGACAAAGTGGCACTGGTTTACGGTCAGATGAACGAGCCGCCGGGAAACCGTCTGCGCGTAGCCCTGACCGGCCTGACCATGGCCGAGAAGTTCCGTGACGAAGGTAACGACGTTCTGCTGTTCGTCGACAACATCTATCGTTACACCCTGGCCGGTACCGAAGTATCCGCACTGCTGGGCCGTATGCCTTCGGCAGTAGGTTATCAGCCGACCCTGGCTGAAGAGATGGGCGTGCTGCAAGAGCGCATCACTTCGACCAAGCAAGGTTCGATTACTTCGATCCAGGCCGTATACGTACCAGCGGACGACTTGACTGACCCGTCGCCAGCGACCACGTTTGCTCACCTGGACGCCACCGTCGTTCTGTCCCGTGACATCGCTTCCCTGGGTATCTACCCGGCGGTAGACCCACTGGACTCGACTTCGCGTCAGCTGGACCCGAACGTGATCGGCAACGATCACTACGAAACCGCTCGCGGTGTTCAGTACGTGCTGCAGCGTTACAAAGAGCTGAAGGACATCATCGCGATCCTGGGTATGGACGAGCTGTCGGAAGCCGACAAGCAGTTGGTAAACCGTGCTCGTAAGATCCAGCGCTTCTTGTCGCAGCCGTTCTTCGTGGCTGAAGTCTTCACCGGTGCTTCGGGTAAATACGTTTCCCTGAAAGACACCATTGCTGGCTTCAAAGGCATCCTCAACGGTGACTACGACCACCTGCCAGAACAAGCGTTCTACATGGTTGGCGGCATCGAAGAAGCGATCGAGAAAGCCAAGAAACTGTAATCCAGGCGCCCGGAAACGGGCGCTAATTTAGGTTGAGGCAATCAGATGGCTATGACAGTCCATTGCGACATCGTCAGCGCGGAAGGGGAAATCTTTTCCGGCCTGGTCGAGATGGTGATTGCGCACGGTGCACTGGGTGATCTTGGTATCGCTCTGGGTCACGCGCCGCTGATCACCAATCTCAAGCCGGGTCCGATCCGCCTGATCAAGCAAGGTGGCGAAGCCGAGGTGTTCTACATCTCTGGTGGTTTCCTCGAGGTTCAGCCGAACATGGTCAAGGTTCTCGCCGACACCGTGCAACGTGCTGCCGACCTGGATGAAGCCTCTGCTCAGGAAGCCGTCAAGGCTGCCGAGCGAGCGCTGCATGACAAAGGTGCAGATTTCGATTACGGAGCTGCATCCGCACGTCTGGCCGAGGCCGCAGCCCAGCTGCGCACCGTCCAGCAGATCCGCAAGAAGTTTGGCGGTTGATCCGTCAGCCACTTGTTGTGTGATTGATAAAAAAGGGTAGCCTCGGCTACCCTTTTTTCTTTTCCGATTTTCAAACCCCCGGTCGCAGTTGCTGACCACCCAGGATTGGTAGCCAGTCATGTCTCTCGAAATCGTTATCCTCGCGGCCGGTCAAGGCACCCGCATGCGTTCGGCACTGCCGAAGGTCCTGCACCCGATCGCTGGCAACTCCATGCTTGGCCATGTTATCCACAGTGCCCGGCAACTTGATCCACAACGCATTCATGTGGTGATCGGCCATGGCGCCGATGTGGTGCGCGAGCGTCTGGCGGCTGACGATCTGAATTTCGTCCTGCAGGACAAGCAACTGGGCACCGGCCACGCCACGGCGCAGGCCGTGCCCTTCATCAGCGCCGATACCGTGCTGATCCTTTACGGCGACGTGCCGCTGATCGAAGTCGAAACCCTGCAACGTCTGCTTGCGCATGTCGGCCCCGAGCAGATCGGCCTACTGACTGTCGAGCTGGATGATCCGACCGGCTATGGCCGCATCGTTCGCGACGCGGCGGGCAAGGTCGCCGCTATCGTCGAACACAAGGACGCCAGCGAAGCGCAGCGCGCGATCACTGAAGGCAACACCGGCATTCTCGCGGTGCCGGCCAAGCGCCTGGCTGACTGGATGAGCCGCCTGTCGAACAACAACGCCCAAGGCGAGTACTACCTGACCGACGTGATCGAAATGGCGGTCAGCGATGGCCTGGTGGTGGCCACCGAACAGCCCCACGATCCCATGGAAGTGCAGGGCGCCAACGACCGCAAGCAACTGTCCGAACTGGAGCGTCATTATCAATTGCGTGCCGGTCGGCGCTTGATGGCCCAAGGCGTCACCCTGCGCGATCCGGCGCGTTTCGATGTACGTGGCGACGTGACCGTCGGTCGCGATGTGCTGATCGACATCAATGTCATCCTCGAAGGCAAGGTGGTCATTGAAGACGACGTGGAGATCGGTCCGAACTGCGTGATCAAGGACAGCACGCTACGCAAAGGCGCGGTGGTCAAGGCCAACAGCCACATCGAAGGCGCGGTGCTGGGCGAGTACAGCGACGCCGGTCCGTTTGCCCGTCTGCGTCCGGGCACGGTGCTGGAGGCTCGCGCCCATGTGGGTAACTTCGTCGAACTGAAAAACGCCCACATGGGCGAGGGCGCCAAGGCCGGACACCTGACCTATCTGGGTGACGCCGAAATCGGCGCGCGCACCAACATTGGTGCCGGCACCATCACCTGCAACTACGATGGCGCCAACAAGTGGAAAACCGTGTTGGGCGAGGATGTGTTCATCGGCTCGAACAACTCGCTGGTGGCGCCTGTGGATATCTCTTCGGGTGCGACCACCGCCGCCGGTTCGACCATCACCCAGAATGTGGATAGCTCACAACTGGCGGTCGGTCGGGCGCGGCAGCGGAACATCGAAGGCTGGAAACGCCCGGAGAAGATCAAGAAGAACTGAGTTATCCACAGCGCTTCAAGATCAGAGAGATCGCAGCACTGCGGCAATACCTACCTCTTTCCCGGTAGGCATTGTTTCAGGCTGCGATCTTTTTTATGGGCGCCGGCTTGACGATTGGCAGCTGATAGGTTTTGATTGCTTCCGTTATCTTTCGAATCGAAACTTAATCAGTCATGTCGAAACGCAATACACCTCAGCGCCGTCACAACATCCTCGCCTTGCTCAACGAGCAGGGCGAAGTCAGTGTCGACGAACTCGCCAAGCGTTTCGAAACCTCGGAAGTTACGATTCGCAAGGATCTGGCCGCGCTGGAAAGCCATGGCTTGTTGCTGCGTCGCTACGGCGGGGCGATCACCATGCCTCAGGAGCTGGTGGCGGAAACCAGCCAGAGCGTTTCCAAATACAAGCAGGCGATTGCCCGTGCCGCCGTGAATCGCATCCGCGAACACGCGCGCATCATCATCGACAGCGGCAGCACCACCGCCGCGATGATTCCCGAACTTGGCCAGCAGCCGGGTCTGGTGGTGATGACCAACTCCCTGCATGTCGCCAACGCCTTGAGCGAACTCGAGCACGAGCCGGTGCTGTTGATGACCGGCGGCACCTGGGACCCGCATTCGGAGTCCTTCCAGGGCCAGGTGGCCGAGCAGGTACTACGCTCTTACGACTTCGATCAGTTGTTTATCGGGGCTGATGGCATCGATCTGGTGCGCGGAACCACCACGTTCAACGAGTTGCTCGGCCTGAGCCGGGTGATGGCCGAAGTGGCGCGGGAAGTAATCGTGATGGTCGAGGCCGACAAGATCGGCCGCAAGATTCCAAACCTGGAGCTGCCATGGAGCAGCGTCCATACCCTCATTACCGATGATCGCCTGCCCCATGAGGCACGGGATCAGATTCAGGCCCGCGGTATCACCGTGATTTGCGCGGCTGTCAGTCAGGAGAAATAAGCATGTGTGGAATTGTCGGCGCAGTTGCTGAACGTAATATCACCGCCATCCTGGTCGAAGGCCTCAAGCGCCTTGAATACCGGGGCTACGACAGTGCCGGTGTTGCGGTGTACACCAATGACAAAACCCTGGAGCGCATGCGCCGCGTGGGTAAGGTCAGCGAGCTGGAAGCGGCCCTGGCTGCACAGCCGCTGGTCGGCCGTCTCGGCATCGCCCATACCCGCTGGGCGACTCATGGCGCGCCGAACGAGCGCAACGCGCACCCGCATTTCTCCGGCGATATCGCCGTGGTGCACAACGGCATCATCGAGAACCATGAAGTCCTGCGCGAGCGGCTCAAAGCCAAGGGTTATGTGTTCACCTCCGACACTGACACCGAAGTCATCGCCCATCTGCTGACCGAGAAACTCAAGGCTCAGCCTGACCTGACCATCGCTCTCAAGGCGACCGTCAAGGAGCTGCACGGTGCTTATGGTCTGGCGGTCATCAACGCGCAGCAGCCGGATCGTCTGGTCGCCGCCCGCAGCGGCAGCCCACTGGTTATCGGCCTGGGTCTGGGCGAAAACTTCCTTGCTTCCGACCAGTTGGCCCTGCGTCAGGTGACTGACCGTTTCATGTACCTGGAAGAAGGCGATATCGCTGAAATCCGCCGTGACAACGTGCAGATCTGGGATGTGAGCGGCCAGGCGGTCGAGCGCCAGATCGTGCAGTACAGCGATGGCGCCGAAGCGGCTGACAAGGGTGAGTTCCGTCATTACATGCTCAAGGAAATCCACGAGCAGCCAACCGTGGTGCAGCGCACCCTGGAAGGTCGCCTCAGCCAGAATCAAGTGCTGGTGCAAGCGTTCGGTCCACAAGCGGCCGAGCTGTTCGCCAAGGTGCGCAACGTGCAGATCGTCGCTTGCGGCACCAGTTATCACGCCGGCATGGTCGCCCGTTACTGGCTCGAAGAACTGGCCGGCATCCCGTGCCAGGTCGAAGTCGCCAGTGAGTTCCGCTACCGCAAGGTCGTGGTGCAGCCGGACACCCTGTTCGTCAGCATTTCCCAGTCCGGCGAAACCGCCGACACCCTGGCCGCGCTGCGCAACGCCAAGGAGTTGGGTTTTCTCGGTAGCCTGGCGATCTGCAACGTTGGTATCAGCTCGCTGGTGCGCGAATCCGACCTGACGCTGCTGACCCAGGCCGGCCGCGAAATCGGTGTTGCTTCGACCAAGGCGTTCACCACGCAACTGGTCGGTCTGTTGCTGCTGACCTTGTCCCTGGGCCAGGTGCGCGGCACCCTGGGCGAAGGCGTCGAAGCCACCCTGGTGGAAGAACTGCGTCGTCTGCCAACCCGGCTGGGCGAAGCCCTGGCGATGGACAGCACCGTGGAAAAAATCGCCGAGCTGTTCGCCGAAAAGAACCACACCCTGTTCCTTGGACGTGGCGCGCAATTCCCGGTGGCGATGGAAGGGGCCTTGAAGCTCAAGGAGATCTCCTACATCCACGCCGAAGCCTACCCGGCCGGCGAACTGAAACACGGGCCGCTGGCGCTTGTGGATAACGATATGCCGGTGGTCACCGTGGCGCCGAACAACGAACTGCTGGAGAAGCTCAAGTCCAACCTGCAGGAAGTCCGCGCCCGTGGCGGCGAACTGATCGTGTTCGCCGACGAAAAAGCCGGCATGACCAATGGCGAAGGCACCCACGTGGTGCAGATGCCGCACATCCACGACATCCTTTCGCCGATCCTCTACACCATCCCGCTGCAACTGCTGTCGTACTACGTCGCCGTGCTCAAGGGCACCGACGTGGATCAGCCGCGTAATCTGGCGAAGTCGGTGACGGTGGAATAAGTTATCCACAACTGACAAAACCAAAAATCGCAGCTCCGGCTGCGATTTTTGTATTTGACCCGAGGACCTTCATGGATCGCTTCCAGGAAATGCAAATCTTCGCCGCCGTCGCCCAGGAGCAGGGCTTCTCGGCGGCGGCGCGGCGGTTGGGTTTGTCGGCGGCCAGTGTCACCCGAGCGGTGGCGGGGCTGGAGTTGCGGATTGGCACGCAGCTGTTGATTCGCACCACCCGCAGCGTGCATTTGAGCGAGGCCGGCCTGCGATACCTTGAGGATTGTCGGAGGATTCTCGCCGAGGTGCAGGAAGCGGAGGATTCTGCTGCCGGCAGTCACGCCCAGCCCCGTGGGCAATTGACGGTGACGGCGCCGGTGTTGTTCGGCGAGTTGTTTGTCACGCCGGTGATGGCGGGGTATCTGGCCGAGTATCCGGAGGTGTCGATCAACGCCTTGTTGCTGGATCGTGTTGTCAGCATGGTCGAGGAGGGCGTCGATGTGGCGGTGCGCATCGGTGAGTTGCCGGACAGCAATCAGCACGCGATCCGGGTTGGCGAGGTGCGGCGGGTGGTGTGTGGATCGCCCGGGTTTTTTGCTGCTCACGGTCGGCCAACGCATCCGCAGGATCTGGCCGGGGCACCGGTGGTGGCGACTTCGGCCATTGGTCAGGTACGCAACTGGCCGTTCCTTGAAGCGGGGGAGCCGCTGAGCGTGCGACCGGAACCGCGTTTGGTGGTGACGGCCAATCAGGCCGCGATTTCCGCAGCCTGTCTTGGCCTCGGGCTGACGCGGGTGTTGTCCTATCAGGTCGCCAGCAAGGTGGCTTGCGGGGCGCTGGAAATCGTCCTCGCCGAATACGAGTTGCCGCCCTTGCCGATCCATGTGGTGTATCAGGGTGGGCGCAAAGCCCCGGCACGGGTGCGCAGTTTTGTCGACTATGCGGTAAAGGCCTTGCGAGAGCATCCGGCGCTGAAAGACGCGGCGTTATTTCGTCAGGTGAAATAATCGATTGCGTTTTCTGGTGATTCTTTTGTTTTGATGATGGGTGGAAGATGGCCTCCACCGGCGCCATCCCTCCAGTACGGCGCCCTCATCCAGCGGAGTCGACCATGCAACCGATCAAGTTCTACAACTTCCCGCGTTCCGGCCATGCCCATCGGGTGGAACTGATGCTGTCGCTGCTGAAATTGCCGACCGAAACCATCTTCGTCGATCTGGCGAAGGGGGAGCACAAGCAGCCGGCATTCCTGGCCATCAACAGCTTCGGCCAGGTGCCGGTGATCGATGACGGCGGCGTGGTGTTGGCCGACTCCAACGCGATCCTCGTTTATCTCGCGCAAAAATACGGCAACGGCCGTTGGCTACCGAGCGATCCGGTCGGTGCCGCGCGAGTGCAGCGCTGGTTGTCGATTGCGGCAGGGCCGATTGCCTTTGGTCCGGCAGCCGCACGCCTGATTACCGTGTTTGGCGCGCAACTGAACGCTGATGAATTGATCACCCGCGCCCACAACCTGCTCAAGGTGATGGATCTGGAACTGGGCAAGACCCCGTACCTGGCCGGAGACGAGCCGACCATTGCCGATATCTCGGGCTACAGCTACATCGCCCATGCGCCGGAAGGCAACGTGTCGCTGGATGACTACGCCAACGTGCGCGCCTGGCTGGCCCGCGTCGAGGCCTTGCCCGGCTTTGTCGGCATGCCGCGCACGGTTGTCGGTTTGCAGAAGACCGCCTGAGGTTCCCGGCCCGGTTTCTGCGGGCCATCCACACTGCGCCCGTGGCGCGGGGAGAGGTCGTGATGGAACGTTCACCCTGGCACGCCGGCGAGCAGCAATTGCAGGCCCATGTAGGTGTTGCCGAACGCATGGAGGCATTCGGGCGTAAGGTGATTCGCAGCTGGATGCCGGATCAGCACCGCCAGTTCTATCAGCAATTGCCGTTCATGCTGTACGGCGCGGTAGATGGCGAGGGTCGACCCTGGGCCAGCGTGCTTGAAGGTGAACCCGGATTTGCCGAGTCCCCGGACCCGACCCATTTGCAGTTCACCAGCCTGCCCGCCACCGATGATCCGGCGCAATTGCAGGCGGGGGCGGCGATCGGTCTGCTCGGCATCGAGTTGCATACCCGCCGCCGCAATCGTCTCAACGGGCATATCGGCAGCCTGGGCGAGGCCGGTTTCGAACTCACCGTGGATCAATCCTTCGGCAACTGCCCGCAGTACATTCAACTGCGCCAGTTCCAGCGTGTGCCGCTGACGGACCCGGCGACCCGGGCCGCCGAGCACCTCGATGGGCTCGATGCCGCCGCCGTCGCGCTGATCGAAACTGCCGACACCCTGTTCGTCGCCAGTTACGTCGATGTCGACGGGCAGCGTGCGGTGGACGTTTCCCATCGCGGCGGCCAGCCCGGTTTCGTACGGGTCGAAGGCAATCGTCTGACCATCCCGGATTTTGCCGGCAACCTGCACTTCAACACCCTTGGCAACTTCCTGCTCAACCCTCGGGCCGGCCTGCTGTTCATCGACTTTTCCACAGGCGATCTGTTACAGCTCAGCGGCCGTACCGAGGTCATTCTCGACGGGCCGCAGATCGAAGCCTTTCAAGGCGCGGAACGCTTGTGGACCTTCGAGGTGGAACATCTGGTGCGGCGTCCGGCAGCCCTGGCCCTGCGCTGGCGCTTCGACGGCATGTCGCCCACCAGCCTGTTGACCGGCACCTGGGCTCAGGCCGAGGCGCGTTTGCAGGCCCAGGCGCTGGGCGATCAATGGCGGCCGCTGCGGGTGACAAAGATCGAAATGGAAAGCCGCAACATCCGCTCGATCTATCTGGAGCCGGATGACGGCGCCGGTCTGCCGGTGTTTCTCGCCGGGCAGCATCTGCCGTTGCGGTTCACCCTCGACGGCGAGGTGCATATCCGCACTTACAGTCTGTCGAGTGCGCCGTCGGACAGTTTCTTCCGCATCAGCGTCAAGCGCGAGGGGCTGGTGTCGAGCCACTTGCATGAGCGGATCCGCGTCGGCGATGTGCTGGAAGCACGCGCACCGAAAGGTCACTTCACCGTTGCACCGCTGGAGCGCCGGCCGTTGGTGTTGCTGGCCGCCGGTGTCGGCATCACGCCGTTGCTGTCTATGCTCCGGGAGGTGGTGTATCAGGGTCTGCGCACCCGTGGGATTCGTCCTACGTGGTTGATCCAGAGTTCACGCAGTCTTGCGGATCAACCGTTTCGCCAGGAGCTGGACCAGTTGCTGGAAGGCGCCGGGGAGTCGGTGCGGGTTCTGCGCTTGCTCAGCCAGCCGGAGAGCGGTCTGGTGGAGCGCGAGGATTTCGACCTGCACGGGCGGATCGACGCTGCGTTGCTGAGAAATCTGCTGGCGGTCGAGGATTACGATCAGGTCGATTTCGTCCTCTGCGGCCCCGGCGCTTTTACCCAGGGTTTGTACGACAGCCTGCGGGAACTGGATGTGCGTGATGCGCAGATCCACGCCGAAACCTTCGGTCCTTCGACCCTCAAGCGTCGGGCCGATGCGGACGCGATCGTCATCGAACAACCACCGGCGGCGACCACTTCGGTGCCGGTAGTGTTCGAGCGTTCGGCCAAGGAGGCACGCTGGCAGCCGCAGGGCGGCAGTCTGCTGGAACTGGCGGAGAGCCGTGGCTTGCGTCCGGAATTCAGCTGTCGTGGCGGGTCCTGCGGCACCTGCAAGACGCGGCTGATCAGCGGCGCCGTGAATTATCCACAGCCGCCCGCAGAGGTGCCGGAAGAAGGCCAGGTGCTGATTTGTTGCGCGGTGCCAGCCCAAAGTGCGCAGCCGCTGGTGCTGGATCTTTAAAACGCGTAACCCTTGTGGGAGCAGGCAGGCCTGCTCCCACATTCAGGATTTGTGTTGAATTTTTGCTCAGGCGTAGGACAACGCCTTCTCCTCCAGCAGATCCTGATACAGCTCCGTCCACTTGCGGCCCATTTCATCGGCTGTGAATAACTGCCGATAACGCGCCTCTGCCTTCACGCCCATTTCCGCAGCCCGAGTCGGGTTTTCCCACAAGGTACGCATCGCCTCGCGAAACGCCTGTGGATGACTTGGCGGCACCACCAGCCCCGTTTCATTGTGGATATTGATGTAGCTGGTGCCGGTGCCGATTTCGCTGGAGATCATCGGTTTGCCGTACATCGCGCCTTCGAGCAGCGAGATGCCGAACGCCTCGGAGCGCAGGTGCGAGGGGAACACGATGGCGTAGCTCAATTGCAGCAGCGCCACTTTGTCTTCGTCGCCCAGGCGCCCGAGGAAGTGGATATTGCGCAGGCCCAGCGTAGCGGCCTGGGCGTGCAGTTCCTGCTCCAGCGGGCCGGCGCCGACGATGACCACCGGGTAATCCACATCCTTCAGCGCTTCGAGCAGGATGTGCAGGCCCTTGTAGTAACGCATCACGCCGACAAACAGGAAGAACTTATCCCCAAGCTGCTGGCGCCAGCGGTTCATGCGCTCGGCATCGGGCTGTGGATAACCTGCCTTGTTCAGACCGTAAGGGATGACCCGAGTCTTGTCCTGGAACTGCTGCAGCACATCGCTGGTGTGCAGGTAGTTGGGGGACGCCGCGACGATCCGGTCGGCGCTGGCAAGAAAGCGGTTCATCAGCGGCCGATAGAGTTTGAGTAAATGCTTCTGGCGAATGATGTCCGAGTGGTAGGTCACCACGCTGGGTTTGTCGGTCGCGCTGGCGAAGTGAACCAGATCCATGAACGGCCAAGGAAAGTGGTAGTTGACCACATCGGCCTCGGCGGCCATTTCGCGAAACTGTTTGAACACGCTCCAGGAAAAACCGGTGGAGGCGAACTGGATATCCAGTTTGGCCCGATGCACTTGGTGCTGCCCGAGTTGCACCACCGCCGGTTCCGGATTGGCGCTGAGGGTCAGCACCTGGCCGTCGATACCGTGTCGGGCGCCGCTTTCGCACAACTGGAAGATCACTTGTTCGATGCCGCCGACCGAGTCAGGCAGGTACGTCTTGAAGAAATGTAGAACTCGCATTCAACCTCCCATGGCCTGGCGGTAGGCCTGGGCCGTGGCCCGTGCGCAACGCTTCCAGGAAAAAAGCCGTGCCTGCTGCAATCCGGCTTCGCGGCATGCCTGCCAATGCGCTTGATCGTCGATCAGCCGGCTCATCACTGTGCGCAAGCCGTCTGCATCGTCAGCTTCAATATAGTTGCCGGCGGCGCCCGCCACCTCCGGCATCGCCGAAGAACGGGTGAGTGCGACCGGCGTGCCGCTGGCCATGGCTTCCAGGACCGGCAGGCCGAAACCTTCATACAACGACGGAAAAATCAGCGCCCGGGCACCGGCCAGCAGTTGCGCCACCTGTTCATCGGGCAAGTAGCCGAGCAGGCAGACGTGGCCGGAAGCCAGCGCCTGACGCAACTCATCATTGAACTGCTCGCGTTGCCAGCCCGCCATGCCGACGATCAGCAGCGGGAAGCGCTGGCGCACGACGTCCGGCAACAAGGCGTGGGCGCGCAGGGCGAGGTTCAGGTTCTTGCGCGGTTCGAGGGTGCCGACACACAGAAAGTATTCCCGAAAGCTCACAGCGTGAGCCTTGAGCACCGCATCGATGGCTTCCGGTGGCCGTGGATGAAAGCGCTCGGCCACGCCCAGTGGCGCGACCACAAAACGCTCGGCGGGCAGTCCGAAATAATCCCGCGCCTCGTCAGCGATGGCTTGCGAGTCGGTAAGAATCAGTCGCGCTTGCTGTACGCCGGCAGCCAGTCGCCGCTCGATTTCCCGCAGTCGCGCCGCTGGCTGGGTCTGCGGGAAGTGCAGGTGCGTCAGGTCGTGCAGGGTGATCACGGTCGGGCCGTCGAAGGCCAGCGGCCACAGGCTCGGCTCGTGGTACAGATCGATGTGTTGCGCGCGGCCCTGATCGAAGCGTTTCTGTTCCAGCCAGCGCCGGGCCTGATAGGCGCCGGGGATCTGTCGCAACAGCGGGGTCAGGCGCGAATAACCGGGCATCGCGGCGTCCGGCAACGCCGAACTCCAGCCCCAGCCGTGGAACAGCGCCAGGTCGATGTCGGTTTCGGCGCGCAGGGCGGTCACCAGTTCGGCGACATACTGGCCGATGCCGGTGCGCGGTGCCTGGAGGATCCGTGCGTTAAGGGCAATGCGCATGCGGCCTCGTTTGCGCCGTCGGCGCCTCCAGCACATTGCGCGCGGTTCGTTCGGCCAGTTGCGCACTGGCTTCGCGCCAGCCGATCCAGCGCCAGTCGGCCACGTCGCGGGCGGCGGGGAACTGGCCGCTGCGTTCGAAGGCGTGCAGCAGATCGGCGAGGCTTTGCGGGTCCTGCAAATCGAAGTAGGCCATGAATTCGCCGCCGATCTCGCGGAACACGGCGATGTCGCTGCCCATCGCCGGCAGGCCGCGCTGCATGGCTTCCACCAGCGGCAGGCCGAAACCTTCGACGAACGACGGAAACACCAGCGCACTGGCGTGGGCGTAGGCATGTTCGAGACTGGTGTCGCTGAGGTCGTTGAACATGAACAGGCGGCGGTTCAGTTCGGGATGGTTGCGCACCCGGTCGAGCAGGGCGTCGCACTTCCAGCCGATGCGGCCGGCGATGCACAGCCGTGCCCTGGAGCCGTTGGCCCAGGCGCGTTCAAAAGCGTCCAGCAGGTACGCATGATTCTTGCGCGGCTCGATGGTGCTGACCATCAGGAACACCGGTTCCGGCGTGCCGAACAGGCGCTCAAGCGCTGGCTCGACCGCCGCCTCGGCGTTGTGCAGATCCAGCTCCGAGCCGAGGTGGAAGTAATCGAACCAGCGTTGCTCGACCTGCGCCAGGCCGATTCGCCGCTGCAATTCTTCGCGCAACTGATCGCGTACCGTGGCGGAAATCGCCATGAAACCATCGGCGGTGCGGCTGAGCCAGTCGAACCATTCGCTGAAAACCTGCACCAGCCGTGTGTCGTAAAACTGCGGGTGGGACAGCGGAATCAGGTCGTAGATCACTGCGACGATGCCTACGCCGTCGCGTTTGAGGCGTTCGGCCTGCACGAAAAAGTCCGAGTGCCAGGACGAATCCAGCAGTACCAGTTGATCGCCGCTCTGGTGTTGCAGCGGTGCGCAGCGCTTGGGCAGTTGATGGCGGTTGATCCGCTCGATCAGGCGCAGCGGCACCCCGAATACGCCGAAGGACGTCAGGCGATAGCCGACGTACAACAGACGTCGCGCGGTTTTGCTTTTCAGGCGGCTGTCGCGGCGCTGATACCCTTGCCAGAAGCGATGGGCCAGGCGTTCCAGGCGCTCGCCGAATGTGACGACGGCGTTGAACAGCGGCGAATCCAGCGGTGCCAGGCGCGTCACGCGGTACAGCGTGCCCTTGAGCAGGACCACCGGCAGGCATTCGACCCCTTCGGCGCTCGGCGGCAATTGGTTGATGACGTTGCGCACCACGCGCTGGATCCCCGAGTTGACCTTCGGGTGCTTGAACACGTGGGTGCATTCGACCAGGAGGCGGGTCATGGCGCGCGCTCCACGAGGTTTTCCGCGTGACGGGTGATCGATGTTTTTGCCCCCAGCCACGAGTACCCGACGAAATCTTCCTGGCGGTTGTTGATGATGTGGAACACCAGCCCGTAATCGCGCCATTCGAAGTTGCGGTCCAGGTGCGAGTCCAGCCGCGACAGGCTCAGCGCCACGGAGTAATTGCCCTTGCCCAGCCCCATGATGAACGCGAAACGGTACGTGATGCGTTCGCCTGCATGCAGGTCTTCCAGGGCCTGGTTCTGCCGGTGCGTGTTGATGCCGTACATGGCCTGGCCGAGGCGGTCCTTGATCATGAAACCGAGCACCAGCCGTTCGATGTCCTGGCGGATTTCGACCTGCACTTCCAGCACCACTGGCTGACCGACCTCGGCCGCCTCGATGGAGCGCTCGCGTTCATCCAGCAGACGCACACTGAGAATGCCCGCCTCGCCGGTGCCGGATACGGTTTGCACCTGGCCGCCGGCGAGGGTTTCCTGGCGTACGGTCTGGCCTTCGCGTTCGGCGAGCAGGGCGTTGTAGTAATCCATGACCGCTTCGGGCTTGTCGTGCATGGCCATGCGGCCACCCTCAAGGAGGATCGCCGAATCGCAGATCGACTGAATTGCCGAGCGATCATGGGAAACGATCAGCAGGGTGGTGCCGGCCTTGCGGAAGCTGCGGATGCGATCGAAGCTCTTGTGCTGGAAGTAGGCGTCGCCCACCGACAGGGCTTCGTCGACGATCAGGATGTCCGGGCGGCGCGCGGTGGCGACGCTGAACGCCAGGCGCATCTGCATGCCGCTGGAGTAGGTACGCACCGGATGATCGATGGCCTCGCCGATTTCCGCGAAACGTTCGATGTCAGGCATCAGCGCTTCGATCTCTTCGACCTGCATGCCCAGCAGTTGCCCGGCCATCACTGCGTTCTGCCGGCCGGTGAAATCCGGGTGAAAGCCCATGCCCAGCTCCAGCAGCGCGGCGACCCGGCCTTCCAGTTGAATCCGCCCGCAGGTCGGCTGGGTGGTGCCGGTGATCATCTTCAGCAGGGTGCTCTTGCCGGCGCCGTTGACGCCGACGATGCCCACCGCTTCACCCGGGGCGATTTCGAAGTTCACGTCCTGCAAGACCCAATGCTGGCGATGGCGCATCGGTGAAAACGGAATCAGCCATTCGGCCAGGCGACTCCAGCGGGTGGGGTATTGCTTGTAGGCCTTGCCCAGGTCAGTGACACGTATGTGGCCCATCAGAGTTCATCCACCATTTCGCCGACCCGTCGACGGAACACGCGCAGGCCGATCACGCAGAACAGCACGCCGATCACCAGGGTCGGCAACAGCGAATTCCACACCGGCCACTGGCCGTAGAGAAACAGGTTCTGGTAGCTGCCGATCAGGTTGGTCAGCGGATTGAGTTGCAGCAGGCGCTGCACCCACTCGGGCAGGATGCTCAACGGGTAAACGATCGGCGTCAGCCAGAACCAGAATTGCAGGCAGATGGCGAAAAACTGCCCGACATCGCGGAAAAACACATTGAGCACACCGAGGATCATTCCCAGTCCCGCACAGAACAGCACCTGCAACGCCAGCAGCGGCAGCATCGCCAGCAACGCCATGCCCGGCCAGCGCCCGGTAATCAGCAGAAAGCCGAGAAACAGGCCGATGATGATCGCGAAGTTGATCCCGGCATTGAGCAGCACGATCACCGGCAGGCAGATACGCGGGAAGCTGATTTTCTTCAGCAGGTTGGCGTTTTCCAGAAACATGTTCTGGCTGCGCAGGGTGATTTCCGAGAACAGGCCCCAGGTCAGCAGGCCCGCGCACAGGTAGACGCTGTAGGCCATGCCGTCGTCCACTCCGGGTAAACGGGCACGCATGATGTGGGAAAAGATCACCGTGTACACGACGATCATCGACAGCGGATTGAGTACCGTCCACAGCGCGCCGAACAGCGAATTGCGATACCGCGCTTGAAACTCTCGCTTGACGCTACCGAGGATGAAGCCACGGTAGCTGCGCAGCGAGCGGTACAGGGAAAGCAGCATTCAAACCGTCCTGCCGTATTGATCTTCGAAGCGGACGATATCGTCCTCTCCCAGGTATTCGCCGCTTTGCACCTCGATGATCACCAGATCGATCACGCCGGGGTTTTCCAGGCGATGCTTGTGCCCGGCGGCAATGAACGTCGATTCGTTCTTCGCCACCAGCGTCGTGCCGGTGCCATTGTTGGTGACCTTGGCCATGCCTTCGACCACCACCCAGTGTTCGTTGCGGTGATGGTGCATTTGCAGGGACAGCTTGCCACCGGGCTTGACCACGATGCGCTTGATCTTGAAGCGCGGGCCTTCCTCGAGCACGGTGTAGGTGCCCCACGGACGGCTGACCGTGCGATGCAGGCGATAGGCTTCGTGAGATTTGTCCTTGAGCTGCTTGGCCACCCGCCGCACGTCCTGCGCACGGTCGGCGTGGGCCACGAGCACGGCATCGGCGGTGTCGATCACGATCAGGTCTTCCACACCCACCGCCGCCACCAGCCGGCCTTCGCTCTGGACGAAGTTGTTCTTGCTGTCGATGAAGATCGCTTCACCGCTGGCGCGGTTATGGTCGGCGTCGGCCGGCACCAGCGCCGCGACTGCGCCCCATGAACCGATGTCACTCCAGTCGAAACCGGCGGGCACCACGACGACTTTGTCCGAGCGCTCCATCAAGGCGTAGTCGATGGAAATGTCGGTGATTTCGGCGAACAGCGCCGGCGAGAGTTCCTGTTGCAGGTAGCCGGTGGTTTCCAGCGGTTCGCTGGCGGCCATGCAGGCGCGGGTCTGTTCCAGCAATTCCGGGGCGTGCAGTTGCAGTTCGCCGAGCAGCGTCGCGATGGAGAAGCAGAACATGCCCGAGTTCCACAGGAAATTGCCGCTTTCCAGGTAATGGGTGGCGGTCTGCAGGTCGGGCTTTTCCACGAAGCGCTGCACTTTCGCGGCGCCTCTGGCGTCCAGCGGCGCGCCGGTCTCGATGTAGCCGAAGCCGGTTTCCGGAGCGCTCGGCACGACGCCGAAGGTCACCAGGTAACCGTCCTTCGCCAGATTCACCGCGTGTTCGACCGCGCTTTTGAGCGCGTCTTCGTTGACGATCAAATGGTCGGCGGGCATCACCACCATGATCGCTTCATCGCCGTGCAGGGCTTGCAGCGCCAGGGCCGCCGCCGCAATGGCCGGGGCGGTGTTGCGTCCGCTCGGCTCCAGCAGGAAGTGCCCGCGATGGCGGGACACCCGCGCGGCCTGATAGTGATCCTTGCTCTGGAAGTAGTATTCGCGATTGGTCACCGTGACGATATCGCCCCAGCCGTCCAGCAGCCCGGCCGCGCGCCGATACGTCTTGCCCAGCAGCGACTGGCCGTCGGGCAGGGTCATGAACGGTTTGGGGTGGCCTTCGCGCGACACCGGCCACAAACGGGTCCCGGCACCGCCGGAGAGAATCACGGGGATCAGCATGGCCTACTCCTTGGCAACGCGTTTCATGTCCGCATCCATCATCATGCGGATCAAGGTATCCAGGTCGGTTTTCGGCTTCCAGCCCAGCACGCGCTGAGCCTTGGCCGGATTGCCGAGCAGCACTTCGACTTCCGCCGGGCGGAAGAAGGCCGGGTCGATCTTCACGTAGTCGCGGTAGTTCAGGCCGACGTGATCGAACGCGATGCGGCACATCTCGCGCACGGTGGTGGTGACGCCGGTGGCGACCACGAAATCATCGGGCTTGTCCTGTTGCAGCATCAGCCACATCGCTTCGACGTAGTCGCCGGCAAAACCCCAGTCACGCTTGGCGTCGATGTTGCCCAGGGCCAGTTCCTGCTGTTTGCCCTGCTTGATGCGGGCGGCGGCGTCGGTGACCTTGCGGGTGACGAACTCGATGCCGCGCAGCGGGGACTCATGGTTGAACAGGATGCCGCTGCTGGCGTGCAGGTTGAAACTTTCGCGGTAGTTGACGGTGATCCAGTGGCCGTACAGTTTCGCCACGCCGTAAGGGCTGCGCGGGTAGAACGGGGTGTTCTCGTCCTGCTGCTCGGCCTGGATCAGGCCGAACATTTCGCTGGTCGACGCCTGATAGAAACGCGTGTGCGGGCTGAACTGGCGGATCGCTTCGAGCAGGTGGGTCACGCCCAGGCCATCGACGATGCCGGTGGTCACCGGTTGATTCCATGACGCCGCGACAAAACTTTGCGCCGCGAGGTTGTAGACCTCGTCCGGGGCCGACTGGATGACGGCACGCTGCACCGAGCAGGCATCGGCCATGTCGCCGTCGAGGTAAACGATATCGGCTTCGACGCCCATCTCGCGCAGGCGCCAGCGTGAGTCGCTGCTGCGCCGTGCCACCAGTCCATGAACCTTGTAGCCCTTGTCCAGCAGCAGTCTGGCCAGATAAGCGCCGTCCTGGCCGGTAATCCCTGTGATCAATGCACTTTTTGTCATTCTTGTCGTACTCGCTTCTCCCAGTCGGACAGGATCGCCCGCAGGGATTGTTGTATAGAGATTTCAGGCGTCCATCCTGTGGTCCGGGTCAGCCGTTGGTGGCTGCCGCAAACGCGACGCTGATCGGCGCGCCGCAGCCGCGCCGGATCCTGAACCAGTTGCATGTCGATTTCAGCCAGGTCGCCCATTTGCGCGATCAGGCTGCGAATACTCTGTTCCTGCCCGGAGCAGACGTTGTAGACCTGACCCGGCGTACCTTTTTCCAGCAGCGCGAAGTACGCCGAAATGACGTCGTCGACATCGAGGAAGTCCCTCGTGACATCGATGTCGCCGACCTCCAGTTGCGGCGCTTGCAGGCCCTGGCGGATGCGCATGATCTGCCGTGCGGCACTGGCGATGACGAAGCTGTCTTTCTGTCCGGGGCCGATGTGATTGAACGGACGCGCCACCAGCACCGGCCAGCCTTCGCTCAAGCCCCATTGCAGGCTGAGGAATTCCGCCGACAGTTTGCTCACCGCATAAGGATTGCGCGGGCATGGCGGTTGTTGTTCGGTGATTGGCAGGGCGGCCTCGGCGACCTGGCCGTAGACGTCGCCGGAGCTGACGTACAGGAACGTGCCCTTGAAGCCACGGGCCTTGAGGGCCTGCAACAGGTTGAGGGTGCCGAGCAGATTGATGTCGAGGGTGCGCGCGGGATCGCGAAAGGCTTCGGGAACGAACGTCTGGCCGGCCAGATGAATCACTGCGTCCGGCAATTGCGGCCACAGTTCGCCCAGGCTGTCCGGGTTTGTCAGGTCATAGGGCGCAGCGGCAGGCAGCAGCTCCCACGACGAGTCGGCTGATACCAGACGCGACTGGATATGTTGTCCCACGAATCCGGTAAGACCCGTGATGAACAGACGCTTTTTCAAACAGCGGCCCCTTGGTCTTGAACTTGCGCCATTTCCCACAGGCTCTATGGGTATGTCTGTCAGACCGGTGGCAGAACCGGCGTCGGAACAGGCGAAGTCATCGTTTGTAGTTATTTGGTTGCCAATCTGTGCCAATTGCGCGGCAATTTCAACCGGGCAAATCGTGACCGGTCAGTTCTCGTCATCCTAGCCTGATTTATTCTCGCCGGGCGGTTCACGAATCCGCGATGGATGTGTTTAGAATGCCCCTCGTCGCGATCCTCTCAGGCTTGTCCGGATGACCGCGCGACAGGGTGAAACCGACCACTAAAACAAGAACGAAGACGTGCGTGAGGACGCAGGACGAGAAGCGGCGCTGCCGATCCGATCCGACGCCCGCCGTCATGACGTGAGATTGCCGGGATGGCGGTCTCGCCGTGGAATGCCATGAATTTCATTCTCTACTCGGACGTCAACGACAGCTCCATCAGCCAGAGTCTCGGGCGTCCCGAATACAGTTACTACTTCGTGCTCAAGGCCTATCGCCCGGTGCTCGAAAGCCTCGGGCGGGTGCATGTGGTGACCTCTGTCGACGAGGTCGATCCGCTCTATCGGCAACTGCTCGCTGGCGGTGAAGCCAGTGTGTTCCTGTCGTTCACCCCGCCGCAGAATACCCCGACCGGTCTTGAGTGCCCGACCCTCTGCGTGGTCGCCTGGGAGTTCGATTCGATCCCCGACGAAACCTGGGACAACGACCCGCGCCAGGACTGGACGCAGATGCTCGCTCGCCAAGGGCGGGTGATTACGCTGTCGAGCCATACCGCGCGAGCGATTCGCCGGGCCATGGGTGAAGACTTTCCGGTGCTGGTGCTGCCGACGCCGCTGTGGGAAAACTTCGCGGCCATCCGCGAGCAGCATGACAGTGCGCCGATCAATCCCGGCGCGACCCTGGCGATCAAGGGCTGCATTTTCGACAGCCGCACGCTGAATCTTTGTGCCGATGACCTGCTGCCCAAGCCGCTGACCGCCGAGCAACTGGCGGAAATCGAAGCGCTGCGGCCACCGCCACTGACCCTCAAGCGACGCTTGGTCATCGCTCGTCATTACCTGCATTTGTGGCGCCGGAACGCGGCCGGTCAGGACGGCGAGCCACGGGTCATGTTCCTGCACCACTGGTACTGGGAAGGGCTGCGCGATCTGTTCTCGGACAAGGCCCACGCCTGGCTCGAACGCCGCCTGCCGAGCATCGCCGCGCCGCATGCGGTGCCCGTGGCCGAGCCGCCACCGCTGGAACTGCCGGACACCTCCGGTG
This sequence comes from Pseudomonas botevensis, assembly GCF_019145475.1. Taxonomy (GTDB): domain Bacteria; phylum Pseudomonadota; class Gammaproteobacteria; order Pseudomonadales; family Pseudomonadaceae; genus Aquipseudomonas; species Aquipseudomonas botevensis. The sequence continues at coordinate 155,590 of NZ_JAHTKI010000001.1, forward strand.
TGGTTGAAACCAGCGTCGATGGCGTGGTTTACGTCACTGTGTTCAACCCGAAAGACGGCCGCAAGAACTGGCATCAATTGATCACCGCGTTCTGCTGGGCGTTTCGCGAAACGCCGGACGCGACCCTGGTGTTGAAGATCACCCAAAGCGATCTGGCGTCCTATTACAGCGAGCTGATGACCCTGCTCGCGCAGTTGTCGCCGTTCGCCTGCCGGGTGCTGGTGATGCACGGTTACCTGGACGACGCGCAATATGCCCGGCTCTACGAGGCCGCGAGTTTTTACGTCAATGCCTCGCGTTGCGAAGGCCTGTGCCTGCCGCTGATGGAGTTCATGTCCAGCGGCAAACCGGTGATCGCTCCGGATCACACGGCCATGGAAGACTACATCGACGACTCGGTGGCTTTCGTCGTCAAGGCCAGCGAAGAGCTGACGATCTGGCCCCAGGACACCCGCATCATCTATCGGACCCTGCGCTACCGACCGGACTGGGGCTCGCTCAAGAGCGCCTACGAAAACAGTTACCGGATGGCCAGGACGCAGCCGCAGGACTACCGGCGCATGTCCGCCGCCGCCGTCGAGCGCATGCACGCCTACTGCGCGTTCGCCCCGGTGCAGCAGCGCATGGCGGATTTCTTCGCGCTGACACCTCGGGCCACCGATGCCACGCCTGTGACGGATAACGCCTCATGCTGATCATCATTCATTCGGAAACCAACCAGCACACCATCGCGCAGAACCTGGGCCGCTCGGAGTACAGCTATTACTTCGTGCTCAAGGAATACCGGCCGGTGCTCGAACGTCTCGGGCGAGTGATCGAAGTCACCGACCCGGCGCGTGAGGTCGATGCGCTGTACCTGGATTGTCTGGCCCGTGGCGAACCCTGCGTGTTCCTGTCGTTTTCGCCGCCCCATCGCACGCCGATCCACTTGGCCTGCCCGACGCTGCCGGTGTTCGCCTGGGAGTTCAGCACCATTCCCGACGAGCCGTTCGACGGCGAGCCGCGCAATGACTGGCGCACGGTGTTGCGGGCCTGCGGAGCGGCGATCACCCACTCCAGCTACACGGTCAACGCGGTGCGCGAAGCCATGGGCGCCGATTACCCGATCGTCGCGGTGCCGGCGCCGGTGTGGGATCGCTTTGCCGCGCGCGGCGCGCAGTTGCAGGGCCAACCCGCGCCGACGGAACCGTTGATGCTGAAGATCAAGGGGCTGGTGGCCGACAGTCGCCAACTCAATCTCGACGCCTTCGGCCCGAAGCATCTGCGCCGTGGACAGGGCATCGATTTCACCGCTCCGGTCAGCGAGCAGACCTTGCTGCTGGACGGCGTGGTCTACACCTCGGTGTTCAATCCCGGTGACGGGCGCAAGAACTGGGAGGACATGCTCAGCGCGTTCTGCGTGAGTTTCCGCGAGGTCGAAGACGCGACCCTGGTGCTCAAGCTGACCCATCACGATGCCGAAGAAGCGCTCGGCGACATTCTTCATCATTTGTACAAAAACCAGCCTTATCGCTGCCGCATCGTGCTGATTTACGGCTATCTTGCGGACGCGGACTACGAACGTCTGGTGCAGGCCACTCGTTATGTGGTGAACACGTCCTACGGCGAAGGCCAGTGCCTGCCGCTGATGGAGTTCATGTCCTGTGGCAAACCAGCGGTGGCGCCGCGCACCACGGCGATGATCGATTACCTCGACGCCGGGAATGCGTTCGTGATCGAGTCCACCGATGAACTCACCGCCTGGCCCCACGATCCGCGCAAGGCGTTCCGCACCCTGCGTTACGTGACCAATTGGGCGTCGTTGTGCGAGGCCTATCGCGCCAGTTATGAGGTCGCGACCCGCCAGCCGCTGCGTTACGCGCAAATGTCGGCGCAAGCGGTCCTGAGCCTGCAAGGGTTTTGCAGTCAGGCCGTGGCCGAGCAGCGCTTGCAGAGCTTTCTTGCGCAACTGTTCGAGCACCGCGCGATGTTGGCCGAGGAAGCCCCCGGCCCATGATCCGCGCATTGATCCGACGTTTTCTGCCCGCCGCGCCAGCGCCGGCGGTTGCCACTCCGGCGCCGGACGTGCCGAGGGTTTCGCCTCGGGATGTCGGCCTGTGCGATGCCGTCCTCGATGGCTGGTTCAGTGGTGACACCGGCGAGATGCTCAAGGGCTTTGCCATCGGTGTCGACGATACCGTTCTCGATGTCGGCTGCGGCGAAGGCGTGGCGACGCTGTTCGCGGTGCGCCAGGGTGCAGCGGTGATCTTTACCGACAGCGAACACGACAAGGTGCGTGACCTCGCCCGCCAGGTCGAGGCGCAATCGCGACGGGCGAATCTGGGCCTGGTCAGCAACAGCCTGCCGTTGCCGCTGGCCGATGGCTGCGCCAGCAAAGTGGTGTGCATGGAGGTCCTCGAACACATCGACGAGCCTGAGCCGTTCATGGCCGAGCTGGTGCGCATGGGTCGTCCCGGCGCGCAATACCTGCTGAGCGTCCCGGCCCCGGTGGGCGAGCATTTGCAGCAGGGCATCGCGCCGGCCAGCTACTACCGGTCGCCCAATCATGTGCAGATTTTTACCCCGGAGCGTTTTGCCGCGCTGGTCGAGGAGGCCGGTCTGGTGATCGAGCATCGTCAGGCCACGGGCTTTTTCTGGGTGATGGGCATGATCTTTTTCTGGGCCAGCGAACGTGCCGCCGGGCGTGATCTGGAAGGCGCGGTGCGCGACCGGATCCAGCCGCCGTATCCGCCGCTGATGGAGAGTTGGGCGCGCACCTGGCAAGACCTGCTCGCGCACCCTGACGGTCTGGCAATCAAGCAGGTGCTCGACCGCTTCATGCCCAAGAGCCAGGTGATCATTGCCCGCAAGCCTCTCGATGCAGGGAACGCCTCATGAGCGGCAAACGGATCATGGACATCGAGGTGCTGCGCGCAATCGCGGTACTCGGGGTTCTGTTTCATCACTTGCAGGGCAGTCTGTTCACCGATCCGGTGCCGCTGCTGGAAAACATCCATGCCTGGGCGCAGCCATGGTGGGGCGTCGATCTGTTTTTTGCGATCTCGGGATTCGTGATCGCCCGCAGCCTGATCCCGGCATTGCACGGCTGCAGCACGCGCCGGGAATACTGGGAGCAGACGCGCAATTTCTGGCTGCGGCGGGTGTTCCGGCTGTTGCCGTCGGCGTGGTTGTGGCTGGCGCTGATGCTGCTGGCGTGTGTGTTTCTCAACCGTTCCGGGGCGTTCGGTACGCTGTCGGCGAATATCCAGGCGACCCTGGCGGGTGTGTTGCAGTACGCCAATTTCCGCTTTGCCGACAGCTTCTTCCATTACGAGTACGGCAGCAGTTTCGTGTACTGGAGTCTGTCGCTGGAGGAGCAGTTCTACCTGCTGTTCCCGTTGCTGATTCTGGTGTGCCGCAAGCATCTGGTGTGGGCGCTGCTGGCGCTCGTTGCGGTGCAGCTGTTCACCCTGCGCACGCCGCTCCTGATGGTGGTTCGCACCGACGCGCTGGCCCTTGGCATCCTGCTGGCGATGTGGAGCGCCCAGCCATCTTACAAGCGCTGGGAGCCGACCTTTCTGCGTCGCCCGTGGGCCGGGTTGTCCGCACTGATCGGCATCGGTCTGCTGTTGAGCTTCATGGCGACTGACCGGTTCACCTTCAGCAGTTACCGCATTGGCGCCATCGCCGTGCTTGGCGCGATGCTGGTGTGGATCGCCTCCTACAACCGCGATTACCTGTTGCCGGCCGGTGCCGTGCAGCGGCTGATGGCGTGGATCGGCAGCCGCTCCTACGGCATCTACCTGATTCATATCCCGGCCTATCAACTGGTGCGTGAACTGATCTTTCGTTTGCAGACTGCCGGTCTGCCCAGTCCCGCCGGACATCCGGTCGTCACCCTGCTGATCGCGGGCGGGTTGATCGTGCTGCTCAGCGAACTCAATTACCGCCTGATCGAAATGCCGATGCGCAACCGTGGCGCTGCCTTGGTCAAACGCCTCGGAACGTCGCGTACCGCCGTCCCATCCTCTGGAGCCACCTCATGCTGAGCCTTTTGAAGAAACTCACGGCGGCGACGCCTGCGCCAGTCCCCGAGCAACCTGCCGCGCCGGTCGCCGACAAGGTAGATCCGTACATGCTCGGCCTGTACGACGCGACGCTCAGCGGCTGGTTCAACAAGGAAACCGGTGAGCTGTTCACAGGCTTCCCGGTGACGGCGGATGACATCCTGATCGATGTCGGCTGCGGCGATGGCGGCAACGTGCAGTTCTGCGGCAATCGCGGGGCGCGGATCATCATCGCCGACATCGACGAAGCCAAGGTCGAGGCCACCCGCCAGCGCCTGGCCGATACCCCGGCGCGCAGCGTCGAATGCCATGTCACCGACTGCAATCCACTGCCGATCGCCGACGGCACCGCGACTCGCGTGGTGTCCACGGAAGTCATCGAGCACGTCGAGGACCCGGCGCAGTTCCTCTCTGAACTGGTGCGTGTCGGCCAGTCGGGGGCGCTGTATCTGCTGAGCGTGCCGCACCCGAGCTCCGAAGATCTGCAAAAGGGCATCGCGTCCCCGGACTATTTCGAGAAGCCGAATCACATTCGCATCATCAGTGAAGAGCAGTTCAAGGCGATGGTCAGCGAGGCCGGCCTGGAGATCATCAGCCATAGCCAGTACGGCTTTTACTGGTCGATGTGGATGCTGCTGTTCTGGGAAGCCAAGGTCGATTTCAGCAATCCCGATCATCCGCTGCTCCATCACTGGGCCAGCACCTGGCAAGCCGTGCTCGACTCGCCACGCGGCGCGCAGATCAAAGAAGCCCTGGACGGCGTCGTGGCGAAAAGTCAGGTGATCATCGCGCGCAAACCGTAGCCCCGCCGCAAGCCTTCGTGGGCGAGGTCACTCCCACGGGTTTTGTGTACCCTTGCAGCCTTGTGTTGTCAGGGATGCGCGAAAGGTATGCGGTTTATCGTGGGTCTGCCGGTGTTGCTGGCTTCTTTGCTGTGGCTGTCCGCCTGCGAGCAGCAGGAGGCCCCTCGTCTGGATCAACAACTCTACGTCTGGCAACGCCAGTGGACGCCGGCCCATGAGCCGGCGCTCAGGGACAGCCGCGCCGATTTCTCGACCCTGCGGGTGCTGGCGCTGCAAGCGTTTCCGCAGGCAGGCTGGAGTCGGGCGCGGATCGATCCGCCATTGCTCAAGAGCGACGGCCGGCCGCTGATTGCGGTGATACGCCTCGACGGTCAGCTCAAGACGCTGGATCAGGATCAGGATCAGGTCAGCGGGCAGATCCTTCAGTTGATCGCCGACTGGCAAGGACGGGGCCTGACGCTGGCCGGGGTCGAGATCGACCACGATGCCGGCAACGCGCGTCTGCCGGATTACGCCGCATTCCTCACGCATTTGCGCTCGGCCTTGCCGGCGACGTTGCCGCTGAGCATCACCGCGCTCCCGGCATGGCTCGACAGCCCGCAACTGCCGGCGTTGCTGGCGACGGTCGACAGCAGCGTGTTGCAGGTGCATGCGGTCAGCGATCCGCGTCGTGGTTTGTTCGATCCGCAGCAGGCGCAACGCTGGGCCAAGGCCTGGGGCCGGATCAGCGAAAAACCGTTCTACCTGGCGCTGCCGGCCTACGGTGTGGCGCTGTTGCCCGACGCGGGCGGGGCGCCGCTGGTGGAAAGTGAAGTCACGCTGGAGCGCGGCGGGCAGCGACGGGAACTGTTGGCCGATCCGCAGCAACTGAGCCGCCTCGCCCAAGAGCTGCGCGACGATCGCCCAGCGCACCTGGCCGGGCTGATCTGGTTCCGCTTGCCGCTGGCCAACGACCGCCGGGCCTGGAGCCTGACCACATTACGCGCGGTGGCGCGCGGCGATGCGCTGAGCGGCCCGTTGACCGTGGCGTTCAGCGAGCACGAGGGTTTGCACGACATTCGCCTGGAAAATCCCGGCAACCTCGATCAACCCTGGCCGGCGCGCGTGACGCTCAAGGCGCGAAGCTGTGACGGTGCCGACGCGCTCGCCGGTTATTCGTTGCAACAAAGTCCGGATCTGCTTACCTTCACCCGCCTGCGCGACGGTCGATTGCCGGCGGGCGGGCAGCGCGCCATCGGTTGGGCGCGTTGCGCAAATATTGATCAAGGAGGTTCGCATGTTGACCCGTAACTGGCCCCGCCACCTGCTCTGCCTGAGCCTCAGCCTGCCGCTGGGTTCGGCGTTGGCCTGCGGCCCGGACTTCCCGATGCGCCTGCTCGACGATCGCGGGCAATCGTTGGCGGAGATGCCTGAGGGCAACTTCAACTTCGAGATCAATCGCCTCGGCAAAACCATTGCCGGGCTGAAGAATGTCACGGCGGTCACCTACAACCCGGATGATTATTCCGCCGATTCGAGTGAGCCCAACGCAGCGCGGGACAAGGCCGAGCAGGTGGGGCTGAGCGCGGAACAGCAGGCGCAGGTCAAGCAATTGCGCAGCCTGACCGATGCCCGTCAGGTCGAGTTGCAAGGCGCGAGCCTGGCGCCGGAGCTGCGCCTGTATGTGGCGGGCGCCGTGGCGTTCGGTGCTGGCGATCATCAACTGGCCGCCGACTATTTCCGCCAGGTGCTGGCGCTGCCGGCGGACCAGCGTCCGCTGCGCAGCACCTGGGCCGCGTACTCGCTGGGCCGTGCATTGTTTGCCATGACCGAAGAGGCGGGCGATGCACTCACCCGACTGGAAGACGCCCGCGATGCGTTTCGCCAGGCGCGGCAACTGAGCATCGACGGTTTCAGTGATCCACTGGAGCTGGGCGTTGCCAGCCTTGGTGAAGAGGCGCGAGTGCTGCGCAAGGCGGGCGACTGGAACAGCGCCATCGAACTCTACGCGACGCAAAATCTGCACGGTTCGAATGTCGGCTACACCTCGCTGAAGTTGCTGATGAACGACCTCGCCGAGCAGCCTGAAGATCAGTTGGTGAAGTTGCTGCGCGGCACAGCGGTGCAGCAATTGGTCACGGCATCCCTTATCAGTCGACTTGGCTGGTCTTTTGGCGACGAGCCGCCGAACGAGAAAAAACTGATCAAGCTGTTGCAGGACAGCACCCGCGGCAGCCTCGACAACGCCGATCGTCTGGCCGCGATGAATTACCAACAGGGCGACTACGCCAGCGCCAAGGCGTTCCTCGAACACGCTGGCGACAGCGGCCTGGCCTGGTGGCTGCGGGCCAAACTGGCGGTGCGCGATGGTGATAAGAACGCTGCCGCTGCGGCCTATGCCAAAGCGGCACAGGCCTTCCCGCAGGGCGAGTCCTGGGGTGAGCGGCGTACGCCGGACTGGAATTATGAGACGTTGCAGCCCAAGTGCCGGGTCGAGGGTGAGAGCGCGATTCTGGCGCTGCAACGTGGCGAGTACGTGCAGGCTTTCGATCAGTTGTATCGCAGCCAACGCATTTATTGGTACGACGCGGCGACGGTGGCCGAGCGGGTGCTGACGGTCGAGGAGCTCAAGCAATACGTCGATACCAACGTGCCGGCGCCGGCTGCGCTGAGCCAGCAGGATCGCGACAACTACGTGCCGCTGCCGGTGGCCGCGAGCCTGCGCAATCTGCTTGGGCGTCGATTGTTGCGTGAAGGGCACTATGAACAGGCGGTCGGCTATTTCGACAGCGACGATTTGAAGCACAAGGCCCGACTCTACGGCGAACAACGAATGAAGGCCGACGCCGCCTGGTGGCCGACCCGGCGCGCCAGTGCGTTGTACAACGCGGCGTGGACGGCGCGGGAGTGGGGCATGGACATCCTCGGTTACGAGATGGCCCCGGATTACGCCACGTTCGGCGGCAACTACAGCCTGGAAAACACTGAGCTGAAGGTCGGGCCGCTGGTGGCCGAGGCTGAGGTGCAGCGCCAGAAAGCCAGTGAGGCGCAGCCGGATCAGCGCTATCACTACCGGTTCGTCGCCACGGCGCTGGCCGGTCGTGCCGCCGACAATCTGCCGCACACCAGCCAGGCGTTTGCCGCCGTGTTGTGCTCGGCGGCGGGCTGGAACAGCAGCCTGGAGGAGCAGAGTGCGCTGTATCAGCGCTATGTGAATGAAGGCCCGTACGTGCCGTGGGCCGTGGACTTCGGTCACCAGTGCCCGTATCCAGACTTCGAGAATGCCGACAAGCGCTACGTCACGCAGGTGACCGATTCCGTGCGTTCGGCATTGCGGCCGTACAAATGGCCGGTGCAGATCGGGGCGCTTGTGGTGTTCGTCGCCGCTGCGTTGCTGATGATCCGCCGCCAGCGCAAGGCCCGCAAAAGCTAAGCCTGCTGGATAAACGTCAGGCGCACCGCAAAACCGATCAACAGGCTGCCGAACAACCATTGCTGGACTCGCTGGGCCGTTGGACTGTGTTGCAGCCAGCGGCCCAGCGCGGCGCCCGTCAGGGCATAGGCACTGTCGAACAGCAGACCGACGCCCACCAGGATCACGCCCAGCACGGCGAACTGGCTCAGCACCGGCGCGCCGTCGGCGACGATGAACTGCGGCAGCAGCACCGAGCAGAACAACAACGCCTTGGGGTTGAGCAGGTTGGTCAGCAGGCCCCGGCGGATCGCCTCGCGCCACTGTGCACGGGCGTCGGGCACGCTGCTGGCGCGCAGGTCCGGCAACAAGGTGCTGCGCAGACATTGAATGCCGATCCACAACAGATAAGCCGCCCCGGCCAGGCGCACCACGTCGAATGTCCACGGTGCCGCCTTGAACAGAGCCGCCAGCCCCAACGCCGCCAAAGCCACATGACAACCCCGTGCGACTGCCAAACCCACTGCCGTGGCGAGCGCTGCGCCGCGCCCTTGGCGGGCGCCGGTCTGTAACAACAGGATCATGTCGGGTCCGGGCAACAGATAGACCACCGCCAATGCCAGGAAAAACAGCCAGAGACTTGCCACGTTGCCACCCCTTTCGTTGTCGATTCGGTGACATCAGTCTATGGCCGGGGGGCAGGGCAGGTGCTTGCGTAGTTCGCTTCAAAGTCATTCAGGATTGGCATAACCTGCTTTCTTTTTGCCGTGAAACCATCAGGATCTGCCAATCATGAAACTCGACGCCTTCGATCGCAAGATTCTCGCCGCGCTGCAACGGGACGGGCGCCTGAGCAATGTGCAACTGGCGGACGAGATCGGTCTGTCCGCTTCGCCTTGTCTGCGCCGGGTGCGGATGCTCGAAGAGGCGGGGGTGATTCGCGGTTATCAGGCGAACCTCGATCGCGACGAGGTGGGATTGGGGCTGACGGTGTTTGTCGGGGTGAAGGTCGAACGCCATAACGACGAGCAGGCCGAGGCGTTTCACCGGGCGGTGACGGCGTTGCCCGAGGTGCTTTCGGCGTTTCTGGTGTCCGGCGAGTCGGATTTCCTGCTGCAAGTGGTGGTGCCGGACCTGCGTGCCTATGACCGTTTTCTCACCGGTTGCCTGCTGAAGTTGCCGGGGGTGAGCGATATCCGCAGCAACTTCGCGATCCATACGGTGAAGACGCCGGGGGCGTTGCCGTTGGGGCATCTTCCGCAGTAGACCGGGTTGTTCCCCTTCGCGGGCAAGCCCGCGAAGGGGATCGGCCGGTCACTGACGCGCAAAGCCTTACATCTGCGTCGCCATCCCCTCCACGTTCATTGCTGCCTGGCGCAATGCCTCGGAGCGCGTCGGGTGCGGGTGGCAGGTGAGGGCGATGTCCTCGGCCGAGGCGCTGAACTCCATGGCCACGCAGAACTCGCCGATCATTTCACTGACGCTCGGCCCGACCAGATGCACGCCGAGGACTTCATCGGTGCGTTCGTCGGCGATGACTTTGGCAAAACCTTCGGTCTCGTGGTTGATCTTCGCCCGGCTGTTGGCGGTGAACGGGAATTTGCCGACCTTGTAGGCCCGGCCTTCGGCCTTGAGCTGCTCTTCGGTCTTGCCGACGCTGGCCAGTTCCGGTCGGGTGTAGATCACGTTGGGGATCAGCTCGTAATTGACTTCCCCGGCCTTGCCGACGATCTGCTCGATGCAGGCCATGGCTTCGTCTTCCGCCTTGTGCGCGAGCATCGGCCCGGACGTGACATCGCCGATGACCCACACGCCGGGCGCTTCGGTGCGATGCTGTTTGTTGGCGAGCATGCCGCGTTTGTCGGTGCTCAGGCCGACATTCTCCAGCCCCAGGCCCTTTGTGTAAGGCCGGCGACCGATCGCCACCAGCACGTAATCGGCTTCCAGCCGCTCGGCGGCGCCACCGGCGGCAGGTTCGACGCTCAGTTGCACGCCGCTGGCGGTCGAGGTGGCGCTGGTGACTTTCGAACTCAATTTGAAGGCGATGCCTTGTTTGCTCAGAGAGCGTTGCAGGGTTTTGCCGGCCTCGCCATCGACGCCTGGGCAGATGCGGTCGAGGTATTCGACCACCGTGACCTGTGCTCCCAGGCGCCGCCAGACCGAACCGAGTTCGAGGCCGATGACCCCGGCGCCGATCACCACCAGATGCCGGGGCACCTCGTTCAGCGACAGGGCGCCGGTGGAGTCGAGGATGCGTTGGTTGTCGATGTCCACGCCGGGCAGGGGGGTGGGCTCGGAGCCGGTGGCGATGACAATGTCCTTGGCCGTCAGCTCGATCCGGCTGCCCTGATCGCCGGTCACACTGACCTTGCCCGGGCCGTCGATGTGGCCCCAGCCCTTGATCCAGTCGACCTTGTTCTTGCGAAACAGAAATTCGATGCCCTTGGTCAGTCCCGCCACGCTTTCGTCTTTCTGTTTCATCATTTGCGCGAGGTTGAGGGTCGGCTGGACCTCGATACCGAGGTTGGCGAACTCTGTACCCGTGGCCGCTTCGTACAGCTCCGAGGCATGCAGCAAGGCCTTGGACGGCATGCAGCCAACGTTCAGGCAGGTGCCGCCGAGGGTTGCGCGACCTTCCACGCAAGCGGCCTTGAGGCCCAGCTGACCGGCGCGGATCGCCGCGTTATAACCGCCCGGGCCACCGCCCAGAATCACCACGTCATAGTTGCTCATGCTCTTGCTCCTGACTGAAGGATGCGGATCGATAACAGTAGTTCGGAGTAAAAATTATGAGCGTAATATGAGCGTTTCCAGCGATTTCGGTCAAGGCTTCAGGCAAGCGACAGGTTGCATGGCGTTCAGGTTGGGAAAATGAGTACAAATATTTCACAGCTTTCGTTATATCGTAACGATATGTGCAGTGAGCCAAGTGTGAGTTCGGGGGGATATGCAAGTCGATCTGGAGGTTGATGGCACGCAAGTGACCGGATTGCCGCGCTTTCAGCAAGCGGCGGCGCAGGGGCGGCGCTTGCGCCGGTTGGCGATTGGCCTTGGCGGGCTGGCGGCAGTCGGTTGGGTGCTGGCGTTCTTCGTTGGCCTGTTTGCGGCCCAATCCTTGTGGCCGGCGTTGCTGGTCAACCAGAGCGCGGCGTTGCTGGTACTCGCGGCCGGGCTGCAATCGGCGGGGTGGGTGACGCGCTGGCGGGAGCGGGTGATCCATCCGCCGTTGACGGTCGCTGCCGCGCCGGACGATCAGCCTGCCCCGGACGGTTGGTACGAACGCCTGCTCGATCGCTTGAGCCAGCGCAGCCTGCATCTGCTTGCGCAGATCGGCGCCGCTACATTGTGGCTGGGTGGTTGGGCGCTGTTGGTGTTGCTCGGCATCGAGCAGACGTGGAACCTCACCTTGCCGTCGGCGGCTACCGGTTTGTCCGCCACCGTCGGTGCGGCCGTGGCGCTGCTGCTGGCGTTCGGTTTGCTGGTGCTGGAGCGGCAACTGGCCCAGGAAAACCCGGCGCAATGGCCCGAAGCCGGCGCATTGGCACAACTGACGCGGGTGACGATCATCACGCTGGTGCTGGGCGCATTGTGTCTGTTGTTTGCCAGTGAAAATGCGGTCTGGCCTGTGCGCCTGGCGGTGCTGATCGGTCTTTTGCCGGGGCTGGTCGCTGTCGAGTTGCTGCTGCGTGCCTTGCTGTCGCTGTTCAGCCCGCGCCGCGAACAGCTCGAACCGACGTTGCTGGCCCGCAGTTTTGTCGCCGACCTGCTGCGCTGGCCGCCCCAGCCGCTGCTTGCGTTGCAGCACGAATTACACAACCGTTTCGGCATCGATCTGCGCCAGATCTGGGCCTTCAGTTACATGCGCCGCGCGTTCTGGCCGGTGCTGGCGCTGGTTGCGGCGGTGGGCTGGTTGCTCACCGGCATCCATGAAATACCCCTACAAAGCCGTGGCATCTACGAGCGTTTCGGCAAACCGGTGCAGGTGTTCGGTCCGGGTCTGCATGCCGGTCTGCCCTGGCCGCTGGGGCGGGTGCTGAGCGTCGAAAACGGTGTGGTGCACGAGCTGGCGACCAGCATTGGAGAAAATCCCGCGCCGCCGCAGCCGGACCCGGCGGAAGGCCCGGCGCCGCTGACCGCCAACCGCTTGTGGGACGCCAGTCACGTCAACGATAAATCCCAGGTCATCGCCAGCCGCCGTGGCGATCAGCAGGGCTTGCAGATCGTCAACATGGACGTGCGCTTTGTCTACCGCATCGGCCTCAGCGATCAAGCGGCGCTCGCCGCCACTTACAACAGCGCCGATGTGCCGACGCTGATTCGCAGCACCGCCAGCCGCATTCTCGTACACGACTTCGCCTCGCGGACCCTCGACGGTTTGCTCGGCGAAGACAGGGAAGGGCTGGCCGAAGAAATCGGTCGCGCGGTGCAAGGCGATCTGCAAAAGCTCGACAGCGGCGTGGAAATCCTTGCCACCGTGGTCGAAGCGATTCATCCGCCGGCCGGCGCGGCGAATGCCTATCACAGCGTTCAAGCGGCGCAGATCGGCGCGCAGGCATTGATTTCCCGCGAGCGCGGTGCCGCCGCCGAAGCGAATAATCAGGCACAACTTCAGGCGAGCCTTGTTCAGGATCAGGCCAGCGCCAGTGCCCATGAAATCAACGCCACGGCGCGCGCGGCGGATCTGAGGTTCAGCGCCGAACAAAAAGCCTATGCCAGCGCCGGCCAGGCGTTCGTGTTGGAGCAATACCTCAGTCAACTCAGCCAGGGTTTGAGCAAGGCCAGATTGCTGGTGCTCGACCATCGCCTGGGCGGCAGCAGCAATGCGCCGACCATCGACCTGCGTACGTTCACGCTGCCGGCGGACCCCGTGCCGGCGCGCGCCACCGCTCAACCAGGAGCCACCCATTGAGCCAGTCGCACACTCACGATCACCATGACCACAGCGGCCACGATCATGCTCATGGCGGTGGACACCACCATCACGGGCATCATCACCATCACCACCACGGTGCGCCGGAAGAGGCGGGGCCATTCCCCTGGCGGCGGATGGGCTGGGCCGTGTTGCTGGTGGCCTTTGCCGTCGCGGCGGCGAGCCTGGTGCAGGTGCGCTCCGGTGAGGCCACGGTCATCACCCGTTTCGGCAATCCGTCCCGGGTCTTGCTGGAGCCGGGTTTGAGCTGGCGCTGGCCGGCGCCGTTCGAAGCGGCGATTCCGGTGGATCTGCGTCTGCGCACGACCTCCAGCGGCTTGCAGGACGTCGGCACCCGCGACGGTTTGCGCATCATCGTGCAGGCATACGTGGCGTGGCAGGTGCAGGGCGATCCGGACAACGTGCAGCGCTTCATGCGCGCGGTACAGAACCAGCCGGATGAAGCGGCGCGGCAGATTCGCACCTTTGTCGGTTCGGCGCTGGAAACCACGGCCGCCAGTTTTGATCTGGCGAACCTGGTGAACACCGATGCCAGTCAGGTTCACATCGCCGATTTCGAAGCGCAGTTGCGCCAGCAGATCGATCAGCAGTTGCTCGCCACTTATGGCGTGCGTGTGGTGCAGGTCGGTATCGAACGCTTGACCCTGCCTTCGGTGACGCTGACGGCGACGGTCGATCGTATGCGCGCCGAGCGTGAAACCATTGCCACTGAACGTACCGCCATCGGCAAGCGTGAGGCGGCGCAGATCCGTTCCGCCGCCGAACGCGATGCGCGAATCGTGCAGGCCGATGCCACGGTGAAAGCGGCGGAAATCGAGGCGCAATCGCGAGTCGAAGCGGCGCAGATTTATGGTCGCGCTTACGCGGGTTCGCCGCAGCTGTATAACCTGCTGCGCTCGCTGGACACCCTCGGCACCATCGTTTCGCCGGACACCAAACTGATTCTGCGCACCGACGCCGCACCGTTCCGCGTGCTGGTGGACGGTCCGCCGAATCTTGACGGTAAAAGTGGAACACAGCCATGAGCGAAGAAGTTCCACGTGGAACACAAACGTTGAACAGTGCGTGGATTCAGGCTGGACGCCTGGCGTTTTTCGCACTCTACGGTGTGACAGTACTGGCAGCGTTGGCCTGGGCGTTTTCCAACGTTAGGCAGATTGATCCGCAGAATCGCGCGGTGGTTTTGCACTTTGGAGCGTTGGAGCGCATTCAAAATGCCGGCCTGTTGCTGGCGTGGCCGCAGCCGTTCGAACAGGTGGTGTTACTGCCGGCGGCGGATCGGGTGATCGAGCGGCGGGTGGAAAACCTGCTGCGCAGCGGTGCTGCCGTGCAGGCCGATCGCGTCGCGACATTCGCCACGCCGTTGAGCGATGCACTGGCCGGCTCCGGCTATCTGCTCACCGGTGACGCCGGGGTTGTGCAACTGGATGTGCGGGTGTTCTACAAGGTCATCGATCCGTATGACTTCGTGCTGCAAGGCGATCACGTTTTGCCGGCACTGGATCGACTGGTGACCCGCAGCGCGGTGGCCCTGACCGCCGCGCGGGATCTGGACACGATCCTGGTAGCACGCCCGGAATTGATCGGCTCGGACAACCAGGCTGCCGAGCGCCGGGAGCGGCTGCGTGGTGATCTGGTTCAGGGTATCAATCAGCGACTGGCCGAATTGAAGGCGAGCGGGCAGGGCATCGGCATCGAAGTGGCGCGGGTCGATGTGCAATCGAGTTTGCCGGAGCCGGCCATCAGCGCGTTCAACGCAGTGCTGACCGCCAGTCAGCAAGCCGACAAGACGGTCGCCAACGCCCGCACCGACGCGGAAAAACTCACTCAGTCCGCCAACGAACAGGCTGACCGTACCGTGCAAGTCGCCCATGCCCAGGCCGGTGAGCGACTGGCGAAAGCGTCTGCCGATACCGCAACCGTTCTGGGCCTGGCCAAGGCCCAGAAACAAGGCACTGACCCGCAAATGTTGTTGCGCCTGTATCGCGAGCGGATGCCGAAGATTCTCGGCCAGGCCGGTTCCGTGACCACGGTCGACCCGAAAGACGATTCCCGCCTGATCATTCAGGGAGCCAGTAAATGACTGCGACTACCGCCGCTCCGAGCCTGTTGTCCTCGGCCGAACAACGCCGCGCCGCGCGCCAATTGACCCTGGCGATGCTTGCCCTCGGTCTGCTCGGTCTGGGTCTGATCTGGCGCTGGTTGCTGCCGGAGCAGACCGGTGTCAGCCAGTTACTGCTCGGTTTCGCGTCCTTGCTGGTCGCGGTTCCGGTGATGCGTTCGGCGTGGTTCAGCCTGCGTTACCCGAGCCTGCACGGGATCACCGACCAGTTGATCGCCCTGGCGATGCTCGGTGCCTGGGCCACCGGCGATCTGCTCACGGCGGCGCTGTTGCCGATCATCATGATCTTCGGCCATGTGCTGGAAGAGCGCAGCGTGATCGGTTCCCAGGAAGCGATTCATGCGCTTGGCCAACTGACCCGCAGCCATGCGCGCAAGGTTCAGGCGGACGGCACGATCATCGAGGTCGATAACGGCACGCTCAAGGCGGGCGATACGGTGGAGGTTCGCGCGGGCGACCGGATACCGGCAGACGGTCGGGTGTTGGCCGGCCAGGCCAGTCTGGATACTGCGTCGATCACCGGTGAGTCGGTGCCGGTGGAGGCGGGTGTCGGCATGCCGGTGTTCGGTGGGGCGATCAACCTCGACGGCCTGCTGCGCATCGAGGTAACGCGAACCGGCGACCAGTCGACCCTCGGCAAAGTCATCGCGCTGATGCAAAACGCTGAGCGCTCGAAACCGCCGATCACCCGTTTGCTCGAGCGCTATGCCGGCAGCTACATGGTGCTGGTGTTGCTGCTGGCGGCGGTGACCTGGTTCATCACCAACGACGCGCAGGCGATGCTCGCCGTTCTGGTGGCGGCGTGTCCTTGCGCATTGGTGTTGTCGGCGCCGGCCACGGCGATTGCCGGGGTCGCGGTGGCGGCGCGCCACGGGATCCTGATCCGCAGTTCGGCGTTCCTTGAAGAGTTGGCGGACCTCACCTCGCTGGTGGTGGACAAGACCGGCACCCTGACTTACGGCACATTGCGTTTGCAGTCGATCGACAGCCCGCAGGTGGATCACACCTCGGTGATGGCATTGGCCGCCAGCCTGGGGGCGGCGAGCAGCCACCCGGTCAGTCGCGCCTTGGCGGGGCTGGTCGGCTCGGAAGATGTCCTGGCCTTGACCGACATTCATGAACGCCAGGGCCTCGGCGTAGTGGCAATGACCGCTGACGGCGAAGCGGCGCTCGGGCGTCCGGAGTTGTTTGCCCAACTCGGGATCAGCACCTCGGCCGTTCCCGACCACGATGGCCCGATTGCCGGGCTGGCGCTGAACGGTAAATTTCTCGCCTGGTTGTTGTTGGCCGACAGCGTCAAACCCGAAGCGCGTTTTGCGTTGGGGGAGTTGCGCGAATTGGGCCTGGGGCGCCAGTTGCTGTTGACCGGCGACCGCCAGAGCGTCGCGCAGACGCTGGCGCGGGATGTCGGTCTGCACGAAGTCGAAGCCCAGGCGCTGCCTGAAGACAAGCTCAATCGCGTGCTCAAGGAGATCGACAACGGTTTCCGGCCGATGGTGGTGGGCGACGGCATCAACGATTCCCTGGCGCTCAAGGCCGGGGTGGTCGGGGTCGCGATGGGGGCGGGCGGCGCGGACATTGCCCTGGCGTCCGCCGACATCGTGCTGATCGGCAGCGACCTGCGTCGGCTCGGCACCTGCGTACGCCTCAGTCGTCAATGTCGGCGCACCTTGCAGGTGAACGTGATCATCGGCCTGGGCTGGACGCTGGCGATCGTGGTATTCGCCGCGTTCGGCTGGCTCGGTGCCGCCGGAGCAATGATTGCGGCCCTGCTGCATAACCTCAGCACGCTGCTGGTGCTGGGCAACGCCGGGCGGTTGCTGCGCTTTCAGGAGCCGCTGCTCAAGCTGAAAGAGCCGGATTGATCATTTTTCGAACTGTGCGCCCACTTCGCAGTCCTCTGAGAAGGCGCACCGTGACGAGGATGACGATGCGGTTCAGAGCCACCCGGCTCATAGGCGGCGACTATCAAATCGATAGCCTGCTATTTTTCAAGGATGGTCTACCCTCAGATCAGACGTCTGAAACCAGGGGGATATTCCATGCTCGCGCAACTTCCACCGGCCTTACAGAATCTGCAGCTGCCGCTTCGCCTGCGACTCTGGGACGGCCATGAATTCGATCTCGGGCCGGAGCCCAGCGTTACCATCGTGGTCAAGGATCCACAGATGGTGGCTCAGCTCACCCATCCAAGTCTTGATGCGCTGGGGGGCGCATTCGTCGAGGGCAAAGTCGAACTGGAAGGTTCGATCAGCGAAGTCATCCGGGTCTGCGATGAATTGAGCACCGCGCTGCTCGAGGAAGATGAAGACAGCCAGCCGGTGCGAACGCTGCACGACAAGGCGACTGATGCCAAGGCGATTTCCTATCACTACGACCTGTCCAACGAGTTCTACCAGCTATGGCTGGACAGCAACATGGTGTATTCCTGTGCGTATTTCGAGACCGGCAGTGAGTCTCTCGAGCAGGCTCAGGAAGCCAAGTTCCGCCATCTGTGTCGCAAGCTGCGCCTGCAGCCTGGTGAATACCTGCTGGATGTCGGCTGCGGTTGGGGTGGATTGGCCCGCTTCGCTGCGCGCGAGTTTGGCGCCAAAGTGTTTGGCATCACTCTGAGCAAGGAGCAACTGGCGCTGGCCCGGGAACGGGTGAAAACCGAAGGCCTGGAAAATCAGGTCGAACTGCAACTGCTCGACTATCGCGATCTGCCGCAAGACGGTCGGTTCGACAAAGTGGTGAGCGTCGGCATGTTCGAGCACGTCGGCCACGCCAACCTCCCCGAATACACCCGGATTCTGTTCGGTGCGGTGAAGGACGGCGGGCTGGTCATGAATCACGGCATCACCGCCAAGCACACCGATGGCCGCCCGGTGGGACGCGGCGCCGGGGATTTCATCGAGAAGTACGTGTTCCCCAACGGTGAGTTGCCGCACCTGTCGATGATTTCGGCGGCCATCAGTGAAGCGGGTCTGGAAATCGTCGACGTCGAGAGCTTGCGCCTGCATTACGCGCGCACGCTCGATCATTGGAGCGAACGGCTTGAAGATAACCTCGAAGCCGCCGGGAAAATGGTTCCGGAACAGGCACTGCGCATCTGGCGCCTGTACCTGGCCGGTTGCGCCTACGCGTTTGCCCACGGCTGGATCAATCTGCACCAGATCCTCGCGGTGAAAGCCCATCCGGATGGCAGCCATGAACTGCCGTGGACTCGCGACGACATCTACAACCCTTAGAGAATCGGTGAAATGAGCCGGGCGATCCGCATGCCGACCTGTTGCAGGCGGTGGATCTCCCGGCTTTCTTCTTTGGCGATTTCGTAGGCTTGGACGAAGTCTTCGCTGAGCATCTGTTCCACGTGGCGGGCGAACTCGCTGTCGACGGTCAGTAACATCACTTCAAAATTCAGCCGGAACGAACGGTTGTCCAGGTTGGCGCTGCCGATCGCGCTGATCTCGTTGTCGATCAACACCACTTTCTGATGCAGGAACCCCGGTTCGTAGCGGAACACCCGCACCCCGGCGCGTACCGCTTCGAACGCATACAGGCTGGAGGCCGCATAGACGATGCGGTGATCCGGGCGCGAGGGCAGCAGCAGGCGCACATCGACACCGCGCAGCACCGCCAGGCGCAAAGCGGCAAACACGGCTTCGTCGGGAATGAAATAGGGGCTGGTGATCCACACCCGTTCATTGGCGGCGTGGATCGCTTCGACAAAGAACAACGAGCAGGTTTCGTAGGCATCCGCCGGGCCGCTGGCGAGCAACTGGCAAAGCACGCCGTCCTCGGGGTAGGCGTCTGGCAGGATCAGTGGCGGCAGCGAGCGGGCGGCCCAGAACCAGTCTTCGGCGAATGACTCCTGCATGCACGCCACCACCGGGCCGCGCACTTGCACATGGGTGTCGCGCCATGGCGCCAGCGGTGGTTTTTCGCCCATGTATTCGTCGCCGACGTTATGGCCGCCGACAAACCCGACCAGCCCGTCGACCACGACGATCTTGCGATGGTTGCGGAAATTCACCTGGAAACGATTGAGCCAGCCGCTGCGGGTGGCAAAGGCTTTGACCTCGACCCCGGCATCGCGCAGGCTCTGCACGTAGCTGTGGGGCAGGGCATGGCTGCCGATGCGGTCGTAGAGCAGATGGATGGCCACGCCCTCGGCGGCCTTCTTCAGCAGAAGATCGCGCAGGCGCTGGCCGAGGCGGTCGTCATGGATGATGAAAAACTGGATCAGCACCGCTTCCCGCGCCTGACTGATGGCGTTGAAAATCGCCTCGAACGTTGCGGTGCCGTTCACCAGCAACTGCACTTCGTTGTTTGCCAGGCACGGCATGCGTCCCAGCTTGGGCATCGCGCGTAATGAGTCGTAGGCGTTTGAGGCGCGGGCGGTCAGGGCTTCTTCCACCCAGGGCCGCCAGTTGAGTTCGGAGATTGCCTGGCGCATGTGCTCGTTGGCCTGGCGCCGGGCCTTGATGTAGCCATCGAAGGTACTGCGCCCGAACACCAGATACGGAATGAGCGTCAGGTAGGGAATGAAGATCAGCGACAGCGCCCAGGCGATCGAGCCTTGGGCGGTGCGCACGGTCAGCACCGCATGGATCGCGGCGATCGAGCCTAGCGTGTGTATCAGGGCGATCAGATAACCGAAAATGTGCGGTCCGAAATAATCCATGGGGCAACCTTGCTCCTGAAGATTCAATGCTTAACAGACCATGTTCTTATGCGATTGTCGCTATTTGTTTTTCAGCCACGAACGCCGGCCATGAACCGAAACAAGCGGTCGGCGTCTAACGGCCACAACTGATCAGGAGTTTTTCAATGAACGTTCGTCTGCTGGGTTTGGCGCTGGGCCTGGGGTTGGCCTTGCCGTGGGTTGCTCAGGCGCAAATGCTGCAGCCGGGATTGTGGGAAATGACTTCTAGCAACGTGAAGGTCGATGACCAGGCGATGGACGTGCAATCGATTCTCGGCCAGCTTCAGGGCCAGATCACTCCGCAGCAGCGCGCGGAGCTGGAGAAGCAGGGGATCAACATCGGCGGCAAGGGCATCCGTGCCTGTCTGACGCCGCAGCAAGTGGCAACCAATGACATCCCGCTGGCCGACCCGCAATCGGGGTGCAAACAGCAGATCACCGAGCGTAGCGGCAACCAGTGGAAATTCCGCTTCAGTTGCCCACGGGCGCAGGGAACGGGGGTTGCGACGTTCCTCAGTGACCGCGAGTTCACCACCGTTGCCAACGGTACGTTCAACGCCATCGGGATCAATCAGAAGGGCAGTCTGGAGACTCGCGCGGTGTGGTTGGGTCAGGACTGCGGAGCGGTCAAACCGCGCGCTTAAACGCTTCGCGAGCCAGCCCGACGCCCACGGGAAATCTCTGGTTTATCCAGATCCCGTGGGCGCCGGGCTCGCCCGCGAAGGCGTCAGCGCATAAACCGCAATGGCAATCCCTGACATCCGTCATGAACCCGGTTGTCATGCCAGGCCACTTGCCCCGACACCAGCGTCGTACTCACCCGATGACGAAAGCGGCGGCCGGCAAACGGCGTCCATCCGCATTGCGACAGGATCGGCTGGCGTGACACATCCAGCGGCTGCGCCTCCACCAACACCAGATCCGCCCAGTACCCTTCCCGCAGATACCCACGATCCGGAATCGCAAACAGATCCGCCACGCGATGGCTGGTCTTCGCCACCAGCGTGGTCATTGGCAGCACACCGTCGGCCACCAGTTCCAACAGCGCCGGCAGGGCGTGTTGCACTAACGGCAGGCCGGACGGCGCCTGAGCATACGGGCGCTGTTTTTCCGTCCAGGTGTGGGGGGCGTGATCGCTGCCAATGACGTCCAGTCGGTTGCTCAGCAATGCCTCACGTAACGCGTCACGGTCATGCTGCTGCTTGATCGCCGGGTTGCATTTGATCAGGTTGCCGAGGGCCGGATAGTCGCGATCATCGAATAACAAATGGTGCAGACACACCTCGGCAGTGATGCGTTTTTGCGCCAGTGGCTTGTCCTCGAACAGTGCGAGTTCGCGAGCGGTGGTCAGGTGCAGGACATGCAGGCGAGTGCCGTGACGCCGGGCCAGATCCACCGCCAGGGAGGACGAGCGATAGCAGGTTTCGGCATTGCGGATCAGCGCATGAGCGTCCGCCGGCAGATGCTCGCCAAACCGTTCGAGCAGTTCGGCGGCATTGGCGTCGATGCTGGGCGTGTGTTCGCAATGGGCCAGCAAAATCGTCGGCACCTCGGCGAACAGCCGTTCGAGGATCTGCGGATCGTCCACCAGCAGGTTGCCGGTGGACGCGCCCATGAACACTTTCACGCCGGCCACTTCACAGGGATTGAGCGCCGCGACGGTGTCGAGATTGTCCTGGCTGACACCGAAGTGAAAGCCGTAATTGGCCACCGAGTTGATCGCCGCCCGACGTTTTTTATCGGCCAGTGCTTCGAGGGTGAGGGTGGCCGGTCGGGTGTTGGGCATGTCCATGAAACTGGTGATGCCGCCCGCCACCGCCGCGCGGGACTCGGTGTAGAAGCTGCCCTTGTCCGGCGACCCCGGCTCCCGGAAATGCACCTGATCGTCGATCATCCCCGGCAACAGCCATTGGCCGTTGGCGTCGATTTCCAGGGTGGCGTTTTCGCCCTCGATGCTACGGGCGATCTTGACGATGCGCCCATGGCTGACCAGCAGATCGCCATCGAACTCGCGTCCCTCATTTACCAGGCGCGCATTGCGAATCAACACACTGCTCATGATTCAGAACTCGTTCTGCAGGGCCTTGTAGCCGCGCACCAGATCGACGTTGGTGCGCGCCACGTCCTCGGAAAACTCCGAAGCGCTGACGCTCACCGGTGGGAATTGCGAGAGATCGGTGTTCGGGCCGATCCGGGTGGTGGAGGGCACGTAGAACGCGTCCGGCAGATCCCGACCGTCGACCACCGAGTTGTGGCGCACCACGCAACCATCGCCTACCGCGCAGTTGAACAGCACGCTGTTGAAGCCGATGAACACCCGATTACCGACGGTGCATGGGCCGTGCACGATCGAGCGGTGGGCGATGGAGCTGAACTCGCCGATGGTCACCGCCGCGCCGGACTTGGAGTGAATCACCACGCCGTCCTGGATGTTCGAATTGGCGCCGATGATGATGGGCTCCATCGTGCCCGAAGCGTCCACTTCGTCGGCACGGATCACCGCGTAGGGACCGACGAACACGTTCTCGCCGATCACCACTTTGCCGCAGATGATCGCGGTTTTATCGACGTAGGCAGACTCGGCAATTTGCGGCAGATCGCCGGAAGGATTCTTGCGGATCATGGTTGGCTCAGCGCGTTGTAGAGGGTGTTGAGGTTGTATTCGAACAGTCCGGTGAAGGTGCTGGCCGGGCCGCTGGCGGCGAGGGCGTCGGAGTACAGTGTGCCGCCGATCTTCGCGCCGCTTTCGCCGGCGATCTGCTTGAGCAGGCGCGCGTCCTTGATGTTTTCCATGAACACCGCTTTGACCTTGGCCTGGCGGATCTGCGTGATCAGTGCGGCGACTTCGCTGGCGGACGGCTCGCGTTCGGTCGACAGCCCTTGTGGCGCCATGAAGTCGATCCCATAGGCCTGGCCGAGATAGCCAAAGGCATCGTGGCTGGTGACGATCTTGCGATTGCCGGCGGGCAGGGAACCGAGCTTGGCCTTGGCTTCGGCGAGCAGGGCGTAGATCTGTTTCAGATAGGCTTTGCTGTTGCGCTCATAGTCGGCCTGGTTGGCCGGGTCGGCGGCGATCAGTGCCTTGGTGATGTTGGCGATGTACAGCTCAGTGTTCGCCAGGTTGTGCCACGCGTGCGGATCAGGAACGGTTTCGCCGTCCTCGTCCAGCGCGCGAGGAATCACTCCGTGGCTGGCGCTGATCACCGTGGCTTTGGTGTCGGTGCTGGTCACCAGCCGATCCAGCCACGGCTCGAAGCCCAGGCCGTTTTTGACGATCAGCTTCGCCTTGAGCAGGGCCTTGGCGTCATCCGGTGTTGGCTCGTAGGTGTGGGCATCGGCGTCGGGACCGACCATGTTGGTGATCTGGATATGCTCGCCGCCGACCTGATGCACCATGTCGGCAAGAATGCTGAAGCTGGTGACCACCGGCAGTTTTTCCGCCGCCGACAATGACATCGACAGCAACAGGCTGAACAGCACGAGTAGAGCGCGCATCGGGAAACACCTCATTGGGATGTGAGCAAGGGTGGGCGGCGCAGCAAGCCGTGCACCGGCCCGAACACCACGGACAGCAGATAGCCGATGCCGGCGACCAGCACGATCGCCGGGCCGCTGGGCAACGAGTAGTAGAACGACAGCAACAGACCGAGCCATACCGACAGACAGCCGATCAGCCCGGCGATGGCGATCAGGACCGGCAAGCGCCGGCTCCAGAAGCGTGAGGCGATGGCGGGCAGCATCATCAGTCCGACCACCATCAGCGCGCCGATGGCCTGGAAGCCGATCACCAGATTGAGCACCACCAGGGTCAGGAACACGCCGTGGGCGATCGGGCCGAGGCGGCTGACGGTACGCAGGAAAAGGGGATCGAGGGTGTCGAGCAGCAGCGGTTTGTAGATCAGTGCCATGGCACTCAGGCTGATGGCTGAGACCCACAACATGCCGTTCAGGGTTGGACCGTCGACGGCCAGCGCCGAGCCGAACAGCAGGTGCAACAGGTCCAGGCGCTTGCCGGCGATACCCAGAATCAGCACGCCGCTCGCCAAGGAGATCGGATAGATCGCCGCCAGGCTGGCGTCTTCACGCAAGCCGGTGCTGCGGGTGATCCACGCGGCGAGTCCGGCCATACCGAGACCCGCGCCGAGGCCGCCGAAGGTCAGCGCCGGCAGGCTCAGACCGGCGAACCAGAAACCCAATGCGGCGCCGGGCAGAATGCCGTGGGCGACCGCATCGCCGATCAGGCTCATGCGCCTGAGGATCAGAAACACCCCGAGTGGTGCCGTGCTGCAAGCCAGCAGCAGGCCTCCCAGTAATGCCCGTCGCATGAACACGAATTCGTGAAACGGTTGCCAGAAATGCATGAGGGTGAGCATCAGGCCACCCGCGCGTCAGGTGTGGGTTGGAGCAGTTCGGTGCTGGCGCCAAACATGCAGTCGCCACTTTTGAACAACAGGGTTTGCGGGATGTGCTGGCGGACGGCGGGCAGGTCATGACACACGACGAGCAGAGTCCGGCCTTGTGAGTGCCACGCCTGAAGGTGTTGCCAGAGCAGCGACTGACCGAGCTCATCGAGCGCTGCGTCCGGCTCGTCGAGCAGCAGGACGGGCGCGTCGGCGAGGCTCAATCGGGCGAGCAGGGCACGTTGCAGTTCCCCGCCAGAGAGGGCCATCAGCGGACGCTTCTCCAGTCCGCTCAGGTGCCAGTCTTCCAGCGCGGCAGCCAAACGTTGAGTACGCAACCGCGTCGACAGTCGACGTCCCCAGAATCCTGCGGCGACCAGTTCTTGCAGATTGATCGGGAATTGTCGATCCAGATGCTGTTGTTGCGGCAGGAACGACAGGCCACTTTGACGGGGCACACTAAGACTGGCTTTGCCGGACAGCGGCTTCTGCAACCCGGCGATGACTTTCAGCAGGCTGCTTTTGCCACAGCCGTTCGGGCCGACGATGGCCGTCAGGCTTCCGCTGTCCAGACGCAGATTCAAGGGCGGGGTGAGGGGCTGGCCGGGTGCTCCCCAACTCAAGGCTTGGCACCGGATCATGGTAATTCCCGAGTCCAGGTGCTTTCCGCCACGGCATCGTGAGCGTGGAGGCTTTCGGCGTGGATGACTCGCAGGTGGAATTGGCAGATACCTGGCGTGCGACGCAGCGCCAGGTTCAGTCGACGGGCTGCGTCTTCGCAAAACATCAGGTTCTGTCCGTTGGCCAGAGCGAAGGCTTGTTCATCGGCGCGTTTTACAGCGGTTTGCACAGCCGTGCCGAGGGCGGCTTCGGCGTCGTTGATGATCGCATTGAGAGGCAACGCATCGACGAACTCATCCAGATGAACGTGCAGTTGTGCAGTGCTGCGTTGGCTGTGGGGAGTTGCGACGATGCCTTGAGTCGAGCCGAGCCAGTTCAGAACGTCGGCATGCTGCAGTGGCTTATTGGCGAAATCATCGATGAATTGCTGCTGAATCAACTGCCGAGCCAGAGCCGCCGAGCAAGGGCAGGTTGAGGAATATTCCACATCGATTTTCAGTTCCACGTGGAACACTTTGTTTTTCAGGCTGGCCGCAATCGTGACCGGATAGGTTTTCCAGCCGCTGAGCGGGCTGATGAGTGCCGGCTGTTTCAGCAACAGATCGGTATGGATATTCAGGTAGGCGCTGGTGGACAAGCCTTCATGGCTCCGCAGGAATTCCTGCAAAACCTGATACAGAAGAGTCGGTGAAAGGTTCTGCCGCTCCAGCATTTCCAGAGCCAGATACAGCCGAGACATATGAATGCCTCGGGCCTCTCCATCATCAAGACTGACGCCCGCATCGGCCTTGGCAACCAGGCGTTGACCCTCGATTGAAACGGGCAGAGCAATGCCACGCATACCCACCCATTCGAGTGGCAGGGATTGGCGGGTGGCTTGCGCGGCGATATCCGGCAGCGTCAGCGCATTCATGATGAGATCCATTGTGGTGATTGAATTTGATGTTACATTATAACAATTCAAACCACGATGCCTTTTTCATGAACAGGCTTTCATATGCATAGGCGCCACCTGCTTAACCTGATTCTGGCGAGCGCTACGTTGGCTCTGCCGTTTACTGTTTCGGCTACGCAAATTCGTAATGCACGGCTCTGGCGTTCGGAGAACAAGCTACGGTTGGTGTTCGATCTGAGCGGGCCAGTGCGCTACAAGACCTTCTCCTTGGGTTCACCAGAGCGCTTGATCGTCGATCTGAGTGGTGCGACCTTGAGCGGAGATTTCAGCCAGTTGGCGCTGGAAAATTCGGTCATTCGCTCGATCCGCTCGGGGCATTTTGGGCAGGGTGATACGCGCATCGTCCTCGATTTGAGTGAGCCAGTGCAGTTGAACAGTTTCTTGCTCGCCCCCCAGGATGGGCAAGGTCACCGGTTGGTGCTGGACTTGATCAGTGCTGCACCGGCCAAAATCGCGCCCATGGTTCCACGTGAAACACCCACGCAAAAGACTCATGCCAAACGCGACATCATCGTTGTGGTCGATCCTGGACACGGCGGCAAAGACCCCGGTGCGGTGGGCGCCAAAGGTGAGCGGGAAAAAGATGTGGTGCTTTCCATCGCCCAATTGCTCGCGCGACGGCTGAAACGCGAGAAGGGGTTCGGCGTAAAATTGGTACGCAACGACGATTTCTTCGTCCCGTTGCGCAAGCGCGTGGACATTGCCAGGCAGCATAAGGCCGACATGTTTATCTCTGTACACGCCGACGCAGCGCCACGCCTGACTGCCTCCGGTGCTTCGGTGTATTGCTTGTCCGAGGGTGGGGCCACATCGGCCACCGCGCGCTTCATGGCGCAACGGGAGAATGGTGCGGACTTACTGGGTGCTACCAGCCTTCTCAATCTCAAGGACAAGGACCCGATGCTGGCCGGGGTGATTCTCGACATGTCGATGAACGCGACCATCGCTGCCAGTCTGGAACTGGGTGGCACGGTTCTGGGCAGTTTGGCGGGCATTACCACACTGCATCAAAAACGTGTGGAACAGGCTGGATTTGCCGTGCTGAAGTCGCCGGACGTGCCATCGATCCTGGTGGAAACCGGCTTCATTTCCAACGCACGGGACAGCCAGCGACTGGTCACGGCGCGTCATCAGCAGGCTGTGGCGGACGGATTGTTCGCGGGATTACAGCGCTATTTCGAGAAAAACCCACCGGCCGACAGCTACATCGCCTGGCAGCAAGCGCAGAAAAATGGACAGGTTTAGCAGCCGGTAATGCGGCTGCAAGTGAACTTCGCGCTGCTCCCGCCGGAGCTGGAAAACCGGTTGATCGTCGTCCAGCCCACCCGGCGGTTGTAACCCACCCACGCTTCGCCATCTGAAGCGATGCCGGTAAAGAACGTCAGTTGCCCGTAGCGACTGTTGGTCTGCGCCCAGTATCGCCGACCGACCTTTTCGAAACCACGCAGATACATCGTACTGCCCACCGTGTTGACGCTGTAGGCATTGCCTTCGGCGTCAATGCACGCCAACAGGTTGGCGGTGCGGGTGCAGGTGGCAAGCCCTGGAATCTGGCCCCAGGCATTGAAGGTCAACAGCGCGAGGCTCAGGAGCGAGCATTTCAGCGCAATTCTCATGGTGTGTTCCGACAGGTGAAAGAGGTCCAGCTTCATGCCCTGTATGTATTTGGGCAAGAGCAAAGGTGGATTGTTCATATTGTTATACTATAACATTAAATCCAACCTGCTTTCCGTGACCCTGTTTTCAGGCGCCTGCTTCCTTGATTGGAGCCAAAGAGCGCCTTTTCGCTGCCCAGCGGCTGATTTATGAGGATTATCCAATGTCTTACCCGCTTCCCGTGACCGTTTTGTCCGGCTTCCTCGGCGCTGGAAAAAGTACACTTTTGAATTACGTACTACGTAACAGGGACGCGCTGCGCGTTGCTGTAATCGTCAATGATATGAGTGAGATCAATATCGATGGCAGCGAAGTCCAGCGTGATGTCAGCTTGAACCGTGCAGAAGAGAAACTGGTCGAGATGAGCAACGGCTGCATCTGCTGTACGTTACGCGAGGACCTGCTGGAGGAAGTGAGCAAGCTCGCCCGCGATGGCCGTTTCGATTATCTGTTGATCGAGTCCACCGGTATTTCCGAGCCGTTGCCGGTCGCCGAGACCTTTACCTTCCGTGACGAGCAGGGGCAGAGCCTGGCCGACGTCGCGCGCCTCGACACGATGGTCACCGTGGTCGACGGCATGAACTTCCTTCAGGACTACTCAGCTGCCCAGAGCCTTGCCTCTCGCGGTGAAACCCTGGGCGAGGAAGACGAGCGCTCGATCACCGATTTGCTGATCGAGCAGATAGAGTTCGCCGACGTGCTGTTGATCAGCAAGATCGATCTGATCAGCCAGCGCGACCGCGAAGAACTGACGGCGATCCTTAAACGCCTGAATGCCCAGGCCGAGATCATCCCGATGGTGATGGGTGAAGTACCGTTGGAGAAGATCCTGAATACCGGTCGCTTCGACTTCGAAAAAGCCGCGCAGGCCCCTGGATGGTTGCAGGAATTGCGCGGCGAACATGTCCCGGAAACCGAGGAATACGGCATCGCCTCCGGTGCCTACCGAGCGCGGCGGCCGTTCCATCCGGAGCGCTTCTTCAATTTCATCGACCGGCCATGGCCGAACGGCAGGTTGCTGCGTTCAAAGGGCTTTTTCTGGCTTGCGAGCAAGCCGTCGGATGCTGGCAGCTGGTCGCAGGCGGGCGGTTTGATGCGTTACGGATTTGCCGGGCGCTGGTGGCGCTATGTGCCGAAAGATCACTGGCCGCAGGATCAGGAAAGTACCGCAGCGATCATGCAAAACTGGACTTCCAGCGTCGGGGACTGCCGTCAGGAGCTGGTTTTCATCGGGCAGAACATCGATTTCGAGCAGCTCACCTCGGAGCTGGATGCCTGCTTGCTGACCGATGAAGAAATGGCCATCGGCACCGAAGGCTGGCGCTCGCTGGTCGACCCTTTTGGTCCGTGGAGCGAAGAGGCGGCCTGAGGTTCAGGGCTTGAGCCACTTGCCCTGGCTCTGAGTCTCGCAGTACGGCTGCAAGTAAGCGGCGTCGGTGGCGATGCCGTAATAGTGGATATCCTGGCGATAGGGCATATTGGCGACCTGGGCGTTGCTGCATACGCCGAACGCGCCGCCGGGGCACTGGTCGACGTATTGCACGTCGACTTTCTGCCCGGCCAGGGTCGGTTGGCAGAAACCGTCGTTGAACAGCTTTTCCGGGATGTTGCGGTTCTGCTGGCAGACCTTGACGTCCAGTCGCTCGGCCTGGCTATGAACCACACAGGCTTGCGCCAGCACCTGCCCCGACAGCAACATCAACAGCAACCAACCTCCCAACCACCGCATCAACGACCTCCAGAAAAACGCCACGCATGCTGCAGAACATTCCTACCCACGTCATCGCAGGCCCCTTGGGCGCCGGCAAGACCAGCCTGATCCGCCAACTCATGGCCCAGCGTCCGGCCGGCGAACGCTGGGCGGTGCTGATCAACGAGTTCGGCCAGATCGGTCTCGATGCCGCGCTGCTGACCCGCGACGTCGATGGTATCGCACTGGGCGAGGTCGCCGGGGGCTGTTTGTGTTGCGTGAACGGTGCGCCGTTTCAGATCGGTCTGGGGCGCCTGCTGCGCAAAGCCAGGCCGGACCGACTGTTTATAGAGCCTTCCGGATTAGGGCATCCGGCGCAGTTGCTCAAGCAGTTGAGTGAGGCGCCGTGGCTGGGCGTACTGGCGGTTCAGCCGTGTGTGCTGGTGCTGGATGCGCAGGCTCTGGCGCAGGGGAAAACACTCTCGGCCCCGCAACAAGAGGCCTTGGCGAGCGCGGGTTTATTGCTGTTGAACAAGTCTGAGGGTGTCGATGAATCCGTGCGTCCGGCGATCATCGGACAACTCCCGCCAGTCCCGGTGATCTGGACGCAAAACGCCGCGCTGGCGTTGAGCGAGCTACCGGGATTGGCGGCAAGGGCTGTAGCAGGGGCGGACAATCCGGTGCTGCCGAAAGGATTGGCGCAGTTGCCAGCGGTCTGGAGCGACCCGGCGCAGCCGATTTGTCTGAGCCAGGCGCAGGAGGGCGGTTGGAGTATTGGTTGGCGCTGGCATCCCGACCAGACCTTCGACGCGGGGCGCATTGCTCGTTGGCTTGAGGGTCTGGTCTGGCGCCGCGCGAAACTGGTTATCCACAGTGCCCGGGGCTGGGTTTCGGCGAATGCCCTGGAGAATGCCGAGCTGAACTGGCAGACGAGCGAATGGCGGCGGGATTCGCGGCTCGAGCTGATTTTCACCGATCCGCAGGATGTCGAGTTGCTTCAGGCTGGTTTGGCCCGCTGCCGGGTGGCTTGAGTCAGCTCACGGCTTCCACTTGGTGTGTTCCTGGCGCCACTGGCTCAGCTCGATCACCTCGGCCCGTGGTTTGTTCACCTCGACCACCGGCGGTGTGTCATCGAACGGGGCCGGGTAGGGCGCCAGTTCGATCTGGGCGCTGTGCGCGCCGAATTGGGTAATGGTGCCGTTGTGACGGGTTTCGCCGGTCACGGTGAATTCGAAATTGTAGACCCGCGCCAATCGCCGGCGACCGCTGGCGTCCTTGATGAAGCCAATCTTTTTCAGTGCGACGTTGCCGTCGAGCAGCTCCACGCCGACGTTCACGCAATGTTGCTTGACCCGTTCCAGCGCCCGCTCGCGCAAGCCGTGGTTGTGCCATAGCCAGGCGCCAGCAGCGGCGAACAGCATCAGCACGAAGATGTTTTCGAGGGTCAGCATCAACAAGTAACTCCAAAAGAGGGCATCAGCTTAACTGCGTCGCCGGTCTGTCGTACAGGCTGCGTTTCGTCGCATACTGCGCGGCTCGAATTTCAATCGTTTTACGGAAAAACCCGAATGAAACGTACGCCTCACTTGCTCGCCATCCAGTCCCATGTGGTGTTCGGCCACGCCGGCAACAGCGCTGCGGTTTTTCCGATGCAGCGGGTCGGGGTGAATGTCTGGCCGCTCAACACCGTGCAGTTTTCCAACCACACCCAGTACGGCCAATGGGCCGGGGAAGTGCTGGCGCCGCATCAGATCCCGGAACTGGTGGAAGGGATCGCCGCCATCGGCGAGCTGGGCAACTGCGACGCGGTGCTGTCCGGATATCTGGGCAGCGCGGCCCAGGGGCGGGCGATTCTCAGTGGCGTGGCGCGGATCAAGTCGGTCAACCCCAAGGCGTTATACCTGTGTGATCCGGTGATGGGGCACCCGGAAAAGGGCTGCAGCGTACCGGCCGAAGTCAGCGATTTCCTCCTGGAGGAAGCGGCGGCGGTGGCGGACTTCATGTGTCCGAACCAGTTGGAGCTGGACAGCTTCTGCGGGCGCAAGCCGCAATCGTTGTTTGATTGCCTGGCCATGGCGCGCTCGCTGCTGGCTCGCGGGCCGCAGGCGGTGCTGGTCAAGCATCTGGATTATCCGGGCAAGCCGGCGGAAGCCTTTGAAATGCTGCTGGTGACCGCCGAGGGCAGTTGGCATCTGCGCCGTCCGCTGCTGGCGTTCCCGCGTCAGCCGGTGGGCGTGGGCGATCTGACTTCCGGGCTGTTCCTGGCGCGCGTGCTGTTGGGGGACAGCCTGGTGGCCGCGTTCGAATTTACCGCGGCGGCGGTGCATGAAGTGCTGCTGGAAACCCAGGCGTGCGCCAGTTATGAGCTGCAGCTGGTTCGGGCGCAGGATCGAATTGCGCATCCTCGGGTGAAGTTCGAGGCGACGCCGATCAGTCTTTAAGACCGCGCTACGCCCATTCACGAGCAAGCCCGCTCCCCCAGATGATCACGGTCAACTGGGGGAGCGGGCTTGCTCGCGGAGGCTATCTATAAAACGACATCACCCCAAAGGGCCGATCAGGCGTCGCCCTTGATCTCCTGATAGCGCTTTTCCAGCTCCTGACGAATCTGCCGACGCTGCTGCGCCTGCATATAGCGGCGCTTGTCTTCACTGTTTTCCGGCTGCAGCGGTGGCACCGGCGCCGGTTTGCGCTGGTCGTCGACGGCGACCATGGTGAAGAAGCAGCTGTTGGTGTGGCGCACCGAGCGCTCGCGGATGTTCTCGGTCACGACTTTGATGCCGACTTCCATCGAGGTGTTGCCGGTGTAGTTGACCGACGCCAGGAACGTCACCAGTTCGCCGACATGGATCGGCTCGCGGAAAATCACCTGATCCACCGACAGTGTCACGACGTAGCGGCCGGCATAGCGGCTGGCGCAGGCGTAGGCGACTTCATCGAGGTATTTGAGCAGGGTGCCGCCGTGGACATTGCCAGAGAAGTTGGCCATGTCGGGGGTCATCAGTACCGTCATCGACAGCTGGGCGTTTCCGGGTTCCATAACATTCTCACGGGTCAAGGCAGGGTTGCTGGAGGAACACCTCTGCGGGTGTCTGGTCGCTTTCAAAAACCACCATTATCGGGACGCCAGGCGACCGGCCGCCGTCACGCCCGAATCGATCTGTTTCCATATATTGCACCGCCTTTCAGCCGGAAGTCGCGGTGTTACCCTGCAAAAGCCCACCCCAAGGGCGATTCCTACATCAAAAGCGGATATTCACTCAGCTCGCCCAGACATTTCCCATGCTGGCGCGGGCCTCTTCATTCAAGGAGCCCACACCATGCATGCCATCAGCTTTATTCAGGATCTGGCGGTGATCATGTTGGTTGCGGGCGTGGTGACCGTACTGTTTCACCGCTTCAAGCAGCCGGTGGTGCTCGGTTACATAGTCGCCGGTTTCATCATCGGCCCGCACACGCCGCCCTTCGGGCTGATCCACGACGAAGAAACCATCAAGACCCTCGCCGAGCTGGGGGTGATTTTCCTGATGTTCTGCCTTGGCCTGGAGTTCAGCCTGCGCAAGTTGTTCAAGGTCGGCGCCACCGCGTTTATCGCGGCGTTCATGGAAATCGTGCTGATGATCTGGATCGGTTACGAAATCGGCCGCTGGTTCGACTGGAACACCATGGATTCACTGTTCCTCGGGGCGATCCTGGCCATTTCCTCGACCACCATCATCGTCAAGGCGCTCAACGACCTGAAAATGAAAAACGAGCGCTTCGCCCAACTGATCTTCGGTGTGCTGATCGTCGAGGACATCCTGGGCATCGGCATCATCGCGCTGCTGTCGAGCATCGCGGTCAGTGGCACGGTGAGTTCCGGCGAGGTGTTTTCCACGGTTGGCAAGCTGTCGCTGTTCATGATCGTTGCGCTGGTGATCGGCATTCTGCTGGTGCCGAGGCTGCTGGCATACGTGGCGAAATTCGAAAGCAACGAGATGCTGCTGATCACCGTGCTGGGCCTGTGTTTCGGCTTCTGCCTGCTGGTGGTCAAGCTCGAATACAGCATGGTGCTGGGGGCATTCCTGATCGGCGCGATCATGGCCGAGTCGCGGCAGTTGCTGAAGATCGAGCGCCTGATCGAGCCGGTTCGCGACCTGTTCAGTGCCATCTTTTTCGTCGCCATCGGCCTGATGCTCGACCCGATGATCCTGCTGCAATACGCCTGGCCGATTGCGGTGATCACCGTCGCCGTGGTGCTGGGCAAGATGCTGTCCTGCGGCCTCGGTGCGTTTATCGCCGGTAATGACGGACGCACCTCACTGCGAGTCGGGATGGGGCTTTCGCAGATTGGAGAATTCTCCTTCATCATCGCCGCACTGGGCATGACCCTGCAGGTCACCAGCAACTTCCTCTATCCCGTTGCCGTGGCGGTTTCGGTGATCACCACGTTGCTGACGCCGTACCTGATCCGGGCTGCCGATCCGCTGTCGATCAAGCTGTCCGCCGCCATGCCGCAGCGTCTCGGTCGGGTGTTCGGGATGTACGGTGAATGGCTGCGCAGCATCCAGCCGCAGGGTGAGGGCGCGATGCTGGCATCGATGATCCGCAAGATTCTGCTGCAGGTCGGGGTCAATCTTGCACTGGTGATCGCGATTTTCTTTGCCGGGGCGTACTTCGCCGAACGGCTTTCCGCTTCGCTGGCGGAGTGGATCAGTGATCCGAGCTGGCAGAAAGCGCTGATCTGGGGCGGGGCGCTGCTGGTCTCGCTGCCTTTCCTGATCGCGGCTTATCGCAAGCTCAAGGCGCTGTCGATGCTGCTGGCGGAAATGGGCGTGAAACCGGAGATGGCCGGGCGTCATACGCAGCGAGTGCGCCGGGTGATCGCCGAAGTGATCCCGCTGCTTTCGCTGTTGGTGATTTTCCTGCTGTTGGCAGCCTTGTCGGCCAGTATTCTGCCGACCAACAAGTTGCTGGTGCTGATTGCCGTGGTCGCCGCCGCCGTGGCGGCGCTGCTCTGGCGCTGGTTCATCCGGGTACACACACGGATGCAGGTGGCCCTGCTGGAAACCCTCGACAACCACAAGGAATCATCGGGGCATTGACCAGCCGGGACGAACGACCGGTCAGCTTTCCAGCCAGACGTCCCGCGCCCAGTGCCAGACCGACTCCCAGGACTCTTCGGTAATCAGCTCTTCTTCGCCGGACCACAGCACCACGGTGCCGTCTTCTTCGACGCAGTAGTAGTCATTGCCGTCCTGGCAGATCGGGATCAGGTCCCGTGGCACGCCGGCGTCCCAGGCGTTGGCCGCGACATCCGGCAGGTAGGTGTGGGATTGCGGGTCGGTGACGGTCACCGGCTCCAGGCTGCCGTAGACCACATCGCTGACGGTCAGCAGAAACTCTTTGAAGACGAACGGAATGTTGATGAAGAGTTCTTCTTCGACCTCCACCAACTGGTCTTCGTCGGGCAATTCCAGAGGAACCGGCACCCGTTCGTTGGCTTCGCGCAGTTGTTCGATGATTTCTTCCACGTCCGGGGATCCTCTTGCTTGAATGGCGCGGTTTATATGGGGCGGTTTATACAGTAGCTCGCTATAGATGCAACCGCGAAATAGAAAACCCCGGACAAGTCCGGGGTTTTCGTTACGGCGGGTAAAACGTCGCAGGTGATCAGCCGTTCTGGCGGATACCGGCGACCAGCCAAGGCTGGTTGTCGCCCTGTGGACGTTCCATGTTCCAGCTTTCGCTGAACACTTCACCCTGGTCGAAACGCGAGGTTTTCGACACGCCGCTGAAGGTCAGGGTCGCGATGGTCTTGTCCGCACGATCATCCACGCCATCCAGTTGAACCTGGAGGTTGTCGATGTAGGTGGACTGGAAGCCGTCGCCCAAGTCCGCACGCTCACGCTTGAGGAAGTCGAGCATTTGCGGGGTCACGAACTCGGCGATCTTGTCCATTTCGTTGGCGTCCCAGTGCTGCTGCAGGGCCTGGAAGTGGCTGCGCGCAGCTTCGAGGAAGCGTTGCTCGTTGAACCAGGCCGGCGCGTTGATCACCGGACGGGCGGCAGGTGCTGCCGAACCACCGAAGATCGAACCCATGGCGGCCGGCTTCTGCTCGAACACTTCACGCTGCATCGGTGCGTGACCGGCCGGAGCCATGTGCTCCTGCTGCTTGCGTCGACGAGCGGCGATGAAGCGGAAGATCACGAACGCGATCACGGCCATGATCAGGATGTCGAAAATCTGCATGCCCTGGAAGCCGCCGCCCATGAACATGGAAGCGAGCAGGCCACCGGCGGCGATGCCGGCCAGCGGGCCGAGCCATTTCGATGCGCCACCGGCCTTGGCCGCAGCGCCGGCGGCACCGGCTGCACCCGCGGTCGCTGCTGCGCCGCCCATGCCTGGGGAAGAAGGCGCCATCTGGCTGGTCTGGTGCGTCGGCGCGGCGCCGGCGCTTTTGCCACCACCAAAGCGCTTGGCGTTGGCGTCGAGGCTCATCGTCAGGCCGATGCACAACGCCATGGCGATGCTAAGAAAACGTTTCATAAAGGGTATTCCCGTTTGTGGAGAGCACGCGCGCCATGTT
Source organism: Pseudomonas botevensis (assembly GCF_019145475.1). Classification (GTDB taxonomy): domain Bacteria; phylum Pseudomonadota; class Gammaproteobacteria; order Pseudomonadales; family Pseudomonadaceae; genus Aquipseudomonas; species Aquipseudomonas botevensis. Next base: position 191,459 of record NZ_JAHTKI010000001.1, read on the forward strand.
GCACAGCTGAAGTGACACTGGCTAGCGACAGAGTGTTTCGGGCTTTTGCCTGACAGGTTACGTTCAGCTCGGTCGAGGCAATAAGGCGATGTACTTTTGTCTGTAGGAAAAGCAGCTGGGTTCAGTGGGATTGCTGGTTAGCGACGTAACGCCAGCATCACCACACCGGCGGTGATCAGACCGATGCCGCCCCATTGGCGCAGATCGAGTTTCTCACCCAGCAGGATCGCGCCGAGGATCGCCACCAGCACCACGCTGAGCTTGTCCACCGGGGCGACCAGCGACGCCGGGCCGAGCTTCAACGCGCGGAAGTAGCACAGCCACGAAGCGCCCGTGGCCAGGCCCGACAGCAGCAGGAACAGATAGCTTTTGGCGGAAATCGATCCCAGAGACTGATATTGGCCCGTGGCGTACAAAATCAAGGCCAGGCTGACCAGTACCACGATGGTGCGCAGCAAGGTGGCGAAGTCGGAATTGACGTTTTCGATGCCGACCTTGGCGAAGATCGCGGTCAATGCGGCGAATGTGGCCGAGAGCAGCGCCCAGAATGTCCAGGAAGAGAAAAAGCCTGAGCCCATGAAATTCGTCCTGATGATTGACGCAAACCTTTTGGAAGCGAGCTTGCCCGCGAAGCGGGAGGGTCAGCCAACGAATGTGTTGAATGAAAGACACATTCGCGAGCAGGCCCGCTCCCACCATTGCCCTGGATCGGGCTTCAGATCGCTTCCAGCTTCGCGTAACCGAGCATCAGCCACTTGCTGCCTTCGCTGAAGTTCACCTGAACCCGGGCCTGTGCGCCGGCACCCTCGAAGTTGAGGATCACGCCGTCGCCGAAAATCGAGTGGCGCACGGCCTGACCGAGGCTGAGTCCGGTGTCCGGAATCTCGCTGCCGCTGAACAGGTTGCTGCCGCTCATCGACTGGTTGCCGCCGAACGGACGGCTGACGCTGTTCGACAGACGCACTTCCTGAATCAGGCCTTTCGGCACTTCCCGTACGAATCGCGACACCTTGTTGTAGGTTTCACTGCCGTACAGGCGTCGGGTTTCAGCGTAGGACATCACCAGATTCTGCATCGCCCGGGTGATGCCGACGTAGGCCAGACGCCGTTCCTCTTCAAGGCGACCCGGTTCTTCCAGGCTCATCTTGTGCGGGAACAGGCCTTCTTCCATGCCCACCAGGAACACGTAAGGGAATTCCAGGCCCTTGGCGCTGTGCAGGGTCATCAGTTGAATGCTGTCTTCATGCTCGTCGGCCTGAGTGTCACCGGCCTCCAGCGACGCATGACCGAGGAATGCCGCCAGGGGCGTCAGCTCTTCGTCTTCTTCAGTGTTCTCGAAGTTGCGCGCAGCGCTGACCAGCTCCTCAAGGTTTTCCACCCGGGCCTGGCCTTTCTCGCCTTTTTCCGCTTCGTGGTAGGCGATCAGCCCGGACTGCTCGATGACGGTTTGCGTCATCAGGTGCAGCGGCATCTCTGCACATTTGGCGGCCAGGTTCTCGATCAGCTCGATAAACGCACCGAGGGCGCCCGCCGCGCGGCCGGTCAGGCCTTTGTTGGCGACCAGTTGGCGCATGGCTTCCCACATCGAGACGTCGCTGTGGCGCGCATGCTCGCGGATCGCTTCGACGGTTTTCTCGCCGATGCCACGGGCCGGTACGTTGATCACCCGCTCCAGTGCCGCATCGTTGCCGCGACCTTCGAGCAAACGCAGGTAGGCCATGGCGTTCTTGATTTCCGCCCGCTCGAAGAAGCGCTGGCCGCCATAGATGCGGTACGGAATGCGCTCGCGCAGCAATGCTTCTTCCAAAACGCGGGATTGGGCGTTGGAGCGGTAGAGAATCGCGATGTCGCTGCGAGACAAGCCGGTTTTCAGCGCGCTTTCGATGGTTTCGACAACGTAGCGTGCTTCGTCGTGCTCGTTGAACGCGGCGTACAGATTGATCGCTTCGCCGTCGCCGCCATCGGTCCACAGCTCTTTGCCCAGACGCCCGGTGTTGTTGGCGATCAGGGCGTTGGCCGCCTTGAGGATGCCGGCGGTGGAGCGGTAGTTCTGTTCCAGGCGGATGGTTTCGGCATCCGGGAAGTCGGCGGAATACTGGTGGATGTTCTCGATTTTCGCCCCGCGCCAGCCGTAGATCGACTGGTCGTCGTCACCCACCACCATCAGGCTGTCGCCGCCCTTGGCCAGCAAGCGCAACCAGGCGTACTGCACGGCGTTGGTGTCCTGGAACTCGTCCACCAGAATATGCCGGAAGCGCTTCTGATAATGCGCCAGCAGGCCCGGATGATCGCGCCACAGGTCGAGGGCGCGCAGCAGCAGTTCGGAGAAGTCGATGACGCCCGCGCGGGCACAGGCAGCCTCGTAGGCCTCGTAAATGCCGCGCATGGTGGCGAGGAACAGATCGCCGCTGGCCTGAATGTGTTGCGGACGCAGACCTTCGTCTTTCTGCCCGTTGATGAACCACTGCGCCTGGCGGGCCGGCCAGCGCTGTTCGTCCAGCCCCAGCTCGCGGATCACCCGCTTGACCAGCCGTTGCTGGTCGTCGCTGTCGAGAATCTGGAAGGTCTGGCTCAGGCCGGCTTCCTGCCAGTGCGCCCGCAGCAAGCGGTGCGCCAGGCCGTGGAAGGTGCCGACCCACATGCCCGCCGGGTTGATGCCCAGCAACTGTTCGATGCGGTGACGCATCTCGGCAGCGGCCTTGTTGGTGAAGGTCACCGACAGAATGGAGTGGGGCGAGGCGTTTTCGACCTGGATCAACCAGGCGATACGGTGCACCAGCACTCGGGTTTTACCGGAACCGGCACCGGCCAGGACCAACTGACGGCCAACGGGGGCCGCTACGGCCTGGCGTTGGGCATCGTTGAGGGAATTCAGCAGAAGGGAGAGATCATCGCGCATCGGGGCATTCTAGGGTGCGCCGCAGGCCCGGGCAAACCGAGCTTTGCATTAGCCGATGAAACTCCTGTCGATGACGACCGGTCGGTCACTGGTCGCAGGCATCGGCCCGTCTCGCTCTGCGGGTTTTGCCGGTGGCGCGGGGGGCAAAAGTTTCGGCGAAATTATGATCTGGAGCAGTTTGGCAAGTGAATGGGCTTGTGTATGCTCCGTCCACGTTTCGGGCGCATGCTCATTTTAATAAGAACAAGAACATTGCCTATGACCCTCAGCTCTGACCTGTCGGGCCCCTCTGTGGAGCCTCGGGTTATCCGCAAGCACTACGCCACGCAGATGGCGGTCGAGCGCACGCGCCTTCTTTATCAGGGCTCGCTGCTGCCCACGCTGTTCATGTTGATCAATGGTCTGGTCTGCGCCGCTCTGCTCTGGAGCCCGCAGCGCTACTTCGTGGTCAGCGTCTGGCTGGTGTGGCTGCTGTCGCTGGTGGCGTTGCGGGTGATTCAGGTCGCCGCGTTCGATTCGGCCATGCCCGACCGTCAGGCCCAGCCGATCTGGGGGCGAATGTTCTTGCTCGGTTCGACCCTGACCGGCCTGACCCTGGCCGGTGCCGGTATCGCGCTGGTGCCGGCCGACAACTTCCTGCAACAGGCCTGGGTGTTCGGCCTGATCGGCGCCGCCACGCTGTCGGCCAGCGTCGCCTATGCGGTGAGCCTGCCGGCGTTTCTGTCCTTTACCTTGCCGTGCCTGCTGCCGGCCATCGGCTATCTGTTCTGGGGCGGAGATGATCTGGCGCGCGGCTGGGGCTGGCTCGGGCTGATTCTGCTCGGTTCGTTGAGTGTGGTGGCGTGGCAGATCAATCGACTGATCGATCGTGGGTTGCTGCGACGCTTTCAGAATCAGCGGCTGATCGAGCACCTGCAACAGGCGCAGACCCGCAGCGAGCAACTCAACCAGGAGCTGGCAAAGGAAATCGAACACCGCCGCTGCGCCGAGGGCAAATTGCGCGAGGCGCAGGTCGATCTCGAAGACCGTGTCGCCCAGCGCAGTCGCGAACTGGATGCCGCCAACCAGGCCCTGAGCAAAAGCGAAGCGCGGCTGGCCCTGGCGTTGAAAGCCAGTGAGCTGGGGCTGTGGGACTGGAATCTGCAAACCGATGAAGTCCACCACACGCAGATCCAGGAGTTGTTCGGCATCGACCCGGAATACGTCACCGGGCTGCTGCGGCATCTGCGTCCGCGCCTGCACCCGGAAGACGTGCCGTCACTCAAGCACGCCTTGATCGAGCATCTGAAGGGGCGCACCGAGGATTATCAGATCGAGTACCGGGTGCGGCATGGCGATGGCCACTGGGTATGGATCGAAGACCGTGGCCGGGCGGTGGAGCGCAGCGACAGCGGGCGGGTGATCCGCATGGTCGGCACTCGCCGTGACATCAGCGCCAGCAAAAGCCTGGAAGCCCAACAGCAACTGGCGGCGACGGTGTTTGAAGCGGCCAGTGAAGGCATCGTGATTCTTGATCCGAATTACGAACTGATCGCGATCAATCAGGCGTTCAGCCGCGTCACCGGTTATGACATTGATGACATGCTCGGGCGCAACGTCGTCGAACTGCCGTGCAGCCGCGATGCCCGGCGACATTATGTTGCGATCCGTCAGGCGCTGGAGCAGCACGGCAGTTGGCAGGGCGAACTGGTGGAAACCCGCAAGAACGGCGAACTCTACCCGCAATGGCTACAACTGAATGTGGTGCGTGATCGTCGGGGAAATATGAGTCATATCGTGGGCTTCTTCGCCGATCTGTCAGCGCGCCGCGAGTCCGAAGAGCGTATGCGCTACCTGACCCACTACGACGAGCTCACCGGTCTGGCCAACCGCTCGCTGTTTCGCGAACGGCTGCACGAAGCCCATCAACGGGTGCGCCAGGGCGGACGCCGCAGCCTGGCGTTGCTGCACATCAATCTGGACCGCTTCAAGCTGCTCAACGACAGTCTTGGTCATGAAGTCGCCGACCAGTTGCTGCAAAAAATGTCGCGGCGCCTGATCAATGCCTTGCCCGAGGCGGACACCATCGCCCGGCTGTCCGGCGATGAGTTCGCGGTGTTGTTCGACGCCTACGGCAACCTGTCGAGCCTGGCGCGGGTCGCCACGCGGCTGGCGACCAAACTGCGCCTGCCGCTGACGGTGGAAGGGCATGAACTGGTGGTCAGCGCCTCGATGGGCATCAGCATGCTGCCGGACAACGCGCGGGAAATCTCCGAGCTGGTCAGTCAGTCGAACATGGCCATGCAACATGCCAAGCACCTGGGCGGCAACAACTTCCAGTTCTATACCGACAGCCTGCAAGCCAGCACCTTGGAACGTCTGCAACTGGAAATCCAGTTGCGCAAAGCCATCGAAGACAAGCAACTGAGCGTGTTCTACCAGCCGAAGCTGTGTCTGGAGACGGGCCGCCTGAATGCGGCAGAAGCACTGGTGCGCTGGGATCATCCGACCCTGGGCCGGATCTCTCCGGGGGATTTCATCGGCCTGGCCGAGGAAACCGGGTTGATCGGCCCGATCGGCGAGTTCGTGCTGCGCCAGGCGTGCTGGCAGGCCTGCGAGTGGCAGCGCCAGGGGCTGGCGCCGATCCGGGTGTCCGTGAACCTGTCGGTGCATCAGTTGCGTCAGGGCAAGCTCGCCAGCCTTGTACGTCAGGTGCTGGAGGAAACCGGGCTGGCGCCGCACTATCTGGAGCTGGAACTCACGGAAAGCCAGTTGCTCGACAGCGTCGAACACATCATCGCCACCTTCCAGCAATTGCGCGGACTGGGGGTGAAACTGGCGATCGATGATTTCGGTACGGGTTATTCGTCGCTCAGTTATCTGAAACGCATCCCGGTGGACTACGTGAAGATCGATCAGGCTTTCATTCGCGGCCTGGCGCAGGGGAGCGAGGACGCGGCAATCACTCGCGCGATCATTGCCATGGCCCACGGCCTGTCGCTGAAAGTAGTGGCCGAAGGCGTCGAACGTCCGGAGCAACTGGAGTTTCTCAAGGCCGAAGGCTGCGACGAAGTGCAGGGATACCTGATCAGTCGTCCGGTGCAGGCGGCAGACCTCGCCGGGTTGTTGCGTGGGCAGGAAAACTCCCTTTAGGGCTACATCAAGGGGAGATGCGCCTGATACGGGGGCATCCAGTTACGCATTGAGCAGGCAAAAAGACGATTCATGTAGTATAACTACAAACTTGCTACATCTTCGGCATCTGCCCATAACGCTTATTCCTTAACACTTATTTCATAACAAGAGTCCAGCCCCTTGAACCTGCTGCAACACATCGCCCAGTCACGTCACCTGTTACGCAAGTCGGAGCTCAAGGTCGCCGACCACGTGCTGCTTGACCCTGCGGCGGTGATGCACAGTTCCATGGCCGACCTGGCGCACAGCGTCGGCATCAGTGAGCCGACCATCGTGCGCTTCTGCCGGGCCATCGGTTGTTCCGGCTTTCAGGATCTGAAACTCAAACTGGCGCAAAGCCTGGCCGCCGGTGCCAGCTTCGGCCAGTTCGCGATCCATGAAGATGACTCGGTCGCCGACTACAGCCTGAAGATTTTCGACACCACCCTGCACACCCTGATGGAGGTTCGCGAGAAGCTCGATCCGCTGGAGTTGCAGCGCGCGGTCACGCTGATGTCCCAGGCCCAGCGCGTCGAGTTCTATGGCTTCGGGGCCTCCGGCGCGGTGGCGGCGGATGCGCAGCACAAATTCTTCCGGTTGCTGCTGACCGCTGCGGCTTATTCCGATCCGCACATGCAGGCGATGTCGGCGGTGACACTGAAACCGACCGACGTGGCGATCTGCATTTCCCAGTCCGGGCGTTCCAAGGATCTGCTGATCACCGCCAACCTCGTTCGCGAAAGCGGCGCCTCGCTGATTACCCTGTGCCCGAGCCAGACGCCGCTGGCTGAACTGTCGACCGTCAATCTGGCGATCGATGTGCACGAGGACACGGAAATCTACACCCCGCTGACTTCGCGTATCGCCCATCTGGTCGTGATCGATGTGCTGGCGATGGGCGTAGCCATGGCGCGCGGGCCGAGCCTGGTCAACCACCTCAAGAGCGTCAAGCGCAGCCTGCGCAGCTTGCGCCTGTCGCCCAAATCGGTGAAAGCGCTGGACGATTGAATCCGGAAGTCGTTGCGACATTCATCCGCGGGCAAGCCCGCTCCCACCGTTTTGTGGAAGCGGGCTTGCCCGCGAAGGCGTCCTCAAAAACACCGGCGCCAACGCGAACTTTCACCTTTCTGTAACCCCGACGCAGCCAAACCGTCATCCCTCACGCCTATCGTGAAACTCCCGTACTCGCCTTGGGAGACTCGAAATGGCTCAGCCCTACGAAGAACGCAACAGCGCCGCGAAAACCCGTCGTCAGCAGGAAGACCAGCGCCGCATGGAGTTTCGCCGCGCTATCGAAGATCGCTTCGAACTTCGCCAGCTTCAGGCCGAGATCGGCGATTTTCCCGAGGAAATCACCCTCCACCATTGGCAGGCAGCACCGACCGCTTCCCGTCGAAGCGCTCAACCAGCGCGCTGATCTGGATCCGCTCGCTGCGGACAAACGCCAGGAAGGCGTGCGCCACCGGTGACAGTCGTTTGGCCTTGGCTTGCACCAGGCACCAACTGCGAAACAGCGGTAACTCCTCGACCGGCAGCTCCACCAGGCCGCCGGTCGCCAGCTCCAGGTTCAGGGCGTGGCGCGTCAACAGCGCCACGCCCAGACCCGCCACGACACACTCTCGCTGAGCTTCGGCCGACGCTACTTCCTGAGTCTGGGTGAAGTGCACGCGCTTCTCCTTGAAGTACTCTTCGCAGGCCATGCGCGTGCCTGAGCCCGGTTCGCGAATCAGCAAGGTGTAGGGCTCCAAATCCTGCAAGCGCAGCGGCCCCATGTGTGACAGCGGATGATCCGGCGGTGCCACGGCGACAATCGGATTGTTGAGGAACGGCAGGAATTCCAGGCCCATGTCCTGCGGCACCATGGACATGATCACCAGATCGTCGCGGTTATCGGAGAGGCGGCGGATCACCTGACCCCGATTGACCACCGTCAATTGCAGGTTCACTTCCGGATGCTGGCGCTTGAATGCGGCGAACAGGTGCGGCACGAAGTATTTGGCGCTGGACTCCACTGCCAGTTTCAATTGGCCTTGCAGCGAGCCCTGCATGTCCGAGAGCTGCATGTCGAGGTTTTCCAGGCGCCCGAAGATGTCCCGGCTGGCCCGTTGCAAGGCTTCGGCGGCCTCGGTCATGTAGAGTTTTTTGCCGACATAGTCGAACAATGGCTGGCCGATCAGCTCTTCCAGTTGACGAATCTGTAGGCTGACGGCCGGTTGCGTGAGAGACATTTCTTCAGCCGCTCGGCTGTAGGAGCGTAAATCACACACCTCGTTGAAGATCTGCAATTGACGCAATGTCATACGCATCAAAGACTTACGCATTTTCTACCGACTCTTGCCGCTGGCTGATGCGTTGACTATAAGTCTTTACTTATGCACGACCCAATTTTTATTCATTTTTGTTAATCCCTTGTGAGCGCTAGTGTGAAGCGGCGACCAAATTGAAACATTTGGTCACGCGTCGACCTGGGTCTAGCAGGTCGTGGGTACCACCGGCTCAAGGGAACCTCCAAGTGATAACAAAGATCCTGATCGCCAACCGTGGTGAGATTGCCGTACGAATCGTGCGTGCCTGCGCCGAGATGGGCATTCGCTCGGTAGCGATTTTTTCCGACGCTGACCGGCATGCCTTGCATGTGAAGCGTGCGGACGAGGCCCACAGCATTGGTGCCGAGCCGCTGGCCGGTTACCTGAACCCGCGCAAGCTGGTGAACCTGGCCGTGGAAACCGGCTGCGATGCGCTGCACCCCGGCTACGGCTTCCTTTCGGAAAACGCCGAGCTGGCAGACATCTGCGCCGAGCGCGGAATCAAATTCATTGGCCCATCGGCGGAAGTCATTCGCCGCATGGGCGACAAGACCGAAGCGCGCCGCAGCATGATCAAGGCTGGCGTACCGGTCACGCCGGGCACCGAAGGCAACGTCTCGGGTATCGAGGAAGCGCTGGCCGAGGGCGACCGCATTGGTTATCCGGTGATGCTCAAGGCCACTTCCGGTGGCGGCGGTCGCGGTATCCGTCGTTGCAACAGCCGTGAAGAACTCGAACAGAACTTCCCTCGCGTGATTTCCGAAGCCACCAAGGCCTTCGGTTCGGCGGAAGTGTTCCTGGAAAAATGCATCGTCAACCCGAAACACATCGAAGCGCAGATTCTCGGCGACAGCTTCGGCAACGTGGTGCATCTGTTCGAGCGTGATTGCTCGATCCAGCGCCGCAACCAGAAGCTGATCGAGATCGCCCCGAGCCCGCAACTGACCCCGGAACAGCGGGCCTACATCGGCGACCTGTCGGTGCGCGCGGCCAAGGCTGTGGGCTACGAGAACGCCGGCACCGTGGAGTTCCTGCTCGCCGAGGGCGAGGTGTACTTCATGGAGATGAACACCCGGGTGCAGGTGGAACACACCATCACCGAAGAAATCACCGGGATCGACATTGTCCGTGAACAGATCCGCATCGCCTCCGGCCTGCCGCTGTCGGTTAAACAGGAAGACATCCAGCATCGCGGTTTTGCCTTGCAGTTCCGGATCAACGCCGAAGACCCGAAAAACAACTTCCTGCCGAGCTTCGGCAAAATCACCCGGTACTACGCCCCCGGCGGCCCAGGCGTGCGCACCGACACGGCGATCTACACCGGTTACACCATTCCACCGTTCTACGACTCGATGTGCCTGAAACTGGTGGTCTGGGCCTTGACCTGGGAAGAGGCGATGGATCGGGGCCTGCGCGCCCTCGACGACATGCGCCTGCAAGGGGTCAAGACCACTGCCGCGTACTACCAGGAAATCCTGCGCAACCCGGAATTCCGTAGCGGCCAGTTCAATACCAGCTTCGTCGAAAGCCATCCGGAACTGACCAACTACTCGATCAAGCGCAAACCCGAGGAGCTGGCCCTGGCCATCGCCGCCGCCATCGCCGCCCACGCAGGCCTGTGAGGAATAGAACAATGAGCAAGAAGATCTTTGTAACCGACACCATCCTGCGCGACGCCCACCAATCGCTGCTCGCCACCCGCATGCGCACCGAAGACATGCTGCCGATCTGCGACAAGCTCGACAAAGTCGGCTACTGGTCGCTGGAAGTCTGGGGCGGCGCGACGTTCGACGCCTGCGTACGTTTTCTGAAGGAAGACCCGTGGGAGCGTCTGCGCCAGCTGCGTGCCGCGCTGCCCAACACCCGTCTGCAAATGTTGCTGCGCGGGCAGAACCTGCTGGGCTACCGTCACTACAGCGACGACGTGGTCAAGGCCTTCGTCGCCAAGGCTGCGGTCAACGGCATCGACGTGTTCCGCATCTTCGACGCGATGAACGACGTGCGTAACCTGCGCGTGGCGATCGAAGCGGTGAAGGCTGCCGGCAAACACGCCCAGGGCACCATCGCCTACACCACCAGCCCGGTACACACCATCGAGGCCTTCGTCGCGCAAGCCAAGCAGATGGAAGCCATGGGTTGCGACTCGGTGGCGATCAAGGACATGGCCGGCCTGCTGACCCCGTATGCCACCGGCGAGCTGGTCAAGGCCTTGAAGGCCGAGCAATCGCTGCCGGTGTTCATCCATTCCCACGACACCGCCGGCCTCGCCGCAATGTGTCAGATGAAGGCGATCGAAAACGGCGCCGACCACATCGACACCGCGATCTCCAGCTTCGCCTGGGGCACGAGTCACCCGGGCACCGAATCGATGGTCGCGGCCCTCAAGGGCAGCGAATTCGATACCGGCCTGGATCTGGAACTGTTGCAGGAAATCGGTCTGTACTTCTACGCCGTGCGCAAGAAGTACCACCAGTTCGAAAGCGAATTCACCGCCGTTGATACCCGTGTTCAAGTCAACCAGGTTCCGGGCGGGATGATCTCCAACCTCGCCAACCAGTTGAAAGAGCAGGGCGCGCTCAACCGCATGAGCGAAGTGCTGGCGGAGATCCCGCGAGTGCGCGAAGACCTCGGCTTCCCGCCGCTGGTGACCCCGACTTCGCAGATCGTCGGTACCCAGGCGTTCTTCAACGTGCTGGCCGGCGAGCGCTACAAGACCATCACCAACGAAGTGAAGCTTTACCTGCAAGGTGGCTACGGCAAGGCGCCGGGCACCGTGGACGAAAAGCTGCGTCGTCAGGCCATCGGCAGCGAGGAAGTGATCGATGTGCGTCCGGCGGACCTGCTCAAGCCGGAAATGACCAAGCTGCGTGCCGACATCGGCGCACTGGCCAAGTCTGAGGAAGACGTGCTGACCTTCGCCATGTTCCCGGACATCGGGCGCAAGTTCCTCGAGGAGCGTGCCGCCGGCACCCTCACGCCGGAAGTGCTGCTGCCGATTCCAGAGGCAGGCAAGGTGGCCTCGGCGGGCGGCGAAGGCGTGCCGACCGAGTTCGTCATCGACGTTCACGGCGAGACCTACCGCGTGGACATCACCGGTGTCGGCGTCAAGGCTGAAGGCAAGCGTCATTTCTATCTGTCCATCGATGGCATGCCGGAAGAAGTGGTGTTCGAGCCGCTCAACGAATTCGTCGGCGGTGGCAGCAGCAAACGCAAACAGGCTTCGGCTCCGGGCCATGTCAGCACCACCATGCCGGGCAACATCGTCGATGTGCTGGTCAAGGAAGGTGACAACGTCAAGGCCGGTCAGGCCGTGCTGATCACCGAAGCGATGAAGATGGAAACCGAAGTCCAGGCTGCGATTGCCGGCAAGGTCACCGCCATCCACGTCGCCAAGGGTGACCGGGTGAACCCGGGCGAAATCCTGATCGAGATCGAAGGCTGAGATAACGGCCGCGATTACAACGCTTTAAACCTCGGGGGAGCATGTGCTCCCCTTTTTTTGTCTGCGGGAGCCGCCGCCCCCACAGAAACCTGCCTCAGAACGCCATTCGCCACTGGCCGGAAATGCCGTGATTGCGGCTGTCGGTGCCGATCTCTCCAGTCAGGCCGAGTCCCAGGGTGTGGAGGGTCGATACGCTCAGATCCAGCCCGGTGTCGAGCGTCAGGCTGTTGCGATCCAGCTCGGCGCCATACAGGGTGTAGTCGCGACCGCCGGTAACCAGGCGTTGGCGAGTGCTGGTTTCGGTGTCGCCGTAAACATGTTTCCAGCCAGCGCTGAACCGTGGCGTCAGGCGCATGCCGTTGCCCAGCGTGGCGACTTTTGCCAGGCGCAGGCCGAAGGTGCTGTTCAGGTTGCCCTGGGTTTGATCCTGCACCTTGAGCGCCGCCGCCCCGCCGTTCTCGGTATAGCCATCGTGTTGATAGCGCTGGTAACCGACGCCGGCGAAAGGCTCGAGACGGACACCGCCCCGTCCCAGGTTGTAGCCCAGCTCGGCGAAGGCTTGCTGGGTGCTGGCGTCGTAGTTGCCCTTGAGGCGATCGGTGAATCGGCCGAACGCGACTTGGCGTCGGGTACTGCCCTCGTGACTGCTCCAGGTCGCGCCGAGCCGTAGCGACATCCGTCCGGACTGGCGCAACGCGTAAGCGCCGAGGTGCCAACTGTCGAGCTCGCCGTCCAGTTCGCGGCTGTCCATCCGGGTATCGGATGTACCGCCCATGACGCCCAGTCGCCATGCTTCATTGAGGCGCCAATCTGCGCCCAGCAACAGGCCCTTGGTGGCGTGCTGCATGGGTTCCACGTCACGATCCAGTTTGCCGCCGTGCCCCAGAGCCTGAACCCACACCCTGCCGGTGTCTGCGCTGCCTGCCGCGTGGCGTGGTGCGTTTCTTTGGCTGCCGTGGAAGTTGTCGAGCTGGTGCATGGCCGAGAGCAGGCTGGCGTTGACCGGAGTAACACTGCTCAGGGTTGCCTTGGCGAGGTTGGCGTTGCCGCTGCCGGCCAATTGTTCGAGGGCGATGACGGTCGTGGCTTTGTCGGAGGTGAGCAGGGCGGCGACGGCTGCATTGCCTGGAGTGGATGGCGCCGCAGTCGCGGCAGGAGAGGTTGTCGCGTGAGCCAGTGCCATTGGCCGGGACGTTTGGGGCCGGGGCGCCTGGGACTTCTGAGCGTCAGGCTTGGCTGCGCTTGGCCGGGCCCACGGTTCATCAATGCTTTTGCCGAGCGCTTGAGCGTTTTTTGAGCCGGAAACATCTTCAAAGCGCACATCGTTGCGGGTATAGGTCAGCGTCGCTTGAGTATCAGAGTAGGCCAGCGTCGGGGTCATGAAAGCCAGACTGCTTTTGACCTGCCCGAACTCACCTTCAATCTTGCCGGCATTCAATACCGTGTAGTCAGTACTGGGCGCATGGTCACCCGGTATGCCAAGAACGTTCAGCGTGGCATTGCCGAGGGTCGCGGTCCCGTTGACCACGATGGGCGAGGCGCCCTCGCTGGCCGACACCACGTAGGTCACCTCTGCGCCTCTGGATAACGCCAGGTTGCCCCTGATGGTTGGGCCGTTGTCTTTCAGGGCGAGCAGGGCGCCGTTCACGTACAGGTTCTGCACATCGCCGTTACCGGCATAGGTCGCCGAGGGGTCAACAAGGGCATCTCCTTTGATCGAGCCATTGTTCACCAGCGCCGCGCCGGCCTTGACCTCGGCGCTACCGTTGAAATCATGGCCGAGGGTCCAGGCCCCTTTGGCGACCCGTACCTCTTTGAAGTTGTTCGTCCTGCCGATCTCGCCACCTTCTCGGGCGTTCAGCAGCAAACCGTTCTGGCCGGCGCCGCCGTCAATGAGTCCGTCCCACCGGGCGCCGTTGTTGATCACGAGCAGATCATCGGCCTCGCCCAGCTGCAGGGACAGGCCTTCGTTGTTTTCGAGTCTTTCTGAAAGCGGGGTGTGCTGGGTGGTGTAGGCGTGCTGAAAACTGTCGAAGTTGTGTTCTGTGGCGACGCTAGCATTCGTTGGCGTGGGATGGTCGAACCCCACCGCTTCGTAGAAGGCCTCATCGAATACGATGGGCGCGCGGGCAACGATGAGTTCTGCTGTCGCGGTCACCTGCGCGTCAATTGACGGCGCGGGAGAAGAAGGTGTCTGTTCGAGCTGGGCGCTCGGCTCGTCAGAGCCAGCAATGGGCGGTGTGGACTTGGCGGCGTTCTTGCGCTTTTTCTTGGGTTTCACCTCCACATCGACCTGCGGTTCCACTTGCTCGGCCTGCGAAACCCCGGCACAGCCGACGGCCAGTGCCACTGCCAGGACAAGATGTTGGAGCTTGTATCTGTGTTGAATGGGCATCCAGTGCGACCTCCGATTTCAGGAAGCCAAACTGTACGAAGACGGGCCAGGTGGCGGCTGTCAGCCGCTTCTTGCAGCGACGCGGGGCACATCGCTTTCTGTTCTGCGGAAAATGTCCTGTGATGTTGAAAGCGCTTGTCTTGCCCCGTTGTCGCGGTGCCCTTTCCTACGAATTTTCCGGACGTTGTCGGATTGCCAGATCATTCGCCCCCTTCATCTCATTCACGTCGCAGATACGCCTTCCCGTAATGTCGCTCCATCCGCGCCTGTATCAGTTCCAGCCCGATCGACATTACCCAGTAAATGATGGCAGCGGTCGTCAGCATCTCGATGTAGCGATAGCTGGAGCGTCCGTATGACTGCGCCAGAAACATCACTTCCCACACGCCCATTACCGATATCAGTGACGAATCCTTGAGCATCGAAATGAATTGGTTGGTGGTGGGCGGGATGATGGTGCGCATCGCTTGAGGCAGGGTGACGCGCCAGAAAATCACGGTTTCGCGCATGCCCAGTGCCAGGGATGCCTCGCGCTGGCCGTAGGGAACACCAAGGATGCCGGCGCGGAAGATTTCGCTCAGATAGGCGCCGTAGTTCAGTGACAAGGCGATGATCCCGGCAACGACAGCGCCTGGCACGATACCCAACTGCGGCAAGCCGAGGTAGATCAGCAGGATCTGGATCAGCAGCGGCGTGCCACGAAAGAACGACGCATAAAAACTGGCAATGCCGAACGCCACCGCGCTTTTCGAAAGGCGGGCGAGGGCTGTGACAAAGCCCAGTAACGACGAAGCGACAATCGAGCACAGGCACAAAAACAGGGTCAGTGCCGCGCCTTGCAGGAAGCCGTTGGGTGCGAGGTGCAGACCGACCAGATTGGGCAGCTTGTCGAGGATGATCGAGAACTTCAGGTCGAAGCTCAGGAAGAATCCGGCGAACAGGCAGAACATCGCCGCCCATGTCAGGTACAGGCGTGTGCGAAACCCGAAGAGTCGTCGCAGACGTGATTCAGCCACCGGTTGTGGTGGCTGTGGAGGTGTCGGGAAAGAGGTCATTTACTGATGTCGGCGCCGATCCATTTCTGCGACAGCTTGCTCAAGGTGCCGTCCTGTTTGAGTTGGGCGAAGACCTCGCGCACCTTGGCATTCCACTGCGCATCACCCTTTTCGATGGCGACCGAGTTCGGCTCCGAGTACAGCGCCTCGCCGGCCAGCTTGAAGCGTTTGTCTTCGTTCAGCCGTGGTTGCGCGGTGACGAGGTTGGTCAGTACGGCATCCAGGCGCACGCCGGCACCCAGCCCCAGGTCCTGGAAGGCCACGTTGTCGGTATCGTACGGCGCGATCTGCACGTCTTCGAACGGGTATTGCAGGCGCGTGTCTTCGGCCCCTTCGATGACCAGATTCTTGTTCAGATAACTTTCGTAGCTGGAAGCGCTGGTCAGGCCTACTTTTTTACCGCTCAGATCCTTGGCGCCGTGAATGCGATCATCCTTGGCGTTGACCACGATTACCGCTGGCGAGGCGTAATACTCGACCGGAAAATCAAAGACTTCGGCGCGGGCCTTGCTCGGGGTCATGGAGCAGATACAGATGTCATAGCGTCCGCTCCAGTGGCCGGCCGCGATGACATCCCAGGACGGCGTTTCGAGGCGTAGCTTGACTCCCAGTTTGTCCGCGACGGCTTTGGCGACATCAACGTCAAAGCCGTCGAGCTGGTTTTGCTCGTTGAGAAACGAGAAGGGCGGGTAGCTTTCCATCAGGACCCCGACCAGTTCTTTCTTCTGCTCGACGCGATCCAGCGTGACACCGCCAAAGGCTTGGCCGGAGATGGCCAGAATCGTCAGGCCTGCGGCCAGTAGCGGTTGTAGTTTCACGGTCGGTCCCTGATAAAAAATAGGTTGTGATTAACGGAATGGTGGGTATTAAATAGTTATAAGAGCTACTCTGGTAGTGAGTTATTTTCATAAGCATATGAGCGAAAAGCATATGGGCGCAGGAAGCACGGTAATTCTTGATGGCGGCATGGGCCGTGAGTTGCAACGCGCCGGGGCGCCATTCCGGCAACCCGAGTGGTCGGCGTTGGCGCTGATCGAAGCCCCGCAAGCCGTTGAGGCGGTCCATGCCGCCTACATTGCCAGCGGTGCCCATGTGATCACCAGTAACAGTTACGCCGTCGTACCGTTTCACATCGGTGAGGAGCGTTTCGCCGCAGAGGGCCGCGTGCTGGCGGCGTTGGCCGGTGAGCTGGCGCGGCGTGCGGTGCAGGCTTCGGGGAAAAACGTGCGGGTGGCCGGGTCGTTGCCGCCGCTGTTCGGCTCCTACCGGCCGGATCTGTTCGACGCCACGCGGGTGACTGAATTGCTGGAGCCCTTGGTCAACGGTCTGGCACCGCATGTTGATCTGTGGCTGGCGGAAACCCAAAGTTCAATCATCGAGGCGCGAGCGATCCATGCCGGGTTGCCGAAGGATGGCAAGCCATTCTGGCTGTCTTTCACCTTGAAGGATGAGGACACGGATGAAGTGCCGCGTTTGCGTTCCGGTGAAGCCGTAACCGAAGCGGCGGCGGTGGCGGCCGAACTGGGTGTCGAGACATTGCTCTTCAATTGCAGCCAGCCTGAAGTGATTGGTGCCGCGATCGATGCGGCGCGCGACACGTTTGAGCGACTTGGTGTGAAGATTCACATCGGCGCTTACGCCAATGCTTTTCCGCCCCAGCCGAAAGAGGCGACGGCCAATGACGGACTGGACCCGTTGCGCGAGGATCTTGATCCGCCGGGGTATTTGCATTGGGCGCAGGATTGGCGACTGCGCGGCGCCAGCCATTTGGGCGGTTGCTGCGGAATCGGGCCGGAACACATCGCCGTGCTGGCACAGAAATTCGCTTGAATGAAAATCAAAAGATCGCCGCCTGCGGCAGCTCCTGCATGAGACTCAGGTAGAAGCTGCCGCAGGCGGCGATCTTTTGCTTTGCGGGTTTTAACCCCGACACTCAACCAATCCCTTCACCTGCCCGTCCGCCGCCTGATTCTCATCGCTCAACCACCGCTCGAACCCGGCGGCAATCGCCGGCCATTCCGAGTCGAGGATCGAGTACCACGCGGTGTCGCGG
Source organism: Pseudomonas botevensis (assembly GCF_019145475.1). GTDB lineage: Bacteria > Pseudomonadota > Gammaproteobacteria > Pseudomonadales > Pseudomonadaceae > Aquipseudomonas > Aquipseudomonas botevensis. Next base: position 208,762 of record NZ_JAHTKI010000001.1, read on the forward strand.
TTCTGGCCTTTAACAACCATGTGCTGGCGGAACACCCCTTCAAAACTGAACCCCAGGCGCTCGGCGGCGTATTTGGAGCGGGCGTTGCCGTTGTTGCATTTCCATTCGAGGCGGCGGTTGCCGAGGGCGAATGACTCCTTCGCCAGCAGGTACACCGCTTCGGTGCTTTTCGGCGAGCGCTGCATCGGCGCGCCGAAGGTGACGTGACCGATTTCGATACGGCCCTGGGCCGGGACGATCGACATCAGGCTGAGGATGCCTTGCACCTGGCCGCTGGTGCGGTCGATGATGCTGAAAAAATACGGGTCGCTGTGGGCCGCGTGATTGTTCAGCCAGTCATTGAAGGCGCTGCGCTCCGGGAACGGGCCGTAAGGCAGGTAATCCCAGAGTTTCGGGTCGGCGCCGGGGCCTTGCAGGGCGTTGAACAGGTCATCGCCGTGGCGCGCCGGGTCGAGTTTTTCCAGACGGATGAAGCGGCCTTCGATCAGGGTGGTCGAAGGCGCCGCGACGCCTTTCCAGTCAGCAAGTGAAGTGGTCATGAACGCTGTTCCTTAAATGGCTTTGCGAAACTGGATGAAGCCCGGGCGCTCGGCGATGCGCTCGTAGAGCTGGATCGCCGTGGCGTTGGTTTCGTGGGTCAGCCAGTGCACCTTGCAGCAACCGTCGGCCTTGGCCGTGGCGTAAACATGCTCGATCAGCAGACGACCGACGCCGGTGCCACGGGTCTGTGGCTCAACCAGCAAGTCCTGCAGGTAGCACGAGTTCTCGATGCTCCAGTTCGAACGATGGTAGATGAAATGCACCATCCCCACCGCTTTGCCATCGGCCCAGGCGAGGGCGGCGTGGGTCGGCTCGTCGGGATCGAGAAAACGTTGCCAGGTGCTCTGGCTGACGGCGGCCGGCAGTTCGGTGTTGTAGAAACGCAGGTAAGCCTGCCACAGGGGCAGCCAGGCCGCGTGATCGTCGGCGTTGACCGGGCGGATGTCGATCTGACTCATGGAGATTTCCTTAACGCGTCAAGTGGGCGAGGGTCTGGTCGGTGACGTCGGCGCTGGCAGCCAGCCCTTCGCGTACACCGGCGATGTCGGCGGGGCTGCGGTTCTGGCTGAGCTTGCGCTTGCCTTCGAGACGATCGATGGGAATGGCAAAACCGACGATCGCCTTGAGCATGCCGTCGATGTAGTCGGCGGGCGCGTCATCGACTTTCCACGGTTGCGCGCGGCCGGATTCGTGGCGGTCGGTGAGGGTGCTGACGATGTCGAGCAGTCGTCCGCCGTCGCTGAAGGTTTCGGCGTCACCGTAGGCGTGGACGGCGATGTAGTTCCAGGTCGGCACGACTTTGCCGTGTTCGGCCTTGCTCGGGTAAAAGCCCGGGCTGACGTAGGCGTCGGGGCCGGCAAAGATCACCATCGCTTCGGCGCCGTCGCGCAGGTCTTTCCATTGTGGATTGGCCTTGGCCAGGTGCCCGTACAGCGTGCCGTTCTCGCCTTGTTCGCGATGCAGCAGGACCGGCACATGGCTGGCCTGCAAGCCGTGTTCGCCATGGGTCACGAGAATCGCGAGGCGGGTGGCGAGGATCAGTTCGTGCAATTGGGACAAGTCTTCGATGGCGAAGGCGCGAGGCGTGTACATGGAGAATTTTTCCTTGGCGAATGCCTGCATCCTAGGCAGGCTATTGGTCTGTTGTAAGAGCCATTCAAGACCAATTTCATAGGTCCATTGCCATGCCTGAATCGCCCGTGCTGTCGCTGCCGTTCAACCCGGCGGGAATCGAGCTGGATCGTCGCAAGGGTTTGAGTCGTCAGCTCTATCAGGCCCTGCGCATGCGCGTGCTCGACGGGCGACTGGCGGGCGGCACGCGGTTGCCGGCCAGCCGCGATCTGGCGGCGGCCCTGGCAATTTCCCGCAACAGCGTCGTGCGAGCCTACGATCAGCTGTACGCCGAGGGTTTTATCGAGGGCCGAGTCGGGGATGGAACCTATGTGGCGCAACTGCCGCAGAAGCAACTTGCGAGCAAAAAATTATCCACAAAAATATCCACAGGGTTTTCAACAGGCTTACCCACAGCTTTATCCACAAATTCGCCGGAATTACCTGGGCATTCATCCAGTAAAGTTATCCACAACGGCGCGTTTCAGCGCCTGGAAAATAACCATTTACCCCGCCCGCCCAGTGGCCCGCCCCGTGCATTTCGGGTTGGCGTGCCGGCCTTCGATCTGTTCCCGTTTGACGTCTGGGCCAAGCTGAATGCGGCTTTCTGGCGCAAACCGGATTTGCAGCAGCTGTGTTATGGCGATCCGGCGGGTGACAGGCGTTTGCGCGGTCTGATCGCCGCTTATTTGCGCAGCTCGCGCGGCATGCAGTGCTCGGCTGAACAAATTGTGATCACCAGCGGCGCACAACAGGGCATCAGCCTTTGTGCACAGTTGCTGGTGGAGCCGGGCGACGGTGTGGGCATCGAAAATCCCGGCTACCGCGCCGCCGGTCATGCCTTTGCCGTGGCCGGCGGCAAACTGCGGGGTATCGCGGTGGACGAGGAGGGCATGGACTGCGCGGCGCTGGCGGCAGCCGGTGATTGCCGCGTGGCCTACGTCACGCCTTCCCATCAATACCCGACCGGCGTGGTCATGAGTCTGGCGCGGCGCCTGGAGCTGCTGGCCTGGGCCGAGCGCACGCAGGGCTGGATCGTCGAGGACGACTACGACGGCGAGTATCGCTACACCGGCGCACCGCTGGCCCCGTTGGCGGCCCTCGATCGGCAAGGTCGGGTGCTGTATGTCGGGACGTTCGGCAAGGTCGCCTTTCCGGCGCTGCGCCTGGGGTATCTGGTGCTGCCGCCGGGGCTGGTGGACGCGTTTTCGCAACGGCGCGCGGTGGATGTCCGGCACTCGGAGGTGAGCACCCAAGTGGTCATGGCCGAATTCATGGCCGCCGGGCATTTCCAGCGGCACATCCGGCGCATGCGGCGCGCGGCCCTCAGTCGGCGCAACGCCTTGCTGGCCGGTTGGCCGGACGTCGCGGGTGTCGGCCCGTTGCCGTCGGTGGCCGCGGGCCTGCACCTGACCGTGAGGGTCGAGAGCATGGCCCGGGAGTGTGAGTTGGTCGAGCTCGCGCAGGGTGTCGAGGTCGAGGTCAATGGCCTGAGCAAACACTGGTTGCCGGGCAGTGAAACCCCACCGGATCAGCGAGCCGGCCTGGTGTTGGGCTTCGCCGCCGTGCCGGAGGCCGACATCGCCGACGCGCTGGCCCGCCTGAAAAAGGCCTGGGGTGGGTAGTCGATAGTTACCGCAGATTGATGAACAGGGCGGCGTTCCCTGGAGGCTGCCCCGTCATCGAACGATGACGGGGCAAGTGTTGCGCAGGCGATGGCTCAAGTGCCGGATTTGATCTTGGTCCAGGCCCGGGTACGTGCTCGCTCCGCATCACGCGGCAACGGTTGCAGGGTGTAGAGCGTGCTCATGGCGGCGTCGGTCGGGTACAGGTTCGGGTTGTTGCGGATCGCCGGATCGACCAGTCCGGTGGCGTCTTTGTTCGGGTTCGGATAACCGACAAAATCGCTGACCGGCGCAATCACCTGCGGTTGCAGCAGGTAGTTGATGAAGGTGTAGGCGTCCTGCGGGTTCTTCGCGCCTTTCGGGATGGCGAGCATGTCGAACCAGATCGGTGCGCCTTCCTTCGGCAGACGCATGTCGACCACCACGCCGTTCTTCGCTTCCCTGGCACGGTTGGCAGCCTGGGAGAAGCTGCCGGAGTAACCGACCGCGACGCAGATGTCCCCGTTGGCGATATCGGCCATGTACTTGGACGAGTGGAAGTAGGTCACGTACGGGCGGATCTTCATCAACAGCGCTTCAGCCTTGGCGTAATCCGCCGGCTGCTTGCTGTTCGGATCCAGCCCCAGGTGTTGCAGGGCCAGCGGCAGGATCTCCGACGGCGAGTCGAGCAGCGCCACGCCGCACTGCTTGAGCTTGCTGATGTTTTCTTCCTTGAAGATCAGGTCCCAGCTGTCCACCGGTGCGTTGTCGCCCAGCGCAGCCTTGACCTTGGCCGGGTTGAAGCCGATCAGGATGGTGCCGTACATGTACGGCACGGCGAACTTGTTGCCCGGATCGTTGGCCTCGATCAGCTTCATCAGTTTCGGGTCGAGGTGGTTCCAGTTCGGCAACTGGCTGCGATCCAGCGGCTGGAACACCCCGGCCTCGATCTGTTTGGCGAGGAACACATTGGACGGCACCACCACGTCATAGCCGGAGTTGCCGGTCAGCAACTTGGCCTCCAGCGCCTCGTTGGTGTCGAAGATGTCGTAGACCAGTTTGGTCTGGCTGTTCTGTGCCTTGAAATCCTCCAGGGCCTTGGGTGTGATGTAGTCGAACCAGTTGTAGACGCGCAATGTGCGTTCTTCGGCATGGGCCGCGCCGCCGAGCAGCGCGGCGCACAGCGTGGGGGCGATAAAGCGCTTGAGTCTGTTCATGGTGGTTGTCCTCATTGAGCGCTTTCGAAGCCTTCGAGCACGTTCACCGCGTTGATGCCGATTTCCTCCACGGCGTAGCCACCTTCCATGACGAACAGGGTCGGCTTGCCAAGGGCGGCGATGCGCTTGCCCATTGCCAGGTAGTCCGGGCTGTCGAGCTTGAATTGCGAGATCGGGTCGTCCTTGAAGGTGTCGACGCCGAGGGACACGACGATGATGTCGGTGCCGTAGGTGTCGATCTCGGTGCAGGCGCGATCCAGCGCCGCGCTCCACACATCCCAGCCGGAGCCGGCGGGCAATGGATAGTTGAAGTTGAAGCCTTCACCGGCGCCTTCGCCCAGCTCGTCGTCGTAGCCGAGGAAGAACGGGAACTCCGCTTCCGGGTGGCCGTGGATCGAGGTGAACAGCACGTCGCTGCGTTCATAGAAAATCGATTGGGTGCCGTTGCCGTGGTGATAGTCGACGTCGAGGATCGCGACTTTTTTATGGCCCTGATCGAGGAAAGCCTGAGCGGCGATGGCGGCGTTGTTGAGGTAGCAATAACCGCCCATCAAGTCGCCGGCGGCGTGGTGTCCCGGTGGGCGGCACAAAGCGAAGGCGCTGTGGGCGCCGCGCTGGATTTCCGCCTGGGCGGTCAGCGCCACCTGCGCGGCGCTGTAGGCCGCTTGCCAGGTGCCGGCGGTGATCGGCGCGCCGCCGTCGAAACTGTAATAACCGAGCTGTCCGTGCAGGCTGGTCGGTTTAACCTGGCGCAAGGTACGCGCCGGCCAGGTGTAGGGCAGCAGGTCGCCGTCGGTGTTGAATTCGCTCCAGCGCGCCCATGCGCCTTTGAAGAAGTCGAGGTAGTCGCGGCTGTGGATGCGGGCGATCGGTTCGAGGCCAAAGTCCTTCGGTGCTTCCACCGGGCCGAGGTCCTGGTTCCGTACCCGTTGCAGCACATGGTCGGCGCGGGACGGCATCTCGAAGCAAGGTTTGAGCTGGCCGTCGATGAGTTCGCAGCGACCGTGGTGCAGGTGGTGATCGTCAGAGTAGATCGTCAGCATTTGTTGTTCTCCGCAGGGCTGATTCGGTTGCCCACAGTGTTGCGGCGCACGACGGATCGGAGAACGGCGGGAGCGGCCAAAAGGGGATCGATATGGCCAAAAATGCTGACCTGAATTCGCCCCTTTTCAATACGGATCGCCCCATTCCGGCGCGGAGTGCAGACCCGCAAAAAGGGGAAACTCAGTGCGGACGGAACTGGCTCGGCGCCACGCCGCTCCAGCGCACAAAGGCATGGCGGAAGCTCGCGGTCTCACTGAAACCCAGCGTCTCGGCGATGCGATAGATCGGCAACTGATCCTCGCACAGCATCTGCTTGGCCCGTTCGAAACGCAGTTCGTCGAGCAGTTCCTGATAGCTGCAACCCATGTCTTTCAGGTGCCGGCGCAGGGTGCGCGGCGAGCAGTTCATCTGCTGCGCCAGTCCTTCCAGCCCCGGCGCGGCATTCAACTGTGCGCCGAGCAACTGGCGGATGCGCCCCAGCCAGGCCTGGCGGCCGGTGAACTCGGTGTTCTGCTTGCGGCAGCGCTCAGCCATGGCCTGATGGGTGATGACATCGGCCAGCGGCAGCGGCTGATCGAGCCAGCGTCGGTCGAAGGCAAACGCGTTGTCTTTGGCGCCGAATTGCAGCGGGCAGGCGAAAGGTTCGGCGTAGCTGTCGCGATAGTCCGGTGCCGTGTGCTCGAAACGGCTGGCGAGCAGTGGCAGCGGATGGCCGAGCAAGTCATCGCAGATGACCTTCAGCGACACCAGGCAGAACTCGGCATTGAACGCCGCCATCGCCGGGCTTTCACGGTAGTCGGCAGCGACAAACCAGACTCGCTCGCCGTCGCCTTCCAGGCTCAGTTCGAAAAGTGTTCCCAACAGCGCCGGATAACGGATCGCCAGGCGCAAAGCGTCACCGAAGGTGGCACTGGTGAGCAGGGCGTAACCGAGCATGCCGTAGGACGACACATGCATGCGTCGGCCCAGTTCGAGGCCGATGTCGTGCTTGAGCGCGACCGCATTGGCGCAGACCTGCATCTCCTGATTGGTGGTGATGCGCGTGTCGGCCCGGCTCAGATCCGCCGCACTGATACCGCTGCCGGCGAGCAAAGCCTCGCTGGACAAGCCTTCGGCCTTGAAGGTGTTGAGCACCAGGGAGACGGCGTTGAGGGTGGTGAGGTGGGAGTGGAGCATAGGGGCGTTCCAGGCGAGGACGGGTAAAAGGCAGCAAGTAATGTGCCGTATCTATCATCGACGAACTTTGATTGTTAAGTGATGTGGTTACTTTGGTTTATTAATAATTAACTTATTAATATGAATGTATTTTGATAGAGCTTTCCCCATCTAAATTTTAAAGTTCAGGTGTTTGCGCTGTCTACTGTCAGAAGTAACAGGTTTTTCTTGAAATAACGACCGTTTGTCGCGTTTTATCTGGTTCGTCGGAATTCAATTTTATTTTTTGACGGAGCATCCCCGTTAAACTAGTTTGCGATTGTGCTTGTTAGGTAGTGGGTTGTATATCGGCACGGAGCATAATTAAGAATCAAGGAGAACTTTATGAATGTGGCAAATAAAACCAGCTATTCAAAAGATGTTTTCAGCAGTCTGGCCAGTGCCAGTGGTGAAATCACCGTAGAAGTGAATGGCGTTACAAAGAAAGGTCCGGTTTCCGGCGCTGAAATCCGCCCTGGGGACATAGCGGTTAATTTTGATATGAACCCGGGAGGTCCGCTTAACTCACTGATTGCCGTGCTTGTAAAAAAAGAGGCACTGAATCAGAAAGTCCAGTTGCCAAGTTCTTCGGTATATTTTTTGTATCAGGACCCTCCGCAAGAAGAGTGGGTGGCGGAGAAGGGGTGGATCCGTGTGGAATGGGTGGCCGGAAGCAAAAAGGTTCAAGGATTGTTTGACGGTATTACCAGTGACCGGCCAGAAAGTGCGAAGCTGAATCACGGAAAGTTTGAATTTACGGTCGATTAGCGTTAATTGAACCTTCCTGTACCCAAGTACAGGAAGGTTTATTACATGGCTGTTTTCAGCTCAGTTCGCCACACAGATCGAGTTCCACCAGCCGGCGTACTTCCTGTGTTTCCAGCCCGGCACCCAGCAACCCGTTCAACTTGCCGAACGCCGCCTCGCGGGTCATGCCGCCGCCGGACAGTACGCCAACCCCACGCAAGCGGCTGCCGGCCTCGTACACATCCAGTTCGACCCCGCCTTCATGGCATTGCGTAACCGCCACGACCACCACGCCCTTGTCCCGCGCGCGACCGAGGCTGGCGAGGAATTGCGGGTTATCGCTCGGGCCGGTGCCGCTGCCGTAGCACTCCAGCACCAGGCCCTGGATGCCGCTGGCGAGCAGGCCATCAATGACTTCGGCGCCGATCCCGGGAAACAGCGGCAGGATCGCGACGTTCGCCAGTTGCTTGGGCTGGTTGTAATTCAGCGCGGCAGGCAGCGAAGTGGCTTTCACGCCGCCGCCCTGACGCTCCAGGCGTTTGAACGGATGGCGGCCGAAGCTGCGGACTTTGGCGCAGCGGGTCGGCGCCAGCAGCTCACCATGGAAGTACAGGTGCACACCCGGTGCCAGGCCCTGTCCGAGGGCGACCAGCGCGCCACTGAGGTTTTCCCAGGCGTCGCTGTCGGTGACACCGGCCGGCAGCATCGAACCGGTGAAGCACACGCGTGCGTGCAAGCCGAGCAACTGAAAGCTCATCGCCGCCGCGCTGTAGGCGAGGGTGTCGGTGCCGTGGAGGATCAGCACGCTGTCGCAACCCTGCACATCCACGGCGTCGACCACCGCTTCGCGCAGTTGCTGCCAGTAGGCCGGGGTCATGTTGGCGCTGTCGATCAACGGCGACATCTCGCGAAAGCGCCACTGCGGCACGACCAGTTCAGGCTGGCTGTGCAGGTAGTCACGCATCCGTGCTTCGAAACCGGAGGCCGGGGCCAGGCCATTGGCGCTGGCCTGCATGCCGATGGTGCCACCGGTGTAGAGCACCATGACGTGCTGGGCGGCTGGGTAGGTCGAAGGGTTCATGGGATTCTCCGGGAGGATGGGGTCCTGTGGGAGCGGGCTTGCCCGCGAAGGGGTCATCAGAGGCAACATGAATGTCGACTGATCCACCGCTGTCGCGAGCACGCTCACTCCCACAGTTTTCCGAACTTTAACTGACGGGCGCAGAGGATGCGCCCGTCATTTACCGGTCAGCGTTGCGCTGCCGGTACGCCTTGCGGCTGAGCTTCAGGGTTGGCAGCGGCGGGCGGGTTGGCCGGCCATGCCTGAGGGTCCAGATCCAGATCGGCAAATTTGCTCGAGTCGAACACGGGCTGGCTGATGCCGGCGCGGCGCTGCTCGTCGTAGTCGCGCATCACGCGCATGCCGACCTTGAACAGCAGGGCCAGGGCCATCAGGTTGACGAAGGCCAGGCAGGTCATGGTGATGTCGGCGAAGGCGAACACGGTCGACAGGTCCTGCATCGAACCCCATACCACCAGCGCCAGCACCAGGCCGCGGAACGTCATCAGCGCGGCGCGGTTGCGGGTGAGGAACTGCAGGCTGTTCTCGCCCAGGTAGTAGTTGTAGAGGATGCAGGTGAAGACGAACAGCGACAGCGCGACGCTGACGAACATACGGCCCCAGTCACCGACCACGGCGGCCAGCGAGTTCTGGGTCAGGACGATGCCGTCACCTTCGAAGCCCGGGGTGTAGAAGCCCGACAGCAGGATCAGCAGCGCGGTGCAGGTGCAGATCACGAAGGTGTCGAGGAACACGCTGAAGGCCTGGACCACGCCTTGGGCACCCGGGTGCTTCACGGCAGCCACGGCGGCGACGTTAGGCGCACTGCCCAGGCCCGCTTCGTTGGCGAACACGCCACGCTTCACGCCCATGACGATGGCGCTGCCGAGCAGGCCGCCGAAGGCCGGGTCAAGGCCGAAGGCGCTCTTGAAGATGGTTTCGAGCATGGCTGGCACGTGTTCGATCTGGGTGCCGATCACGTACAGGGTCACGCCGATGTAGGCCAGGGTCTTGATCGGGACCAGCAAGTCCGACACCGAGGCGATGCGCTTGATGCCGCCGATAAAGGTGATGGCCAGCAGTACCGCCAGGACAATACCGGTGTGTTGTGGGTCAAAGGCAAAGGCGTTCTGCAGCGAGTGGGTCACGGTGTAGGACTGCAGGCCGATGAAGGCGAAGCCGTAGGTGACCAGCAGCAGGATCGAGAACACCACCGCCATGCCTTTGAGCTTCAGGCCGTGCTGGATGTAGTAGGCCGGACCGCCACGGTACAGGCCGTCGCCGTCGGCGCGCTTGTAGACCTGGGCCAGCGTGCATTCAAAGAAGCTGCTGGACATTCCGACCAGTGCGGTTACCCACATCCAGAACACTGCACCCGGCCCACCGAGGGTCACGGCGATGCCGACACCGGCGATGTTGCCTGCACCGACGCGGCCGGCAAGGCTGAGCATCAGGGCCTGGAACGAGCTGAGTTGCCCGGCGCTGCCTTTGAGGCTGTCGCGGAACACCGCGAACATGTGGAAGAAGTGGCGCAGTTGAACGAAACGCGAGCGAATCGTGAAGTAGCTACCGAGCCCGACAATGAGCACGATCAGTACTTTCCCTGAGAGGAAGTCGTTAATGACTTCGAGCATGGATTTTTCCTCGCTGTTTTTTGTGTAAGCAATGGCTGGAGGGGAAGAAACATCGTGTTACACCGGTGTGCGCGCGGCACGACGGTGAGGCGAAGGTTTCGTCCCGGTTCCATATCGCGGGTTTGTTATTAGTTCGGGGTTTCACATGGGTTTGGGCCTCGTTACCGACGACCGCTCATGCGAAGAGGGGCGGCACTATACCTATCAGTGCGGCGCCCGTCTGCACAGTTGTGGTGCAAGCGACGAAACGAGGCTTTGAAGCACCCGACGTTACCGGCGTCGGGCTTGTGCAGGGACTGCTCTCACATGCAGCAATCCCCAGACATACGGTTCTCAGTGTCAGATAGTTAAAAAAAAGGGCCTGGGGAATCATCCCCAAGCCCTCAAAAGGTGAGAGGTGTCTAGTCCCTCGACCTGGTGAGCGGTGCTGCAAATAACGCGTCGGCTCAGGCTTTGAGCGGAACCAGACGCGGAGCGATCATGTTTTCCGGGCGCAGGATGTCGGCGAGCATGGCTTCGTCGAGCAGGCCTTCTTCGCGCACCAGTTCCAGCACGCCACGGCCGGTTTCCAGCGCGATACGGGCGATGCGGGTGGCGTTTTTGTAGCCGATGTACGGGTTCAGTGCGGTGACCAGGCCGATCGAGTGCTCGACCAGTTCACGGCAGCGTGCTTCGTTGGCGGTGATGCCGACGATGCAGTGCTCGCGCAGCATGTCCATGGCGCGTTGCAGCAGGCGGATCGAGTCGAGGATCTTGAATGCGATCAGCGGCTCCATCACGTTCAGTTGCAGTTGGCCGCCTTCGGCCGCCATGGTCAGCGCCAGGTCGTTACCGATGACCTGGAAGGCCACCTGGTTAACGGCTTCCGGAATCACCGGGTTGACCTTGCCGGGCATGATCGAGCTGCCTGGCTGACGGGCCGGCAGGTTGATTTCGTTGATACCGGTGCGTGGGCCGCTGGACAGCAGGCGCAGGTCGTTGCAGATCTTCGACAGCTTGACCGCGGTGCGTTTGAGCATGCCGGAGAACAGCACGAAGGCGCCCATGTCGGAGGTCGCTTCGATCAGGTCGGCAGCCGGAACCAGCGGCTGGCCGCTGATCAGCGCCAGGCGTTTTACCGCCAGCGCCTGATAGCGTGGGTCGGCGTTGATGCCGGTGCCGATCGCGGTGCCGCCCAGGTTCACTTCAGTCAGCACTTCCGGAGCCAGCGTCTTCAGACGGGCCAGGTCTTCGCTCATGGTGGTGGCGAAAGCACGGAACTCTTGACCCAAGGTCATCGGTACGGCGTCTTGCAGTTGGGTACGGCCCATCTTCAGGACGTGGTTGAATTCTTCACCCTTGGCCGCGAACGCCTGAATCAGGCTGTCGAGGCTGGCCAGCAGCGCGTCGTGACCCAGCAGCAGACCCAGGCGGATCGCGGTTGGATAGGCGTCGTTGGTCGACTGCGCCATGTTCACGTCGTCGTTCGGGTGCAGGTACTGGTACTCGCCCTTCTGGTGACCCATGGCCTCCAGCGCGATGTTGGCGATGACTTCGTTGGCATTCATGTTGGTCGAAGTGCCAGCGCCGCCTTGAATCATGTCCACCACGAACTCTTCGTGGAAATCACCGCGGATCAATCGTGCGCAGGCTTCGCTGATGGCAGCGTGCTTGGCTTCGCTCAGATGGCCCAGTTCACGGTTGGCGTCTGCAGCGGCCTGTTTGACCATGGCCAGACCGACAACCAGTTTCGGGTAATGCGAAATCGGAACACCGGAGAGGCGGAAGTTGTTCACCGCTCGCAGGGTCTGGATGCCGTAATACGCTTGAGCCGGTACTTCGAGGGCGCCAAGCAGATCGTTTTCTGTGCGGAAAGATGCAGCGGAGGACATGATAGAAATCATCTCGATATGGACCCGGTCTGTGCCGGAACGCTGCGAATGCTAGGCTTGTGGGAAATTTTGGGCCAATGCTGTTAAGCACTGACCTATGCACATTCGGCATAATGCCCGTGTGACGCCGTTTGCGCGGCAGACGTGTGACCTATTTTGGTGCGCCCCGGAGGGTGTGATGAATCTGGAAAGCAAATGGCTCGAGGACTTCAGTGCTCTGGCCGCCACCCGCAGCTTCTCGCAGGCGGCCGAACGGCGCTTCGTGACGCAGCCGGCCTTCAGCCGGCGGATCCGCAGCCTGGAGGCGGCGCTGGGGCTGACGCTGGTCAACCGCTCGCGCACGCCGGTCGAGCTGACGGCGGCGGGGCAACTGTTTCTGGTGACCGCCCGTACCGTGGTCGAACAGCTCGGCGAAGTGCTGCGCCATCTGCATCATCTGGAAGGCGGGCAGGGCGAAGTGATTCAAGTGGCGGCTGCGCACTCGCTGGCGCTGGGCTTCTTTCCGCGCTGGATCGCGCAGTTGCGCAACGAAGGCCTGAACATCGCCACGCGGCTGGTGGCGACCAACGTTGGCGATGCCGTACACGCCTTGCGCGAGGGTGGTTGCGATCTGATGCTGGCGTTCTACGACCCGGACGCGGCGATGCAAATGGACCCGGAAATCTTTCCTTCGCTGCATCTGGGGCAGACCGAAATGCTTCCGGTGTGTGCGGCGGATGCCAACGGCAAGCCGTTGTTCGATCTGGAAGGCGAGGCCAGCGTGCCGCTGCTGGCCTACAGCGCCGGGGCGTTTCTCGGGCGTTCGGTCAATGGTTTGTTGCGTCAGCGCGCGCTGCGTTTCACCACGATCTATGAAACCGCCATGGCCGACAGCCTGAAAAGCATGGCCCTGGAAGGCCTCGGCATCGCCTGGGTGCCGCAATTGAGCGTGCGGGCCGAGCTGGCCCGTGGCGAACTGGTGGTCTGCGGCGGTCCGCAATGGCATGTGCCGCTGGAGATCCGCCTGTACCGCTGCGCTCTGGTGCGCAAAGCCAACGTGCGGTTGCTGTGGCGCAAACTGGAGGGCGGTGCTGCACAAGGCGCTTGAATTGCGCGGATTCGTGGTCCCTCGGCGCTGACCTTGAGGTCAATAAAACCGGGCCTTTCGCTCATTTGACAGATGGTCGCATCGGGGGCTGTTTATTGCTTTCTTTGCGGTATACTGCGCGGCCTTCGGCCGGTTCGTCCGGCCATTTTTCCTACAACAAGCCACGCAATTCTGCGTGGCTTGTTGTTTTTGACGCGCCTGCGGGCGCCCAGAGAGAAGAGGCGCGACGATGAGTGCACTGGTTGGCGTGATCATGGGCTCCAAGTCCGATTGGTCCACCCTTAGCCACACCGCCGATATGCTGGAAAAGCTCGGCATCCCGTACGAGGTCAAGGTGGTTTCTGCCCACCGTACCCCGGATCTGCTGTTCCAGTACGCCGAAGAGGCTGAAGGTCGCGGCATCGAGGTGATCATCGCCGGTGCCGGTGGCGCAGCCCACCTGCCAGGCATGTGTGCGGCCAAGACCCACCTGCCGGTGCTGGGCGTGCCGGTGCAGTCGGCGATGCTCTCGGGCGTCGACTCGCTGCTGTCGATCGTGCAGATGCCGGCCGGTATTCCGGTCGCCACCCTGGCCATCGGCAAGGCAGGCGCGATCAACGCCGCCCTGCTCTCGGCGAGCATCCTGGGCGCCAAGCATCCGCAATTCCACGCGGTACTGAAAACCTTCCGTGCCGAGCAGACAGACAGCGTCCTGGACAATCCAGACCCACGTATTGCCTGAGGTTGTTGAGATGAAGATCGGTGTAATCGGTGGCGGCCAGTTGGGTCGCATGTTGGCCCTGGCGGGCACCCCGCTGGGCATGAACTTCGCTTTCCTCGACCCGGCGCCGGACGCCTGCGCGGCGGCGCTGGGCGAACACCTGCGGGCCGATTACGGCGATCAGGATCACCTGCGTCAGCTCGCCGATGAAGTCGATCTGGTGACCTTCGAGTTCGAAAGCGTCCCGGCCGAGACCGTGGCGTTCCTGTCGCAATTCGTGCCGGTCTACCCGAGCGCCGAAGCCCTGCGCATCGCCCGTGACCGCTGGTTCGAAAAGAGCATGTTCAAGGACCTGGGGATTCCGACCCCGGCGTTCGCCGACATCCAGTCGCAAGCCGACCTGGACGCCGCCGTGGCTGCCATCGGTCTGCCTGCCGTGCTGAAAACCCGCACCCTCGGTTACGACGGCAAGGGCCAGAAAGTCCTGCGCAAGCCGGAAGACGTGGTCGGCACCTTCGCCGAACTGGGCAGCGTGCCTTGCCTGCTGGAAGGTTTCGTGCCGTTCACCGGCGAAGTGTCGCTGATCGCCGTGCGTGCCCGCGACGGTGAAACGAAGTTCTACCCGCTGGTCCACAACACCCACGACAGCGGCATTCTCAAGCTGTCGGTCGCCAGCTCCGATCACCCGTTGCAGGCCCTGGCCGAAGATTACTCCAGCCGCGTGCTCAAGCAACTGGACTACGTTGGCGTGATGGCGTTCGAGTTCTTTGAAGTCGACGGAGGCCTCAAGGCCAACGAAATCGCTCCGCGCGTCCACAACTCCGGGCACTGGACCACCGAAGGCGCCGAGTGCAGCCAGTTCGAAAACCACCTGCGGGCCGTCGCCGGTCTGCCGCTGGGTTCGACGGCCAAGGTCGGCGAAAGCGCGATGCTCAATTTCATCGGTGTGGTTCCGCCGGTTGAAAAGGTCATTGCCATCGCCGATTGCCATCTGCACCACTACGGCAAAGCCTTCAAGGCCGGACGCAAGGTCGGCCACGCCAACCTGCGCTGCGCCGACAAGGCGACCCTCGAGCAGCAGATCCTCAAGGTCGAAGCGCTGATCGCCGAGTAACTTACCTTTCATGTGGCAACGGTGGAACCAATAGGGACCGCCGTTCTCTGATGGCAGGATGCCAAAGTCTGACTAGGCTTTGGCATATCGACCAATTCAGAGGGAAATGCCATGGGAATTATCGGAACCATCTTTATCGGCTTGATCGTCGGCCTGCTGGCGCGGTTCCTGAAACCGGGCGATGACAGCATGGGCTGGATCATGACCATCCTGCTCGGTATCGGCGGTTCGCTGGCGGCCACTTACGGCGGCCAGGCCCTGGGCATTTATCAGGCGGGTCAGGGCGCAGGCTTCTTCGGCGCACTGGTCGGTGCGATTGTGCTGCTGGTGATCTACGGCCTGATCAAAAAGAACTGATTCAAGCGACATGGCCCTCTGCGCCAAACCGGCGCGGAGGGCTAGAATGCTCGGCGATTCACCTTCCTTTTCCGAGCATCTTTACCGAGCACTTTCATGCGCCGTCTTTTATTGACTCTCCTTTTGCTGGGCAGCGGTCTGGCCCACGCCGGCGAACTGCCGGAAACCGACTGGCTGGAACTGATGCCCAAGTCGGATCAGAAAGCCCTCGAGGCCATGCCTGAGATCGACCACAACTCACCCGAGGCCACCGGCACCTTCACCCAGAAGGGCGGGATGAAACAGGCCAAGGGACTGCCGGCGGTGATGTATTCGACCAAGACCGTGGCGTCGATGAACGACAAGCACATCCGCATCGGCGGGTATCCGGTGCCGCTGGAGTCCGATGCCAAGGGCCGCAGCACGCTGTTCTTCCTGGTGCCCTACCCGGGCGCGTGCATCCACGTACCGCCACCGCCGCCGAACCAACTGGTGCTGGTGCGCTATCCCAAGGGCCTGAAACTGAACGACATCTACACGCCGCTTTGGGTGACCGGCACGCTGAAGATCGAAAAGGTCAGCAATGACCTGGCCGATGCGGCGTATGCGCTGGAGGCGGACAAGGTGCGGGTAGTGCAGGAGTCGGATCTCTAACCAGCACTCAAAAAAATTGTGGGAGCGGGCTTACTCACGAAAACGGTGTATCAGTCGCTGGATTGGTTGACTGAGACGCCTTCTTCGCGAGCAAGCCCGCTCCCACATTTCGTTTTGTGCTGTGGCTTAGAGCGGCTTGCTGCCGATGCTGACGCCCATGGTGTGGCTGGCGTTCGGAGCCAGGTTCACCACGTCATCCATCACGTTCGCCGTCTCGATGCACAGCATGCGTTGCCAGCCGTCGTTGTCCATGTCGCTGAACGCGGCGGCGCGGTCGATCCATGGATTCCAGATCACCGCCGTGCGCGAGCCGGTGGCGGTCAGCACGATCTGCCGTTCCCACGCCGGGTCGACGATGCTTAGCTGCGGTGGCGCATTGAGGTAGATGCGGTCGGTTTCGCCGGCAAAATGCAGATCGCCTTTCTGGGTGACGGTCTTCCAGTCGTCCAGGGTTTCGATGTAGTTCAAGCCATCCACCCCGGCGACTCGCACGTTACGCACGTCACTGACGGCGAAATAGGTGTGCAGCGCCTGGCTGATGCTGACGCTGTCGGTGCCGCGGTTGTGGCTGGTCAGGCTCAGGTGCAGTTGCTCGTCGAGACGCAGGGTCAGGGTCAGGGTCAGGTCCACCTGATGCGGCCAGCCCGGCAGGCCACCTTCTGGGCAGGGCAGCGTGAACTCGACCTTCAGGCCGTTGCCTTCGGCTTCGATGCCGCCCAGCTCCCAATCCATCGCCCGCACCAGACCGTGGGCGGGGGCCGGTTCCGCGCTGACGCGCATGGCCTTCACGCTTTGCGGGTTACGCTCGAAGTTGCCGAACCACGGCCAGCACACCGGCACGCCGGCACGGATGCTCTTGCCGGTCTTGAACACCGCCTTGTCGTTCAGCCAGATCACTGGCGGCTGGCCGTCGATCTGATAGCTGAGGACATGCGCGCCTTGTTGGGCCACCAGTACTTCGGCCTGACCGTGGCGAATGCGCCAGCAGTTCAGTTCATCCAGTTTCACGGCTTCAACATTGGGCGTGTTCATGGGGCGGCTCTCGATCAGAAACTTGGGACGACTATCGACCGCAGAACGGCCGCGAGGTTTAACGCGCGCGAGGCGGAACCGAACGGGTGCGTCCGCTGCCGTCGATGGCCACGAACACGAAGACCGCTTCGGTCACTTTACGCCACTCGCTGGACAGCGGGTCGTCGCTCCACACTTCGACCATCATCTGGATCGAGCTGCGGCCGATTTCCAGGGTCTGGGTATAAAAGGACAATTGCGCGCCGACGGCCACCGGCACCAGGAAGGCCATGCGGTCGATGGCAACCGTGGCCACGCGGCCACCGGCTACGCGGCTCGCCATCGCGGTGCCGGCCAGATCCATCTGCGCCACCAGCCAGCCGCCGAAAATATCGCCAAAGCCGTTGGTTTCGCGGGGGAGTGCGGTGATTTGCAGGGCCAGGTCGCCTTGCGGGATCGGATCTTCTTGTTCGAGCTCTATCATGCCGGGGGTGCCTCTGACCCGTGACTCTTCGTTGGTATTGCTGGTGGTAGCCGTCTTCGGGAAAAACGATTCAGCACCGAACATACACGTTCGTCACGTTTTCCATCAGGCGTCTAAAGGGAAACTCTGCGAAACCGACTGCCTCCGGAGCGGGAGCGACCAGCAACGTTTTCGCACAGCAACCCCTGTAAACCGGAGCAAGGTTGCGAGTATATCGGTCGGTAGACTCCGCGACGACCGTCCGGTTCTCATTTCAACCGTCAAATACGCGCCTCTATGTGCTTTTTCGAACAATTTGCTATGGTGCCGAACCTGTCCGCGCCACAGCCAGCGTTGTTGTGGCGGCAGATCCGACTATAAGAGAAGACCTTGCCATGACCACAGCGCCATCGAGCCTCGCGCAGCCCGAGCAACCCGCACGCCCCTTGACCCGCAATGATTACAAGACTCTGTCGCTATCAGCCCTGGGCGGCGCGCTGGAGTTCTACGATTTCATCATTTTCGTGTTCTTTGCCACCGTGGTCGGCAAACTGTTCTTCCCGGCGGACATGCCCGAGTGGCTGCGCCTGATGCAGACCTTCGGCATCTTCGCCGCCGGTTACCTCGCGCGGCCGCTGGGCGGCATCATCATGGCGCACTTCGGCGACCTGCTGGGCCGCAAGAAGATGTTCACCCTGAGCATCTTCATGATGGCCGTGCCGACCCTGATCATGGGTCTACTGCCGACCTACGCGCAGATCGGCATGTGGGCGCCGATCCTTCTGCTGCTGATGCGGGTGATCCAGGGCGCGGCGATCGGCGGCGAGGTGCCGGGGGCCTGGGTCTTCGTTTCCGAACACGTCCCACAGAAGCACATCGGTTACGCCTGCGGCACGCTGACCAGCGGCCTGACCGCCGGCATCCTGCTCGGCTCGCTGGTCGCCACGGCGATCAACAGCATCTACACGCCGGTGGAAGTCTCGGATTACGCCTGGCGGATCCCGTTCCTGCTCGGCGGTGTATTCGGCCTGTTCTCGGTCTACCTGCGCCGCTGGCTGCACGAAACGCCGGTGTTCGCCGAACTGCAACAACGCAAGGCGCTGGCCGAAGAAGTGCCGCTGCGTGCAGTGCTGCGTGATCATCGCGGGGCGATCGCCATTTCGATGCTGCTGACCTGGCTGCTGTCCGCCGCCATCGTCGTGCTGATCCTGATGACCCCGACCGTGCTGCAAACGGTCTATCACTTCTCGCCGACTACCTCGCTGCAAGCCAACAGCCTGGCGATCGTGTTCCTGAGCTTCGGCTGCGTCATCGCCGGTGCATTGGCCGACCGCTTCGGTGCCGGTCGGGTGTTCGTGTTCGGCTGCACGGGCCTGCTGGTCTGCTCCTGGACCTTTTACCACAGCCTGGCGGATCACCCGGACTGGCTGTTCCCGCTGTACGCGCTGACCGGCCTGCTGGTCGGCACCATCGGCGCGGTGCCGTATGTGATGGTAAAGGCATTTCCGCCGGTGGTGCGCTTCAGCGGCCTGTCGTTCTCCTACAACGTCGCCTACGCAATCTTCGGCGGCCTGACCCCCATGGTGGTCAGCCTGCTGCTTAAAGAAAGCGCGATGGGGCCTGCCTACTATGTGGCGGTGCTGTGCGGGATGGGGATTGTGGTGGGGGCGTGGCTCTGGAAGAAGGGGCGCTAAATCGCTGGCCTGTGGGAGCCGGTCAGCTCCCGCAGGGTTTCCTGTCTTGTCCGGCCTATCGACGAATCATTCTGTAAAACCTCGATGCTGGCCTTTCATCCAATTGTCATATTTCAGCCATAGAGTGTTCACACGGCCTGCTGATACTTGGCCCCGACTTAACACACCCTATCTGCTAGGAGTAAGGCATGAAACTGAAGCGTTTGATGGCGGCAATGACTTTTGTCGCTGCTGGCGTTGCGACTGCCAACGCGGTTGCCGCTGTTGACCCTGCTATCCCGAGCTACACCAAGACCACTGGTGTGTCGGGCAACCTGTCCAGCGTCGGTTCCGATACCCTGGCCAACCTCATGACCCTCTGGGCTGAGAATTACAAAAAAGAATACCCGAACGTAAACATCCAGATTCAGGCCGCTGGCTCCGCCACCGCGCCACCTGCGCTGACCGAGGGCACCTCCAACCTCGGCCCGATGAGCCGCAAGATGAAGGACACCGAACTGGCTGCCTTCGAGCAGAAGTACGGCTACAAGCCAACCGCTATCCCGGTTGCCGTGGACGCCCTGGCAGTATTCGTACACAAGGACAACCCGATCCAGCACCTGACCATGGAACAGGTTGACGCGATCTTCTCGTCCACCCGTCTGTGCGGCGCCAAGGCCGACGTGAAAACCTGGGGCGACCTGGGCGTGACCGGCGACCTGGCCAACAAGCCGGTGCAACTGTTCGGTCGTAACTCGGTATCCGGCACCTACGGCTACTTCAAGGAAGAAGCCCTGTGCAAAGGCGACTACAAGCCTAACGTCAACGAACAACCAGGTTCGGCTTCGGTCGTGCAGTCGATCAGCTCCTCGCTGAACGGCATCGGTTACTCGGGCATCGGCTACAAGACCGCCAGCGTGAAAACCGTTGCTCTGTCGAAGAAAGGCAGCACCGAGTTCATCGAAGACTCGGAAGAGAACGCCCTGAACGGCAAGTACCCGCTGTCCCGCTTCCTGTACGTATACGTCAACAAAGCCCCGAACAAGCCTCTGGCCCCGCTGGAAGCCGAGTTCGTGAAACTGGTTCTGTCCAAACAGGGCCAGGAAGTTGTGGTGAAAGACGGCTACATCCCACTGCCAGCCAAGGTCGCTGCCAAAGCACTGGCTGACCTGGGTCTGCAGGAAGGCGGCGCTGAAGTCGCAAAAAAGTAACAAACTGAGTCAGGGGTGAACCCCGCCTGACTCACGTGTGGGGCCCGGCCCGCAAGCGGCCCGGCCCCCACACTCCCCGAATTCTTTTATCCACTGCCAGTGCCCTGCTGGCGGCGGATTTGGTGCGTCACTGCATTGTCATCTTTCTGTCATACAGGATCGCTAGGGTGTGCGCATGAATGATCTGGCCAATTCCAAAATGACTACGAACCCTCCCAAGCGCATTGACTTCAATACGCCTGAGTTGCAACGCAAGCGCCGCATTCGTGCGCTCAAGGATCGCTTCACCCGTTGGTACGTCCTCGTTGGCGGCCTGGCGGTGCTGGCGGCCATCACCCTGATCTTCTTCTTTCTCGCCTACGTGGTCGCGCCGCTGTTCAAGGGTGCCGAGCTGACGGCCAACGACGCCATTACCCCGGCCTGGATGCAGGACGCCGGCAAGCCGCTGATGATTTCGCTCGAAGAGCAGAATCAGGTGGCCATGCGCGTTTCCGACAAGGGCCAGGCGCTGTTCTTCGAGATCGACAGTGGCGCCGAACTCAAGCGCGTCGATCTGCCGGTCCCGGCCGGCGTCACCGTGACGTCCATCGGTGAAGACCAGCCAGGTCATCCGCTGGTGGCCGTGGGCCTGTCCAACGGTCAGGCGCTGGTGTTCCGTCACACCTATAAAGTCAGCTACCCGGAAGGCAAGAAAACCATCACCCCGGCCATCGAGTTCCCGTACGGCGAAACGCCGATCGTGCTGAACGAGAGCGGCGGGGCGCTGGAGCACGTCAGCCTCAACGCCACCGATTCGACCCTGATGCTGGTCGGTGCCACCGGTTCGCAACTCAACGTGCTGTCGCTGACCAGCGAAGAAAACATGATGACCGGCGAAGTCACCAACGAGCAGAAGCGTATCGATCTGCCGCAAATGACCGAACCGGTGAAAAACATCTTCGTCGACCCGCGTCAGCAGTGGCTGTATGTGGTCAACGGTCGTGCCCAGGCCGACGTGTTCAACCTGCGCGACAAGAGCCTCAACGGTCGCTACAAGCTGCTGGAAAACGCGGACGCCGAAGTCACTGCTTCCACGCAACTGGTGGGCGGTATCTCGCTGATCGTCGGTGACTCCAAGGGTGGTCTGGCCCAATGGTTCATGGCCCGTGACACCGATGGCGAGCTGCGTCTGAAGCAGATCCGTACCTTCCAGATGGGCACCACGCCGATCGTGGAAATTACCGCCGAAGAGCGCCGCAAGGGCTTCGTCGCCCTCGACGCCAGCGGCAAGCTCGGCGTGTTCCACAGCACCGCGCATCGCACCTTGCTGGTCGATCAGGTGGTCGAGGGGCAGGGCCTGTTCGGTCTGTCGCCGCGCGCCAACCGTGTGATCGTCGAAGCGGGCGGCAAGCTGCAACCGCTGCTGCTCGACAACCCGCACCCGGAAGTGTCCTGGAGCGCGCTGTGGAGCAAGGTCTGGTACGAGAACTACGACGAGCCTAAATACGTCTGGCAATCGACGGCGGCCAACACCGACTTCGAACCGAAACTGAGCCTTTCGCCTCTGACCTTCGGCACCCTGAAAGCCGCGTTCTACGCGATGCTGCTGGCGGCGCCACTGGCGGTTGCCGCAGCGATCTACACCGCGTACTTCATGGCCCCCGGCATGCGCCGCAAGGTCAAACCGGTGATCGAGCTGATGGAGGCGATGCCGACGGTGATCCTCGGTTTCTTCGCCGGTCTGTTCCTCGCGCCGTATGTGGAAGGGCACCTGCCGGGTATTTTCAGCCTGCTGATGCTGTTGCCGATCGGCATTCTGGTGGCCGGTTTCACCTTCAGTCGCCTGCCTGAATCGATCCGTCTGAAAGTGCCGGATGGCTGGGAAAGTGCGCTGCTGATTCCGGTGATCCTGTTCGTGGGCTGGCTGTCGCTGTACATGAGTCCGTTCATGGAGAACTGGTTCTTCGGCGGTGACATGCGCATGTGGATCTCCCACGACCTGGGCATCACCTATGACCAGCGCAACGCTCTGGTGGTCGGTCTGGCCATGGGCTTCGCGGTGATCCCGAACATCTACTCGATCGCCGAAGACGCCGTGTTCAGCGTACCGCGCGGCCTGACCCTGGGTTCCCTGGCTCTCGGCGCCACGCCGTGGCAGACCATGACCCGCGTGGTGATCCTGACCGCCAGCCCGGGCATCTTCTCGGCGCTGATGATCGGCATGGGGCGTGCGGTCGGTGAAACGATGATCGTGCTCATGGCTACCGGTAACACCCCGGTCATGGAGATGAACCTGTTCGAAGGCCTGCGCACCCTGGCGGCCAACGTCGCGGTGGAAATGCCCGAGTCGGAAGTCGGCGGCAGCCACTACCGCGTGCTGTTCCTCTCGGCGCTGGTGCTGCTGCTGTTCACCTTCGTCATGAACACCCTCGCGGAGCTGATTCGTCAGCGTCTGCGCAAGAAATACTCGTCGCTTTAATAAAGGTAGAAGTCTGTGAAACAGAACTCCCTGAATGGATGGTTCAAGAGCGGCGCCCCGGGCGTCTGGATCAGCGGTGGCGCGGTGTCCATCGCGGTCATCATGACCATTGGCCTGCTGGCGGTGATTGCCGTGCGCGGTCTGGGTCACTTCTGGCCGGCGGATCTGGTGCATGCCAGCTACGACGTACCGGGCCAGGCCAATCACCTGGTCATCGGCGAAGTGGTGCAAAAGGAAGAAGTGCCCCGCGCCCGATTGAAGAGCGCTGGTCTGCCGGTTCCGGATCAAGGCCCGGAATTCATGACGCGCGAGCTGATCAAGGTCGGCAACCGTGACCTGAACGGCAACGACTTCACCTGGATCGTCGGCGAGTGGCTGACCAACCAGAAGACGCCGCCGGAGCTGATGGCGCTGGAGCGTCGCGAGTGGGGCAACTTCTACGGCTACCTGGTCAATGTCAAACAGGACGGCAAGGTGATCGCCGAGGGCGAGGCGGCCTGGCCTGAGCTGCAAGCGCGGATCGACCGCGTGAGCAAGCTCGCCGCACAGCTCAAGTCGCTGGAAAAAACCGATATCGGTGCGATCAACGCCGGTCTGGAGCGCATCCGTCTGCACGGTCGCAAACTGGAGCTGGAAGGCAAACTCGACGCCACCGCACAAGCGGACATGGATGCCGAGCGCGCCGAGCTGAACGCCCGTTATCAGGACATCGAAGCGCGTCTGTCCGATCTGCACGCGCAGTTCAACCGTGACGCCCTGACCGCCCGTGACGCCAATGGCAAGGAAATCGAGATCGGCCTGGGCAAAGTGGTTCACGCCTACCAGCCGAACGCCATGGGCACGTTCACCAAGCTTGGTTTCTACTTCAGCAAGGTCTGGGAGTTCCTGTCCGACGACCCGCGTGAAGCGAACACCGAAGGTGGTATCTTCCCGGCGATTTTCGGCACCGTGATGATGACCCTGATCATGGCGATGATCGTCACCCCGTTCGGCGTGCTGGCGGCGGTGTACCTGCGTGAATACGCCAAGCAGAACGCCCTGACCCGGGTGATCCGCATCGCAGTGAACAACCTGGCGGGTGTGCCGGCGATCGTCTACGGCGTGTTCGGCCTGGGCTTTTTCGTCTACGTGCTCGGGGGGTCTCTCGATCGCCTGTTCTTCCCTGAAGCGCTGCCGGCACCGACCTTCGGTACGCCGGGCCTGATGTGGGCTTCGCTGACCCTGGCGCTGCTGGCGGTGCCGGTGGTGATCGTCGCTACCGAGGAAGGTCTGGCGCGGATCCCGCGTACCGTGCGCGAAGGCTCGCTGGCCCTCGGCGCGACCAAGGCTGAAACCCTGTGGAAGATCGTCCTGCCAATGGCCAGCCCGGCGATGATGACCGGCATGATTCTCGCGGTGGCCCGTGCCGCCGGTGAAGTGGCGCCGCTGATGCTGGTGGGTGTGGTGAAGCTGGCGCCGTCGCTGCCGGTGGACGGCAACTACCCGTACCTGCACCTGGATCAGAAGATCATGCACCTGGGCTTCCATATTTATGACGTCGGCTTCCAGAGCCCGAACGTCGAGGCGGCGCGACCGCTGGTGTACGCCACCGCGCTGCTGCTGGTGCTGGTGATCGCAACGCTGAACCTGTCGGCCGTTTATATCCGTAACCATCTGCGCGAGAAGTACAAGGCGCTGGACAGCTGATTACCGCCTCAAGAATTGAAGTGCTGCCGGCCGCTGCCGGCAGCCCACTGAACCGAATTTGTTAGCACAGGGAGCCTCCCATGCAGCACGAAACACATACCCACGGCATCAACATGTCGGCCCTGGGTCGCGATAAGCAGAGCCTGAGCCTGGAGCAGGAAACCGTGGCCATCGAAGTACCTGGCCTGAGCCTGTTCTACGGCGAGAAACAAGCGCTGTACGACGTCAGCATGAACATCCCGAAACAGCGCGTGACGGCGTTCATCGGCCCGTCCGGCTGCGGCAAGTCCACGCTGCTGCGCACCTTCAACCGCATGAACGACCTGGTTGACGGCTGCCGTGTCGAAGGCGCGATCAACCTGTACGGCAACAACATTTATCGCAAGGGCGAAGACGTTGCCGAACTGCGTCGTCGCGTGGGCATGGTGTTCCAGAAGCCGAACCCGTTCCCGAAAACCATCTACGAAAACGTGGTCTACGGCCTGCGCATCCAGGGCATCAACAAGAAGCGCATTCTCGACGAAGCGGTCGAGTGGGCCTTGAAAGGCGCGGCGCTGTGGGACGAAGTGAAGGATCGCCTGCATGATTCGGCACTCGGCCTGTCCGGCGGCCAGCAGCAGCGTCTGGTGATCGCCCGTACCATCGCCGTCGAGCCGGAAGTGCTGCTGCTCGACGAACCGTGCTCGGCCCTCGACCCGATCTCGACCCTGAAAGTCGAAGAGCTGATCTACGAACTGAAATCCAAGTTCACCATCGTCATCGTGACCCACAACATGCAGCAGGCGGCGCGGGTGTCCGACTACACGGCGTTCATGTACATGGGCAAACTGGTGGAGTTCGGCGACACCGACACGCTGTTCACCAACCCGGCGAAGAAGCAGACCGAAGATTACATCACCGGTCGCTACGGCTAGCAGAGCGCGCGCGGGCCGAGCGGCTCGGGTACGTCAAAAATCAGCTTGCAGCTTGTAGCCTGCGGCTCCTGGTTAAACGCTTTTGCGGAGTGAACACAATGATTTCTAAGGAAGGCCTCACCCACCACATTTCCGCGCAGTTCAACGCCGAACTGGAAGAAGTGCGCAGCCACTTGCTGGCCATGGGCGGGCTGGTCGAGAAGCAGGTCAATGACGCCGTCACCGCGCTGATCGAGGCCGATTCCGGCCTCGCCCAGCAGGTGCGCGAGATCGATGACCAGATCAACCAGATGGAACGCAACATCGACGAAGAATGCCTGCGCATTCTGGCCCGTCGCCAGCCGGCGGCGTCCGACCTGCGTTTGATCATCAGCATCTCCAAGTCGGTGATCGACCTGGAGCGCATCGGTGACGAAGCGACCAAGATCGCCCGTCGCGCGATCCAGCTGTGCGAAGAAGGCGAAGCGCCGCGTGGTTACGTCGAAGTGCGTCACATCGGCGATCAGGTGCGCAACATGGTGCGCGATGCATTGGACGCGTTTGCCCGCTTCGACGCCGACCTGGCGCTGTCGGTGGCGCAGTACGACAAGATCATCGACCGCGAATACAAGACCGCCCTGCGTGAGCTGGCGACCTACATGATGGAAGACCCGCGCTCTATCTCGCGGGTCTTGAGCATCATCTGGGTGCTGCGCTCGCTGGAACGTATCGGCGACCACGCGCGCAATATCTCCGAGCTGGTGATTTACCTGGTGCGCGGCACCGATGTGCGCCACATGGGCCTCAAGCGCATGAAGGAAGAAGTTGAAGGCACAAGCGGTGAAACCGCTAATGTTCCGGGCGAAGCTGACGATAAGTAAGATTGCCCGAGAAAAGCGCCCGGCCCTTTGGCCGGGCGTTTTTTTTACGGCTTTCGAATTCAAAAGCAGCACCCGCGAACGAAAAGTCCCGGCGTGACTGAAGAGTTTTGGCAAAGTGCCATCATTAAAGCGTTATGCTTGCCGGGATTTTTTTTAGGGGTGTTGGATGAGCAAGATCAGTGTGTTGGTCGTGGACGATGCGTCGTTCATTCGTGACCTGGTGAAAAAGTGCCTGCGTAATTACTTCCCGGGGATCCGCACCGAGGACGCCGTCAACGGCAAAAAGGCTCAGGCGATGCTCGCCAAGGAGGCTTTCGACCTCGTTCTGTGCGACTGGGAAATGCCGGAAATGTCCGGTCTGGAACTGCTGACCTGGTGCCGTGAGCAGGACAACCTCAAGACCATGCCGTTCATCATGGTCACCAGCCGTGGCGACAAGGAAAACGTCGTGCAGGCGATTCAGGCCGGCGTTTCCGGCTACGTCAGCAAGCCGTTCACCAACGAGCAGTTGCTGACCAAGGTCAAGCAGGCGCTGAACAAGATCGGCAAGCTCGACACCCTGATGAACAGCGCGCCGACCAAGATGAACTCGGCATTCGGCAACGACTCCCTGAGCGCATTGACCGGCGGCAAGGCTGCCGTGGTCGGTGCTGCGCCGGCTGCGGCTGCGGCCAACCCGTTCGCCAAGCCAGCCGCTGCTGCACCGGCAGCGGCCGCCGCGCCGTCCCGTGGCGGTTTGCTCAACAGCCCTCCGGTCAAGGCCCCGACAGCCTCCGCCGCCCCGTCCAGCGGTCGTGGTCAGGGCCAGTTGCGTCTGCCAAGCGGCAACCAGCAGTGCGTGATCAAGGCCCTGAGCATCAAGGAAGCGCTGCTGGTGGTTAAGCGCGGCGAGACCCTGCCACAGGTACTCGACAGCGCCGTGCTCGACCTGGAGCAGGGCGACAACGCCGAAATCGCCCGCCTCAACGGCTACCTGCATGCCGTCGTCGCCCACGAGCCGAAGCCGGACAGCGAATGGCTGCAACTGACCTTCCGCTTCGTCGACCAGGACGCGCAGAAACTCGACTACATCTCCCGCCTCATCGCTCGCGGCACGGCGCAGAAGCACTTCGTTCCGGGCGCGTGATCTTCGTCGCCTGACAGTCTGTTCCCACATTGAAATGTGTTGCCCTTGTGGGGGCGGGCTTGCCCGCGACGGAAACCACCGTCCATCCCTCGCTGCGCCAATTTTGAAACATCTGTCGACTAGCCTGGTCTGTCTCAGCTGCTAGGCTCTTTTCAGGCCTTCCTTCGACAGAACCTTTGCCCATGCTCGTGCGCCTGCTGTTTTTCTGTGGTCTGGTCATGGCTTCCACCGCGACGGTGGCCATGACCATCTACAAATCCACCGATGCCAATGGAGTGGTCTCGTACAGCGACCGTCCAAGCAAAGGCTCGCAGGTGTTCGTGTTTCAGGACCGGATGGTCGAGCGCCTGGAGCGTCAGGTGTACCTCGACATCAAGAAGCAGAAGGGCGTGGACGTGGTGTTCGTGCGCAACGACCTGTATGCGCCGGTCGAGGTTGCGCTGGCGTTTACCGGGATGAGCAATGTGCGTGGCGCGCCGGCCCAAACGATCCGTCGGGTGCTGCCGGCGCGCAGCAAGACGCGGCTGGCGCTGTTGACGGCGGTTTCCGGCGGCAAGCCGCTGGTGTATACGCCGCAGTTCCACTATTCCCTTGGCGACCCGGCTGGCGCTGCCCAGAGCTATCGCTACCCGTTTCCATGGCGTGGCGGGCCGTTCCGGCTGAGTCAGGGCGCTAATGGCGACTACAGCCACTTCGGGCCGAAGAACAAGTACGCAATGGACATCGCGATGCCGGTGGGTACGCCGATCATCGCCGCGCGGGCGGGGGTGGTGGTGAAGACCGAAAACTCGCAGACCGGCCGTGGCAATGACCCCGCCGGCAACTTTGTGCGGGTGCTGCACGACGACGGCACGATGGGCGTGTACCTGCATCTCAAGCAAGGTTCGGTGAGCGTGCGCGAGGGGCAACGGGTGACGGTGGGCAGCCCGCTGGCGCTGTCCGGCAACACTGGCAACAGCAGCGGCCCGCACCTGCATTTCGTGGTGCAGCGCAATACCGGGCTGGGGCTGGTGTCGATTCCGTATCAGTTCAACCAGCCGCTGGGGGCGTTGCCCAACTTTGCGTTGGGCAAGCAGTAAACCCCGTCAATCGAGCATCAGCACCTTGGCGAGGATGATCTTCGGGCCTTTCATCTTCTTGATGATGATCCGCAGACCTTCGACTTCCAGCACTTCTTCCTCTTCCGGCACCCGTTTCAGGGTTTCGTAGATCAGGCCGGCGAGGGTTTCGGCTTCGATGTGGTCGAGGTCGATCCCCAGCAGGCGCTCGACCTTGAACAGCGGCGTGTCACCGCGTACCAGCAACTTGCCCGGCTGATACGCGAGAATGCCGCGTTCGGCCTTGCGGTGTTCGTCCTGGATATCGCCGACCAGCACTTCCAGCACGTCTTCCATGGTCAGGTAGCCGATGATGTTACCGTCGGCCTCCTCGACCACGGCGAAGTGCGAGCCGCCCTTGCGGAACTGCTCCAGCAACTGCGACAGCGGCATGTGCCGCGAGACGCGCTCCAGCGGGCGGGTCAGCTCGGCCAGGTTGAACGACTCGGGAATGTGGTCCAGCGCGGCCAGTTCCAGCAGCAGATCCTTGATGTGCAGCAGGCCGACGAACTCCTGGCGCTCGCTGTCGTACACCGGATAGCGGCTGAACTTGTGGCGACGGAACAGCGCGAGGATTTCCTTGAGCGGTGCGTTGAATTCGAGCGTGATCAGGTCTTCCCGGGAGTTGGCCCAGTCGACCACTTCCAGTTCACCCATTTCCACCGCCGACGCCAGTACGCGCATGCCTTGATCGCTCGGATCCTGGCCCCGGCTGGAGTGCAGGATCAGTTTCAGTTCTTCGCGGCTGTAATGGTGTTCGTGGTGCGGGCCGGGTTCACCCTGGCCGGCAATGCGCAGGATCGCGTTGGCGCTGGCGTTGAGCAGGTAGATCGCCGGGTACATGGCCCAGTAGAACAGGTACAGCGGCACCGCCGTCCACAGCGACAGCAGCTCGGGTTTGCGGATTGCCCAGGATTTCGGGGCGAGTTCGCCGACCACGATGTGCAGGTAGGAAATGATGAAGAACGCGGTGAAGAACGAAATCGCCTTGACCACTTCGGCCGAGTCGACCCCGACCGCGCTCAGTACAGGTTCCAGAAGGTGCGCGAACGCCGGTTCGCCGACCCAGCCCAGGCCGAGCGAGGCGAGGGTGATGCCGAGCTGGCACGCCGAGAGGTACGCATCGAGCTGACTGTGTACGGTGCGCAGGATATGCCCGCGCCAGCCGTGTTGTTCAGCGATGGCCTCGACCCGGGTCGAGCGCAGTTTGACCATGGCGAATTCCGCCGCAACGAAGAAGCCGTTGAGCAAAACCAGGATCAGAGCGAAAAGAATCATGCCGAAATCGGCGAAAATCGTAGCGAGGGACAAGCCAGGGGAAGGGTCCATGATGGAGTTTTGCGGGTTCCGTGTGATTCGAAAAAGAGATAAATCCGCACCTGAAAGGCAGGCGCAAGTCAGCCAATGTAGCGGCTGACTTGGCGATTGCCTAGTGGTGTGTGCCCGTCGGTCTTACTCGGCGGCGCTGATCGCCCGCGCCTGAGCCACCTGGGCCGGGGCGAAATGGCAGGTGAACGTGCTGCCGTGGCCCGGCACGCTGCTGATCTCCATCCGCGCCCGGTGGCGCAACAGCACGTGCTTGACGATCGCCAGGCCCAGGCCGGTGCCGCCGGTGTTGGAGTTGCGGCTGGAGTCGACGCGGTAGAAACGTTCGGTCAGGCGCGGCAGGTGTTTGGCGTCGATGCCGATCCCCGAATCCTGCACGCTCAGGTGCGCGCCTTGCTCGTCGCCCCACCAGCGAATGCGGATATTGCCTTCGGCCGGGGTGTATTTCACCGCGTTGAACACCAGATTGGAGAACGCGCTGCGCAACTCCGCCTCGCTGCCCTTGAGCTGAATCCGCGAGTCGGCTTCCAGGGTGATGCGCTGGTTTTTCTGGCCGGACAACTGCTGGGCGTCGCTCTTGATCGATTGCAGCAGGGTGTCGATCGGTACGGGCTGGTTGTCCGACGGGTAATCGGTGGCTTCCAGTTTGGCCAGCAACAGCAGGTCGTTGAGCAGGGTCTGCATGCGTCCGCCCTGTTGCTGCATCTGCTGCAGGGCGCGGCTCCAGCGCGGGTTCACGTCTTCGACGTTGTCGAGCAGGGTTTCCAGGTAGCCACAGATCACGGTCAGTGGCGTGCGCAGCTCGTGGGAAACGTTGGCGATGAAGTCTTTGCGCATCTGTTCCAGTTGATGGATGCGCGTCACATCGCGCACCAACATCAGGTGTTCGTTGTTGCCGTAGCGGGTGATGTACAGCTGGATGCGCATCCGGTCGTTGGTCGGCGACGGGATTTCCAGCGGCTCGGCGTAGTTGTCCTGCTCGAAGTATTCCTTGAAGCGCGGATGGCGCACCAGGTTGGTCACGGGCTGGCCGCTGTCTTGCGGGGTCTTCAGGCCGAGCAGGGTTTCGGCGGCGCGGTTCCACCATTCCAGATTGCCCTCGCTGTCGAGCATGACGACGGCATCTTTCAGCGCGGCGGTGGACTCCTGGACCCGGTCGATCACCGCTTGCAGACGCCCGCGTACCCGTTGGTCGCGGCGTTGCAGGTGATAGATACTGTCAAATACCTCGCCCCACAGGCCATAGCCATCGGGCGGTGCTTCATCGGGCTGATGCAGGCGCAGCCATTCGTGCAGACGCAGCAGCTGCTTGAGTGTCCAGGCCAGGTACAGGCCCAGGCCCGCCGCGAGGCTCCAGCCGTAATAGCCGGTGATCAGGCCGATCACCAGGCAGGCGGTGACCAGCAACAGCATGTGGCGAATCAGGGTGCCATGCCAGTTTTGGTTCACGGAAAATACGGTCCTTGTCTACGGGGCTGACGCTCGGATCAGGCTTTGGTAGAGAACCGGTAGCCAGTGCCGCGCACGGTTTGTACCAGATTTTCGTAGGCATCGCCGAGGGCTTTGCGCAGGCGGCGGATGTGGACGTCGACGGTGCGCTCCTCGACATAGACGTTGCCGCCCCAGACCTGATCCAGCAACTGGCCGCGGGTGTAGGCGCGTTCCTGGTGGGTCATGAAGAATTGCAGCAGACGGTATTCGGTCGGCCCCATCTCGGCCGGACGGCCGTCGATGGTCACGCGATGGCTGATCGGATCGAGCAGCAGGCCGCCGACTTCGATAGGCGCTTCGCCATCGGTCGGGCCGGCGCGGCGCAGTACGGCTTTGAGACGTGCAACCAGTTCGCGCGGGGAGAAAGGCTTGGTGATGTAGTCGTCGGCGCCGACTTCCAGGCCCTGGATCTTGTTGTCCTCTTCGCCCTTGGCGGTGAGCATGATGATCGGGATGTCCCCGGTCAGTTCGTCACGCTTCAGGCGGCGGGCCAACTCGATGCCGGAGGTGCCGGGCAGCATCCAGTCGAGCAGGATCAGGTCCGGCTTGCGGTCGACGATGATGGCGTGGGCCTGCTGCGAGTTCTCGGCCTCAAGGCAGTCATAGCCGGCCATTTCCAACGCAACGGCGATCATTTCGCGAATGGGCGCTTCGTCGTCGACGATCAGAATGCTCCTGCCAACCATGCCTTAATCCTCTTGTCATTTAACTGTCTTGCGCCGCATTAGATAACGGAATTATTGCAGTCGTGTGACAGTATTTTAGTCCAGCGGCGATTGTGCGGATCCTGAACTAAGCTCTAAGTCCGAATCCTGACAACCACAAAAGAAGGTTTCCATGACTCAAATGACTGTTTCCCTCAAAGCCCTGTTGCTTGCTGCTGCCGTTGCTCTGCCGGGCATGGCGTTCGCCGCCGAACCGGCCATGATGAAAGACGGCATGATGGTCGATCACAAAGGCATGACCGTTTACACGTTCGACAAGGACGCTGGCGGCAAATCGATGTGCAACGGTGACTGCGCCAAGAACTGGCCGCCGATGATGGCGCCGGCGGGTGCCAAGGCTGAAGGCAAATGGACGGTCATCAAGCGCGATGACGGCATGATGCAATACGCCTACGACGGCAAGCCGCTGTACACCTTCGTGAAGGATGAAAAGCCTGGAGAAATGAAGGGCGATGGCATGAAAGACGTGTGGCACGTGGTTCACGAGCACAAGTAACCGCGAAACCCCTGTGGGAGCGGGCTCGCCTGCTCCCACATTCATGGGTGGATCAGCGCAGCGCGTAATCCAGGACGATGCCGACGAAGATCGCCAATCCGGCCCAATGGTTGTGCAGGAACGCCCGGAAGCAACGCATCCGGTCCTTGTCGCGGGTGTACCAGAATTCCCAGGCGTAGCACCCGGCGGCCACCAGCAGGCTGAGGTGGAACCAGATCCCCAGTGCGAATTTCGACCCGGCCAGCAACAGGCAGCCCAGTGACAGGGCCTGCAAGGTCAGGATGATCACCCGATCCGCCTCGCCGAACAGAATCGCCGTGGACTTCACGCCGATCTTCAAGTCGTCATCGCGGTCAGTCATCGCGTAATAAGTGTCGTAACCCACCGTCCACAGCAGGTTGGCGATGTACAGCAGCCACGCCGCCGCCGGCAGTTCACCGGTTTCGGCGGTGAACGCCATCGGCATGCCCCAGGAAAACGCTGCGCCCAGCACCACTTGCGGGTAATAGGTGTAGCGCTTCATGAACGGATAACTGAACGCCAGCGCCAGACCGCCGAGAGACAGCCAGATCGTGGCGGCATTGGTACACAGCACCAGCAGGAAGCTCACGCCCATCAGCAGCGCAAAGAACACCAGCGCCTCTTTCGAACTTATCTTGCCGGCCGCCAACGGACGTTGCGCGGTGCGTTTGACGTGGCCGTCGACCTTGCGGTCGGCCCAGTCGTTGATCACGCAACCGCCGGCGCGGGTCAGCACCACGCCGAGGACGAAGATCACGATGTTGGCCAGCGACGGCGAGCCTTTGCCGGCAATCCACAGTGCCCACAGCGTCGGCCAGAGCAGCAGATAAATGCCGATCGGCTTGTCCATGCGGGTCAACTGGATGAAGTCCCAGGCGCGCGGGTTCAAGCGGTTCAGCGACTTGAGCAGGCTTTGATACATCAGCGATTCTCCGCATGGGCGCGGGCGGCGTCCCACAGGCTCGGCAGGAAGATTTCCGCCACCAGCACACTCAGCGCGCCACGGTCGAAGCGCGAACGACGGCCCCACAGTTCGGGCGCTCGGGACGTTGGCGGCAACCACGCCTCAGGGTAATGACAGACTTCGATGGCGCGACGCTGGAAGGCGTGATCGCAGAACAGCAGTTCGCCCAGCGAGCGGCTGCCCAGTTCATCCATGTGCAAGCCGTCGCCCTGCAAGGCACTGCGCGACGCCACGCTGCGGGCAAACACCCAGGCCTCGCCGTGCCCGTGCAGATACACCTCGCGCACCCAGCCCTCGCTGTCTTCGGCCAGGTCCAGCGCCGCGCATTCGTCGGCACGCAACGCCTGCCAGCCTTCGAACAGTGGCGTGATGCTGAAGCCGTCATTCGACAGGCGGGTCAGGCGGCGGGTCAGGGAACCTTCATCGAACAGCCAGCCCAGCGTGGACGGGTCGGGGAGGGGCGTCAGGCTGTCCTGGGTCAGCCACAGCGGCGCCGGGAACGAGGAGTTTGAATGTTGCACAATGAGTCAGTATTGGCCGCAAATGAGGTGGCGAGCTTACCATGGCGGCCCGCGATATTGATTGACCCGGATGCCTGCATGCCGAACAGGCTTGCATCCGGGCGACGCGGTCAGTACAAAAACGCCTGAGCCGGATGGCAGCGCATCACCATCGACCGTCCGCGCCGGCAAAAAAGCCTGAATCCTGAGGAAGTACCTGAATGAAGAAGTGGCAATGTGTGGTCTGCGGCCTGATCTACAACGAAGCCGACGGCTGGCCGGATGACGGCATTGCGCCGGGCACCGCATGGCAGGACGTGCCGGAAGACTGGCTGTGCCCCGACTGTGGCGTCGGCAAAATGGACTTCGAAATGATCGAAATCAACTGAAAAAAAACTGAGGAGTAGGGCATGAGCGCACCTGTCGTAATCGTTGGCACCGGGCTTGCGGGTTACAACCTGGCCCGGGAGTTTCGCAAACTCGATGGCGAAACCCCGCTGCTGCTGATTACCGCCGATGACGGACGCTCCTACTCCAAGCCGATGCTCTCCACCGGTTTCGGCAAGAACAAGGACGCCGACGGCCTGAGCATGGCCGAACCGGGCGCCATGGCCGAACAGTTGAAGGCCGAGGTGCGTACTCACACTCGCATCAGCGGCATCGATCCGGGCCACAAACGCCTGTGGATCGGCGAGGAAGCGGTGAGCTACCGCGACCTGATCCTCGCCTGGGGCGCGGAAACCGTGCGTGTGCCGATCGAAGGTGATGCGGCGCAGCTGGTATTCCCGATCAATGATCTTGAAGACTATGCGCGCTTTCGGGCGGCGGTGGCGGGCAAGCGCCGGGTGCTGCTGCTCGGTGCCGGTCTGATCGGCTGCGAGTTCGCCAACGACCTGATCCTGGGTGGCTACGAAGTGCAACTGGTGGCCCCGTGCGAGCAGGTGATGCCGACCCTGCTGCACCCGGCCGCTGCGGCGGCGGTGCAGGCCGGGCTGGAGAGCCTCGGAGCGCGCTTCCACCTCGGTCCGGTGCTGACGCGCCTGCAAAAAGTTTCCGATGGCCTGGAAGCGCATCTGTCCGACGGCCAGACCATCGCCTGCGATGTGGTGGTGTCGGCCATCGGCCTGCGTCCCCGGATCGATCTGGC
This sequence comes from Pseudomonas botevensis, assembly GCF_019145475.1. Lineage (GTDB taxonomy): Bacteria > Pseudomonadota > Gammaproteobacteria > Pseudomonadales > Pseudomonadaceae > Aquipseudomonas > Aquipseudomonas botevensis. The sequence goes on from NZ_JAHTKI010000001.1 coordinate 243,843, forward strand.
GGCGGCTGCCGGGATTCAGGTCAATCGCGGCGTGGTCGTCGACCGGCACCTGCAAACCTCCCACGCCAACATCTACGCCCTGGGCGACTGCGCCGAGGTCGATGGGCTGAATCTGCTGTACGTGATGCCCCTCATGAGCTGTGCGAGAGCGCTGGCACAAACCCTGGCGGGAAACCCGACCGCCGTGAATTACGGCCCGATGCCGATCACTGTGAAGACTCCGGTCTGTCCGTTGGTGGTGTCGCCGCCGCCACGGGGCGCCGAAGGCATCTGGACGGTGGAGGGGCAGGGCGCGGACATCAAGGCCCTGTGTCACGACGCCGGCGGGCAATTGCTCGGTTACGCGCTGACGGGGGCGGCGGTCATGGAAAAACTCGCTCTGAACAAGCAGCTTCCGGCCCTGCTGGCGTAAATACCGGTCGTTCTGTCGGAATCACCCCGCTTTTGCCCCTACAAAGGTCGCCCTGAGACTGGCGCCGCCCCGGTGGGCGTGCCATCCTCACTCCCGTCTGCCGCAGAGTAGAGCCTGCGGCGCCTTGGCGCTGTTCCAACGAGAACAGCACGGACATAACAACAAAAAACCGTCAAAGGGGCTTCACTAATGCGTAAACCAGAACTCGCCGCTGCAATCGCTGAAAAAGCGGATCTGACCAAAGAGCAGGCCAACCGCGTTCTCAATGCCGTTCTCGAAGAAATCACCGGCGCCCTGCACCGCAAGGACAGCGTCACGCTCGTCGGCTTCGGCACCTTCCTGCAACGCCATCGCGGTGCCCGTACCGGCAAAAACCCGCAAACCGGCGAGCCGGTGAAGATCAAGGCCAGCAACACCGTTGCGTTCAAGCCAGGCAAATCGTTGAAAGACAGCGTCAACCCGTAATTACGGCGCACTCCCTGAATAACGGGGAAAACCGTAATTAAAAAATGGGCATGCCGACTGCGTCGGATGCCCATTTTTTGTGCCTGTCGCAATTGTCTGGATCAGGCCGAGAAGAAGTACCGGGTCAGGTGGAAGAAAATCGGCGCGGCGAAACAAATCGAATCCATCCGGTCGAGCATGCCGCCGTGGCCCTTGATCATCGTGCCCCAGTCCTTGGCGCTCAGGCTGCGCTTGATGGCGGACATCACCAGTCCGCCAAGGAAACCCATCACCACGATGACCAGCGACATCAGCAGCGACTCCCAGAAGCTGAAGGGGGTCATCCAGAACATGCAGCCACCGATCAGCGTGGCCGACAGGCCGCCACCGACCAATCCTTCCACGGTTTTCGACGGGCTCACCAACGGCGCGACCTTGCGTTTGCCGAACAGCTTGCCGAACACGTACTGCAGCACGTCGCTCATCTGCACCACGAATACCAGATAGAACAGCAGCAAAGCGTTCTGTCCGTGGAAGCCTTGCAGGTCCAGCAACAGCAGCGCGGGTGCGTGGCTGATGCAGTAGATGCAGATCATCACGCCCCACTGGATCTTCGCCGTGCGCTCCAGGAAACCCTCGGTGTCCTGGCTCAGGACGGCGATCGCCGGCAGCAGCAGGAAGGCATACACCGGCACCAGCAAGGTGAACATCGAATACCAGTGCGTGCCGATCAGGAGGTATTGCAGCGGGATCAGGATGAAAAACGCTGAGAACAGCGCATTGTGGTCGCCGCGCGCGGTGGGCGTCAGGGTGATGAACTCGCGCAGTGCGAACAGGGAAATGAAACCGAACAGCACCACCGTGGCGTTGGGGCCGAGCAGCCACGACACGAAGAAAATGATCACCATCCCCCACCAGGCGTTCACCCGCTGGTTGAGGTTTTCGATGGTCGCGATCGAACTTTCGGATTTGGCCCGTCGGGCGAGGATGCGACCGCTCAGCGAAGCCACCGCCAACAGGCAGGCGATTGCCGCGAAGAACCAGAGGAACTTGGTTTCCAGACTCATTTCGACAACCTCACGATGGCTTCACGCGCGCGCTCCAGGAACGCCTCTTTCTCTTCGCCGGCCATGCGTGGCAGCGGGTCGCCGATGCGGATCGTGCAGATGATCGGCAGCGGTACGTGTTTGCCCTTGGGCATCGAGCGATGCAGGTTTTCCAGGTAGATCGGCACCAGATCGACCTCGGGAAAGGTCTCGGCCAGACGGAAGATTCCGGATTTGAACGCCCCCGGCAGCGGCTGGGTAGAGCGGGTGCCCTCGGGGAAAATGATGATCGAGTGACCGGCGCGCACCACCTCGAAGATCGGCTCCAGCACGTTGGTGCCCGGTGCCGGGTTGCGCTCGATCAGTACCGCGTTCAAGCCTTTCTGGGAGATGTACGACAGAAAGCGGTTCTTGCCCCAATAGTCGGCGGCAGCCACCGGTTTCACGTTCAGCCGAGCCTCCGGCGGCAACGCGGCGATGATCGCGAGGGTGTCCATGTGGCTGGTGTGGTTGGCGTAGTAGATGCGCTGGCGTGTGAGGTCCGGCGGGCTTTCCCAGCGCGCGGTCACACCGATCAAGAAGCGCAGCACTGAAATCAGCGCATTACTGATCCACATGGGCATTCCCCTTGAGTTGGCTGGAGATCGCCAGCGTACGGGTGATGCAGGTCGCGACCGAGCCGATGGCGATGATCGTCAGCGCGATCAACAAGACGTAGTGCGTGTCGTAAACCCGTGTCTCGACCATGTTCAACAGCAGACCCACGGTCATCACCGCCATTCGATGCTGCTTGGCCATTGGCCCCATGAAATTCTGCTTGAGCCCGAGAGAGCCGCCGAATACCCGGATGTAGGCCGTCAGCGCGGCGACCAGCGCGGCGAACCAGCCGAGGTCGGACTGGCCGATGGCATAACCCAGCCCGACGATCAGCAGGCTGTCCGCCACCCGGTCCGGAAACTCGTTGTACAGGCTGCCAACGGCCGATTGCTTGCCGCCCTCGATGGCCACCATCCCGTCGAACAGGTTGCACAGCAAGCGCAGTTGAATGCCGATGATGCAAAGGATCGAGCCGGTCACGCCGTTATCGATGTTCAGCGTCAGCGCGCCGAACAGCGCGAAGAGCATGCTGACGACGGAAATCTGGTTGGGGGAAATATCGCGTTTCACCAGCGTCTCGGTGAAACGTTTCGCCCAGCCCGCTGAACGGGTCTTGATTGGCCTTCTGTTTTCATCCATTTGCAATGTCCATATTCAATGATGGGCGCTCGTCACTTGACGTCGCCGGACGACAATATAATGACTTTTTGCGCGGACGACGCAGGTGGCTTGGGAAACAAATTGATGTAAGAACATTCCTCGGTATTTGTCAGAGAAAATCTCGATAAGATTTCCGCATGATCAAGGCAAATCGGCGTTTATTGTCGCGTTATGAAGTTTTGCTGTTTTAAGTGACATCAAACTGATGGCACTTTTAGTTCCGGCTGATGTCGTTCCAAATTCGTCGATAGATAAGCGCCTTCTTTCGGAAGATTCCTACTTCTATTTCTTTCAAGAGTTGGCATGCTTTGCGACAGGTTTTGGCACGAACGTTCGAAGTGTATTGGGGGTGAACGGTGGGGCGCTCTACGTCAATGGTTGCAGAGGATTTCGGGGAATGGAGGGGATATAAGTCGCTCTCGGGGAATCCCCTGCGATATATAGGGCGATCTCCTACAGCTGACGTTGAACACTTCGTCTTGTTGTTTAATCAGATGCTTGCTAGTGGCCATCATACTGATTACGATGCGCGCTCTTGATAGAGCACAAAACTCAAACGGATGAGTCGCTTCACCGCTCTTCGATACTGTCCGCGCCGTTGCAACTCCAATAGGCGCCCGACCGTTATCCAAATAAAAGGCCATGGATGTCCTACTCAAGCAAACTTTCCGCCCATTACCTCGAACTCGCAAAAGTCTCTGTTTCCAAAGAGAATTTCGCGGGCGAAGACGTTCGTTTTTCGAGCGAATTCGAGGCCCTGGAAAGCGAGCTGGCCAAAGCCTCGTCGATGCACGAAAGCGGCCAGATCGACTGGCTGAAAATTCGCGAAAACAGCGAATCCCTGCTGCGTACCCAATCCAAGGATCTGCGTGTCGGCGCCTGGCTGACCTGGGCGTTGTACCAGCGTGAATCCTTCCCCGGCCTGCTGGCCGGCCTTGGTTTTCTGCACCACCTGTCGGAAAACAACTGGGCCGACGTTCACCCGCTCAAACCCCGCACCCGGGCCGCCGCCGTTGGCTGGCTGGTGCCGAAGCTCGAGCAGGTCATCACCGAAAACGTTGCGATCAAGGAACAGCTGCCGATGTTCCGGCAACTGTCCGAGCATCTGGAAGGCCTCGACGCCGCCTGCTCCCAACACCTGGGCGATGAGGCGCCGCTGCTGCTGCCGATCTCCCGCCGCCTGAAAACCATGATCCAGCGTGCCGCCGACAATCAGCCGGCGCCCGGTGTCGTGGGCGCGGCGGTGGCGCAGGTCAAGCAGGCCGCGACCCAGTTGCTCACCCCCGGCGCGCCGATCGACAACGAGAAAGACGCGTACAAGGCATTGCGCGCCCAGCAGGAAAGCGCCCGGCCGCTGTGCGCCTGGTGGCTCAAGCAGAAGGCCACCGACCTGCGCGCATTGCGTCTGAACCGCACCCTGCTCTGGCTGCCGATCGACGTGGTGCCGGAGCGCAACGCCGAGCAGATCACCGTGCTGCGTGGCCTGCCGATCGAGAAACTCAAGCTCTACCAGGACCGCTTCGACCAGGGCAAATACGCCGACCTGCTGGTGGAACTGGAGGCGAGCCTGGCGAAGGCACCGTTCTGGTTCGATGGCCAAAGGATGGTCTGGGAATGCCTCCAGAACCTCAACGCCGAGATGGCTATGCGCGAAGTGGAAATCCACTTCGCGCTTTTGGTTCAGCGCCTGCCAGGTATCGCCGAGTTGCGCTTTCATGACGGCGCGCCGTTCGCCGATCCGGCTACCCGGGCGTGGATCGCCGCCAACGTCATGCCGCACCTGCAAAGCGCCAGCGCGCCGCGCAAAGTCGAGGTCGATGTTGCGACCCAGCCCGCGTGGGAAAAGGCCCTCGAAGACGTCATGCCGATCCTGCGCAAGGAAGGTCTCAAGACGGCCGTGCAGACTCTCAAGCAGGGTCTGCAGTCCGCCCATGGCGGGCGCGAGCGCTTCTTCTGGCAGTTCGCCCTCGCGCGGCTGTGCTTCATGGCCAAGAAGTACGAACTGGCCAAGAACCAGCTCGAAACCCTCGATCAGACATTACAGGACTCAGGCCTGCACGCCTGGGAGCCCGATCTTGCATTGGAAGTGCTGCACCTGCTGCACAGTTGCTGCGAGTTGTTGCCGCAGAACCATGCAGTGCGTGAACGCAAGGAAGAGATTTATCGCAGGCTGTGCCACCTCGACCTCGAAGTGGTACTCGAATAGGCCCCAGGGCCACAACCGCAAGGAGAAAAGCCATGGCCAAAGAAGGCTCGGTCGCCCCCAAGGAACGCATCAACGTCACCTTCAAACCCGCTACCGGCGGTGCTCAGGAAGAGATTGAACTGCCGCTGAAACTGCTGGCAATCGGTGACTACACCCACCGCAAGGACGATCGCAAGATCGAGGATCGCAAGCCGATCAGCATCGACAAGATGACCTTCGACGAAGTGCTCTCCAAGCAAGAGCTGAGCCTGACGCTGAGCGTGCCGAACCGTCTGCAGGAAGATGGCGAGGCCGACGAGCTGGCTGTGCAACTGCGCGTCAACTCGATGAAGGACTTCAACCCGGCCAGCCTGGTCGAGCAAGTGCCTGAGCTGAAGAAACTGATGGAACTGCGCGACGCGCTGGTGGCCCTCAAAGGCCCGCTGGGTAACGCCCCTGCGTTCCGTAAAGCCATCGAAGGCGTGCTCGCCGACGATGAATCCCGTGGTCGCGTACTCGGTGAGCTGGGCCTGAACGCCGCAGCCCCGGACGCCTGAGACTAGAGCAGCCAAGGAAGCCAACACAATGAGCACTAGCGCAGCACAACAGAACGCCGCCGAAAACGGCGAGTACAGCATTCTCGACAGCATCATCGCCGAAACCCGTCTGACTCCGGACGACGAAGCCTACGACATCGCCAAGCGCGGTGTGTCGGCATTCATCGAAGAGCTGCTCAAGCCGCAGAACAACGGCGAGCCGGTCAAGAAAGCCATGGTTGACCGCATGATTGCCGAGATCGATGCCAAGCTCAGCCGTCAGATGGACGAAATCCTGCACCACCCGGACTTCCAGTCGCTGGAATCGTCGTGGCGTGGCCTGCAACTGCTGGTCGACCGCACCAACTTCCGCGAAAACATCAAGATCGAAATCCTCAACGTCTCCAAAGACGACCTGCTGGACGATTTCGAAGACTCGCCGGAAGTCATGCAGTCGGGCCTGTACAAGCATATCTACACCGCTGAATACGGCCAGTTCGGTGGTCAGCCGGTTGGTGCGATCATCGCCAACTACTACCTGTCCCCAAGCTCGCCTGACGTGAAGCTGATGCAGTACGTGGCCAGCGTATCCTGCATGTCCCACGCGCCGTTCATCGCTGCTGCCGGCCCGAAATTCTTCGGCCTGGAAAGCTTCACCGGCCTGCCGGATCTGAAAGATCTGAAAGACCACTTCGAAGGCCCGCAATTCACCAAATGGCAGAGCTTCCGTACCTCGGAAGACTCCCGCTACGTTGGCCTGACCGTGCCGCGTTTCCTGCTGCGTAACCCGTACGACCCGGAAGAAAACCCGGTCAAGTCGTTCGTGTACAAGGAAACCGTTGCCAACAGCCACGAGCACTACCTGTGGGGCAACACCGCGTTCGCGTTCGGCACCAAGCTGACCGACAGCTTCGCCAAGTTCCGCTGGTGCCCGAACATCATCGGCCCGCAGAGCGGTGGTGCTGTTGAAGACCTGCCGCTGCACCATTTCGAAAGCATGGGAGAAATCGAAACCAAGATTCCTACCGAGGTTCTGGTTTCCGACCGTCGTGAATACGAACTGGCCGAGGAAGGCTTCATCTCCCTGACCATGCGCAAAGGCTCCGACAACGCGGCGTTCTTCTCCGCCAGCTCGGTGCAGAAGCCGAAGTTCTTCGGCATCAGCGCGGAAGGCAAGGCGGCAGAGCTGAACTACAAGCTCGGCACCCAACTGCCGTACATGATGATCGTCAACCGCCTGGCTCACTACCTCAAGGTGCTGCAGCGCGAGCAACTCGGTTCGTGGAAAGAACGTACCGACCTCGAGCTGGAACTGAACAAGTGGATCCGCCAGTACGTCGCCGACCAGGAAAACCCGAGCGCCGAAGTGCGTGGCCGTCGTCCGCTGCGCGCTGCGCAAGTGATCGTCAGCGACGTTGAAGGCGAGCCGGGCTGGTATCGCGTCAGCCTGAACGTGCGTCCGCACTTCAAGTACATGGGTGCCGATTTCACCCTGTCGCTGGTTGGCAAGCTGGACAAAGAGTAAGAGCGACTCATGGACGGATACGGCAGCCTTTTCGAACGCCTGAACGGCGATGCGGATCAACGCGCCGGCTGGAGCCGCGAGGCTTCGGCCATGGCGTCGGTGGCTGCCCATCTGGCCAAAATGCTCAGCACCCGGGCGGGCAGCGTGCAAACGCTGTCCGACTACGGGTTGCCCGATCTCAATGACATGCGCCTGAGCCTGCACGACTCCCTGAGTCAGGCCCGCCTGGCCATCGAAAGCTTCATCGAAGCCTACGAACCGCGCCTGAGCAACGTGCGTGTCATCTCCCTGCCGCGTGATCACGATCAGCTTCGCCTGGCCTTCAGCATCGAAGGCCTGCTGGAAGTGGATGGTTTCAAGCGTCAGGTCAGTTTTTCCGCGCGCCTGGATGGCAGCGGTCAAGTGAAGGTCAAGTAAGGATGCGCCAGAGCATTATGAACCTGGGTATGTTGGCAATGATTGGGCGTCGCGCTTTGCTGCTGATTGTCTTAATAGCTGTCGCCCTGATTTTGGTTGCGGGTTTCCTGAAGGTGAAAGCGTCACGGCTTGCTCATGTGTACTCCACCGAATGGAACGACACCGGAACCTGTTACATCAGTTCTTACATCCCGCAGTACTCGGCTCTGGGGATTCCCGGAAAACTCTTGAAGCTGTTCTCCAGTGAAGCCTTTTTCAGGGTGTACGCCAAAAACGGCACGCTATTGCAATCCTCGGAATGGTTGCTCTGGCAGAACGAATTCACGACGGATGAACGTGCGCAGTGGGTATGCGGAAACGCGATTTACCCAACAGCGAAGGGATACGAGGGCTGGAGCATTCCAGCATGTGCCGGGCAATGAATAGTCGTCAGGCCAAGGTCAATTAAGGAGAGCCTCATGTCAGGAAAACCCGCTGCACGCGTATCCGACCCCACCGCTTGCCCGCTCCCCGGCCACGGCACCAACCCGATCGCCGCCGGTTCCGGCGATGTGTTCTTTGACGGCCTCGCGGCCGCCCGCCAAGGCGATGCCTCGGCGTGTGGTGGTGCGCTGGTCGGCGACCTTGCCACCACGGTTCTGATCAATGGCAAACCGGCTGCGACCGTAGGCTCGGTGGGAGCGCACGGGAACAAGGTTACGGCCGGTTCCGGGACGGTGATTATCGGGAATTCGCATTCGCCGGCGCCGTTTGTGCCTCCAGTTCCCATGCCTGGTTACTTCAATGATTTTTTTGTCTTACGAGATGATGAAGGTAATCCGGTGGCAAATTATGGCTACCGTCTGGAAACCGAGTCAGGTGAGATTTATGAAGGGATAACAGACGCTAACGGTCATACCAAAGCTGTTAGCACTGGCAAAGCTTCACAAGTACTGAAAATCTCTCTTCTCACTCCAGCAGGTGTCGCGAATGTCTAACGTGGCACCCCTGGCACAGGCCCCTTCAACTCCTTCGAGCAATCGTGAGGGGCAGATTGCGACCGTAAAATTAGCAAAACTTTCAACTTATGAATTCAACATAAGGTCGTTTCATCCGGGGAAAACGTTTGGATGGAGCGGTTTTAATTTTGAAGGTGATGCGCGCGGGTTTTCGTTAAAGCCTAGTGGTCTCTCTGGTGTTCAGGGCACGCTGATAACTTCGCGTGTATGGCATAAGTTTTTTGTAAAACTTGCAACCAACGAAGTTGTTGATACGCAAACGGAGTCGAATGATTCCGGAAAGGCTGGAGCAGAACATACCCACTACGATGCAGAGTTGAAGCCAAAAGGTGGAAGTTGGCCATCAATTAAAACGGAAAAAGGTGCAGTAACTACTGTTTGGGTAGACGGTGGCTACGCAGGTGAGAATCACGCTTTCCCATTGTCGGCAGCGACAAAGAAACTCACGGGTATGACATTCGTACCAAGTTTGGATGTAAGTTACAAAATCGTAATGACGCTGGATCGGGTGGCTAAACATTTGGATGTTGTCACTTATATCTCCGGTGACGGTTTTCCAAACTGTGAGGCGTTTATTTCTGACCCGTCAGGAAAATCGATATTTCTTGGCGTACATGTTCGAAAGGGTGCCGCTGCCGTCTCCCTGTTTGGCGATAAAAAGTACCCAATGATTGCTTCGGCCATCCGAATTGAGGTCGACGATGAAGGGAACTTCAAAGATAAGTTGGGAAACGAGATGAGAAGAAGAAAGCTCAAAAAGGAGCAGCTTGATATGCGTCCGATTGAAGAGTGGAACGACTTTTTCATCAATCTCAGCCCCAACGATGGCCGCTGGATGGGCATTTGGGAGGAGCCTATGCCGGATGCCAATACAGAGTCGACGTTGAAATGACTTATACCGGTTATTTCAAAGTGGCCGTTTGGATGCCAGCGATTTTTTTGCCGTTTTTGTTGGTGCTCGATGCTTTCTATTTTTCCAAACCACTGAGCGGCGGAATTGAACAATTTATTCTTGTTTACATCCTCGGCTTTGGGCTTGCGGCATACATTCCATTTGCGGCTTTTTCGTCTCGTGTGATTTCTAATAGAACTAAGTCGGAAGTAATAAGGCTTGCTTGGTGGGCTCCAGTACTTTTTATCCCGTTTTATGGTGCCCCTTGGGTTTTGTATGGTGCCGGGTGCCTGGTTGCTGGCAGGTCTGCTGGCTTGGGAATGATGTTTATGTGGTTGGCTTATATCCCTTATTTTTTGTTTTTTGGTGTGTTGTTATCGGCGATAGCTGTTTTCGCTTTCAAGTTGATGGATAGTTTTTCTCTGTTTTCTGACAGGCGATGATATGGCGAATATCTCGACTTCGTAAAACCAAAACACGGTAGCGATTTTTAAGACTCGCAGTGATGCGAAATTAAACGAAAAACCAGGCAGGCAACCCATGTCCTTTAACCACTACTACCAAAGCGAACTCACCGCACTGCGCCAACTGGGTCGCCGTTTCGCCGAGCGTAGTCCGGCGTTGGCGCCGTTCCTGGGGCAGGCCGGGCGGGATCCGGATGTGGAGCGGTTGCTGGAGGGCTTTGCGTTTCTGACCGGGCGTCTGCGCCAGAAGCTCGATGACGAACTGCCGGAACTCAGCCATTCCCTGATGCAGTTGCTGTGGCCGAACTACATGCGGCCGCTGCCGGCGTTCAGCATTTTGCAGTTCGATCCGCTCAAGCGATCCGGGCCGGCGTTGAAGGTCGAGCGCGATACGCCGATCGAGAGCGTGCCGATCGATGACGTGCGTTGCCGCTTCCGCACCTGCTACCCGACTGAAGTCCTGCCACTGGATCTGGCCGCGCTGAACTACTCGGTGAAGGGTGACGGTTCGTTGCTCAGCCTGCGTCTGGAGATGAGCGCCGACGGCCACCTCGGCGAGCTGGAACTGAGCAAGCTGCGCCTGCACTTCGCCGGTGAGCGTTACATCAGCCAGATGCTCTACCTGAGTCTGTTGCGCAACCTTGAAGGCATCGAGTTGATCCCGCTCGACGGTGCCGGCAAGCCTATCGATGGCGTCAGCGGCAAGCCGATGGCGTTCAAGATTCCCGGCGACCGCGTGAAGCCGGTGGGGTTTGCCGAAGAAGAAGCGTTGATCCCGTATCCGCTGAACACCTTCCGTGGTTATCGCTATCTGCAGGAATATTTCGCCTTCCAGGACAAGTTCCTGTTCGTCGACGTCAACGGCCTGGACATCCTCAAGGCGCTGCCGGAAGACACCCTCAAGCAGATGCGTGGCCTGGAATTGCGCTTCGATATCCGCAAGAGCGGGATCATGCGCATGCGCCCGACCCTGGATAACGTGAAGCTGTTCTGCACGCCGATCGTCAACCTGTTCAAGCACGACGCCCTGCCGATCCGCCTCGACGGCAAGCAGGACGAATACCTGCTGCTGCCAGCGGAGTACGACCTGCAGAACTGCGGCGTGTTTTCGGTGGAAGGCGTCACCGGCTGGAAGCCCGGCGGCCTCGGTTATCAGGAGTACGTGCCGTTCGAATCCTTCGAGCACGACCCGAGTTTCGACGTGCCCAACAGCCGTCCGCATTACAGCATCCGCCAGCGTTCATCCTTGCTGCACGACGGCCTCGACACCTACCTGAGCTTCGGCATCCGCCACACCGAAGCCCATGAAACCCTGTCGATCGAGCTGATGTGTACCAACCAGAACCTGCCGCGCAAGCTCAAGCTCGGCGACATCTGCATGGCCAGCGAAGAGACTCCGGAGTTCCTCAGCTTCCGCAACATCACCCCGGCCACGTCGAGCTTCGCGCCGCCGCTGAACCGTGACTTTCTGTGGAAGCTGATCAGCAACATGTCGCTCAACTATCTGTCGCTGGCCGACGTCAACGCGCTGAAGGTGATCCTCGAAACCTACGACCTGCCGCGCTACTACGACCAGCACGCGGAAAAAGTCAGCAAACGCCTGCTCGGCGGGCTCAAGCACATCAAGCATCACCACGTCGACCGACTGCACCGAGGCCTGCCGGTACGCGGCTTGCGCACCGAGCTGACCATCGACCCGGAAGGCTATATCGGCGAGGGCGACCTGTTCGTTTTCGCTTCGGTTCTCAACGAGTTTTTCGCGCTTTACGCCAGTCTCAATTCGTACCATGAGCTGCGGGTAAAAAGCACACAGGGAGAGGTGTACCAATGGACACCACGTATGGGCCTGCAGCCCCTGCTTTAAGCGGGCTGAGCCGGGTAATACGCGAGTACTCGCTGTTTCAGGCCGTGCTGCTGGTGATCGACCGGCTGCGCGAGGCGCACCCGCACCTGAGCGAAGACGACCTGTACGACCAGGTGGAATTCCAGGCCAATCCGAGCCTGGGTTTTCCTGGCAGCGACGTTGATCGCGTGGAGTTTTTCGAAGAACACGGGCAGATGCGCGCGCGCATGCGCTTCAACCTGATCGGCCTGGTCGGCTCCGGTTCGCCGCTGCCGGCGTTCTATGGCGAACAGGCCCTGGGCGACAGCGAGGACGGCAACCCGACGCGCAACTTCCTCGACCTGTTCCACCATCGCCTGCAACGGCTGCTGCTGCCGATCTGGCGCAAGTACCGCTATCGCGCAAGTTTCCAGAGCGGCGCCATCGACCCGTTCTCGTCGCAGCTGTTCGCCCTGATCGGTCTGGGCGGCGACGAGATCCGCAAGGCCAAGGAACTGAACTGGAAACGCCTGCTGCCATACCTCGGCCTGCTTAGCCTGCGGGCGCACTCGGCGGCGCTGATCGAAGCGGTGCTGCGTTACTACTTCAAGCACGAAGAGCTGGTCATCGAGCAGTGCATCGAGCGCCGCGTGGAGATTCTCGACGAGCAGCGCAACCGCCTCGGGTTCGCCAACAGCGTGCTTGGTGAAGACCTGGTGCTCGGCGAACACGTGCGCGACCGCAGCGGCAAATTCCGCATTCACATCACCGAACTCGACTGGCAGCGATTCCATGAATTCCTGCCCATCGGTTTCGGCTACCAGCCGCTGTGCGCGCTGGTGCGGTTCACCCTGCGTGACCCGCTCGACTACGACATTCGCCTGGTGCTGCGCCAGGAAGAAATCCGCGAACTGCGCATCGGTGAGCAGAACGCCTGTCGCCTCGGTTGGACCAGTTGGCTGGGCCGCGAAAAAGCGGACGGCGTGGTGACCCTGGGCAGCAAAATTCATTAAGGACGTGAGCCATGATCAACGTAGACCTGCAACAACTCATCCAGGCGCTGGACGCCGAAACCCGTCGTGACCTGGAGCGTTCGGCCGAGCGTTGCGTCGCCCGTGGCGGCAGCAAGATTCTGGTCGAAGACTTGCTGCTGGGCCTGCTGGAGCGCCAGAACGGGCTGCTGTCGCGTGCCTTGCAGGATGCCGATGTGGATGCCGGCGAACTGAGTGCCGCGTTGCAGACCCGGGTCGAGCACAGCGCCTCGCGCAACCCGGTGTTCGCCCCGGAACTGGTGCAGTGGCTGCAAGACGCGCTGCTGGTGGCCAACCTCGAACTGGGCCAGACCCAGGTCGAAGACGCTGCGCTGATCCTCGCGTTGCTGCGCAACCCGATGCGTTACGCCGGCAGCCGCTATCAGCCGCTGCTCGCCAAACTGAACATCGAGCGCCTGAAGGAGTTTGCCCTGTCGCAACAGCCGCAGACCCAGGCCGATGGCAAGCCGGTTGCCCAAGGCGAATCGCTGCTGCAGCGCTTCACCCACAACCTGACCCAACAGGCCCGCGACGGCAAACTCGATCCGGTGCTGTGCCGCGATGGCGCGATTCGGCAGATGGTCGACATCCTCGCCCGTCGCCGCAAGAACAACCCGATCGTGGTCGGTGAGGCCGGGGTGGGTAAAACCGCCATCGTCGAAGGCCTGGCCTCGCGCATCGCTGCCGGTGAAGTGCCGCAGGTGCTCAAGGGCGTCGAGCTGCTGTCGCTGGACATGGGCCTGTTGCAGGCCGGCGCCAGCGTCAAGGGTGAGTTCGAGCGTCGCCTCAAGGGCGTGATCGACGAAGTCAAAGCTTCGCCGAAACCGATCATTCTGTTCATCGACGAAGCTCACACCCTGATCGGTGCCGGTGGCAATGCCGGCGGTTCCGATGCGGCGAACCTGCTGAAGCCGGCGCTGGCCCGTGGCGAATTGCGCACCATCGCCGCCACCACTTGGGCCGAGTACAAGAAATACTTCGAGAAAGACCCTGCCCTGGCCCGTCGCTTCCAGCCGGTGCAGTTGCACGAACCGACGGTCAGCGAAGCGGTGACCATCCTTCGTGGTCTGGCGCAGGTCTACGAAAAGAGCCACGGCATCTACCTGCGCGATGACGCGGTGGTGTCGGCCGCTGAGCTGTCGGCCCGTTACCTCGCGGGTCGGCAGCTGCCGGACAAGGCAGTCGACGTCCTCGACACCGCGTGCGCCCGCGTGCGCATCAGCCTAGCCGCCGCCCCGGAAAGCCTTGAGCGCCTGCGTGGCGAACTGGCTGAAGGTGGCCGTCAGCGCCAGGCCCTGCGCCGCGATGCCGAGGCCGGCCTGCTGATCGACCACGAAGCGCTGGATGCTCTGGAAGCGCGGCTGGACGAAGCCGAAACCGAAATGGTCGCTCTGGAAACTCTGTGGACCGAGCAGAAGCAGTTGGCCGAGCGCCTGCTGGAGCTGCGTCAGCAACTGGCGAAAGCCCGTGAAGCGGCGGCGGTCGAGCCGACCATCAGCGTCGAGGAAGACGCTGAAGGCACCGTGATCGAAACTCTGGTTGCCGAAGTCGATGAGGCACTCAGCGTTGAAGCGCTGGAAGCCCAACTCAATGAAACCCACAGCGCCCTGACCGCCGCGCAGGTCAAGGAGCGTCTGGTCAGCTTCGAAGTCTGCCCGCGCCTGGTGGCTGAAGTGATCAGCGCCTGGACCGGCGTGCCGCTGGCGCAACTGGCCCGTGAACACAACGCCAAGGTCGCGAGTTTCGCCACCGACCTGCGCGTGCGTATCCGTGGTCAGGAACAAGCCGTACACGCGCTGGATCGCTCGATGCGCGCCACCGCCGCCGGTCTGAACAAGCCTGACGCGCCGGTTGGCGTGTTCCTGCTGGTCGGCCCGAGCGGCGTCGGCAAGACCGAAACCGCCCTGGCCCTCGCTGATCTGCTGTACGGCGGCGACCGCTTTATCACCACCATCAACATGTCCGAGTTCCAGGAGAAGCACACCGTTTCCCGTCTGATCGGTGCGCCACCGGGCTACGTCGGTTACGGCGAGGGCGGCATGCTCACCGAAGCGGTGCGGCAGAAGCCGTACTCGGTGGTGCTGCTCGATGAAGTCGAGAAGGCCGACCCGGACGTGCTCAACCTGTTCTACCAAATCTTCGACAAGGGCGTGGCCAACGACGGCGAAGGGCGTGAAATCGACTTCCGCAACACGTTGATCCTGATGACCTCGAACCTGGGCAGCGACCGCATCAGCGACCTCTGCGAAGACGGCGCACGGCCGACCGCCGAAGTGCTGGAAGAAACCATTCGCCCGGTGCTCAGCAAACACTTCAAACCGGCCTTGCTGGCACGGATGAAAGTGGTGCCGTACTACCCGGTGGGCGGCCCGGTGCTGCGCGAGCTGATCGAAATCAAACTGGGCCGTCTCGGCGAGCGCCTGAACCGTCGTCAGCTGGATTTCAGCTGGTGCCAGAACCTCGTCGATCACCTGTCCGAGCGTTGCACCCAGAGCGAAAGCGGCGCACGTCTGATCGACCACTTGCTCGACCAGCACGTGCTGCCACTGGTGGCCGACCGCTTGCTCGACGCCATGGCCACCGGTGAAAGCCTCAAGCGTGTCCATGCGACGCTCGACGGCGACGCTGGCGTGACGTGCGAGTTCGCCTGAGGTGGGCGTGATGTTCACTCAAGTGCCGCAGCCGCTGGTCTACGCCGAAGCCTTGCTGGCGCAGTTCGCCAGCCTGTCGCGGGCGGCGGACGGCGCTGCGCTGCTGGGTGACTTCGTGCGCGGCCTGGCCGAGCTCAGCGGTTGTGAGTTGACGCAGTTGTACCTGCTCGACGCCACGCACACCTGCCTGGGAATGAATGCCGAGTGCCTCGACGGCTTGCTGCAACCCCGGGAAGCGGCGAGCCTGCCGGCGGACTACAACGGCGAGCAACTGCTGCAATTCGCCCTGTGCCAGAACCGCGTGGTGTGCCTGAACGAGTTGAGCGGCAGCCTGCACGAAACCAGTTTCCTGCCGGCGGCGGTCGCGCCGTGGCAGTCGCTGTTGTGCGTGCCGCTGGTCAATCAGCAGAAATCCGTCGAAGGCCTGCTGCTGTGCGCCAGCCGTCGTCATGTCGACCTGCAAGGTTTTGCCGACTCCCTCGGTCAGCTCGGCTCGTTCGTGCTCGGTCAACTGCATTTGCTGCAACGCCTGCGGCAACCGTTGAGCGACCAGCCGCCGGCCCTGCGCAACATTCCGAGCGCCAGCGGCTACGGGCTGATCGGCAAGAGCGCGGCGATGCGCCAGACCTACTCGCTGATCAGCAAAGTCCTGCACAGCCCCTACACCGTGCTGCTGCGCGGCGAGACCGGCACCGGCAAGGAAGTGGTGGCGCGGGCGATCCACGATTGCGGCCCGCGCCGCTCCCAGGCGTTCATCGTGCAGAACTGCGCGGCGTTCCCGGAAAACCTGCTGGAGAGTGAGCTGTTCGGCTACCGCAAAGGCGCTTTCACCGGCGCTGATCGTGACCGTGCCGGGCTGTTCGACGCGGCCAATGGCGGCACCCTGCTGCTCGATGAAATCGGCGACATGCCGCTGTCGTTGCAGGCCAAGTTGTTGCGCGTGCTGCAGGAGGGCGAAATCCGTCCGCTGGGTTCCAACGACACCCACAAGATCGACGTGCGCATCATTGCCGCGACTCACCGCGACCTGTCGGTGCTGGTCACCGAAGGCAAGTTCCGCGAGGACCTGTACTACCGCCTCGCGCAGTTCCCGATCGAACTGCCGGCGCTGCGGCAGCGTGAAGGCGACATCCTCGATCTGGCCCGGCACTTCGCCGACAAGGCCTGCACGTTCCTGCAACGTGATCCGGTGCGCTGGTCGGAAGCGGCGCTCGAACATCTGTCCGGCTACAGCTTCCCCGGCAACGTGCGCGAACTCAAAGGTCTGGTCGAGCGCGCAGTGCTGTTGTGCGAGGGCGGCGAGTTGCTGGCCGAGCATTTTTCCCTGCGCCTGGACCCGGCGCCGGACGACAACAGCAGCCTGAACCTGCGTGAACGTCTGGAGCAGGTCGAACGCAATCTGCTGCTCGACTGCCTGCGCAAGAACGACGGCAACCAGACCCTCGCTGCCCGCGAACTGGGCCTGCCGCGCCGCACGCTGCTGTACCGGTTGGGGCGCCTGAATATCAATCTGGGGGACTTCGATGGCTGATCGCCGATTGTTGTCCTCCTCCCGGAGGATGACGCGAAGGCCGCAATCCAGAGCCTTCGCGATCCACCCGGTCATCAATTTCAGCGCCGCCCGAGAGGGTCGGCGCTTTGTGCTTTGTCTAGCCCTGGAGACTCTCTGATGTCTGTTCGTCACTGGCACGCCGCCTTGCTGGCCCTCGTCGTTCTATGCGGCCTCGGCGGTTGCAGCGGCAATTACAAATTCAACGACAACGACTATCGCCCGTTGGGTGATCCGCAAGCGGTCAATCGCGGCAAGTGACCGCAAGGAGCATCAAACATGGAACTGGTTTTCGAAATGCTGAACACCAAGCAGTTCGTGCCCACCGAGTTGTGCCAGAAGACCTTCAAACAGGCCGGCGGCGTGATCGGGCGGGGCGAGGACTGCGACTGGATCATCCCGGACCGCAAGCGTCACCTGTCCAACCACCACGCGATCGTCAGCTATCGCGAGGGTACGTTTTTCCTGACCGACACCAGCAGCAACGGGGTGCAGGACGGTGACAGCGGTGCGCGTCTGCACAAGGGCGAGCCGGTGCGCATCGAGCACGGCAGCACATACGTGCTGGGCGACTTCGAGATTCGCGCGCGTCTGGTGCGCGACCCGGCGACCTTCGACGGTGAGGCGGGGCGCCCGCGCGCGGCCGGCAGCATCATCCCGGACGACGCGTTCCTCGACCTCGATCCGCTCAACGCCCTCGAACAGCAGGAGCGTGTGTATTCGGAAATCGACGAACTGCTGGCACCGAACACCAAGCCGGAAGACTCCCGTCAGCGTGCCGACTACGCGCGCATCGACATGGAAAGCCTGATGGTGCCGGAGCTGATCGTCGCTCCCGCTGAACCTGCGCCTGCTCCGGCCCCGAAAGCCGTCGAGCGTCAGAGCGAAGGTTTCTGGGAGAAGTTCGGCGCCGCGTTGGGCGTGGATGTCAAAGGCCTGGATCACGACGCCCGCGAAGCCCTGGCGCTGAATGCCGCGCGTCTGCTCAAGCAAAGCGTCGGCGGTTTGCAGCAGAGCCTGCGCACCCGTTCCGAGCTGAAAAACGAACTGCGTCTGGCCCAGACCACCGTGCAAGGCACCAACAAGAACCCGCTGAAATTCGCGGTGGATGCCAGCGAAGCCCTGGACATCCTGTTGCAGCCGCACAAGCCGGGGCACCTGCCGGCCGAGCAAGCCATTTCCCGGGCGTTCCGCGACTTGCAGGCGCATCAGGTGGCGCTGCTGACCGCCAGTCGTGCAGCGGTTCGCGGCACCCTGGAGCACTTCTCGCCGGAGCAGTTGACCCTGCGTTTCGAGCGCGACAACAAACCGTTGATCGCCACCTCCGGCGGGCGCTGGAGAGCCTTTGGCCGTTACCACCAGGCGCTGCGTCAGGACGACGACTGGAGCGAACGCCTGCTCGCCCGCGATTTCGCCCAGGCCTACGAAGAACAGATTCGCCTGATTTCCACCCTCCACACCGACCACCAAGGATGATGCGCATGTCTCGCCGCTCGACCGCTTTTTTCCAGACGCTGACCGCGCTCACCCTGCTGGTGCTGCTCGCCGGTTGCTCGTCGCTGTCGCCGTATTCGAAAGTGACCAAGGTCAACCTGAAGCTGACCGGCAGCGATCAGTTGAACCCGGACCTCAACGGCCGCCCGTCGCCGATCGTGGTGCGGCTGTTCGAACTCAAGCATCCGGTGACCTTCGAGAACGCTGACTTCTTCAGCCTTTACGAGCGCGCCAAGGAGTCCCTCAACCCGGATCTGGTGGCCAGCGAGGAACTCGAACTGCGCCCCGGTGAAACCGTGGAAATGAAACTCAGCGTGGAGGAGGGCAGCCGTTACGTGGGCATCCTTGCCGCTTATCGCGATCTGCCGGAAACCAAATGGCGCTACACGATCCAGCTCACCCCGGTGGAACTCAACGAGGCTGACCTGACCCTCGACCAGGCCGGTATCCGCAATACCCACGAAGTGCTCGCCAAGGCGGATGACTGATTATGAATACCCATAAAGTCATTTGGCAGGAAGGCATGTTGCTGCGCCCGCAGCACTTCCAGCACAACGACCGTTACTACGATCACCAGATGAAGACCCGCACCCAGTTGCTGGGTGGTTACACCTGGGGTTTCCTCAATCTGGAGATCGACCTGCAATTCCTCAACATGGGCAAACTGGTGATCAGTGAAGCCTCGGGGATCCTGCCGGACGGCAGCCTGTTCGAACTCGGCGGCAACACCGAGCCGCTGGCGCTGGACGTACCGCCGAACACCGGCAACACGCCGATCTATCTGGCGCTGCCGCTGGTCACCGGCAACCACATCGAAGCCCGGCGCCCGGAACAGTCCGACGTGCTGGCGCGCTACACCGCCTATGAAACCGAAGTGGCCGACTCCAACGCCGGCGACGACTCGTCGAGCCAGGTCAAATGCGGTCGCCCGGACTTCAAACTGTTGCTCGGCGAGCAGCAGAGCGACCAGGCTTATGTGAAGCTGAAGATCTGCGACGTGCTCGACACCACGCCCGACGGCGTGATCAGCCTCGATCCGGATTTCGTCCCGACCTACATTCAGGCCCACGCCTCCAGCTACCTGCTGTCGTGCCTGAAAGAAGTGATCAGCATGCTCAACCACCGGGGCGACACGATTGCCGAGCGCATTCGTTCGAACGGCAAGGTCGGTGGCGCGGAAGTCGGCGACTTCATGATGCTGCAACTGATCAACCGCACCGAATTGCTGCTGCGCCACTATCTGGGCCTGGAGCAAGTACACCCGGAAGAGTTGTATCGCACGCTGCTGACCATGCTCGGCGATCTGGCGACCTTCTCCAGCGACAGCAAGCGTCCGCGTCTGGACAGCCGCTACTCCCACGCCGACCAGGGCGCGAGCTTCCGCAAGCTGATGGAGTCGATCCGTCAGGTGTTGTCGATGGTGCTGGAACAGCACGCCATCGAACTGATCCTGCAAGCGCGTCAGTACGGGATCATCGTGTCGCCGTTGCACGACCACAAACTGCTGGGCTCGGCGTCGTTCGTGCTCGCGGCCAGTGCCAACTGCGACTCGGAAGAACTGCGCCACCGCTTGCCGGCGCACCTCAAGGTCGGCCCGGTGGAGCGGATTCGCCAACTGGTCAACCTGCACCTGCCGGGGATCAAGGTCAAACCGTTGCCGGTGGCCCCACGGCAGATCGCGTTCCACTCGAACAAAACCTATTTCATCCTCGAACTCAGTTCCGAAGACCTGGCGCAACTCGAACGCTCCGGCGGCTTCGCGTTCCACGTGTCCGGCGAATTTGCCGAGCTTGAACTGAAATTCTGGGCCATCAGGAACTGACCGACATGATCAAGGACATGGAACACAACCAGGACGACAAAACCGTCCTGCTCGACCGTCAGGGCCATGGCCCGGCGTCGAGTCCGCTGACCGACTTCGCCGCGCCGCCGCGCTTCGAGCAACTGGAAGAACGGATGATCTACGCCGCGCGCCTGCGCCCGGCGGAAGCCTTCAACATCAGCCTCAATTCGCTGGTGGCCGCGTCCTCCGAACTGCTCTCGGAAGTGGTGCGCCTCAAGCACAGCGAAACCCGCGAGGATCTCTACGCGCTCAATGAGCGCCTGACCGCCGGGCTCAAGCTGTTTGAAGTGCGGGCCCTGCACAACGGCGCCGAAAGCAGCCAGGTGATGGCCGCGCGTTACGTGCTCTGCACCGTGGTCGACGAAGCCGTCGTCACCACGCCGTGGGGCAACGAGAGCGAGTGGTCGCAGATGAGCCTGCTCAGCAGCTTCCACAACGAAACCTTCGGTGGCGAGAAGTTCTTCCAGCTGCTGGATCGGCTGTCGAAAAACCCGGTCAAGCACCTGCCGATGCTGGAATTGATGTACCTGTGCCTGTCCCTCGGTTTCGAGGGCAAGTACCGCGTGCAGGCGCGCGGCATGCTCGAACTCGAAGGCATTCGCGACGCCTTGTACCGGCAGATCCGTCAGTTGCGTGGCGACGTGCCGCGCGAACTGTCGCCGCACTGGGAAGGCCTCAACGATCAGCGCCGCAGTCTGGTGCGCATCGTGCCGGCGTGGATGGTGGTGCTGTTCACCTTCGTCTGCCTGGTGATGATGTATTCGGGTTTCGCCTGGGTCTTGGGCGAGCAGCGCGACACCATTCTGCAACCCTATCAGCCGATCGATCCGGTTGCGGTCCAGCCGCAGTCGCAGCCGTAAACAGGGACGTGTGATGAAAAAGTTTTTCAAGAAAGTCGGCGCCTTCCTGCGCCAGACCTGGGTCTGGACCCTGCTGCTGGTGCTGTTCGTGGCGCTGCTGGTGTGGTTCGTCGGGCCATTGCTGGCGGTCGATGACTACAAGTTCTGGGAAGGTTCGACCTCCCGCCTGCTGACCATCAGCGTGCTGTTCCTGATCTGGGGCCTGACCATGGTCTTCGTCAGCTGGCGCGCCGGTGTGCGCAAGAAAGCTGTCGAAGCCACCGAAGACGGCCAGGATCGGATTCGCCGCGAAGAGCTGATCGACGAAGAGCAGAAAGAGTTGAAGGCGCGGTTCAAGGACGCGCTGAAAACCCTCAAGACCTCGAGCCTGTATCGCGGCCGCAGCGAACGCTGGCGCAGTGACTTGCCGTGGTACTTGCTGATCGGCCCGCAAGCCAGCGGCAAGACCAGCCTGCTGGACTTC
Organism: Pseudomonas botevensis; assembly: GCF_019145475.1. Taxonomy (GTDB): domain Bacteria; phylum Pseudomonadota; class Gammaproteobacteria; order Pseudomonadales; family Pseudomonadaceae; genus Aquipseudomonas; species Aquipseudomonas botevensis. The sequence goes on from NZ_JAHTKI010000001.1 coordinate 265,732, forward strand.
TCCGGGCTGGAATTCCCGATCAACAAGATCGACCGCAAGCTGACCCGCGACACCCTCGGCACCCGTCATTGCGACTGGTACTTTGCCGACCACGGCGTGCTGATCGACACCGCCGGGCGCTACACCACCCAGGCCGATTCGGAAGTCGACGGCAGTGCCTGGACCACCTTGCTCGAACTGCTGCGCAAGCGTCGGCGCGGCCGTCCGCTGAACGGCGTGCTGGTGACCATTCCGGTGGAAATCCTCACCGGTGGCAGCGAGCAGGAGATGGAAACCCTGTCCCGTCAGGTGCGCGCGCGCCTGCAGGACGTTTATCAGAAGCTGCACGTCGATGTGCCGGTGTATCTGGTACTGAGCAAGGCTGACAAGCTGCTGGGTTTCGACGAGTTCTTCGACCAACTGACCCGCGAAGAAAGCGATCAGGTACTCGGCACCAGTTTCCGCAAGGATCAGGTTGGCACCGACGTCGCCGTGCTGCGCGGCGAGTTCGAAGAGCTGCTGCGTCGCCTCAACAGCCAGGTGATCATGCGCATGCACTCCGAGCGCGACACCCAGCGCCGTGGCCGCATCCTCGACTTCCCGCATCAACTGGGGCAGATCGGCGAGCGCCTGTGCCTGTTCGTCGACATGGCGTTCACCGGCAACCGCTATCAGCGGGCAACGCAGCTGCGCGGTTTCTACCTGACCAGCGCCCCGCACCTGACCCAGGAAATGGACTCGACCACCGCCGGCATCGGCGCCAGCCTGGGCATGAACGCCGGCGTGCTGCCGACCCTGCGCAGCGGGCGTTCGCGGTTCATCCACCACTTGCTCAGCCAGGTGATTTTCCCCGAGGCCGATCTGGCCGGTCTGGACAAGCGCGAGCGCAGCCGCATCCATTGGGGCCAGCGCGCGTTGTATGTTGGCGCACTGGCGGCGCTGGCACTGTTCGGCATGCTCTGGGCCGGTGGTTTCTCGGCCAACTACGAGCGTCTGGAAAACCTGCGCAACCTGGCGCAGAGCTGGACTCAGCAACGTTCGGCGCTGTCCCCGCGCGATGACGCGATGGGCGTGCTGAAAACCCTCGACACCAGCTACGCCGCGACTCAGGTGTTCCCGAAGAAGGGCGACGTTTCGTACCACGAACGGGGCGGCCTGTATCAGGGCGAAGACGTCAATCCGCTGGTCAGGGAGGCTTACGAGCGCGAGCTCGAGAAGCAGTTGCTGCCACGGGTTGCGACCCTGTTGGAGGGCCAGATCCGCGCCAACATGAAGGATCGCGAACGCCTGCTCAACAGCCTGCGCGCGTACCTGATGCTGAACATGAAGGATCGTCGCGATCCGGCGTGGCTCAAGGACTGGATCGCCACTGACTGGTCGCTGCGCTACACCGGCAACACGGCGGTGCAGAACGGTCTGAACACCCACCTCGAACGCCTGCTGAAGCAGCCATTCATCTACCCGCTCAACGACCAGCTGGTCGCCCAGGCGCGTCAGGTGTTGCGCAGCGAATCCCTGGCGAACGTGGTGTACCGCATGCTCCGCGAGCAGGCGCGCAACCTGCCGGAATACCGTTTCAGCCAACACCTCGGCCCGCAGGGCTCGCTGTTTGTCGGCACCGACTACGTGATTCCGGGCTTCTACACCCAGCAGGGCTACCAGCAATATTTCTCGGTGCAGGGCTCGGCGCTGGTTACCGACATCCTGCGTGACAACTGGGTGCTGGGCGAAGGCGCGGGCATCAGCGACATGGACTTGCGTCGCCTGATGGTCGAGCTGGAGCAACTGTACTTCCGCGACTACGCCAACTACTGGAGCGAGGCCGTTGGCCAAGTGGCATTGCCACCGATCAGCGATGCCGGTGAAGGCGCCGAGCAACTGGCAGGCCTGACATCGGCCAACTCGCCGGTGCTGGCGTTGCTGACCGAAGTGCGTGAGAACACCCGTTTCCCGGTGGTCGCCGATCCGGTCGATGAAGCGGGCGATGCCGCTGATGCGTTGGCCGGGCAAAAAGGCAAGCTGGGTAAAGTCGGTAAACTGGCGTCGGCCGTAGCGGACAAGGCTTCTGCGCTGGCCGTGGCGAAAAACCTGCCGGACACCGCGAAGAAATCGCTGCAACGTCGCTTCGAACCGCTGCATAAACTGCTCGACGACAACAACGGCCCGGCGGCCGACCTGACGCCTGCGCTGAGCGCACTCAACGACCTGCAACTGCAACTGGCCAGCCTGGCCCGTTCCAGCTCGCCGGAACAAGCCGCGTTCGAACTGGCCAAGACCCGCATGAGCGGCCAGCGCGATGCGCTGACCAACCTGCGCAATGCGTCCGGGCGTCTGCCGCGTCCGCTGAGCGTGTGGTTCAACGTGCTGGCCGAAGACTCCTGGCGCCTGGTGCTCAACGATGCCTATCAATACCTGAACGGCCGTTATCAGAACGAGCTGTACAGCGTGTATGGCAAGACCATCAGCAAGCGTTATCCGTTCAGCGCTTCGAGCACCAGCGACGTGGCGATCAGCGACTTCCGCGAGTTCTTCAAGGCTCAAGGCATCGCCGACCGTTTCTTCGACACCTACATGCGTCCGTTCGTGAGCGGTGATCCGGGCAACTACCGGATGCGCAGCGTCGACGGTCACAGCCTGCCGGTGTCCAAGGTCTACCTCGACCAGATGGCCGCCGCGCTGACGATTCGCCAGAGCTTCTTCTCGATCAACCCGGCCGAGCCGACCGTGCAGTTCAAACTGGAGCCGTACACCCTCGATCCGGCGGTCAGCCGTTCCGAGTTCAAGTTCGGCGACAAGGTCATGGAATACCGCCACGGCCCGATTCTGCCGATGTCGTTCAAATGGCCGACCGATGCTGAAGACGGTCGTACCAGTCTGGTCATGGACAAAATGGCCGGTCGCCCGATCGGTATCGAGAAGAACTCCGGCCCATGGTCGCTGTTCCGTCTGTTCGACCTGATGCAGACCGAGTACCTGACCGGTCGCGACGTGCTGGTGCTGAAAGCCGATGTGGGTGGCCTGCGCGCCAACTACCTGCTGACCAGCCAGCGCACGCCGAACCCGTTCGACATGGGCGTGCTGCGTACCTTCCGTATGCCGGTGCAGCTCTGATGCTGGTGGCCAGTCCCTGGCGCAGCGCGGCGCGTACCGACCCGGGCAAGGTGCGGGCGCGCAACGAGGATGCCTTCCTTGACTCCCCACAGCATGGGCTGTGGGTGGTCGCGGACGGCATGGGCGGTCATCAGCGTGGCGACATCGCCAGCCAGTTGATCGTCGCCAGCCTGGCTGAACTGCCGCAGCAGGATGATTTCGACGAACGCCTCAAAGCCATCCGCCAGTGCCTGCACTGGCTGAACCGGCGCCTGGGGCAGGAGTTGACCGTCACCGCCGGGCGTCACGACAGCATCATGGGCAGCACCGTCGTGGCGCTGCTGGTGGACGGCAATCGCGCGGCCTGCATCTGGGCCGGCGACAGCCGCTGCTATATGTGGCGCGGTCAGCGGTTGTATCAGCTGTCCAAGGATCACTCGCTGCAGCAGCAACTGATCGACGAGCAACAGATGAGCGTCGAGCAGGCGGCGGCGCACCCGGCAGCACAGGCGTTGACCCGTGCGGTCGGTGCGGCGGAACAACTGACCCTGGATGTGCTGGAACTGGAGGTGTATCCGGGTGATGTGTTCCTGCTCTGCAGCGATGGTCTGTACCAGGGGCTGAGCAGCGATGCCATGGGTAACGCCCTGAGTCTGAGTGCGCCGCATGTGGCGCTGGAACGTCTGTTCGATGGTGCCCTGCGCGGTTCCGCGCGGGACAACCTGACTGCCGTGGTGATCCGCCAATGAGTGAAATCGAATCGCCGATCGATGACTTGCTGATGAGCGAAGAGCAGGCCAACAACCTGACCTACTTCGCCTTCGCCAAGGCCAATCAAGCAGAACCTTTGCTGGCACCGACCAAGGCCAGCATCGGTGCGCTGCCGGACGTCCTCGCCGGCCGCTACCACCTCGAGCGCCTGCTCGGGGCCGGCGGCATGGGCGCCGTTTACCGGGCACGGGATCTGCTGCACGAGCAGTTTGGCGATCCCGATCCTTACATCGCGCTGAAAATCCTCAGCGAAGAATTTGCCGAGTCGCCGGACGCCAGTGCCTTGCTCTACAGCGAGTTCGCCCTGACCCGACGCCTGCGCCACGACAACGTGCTGCGACCGCACACGTTCGAAGTGGACACCGACTGCCAGCGGGCCTTCATCACCATGGAACTGATGCGTGGCCTGACCCTGGACAAATTGCTCTGCGAGCGGCCCCTGGGGCTGCCGTGGAAAGAATTGCGCGACATCGTGTTGCCGCTGCTCGACGCGCTGGCCTACGCCCACCGTCGCGGTGTGCTGCACGGTGACATGAAACCGAGCAACGTGATGCTCAGCGAAGACGGCGTGCGCCTGTTTGACTTCGGCCTCGGCCAGGCCGAAGAGGGCATCCTGCCCGGCCTGCCGCACCTGAGCCGCGAGCGCTTCAACGCCTGGACCCCGGGCTACGCCGCCCCCGAACTGCTTGAGGGCCAACCGCTGTCGGCCAGCGCGGACGTGTACGGCGTGGCCTGCGTGATCTATGAACTGGCGGGCGGCAAACACCCCTTCCGCCGCCTGCCCTCGACCCAGGCCCGCGACGAGCACCTGGAGCGCGAGCTGCAAGCCCCGCGCAACCTGCCCGGACACTGCTGGCCGGCGCTGCGCACGGCGCTGAGTTTCAACGCGGCAGACCGCAACATCACGGCTCAACAATTGCGTGACGCCATGGGCGCCACTTCGTCCTGGCTGCAACGTCTGCGACTCGGGGCGTAACGGATGACATTCGAACAGGGAGCACTCTATGTTCAACCCAGCTAACGAAACCCACTTCAGCCTGACGGTCGAGGACTACACCAGCGATCTGCAAGTGCTGTCGTTCACCGGCACCGAAGGCATCAGCCAGCCGTTTCGTTTCGACCTGGAACTGGTCAGTGAAAACCCCGACCTGGATCTGGAAAAACTCCTGCACAAGCAGGCGTTCCTTGCGCTCGATCCGCAAGGCTCCGGCATTCATGGCCAGATCTACCGCGTTGCCCAGGGCGATGCCGGCAAGCGCCTGACCCGCTACAAAGTCTCGCTGGTGCCGCAGCTGCAATACCTGCATCACCGCACCAACCAGCGCATCTACCAGCAGATGTCGGCGCCGAAAATCATCGCGCTGATCCTCGATGAGCACGGCATCAAGTCCAACGCCTACAGCTTCCAGCTGAGCCAGCCGTGCCCGGACCGCGACTATTGCGTGCAGTACGACGAAACCGACCTGCACTTCGTCCAGCGCCTGTGCGAGGAGGAGGGTATCCACTACCACTTCCAGCACAGCGAAAAATCCCACCTGCTGGTGTTTGGCGACGACCAGACCGTGTTCCCCAACCTCGGCCAGCCAACGGCCTACGTGCAGGGCAGCGGCATGGTCGCCGAAGAGCCGGTGATCAAAGGCTTCAAGCTGCGTCTGGAAACCCGCACCAGCCGCACCACGCGCCGCGACTACGACTTCGAAAAGCCGCGCCTGCAAATGGAAGCGGCGTACAAACCGGACGGCGAAAGCACTGAACCGGATCTCGAAGACTACGATTACCCCGGCCGCTTCATCGACCGCGCGCGCGGCAAGTTCCTCAGCCAGCGCGCCCTCGAACGCCACCGCGCCGACTATCGTCAGGCCGAAGGTCGCGGTGACCAGACCAAACTGGTCAGCGGCCACTTCATGGAAATGTCCGACCACCCGCGCAGCGAGTGGAACGACCTGTGGCTGCTCACCGAAATCTTCCACGAAGGCAAGCAGCCGCAAGTCCTCGAAGAGTCGGTGACCAGCGACACCACCGACAACAAGGACGACTTCCACCAGGGCTACCGCAACACCTTCCTCGCCACCCCGTGGGACGTGTTCTACCGCCCGGCCCTGGAACATCCGAAACCCCGCGTCCTCGGCAGCCAGACCGCCATGGTCACCGGCCCCAAAGGCGAAGAAATCCACTGCGACCAATACGGCCGCGTCAAAGTGCAATTCCACTGGGACCGCGAAGGCCTGGCCGACGACAAAACCAGCTGCTGGCTGCGCGTCTCCAGCGCCTGGGCCGGCGACCGCTACGGCGCCATCTCCATCCCGCGCATCGGCATGGAAGTCCTCGTCACCTTCCTCGAAGGCGACCCCGACCAACCCCTCGTCACCGGCTGCCTGTACCACAAGGAAAACCCGGTGCCCTACGCCTTGCCGGCGAACAAAACCCGCAGCGTCTTCAAAACCCTCAGCTCCCCTGGCGGCGGTGGCTACAACGAACTGCGCATCGAAGACAAAAAAGGCGCCGAACAAATCTTCATCCACGCCCAGCGCGACTGGGATGAAAACATCGAGCACGACCAGAAGATCCGCGTCGGCAATGAACGCCACGACACCGTGGTGAAGAACACCTACACCGAGCTCAAGGCCGAAGAACACCGCACCACCATCTCCGATCGCAAGGTCGAAGCACGCTCGGACGACCACCTCACGGTTGGGCAGAACCAGCACGTGAAACTCGGCACGGCGCAGCTGACCAGCGTCGGGAAAGAGATCCACCTCAAGGCCGGAGACAAAATCGTGATCGAGGCCGGCACGGAACTGACCGTGTTGGGGGGCGGGAGCTTTATCAAGCTTGATGGCGGTGGCGTGACGGTGGTTGGACCGGTGGTGAAGATTAATGCTGGCGGTTCGGCTGGTTCGGGCACCGGGATTGGGATCAAGCCGCCGGTGCTGCCGGGGGCGGCGGATAAGGATAAGGCGGGGAGTTTGATGGATCAGGCGTTGTTGAATGCGCCGCCTGAGAAGGTTAAGCCGACAGTTGATTACCCTTTCTCGCTTTGAGCGGACGGACTAGCGTCAATATGAACAAGGAATTTTTTGAATGATCATTAGCCCTCCATTTCTTCCTGCTCCGGTAGCGGGAGAAACCGACGATGCTTATCTGGCACGAGCCATGGTTGGCGGTATTCCCGGTGATGGTGGTTATCCGTTGAGCTTTGATCTCAATTGGCATGGCGGCATTCATTTAACGGCACCCCAAGAAGGGGGGAAAGCACTGCCTGTACGTGCGGTTTCTGATGGAAAGTTAGCTTATTGCAGGAAGCCAACTATCGAGAGCAGTGCCGATCAGGACCATCCATTGCGATATCGCAATAAGTGGACAGACGATGGTTGCGTTGTTATTCGTCACGAAACTGAAATCGGAGAAGGTGCCAAAGCGAAAATAGTTTTCTATTCGATATACATGCACCTATCTAAAATAAATCTGATAAGTTCTGTTGTGGGTGATCCTATCTATCGTATGGACTCTATTGGAGAGGCGGGAGATGTATACGGCGAAAAAAATAGAATCCATTTCGAAATTGTGGCAGATGATAGTCAAATAGAGAATATCGTCGGTCGCAAAGAAAGAGAACTGAAGTTTCAAACTGCTGAGGGGCGAAAGGATAGCTTTTGGGGGGATACGTACTTTTTTATTCCGACTGAAGTTCTAGTATACGAAAAGCCCCCGCAAAATTTATTAGCTATACAAAATAATTTTCAAGTCATTTATCGTTGTCCCGCTATGCCGGCGGGCCCGGCTAAAATCGAAGAGGCTGGAGAGGGAGAGGTATCAGGCGGTGAGTCAAACCTGGTTAATGGGTATGAATGGGCATTAGCATCTGAATTGCAGAATGGTATGTTTGTTCAAATGAGCTATGTTCGCGGTCAATGTAAGACTAGAACTCTCACTCATTCAGGATTCGAACTAGGACTCTACACTGAACCCGCAGATTATGAGTACCGATTATACAAAACTGCGAGTGATACATATCCACAGTCTCCTAGTGCCGGTTTCGAACTGCTGCGGTTCGGTCGCGTCCTAGGTGAGGACCGTCTTCAGCCTGTTGATGCTGCTCATTGGCGCCAAATAAAGATTCCCGCGAAGGTGGGAGAAGAAGCGAAAATTGGTTGGGTTAACCTTAACCACCCGTCGATCACAAAATTCAGTGATGCAGACTTTCCTCATTGGCAAGGATGGAATTTGGTTGATGATGACAGAGATTCTGACAGTCATTGTCAGTCACCATTTGTTCGACAGATATTATCTTTAGATATTAATAAGGTTGTCTCGGACAATACTGATGCAGTGGGTATTGCAACATCTGCCGCATACGATTCTCTTTCACAGGAGCAAAAGTTACAGCTGTCGGAGCGGTATGTAGCGGAGCGTAATTTAAGTCAGGCCAGATTGGAGTCGCCTGAAATCCAGACTCGGATTAAGCGACTTGTATGCAAGTTTCCAAGTGAATGGTGCAAAAATGACTTTGACGCCCGCTATGATTGGTTACTTAAGGTCGCGGAAAATGGTCCGATGCCACAGGATGTATATGATAAGTTGAAAAGGCATCAACAAGCACTAGGTTTTTGGGAAGAGGCAAAAATCGAAGGTGTGGAAACTAAGCATTGGCATTTTCCACCTAAAGAGTTTATTTCGGCATTCAGAAAATGCGGTTGGATGAAAGCAGAGGAAATGACTCAATGTATGCCGCGCCGATTATTTCACTTGCATAATTCGAACTTCGATGTGGTGAATCTGAGTTGGGCTGCCGCATATAAGATTATCAAAGAGTGGTCCGACTCTTTTAATCTGGCGACCAGACGATATGGACTTGCTCCGAGCAAACTGCGCGTATTACATTTTTTAGCTCACGTAATTCCAGAAACAGCGAATTTGCGGTTGGTGAAAGAGGTTGGTGGAGAAAATCAATCGTATAATCCGTATTATGGTAGGGGATTGATTCAACTTACATGGTTGGCAAATTATAAGCTTTATGGGAATTTTAGAAGGCTTAGTACTCCAAGCACGCCTCAGAAGTTTCATGAGCTCGGTTGGGATCCTGATGTGTTAATAGCGCGAAATGTTTCAGGTGATCATAACTATAAAAACTGTGCGGATAGTGCATGTTTTTACATAGTGCAAAAGAAAAATATGCTTAGCCACTTAGATGCTGGTATCCAGCAAAGCGATGCCATTGCGGCTAGTCGCGATGTAAATGGTAATGTGTCAATTCAGAACTTGAACGGTTTAGATGCTCGTTTGCAGTCTGTAATTTATCTGAAGCACATACTTTTGGATTATCCAAGAGTAAGTGATACGCAAAGTCTGACATTTGAGTGGCGTAGAAGTAGTCAGAAGGAGCCTGTCCTGGACGAGAATGGTCATCCTGTCATGATTCCCCAAACGCCGCCTAAACCACCTATTGTGAAAAAGAAATTCTATCTCGTTACGCATACTATCAATGTTTCGCTGCTTCACCAGAAGCCATAAGGAGTTGATGTGAAAAAATTACTAGTGCTTATTATGGGAATGGTTCCGTTTTCTGCGTATTGCGAAGTTGCGTCGGAGTCGCTTTGTTTTGAGTCTTCAGGTGGTGGCAAGATCAAGTTTGAGTTGAGAACTTATTCTGATGTCTCTGCTCATTGGTTTGGTGGTTTTGTTAAATATATTAATTCAAAGCAGCCAATATCCTTGGTTTTGAAAAATGTGGAACGCGAAGAGTTGGATTCTCAAGCGCCCGTACAGCTGACGCGAACTTGGTCGGAGGTGTTAGAAGGGAAAATAACAGGTGAGTATGAAATGATCAGTCAAGGCGGAAATATAGTATCGATGACGTACAAAAAAAATAATGGTAAGGAGTATTCTTTTGGCTTTGACTCGACAGCTGGAGTTTCGGGAGATGGAGGTTGTGAATGGGAAAATTAAGTTGATCAAAGTCAAAGGGGTCCAGAAAAGGTGACAGATTTAGTTGAGAAAAGGGTGACAGACTTATTTGTGATGTTGCGCTCAGTGGCTTTGACTTTGGTGCGGTTTTCAAATAGATCTGTTCCGTATGTTTAGATTAAAACAGGTTCAAGTGCGCTGTTGGAATTCTGCGGATATCAAGGAATTATGATTTTTAGATTTAGTCTTGTTTTGGCTTTTTCTTTGCTGTCTTCGGTTGTGAAAGCAGAGGGAACTATGGTTGCAACCGTGCTTCAGGCGGATTTTTCCAAAGATCCTGAAGTACGACTGCTCGTGAGGGTTGTAGACATAGGATTTGGGCCAGATGCTCCGTCCATGGCCCTTCGTAAAGAGTGTCTGGCGAGGGTGAAGTCGACCGACCGTCCCGTCCCGGACCCATGTTTTTCGATTGAAATCACCGAGAGCAAAAAGCAACGGTCCATCGTTCGTCAAACGCTGCTGAATGATCCTCAGCGCTCAACCGACCCGATCTATCTGGAAATTGTCTACCAATCTGAAGTCAGTGCGAGCGATCCGACCAATCATTATGGGCGCTCTGCCCGGCTGAAAATTGAAGAGAACGGTTTCTACAATTGGAACAACGAAACCAAGCAGGCGTTGGCGGACGTTGTGTGGCCAACTACGTCGAGTGGGGCGCTTGATCTGGTTGTGACGGATACGGATGCACTGCTCAACCTCGTTTACCGGGAGCGCATGGAACGGTTGGATGAAAATGCACGGAAAGGCCTGAGAGAAACCCAAAGGGCTTGGATGAAATTTCGCGATGCGGAATGTCTGCCTGAGCCGAAATCGTCTAAATCGGTTTTCGGGGAATGGTCGAACTCCTGCTTGATTCGCGCGACGATAGAGCGAGCCCGTCAATTGGCTATGGCTCCGGACAAGAAAACAGTGAACTAAAGCATTTGATCAGCAGGTTTATGGAGTGGGTGAGTCTTGAAAGGATTTTCGCTGTTTTCAGCTTTGTGTTTTTCATATTGTGCATTTGCAGGCAACGCACGAGAGCCGGTCGTCGATATATACAAAGCCGATGTCGCTCAAGTTTCCGGAAAGCTGGTCCGTTATTACCAAACATTCGATAGCCCCTGCGTCAATATTCAGATTCTCAAGCCTGGGGGACAGGGGATTGCGAGCGACTCGATGGAGTTCTGCGACATTGAAGGCAAGAATTTTAACAACGGCTTCACCGATGTCTCATTGGATAGGGCCACGTTTTCCGACACCGAATTGCAGTTGACCTTCAAGCTGATGTCGTTGGTTGGAGTGAATGAAACTACCGAATTATGCAAATTCCGCGTTGATGGTGAACATCTCGCTGAACCTGAATGTACGGCGCAGTAAGGGTCGTGCATGTACATCGCTCAGCCACGCCATCGGAGAGTCAAAGTGAAAGTCGTTCCCCTGTTGTTCCTGGCGTTGACGTGGGCGTTGTCCGCAAGCGCAGCTCCAACCGGTGTCAGTACAAGCCATACAATGCCCACCGCTATGGTTGCTGCACTCACGAAGGAAAACCAAATGCCTGCCGAGAGTTTTCGCGCCATTGCAGATGGCGTGGTGAGCTGGAGCGGGGGAACGATGGCTGCCGTGGTGATTGAGGATCCGAATGGCATTTGCGCGATTTACAGGTATCAAGACGGCCGGTTGGATCTGCCTTTTGACGGCGTGCCCTGTAAGTTTCTGGGGCCATCCATGCTGATGTCGGATAGAAAAACTGCTTTGCCCGATGTCGTGTTCGCCGTCGAGTTGTTCGTCCCCAACCGGGGTGGGATGGCCAAGCACAAGGTCGCGTTTTATTACGATGCCGAGAAGAACGCTTATTGCGAGAGTCAGTCGCTTGCGAGTTGGTATCTGTCGGGAAATCGGGCGCTAGCTCCTGATCTTCATGATGGGCAGTGTGTAGCGGGATCGGAATAGGCCCGGCCCCGAAAAACGTAAAGCTTTGCTCAGCACCTATTGGGAAATGAACCTACCCAAGCAATGCGTCAGCCGGTTCGCCAAACGCAAAGCCTGAATGACTCAAGGAAGAACACAGTGAAACGTTTTGTTTTGACCCTGCTGGCCGTGCTGCTGCCTGTTTCAGCAGTGTACGCGCAGGATGACTGCAGCCATGTCACATCAAGCCTGGAAATGGTGCCCTGCTCGGAGGCGGCGAAGAAGGCTGCCGATACGCAGCTGAACGTCAGCTATAAGCAATTGATGGCGCGGCTTGAGTCTGATTATCGAGCGGATCCGGCATTGGGCGCGGAGTACGCGGCGAAGGTCAAAGAGTCGCAACGTGCATGGCTGAAATTGCGCGATGCGAACTGCCCTTTGGAAGCATTCGAGATCGAGACGGGGATGCCGGCGCATGTGTTCGCGGTTAATTCGTGCATCGCCAGAATGAGTCGCGAGCGCTCGGCGTATCTGGACAAGATCGTCCCTGTTCTTGCATCCGACAAGAGCACTTCGACGGCGCCGGCCGACGGCGCTTGTCCTTCGGAGGAATTCCCTGCTTTCCTGACAGCGTTTTCCGCCAGCGGTGAATCACAGCGCCGTCTCACTGTGATGACAGTCAAATCGCTTGTGTTGAAGCCGGTTGCAGGCAAGGACCGTAGTACCTTTGAGCCTTCGACCTCGGGCGTCAGCGGAGCTTCTTTCACCTATCCGCTGATGGCCGCCATCACACCTGGCAAGACACCTGGAGTCGAGATTGAAGAGGTCGATGACAGTCACGTCGATGTGGTCGATAAACGGGCGGGCAATAGTAATGTAAAAATCTTCAATTTCTCTCGTCAGGCGTGCTGGGTGCTTGAAGGCGTTGAAGACTGGTCGATCAGCGAGAAGGATCTTGTCGCAACACGTAACCCGGCAATGAGCCGTGCCGAGAACTTCTGTGATCAACGTGCCGAGGCTTTGGGAGGGCTGGGTTCGCTTGAGCAATACCGTCTGACTGCGGAATTGTTAGAAGCGTCCCTGGAAAATTATGTCTGTGCGGCTGAGTCGGGTGATCCAGAGGCGAGCCTGTCAGCGGCGAGCTTGAGTCTTTCGCAGATGGCGTCTCAGTTGGAAACCAGCAAGGTTGAAGCGTTGTTCAAAGCGGCTTCGAAAATACCGAGTGGTGCGTTGGGCTACGCCACGTTTCTTTGTTCAGGAAACTCCACCGACTATAACGGTCCTTGCCTTCATCCCAAGCAGGCAGAAGAGCAGGTCATTCGGGCGATTACCATGGGCTCCAAGGAAGCGATGTTTTATCTGGCATCTACCCTTGAGGGGGGCGAGTTGGGAACGAAGGATATGTCCCGGGCGTTAGCCTGTTATCAAATGGCGGCTGACAAAGGTTATCGGTCGGGCGTCGACAGTGTGGCGCGATTGAAGTCGCAAATTCCAGAGCCGATCAAGGCGAGCCATTGCATTTGAAACTCGGAGCGCGGATGTGTCGCGATTCTTTGCCGTTAAATTCCAAGTGAGTGGAACTGTGCCTGACTTGTCGATTCCGGGTTTCGTGAGAGCTCGATATCTGCGGGTATTGCTGATCAGCGTTGCTGCTTTCGCGCAGACCAGTCATACCGCCGCAAATGTTGCATCGGTGGGCAATGCGTCGGGTCAGTCGCGGATCGCGCAAGGCCCAACCGAAGCTGCGGTCGACATGACACCTTGTCGGTTCTCAATGACGCTCTCGAAAGATCAATGGCTGCAGTTCAATACGCCTGATCTGGTATTCATTGCGGCCAAACAACTGCCTGAAACCACTAACGCCCCGCGTTTATCGCAGGCTCAGACCTCGTCTGGTTATGAGTGGAATTTCGAAAAGCCCACAAACCTGAGCCAACCTTGGTTCGGTGTCATGTGTGAAAGCGCCAACAACTTTTCCGCGCTCACCACTCAGAAGCCGCAGCTTGATGACACGATCGAGTTGCAACTTGTGCGAGAGAGCAACGACCGTAAATGCCCGGCAACCCTGACCGATCATGGTTGGGAGCCGACGTCGCTGGCGGGGCCAAAAAACAGATACACCTTTGAGGCATTAGGTGGGGAGAAGTCTTCGGGGTTCATCTTCGGTTTCCATGACAAGTCACGACGTCACATCACCCGCGTTGCTTTCTGCCTGCTGCGTGGCGAAAGCGTGTTGATCGGCTCTGCGGAATCAGGCTCGGCCACCCCGTTGGCGATCAGCGCCGAAGGATTTGAACAAATCAAAACAGCGGTGCGCAGCATGGCTTTTGAGTAAGTCTGCAAAGACCGAACGGAGTTACAGCGTGAAAGGATGTTCAGTTCTACTCGGTGGCCTCTTGGCCATTGTCACGTCCGTGGCTTTTGCCGCTGACCCGGACTTCAAGGATTACACCGTCACCTCAGTGTTCATCGGCATCAATCACGAACCGATGCCGCAAGAACACAATAACCCGATTATGGATAACGGACGTGAGCAGGCAATCGGTTGAAAAACCGTTACCGGGATCGTTACTACGAGTTTTTGAACAACGAGTTCCGGCTGCTGACGTTCAAGGATTTGTGATCGCCGCCGTTTGATTAAGGATGATTGGATGAACCGCTTTTCCATTCGGCCCATGCTGAGTGCACTTCTACTTTTGCCCCTCCTCTACGCCATTCCGGCAAGTGCCGAAGCAGGGAGTTGCTACGGCTATCTCACCGAAATGGTCAGGAGCAGCAACTTCCCGTTTCGTTATGTCGGGAAGGACAAGGTCAACCTGCTGATTGATGAAGACGACGGTGAAATGGTGCGAGCCAAGTTGCTCTTTGATACGGACGGCACCGGCACCATCGGCTGGATCAAATACACCCCGGCCACTCGGGTGTTGCTCAATACCTCGGCTGAACTGGAAGAGCCGGTGGAACTGTCATTCGATGCCAAATTTGCCGATGGCTACGCAAAGTGCCTGGCTGGACAACAGACCGGTTAACGGCAAAAGGGAGTTTTCCATGAAGCAGCATCTTCTCGCTCGCAGCCCTAAGTGGGTATTGATGATCGGCGGTCTGTTCAGCGCTATGAGCGCCTTTGCCGAGGACCCGCCAATAGTCGGTTTCAACGGGAACACGGTGTCGTTTTGGGCGAAAGAATGGACGATGCCCGGTGTGGATTCGGCGACTGCATGGTTCTCCGCCAATGGCAAAACCTTTCCGCTCTTTGGCGCCGATATTGGCGCCGATGGGCACTCCAATATGCTCAGCCCTGACAAGAAAACCTTGCTGCTCGACCCGGTGATCTTCGGCATGTTGTCGGAGGAAAACGGTGAAGAGAAGCTAGTGTTGCAACAGCATTGCGCGGTGATCTCCATGGAGACCGGTTGTGTGCTGGCTGATCGTTGGGCCACTTTTTGTGTCGGCCAGTGGAAGGGCAATCAATGGGTTGCCGAAGGCGGCGATGTGCTCACTCCCGCACTGGAAACTAGGTCCCCAAAGGAGTTGCTGAAACATGTCTCAAGTAACGAGCCGGCGCAGTCCCGCGCAGAGTCCATCGAATGGGGCCTGGTCTTTTTAAGTCCAGAGTCCTACATGGCGTGTCATCCCCCGGCGCAAAATGTTCAGGCCTATAACGACTGGGGCTTTTACCTGGCAGAGGGCGGCAAAGATGAGCTGGCACTGAAGTTTTATCGAGGCGTTGAGGCCGTTGGTAAACGCACAGTGTTGATGTTGAACATCGCCGATTCACTCTGGCGCCTTGATCGCAAAGACGAAGCGCAGCGCTATTACGGCCAGTACCGCGATGCGATGAGCGCCGAGGGCAAGGCGCGGAAAATACCTCAACGCGTAGTTGAGCGATCCGTCATTCAGGGAATGAAAAATTGAACATGTTTGTGCGTTTTATCGCGTTGAGTATCGATTTGTTCGTGGGCAATGCTGGCGGCTGGAAGAAGTGATGGATTACTCACTTTGAAACAGGTGGCAAGGTGAAAAGATTAGGTTTGATCGCGTTATTCCTGTGTTCCTTCTCTGCGGTGGCGGGGCCGATGTTCCCGTCTCTCAAATCGTGCAGGGACGCTGACAGCGACTGCGCGCTGGCGCTGAACGACAACTTTCTGGTGGACGCCCACTCCGGGCAGCGTCTCTCCGAGATGGCGGAGCCGGCAGGAGTGATGAGTAGTTTCTGGCTGTATCGAGATGGAGACCGGTACATCCTGGAGAACGAAAACTACTCACAGTCGAAGTCGCGTCGTTGGCTGGTTTTTACCTATGACAACGGCAGGGTGGTGCTCGACGGCGCATATGTTTTTTCTATTCACATAGCCGAAACGAGGGCGTATTGGCATGGCTACGACTGTCGAGGTGATGCCAAGCCGTTCGCCGTGCCAACGAAAGACTCGTTCAGTGAGGTCGCTTTGGAGGAGTTGTGCGGGGACGCCGAAGGCTGGGTCGTCTCGGGCGGGGATGCCAAGGTGCCGGTGTCGGCCAAAGGGCTGACCGTCAGTGTTCCCGTTTATCACTCCCGCAACCGCGATGGTTCAGCGACGTACCTGTTTACTGAAAGCGATGTTCCGGATCTTTCGAAGCTGGTTTGCCTGTCCAACTGTGCTGATATCGCGAAAACGCCGGAGCGCGTTTCGAATGAGGCGGCGCCATTGAGGTGGGGGCAGGAAGGAACGTTGTGCTCGGATGACGAGGACATTTACTTCAGTTGCCCGCTGCAGGGCGGCAAGACGGTTTCTGTTTGTGCGCAGGGAAACAACAAGCCCACGGCCGGTTCTGTTCAGTACCGTTACGGTGTGCCGGGGAACATCGAGCTGGTCTACCCGAAGAATGCTTTGCCGCCCAAGGGCAAATTCTTCGTTGTGGATGCGTCGGAAGGCAGCGTGAACCTGAACATCATCAAGTTCAAAAGTGGTGCTTATACCTACCTCGTTAACCAGGCCTTCGTGAGTTTTCTGACGGTGCTCAAGGACGACAAAGTTGTTTTTCGGCAACGATGCGGCGCAGGGAGTTATTCCTCCATAAACCGGGCGGCGCTCCAAGGGTTGGAGTCTCGCCCGAAAAACGCAGAGGACTTTCGCTAATTGTTGCTGAGGAACAGGAAAGGGGACTCAACGTCCCCTTCTTTTTATCGTCGATCAACCCGGCATATGCCGCATCTCCCGCTCTTCCTGATAATCCAGCGCACCTTCAACCATCAACCGCGCGCCGTCGGCCATTCGGCTCAGTGCCAGGGCGACGGAGCGGCGGGTGCCGTCGAGGTCGTCGGCCAGGTCGGCGGCGATGGCGCTGATGGAAAGCAGGTCCTGGGAGGCGTTGGACATCAGGGCTTCGGCGTCGTGGTCGGCGGAGAGGGTGAAGAGGGCGCCTTTGTGTTTTGGGCGGGATGGTTGGTTGTAGGGCTTGAAATGGTGGTCGAGGGCGCGTTCGGCCGCGTCGTGGAATTTCTTCGAGTCGGGGGATTCGTAGGGGGAGGTTTCTGGGACTTCAGGAGGGTTGGGTGTTGGTTTGATCATTGGAATACACCGATTGAGGAGCTAACACCCATTCGCTCGCACTTCGAATGAGGTGGCAGCTGTGTATAGGTGTGCAAGACCGGCAATCGGCAAACCGGCAGATCCGAAGATCTCCCACACACAGCCGCCATAACGATTCGCGAGCATAAGAAAACGCTTGGTGAATAGCTATAACCGATAGTGTGCCGATGCGGACTTGCACGTCCGTATCACCGATTTTGCGGTGACGGAAAGAGGTTATCGATGAACCCCAAGCACGCCTAGTTCATGGACAGCACCGCAGTTTGAAGGACATTTCCCAAGGGTTTGCGAGGTAGAGGATCAAAAGATCGCAGCCTTCGGCAGCTCCTACAGGAATGTGTTTCTTCAGGTGTAGGACGGGGGGATGGTGTGACGCGGAGCGTCACGGGATGCATTCCCACGCCGAGCGTGGGAACGATCAGGCTCAAGGGTTGGGAAGCGTGACTTGGTGGTCATCATGCGAGAAAAGACCTGCATCGTCTTCTATCAACCCAAGATAGTGGCGAATCCGTCCGAATCCCTTACACTCCCCCAGCCGTTCATTTTCCTTTTGAGGCTGTGCGCATGA
Organism: Pseudomonas botevensis; assembly: GCF_019145475.1. Taxonomy (GTDB): domain Bacteria; phylum Pseudomonadota; class Gammaproteobacteria; order Pseudomonadales; family Pseudomonadaceae; genus Aquipseudomonas; species Aquipseudomonas botevensis. Next base: position 283,564 of record NZ_JAHTKI010000001.1, read on the forward strand.
AATTTCGTTTTCTTCTGTGGATGCTGGGTCTGTTGATGGGCAAGGCCAGTCGGACCAATCCGGCGTTCCAGCAGCAGTTGGGTGACAAGGAGCTGGTGTTTCAGCTACAGACCCTGGACGGCAAGGTGGCGCGGCATTTCCGGGTGAAGGATCAGCGGATTACCAGCCAGTCTGGCGTGTATCCCGAGCCGGCGTTTGCCATTGCCTTCAAGGATGCAGCGTTTGGTTTTGCCACGATGCAGGCGAAGAACAAGCAACTGGCGTTCATGCAGGGGATTCAGGACAAGACGATCCAGATCAAGGGCAACCCGGCGCTGGTGATGTGGTTTCAGGGGCTGACCAAGTATTTGAAGCCGAAGAAGGCCAAGCCCAAGGCCTGAATCAAGTTCGAACAAGGCCAGTATTCGAATGATGGAAGGGGACCCAAGGTCCCCTTTTTCATGCGTGCGAAACTCCCTCGACAGCCGGTTTTCCACTCTGGATGGATACACACCTGTCAGATCTGACAGGTGCCAGCTCCGGGTTATTGGTGTTCCATCAGCGTGGTGTCCTGCAGTGGAGGACTTCTGACACTCATGGAGAGCACGACGATGAATCAAGCACTCGGCATCAAGCAGCCTGGTACATTCGATCCAGCATTCAACAAGGGAAAGTTTCTCGGACTGCCCTTTTCTGGACGCTCCGAACTTTCGGCGGACGGGGTCCTGGCGTTGCCGGAGGGCAAGGCGATCATCCTTTCCCGATCCTGGGAAACTCCCGAGAAGTATGTGCTGGCGCGATTGAACGCGGATGGTTCTGCGGATACGCAGTTTGGAGAAAACAATCAGGGCATTGTCGAGGTACGGATCAAAGGCCTCATTGACCTGATGATTTTCAGCATCACCCACACTGAGAACGGTGGGTGGCTGGTTTTCGCACAGGGCACCTTTGAGCAGTACACCGCGTTGCTATTGATTCGCCATCTCCAGGACGGTGAGCTGGATTTAACGTTGAACGGCAACGGGATTCTCAACATTCCTTACGGCAATTTCGGTAACTCCGGTTATGACGCCATACCCGTAACCGCTTCCAGTCGGATTGATGCTCAAACCTCGAACAGCGCCGGGCAGCTTTCCCAGGGCGGCGCAGTTCCGGTGATTGCGCAGGCTGACGGCAAGATTGTCATCGTCTCCAATGCTTACAACCGATCCGGAAAGATCCAGGCCATCGTCTTGCGACGTAATGCGAATGGTTCCCGCGACACGAGTTTGAACGAAAAAGGTTCTGCATTCGTCGAGCTTGAGGGGGTCATGTATGACTGGAGTACGGGCATGGGGGTAGCCCTTCAGCCGGATGGATGCATTGTGGTTTGCGGCGATTTTTTCAATCAGGAGAGAGGCATATCCGGCGTGTTTGTGACGCGCCTTACCTATGCCGGCAAGGGCGACAATGAATTCAATGAAGGACGCCCTGTAACGCTCACCAGTGGCTTTTCGATGCGTTTGCACTCGGTATCGCTAAGGGAAAGTGATGGCCGGATCGTCGCAGTCGGCAGGTCCAGGGAGGCGCTGGAAGAGCGCCAGAAAGGGTTGATCATGGTTTTGAACAAGAGCGGCTCTAACAGCCTCCCTTTCAATAAAGGCAAGCCGCTGTATTCAGGGTTTCTTTCTCAAGGGCTCAACTGGCGCTACTGCGTATCACAAGAAGACGGCGCGATCGTTGTGGGTGGAAGCGTCGGAGCCGGCGTCATTGATGACGAATTGTCTACGGTGGTCGCGCGTTTTCTACCGGACGCCACTCTGGACCCGATTTTCGGCGGAAAAGGCTACAGCGTGTTCAATGAGAGCGAGTTCATTGAAGAACCTGCTGGCATGGCGATGCGCGATGAACGACTCTTTATGTGCGGTTCTTTTTGGCAGGATCAAGACCCATATCCCAGCGTAACTGGCGGATTTGTTCTGTGTTATCTGTTGCGATGAACATTGGATAAGCCAGGGTCACGGTTTTTCGCGAGCAGGCTCGCTCCCACAGGGATTGCGTAAACCCTGGGGAGCGGGCCTGTTGCGTATCAGGCCTGGCTGAACTGCGAAGCCAGTTCGCGCAGCAGCACTTCCGCTTCCAGCACCTTGCTGACCACGTCGTTGGCCTTGTCGCGAGTCAGACCCACACGCTCCAGCAACGCATCCGGAATGTCCTCATCCGGCCCCGAGCCAATGCCGCGACTGCGCAGCAGGCGCACGGCCAGGCACACGAGGTTCGGGTACTCGGCGTAGGCGCCGTCGTAGCTCGGGTCATGCTGGAAGCGCAGGGCGGTGGCCAGTTCGTCCGGCATGTCCCAGTAGCGCATCAACCAGGAGCCGATCTGTTCGCGGCTGATGCCCAGCAGGTGTTGCTCGACATAGCTGTGGCACAGGTGCGGATTGACCTCCAGGTGGCGGCAGATCAGTGAGAAGTGCGGCGGGAACACGTGGGCCAGCAGCAGGTAGCCGAAGTTGTGCAGCAGACCGGCGAGGTAGGTCAGGCCGGCTTCCGGGCGCTGGGCGCGCGGCATGGCGCGGGTCAGGCCTTCGATGACGGCGGCGGTGTAGATCGACTGCTGCCAATACGGCGTGGTGTGTTGCGGGTGGTCCTTGGGCAGGCTCAGGGTCTTGCCCAGGGCCAGGCCCAGCGCGAGGTTGATCACCAGATCGAAACCGAGGACGCGGACGATGGCGTCTTCCACCGAGCGGATCTTGCCCGGCGAGGCGTAGTACGGCGATGCCGCCCAGCTCACAACCTGCGCGGCCAGCGCCGGGTCGGTTTCGACCACGCCGGTGATGTCGTCGATGGTGGCGTTGGGGTCGACGCGCAGCTTGATGATTTTCTGTGCGGTTTCGGCCAGCGGCGGAATCTCGATGGTCGCTTCCAGGCGTTGCTGGATGCGTCGTGCGGTGAACGCCTGCACGGCCTGGGTGATTTCCTCGCGGTCATCGTCCGGGCGGTCGAGGTTCGGCCGGATGCTGCTCAGGGCTTCGCCGAAGTTGGCGGCGCTGGCCTTGGTCAGCATGGTCTTGAATGCTTCGCTGGTGATTTCCAGCAGCACGCCCGGCTCGCCGGAGTTGATCAGCAACTTCGGCTCGCGCAGCAGGCCTTCTTCGTAGAGGCACGGCGAGCTGGTCAGCGCCGGCAGGCCTGGGAGCAGGCTCAGGCTATGTTTGCCGAGCATCTTTTCCAGGCGCTCGGTGGACACGGCGGTGAGGCGGCGGCCCGTCAGTTCGGCGAGGCGGTTGAGGTCCAGCAACTGGCTCTGCGGGAATAACACCATCAGCGCTCCGACCGCGTCGTCCAGCAACACGGCCTGCACCTTGCGCGAGGCATTGAGGCCGTGGTGGTCGAGCACTTCTTCGAAGGCAATGCCGAGTTTGTCGAGCAGCAGCCGAATGACTGACGGAGCGTGCGGAGTGTCGGGGGCGAGAGCAGCTTCGGTCATGGTCTGTATCCGTTTTTGAAACAATTACCGGAGTATAACCAGCTTGCTCGGAACGAGCTGTCAGAAACTGCGACGGTGCTCACACTTGGCCGTATTGCTGCCCGTGGCGCAGCCAGCGGTCGAGCAACGGGCTGACGTGGGTCGGCCAGCGTTCCAGCAACGCTTGGGCGGCATCGCGCACGGCGGGCAGCAGATCGGCGTCGCGCATCAGGTCGGCGACCTTGAATTGCAGCAGGCCGGTCTGGCGGGTGCCGAGCATTTCGCCGGGGCCGCGCAGTTCGAGGTCTTTTTCGGCGATGACGAAACCATCGTTGGTTTCACGCATGATGCCCAGGCGCTGACGACCGATCTGTGACAGCGGCGGGTGATAGAGCAGCACGCAATGGCTGACCGCGCTGCCCCGGCCGACCCGGCCGCGCAACTGGTGCAGTTGCGCGAGGCCCAGGCGTTCGGGGTTTTCGATAATCATCAGGCTGGCGTTGGGCACGTCGACGCCGACTTCGATCACCGTGGTCGCAACCAGCAGTTGCAGGTTGCCGGCCTTGAATTCCGCCATGACGGCGGCTTTTTCGGCGGGCTTCATGCGGCCGTGGATCAGCCCGACCTTCAACTCGCCGAGGGCGGCGGTGAGGTCTTCGAAAGTGGTTTCGGCGGCCTGGCAGGTCAGCTCTTCGGACTCTTCGATCAGCGTACACACCCAATAGGCCTGACGTCCTTCGGCGCAGGCGCTGCGCACCCGTTCGATGACTTCGACGCGGCGGGTGTCGGTGACGAGTACGGTGTTGACTGGCGTGCGGCCCGGCGGCAGTTCGTCGAGGATCGAGGTGTCGAGGTCGGCGTAGGCGCTCATCGCCAGGGTTCGCGGAATCGGCGTGGCGGTCATGATCAGTTGATGCGGACACATGCGCCCGCCAACGCCTTTCTGCCGCAGCGCCAGACGCTGTTGCACGCCGAAGCGGTGCTGTTCGTCGATGATCACTAGCGCGAGGTTCTTGAACTGCACTTCGTCCTGGAACAGCGCGTGGGTGCCGACCACCATCGGCGTGCCGCTGGCGATCTGCTCCAGCGCGGCCACGCGGTTCTTGCCCTTGAGCTTGCCGGCCAGCCACGCCACCTCGATGCCCAGCGGTTCGAGCCAGCGCTTGAAGGTGATGAAGTGCTGCTCGGCAAGAATCTCGGTCGGCGCCATCAGCGCGACCTGATAACCCGCCTCCAGCGCTTGCAGCGCGGCGAGGGCGGCGACCACGGTCTTGCCGGCGCCGACATCACCCTGGATCAGGCGCAACATCGGTTCGTGCTGGCTGAGGTCGTAGGCGATTTCGTTGCCGACGCGCTGTTGGGCGCCAGTCGGATTGAAGCCGAGGTTGGCCAGGTATTTGGCCGGCAGCTTCGTGGCTTTGGGCATCGCTGGCGCGCGCAGGGAACGCATGCTTTCGCGCAGGCGCTGCTGGGAGAGTTGGTGAGTCAGCAACTCTTCGAAGGCCAGACGATGTTGCGCCCAGTGATGACCGAGGGCCAGTTCATCGACGTCGGCGTCGGCGGGCGGGTTGTGCAGGTAACGGATCGCGTCGGCCAGCGGCGCCAGTTGATAGTCGCGGGCCAGTTCGGTCGGCAGCCAGTCGGGCAGGGTGGCGGGCTTGAGCAGGGTCAGGGTCTGCAGGCACAACTGGCGCAGACGCTGCTGGGTCAGGCCTTCGGTCAGCGGGTAGACCGGGGTCAGCGTTTCATCCACCGGCGGCGGTTCGTCGCCGTTGATCGCGCGGTATTCCGGGTGGTAGATCTCAAGTCCCGAGGCGCCGGGCCGGGCTTCGCCGTAGCAGCGAATCCGCGTGCCGCGCTTGAGGCCTTCCTTCTGCGCATTGCTGAAGTGGTAGAAACGCAGGCTGAGGCCGCCGGTGCCGTCCTGCAAGCGCACCACCAGGCTGCGCCGCCGGCCCATGACCACGTCGGCACCGCTGACGGTGCCTTCGACCACGGCGTCCTGTCCCGGCCGCAACGCGCCGATCGGCACCACACGGGTGCGATCCTGGTAGCGCAGCGGCAGGTGGAACAGCACGTCCTGCAAGTTCTCCAGGCCGACCTTGGCGAGTTTCTCGGCCATGGCTTCGCCGACACCCTTGAGTGCCGTCACCGACACTTGCGACAACTCGCTCATGACGCTCGCTTAACCCGCCGTGACCGGTGCCGCCGGCTTGGCGACCGAGCACAGGCGAATGGAGTCGGCGAGGATCTCGATGGCTTTCGGTCGTGGGAAGCTCGCACGCCAGGCAATGGCGACGGTGCGGAACGGCACGGGCGCCGACAGTGGCCGCACTTCGATCACGCCCGGTGCGTAGTGATGGCTGTCCACCGCCGACAGCGGCAGGATCGAAATGCCCAGGCCCGAAGCGACCATGTGGCGAATGGTTTCCAGCGAGCTGGACTCGACCGTGGTGTGCTTGGCGCCGTCGTTGCCCTTGGTCAGGGTCGGGCAGGCTTCGAGTACCTGATCACGGAAGCAGTGGCCTTCGCCGAGCAGCAGCAGGCTCTTGTCGTTGAGCAGGCCGGCGTCGATGGATTCCTTTTGTGTCCACGGGTGCTGGGCCGGCATCAGGACGTAGAACGGCTCGTCGTAGAGTTGCAGGGTCAGCACGTCGGCTTCGTTGAACGGCAGGGCGATGATGATCGCGTCCAGCTCGCCGTTGCGCAGTTTGTCGCGCAGCACGTGGGTGAAGTTTTCTTCGATGTACAACGGCATCTGCGGGGCGACCCGGTGCAGTTGTGGGATCAGGTGCGGAAAGAGGTACGGGCCGACGGTGTAGATCGCGCCGACTTTCAGCGGAGCGGTCAACTGGTTCTTGCCAGCCTGGGCCAGTTCGCGGATGCCCTGGGCCTGTTCCAGTACCTTCTGCGCCTGGGCAACGATGCTCTCGCCGACCGGGGTCAGGCGCACGGCGCTTTTGCTGCGCTCGAAAATCAGCACACCGAGTTCGTCTTCAAGCTTTTTCACGCCCACCGAAAGGGTCGGCTGGCTGACGTGGCAACGCTCGGCCGCGTGGCCGAAATGCTGCTCTTGGGCGAGGGTAACGATGTAGCGTAATTCTGTGAGAGTCATAGCAAGCGTCCATGAAGATGCGGGCCAAGCATACCGGCTGCAATCGATAGACGCACGTTATCAGACTGAGTGAGGCGTGCGACACCGGGCAATGCCGGTTTGCCAGGGATAGATAAGCAAAAGGCACCTTTCGGTGCCTTTTTTGGCTGGAGCTATTGGTTGGTGCATCAGCCTGCGGAAGATCAGCGGCGTTTTTCCAGCGAGTACACAAACGGCGCAACAATTTCGATCGAGCCATTGGTCAACATGTCGGCCGGTGGCTTGGGCAGCGGTTGGGCGCGGCGGATCATTTCCAGGGTGGCCCGGTCCAGATCGGCGTTGCCGGAGCGGCCCACCAGTTCGAACGACAGCACGTTGCCTTCGGCATCGACCACGAAGCGCAGCCGGTTCAAGCCTTCCTTGCCCCGCGCCTGAGCGCTGGCCGGGTACTTCTTGTACTTGCCCAGGTGCGCAAGCAAGGTGCCCTGCCAACTGGCCTTGGCCGCCATTTGCGCAGGCGACGGGCCTGGCGCAGGTTGAGCGGATTTCTCCGTCGGCGCCTGGGTCGGCTGGGTTTCCGCCGGTTTTTCCTCGGACGGTTTTTCCTTCACCGGTTCCGGCTTCTTCTCCACCGGTTTGGGCGGCTGAGGTTTCGGCTTCGGCTTGGGTTTGGGCTGAGGTACGGCGATCTCGGCCTTCGGCGCCTCAGCCAGTTTCGGCAGCGGCAACTCTTCGACCGGAGCCGGTGGCTGCGGCGGTGTGACGACTTTCGGCGGAGCAGGCGGTGGCGGGGCCGGAACCGGCGCCAGCTCGACCATCATGGCCTGGGGAGGCAGCTCGATGGGCGGGCGGGCGGTCCAGTTCAGCGCCAGCGCGATGGCCAGCGCGTGAACGCCCAGCACCACGACCAGGCTACCGCTGTAACGCGTCAGCTTATGGCGCGTCGTGATCATTTCTTGGCTGCCGTCTCGAGTCCGACCAGACCGACTTTCAGGTAACCGGCCGAGCGCAGGTTGTCCATCACGCTCATCAGGTCGCCGTAATCCACGCCTTTGTCAGCCTGGAAGAAAATGGTCGTGTCTTTCTTGCCTTTGGTCCGGGCGTCGAGGGTCGCGCCGAGGGCTTCGGGCTTCACTTCGTCTTCACCGAGGAACAGGCGCTGGTCAGCCTTCACGCTGAGGAACACCGGTTTCTCCGGCCGTGGCGCCGGTTTGGCGGTCGAGGCAGGCAGGTCGACTTTGATGTCCACGGTGGCCAACGGAGCGGCCACCATGAAGATGATCAACAGCACCAGCATCACGTCGATGAACGGTGTGACGTTGATTTCGTGGTTCTCGGCCAGATCGTCGTCTGCGCCTTCTTTCAAATGCAGGCCCATGGCCGATTACCCCACTTTGACCATGTGCGGCTGCGAGCTGCGCTCAGGCTGGTGGTCGAGGTCGCGGCTGACCAGCAGCAGGACCTGTGCCGAAGCATCGGACACCTGCGCCTTGTAACCGGCGATGGAGCGGGCGAACACGTTGTAGATCACTACCGCAGGAATCGCCGCGACCAGACCCAGCGCGGTGGCCAGCAACGCCTCGGCGATGCCCGGTGCGACAACGGCCAGGTTGGTGGTCTGGGTTTTGGCGATGCCGATGAAGCTGTTCATGATGCCCCACACGGTGCCGAACAGGCCGACGAACGGTGCGGTGGAACCGATGGTGGCGAGTACGCCGGTGCCGCTGCTCATGTTGCGGCCACAGGCGGCCACCAGGCGCTCGAGGCGGAAGCTGACGCGCTCCTTGATGCCTTCTTTCTCGCGGGCGTTGGCCGACAGGCGCATTTCTTCGAGGGCATCATGCACCAACAGGTTGGCGAGGGTGCCTTCCTTGCCGGCGGTGGCGCTCGCTTCTTTAAGGGTGACGGCTTTCTTCAGGTTGGCGATTTCACCGCGCAGACGACGCTTGGCGCCCATCAGCTCGAAGCCTTTGGCGATCCAGATGGTCCAGGTGATGATCGAAGCGATGGCCAGACCGATCATCACGATTTTCACGATGATGTCGGCGTTCTGGTACATGCCCCATGGCGACAGGTCGTGGGCCATACCCAGGGTGTTGTCGGCTTCGAGGACTTCCGGTGCGGCGTCGACTGCCGAGGCATCGACAGCCTGAACCGGATCGGTGGCGACTGGCGTGGTAGCCGGGGCGGCATGTTCGGTCGCGGCCGGGGTGGCTGGCGCTTGTGCGTCAGCGAACGCGGCGACCGGCGCCAGCGTCAGGCTGAGCAGCAGGGCGACCACGGCGCTCCAGGCGCTGGCTCGTTTGGTTGGCGAAGCGGAGGTTTGATTACGTGTCATGCTGGCCGGACCTGAGATAGAAAAACGGTGATGCTCTTCCAGGCCTCGTGAGGCCGAGAACAAAAGTGGCGTGCATTATTGCAAGTAATTCTTGTTAACAAAAGTAATAGAGTAGCTTTTTTTCCTGCATTGCTAGCCGCTCGTCCCTTGCCGAGGCTAGTCTGTGGCTTTCCGATGGGAGATTTTTGATGTCCGCGCCTTCTGTTTTGATCGCCGGCTGCGGTGATGTCGGCAGTCGTCTGGCTACGCAATTGCTGGCCGGGAACTGGCAGGTTTATGGTTTGCGTCGCTCGATTTCGCGTTTGCCGGCCGGGGTGATCGGTGTGGCGGGTGATCTGTTCAACGCCGAGTGCCCGGCTGACTGGCCGTCGGGTTCGCTGGATTATCTGGTGTACAGCGCCGCCGCCACCGAACATGACGAGGCGGGCTACCGCGCCGCTTACGTCGAGGGTTTGCAGCATGTGCTGGGCTGGCTGAAGCAGCATGGGCAGCAGCCGAAACGGATTCTGTTTGTCTCCAGCAGCAGCGTTTACGGTCAGCAGAATGGCGAGTGGGTGGATGAGTCCTCCGAGACGGTCGCGGCCGGTTACTCGGGCCGCTTGATGCTCGAAGCCGAGCAGGTGGCGCTGACCAGCGGCATCCCGGCGAGCATCGTGCGCCTGACCGGCATCTATGGCCCTGGCCGCGAATGGTTGCTGACCCAGGTGCGTCGCGGGTATCGGGTGGCGATCGATCCGCCGCTCTATGGCAATCGCATTCACGTCGATGACGCGGCGGGGTTGATGGCGTTTCTACTGGAAACCGATCGACGTGGCGTCGCGCTGGATGACGTCTATATCGGCGTGGACGACGCGCCGGCACCGCTGGCCGACGTGGTGGCGTGGTTGCGCGAGTATCTGGGTGTCACCGAATGGGCGGAGGACGCCAGTGTGCGTCGCACCGGCAGCAAGCGTTGCAGCAACGGGCGGGCGAAAGCGCTGGGCTGGACGCCGAGGTATGCGAGTTTTCGCGAAGGTTATGCGGCGATTCTTGAAGGGCGCTGCTGACGTTTAAAGGCTGAAAACGACTGTGGGAGCAAGACTGCTCCCACAGGGATTTCTACGGCTTTATTGCTTTTCGAGCAGCCATTTGCGTTCGCCGGGGGTGAACTGCGGCTGTTCGTCCGCCAGTGCCGTGTTGACGGCCTGCAGGATTTCCAGCTCTTTGCCCTTGCGCACGAAAATCCAGTTGTTGCCCTGGCCGTTCTGTTGCAGCCACATGCTGTCATTGCCGCCGCTCATCGATGCGCAATCACCCGCCAGGCACAGGGCATAGCGGTCGGCACCCGGCAGGCCGGACACTTGGCCGTCGGCCTGAAACTGCACGGCGCTGCCTTCGCCCTGGCCGTTGACGATTGTCCAGTTGCCGCCCAGATAGGCCGCGTACAGCGCACGCTCGAAGCTGGCGCCGATCGGTGCGCCGTCCGGCACTGGAATCTGTGCGCGGTCGAAAAGCTGTTCCGGCTCGTTTTCGCTGGCGACCTGTTGCAACTGGCGGCCGTCGCGTTTCAGTTCGCTGGCGGAGCTGCCATAGAAGTCGACTTTCCAGGCGCCGGACTGTTCGCCCAGCAGCCGTCCTTCAACATTCTCGAAACCATTGGTGTAGCGGGCCTGGCTGGCCTTGGTGTTGACGTCCCATTCCAGGTTCGGGCCGTAGGCCTGAAGCGCTTCGCGCAGGGGGCCGCCCTTGGCAGCGGCATCGATGGCGACCTGATTGATCCAGGTGCCGCTGATGTCACGGTCGGCAGGGTTGCTGGCGCAACCACCGAGGAAAATGGCGAGCAGCGAGAGAGCAAGCGCTTTGCGCATGGTGGAGTCCTTTCAAAACCTTTTCTTTACCGCAGAGCAGTCGGCGCGGCGTTTGAAGGCCGCGCCGTACGCATTACTCGATGACCAGGATGGCATCCATTTCAACCTGCGAACCCTTCGGCAGGGCAGCAACGCCGATGGCGGCGCGAGCCGGGTACGGCTGGTCGAAGTACTTGCCCATGATCTCGTTGACCTTGGCGAAGTGGCTCAGGTCGGTGAGGAAGATGTTCAGCTTGACGATGTCTTTGAACGAACCGCCGGCCGCTTCGGCCACGGCTTTCAGGTTCTCGAACACCTGGACGGTCTGGGCTTCGAAGCCTTCGACCAGTTCCATGGTTTTCGGGTCCAGCGGGATCTGACCCGACATGTACACGGTATTGCCGGCCTTGATCGCCTGGGAGTAGGTGCCGATGGCGGCCGGGGCCTTGTCGCTGGTGATGACGGTTTTGGTCATGTATGACTCCTTGTAATGGCTGGAGGGCTACGCGCGCATGCGGGTGATGCGGATCACGCCGGTCAGGGCGCGCAGTTTCTTGATCACGCGGGCCAGGTGTACACGGTCGTGGACGCTGACCACCAGTTGAACGACGCTGATGCGACCATCGCGCTCGTCCATGCTGATTTTCTCGATATTGCCGTCGGCCGCGTTGACGCTGCTGGCCAGCAGGGCGATGAGGCCACGCTGGTGTTCCAGTTCGACGCGCAGTTCGACGTTGAATTCGCCGGTGACATCCTTGGCCCACGAGAGCTGGATGCATTTTTCCGGGTTGTGGCGGATTTCGCTGATGTTGCGGCAGTTGTCCAGGTGCACCACCATGCCTTTGCCCGCCGACAGGTGCCCGACAATCGGGTCGCCCGGAATCGGCGTGCAGCACTTGGCGTAGCTGAGTACCAGGCCTTCGGTGCCGCGAATCGCCAGCGGGCCTTCCGGACTTGGCAGTTGCTCGCCTTCGCCGAGCAAGCGGCGCGCCACGACATAGGCCATGCGATTGCCCAGGCCGATGTCTTCGAGCAAGTCTTCGATCACTTCGAGGCGGTACTCGGTGAGCATCGCCTGGACGCGTTCGGCGGAAATCTGTTCCAGCGAGCTGTCGAAGCCGTTGAGCACCTTGTTCAGCAGGCGCTCGCCGAGGCTGATGGACTCGGAGCGGCGTTGCAGTTTCAGCGCGTGGCGGATATGCGTGCGGGCCTTGCCGGTGACCACGAAATTGAGCCACGCCGGATTCGGCCGCGCGCCGGGAGCGCTGACGATCTCGACCGTGGAGCCGCTTTGCAGCGGTTCGGACAGCGGTGCGAGACGACGGTTGATCCGGCAGGCAATGCAGCTGTTGCCGACGTCGGTGTGGACCGCGTAGGCGAAGTCGACCGCCGTGGAGCCTTTCGGCAGCTCCATGATCCGGCCCTTGGGCGTAAACACGTAGACCTCGTCCGGGAACAGGTCGATCTTCACGCTCTCGATGAATTCCAGCGAGTTGCCGGCGCGTTGCTGCATTTCCAGCACACCCTTGACCCATTGGCGGGCGCGGGCGTGGGTGCCTTTCGGCTGTTCGTCACCGCTGGATTTGTACAGCCAGTGGGCGGCGATGCCGTTGTTGGCCATCTCTTCCATTTCGCGGGTGCGGATCTGGATCTCGATCGGTACGCCGTGCATGCCGAACAGCGTGGTGTGCAGCGACTGATAGCCGTTGGCTTTGGGAATCGCGATGTAATCCTTGAAGCGTCCCGGCAACGGCTTGTACAAATTATGTACGGCGCCCAGCACGCGGTAGCAGGTGTCGACCTTGTCGACGATGATCCGGAACGCATAGACGTCCATGATCTCGTTGAAGGCCCGACGCTTGCCGCGCATTTTCTTGTAGATGCCGTAGAGGTGTTTCTGGCGGCCGCTGACTTCGCCCTGGATGCCGTCGATCGCCAGGCAGTGCCCGAGTGACTCTTCGATCTTGTTGACGATTTCCTTGCGGTTGCCCCGGGCGCGCTTGACGGCCTGGTAGATCCGCGCGGAACGCATTGGGTGCATGGCCTTGAAGCCGAGGTCTTCGAATTCGATACGCACCGAATGCATGCCCAGGCGGTTGGCGATGGGCGCGTAGATTTCGAGGGTTTCCTTGGCGATGCGCCGGCGTTTCTCGCCGGACAGCACTTCCAGCGTGCGCATGTTGTGCAGGCGGTCGGCGAGCTTGACCAGGATCACGCGGATGTCGCGCGCCATGGCCATGGCCATTTTCTGGAAGTTTTCAGCCTGGGCTTCGGCCTTGGTCTCGAAGTTCATCTGGGTCAGTTTGCTGACCCCGTCGACCAGTTCGGCCACGGTTTCACCGAACTGCGCTTGCAGCGCTTCCTTGGCGATACCGGTGTCTTCGATCACGTCATGCAGCATCGCGGCCATCAGGCTCTGATGGTCCATGTGCATGTCGGCAAGAATATTGGCCACGGCAAGAGGATGCGTGACATACGCCTCGCCGCTGCGGCGGCGCTGGCCGTCGTGGGCCTGTTCGGCGTAGAAATACGCTCGGCGGACCAGATTGACCTGGTCCTGACCGAGGTAGGTCGATAAGCGATCGGCGAGGGCGTCTATGCTCGGCATGATGACTCCTGCCGCAAGCTGTGATCCCGCGCCGTGCTACGTCGACCAGGCATAGGCTTAAACGGCCTCGTTGGACTCGTCCTCGAACGCAGCGAAGACCGGGTCTTCGGTGACGATTTCTTCGGCGGCGATGAACTCGGGGGTGCAGATGCCTTCAGCAATTTCACGCAGGGCAACAACGGTAGGCTTGTCATTTTCCCATGCGACTCGCGGCTCTTTGCCACCGGTCGCCAGTTGACGGGCACGCTTGGTAGAGAGCATGACCAGCTCAAAGCGGTTATCCACGTGTTCTAGGCAGTCTTCAACGGTTACGCGGGCCATGGTCTTCCTCGTAGCAAATGCAATATGCGCGGTGCCCGGATGGGCGAGCGGACTCAGCAGTTTAAAAAAACACCAGCGATTAGGGAAGCGCTGATTTTTTGACCAACCTTTCCAACGCGCTACAAGTGCCAATGTAAAGCCCTTGCAGCGGTTTTGGGAAGTGTCGGTTAACCCAGCAATTCAGCCAGCAGTTTGCCGAAACGCACTTGCTGGCGTTTCTGTTGCAGCTGGTTGGCGCGGAAAATCGCTTTCAGATCGTCCAGCGCGTGGGCGAAATCGTCGTTGATGATCAGGTAGTCGTACTCTACGTAGTGGCTCATCTCGCTGACCGCTTCGCGCATCCGCCCGTCGATGATTTCGTCGCTGTCCTGGCCACGGTTGGTCAGGCGCTGGTGCAGGGCCTGAAGCGACGGCGGCAGAATGAAGATCGAACGTGCCTGTGGCATCAGCTTGCGCACCTGCTCGGCGCCCTGCCAGTCGATTTCCAGAATCAGGTCGTGACCTTCGTCCAGAGTCTGCTGCAGGCGGCTTTGCGAGGTGCCGTAGAAGTTGCCGAAGACTTCGGCGCGTTCGAGGAAATCGCCGTGCTCGCCCATCTTCACGAACTCTTCGCGGCTCACGAAGTGGTAGTTCACGCCGTCCACTTCGCCTGGGCGCATGGCGCGGGTGGTGTGGGAGATCGAGACGCGGATCTCTGGATTGGCGTCGGTCAGGGCCTTGACCAGGCTGCTCTTGCCCGCACCCGATGGGGCGGAAATGATGTACAGGGTGCCGGTGCTGTGGGTCATGTCGGGGTAGCCTTACTCAATATTCTGCACTTGTTCGCGCATCTGCTCGATCAACACCTTGAGGTTGACCGCCGCCTGGGTGCTGCGCGGGTCGAAGGCCTTGGAGCCCAGTGTGTTGGCTTCGCGGTTGAGCTCCTGCATCAGGAAGTCCAGGCGCCGTCCGGCGGCACCGCCGGACTTCAGAACCCGGCGAACTTCGATGATGTGGGTGCTCAGGCGATCCAGTTCTTCGGCCACGTCGCTCTTTTGCGCGAGCATGACCATTTCCTGTTCCAGGCGCTGCGGATCGAGCTCGGCCTTCATGTCGGCGAAGCGATCGAGCACCTTCTGGCGCTGGGTGGCGAGCATCTGCGGAACCAGTTCGCGCAGCGTCGTCACGTCTTCCTCAATGGAGGTCAGGCGTTCGTTGATCAGCCGTGCCAGCTCCGCGCCTTCGCGCTCGCGACCGGCCTTGAGCTCTTTCAGGCCCTGATTGAACAGCGCCAGGGCTTCGGCGTTCAGCGCCTGCGGGTCGCTCGCGTCGGCCACCAGCACGCCAGGCCAGGCCAGCACTTCCAGCGGGTTCAGTGCGGCGGGATTCTTGATCAGCCCGGCGACGGTTTCGGCGGCGGCGACCAGTTGCGCGGCGCGCTCGCGATCCACTTGCAGCGGTTTGCCGGTGCTTTCCTCGGTGAAGCGCAGGGTGCATTCCAGTTTGCCCCGCGACAGGCCCTGACGCAGCGCTTCGCGCACGGCGCCTTCGAGGTCGCGGAACGACTCCGGCAGGCGCAGATGGGGTTCCAGATAGCGGCTGTTGACCGAGCGCAGCTCCCAGCTCAGGGTGCCCTGGGCGCCGGCTTTCTCGACGCGGGCGAAGGCGGTCATGCTGTGCACCATGGCGGTGACCTCGCAATGCAGATCGGCGCGGAACATGTGCTCCGCAAGCCCGATATCAATGAATTTAAGCCGACTGGCAGCAAAGGCGCAGGATTGTAGCGCAGTGCGGCGGATGCGCCCAAACACACGGTGTGACAAAGGGCTGCAGGCCGTCGGCGATGTACGCTTCAGGGCCTTCAGTCGTCGGTCGGAATTTTTAGGCAGTGCCCAGGCGCGGTGCGCGGCCCTATAATGCTCCGCAGTTTTCCGTCCCCAGTACAGGTATCTCCTATGAAACGTCCAAGTGGTCGCGCTGCCGATCAGCTCCGCTCGATCCGCATTACCCGCAACTACACCAAGCACGCCGAGGGATCGGTACTGGTCGAATTCGGTGATACCAAAGTCATCTGCACCGTCAGCGTCGAGAACGGCGTGCCACGTTTCCTCAAGGGCCAGGGCCAGGGCTGGCTGACCGCCGAGTACGGCATGCTGCCGCGCGCCACCGGCGAGCGTAACCAGCGTGAAGCGAGCCGTGGCAAGCAGGGCGGTCGTACCCTGGAAATCCAGCGTCTGATCGGTCGCTCCCTGCGCGCTGCGCTGGACATGTCCAAGCTGGGTGATATCACGCTGTACGTCGACTGCGACGTGATCCAGGCTGACGGCGGCACCCGCACCGCGTCGATCACCGGCGCCATGGTTGCGCTGGTCGATGCGCTGAAAGTGATCAAGAAGCGCGGTGGCCTGAAAGGTGGCGATCCGCTCAAGCAAATGATCGGTGCCGTGTCGGTGGGCATGTATCAGGGCGAGGCCGTGCTGGATCTGGACTATCTTGAAGACTCCGCCGCCGAGACTGACCTCAACGTAGTGATGACCAGCACTGGCGGCTTCATCGAAGTCCAGGGCACCGCCGAAGGCGCGCCGTTCCAGCCTGAAGAGCTGACCGCGATGCTGGCGCTGGCGAAGAAAGGCATGAACGAGATTTTCGACCTGCAAAAGGCGGCGCTGGCCGACTGAGCAGGCACACAACCGCAAGGAGGACGCGATGAGTGATGAACAAGAGTTGCTGCCCAAACCGAGCCAGGAGGTTCGGCAATGGGCGATGTTTTGTCACTTGTCCGCCTTGCTGGGGATCTGGATTCCGTTCGGCACGCTGATCGGGCCGCTGGTCCTCTGGCAGATGAAGCGCGAGATGGACCCGTTCATCGACGCCCAGGGCAAAGAGGCGCTGAACTTTCAGATCACCGTCGCGATTGCCTCGCTCATTTGCTTCCTGCTGATGGTGCTGATTATCGGCTTCGTGCTGTTTGGCCTGGTGGCGATTGGTGCGCTGGTGCTGACGATCATTGCCGGGGTGAAGGCTAACGACGGTTTTCCGTATCGCTATCCGTTTACCTGGCGCTTGATCAAGTAGCTCACTCCCGCGCACAAAAAAACCGACATCGCTGTCGGTTTTTTTGTATCTGCGAAAAGACGCCTCAGATGGTCAGCGTCCAGTCGTAGTCGACGATCAGCGGCGCATGCTGCGAGAACCGAGGCTGACGCGGCAGGCGTGCGCTGCGCACGAAGCGCCGCAGGCCCGGGGTCAGGATCTGGTAGTCGAAGCGCCAGCCAAGGTTGAGCATCTCGGCCTGTTCGTTGTCCGGCCACCAGCTGTACTGATCGCCTTCGCGGCTGACTTCGCGCAGGGCATCGACATAACCCATGTTGCCGACAATCTCGTCCATCCAGGCGCGCTCAGGCGCGAGGAATCCCGGGGATTGCTGGCTGTCGCGCCAGTTTTTGATGTCGAGCTTCTGCTGCGCCACGTACAGCGAGCCACAATAAATGTACTCGCGACGTTTGCGCCGCTGTTTGTCCAGGTACTTGCCGAAGTCGTCCATGAGCTTGAACTTCTGGTTCAAGTCCTCATCGCCGTTCATCCCCGAAGGAAGCAGCAAGGTGGCAATACTGACTTTGTCGAAATCTGCTTGCAGGTAGCGCCCGTAGCGGTCGGCCGTCTCGAAACCGAGACCGCTGATGACAGCCTTCGGTTGCAACCGCGAATACAAAGCCACGCCACCTTGGGCAGGGACTTCAGCATCGCAGGCATAAAGGAAGTAGCCGTCCAGTTGGAAGGCTGGGTCATCCAGTTCAAAGGCGGAGGCACGGGTGTCCTGCAGGCAGATGACGTCGGCATTCTGTGCTTGCAGCCAACTGAGCAAACCTCGCTCGACTGCAGCCTGAATACCATTGACGTTCACACTGATGATCCGCATAAATGGCCCCAAAAATCGCGTGCGTGTATGATACACGGCGTCAAGCTAATTAGCTAAATCCGTGGTATTTGGGGTTTTTTTCATGCAAGCGTATCAGCGCGATTTCATTCGTTTTGCCATCGATCGCGGCGTTTTGCGCTTCGGTGAGTTCACCCTGAAGTCCGGGCGCACCAGTCCTTACTTCTTCAACGCCGGCCTGTTCAACTCGGGTTCGGCCCTGGCACAGCTGGGGCGTTTCTACGCCGCCGCCATCGCTGAAAGCGGTATTCCGTTCGACGTCCTGTTCGGCCCGGCCTACAAAGGCATCCCGTTGGCGGCGACCACCGCCGTGGCACTGGCCGAACATCACGACCGTGACCTGCCATGGTGCTTCAACCGCAAGGAAGCCAAGGCCCACGGCGAAGGCGGCAGCCTGGTTGGCGCCCCGCTGACCGGCGAGGTGCTGATCATCGACGACGTGATCACTGCTGGCACCGCGATCCGCGAAGTGATGCAGATCATCGCTTCCCAGGAGGGTGCCAAGGCCGCCGGCGTGCTGATTGCCCTGAACCGTCAGGAGCGCGGCAACGGCGAACTGTCGGCCATCCAGGAAGTCGAGCGTGATTTCGGCATCCCGGTGATCAGCATCGTGTCGCTGAATCAGGTCCTGGAATTCCTCGCGGACGACCCGCAGCTCAAGCAACACCTGCCAGCCGTGGAAGCGTATCGCGCGCAGTTTGGCGTATAACGCATTGCGCAACAGGTAAAAAAAGACCCCGCTCAGCCAGGCTGAGCGGGGTCTTTTTGTTTGCTCGGGCGCTTACCGCTTGCGGTTGCTGATCAGCGTACCCACACCGGTATCGGTGAAGATTTCCAGCAGGATCGCATTCGGCACGCGGCCGTCGATGATCAGCGAGCTGCCTACGCCGCCCTGGACCGCTTCCAGTGCGCAGCGGATCTTCGGCAGCATGCCGCCGTAGATGGTGCCGTCGGCGATCAGGTCGTCGACCTGCTGGGTGCTCAGGCCGGTCAATACCTTGCCCGACTTGTCCATCAGGCCGGCGATGTTGGTCAGCAGCATCAGTTTCTCGGCTTTCAGCGCTTCGGCAACCTTGCCCGCCACCAGGTCGGCGTTGATGTTGTACGACTCGCCGTTCTCGCCGACGCCGATGGGCGCGATCACCGGGATGAAGTTGCCTTTGACCAGCAGGTTCAGCAGTTCGGTGTTGATCCCGACCACTTCGCCGACATGGCCGATGTCGATGATCTCCGGCTGGGTCATCTCCGGCGTCTGGCGGGTCACGGTGAGCTTCTTCGCGCGAATCAGCCCGGCGTCCTTGCCGGTCAGGCCGATGGCGCTGCCGCCATGGCTGTTGATCAGGTTGACGATGCTTTTGTTGACCTGGCCGCCGAGGACCATTTCCACCACGTCCATGGTCGCCGCGTCTGTAACGCGCATGCCATCGACGAAGTGGCTTTCGATCGACAGGCGCTTGAGCAGATCACCGATCTGCGGGCCGCCGCCGTGAACCACGACCGGGTTGATGCCCACGGCCTTCATCAGCACGATGTCGCGGGCGAAGCCGGTTTTCAGCTCCTCGCTTTCCATCGCGTTGCCGCCGTATTTGATCACCAGGGTCTTGCCGACATAGCGTCGGATGTAAGGCAACGCTTCGGACAGGACCTGGGCGGTGTGGGCGGCGGCTTCGCGTTCGAGGGTCATTCAGGGCTCCGGGTGGATCAGAACGGTAGTTGGAGATCAGGTGCAACGCGTTTCAGTTGGGCGTGGAACACATCCTTGATGCGCTGCAGTTCAGCCTCGTCATCGGCCTCGAAGCGCAGCACCAGCACCGGTGTGGTGTTGGAGGCGCGCACCAGGCCCCAGCCTTTGGCGTAGTCGACCCGCACGCCGTCAATGGTGGTCAGGTCGGCGCCTGCGCCCCACTGTGCGTCGTGCAGTGCATCAATGATGCTGAATTTGCTCTCTTCGGTCACATGGATATTGATTTCCGGCGTGGAAATATCATTCGGGAAGGTCGCGAACAGCGCTTCCGCCGTGGATTTTTCCTTGCTGAGGATTTCCAGCAGCCGTGCGGCGCTGTAAATGCCATCATCGAAACCGAACCAGCGCTCCTTGAAGAAGATATGCCCGCTCATTTCGCCGGCCAACAGCGCGCCGGATTGTTTCATTTTCTTTTTGATCAACGAGTGACCGGTCTTCCACATTAGCGGCCGACCGCCGTATTCCTTGATCAGCGGCACCAGGCGACGGGTGCATTTGACGTCGAAGATGATTTCCGCGTCCGGGTTGCGCGCCACCACGTCGCGGGCGAACAGCATCAGCAGGCGATCCGGGAACACGATGCTGCCGGTGTCGGTCACCACGCCGACACGGTCACCGTCGCCGTCGAAGGCCAGGCCGATGTCGGCTCCGGTTTCCTTGACCTTGGCGATCAGGTCGACAAGGTTTTCCGGTTTGCCCGGGTCCGGGTGGTGGTTCGGAAAGTTGCCGTCCACTTCACAGAACAGCGGGATGACTTCGCAGTTCAGCGCTTCGATCAGTTGCGGGGCGATCACGCCGGCCGCGCCGTTGCCACAGTCGACCACCACTTTCAGGCGCCGGGCGAGCTTGATGTCCTGGACGATTTCGGTGGTGTAGCGGTCGAGGATTTCGACCTGGGTCACGCTGCCCTGGCCGCTGCTCAGGTTGTTGGTCTTGATGCGCTCGTGCAGCACCTGGATCTGTTCGTTGGCGAGGGTGTCGCCGGCGATCACGATCTTGAAACCGTTGTAGTTCGACGGGTTGTGGCTGCCGGTGAGCATCACCCCGGACTTGCCGGCCAGCACGTTGGCGGCGTAGTACAACGCTGGCGTCGGCACCAGGCCGACATCGCTGACGTGGCAACCGCTCTCGGCGATGCCGCGAATCAGCTCGGCAACCAGTTCCGGACCGGACAGACGGCCGTCGCGCCCCACAGAAACGTTCGGTTCACCCTGGGCCAGGCTCTGCGAGCCGATGGCGCGGCCGATCCAGTAGGCGGTTTCGGCATTGAGGAATTCCGGCACGGTGCCGCGAATGTCATAGGCGCGGAAGATGCTGTCGGGCAGCTTTGGGGCAATCTTGGCTGGGGTGCTCATCTGCGGAAATGCTCCATCTCGAAAGTGACTGGACTCACCGGCGACTCATTCGACGGCAGGCTCAAACTGAAGGGTATGACGGTGTTTTCCACAGAGAGTTCGTGGTGTGAAAGGGCCATGACGCCACGGCTGGCGTGGCTTTGCCCGGTCAATGCCTTGATTTGCGGCGGTAAAACTCACAGATGACAATTTGAATTTTGTGCCGGGGAACAAGCTCCTCGGCACAACGGATCACTTGGTGCCGGAATGACCGAAACCACCGGCGCCGCGCTCGGTTTCGACGAATTCCTCAACCATCTCGAAGTGCGCCTGCACCACCGGCACCAGCACCAGTTGCGCCAGACGCTCGCCGACCGGCATGGTGAATTCGCTCTGGCCACGGTTCCAGCAGGACACCATCAGCGGGCCCTGGTAGTCGGAGTCGATCAGGCCGACCAGGTTGCCCAGCACGATGCCGTGCTTATGGCCCATGCCGGAGCGCGGCAGGATCAGCGCGGCGAGGTTCGGGTCGCCGATGTACACCGACAGCCCCGTGGGGATCAGCACGGTTTCACCCGGTTTGATCACGATGTCCTGTTCCAGCATGGCGCGCAGGTCGAGGCCGGCGGAGCCTGGCGTGGCGTATTGCGGCAGCGGGAATTCGGTGCCAATGCGTGGGTCGAGGATCTTGGCTTGCAAAGCGTGCATGTAAGTTAAACCTGGTTCAGACGTTCGGCGATAAAAGTGACCAGTTGGCGAGCGATCTTGCTCTTGCTGGTCTGGGCGAAAACCGTGGCGTGAAGCGCACGGTCGATGACGCTACAGGCGTTTTCCTCGCTGTTGAAACCGATGCTCGGATTGGCGACGTCGTTGGCGACGATCAGATCGAGGTTCTTGTCCTTCAGCTTGCGTGCAGCGTAGTCGAGCAGGTGTTCGGTCTCGGCGGCGAAGCCGACACTGAACGGACGGTCGGGACGGGTGGCGATGCTCGCCAGGATGTCCGGG
Organism: Pseudomonas botevensis; assembly: GCF_019145475.1. GTDB lineage: Bacteria > Pseudomonadota > Gammaproteobacteria > Pseudomonadales > Pseudomonadaceae > Aquipseudomonas > Aquipseudomonas botevensis. Next base: position 305,177 of record NZ_JAHTKI010000001.1, read on the forward strand.
TTGCGCACCATTTGCAGGACGAAGCCGTCACCGCTCGTAGGGTCTTTCTTGAGTTTTTGTGGGGCGACGACTTCCGGACGGTAGTCCGCGACCGCCGCCGAGGCGATGAAGATGTCGCAAGGGATCGCGGCTTCACACGCGGCGAGCATGTCGCGGGCGCTGACCACGTCGATGCGTGTGACGCGATCCGGGGTCGGCAGATGCACCGGGCCGCTGATCAGTGTGACGCGGGCGCCGGCTTCCACCGCCGCTTCGGCCAGGGCGAAGCCCATTTTTCCGGAGCTGTGGTTGGTGATGTAGCGCACCGGGTCGATGTTTTCCTGGGTCGGGCCAGCGGTAATCACCACATGCTTGCCGGTCAGCGCCTGGCGCTGGAAGCAGTCCGCCGCGCATTGCGCCAGGTCGGTGGCTTCCATCATCCGGCCCATGCCGACGTCGCCGCAGGCCTGGCTGCCGGAGGCCGGGCCGAAGGTCTTCAGGCCACGGCTTTCAAGGAGTTGCAGGTTGGCCTGGGTCGCCGGGTCGCGCCACATGGCCTGGTTCATCGCCGGGGCCACGGCGACGATGGCGTCGGTGGCCAGCACCAGGGTGGTCAGTAAATCATTGGCAATGCCCTGTGCCAGACGGGCGAGCAGGTCGGCAGTGGCCGGGGCGATCAGCACCAGATCGGCCCATTTCGCCAGCTCGATGTGACCCATCGCAGCCTCGGCGGCCGGGTCGAGCAGATCGAGGTGAACCGGGTGGCCGGACAGCGCCTGCATGGTCAGCGGGGTAATGAACTCACTGCCGCCACGGGTCATGACCACGCGCACTTCGGCACCCTGGTCGATCAGGCGGCGAACCAGATCGGCGCTCTTGTAGGCAGCAATGCCGCCGCCGACGCCCAGAACGATGCGTTTCCGATACAGCCGCTGCATAGGTCTGCCTTTCATTTCGTTGGTGACAAGCATGGCGAAACCCCCTCCCCAGGGTGAATTCGCCCGCAAAAGTCGGGTAGCCCCATTCCATTGCTGGAATGAGGCCCCCTAAGAACCGTACGTGCGCCTTTCAGCGCATACGGCTCAAGCCTTGCAAAACCTCATCAAGAGGCCGGTTTGTTCACTGTCAAACCCAATGCATGGAGTCGCTGGTGACAAACTGGGTGCAATAATACTCGATTGCTTAGAGAGTCGTTACCGCCGTGTGTACGGTAGACAATGTGATGATCATGCCATCCCGTTACTTTGGAAATCGACTGCTCACATAGAGCACACTTTCCATTCTGACTTCGGAACAAACTGAGAATCTGCGTACGATATTTCAGCTTTTTCAGCATCCGCTCCATACGCAGTTTCTCGCCCATCCCTTCCATTGAAGGGTCGAAGGGGTTGTATCCTCCGCTGACTTTTCGGTGACGCTCAATGGGTGTAGCGGCTATCGAGTACAGCTTGAGAGGCATCTGCTCTCCCTTGCTGTTTGTTACTGTTTTGGCGAATACCCAGCTTTTCTGCGCCTGTGCGGGGAAATATTTTCCTTTCACCCAGGTTGCGTCCTTGTTGGGATGTCGCCGTTTGGCCCAGCGCCAAAGCGCGAAGTTAATCACATGGTCCATTCGACTGTACGCTTGCTTGGCGACTACTGGCTGGTGATATAACGCCCAGCCTCGCAGTATCGGGTTCAGCAATCGAATCAGATCCTCTTGCCTAACCGTCTTGTTGGTGCTGATGACCTCCTTCACCTTGCGATAGAACGTTTGTACGTTTTTCTTGCTTGGCTTGATCAGGAGCTTCCCGGAGTACTTGCGGAAATTCCATCCCAGAAAGTCAAAGCCTACGTCTATGTGTGCCACACGGGTTTTCTCGGGTGACAACTGCAGTCCTCGCACAGCGAGGAACTGCTCAACCCAAGGTTTGATCTCATTTTCCAGCATCTCTTTCGATTCTCCGGTAATCACAAAATCGTCCGCGTAACGCACCACATTGATTTTCAGCTTTTTGGCTTTCGTCACGCCCAGATGTTGCTTGAGCTGTGCTTCCAGACCGTCCAGCGCCATGTTTGCCAAGGTAGGCGAAATGATTCCGCCTTGTGGCGTACCGGCATCCGTTGCCTGAAGCTGGCCTTTATGTATCACTCCAGCTTTCAACCATTTCCGAAGGATCGCTTTGTCCGTAGGGACGTTGGCGATCAGCCAGTCATGGTTGATGTGGTCAAAGCAGCCTTTGATGTCCGCTTCCAATATCCATTGGGCCGAAACCTTTTTGGATAAGCATACGAACAGCTGTCCCATCGCATCCGCCGTCGAACGTTCAATCCGAAAGCCATAGCTGTTCGGATCACCTGTGGTTTCTGCAATGGGCGCCAAGGCCAGCAAATACAGCGCTTGCATGGCCCTGTCAGTCATGGTTGGAATGCCCAGAGGGCGTTCTTTCCCATTCGATTTCGGGATAAAAACCCGCCGTAGAGGCCGTGGTTTATATCCGTGGCGCTTTAGTCCATCTACCGCTTTCCATTTGGCATCGGGTGTGTCCCAGAGCACGCGATCGACTCCCGCCGTGCGCTTGCCCTGGTTTTCAGTGACTCTTCGAACGGCCAAGTATCTGGCCGAACGAGAGCGGGTCAGCATCCGCTGAAGGGTTTTCACCCGACGTTGGTTGCCTTCTCGACAAGCCTTCGCAATCCGTACCTGTATTGCCCGAACATTCCGCTGAACGCGACACCAGTCGATGTCATGCCAACTTTGCGGAACGTCGGATGGCGCAGACACGGCTATAGCGCTGTGTACTAGCATGCAGCCTTCCTCTCAAATGCCCCGAGCTGAAGACGTACGCATCCCCTGACGGGGATGGACGCTCCCGTCAGGGTTGGATTAATGGGAGGCCATTACGGCTGGCCTCTTGGATCATTGAGACAGGTTCAGTCAGTGTTCATGCGACGCAAGACCACGCAGAAGTCTGCCCGGTTTCCCGTGGAGTAATGTTTCAACTCCTATCCAGACCATTACAGCCCGGCTTTCGCTTTCTCTGCGATCCCATACCCGCACAGCCAACAGATCCCCTTGCGGTTCACCTGCCCTAAGGCAGCTGTTCGGGCTTACCACGTTCCCTGCCTGTCACACGATTGGTTTAGGGTCTGCCTTTTCACCGGGAGCCTTTGTAGCGACGTATTCCCACATCCCACAGGAATAACCGGCTCCGTGCCTTTTGGCTCGAGCCTGACAGCAGTTTTGGCTCGTTCGTAGTTACGGCGTTTATCAGCAGTTCAATCATGTTTACCCGTACCAACCAGCCTAGCGCCTCAACCCGGTACTGCTCCGAGCATCCACACCCTCACCTCGCGGTGAGAGCATGCCCTGACGGGGGCTACATTGTTGGAAGAGCTTCACACCCCACCGTTACCAGTAGCGCATGTCTTCGTAGGCTATCGTTGGTCGCACAACGAGTCCGCTGCTAACTCAAAAAAGAGATAGTTGGACAATGACAGACAGAGCGTTTGCTCATGTCTCCGAGAGTTTTGGCGAAGCAGGAACTGCCGATGCAGCATGCTTAGAGAATTGTTGCCTCGTATTGCTGAGGCAGAAAATAGTCCCTGCGGGGATTATTTTCCGCAAGGTTGCGCCCTTAGAGGGGCTGGGAAAGTTAAGCACTCCAGGACCGGGGGCGCCGGTACTGAGGTCGAGCTAAGGAGCGCGATTCGACCCTGGGTTTGCCAAACCGCCGCAGCGGCTAAGTCCTTGATGGCAGTGGACTTCCGGGCAGATTTTGTTTCACAGGGCTGGGTACCTATGCTTCGGTTCTAAGAGAACCCTTCAAGATGACCTGACACCTCGAAGAAGGGAGACACGAGGATCGTGTCGCACAAGATGGGCTACGATATCACAGCGACCGCTAGGGAACAGCGGCGCCCACAGACAAGGAATGTGTATGAGTATTCGCGATTGGCCGGCGGCGGAAAGGCCGCGGGAAAGGTTGTTGGAACAGGGCCCTGCGAGCCTTTCGGATGCTGAACTGCTGGCGATTTTCTTGCGAACCGGCGTGCCGGGGAAAAGTGCAGTCGATCTGGCGCGGCATCTGTTGAATCAGTTTGGCAGTCTGCGATTGCTGCTTGAGGCTGACCAGGAGGTATTCAGCAGGCAGTTGGGTCTGGGTCCTGCGAAGTTTGCCCAACTGCAAGCTGCTCAAGAAATGAGCAAGCGGCATCTGGCCGAGCGCTCACGACAGAAACCGGCGCTGGAAAATCCTCAGGTGGTTCGGGATTACCTCAAAGCCATGCTGCGTCATGAGCCGCATGAGGTGTTCGGTTGCCTGTTTCTGGACTCCAAACATCAGGTGCTGACCTTCGAGACGCTATTTCGTGGCTCGATCGACAACACGGCCGTCCATCCCCGGGAAGTGGTGAAGCGTGCGCTGGCGAACAATGCGGCGGCCGTGATCCTGTGCCACAACCACCCGTCGGGTAACACGGATCCCAGCCAGGCCGATCGATTGTTGACCAAGCGATTGCAGAAGGCTCTGGAGTTGATCGACGTGCGGGTGCTCGATCACTTCATCGTCGGCGATGGCGAGCCGTTGTCGATGGCGGAGTGTGGCTGGATGTAAATCTGAGGCGCAAGGAAAGTACTGTGGGAGCGAGCTTGCTCGCGAAGGCGTTGTGTCAGGCAGCATCATCTTTGCTGACAGATTGCATTCGCGAGCAAGCTCGCTCCCACAGGTTTTGTGTGGTGCCGGGTTACTTGATGCTGACCTTGGAGTAATCCTGGCGGCCGAACGGGGAGACCGCGTAACCCTGAACGTCCTTGCGCGTCAGCGCATATGCCGTCGGATGCGCCAGCGGCAGCCACAACGCCTGCTGCTGGATCTGCGCTTGTGCCTGCTCGTACAGTTTGCTGCGCACGCCTTGCTCGCTGGTGGTCTTGCCGGCGCTGATCAGCTTGTCCAGGTCGGCATTGCAGTAACGGGCGAAGTTGGTGCCGGATTTCACCGCCGCGCAGGAAAACTGCGGGGTGAGGAAGTTGTCCGGGTCGCCGTTGTCGCCGGCCCAGCCCATGAACAGCAAATCATGCTCGCCGGCCTTCGCGCGGCGAATCAGCTCGCCCCACTCAATCACGCGGATTTCCGCCTGAATGCCGATTTCCGCCAGATCCGATTGCAGCAGTTGTGCGCCGAGGCTCGGGTTGGGGTTGAGCAGGCTGCCGGACGGGCGCGTCCAGATGGTGGTCTGGAAGCCGTCCTTCAGCCCGGCCTTGGCCAGCAGTGCCTTGGCCTTGGTGACGTCGTGGGCGTAACCCGGCAGGTTCTTGGCGTAGCTCCAGGTGTTCGGTGGATAGGGGCCGTTGGCCGCTTCGGCGGTGCCCTCGAATACAGCCTTGAGGTAGTTGTCCTTGTCGAAGGCGAGGTTGATCGCCTGCCGCACTTCCGGCTTGTCCAGCGGCGGATGCTGGCTGTTGATGCCGACGAACGCGGTCATGAACGCGTCAGTCCTTTCCACTTTCAGTGTCGGCTCTTCCTTGGCCGCCTGTACGTCCAGCGGTTTCGGCGACAGGGCGATCTGGCACTCGTTACGCCGCAGTTTTTGCAGGCGCACGTTGGCGTCCGGGGTGATGGCGAAGATCAGCGGGTCCACTGAAGGCTTGCCGCCAAAGTAATCCGGGTTGGCTTTGTAGCGAACCGAGGCGTCTTTCTGGAAACGGGTGAAGACGAACGGGCCGGTGCCGATCGGCTGGCTGTTGAGCTTGTCCGTCGCGTTGGCTTTCAGCAGTTTGTCGGCGTATTCGGCGGAATAGATCGAGGCGAAACCCATGCTCAGGGTGGCGAGGAAGGTCGAGTCCGGGTGATCGAGGGTAAAGCGCACGGTCAGTGGGTCCAGGGCGTCGATCTTCTTGATCAGTGTCGGCAACTGCATCGATTGGGCATGGGGGAAGCCGCTCTGGGCGACTTTGTGCCATGGGTTGGCCGGATCGAGCATGCGCTCGAAGCTGAACTTGACGTCTTCGGCGGTCAACTCGCGGCTCGGCTTGAAGTATTCGGTGGTGTGGAATTTCACCTGCGGGTGCAGCTTGAACACATAGGTCAGGCCATCGGTGCTGACTTCCCAGCTCTCGGCCAGGCTCGGGACGACCTTGCCGCTGGCGGTGTCGAAATCCACCAGGCGATTCATCAGCACGTCGGCGGAGGCGTTGGTGGTGGTCAGCGAGTTGTACTGCACCACGTCGAACCCTTCCGGGCTGGCCTCGGTGCAGACGCTCAGGGCGGCGGCGTAGGCCAGGGGGCTCAATAGTAGCGGGGCGAAGAGCAGGGGGAGGGCAGCGAGGCGCATGGTCGGCTTCCTTTACAGTCGAAGGCCCATCTGCAAGTGCAGTCTGGAAAAGGCCTACCCTAGTGGTCGCGATTGCAAATGACTATCCCCTTTTTGTATTTTGCGCCGCCGTGGCTGCAGGATTTGTCGGAAATGGCGGCGGGAAAAGTCGCTATCGCTGGGCTGGCGGATTTTCTGCGACGAATGGTCAAAGTTGGCGATGGCCTTGGCCCAAGGCTCTCGCGGGCAAAAAAAGCACCCTTTTGCCGATTGATTTCACACCGATTGTTGTTGCTCTCTGGTCTTTCTGGTATAAAGCAGCGCTCTTTTCTAGGGGCCCGGTTCCTTCACTGTAGGTGTAGCCGGTAAGACCTCTAAAGAATCGCGGCGCCTGGCGCCACAATGACTAGAGATTAAGCGGCCAACCCATGCCGGGTTGGGCATGTGGTTTTAGAGGGCTGAGGCATGTCTAGAGTATGTCAAGTTACCGGTAAGGGTCCGGTAACCGGGAATAACATTTCCCACGCAAACAACAAAACCCGTCGTCGTTTCCTGCCGAACCTGCAGCATCACCGCTTCTGGGTTGAAGAAGAGAAACGTTTCGTACGCCTGCGCGTATCCGCCAAAGGCATGCGTATCATCGACAAGCGCGGCATCAGCGTCGTGCTGGCCGAACTTCGTCGCGATGGCAAGGTTTAAGGGAGCTAATCATGCGTGAATTGATTCGTTTGATCTCGAGCGCCGGTACTGGTCACTTCTACACTACCGACAAGAACAAGCGTACTACCCCGGACAAAATCGAGATCAAGAAATATGATCCGGTTGTTCGCAAGCACGTGATCTACAAGGAAGGCAAAATCAAGTAATTGATTTTTCCCGACTGACGAAAAAGGCCCGTATCTCAACGATACGGGCCTTTTTTGTTGCCCCGGATTCGGGTTGACCGTTCTGGCGCCGCAAATCCTCAGGCTTTCTGTTCGAAGATCACATAGATCTTGCGGCAGGCCTCCAGCACCTCCCACGTACCCCGGAAGCCGGCCGGGATCACGAAGCGGTCACCGACCCGCAGGGTCTTGGCGTTGCCGTCGTTGTCGCGCAGTACCGAAACACCCTGAAGGATTTCGCAGTATTCGTGCTCGGTGTAATTCACCGTCCATTGCCCGATCGCACCTTCCCACACGCCGACGTTCATCTGTCCGCAAGGGCTGTCGTACTGGTTGAACACCGCTTGTTCCGGATCGCCCTTGAGGACCTTGGCCGGATCGGGCCGATAGCGTTCGGCTTCGCTGGTGGTCAGGCTGATGTCGACGACGTTCTGGATGTTCATTGTTGTTATCCCCTGTGAATGCGGCGCGATTGTCTGGAAAGGGCCAAAGTCTATGTTTATTAAATTGAACACCGCAAGGCTGTATAGCGACCTTATGTCAAATATATTGAAACAAACCCGGCCGCTGGTTTAGGGTGGCGGGTGCCTTGGGCCGAAAAGCAGGCTGGCCGGGCAGAATTCCCGAGGACGCTGGCGAAGATCGCGCGGCGCTCGTATTCAACAAGAGGAGGACTCTCGAATGACCACCCTGACTCGTGCCGACTGGGAACAACGCGCCAGCGACCTGAAGATCGAAGGCCGCGCTTACCTCAATGGCGAGTACACCAACGCCGTTTCCGGCGAAACCTTCGAGTGCATCAGCCCGGTCGACGGCCGTCTGCTGGGCAAGATTGCCAGCTGTGATGCCGCCGACGCCCAGCGCGCCGTGGAAAATGCCCGCGCCACCTTCAATTCCGGCGTCTGGTCGCGCCTGGCGCCGACCAAACGCAAAGCCACCATGATTCGTTTCGCCGGCCTGCTCAAGCAGCACGCCGAAGAACTGGCCCTGCTCGAAACCCTGGACATGGGCAAGCCGATCAGCGATTCGCTGTACATCGACGTACCGGGTGCGGCGCAAGCGCTGAGCTGGAGCGGTGAAGCGATCGACAAGATCTACGATGAAGTCGCCGCGACCCCGCACGATCAACTGGGTCTGGTGACCCGTGAACCTGTGGGCGTGGTCGGTGCCATTGTGCCGTGGAACTTCCCGCTGATGATGGCCTGCTGGAAGCTGGGTCCGGCGCTGTCGACCGGTAACTCGGTGATCCTCAAGCCGTCGGAAAAATCCCCGCTGACCGCCATTCGTATCGCTGCCCTGGCGGTCGAGGCCGGCATTCCGAAAGGCGTGCTCAACGTGCTGCCGGGCTACGGCCACACCGTTGGCAAGGCGCTGGCCCTGCATAACGACGTCGACACCCTGGTGTTCACCGGTTCGACCAAGATCGCCAAGCAACTGATGATCTATTCCGGCGAGTCGAACATGAAGCGCGTCTGGCTGGAGGCCGGTGGCAAGAGCCCGAACATCGTGTTCGCCGATGCCCCGGATCTGCAAGCGGCCGCCGAATCCGCCGCCAGCGCCATCGCCTTCAACCAGGGCGAGGTCTGCACCGCCGGTTCGCGCCTGCTGGTCGAGCGTTCGATCAAGGACAAATTCCTGCCGCTGGTGATCGAGGCCCTGAAAGCCTGGAAACCGGGCAATCCGCTGGATCCGGCCACCAACGTCGGTGCGCTGGTGGACACCCAGCAGATGAACACCGTGCTGTCCTACATCGAATCGGGTCACACCGATGGCGCCAAACTGGTGGCCGGTGGCAAGCGCATCCTGCAGGAAACCGGTGGCACCTACGTCGAGCCGACGATTTTCGACGGCGTAAGCAACGCGATGAAAATTGCCCAGGAAGAAATCTTCGGCCCGGTGTTGTCGGTCATCACCTTCGATACCGCCGAGGAAGCGATCAACATCGCCAACGACACGCCGTACGGTCTGGCGGCAGCGGTGTGGACGGCTGACATCTCCAAAGCGCACCTGACTGCCAAGGCCTTGCGTGCCGGCAGCGTGTGGGTCAACCAGTACGACGGCGGCGACATGACCGCACCGTTCGGCGGCTTCAAGCAGTCGGGCAACGGTCGTGACAAGTCGTTGCATGCGTTCGACAAGTACACCGAACTGAAGGCGACCTGGATCAAGCTGTAATCCGTTGACGGGAGCCTGCCCGGTCAGGCTCCCGCACAACCCAGAGATCCCTTGTGGGAGCGGGTTTGCCCGCGAATGCGGTGTATCAGTCAGCCAATGGGCTGAAGGTGCAGGCGTATTCGCGGGCAAGCCTGCTCCCACATTTGTTATGTGTGGCAAATAAATATCCACAGGAGCGTGGAACATGCGGTGGGCGACGTATTTCGCCGTGTTGGCGTCTGTCTTGAGTGTCGGCCTGGCCCTGGGGGTCAGCATGCCGCTGGTGTCGTTGCGCCTGGAGAGCTGGGGCTATGGCTCGTTCGCTATCGGCGTGATGGCCGCGATGCCGGCGATTGGCGTGTTGCTGGGGGCGAAGATTTCCAGTCATCTGGCGGCGCGGCTCGGCACGGCCAATCTGATGCGCCTGTGCCTGTGGGCCGGGGCGCTGTCCATCGGTCTGTTGGCGCTGCTGCCGAGCTATCCGATCTGGCTGGTGCTGCGGTTGATGATCGGGGTGATCCTGACCATCGTGTTCATCCTCGGCGAGAGCTGGATCAATCAATTGGTGGTCGAGCAATGGCGCGGGCGCCTGGTGGCGCTGTACGGCAGCAGTTATGCGTTGAGCCAGTTGTCCGGGCCGTTGCTGCTCGGTGTGCTGGGCACTGAGCACGACTACGGCTTCTGGGTCGGCGTCGGCCTGCTGACGGTTTCGCCGTTGCTGTTGCTGGGGCGTAGCGGTGCGCCGAGCAGCGAGGCCAGCAGCGTGACCTTCGGCGATTTGTGGGGGTTCAGTCGTGAGCTGCCGGCGATTGCCTGGGCGGTGTCGTTGTTTGCTGCGTTCGAGGCGATGATCCTGACGTTGCTGCCGGTGTACTGCCTGCAACAGGGCTTCACCGCAGAAATCGCCTTGGCGATGGTCAGTACCGTGGTGGTCGGTGATGCGCTGCTGCAACTGCCGATTGGGGCATTGGCCGATTACCTGTCGCGGCGCACGTTGTTCACCGGATGCGCGCTGGCGTTGCTGCTGTCGAGCCTGGCGATTCCGCTGTTGATCGATACCTTGCTGATCTGGCCGCTGTGGGTGCTGTTCGGCGCCAGTGCCGGTGGGTTGTTCACCCTGTCGCTGATTCTGATCGGCGAGCGCTACCGTGACGATGCGCTGGTGCGGGCCAATGCGCACATCGCGCAACTTTGGGGTGTCGGCTGCCTGATCGGGCCGTTGATGGCGGGTGCGGGGAGCCAGTGGCTCACCGGGCATGCGCTGCCGTTGCTGATGGCGATCGGGGCGTTCGGGCTGGTGATTCTGGTGTCGCGGCAGGGCGCGTTTGGCACTGTCGCCGAACCTGCCTGAGGCGGCTAGAGCATCCGCTCAAGTCCCACCGTGGTGCTGAACCACGCATTGAAGCGCCGCCACCAGCTCCCGGGTTCCTTGGTCAGGATATGTTTCTGGCCATTGTCCTCGGTTTCCCAGACGATCCGCCCATCTTGCAGTTTCGCCTCGTAACTCAGCGCCGGGGCCATACCCTGCAGGGCCAGTTCCCGGACGTGGGCGGCGAGTTCCGGGCTGTCCACCAGCACGCCGACTTCGGTGTTCCACAGCACCGAGCGCGGGTCGAAGTTGAATGAGCCGATAAACGATTTCTGCCGGTCGAAGATCATCGCCTTGCTGTGCAGGCTGGAATCCGAGCCACGGAAGGACTTGCTGTAAAACACATGCGGGCCGCTGCCGAAGTTATCCCCAGGCTGGCGCCGCAGTTCGAACAGTTTTACGCCGTGCTCCAGCAACGCCTTGCGATACGGCGCATAGCCGCCATGCACCGCCGGTACGTCGGTGGCCTCCAGCGAGTTGGTCAGCAGGCTCACGGCGACTCCGGCATCGGCGCGTCCGGTCAGGTACACCAACCCCGGCTGGCCCGGCACGAAGTAGGCCGAAATCATGATCAGCTCTTTACTGACACCGTTCAGCTCCGGCGCCAGTTGCGTGGTCAGCAGCAATTGCGGATCGGGTTCATCCTTGGCCAGCACCTTGCTCGGTGCATCCCACAGCGCCTGGTTCCAGGCCCAGATCAGCTCCTTGCGCCAGATGTCCATGCGCGGTTCGGTGGTGAAGGTCATCAACTGCTGGTACAGCGCGTGGTTCTGCTTGCGGGTTTCCTCCAGGGATTCTTCCAGACGTGTGCGGGTGTTCTGCAAGTCCTTCTGGGTGGGTTTGCTGGAGAGGAATTCGTCGATCGGTTTGCTCAGTGCGCTGTTCCAGTATTGGTCGAAGCTGTGCCCGAGCTGTTCGGCCACCGGCCCGACGCTGAGCATGTCGATGTCGGTGAAATTCAGATTGGGCTCGGCGTCGAAGTATTCGTCACCCAGATTGCGTCCGCCGACGATGGCCGCGCTGTTGTCCGCCAGCCACAGTTTGTTGTGCATGCGCCGATGTTGCAGCGACAGGTTGAACAGGCGCCCGGCGGCGCGGGTCACGCCCGTGCTGCGTCCCAGGTGCAGCGGGTTGAACAGGCGAATCTGGATCTGCGGATGCGCCGCCAGTGTGGCGATGATCAGGTCGAGGCCGTCGCTGGTGGTGTCATCCAGCAGGATTCGCACCCGCACGCCACGGTCGGCGGCTTTCAGCACTTCTTCCACCAGCATGCGGGTGCTGATGCCGTCGTGGACGATGTAGTACTGCAAGTCGAGGCTGCTTTGCGCGCTGCGAATCAGTTCGGCGCGGGCGGTGAAGGCTTCGGTGCTGTTGGACAGCAGGCGAAATCCGGACTGCCCCTTGTACGGCGCCGCCTGGGCCTGGATCGAGCGGCCGAAACTGGAGCCGGACGCGGGCAGCGCCTGGCTCGGTTCGCGCGGTGCGTCGAGGGTTGCGCAACCGCCAAGGAACGAGGCGAGTAGCAGCAGAGCGAGTAGGGGCTGTCTGAAGCTCACGTGGGATCGTTCCGATTGTCGGCGGGTGTCGGCATATGGACGCTGGTTGCTCGAGAAAAGTCAGTCGTTGTCGGCCAGCAGTCTGATCGCTGTCGCGCCGACCTTGCGCACCGCGTCTTCGATCTGCGGCGTTGGTTTGGCAGCGTAGTTCATTCGCAGGCAATTGCGGTACTTGCCCGAGGCGGAAAAAATGCTGCCGACGGCAATCTGTACGCCCTGATCGTGCAGCGCACGATTCAGTTTCAGGGTATCGAAACCTTCCGGCAGTTCGACCCACAGCATGAAGCTGCCCTGGGGACGGCTGGCGCGGGTGCCGGCCGGGAAGTAGCGGGTCACCCAGTCGATCATCACATCACGATTGCGCTGGTATTGCGTGCGCATCCGCCGCAAATGCGGTTCGAAATGGCCGGACTTGAGAAATTCGGCAATGGCGATCTGTGGTTGCGGTGCGGTGGAGCCGGTGCTGATGTATTTCATGTGCAGCACCCGTTCCAGATACCGGCCCGGCGCCACCCAGCCAATGCGCAGGCCCGGCGCGAGGGTCTTGGAAAACGAGCTGCATAGCAACACGCGGCCGTCCTCGTCGAAGGACTTGATCGTGCGCGGACGCGGGTAGGTGTAGGCCAGTTCGCCATACACATCGTCCTCGATGATTGCCACGTCGAAGCGCTGTGCCAGGTTGAGCAGCGCACGTTTGCGCGCCTCCGGCATGATGTAGCCGAGCGGGTTGTTGCAGTTGGGGGTGAGCTGAATGACCTTGATCGGCCATTGCTCGAGCGCCAGTTCCAGGGCTTCGAGGCTGATGCCGGTGAGCGGGTCGGTGGGGATTTCCAGCGCCTTCATGCCCAGGCCCTTGAGGGTCTGCATGGCGCCGTGAAAGCTGGGCGAGTCCACCGCGACGATGTCGCCGGGTTCGCAGATCGCATGGATGCTGGTGGACAGCGCTTCATGGCAACCGGTGGTGACCACCAGATCGCTGGCGCTCAACTGGCAACCGGAATCGAGCATCAGCCGGGCGATCTGTTCGCGCAGTTCGAGGGTGCCGTGGATGTTGTCGTAATACAGACCGGGCATGTCCTGACGGCGACTGATTCGCGCCAGCCCGCGCAGCAGCGGCTTCATGGTCGGCGAACTGATGTCCGGCATGCCGCGCCCCAGTTGCACCACGTCTTTGCGCGGCACCGCGCGAATCAACTCCAGCACCTGATCCCACTGGGAAATCTCCACCGGCCGCTGCGCCGGGCGGCCCACCGCAGGCAGTTCCGGCAGTTCGCGACCGACTGGCACGAAGTACCCGGATTTGGGTTTGGGCGTGGCCAGGCCGCTGTCTTCCAGCATCCGGTAAGCCTGTTGCACCGTGCTCAGGCTGACCCCGTGCTCGACGCTCAAGGCGCGCACCGACGGCAGGCGATCACCGGGACGATAGAAGCCTTGTTCGATGCGGGTGCCGAGCAATTCGGCGAGATTCACATAAAGGGTCATGACACTGCCTCGGTACGGATGATTCGGCAAACCGGTACAGATGCGGCAAAAATCGGCAATTCAGAGTTTCGGTCAAGCAATCTGTATGGAGTTAATACAGGTTGGTTGAATCTGTAATGCTTTTGCTCGCCCGCGCATCATGGAATCTCTGGCTACCCAAGTAAACAGGAGCATTGAAAATGAACGGCTTGAGCGATGTGCGGCTGACGTTACACAGTCAGGAACTGGAGGCGGGGCAACAGGACAGTGCGCGCAATGAAGTCATGCGCAACCCACGGTCCGGCCTCAGTCGCTGGGACCTGTTCTGGCATCGTCTGCACACGCGCAGGGCGTTGCGCAATCTGACGCCGGAGCAGCTCAAGGATATCGGGCTGACCCGTGAGCAGGCGCTGGAAGAAGGGTTGACGCCGTTCTGGAGGATCTGAATCCCGGCGTTGATCGTTCCCACGCTCTGCGCGGGAACGATCAACGCAGGAACTTCAGACCCACTCTTTGAGCCGATGCCACAACATTCCCAGCGCCAGCAACGGCGAGCGCAGATGCTTGCCGCCGGGGAAAGTGATATGGGGCACCTTGGCGAACAGATCGAAACCGCCGCTGTGCTGGCCGCTGATCGCTTCGGCCAGCAGCTTGCCCGCCAAGTGTGTGGCGTTCACGCCGTGACCCGAGTAGGCCTGGGCGTAATACACATTCGGTTGATCGGCGAGGCGACCGATCTGTGGCAGACGGTTGGCGCCGATGCCGATCATCCCGCCCCATTGATAATCGATCTTCGCTGAGGCGAGCTGCGGGAACACCTCAAGCATCTTCGGCCGCATGTACGCGGCGATGTCCTGTGGATCGCGCCCCGAGTAATGACAGGCCCCGCCGAACAGCAGGCGCCGATCCGCCGAGAGCCGGTAGTAATCCAGCGCCACCCGCTGGTCGCAGACCGCCATGTTCTGCGGCAGCAGGTTGTGGGCCTGCTCTTCACTCAAGGGTTCGGTGGCGATGATGTAGCTGCCGGCGGGCAGCACTTTGCCACTGAGCTGCTGGTTGAGGCCGTTGAGGTAGGCGTTGCAACCGAGCACCAGGGTCTTCGCCCGCACCGTACCTCGTGCCGTGTGGACGCGGACTTGCGGGCCGTAATCGATGCGGGTGACCGCCGACTGTTCGAACAGTTTGACCCCAAGCTGTTGCGCCGCCGCTGCCTCGCCCAGGGCCAGGTTCAGTGGATGCAGATGCCCGGAGCCCATGTCGATCAAGCCGCCGACATAGCGCGTGGAGCCGACCACCGTATGCATCTCATTGGCTTGCAGCAGGCGGGTTTCGTAGCGGTAGCCGAGGCTGCGCAGTTCCTCGGCGTCTTCGGCGAAGCCTTCGAGGTCGCGGGGCTTGTTGGCGAGGTCGCAATAACCCCAGGTCAGGTCGCAGGGGATCTGAAAACGCTCGACACGCTGTCGGACGATTTCCACCGCTTCCAGGCCCATGAGTTTCATCTGACGCACGCCGTCGGTGCCGATCACGTTGGCGAACTGATCGAGGCCATGACCGACCCCGCGAATCAGTTGCCCGCCATTGCGACCGCTGGCGCCCCAACCGATTTTGTGCGCCTCCAGCAGCACCACGCTGAGGCCGCGCTCGGCCAGTTCCAGCGCGGTGTTCAGCCCGGAAAAACCGCCCCCGACCACGCACACGTCGGCCGTCAGCTCGCCTTGCAGCGCCGGATGATCGGGCTGCGCCAGGCTGCTGGCGGCGTAGTAAGAGGCAACGTGGGGTTGGCTCGCGGAGGCGTGGGCGCGGGCATTCATGGGCGTCATCCTGATGCGGGTGTCGAGAAAATTTGACGGAGCATAAGCCGCACGGCCGGAGGTGGGCAACATTGGTCGGCCCGTGGTGTCTGGATCGCGGCTTTTGCGGCACAATCGCCACCTGTTCCCCGTCGGTTATCGCTGCAATGAGCTGCAACAGCCAGAAAATCCGCACCCTGCGTCAGCAGATTCCCTCGTTCGAATGCGTGCCGGGCTGTCACGACTGCTGCGGGCCGGTCACCACGTCGCCGGAAGAAATGGCGCGCCTGCCGCGCAAGACCCGTGCCGAGCAGGACGCGGCCATGGAGGCACTCAACTGTGTGCATCTGGGGCCGAATGGCTGCACGGTGTATGACGAGCGCCCGTTGATCTGCCGGCTGTTCGGCACCACCCAGACTTTGCCGTGCCCCAATGGGCGGCGGCCGGTGGAGCTGATTCATCCTCGGGTGGAAAAGCAGGTGTTCGAGTACATGGCAGAGAATCGGCAGGTACTGGTTTAGTCAGGGGACGCTGTTGGCGCTATCTCCTGTCAGTCCGGAATCGGCAGATTCAGGCTCTCTTTCACCTCTTCCATCACGATGTAGCTCTTGGATTCGCGCACATGCGGCAGCTTGAGCAGGATATCGCCCAGCAGCTTGCGGTACGAGGCCATCTCGGAAATCCGCGCCTTCACCAGATAGTCGAAATCCCCTGACACCAGATGGCACTCCAGCACGTGAGGCAACTTCAGCACTGCGCGTCGGAACTCTTCGAAAGTGTCGCCGGATTTGTAGTCGAGGCTGATCTCGACGAACACCAGCAGACTACCCTTCAAGTGCTGCGGATTCAGCCGGGCGTTGTAGCCCATGATGATCCCTTCACGCTCCAGACGGCGCACCCGCTCGGTGCAGGGCGTGGTGGAGAGGCCGACCTTTTCCCCCAGCTCCGTGAAGGAAATCCGCCCGTCCGCCTGCAGGATCCGCAAGATGTTGCGGTCGATCTTGTCCAGCTCACGTTTGGTCTGAGTGTTGGTACGCATAGGGGATGCGCCTCCGTGAAAAGGGTTTTTGCCGAGAGTTGTCGCCAAATATAGGCGCTTATACAGTGAAAAGCACTGGTCATTCTTTCTTACACTGCGCGCATCATTGCTCTAACAACACACGTCGGCGGCACGCCGCGATGAGGGATACAAAAATGCGCGTTATGGTCTTGGGTAGCGGCGTCATCGGTACCGCCAGTGCTTACTATCTGGCCCGTGCCGGGTTTGAAGTGGTGGTGGTCGACCGGCAGCCGGCCGCCGCCATGGAGACCAGTTTCGCCAACGCCGGCCAGGTATCGCCGGGTTATGCCTCGCCGTGGGCCGCGCCGGGCGTGCCGCTCAAGGCCATCAAGTGGCTGCTGCAACGCCACGCGCCGCTGGCGATCAAGGCCACTGCCGACATCGACCAATACCTGTGGATGGCGCAGATGCTGCGCAACTGCACCGCCAACCGTTACGCGGTGAACAAGGAGCGCATGGTGCGTCTGTCCGAGTACAGCCGTGACTGCCTCGACGAACTGCGCGCCGAAACCGGCATCGCCTATGAAGGCCGCAGCCTGGGCACCACCCAGCTGTTCCGCACCCAGGCCCAGCTCGATGGCGCGGCCAAGGACATCGCCGTCCTGAAGGAATCCGGCGTGCCGTTCGAAGTCCTCGACCGCGCCGGCATCGCCCGCGTTGAACCGGCGCTGGCCAGTGTCACCGATATCCTCGCTGGCGCCCTGCGTCTGCCGAACGACCAGACCGGCGACTGCCAGATCTTCACTACTCGTCTCGCCGAAATGGCTGCGAATCTGGGTGTGGAATTCCGTTTCGACCAGAACATCCAGCGCCTCGACTACGCCGGTGACCGCATCAACGGCGTGTGGATCGATGGCAAGCTGGAAACCGCCGACCGCTACGTGCTGGCGCTCGGCAGCTACTCGCCGCAACTGCTCAAGCCGTTGGGCATCAAGGCGCCGGTGTACCCGCTCAAGGGTTACTCGCTGACCGTGCCGATCACCAACCCGGCGATGGCCCCGACTTCGACCATTCTCGATGAGACCTACAAGGTCGCGATCACCCGTTTCGACAACCGCATCCGCGTCGGCGGCATGGCGGAGATCGCCGGTTTTGACCTGTCGCTGAATCCGCGTCGGCGCGAAACCCTGGAGATGATCGTCAACGACCTTTATCCTCAGGGCGGCAATCTGGCCGAGGCCAGCTTCTGGACCGGCCTGCGTCCGACCACCCCGGACGGCACCCCGATCGTTGGCGCGACCCCGTTCAAGAACCTGTTCCTGAACACCGGTCACGGCACGCTCGGCTGGACCATGGCATGCGGCTCCGGTCGTCTGCTGGCTGACCTGATGGCGAAGAAAAAACCGCAGATCAGTGCCGAAGGCCTCGATATTTCCCGTTATGGCTACAAAGCCCAGGAGTCCGCGAAACATGGCAATCCAGCGCCAGCTCACCAATGAGCGCATGAGTCAGATCGTCAGCCACAATGGCACGGTGTATCTGGCCGGGCAGGTCGGCGATGACTTCAATGCCGGGATTGAACAGCAGACCCGCGATGTGCTCGCCAATATCGAGCGGCTGCTGGATCTGGCCGGCACCGACAAGCGCCATCTGCTGTCGGTGACCATCTACCTGAACGACATCGAGGCGCACTTTGCCGGAATGAACTCGGTGTGGGACCAGTGGCTGCCCAAAGGCGCTGCCCCGGCCCGCGCTACCGTCGAAGCGAAGATGGCCAAGCCGGACATCCTGGTTGAAATGTCCGTGGTCGCCACGCTGCCATAACCGGTTTTCACAAGATCCTCTCCCGGCGCTGTTGGTGGTTCACGCCGTCAGCCAGCGCCGGTTTTTATTCCCATGACCGCCTAGAAGTCTGCCGCCATGCGTCCTGCCCGTGCCCTGATCGATCTTCAAGCCCTGCGTCACAACTACCGTATCGCCCGTGAAGTCACCGGTGCCAAGGCACTGGCGGTGATCAAGGCCGATGCCTACGGCCATGGCGCGGTGCGTTGCGCCCAGGCGCTGGAGGCCGAGGCCGACGGTTTTGCCGTGGCCTGCATCGAAGAAGCCCTGGAGCTGCGCGCCGCTGGCATTCGCGCGCCGGTGCTGCTGCTCGAAGGCTTTTTCGAGGCCGATGAGCTGGCGCTGATCGTTGAGCACGATTTCTGGTGTGTCGTGCATTCGCTGTGGCAGCTCGAGGCAATCGAACAGGCTGCGTTGAGCAAACCGATCACGGTCTGGCTGAAGCTCGACTCTGGCATGCACCGCGTGGGTCTGCACCCCAAGGATTACCCGTCGGGTTATCAGCGGCTGCTGGCCAGCGGCAAGGTGGCGAAGATTGTCCTGATGAGCCACTTCGCCCGCGCCGACGAACTGCACGAGCAGAGCAGCGCCGATCAGGTTGCAGTGTTCGAGGCGGCGCGTCAGGGCCTGGCCGCCGAAGTCAGCCTGCGCAACTCGCCGGCCGTGCTGGGCTGGCCGCAGATTCCGAGCGACTGGGTGCGCCCGGGGATCATGCTCTACGGTGCCACGCCGTTCGAAGAAGCCAACGCTGTGGCCGAGCGCCTGCAACCGGTGATGACCCTCGAATCGAAAGTCATCAGCGTGCGCGAGCTGCCGGCCGGTGAGCCGATCGGCTACGGCGCGCGGTTCATCACCGACAAACCGATGCGCATCGGGGTGGTCGCCATGGGTTACGCCGATGGTTATCCGCGTCAGGCACCGACCGGCACGCCAGTGCTGGTGGCCGGCAAACGCAGCCGCCTGCTGGGCCGGGTGTCGATGGACATGCTGTGCATCGACCTCACCGACGTGCCGGAAGCCGGCCTCGGTTCGACCGTCGAGCTGTGGGGCAAAAACATCCTCGCCAGCGACGTGGCGAAGTGGGCGGACACCATTCCGTACCAGATTTTCTGCAACCTGCGCCGGGTGCCAAGGCTCTATTCCGAGGGCTGAAGCCGCTGCGGGGGCCAAGTGTTGTAAATACTGAACGCTGTCGCCATGATAACGCTCAATATTTCTACAACATCAGGAGGCTCCCGCCTTGGACGTCGGTGAACGACTGCAATCGATCCGCAAGCTCAAAGGGCTTTCCCAGCGTGAACTCGCCAAGCGCGCGGGCGTCACCAACAGCACCATTTCGATGATCGAAAAGAATAGCGTCAGCCCTTCGATCAGTTCGCTGCGCAAGGTGCTGGGCGGGATTCCCATGTCCATGGTCGAGTTCTTTTCCGAAGAGATCCTGCAGGCAGTTCCGACCCAGATCGTCTACAAGGCCAACGAGCTGATCGACATTTCCGACGGCGCCGTGACCATGAAGCTGGTCGGCCGCGCGCACCCGAGCCGGGCCATCGCGTTCCTCAATGAAATCTACCCGCCGGGCGCTGACACCGGCGAGGAAATGCTCACCCACGAAGGCGAGGAAACCGGGATTCTGGTGGAAGGGCGGCTGGAACTGGTGGTGGGTCTTGAAACTTTTATTCTCGAAGCCGGCGACAGCTACTACTTTGAAAGTACCAAGCCGCATCGTTTCCGCAATCCGTTCGACTTGCCTGCGCGACTAATCAGCGCAGCCACGCCGGCGAATTTCTAAACCAAGAGGCGCCAGGCCACTACGGCGAAGGTGTCCAGACTGTTTGACCGATGCGCAACAAGACCCCTTTAACTTTGGGGTTGTTTCAGTGTGGCGGGCTTACCGCTATACTTGCGCCCGCCTGCGAACCGTGGCCGCAGGCGTGAATAGCCACCATTGAGGGTGAACGCGTGAACCTAATTATGAAAATGCTGGCTGCACCAGCAACCGTACTGGCCCTCTGGGCTGTCAGCGCTCAAGCTGCGACGAATGACGACATTGCCAAACGCCTCGAGCCCGTCGGCCAGGTGTGTGTTCAGGGCAAAGAGTGCAAGGGGATGGAAGTGGCCGCGTCTGCCGGCGGCGGTGGTGGCGCCAAGACGCCTGATGAAGTGATTGCCAAACATTGCAACGCTTGCCACGGCACCGGCCTGCTGGGTTCGCCGAAAATCGGTGACACCGCGGCGTGGAAAGAACGCGCCGATCACCAGGGCGGCCTCGACGGCATCCTGGCCAAGGCCATCACCGGCATCAACTCCATGCCGCCAAAAGGCACCTGCGCCGATTGCTCCGATGCCGAGCTCAAAGGCGCGATCGAGAAGATGTCCGGCCTGAAATAAGCCGCGCTTCTGACGAAAAAAACCGTCTTCGGACGGTTTTTTTGTGCCCGCGATTCGGGCCTGAGGCTGTTCATTGCAGCAAACAACCGGCAATCTCGGTCGTACCTCTATTCACGGAACGGGCGGGAGGCTTCAGATGGTGCAGTTGTGTTCGATCGAGCAGGCAGTGGACGACGTACTGGCGCGGCTACCGGCGCATATCCATATGGGCCTGCCGCTGGGGCTGGGCAAACCCAATCCCTTCGTCAACGCGTTGTACCGGCGCATTGCCGGATTGCCCGAGCGGCAGCTGACGATCTACACCGCCCTGTGCCTCGGTCGTCCGGCCTTGGGCGACGGTTTGCAGAAGCGCTTCATCGAACCCTTCGTCGAGCGGGTTTTTGGCGATTACCCGGAACTGGAATTCCTTGCTGATCTGCACCGCGACAGCCTGCCGTCCAACATCCGCATCGAGCAGTTCTTCATGCAGCCCGGCAGCCTGCTCAACAGCGCGCCGGCCCAGCAGGATTACGTCAGCAGCAACTACAGCCACGCCGCCCGCGACATCAACGCCGCTGGCCTGAACCTGGTGGCGCAGTTGCTCGCCAGCAGCAGCGAACACCCCGATCGCCTGAGCCTGAGCTGCAACCCGGACATCACCCTCGACCTGTTCCCGATGATCGCCAAACGCCGGGCGGCCGGGGAGACCATTCTGCTGGTCGGTCAGGTTCATACCGATCTGCCGTACATGCCCGGCGACGCCGAGGTCGATATCGACACCTTCGACCTGCTGATCGACGACAAGGACAGCAGCACCCTGTTTTCCACGCCGAACATGCCGGTGGGGTTTCAGGATCATTTCATCGGCCTGCACGCCAGCACCCTGGTACGCGACGGTGGCACTTTGCAGATCGGCATCGGCTCGATGGGGGATGCGCTGACCGCCGCGTTGCTGGCCCGGCAGGCGGATAACGCGGGTTATCAGGATTTGCTTGCCGAGGTGAACCTCAGCCAGTGGGCGCAACTGATCGAGCGCGAAGGCGGTGTCGGGCCGTTCGCCAAGGGCCTGTACGGTTGCAGCGAAATGTTCGTCAACGGCCTGCTGGTGCTGGTGGAGGCGGGCATCCTCCGGCGCAAGGTCTACCCGGACGTGCCGACCCAGCAACAGGCCAATGCCGGCACGCTGGATGAAGCGGCACAAACTGACGGGATCTCGGTGCATGGCGGCTTCTTTCTCGGGCCGCGCAGTTTCTACGAACGCCTGAACGAGTTGCCGCACAGCAAGCGCCTCGAATTCAACATGACCCGCATCAGCTACATCAACGAGCTGTACGGCCAGGAAGAACTCAAGCGTTTGCAGCGCCTCGACGCACGGTTCATCAACACGGTGTTCACCATGACCCTGCTCGGTGCCGGCGTGGCCGATCAACTGGAAGACGGGCGGGTGCTCAGCGGCGTTGGCGGGCAGTACAACTTCGTTGCCCAGGGCCATGCGCTGGAGGGCGCACGCTCGATTCTGCTGCTGCGCAGCTGGCGCGAATCCGGCGGTGAAGTCAGTTCGAACATCGTCTGGGACTACGGCCACTGCACGATTCCACGGCATCTGCGCGACATCGTGGTCACCGAGTACGGCATCGCCGATCTGCGCGGCAAGTGCGACGCGGCGGTGATCGAGGCGCTGCTCAACATCAGCGATTCACGCTTCCAGTCGGGGCTGATCGAGCGCGCGCAGAAGGTCGGCAAGCTGCCGAAGGATTTCCGCCTCGATCCGCGCTTTGCCGACAACACGCCACAACGCTTGCAGGCGATTGCCGCGCGACATCCGAATCTGTTTCCGGAGTATCCGCTGGGCTGCGATTTCACTGAGGTGGAACGCGATCTGCTGCGGGCGCTGAACTGGCTCAAGAGCAAGTTCAAGCTGACCGAGATTCTGGAACTGGGCAAGGCGGCGCTGGACGCGCCAGAGGCTTCATTGTTTCCGGAGCACCTGGAGCGGATGCAACTCACCAACCCGGACGGATTGAAGGAAGAGCTGTTTCAGCGGCTGTTGCTCACGGGCCTGAAGGCTACCGCGCAATAAAACTGTGGGAGCGGGTTTTGCTCGCTCCCAAACAGGGATTGCCGGAATACTGCCGCGACATGATTTTTCGCTTCTGTTTTCTGCGGACCTTCCAATTCAGCTAGTGGATTGGACTGACACTGACGGAGGGGCTAAGAAAGTCGATGTGGAATCCACTGGATCCGTCACCGATAGCTAAATGGACACCACTGATTCCTTCATTCATCTGCGAGTTGACCCTGTAATCGATGCTCGATGAAATTTCTTCGTTCACCCCAATGGCGAACTCTGTCAGCTTAAGTCCGCGAGAGCCTGCTGCGAGATCAAGAAGTTTAATTTGCTCCTCGTTGTTTAATTTTAATGAAGTGATTGTGTTGTCACTTATTGATAAAAAAGCACCTTCTATGGATATTCGATCGCTCAGCCATTTCAGGGAGGCTCTCAAACCCTCTGGCAATATTGAATTGTGTTTCCTGAGTACCGTTAAAATTCCTGCCACTTTTAATGTGCCGGTGAAAGAAAATGGACAAGGTTCCTGAGCGTTCATGTGTGCGTAATGGACTTCAAAGAATTCCGCAACGGACTGAACAAAACTTTCAGAGATATCTTCGGAAAGAAGTGCATAGGGCTGTGCATGGGGAAGAATTGAAACCGTCGCATCTGCCTCGTTACCATACAAGGAAAAGTCGTGGTTTGAATTCAGCATGTTCAGTACAGATCGTTGCGTGCGAAGTGAACGATCGAAATCGCTGTTGAGCAGAAGCCTCAGGCTATAAAGCGCAGTGGGTAATGTCGGCTCGAACACTTGGGTCGCACAAAAGATGCTTTTTTTGGTTTTGGTATTTTTTGCAATCTCAAAAGTTCTTTTTGCAGCAGCATTGCTGAATGAAAAAACAATGCTGCTTTTGGGCAGCTCCATCAGTTCCGAGATATTGGCCGTTTTGAAGCCCCAGAGCTTACATTCCTGAAGGAAAGAGTCCGAGTCAGCAATGATTGATGGCTCTTCATCGCCGAAGAGGGTCGATATCATTCTTGAAGGTGACATTTAACTCTCCAGATTGAAAAGTGCGCGGCAAGGTTGTTGCCGCGCGTTAACGTTGGTTATTCTTCAGTGTGAGCCCATGCCAAAGGCGCCCAGCCGAAGTTCTCCGGGCCGGAAGTGATTCGAGAAAGATTTTCTTTGACTACTTTTCTGTTTTTCATCTGATCATCCTCTTTTGATTTTGTTTTCTATCCCTGGACATCCCGGGAGTGGAAATTAATACATGGTTTTTTCATGGGCAAAATAGATATTTTTAAATTTTAAGAATGAATTTGTCTTTCTGTACTTTTGGGGTGTCTGATTCAGTTATTTGTGCCGGTATTTCTGTAGTCCGGTTCTGAAACTTTAATTGTTTTGATTTTGTTCTGGTGGCAGCTGGTTTTCTGTAGTTAAGGTGTATTTATGGGGCTGTTATTTTTGTAACGCTATATAAACCATTAATCGAGGGGCGCTTAGTGCATATATCAAAGAAGTATCTGACAGATGCATCTGTCCAACAGGCCTTGCTACTGACTGATCTGACCGAAAAAAATCACCCCGATCATGCCGTCCGATTACTAATGAACGAAATTCTTCAAGGACTTGCCGAGAAGGGCTGGCCCCAGGCGCAGTTACAGACGGGGCCGAGGATCGTGTCTTCTGAAGAAAATTACGGATTGCTCGGTTACGACCCGGCGGAGATCACACTCGGCAGCGCGCATACACGTTGGGTCGATGAGTATTCGCTGTTGCGGACGCAGACCACCAGCCGTATTCCCGTGGCGCTTCAACTGGCCGCCCAGGTCCGGCAACCGGGGCAGACTGTCTTGCTGGCCGCACCGGGAATTACGTTCAGACGCGACAGTCGGGACCGATGGCATTGTGCGGAACCGCATCAGATGGATGTCTGGGTGTTGGGTGATCCGGAACTGGCATCGCATGAAAACTTGTTGCGTCTGGTTGGCGATATTCTCGAATCAGCGGTTCCCGAAAAGTCTTGGGTCTACAGCGAGAGTCCACATCACTACACAGAGGGTGGGATTGAGGTGAATGTGTTGAACGATGCTGCGCCGGTTGAGGTGCTGGAGTGCGGTCGTATTGCGATGTCGCTGCTTGAACGCTTGAAGATTGACCCGCTGCGCCATGGTGGTCTGGCGCTCGGGATGGGGCTGGATCGCCTGACGATGTTACGCAAAGGCATTCCCGACATTCGCTTGCTGCGCGATCAGAACCTGCGCGTACAGGCGCAAATGCATGATCTGAACCCATGGACAGCGGTCTCTCGTCTGCCGTCGATTGCTCGCGATATTTCATTGGCGGTAACGCCAGGTCTGAGTGAGGAGGTATTGACCGAAAAGATGTTGTTGGCGGCCGGGGAGTGTTCTGACTGGATCGAAGAGATGCAGATCAAGGGACGTTGGCAATACTCGGACTTACCCGGGCAAGCGATTGAGCGTCTTGGGTTGCTGCCGGGCCAGGAGAATGTGCTTTTACATGTAGTGCTGCGTGATTGTTCGCGATCAATCACTACAGGCGAGGCGAATGCCTTGTATGCAGACATTCAGGTCGCGATGCATGAGGGCGCACCGGGGGCAGGGTACAGAATGGATCTGCCGAAGGTTTGAGGCCGGAACCAGGTTCGGTGTGGGAGCGGAGCAAGCCCGCTCCCACGGGTTTTGCAGTTACTCGATGAAAGTAACGACGCCATCCTTCAGGGACTTCACGCGCGCCAGCGATTCGACGCGGTAGCCCTGCGAGTCCAGCTCGGCGCGGCCGCCCTGGAACGACTTCTCGATCACGATGCCCAGGCCGGCGACGGTGGCGCCGGCCTGTTTGATGATCGAGATCAGCGCCTGGGACGCTTTGCCGTTGGCCAGGAAGTCATCGATGATCAGCACGCGGTCGCTGCTGGTCAGGTGACGCGGGGAGATGGCCACGGTGCTTTCGGTCTGCTTGGTGAACGAGTAGACGGTCGCCGACAGCAGGTTTTCGGTCAGGGTCAGGGACTGGTGCTTGCGGGCGAAGATCACCGGTACGCCGAGGTTCAGGCCGGTCATGATCGCCGGAGCGATGCCCGAGGCTTCGATGGTGACGATCTTGGTGATGCCCGAGTCCTTGAACAGCGTGGCGAACTCGTCGCCGATCAGCTTCATCAGGGCCGGGTCGATCTGATGGTTCAGAAAGGCGTCGACTTTCAGGACCTGGTCGGAAAGCACGATGCCTTCTTCGCGGATTTTCTTGTGCAGTGCTTCCATGAAGCGTTCCTCTACTGGCGCCATGTGCGCCGAAGGTCTAGTAAAAAGTGGTCAATTCTAGCGCTTTAACATCGCGCGTATATCGGCCAATGCGTTGTTGCCGCGCACGGCTTTGACTTCGGTCGGTGTGTCGTCGTTGCCTTCCCAGGCCAGATCGTCCGGGGGCAGTTCATCGAGGAAGCGGCTTGGCGCGCAGTCGATGATCTCGCCGTACTGCTTGCGCTTGGCGGCGAAGGTGAACGCCAGGGTCTGGCGGGCGCGGGTGATGCCCACGTAGGCCAGGCGGCGTTCTTCTTCGATGGTGTCGGCTTCGATGCTGGAACGGTGCGGAAGGATTTCCTCTTCCATGCCCATGATGAACACGTAAGGGAATTCCAGGCCCTTGGACGCATGCAGGGTCATCATCTGTACGCCTTCGGCGCCGTCCTCTTCTTCCTGCTGGCGTTCCAGCATGTCGCGCAGGACCAGTTTGCCGATGGCATCCTCGACGGTCATTTCGCCGTCTTCGTCCTTTTCCAGAGTGTTCTTCAAGGCTTCGATCAGGAACCAGACGTTGCTCATCCGGTAGTCCGCCGCCTTGTCGCTGGAACTGTTGGTGCGCAGCCAGTTCTCGTAGTCGATGTCCATGACCATGCTGCGCAACGCCGAGATCGGGTCTTCACCGGCGCACTGCTCGCGCACTTTGTCCATGAAGCGCTTGAAACGCGACAGGCGATCGGTGAAGCGGCTGTCCAGATGTTCGCCCAGGCCGATTTCGTCGGTGGCGGCGTACATCGAGATCTTGCGTTCGGTGGCGTAATTGCCGAGTTTTTCCAGGGTCGTGGAGCCGATTTCCCGGCGCGGCACGTTGATCACCCGCAGGAAGGCGTTGTCGTCGTCCGGGTTCACGATCAGGCGGAAGTAGGCCATCAGGTCCTTCACTTCCTGGCGCCCGAAGAAACTGTTGCCGCCACTCAGGCGGTACGGCACCTGGTGGTGCTGCAATTTCAGCTCGATCAGTTTGGCCTGGTAGTTGCCGCGATAGAGGATCGCGAAATCGCTGTACGGGCGGTCGGTGCGCAAGTGCAGGCTGAGGATTTCCATGGCCACGCGCTCGGCTTCGGCGTCCTCGTTGCGGCAGCGGATCACGCGGATCTCGTCGCCGTGGCCCATTTCACTCCACAACTGCTTTTCGAATTCGTGGGGGTTGTTCGAAATCAGCACGTTGGCGCAGCGCAGGATACGGCTGGTGGAGCGATAGTTCTGCTCGAGCATCACCACTTTCAGGGACGGGTAGTCCTCTTTGAGCAGCATCAGGTTTTCCGGCCGAGCGCCGCGCCAGGCATAGATCGACTGGTCGTCGTCGCCCACCACGGTGAACTGGTTGCGCTTGCCGATGAGCATTTTCACCAGCAGGTACTGGCTGGCGTTGGTGTCCTGGTATTCGTCGACCAGCAGGTAACGCACCTTGTTCTGCCACTTTTCGAGGATGTCGGCGTGTTCCTCGAAGAGTTTCACCGGCAGCAGGATCAGGTCGTCGAAGTCCACCGCGTTGAACGCCTTGAGCGTGCGCTGGTAGTGGGTGTAGACGATGGCGGCGGTCTGCTCCTTGGGATTGCGGGCGTTTTCCAGGGCCACGGCCGGCAGGATCAGGTCGTTCTTCCAGGCGCCGATCATGTTCTTGATCTCGTCGACGCCGTCGTCGCCCGCGTATTCCTTCTGCATGATGTCCGTCATCAGGGACTTGACGTCGGTTTCGTCGAAAATCGAGAAACCGGGCTTGTAGCCCAGCCGTTCATGTTCCTTGCGGATGATGTTCAGGCCCAGGTTGTGGAACGTGCAGACCGTCAGGCCGCGACCTTCGCCGGCGCGCAGCAGGGTGCCGACCCGCTCCTTCATCTCGCGCGCGGCCTTGTTGGTGAAGGTCATGGCGACGATGTACTGGGCGCGGATGCCGCAGTTCTGGATCAGGTGCGCGATTTTGCGCGTGATCACGCTGGTCTTGCCGGAGCCAGCACCGGCGAGCACCAATAGAGGGCCGCCGACGTAGTTCACGGCTTCTTGCTGCCGGGGATTGAGTCGGGACATACGAAAATTCGGGAGTCGATGACGAAATGGGCCGGCATTTTAACAGGCTCAGCGATTTGTGCTGCTCTCTCCGACTTGTGACGCATCACGCGATTCAAATTTGCCGGTTTTGTTACTTTCACGCAGGATGCGCGGTGATTTTGCGGCTAATGTTCTCTTTCATGACAAAAAATCACAGGTTTTGATAACTGTTGTCATTTGGTCATTGGTCTGCACAACGGCATAATGCCCGCCGCCCACATCATTGCAGAGTCTAGGGAGCTAGCTTGTCTACGCCTGTCGAACCCTTGCGTTTGCTGCTACTGGCCGAAGAGCCAGCGTGGACAGCGTTGTTGCGCGAGTGTCTGGCTCCCATGGGGAGCGCGGCGGTGCTGATCAGCGCGCCGAGCTGGGAATCGGTCAGCACTCTGTTCGAAGACAACCGCAACGCGGTGCTGTTGACCGTTCCGGCCCTGCAACCGGCGCCCGGCCGTTGCAGCCTGCCGACCGTGCTGCTCCTGGAACAGGAGCCGGCGACTCCGCCCGATGGCGTCAGCGACTGGCTGGTGCGCGACGTACTCGACAGCGGCATGCTGCGCCGCTGCCTGCGCCATGTGCGGGAGCGCGGGGTACTGGAAAACACCCTGCAACGCCTGGCCGAGCAGGACCCGCTGACCGGCATTGCCAACCGTCAGGGTTTCCAGACCTTGCTCACGGCGCGGCTGGCCGAAAACGACGGTCGCGGCCTGGCCCTCGGTCATCTCGACCTCGATAACTTCCGCCACGCCAACGACGCCCTCGGCCACCAGGCCGGTGACCGGCTGATCCTGCAAGTGGTCTCGCGGCTGAAAAGCCAGCTGGAGGCCGGCGACCAGTTGGCACGCCTGGGCAGCGACGAATTCGCCCTGCTGATCGACACCCGCCGCGCCCCGCAACGGGCCGAGTGGATGGCCGAGCGCATCACCGAAGCGCTGGCCGAGCCTTACTGGGTCGACGGCGAAAGCCTGTTGATCGGCTCCAGCCTCGGTATTGCCCATGCCCGCGCCCAGGGTGGCGCCGATCCGCTGATGTGGCACGCGCACATCGCCATGCAGCAGGCCAAGAGCACTCAGGGCTGCACCTTTCATATCTTCAACGAACGGATCAACCGCAACGCGCGGAGCATGGCCGATCTCGAAAGCGAGCTGCGCCGGGCCTTGCGCCGCGACGAGCTGGAGCTGCATTACCAGCCCCGGCTGAATCTCGAGGACGGGCAAATCGTCGGCCTCGAAGCCCTGGTGCGCTGGCGCCATGCCGAACGTGGCCTGCTGCCGCCCAGTGAGTTCGTGCCGCTGGCGGAGCAGAGCGGGTTGATCGTGCCGCTGGGCTACTGGGTGATTTCCCGGGCCTTGCGCGACATGCAGGCGTTGCGCGAACGCGGCCTGCCGGCGCTGCACATGGCGATCAACCTGTCGTTCCGCCAGTTCCAGGACAGCCAGTTGCTGCCGACCCTCAGCCGTCTGATCGCCGAGCGCGGCGTCGAGGCGCAATGGCTGGAGTTCGAACTCACCGAAACCGCCGTGATGCGCCGCAGCGATCTGGTCAAACAGACCATGGACGCCCTCGGCCGCCTCGGCGTGCGCTTCTCGCTGGATGATTTCGGCACCGGGTTCTCGTCGTTCGTCCACCTCAACAGCCTGCCGATCACCCTGCTGAAGATCGACAAGAGCTTCGTCGGCGGCATGGAGCAACGCGAAGAGAACCGCAAACTGGTGCACGCGATGATCAACCTCGCGCACAACCTGCACCTGGAAGTGGTCGCCGAAGGGGTGGAAACCCCGGAGCAACTGGAACTGCTGCGCGGATTTGGCTGCGATCAGGTGCAGGGTTATCTGATCAGCAAGCCGTTGCCGCTGGCGGAACTGGTGGAGTATCTGACGTTTGGCTCCAGTCAGCAGCCAGCGCTGGAAATCGTGAGCTGAGCCGGTCCCTGTAACGAACAATCCGTTGGGAGCGGGCAAGCCCGCTTCCAACGGTCATCTTATTCAGCCTGCGCGATGTTGAAGCCCTGTGATTGCGGCTCCAGCCGAATCATCCGCTTCATCTTCCACTCGAACGCCAGTGTCAGGCTCACCGCCGCACAGGCCAGGCCCAGCGCCAGCCCCCACCAGACCCCGGTCGGCCCCCAGTGCAGATGGAACGCCATCAGCCATGCCGCCGGCGCGCCGATCAGCCAGTAGCAACCGAGGCCGACCAGGAACGTGGTCTTGGCATCCTTGAGTCCACGGATGCAGCCCATGGCGATCGTCTGCACTCCGTCGAACAGCTCGAACCACGCGGCCACCGCCAACAGGCTCACCGCCAGCCGAATGACCTCGGCAAACGCCGGGTCGTGGTGATCGAGGAACAGACCGATCAACTGATTCGGCAGCAGCCAGAACACCATCGCAAAACACAGCATCACCGTCGCGCCGAACGCGATGCCGACTCGCCCGGACATTCGTGCGTCGCCCAGTTGTCCGGCGCCGTAGTGTTGACCGATGCGCATGGTGATCGCATACGACAGGCCTGCCGGCACCATGAACGCCACCGAGACGATTTGCAGGGCGATCTGGTGTGCCGCCAATTGCGTGCTGCCCATGGTGCCCATGCACAGCGCCGCGAAGGCGAACAGCCCGACTTCCACCGCGTAGGTGCCGCCGATCGGCAGACCAAGGCGCCATAGCTCTTTCAGATACTGCCGGTTTGGCCGGGACAGCCCCTGGCGCAATGGATACGCGTCGTAAGCCGGATGCCGGCGAATGTGCCAGGCCAGCGCCAGAGCCATGCAGTTGGCGACAATGGCCGTGACCAGACCGATGCCGGTCAGGCCCAGTTTCGGCAGGCCGAACAGGCCGGTGATCAGCGCGTAATTGAGCAGGAAGTTGGCCACGGTGCCGGCCAGGCTGATGACCATCACCGGTGTCGCCCGGCCGATGGCGCTGGTGAAACCGCGCAGGGCCATGAAGCTCAGATAGCCGGGCAGGGCGAACGGCAGGGCGATCAGAAACTGTCCGGCGGCGTTGACGTTGGTTTCGGTCTGGCCGAACAGCAGCAACACCGGTTTGAGGTTCCATAGCAGCAGCCCGGCGACCAATGCCATCAGCCAGGCCAGCCACAGGCCGGCCTGGGTCAGGCGCGCGGCGCCGAGGATGTCGCCGGCACCGTGACGAATTGCCACCAGTGTGCCGACCGCCGCGATCACACCGATGCAGAAAATCGACACGAACGAGTAGGTTGCCGCGCCCAGACCGCCGCCCGCCAGCGCTTCGGGGCTCAGGCGCGCCATCATCAGGGTGTCGGTCAGCACCATCAGCATGTGCGCCAACTGCGAGGCGATCAGCGGCCCCGCCAGCCGCAGGATGGCCCAGAGTTCGGTACGCACAGGTTGCTGCATGGTCATCACCCACAAAAAAGAGGGAACAAGAGACCGTCGATTCTCGGCGTTCATCCGGCTTCGCACAAAGGGATAAAAAGGATGGGTGGCATGATTAAAACTCATCCTTGGCGGATTCTGTTAAGTTGGCTGCACCCCGCCATCGGAGCTTTGCCCATGTCCCGCCGCCTTCCTCCCCTGTATGCCCTGCGCGCATTCGAAGCGGCGGCGCGGCACAGTTCGTTCACCCGCGCCGCCGAAGAGCTGTCGATCACCCAGAGCGCAGTCAGCCGGCACATTCGTACCCTGGAAGATCATTTCGCCTGTCGGCTGTTCCACCGCAGCGGGCGCAACCTGCAACTGACCGAATCGGCGCGTCTGCTGTTGCCGGGCATCCGCGAGGGCTTCGGTGCCCTTGAGCGGGCCTGCAATACCTTGCGCGCCGAAGATGACATCCTGCGCATGAAAGCCCCGTCGACCCTGACCATGCGCTGGCTGCTGGCGCGACTCAGTCGCTTCCGTCACCTGCAACCGGGCAACGAGGTGCAACTGACCAGCGCCTGGATGGACGTGGACTCGGTGGACTTCAACGATGAGCCGTTCGATTGCGCCGTGTTGCTCAGCGACGGCCATTTCCCGCCCGACTGGGAGGCCAGCCTGTTGTTCCCCGAAGAGCTGATTCCGGTGGGGGCGCCGAATCTGCTCAACGATCAACCCTGGGA
The DNA here is from genome assembly GCF_019145475.1 of Pseudomonas botevensis. Classification (GTDB taxonomy): domain Bacteria; phylum Pseudomonadota; class Gammaproteobacteria; order Pseudomonadales; family Pseudomonadaceae; genus Aquipseudomonas; species Aquipseudomonas botevensis. Next base: position 337,367 of record NZ_JAHTKI010000001.1, read on the forward strand.
CGTGGCGCGGCTGGCGGCCGCCGAGTTGCTGCACCCGACCCCGGATCGCCGCGACTGGCGCAGTTGGCTGGAGCACATGGGCTTGTCCGATCAGGTGTCGCTCAAGGGCGGGCAGGTGTTCGATACCCTGGAACTGGGGATGATCGCGGCGGCGCGCGGTTACGGCGTGTCGATGGGCGATTTGCTCATGGTGGCCGAGGATGTGGCGCAGGGACGATTGAGCCTGCCGTGGCCGACCGCCGTCGCCAGCGGTCTGAATTATTACCTGGTGTGGCCGAAAACCCGCCCCGGAGGTGAACGTTTGCGCCGCCTCAGCGACTTCCTCCAGGGCGAAGTCCGCGCCATGGCGCTGCCAGTGGTTGCGCGCCTGGGCTGAAACGTTCGAGCCCGCATAATTACGGCCATCGCATCACCCTGCTGGCGACTCAAGTATTCGCTTTTACCGCCGACTATGTGCAAGTGGAACCGTCGTGCAGGTCTCCGCGATTCACCCCCACTATTAGAAAATTTCCGAGCAAGTGCCGCGATCAAGGAGGGTCCGCCGCTCGGCCAGGAGCTGTTCATGTCTCAACCTCGCGCCCGCATCGCCTCACAGCTGGGCCTCGCGCTCGCTGTGATTCTGGCGATTGTCATCAGCGGCAGTACGGTGTTCGCCCTGCGTTCGCTGGACAACGCCAACCTCGCCACTCGTGAAGAGCACCTCGCCAGCGAAGCGCGTCTGCTCGCCGACCAGTTGAGCACTTTCCACGGCACCCTGCGCGAGAGCACCCTGCGCCTGAGCGGGCTGTTCGAGAAACGCTTCGGCAGCGGCCTGAGCGTGCATCCGGATGAGCCGGTGACCGTGGCCGGCACTCAGACGCCGGGCCTGCACCGTGGCAGCGAAGTGCTGAACAACAACTTCAAGGAAGTTGATGAGTTCAAGCAGATGACGGCCGGTGTGGCGACGATCTTCGTACGCAGCGGCGACGAGTTCATTCGGGTCAGCACCAACGTCAGCAAGCAGGATGGCAGCCGCGCCATCGGCACGTTGCTCGATCATGCCAACCCGGCTTATGCACGGCTGATGGCGGGACAGAGCTATGTCGGCCGGGCGCTGCTGTTCGAGCGTCTCTACATGTCGCAGTACACCCCGGTGCGCGATGGCAGCGGCCGAGTGATCGCGGTGTTGTACGTAGGGTTCGACTACACCGATGCACAGAAAGCGCAGCTCGATAACTTGCAGCGCTTCCGTATCGGCAAGACCGGTTCTCTGGCATTGCTCGACGAGCAGAACAAATGGATGGTGCCGCCGGCTGGTGTCCAGGTGCTGGATCAGGCCGCGACGGTGATTGGCGGTCTGGCGAAGACGCCGGGCAAGGGTTCGTTCTGGAGCGACAAGTCCGAAGACTTCTACAGCGTTGCCGTGCCGTTCGAAGGCGGGCCGTGGTCGGTGGTGGCGAGCATGCCGAAAGCCGAAATCCGCGAGGTGACCTGGAGTGTCGGCACGCAACTGGCGATCGGCAGTCTGCTGGCGATGTTGCTGGCGGTGGGTTCGGTGGTGTGGCTGCTGCGCAGCAAACTGGCCCCGCTGAGCGATCTGGTGCGTCAGGCCGAAGCCTTGGGCGCCGGTGACCTGAGCGTGCGTCTGAATGTGTCGAGCAACGATGAAATCGGGCAGTTGGCCCGCGCCTTCAACCAGATGAGCCAGGCGCTGTCGACCATGGTCGAGCACATTCGCCGCTCTTCGGAAGAGGTCAATCGCCGTGCCCAGGCGCTGTCCGGTCTGTCCGGTGGCGCTTACGAAGGCATGGAGCAGCAGTCCGGTGAAATCACCAGCATGGCCGGCGCCGTCGAAGAGTTCAGCGCCACGTCGCTGAACATCGCCGACAACATGGGCAACACCGAGCGTCTGGCTCAGGAAAACGCTCAGCAAACCCAGATCGGCCGCACCTCGATGGACGAAGCGTCGTCGTCGCTGGAACAAATCGCTGCTGCCCTGAACAGCACGGCCACGGTGATCAACACCCTTGGTCAGCGCTCCCAGGAAATCGGTGGCATCGTCGGCGTGATCACCTCGATCGCCGAGCAGACCAACCTGCTGGCGCTCAACGCCGCGATTGAAGCCGCACGCGCCGGTGAGCAGGGCCGTGGTTTTGCCGTGGTGGCGGATGAAGTGCGTAGTCTGGCGTCGCGCACGCGTCAGGCGACCGACGAAATCTCCGGCATGATCCACAGCATCCAGCAGGAAACCGGCAATGCCATCAGCACCATGGAACAGGGCAACGTGCTGATGCAGGAAGGCCTGTCGCGCAACGCCAACGTGGCGTCGGCGCTGGCGCGTATCGACGAGCAGAGCCGTTCGGCGGGTCAGCAGTTCGCGGCGATCACCACCGCGACTCAGGAGCAGAGCAGCACCGCGACCTTGCTCAGCAGCAACCTGCAAAGCATTGCGCTGGCCAACAGCGAGCAGCGCGAGGTTGTGTCGAACCTCGCGGTCACCGCCAAAGAGCTGGAGAAGCTGGCGGCGGATCTGCGCTCCGAGGTTGACCGCTTCCGCTGAGGGGGCGTGGCTTACTGATAGAGGGAGAGGTCGTCACTGGAGTCGACCTCGCCCCATGCTCCCGCGTAGGCAACAGCTTCGATCGGCACTCGCCCGGCATCGATGACCCGTTGCAGGGTGTTGGTCATGTGCATGCTGTCGCGCTGCGCCGGGGTCAGTTGCGCACGCAACCGAACGACTTCCGCCCAGCCCTCGGGCGTGAAACGCAAAAGCCCCATGTATTGGCCCTGAACGTCCTCCACCGACTGCGGCTTGTTGCCGATCTCGGCCAGGGTGTTGGCGTCGGTCAGGCGGAATGTCTCGGCATCCAGCAAGGGGTCGCCGAAACGGTCAGTCCACAATTGCAGCCAATCCGGATCGTAGGTAACGGCCAGCGTGGCCGTGCTGTTCATCAGCGACTGAACGGCCGTCGGGCTGTAGAAAATATCCGAATAGCTGACGATGCACGGCTGGTCCTGTAGCCAGGCCTCGGCGCACGCCAGTGACGAAACCATGTTGGTGTCTGCCCAGCGCGGGTTATGAAACTCGCTCAGACCACGATCCGCCAGCCGTTCGCGCTTGTAGCCGGTTACCACCGCGATGTCGTGGATACCCGCTGCGCGCAGCGATTCCAGTTGCCACTCCAGCAGCGGTTTGCCGCGCAGCTCGACCAGGCACTTGGGGCGCTCATCCGTGAGGCTTTTCATGCGACTGCCACGTCCGGCAGCCAGAATAATGGCTTTCACTTCACTTCTATCCCATGGTTTTTCGAGCGAGGCTCGTTGAACAGCCGCTGTATTCGCTGAATGTCGTGCGCCGCAAATTCGGCCTCGCGCTCGGGGTGCCACATCCAGCCTTGCCAGGGCCGGTGCAGATGCCGGATCGCTTCGATTTCCCCGTCCTCGCTGTGCGCCAGCACTTCAAAGTCCTGAGGGCAGCCATCCAGAGCGAGGCTGTGATAGCTGTTCACTTCTGCTTCGATTTGCCCAGACAGTTGATGACGAGTTCGCACATGGCCGGCTACCGGTTTCAGCCCGCCGCCTGACCAGTGCGCCAGCATCTGCATGCCCCGGCAGATACCGAGAACAGGCAACGCTTGAGCGCAGGCATGCTCCAGCAGCCCGGCTTCGGTGACGTCGCGGGCCGGGCACTGACCGATGTCGTTACCCCCGGAAAGCACCAGGGCCTGTGGCGCTACCGCCGTGAGCCATTGCTCGAGGGGCAGCCGAGGCTCGTTGGGCACCGGCACCGGCATGAACCCGGCCGCCAACAGAAAACTGACCAGGCGCTGGTCCAGTGCATCGCGGCGTTCGCCGCGATCCGGGTGCAGATCCACGCGCTGGCTGACCGCGATCACCTTCATGCCATCATCTCCACTCGGCGCCCCGGACAATCCAGGTGCAGGAAGTCCGCTGTCGACCAGCGTCGGTAGAGCACCTCGCCCGCGCCGATGACCGCCGGCAGGCCGAGTTCACCCGCACGGATCGCCATGTGCGAGTTGGCGCCGCCCCAGGCGGTAATCAACCCGGCGATCGGGTAGGCGAACAGCCAGTCGAAGCCTGGGTCCGCATTGGGAATGCAGACAATGGCCCCGGCGAGTTTTTCCCGGTCATCGCATTGCACCACGGGTGCGGTGACGCGTTTCTGGGTGATGAAATTCGGCGCGGTCTCCGGCCACTCGAAGCTCCAGATATCCTCGGGCCGGGTAATCACCGGCGGCAGTGACACCTTGAGGGTCTCGGCGTAACGCGCCTTGCCTTGCTCGATGCTGCGCAACAGCACCTCTTTCGGATCCGCCGCCGCCACCTGCAGCTCGGTAAAGGCGCTGATGTCGCAGTAGGCCAGGTCTTCGCGGCCGATGCCGTGCTCGGCGCCTACCTGGGCGATCAACGCCAGGGCATCGGAGAGGTTGCGGGTGAAATGAAACTTGGCCAGTTCCCGAAGTTCGATGCCGTTTTGCAGGAAATCCAGCAAACCCACCGGGTCCGGCTCCAGGCCATGGGCCTCCAGCAATTTCACGATCTCGCGCATCTGCGGCAGCGTCAGCGAAAACGGCCGAAGGGGTTCCGGCGCGGCAGGGCGTTGATCCCAGTCGAAGTAAAGCTGCGGCGCCTCATCGTAACGAGGTGACAGGATGTCGTAGGTGCCCGGCCGCAAATGCCCGTAGCGCGCCAGGAATGCCGTCTTGTCGAGGCTCGCCCGGTCGCGTGCCAACTGGCCGCTGACCGTGGAAACACTGGCCATGAACGCATCGTAGTCCGCTTGCGAAAACACCCCCACGCTCACCAGGGATCTGAGCATCTGTACCGCCACGAAACCCGCGCGGGCGAGGCCGGCGAAGGGCAGGGTGCCGTAGCGTTTCGCATCTTCCAGCAGCCAGTAAATACGTTCCAGGGGATCGGCGCCGGACGTCAGCAGCTCTTCGCGACGGGCATTGAGTACATCGAGCTTGCTGGCATCGCTGCGCCACAGCCCGTCCTTTGGATGCACGATCCGGTTGGTCAGCTTGCGCAGGCTGGTGCTGATCGCCTCCAGTTCCTGCCCGGAAAAGCCTGCGCTGGCCAAACGCTCCAGTTGTTGCGACAGGTCCAGGGTGTAGCAGGAGAAAACGATCTCGAACTCCACCTTGTCGTGCAGGGTCGGCTCGGCCAGCAAGCGATCGATGTAGTAATCGACCAGCCGCCCGGCCAGCCCTTCATCGAGGTCCGCCGGAATGAAAGAGTTGAACGACAGGCGCACATCGATATACGGCAATCCGAAAAAGTGCGGCATCAGCGGAAAGCTGCGCAGGTTGCGGTAGCCGTAGTTGTGGCGCTGGTAAGCCCAGATAGAGTCGGTCACCAGATCCCGATACAGCGAAAGCGCCAACGGTTTGGGACGAATGCCGATGATTTCCGCCGGGTTCCAGTCAGGCATCACGCCATAGACCGTGCGCTGGCCGATCAGGAATGGGTGCGGGCGCATACCGCGAGTCACCTTGCGCTCGATGTTTTCCAGGCGCGCACGCTGGGTTGCGTCGGACTCCGGGCCGAAAGGCAAAATCAGCGGGCGGGCCTGCAACAGCCACAAGGTTTCGCCTTCGGCTTCGCGGGTGACCGCGAACTCGCAGTCGACCGGCGCTGCGCCAAACAAGCTCAGCAGTTCTTCGAGCAAGACAACCACGGGTTCCAGCGCTGCGGGTGCCGGAACCCTGCTATGGGCCGCCTGCTGCCAGAGTCGGCCACCCATGCCGCCGGTGACCGATGCCGTGTCGCTGCCTTCTGACCAGTTCACCACCCGATACGGCGCACAGGTGTTCGGGTCATGGGAGAAGGCAACGCCTGCGCGAACCACGTTGCACAGCATCGGCTGGATCAGGATTTCGTCGGCCGGGTACACCTCGCCATAGCTGGCGATGACCTGTTCAATGGCCGCTTCCAGCCCTGCCTCATCGACATTCGCAATCGACAGGAAAGCGCCCGCGAAGGACGCCTGGGTGCTGTCCTCGCGTCCGCAACTGGAGCGGACGATCCACGGCGCGGCGGGCAGTTGCCCCTGTACGCGTGCGGCACAGGCTTGCCGATCCGCTTGCCAGTCCGCCACGGTGAACGCCAGCAGCGGAGCAATCCGGGCCGATGCGAGCCGCCCTTGCAGGGACGACAACGTGCCGGCCTTGGTTGAGAAATGCAGCGCCATCGGACGTTATCTCAGTTGCGCGACCCAGATGTTCGTCGAATACGGGATCTGGATCGAAGGCGTGCCGAGGCTTTGCAGGTAGTCGTCGATGGCGTCGATCACTTCATGGAAGTTCGCACCGGCCTGACGCTCCAGGGTCGCGTGCGAACGCCAGGCTTCCAGGCACTCCGCAATCGTCTGCTCATGGATGACTCGCGCGTCCAGATGCACCACCGGGCCGAACAGTTCGCTGGCGTCGATCACGGCCGTCTGGTCTTCACGACGGGTGCCGTAGCCGTAACCTGCTACGCGCTCCTTGATGATGGCTTCGATCCGCGCCTGGATCGGGTCGTCCAGGTGACGGTGGTTCCACATGCAGGCGAACCAGCCGCGTGGCTTGAGGATGCGCGCGGTTTCCTTGAGCGCTTGCTGACGGTCGCAGACGTTGAAGGAACTGCCGAACGTGACCATATCGAACGCTTGCGAGGCTTGCCCGGTGACTTCGCCGGTGCCTTCGTGCCAATTCACGTTGCCCAGGTCGGCGGTACGTTTGATGCCGTTGGCGCGCATGGCGTCGTTGGGCTCGACCGCGATCACGTCCAGGCCACGCGCGGCCAGCATCAGCGTCAGGTGCGCGACACCGGCGCCGACGTCGCAGAATTTGTCGCCCTGCTCGGCGCCTGCGATCGAAAGCATGGCGTCGATGGCGGCGTCGGCGTAGTCAGGACGCTTCAAGTAAGCATCGGCCAGGGTGGTGTAATCCCATTCGGTTTTCATGCGGTAGTCCTTTCAATCAGTGTATTGACTAAATGTTCTGCAAGTTCTTGTGCGGAGCGGTGGGCGTCGAATTCAACCCGGCAATCCGCCGCTTGTGGCTCGTCGACGGGCAGGTCGAGCCCGGCGACATTCTGCAGTTCGCCCGCATCGAATCGACGGTAGATTCCCTTGGGATCCCGGCGGCGCAACTCTTCCACCGGCACCCTCAAATAAATTTCGAAGTAGCCGGGGAGATGGCTGCGGTTCCATTCGTGGACTTCACGAAACAGCGAAATGGTCGCGATAACCACCGTTTGCCCCTGTGCCGCGATCATTCGGCAGAGGTGGGCGTATTGCATCGCCAGTGCCAATCGGCCTTCGCGGCCATGGTTTTGTGAGCTGGCTGCCGCCGCGCCGAATACCTCGCGCAATTCGTCGCCATCCAGCATCACGACCGATTGGCCGTGGCTTCGCAGTCTGGCAACGAGTTCGCGAGCGAGGGTCGACTTGCCCGCTCCTGAAAGGCCGGTGATCCAAATTACCTGTCCGCCGGGGTCACATTTCATATTGGTCTGACTTGGTTCAGTGTGAGTCATGGCGTGTTGAACCTTGCTCAGGATCAACACGCTTTATCTGTTTTCAGTCCCGCTCGGTGATATTGCCAAAGGAGTCGATAGTTGACTGGCAATACATCGATTCATGCTGGTTTTCGATCAGGTCGTGAAACACATCCTGCGGTAACGGCAAGTTGCTGTACTGCGTTTCGTAGAACTTCTTGTAGATGAAATAACTGTCTGCAGGGGTCAACAGACTGAATCCTAGGGCCAACTCTTTAAGTTCTTCGCTGTTCTTGGCAATGGGCAGCAAATTGTTCATTTGCTGGAGCCAGATATCGACCGTGGGATTGTTCTGTTCGGTGGTCGGAACGTAATAGATGGGCAGCTTGCCCGAGTTGAGCATGAACGAAACACCGCCGGTGGATGCATCGGTAATGATCGTGTCGCACTGCTGGTAGAACGCGGTGCTGCTGGTGCCGGGCTTGTCGAGGGTGATCCAGTCGTAAGCGGCAAGCTGACTGCACAAGTCTTTAAGAGTCGGATGCGCAAGGTCGGTCATGTAAGGGCGCAGGATGAATTTCGCATGGGCAACCTGCGACTTCACGGCGTTGATCACGACTTGCAGGTTTTCGTACAGGGATGCGCCGCCGGGGCAGATGCCCAATTGTGTCGGCAGGAGCCCGACAACATAGTCACCGGATGTTTTGTTGGACGCGGGGGCAACATCAAAGAACCCTGGAATCTTGACGGGCAGGGTTGCGACCGGAGTCGTCTTGCGCATGTCCGAGCGCAATGCGATGCCGTCGGCAATCAGGCATTTCAGCTTCTTTCTGTCGACTCTGTAGCGCTGCAGGCCGGTTTTGACCAGATCAAAACCCGATCGGGATGACGCAATGACCACGTCCCAATAGGACGTCAGTTCGGAGTAGTAATACTCGTCCTTGGTGGGCATCCCGACGTTGCCGTGGGTAATGAAAATGCCGAAGTTGGAATCGTCGAGGAGGCGGCCCACCCAGGCATCGTTGGAGATAACGATTTCAGATGCCAGGTTCGAGAATACCTCCACGCCCACCTGCTCGACCGGGTAATCCAGTATTTCTTCAGCTTCCTGCCTGCTCAGGCCGGTCTGGTCTGTTTGCAATACGATGCAGTTGTAGGTGTTGCGCAGGGAGTTGAGTGCCGGGATCAGGTACTCGAGATACGTCTTGCCACCGCTTTTTACATTGTTGATGAGATAAACGTTTTTCATTATAAGAGCGTGCGTCCAGTGTTTGCTGTGGCAAAACAATGTTTAAACAATAAGCGCGCGGGTAAGTACAGAATTTATGATGTCCGGGCGCAGTATTAATAAAGTCTTCATGGCCAACTGTATTGGGTTGGTTGTTTATGAAGGCGGGAATGTATTAAGTATGCTGAACCCGGCCGGGTGAAGAGATCTTGTCCATGATGTGCCGCTTCCATTGATGACTTTAAAATTTAAGCCGTAACTAAAATGTTGATGCTCAACGCAGAGCGCCGTCGTTATATCACACATTGGCGAATGGCTATCAGTGCGCGGGGTGTTTATTTTCACTCCGTGAGCACGCCGGCAAATGAGGTTTGCGTGCGATTTATTGCGTCGCCGGCCGATATTGCAGGGCCTCGGCCAGATGCTCACGCGTGATCGCATCGACTTGTTCAAGATCGGCCAGTGTTCGGGCGACCTTGAGCAAGCGATGCGCCGAACGCAGCGACAGGGTCAGCCGCTCGCATGCTGACTCCAGCCAGGCTTCATCGGCTGTGGATAACTTGCAATGCTTGCGCAGCTTCGGCAGGTCGAGGAATGCGTTGGCGCAACCCTGACGCTTCTGCTGGCATTCCCTGGCCTCGGCGACTTGCGCTGCCGCGCTGGCGCTGTCTTCTCCCGGTTTGACCGTCGGATTCAATGCGGTGGTTTCCCGTGCAACCGTCAGGTGCAGATCGATCCGGTCGAGCAGTGGTCCCGACAGTTTGTTTCGGTAGCGCTGCACCATGTCCGGCGTGCAGGAGCAGCGCCCTGTCGGCTCACCAAGATATCCACAGGGGCAGGGATTCATCGCGGCTACCAGTTGGAATCTTGCCGGAAAGCGCACCCGCTCCTTGGCCCGGGAAATGACGATATGCCCGGACTCCAGTGGTTCGCGCAGAACCTCCAGCACCTTGCGATCAAACTCCGGAAGCTCATCGAGGAACAGCACGCCATGGTGGGCGAGGGTGATTTCGCCGGGTTGCGGTTTCGCGCTGCCGCCGACCAGCGCCGGTCCCGATGCCGAGTGGTGCGGTTGCCGGAAGGGCCGCTGCGGCCAATGGGTCAGAGGCGCGCCGCTGGCGACGGATTGAATTGCCGCCACCTCCAGCGCTTCGCCCTCGGCCAGCGGCGGCAACAACCCCGGCAAGCGACTGGCGAGCAATGTCTTGCCCGTTCCCGGTGGCCCGCTGAACAGCAGGTTATGCGCACCCGCTGCTGCGATCAGCAGCGCGCGTTTGGCCGCCAGTTGACCCTGTACTTCGTTGAGATCGGGGTAAGGTTTGGCGGCATGGATCAAGCCGTCCGAGACATAAGGCTCGACCGGCGTATGCCCGTTGAAGTGGGCCACCGCTTGCAGCAGGTGATCCACCGCGATCACCTTCAATCCCGACGCCAGACAGGCCTCCTCGGCATTCGCCCGTGGCACCACCAGCGTTCGCCCGGCCTTGCGCGCGGCCAGCGCCGCCGGCAACACCCCGCGCACTGGCCGCACCGCCCCGGAGAGCGCCAGTTCACCCAGGCACTCCACCTCATCCAGCGTCAGACATGGCACCTGCACACTGGCCGACAGAATCCCCAGCGCAATCGCCAGATCAAACCGCCCGCCATCCTTGGGCAGATCCGCCGGCGCCAGATTCAAGGTGATCCGCCGCGCGGGAAACTGCAGCCCGGAATTGATGATCGCGCTGCGCACCCGATCCTTGCTCTCCTTCACCGCCGCCTCGGGCAGGCCGACCATGGTCAGCGAGGGCAGACCATTGGCCAGATGGACTTCGACAGTGACGGCGGGGGCATCCACGCCAACCTGGGCGCGGCTGTGGACAATGGAGAGGGACATGGTCGTTCCTTGAATTGAATCGGGGGGCCGCTTCCTGCGGGTTTTTGAAGGATAGTTGGGAGAGCGGATGTTGAAGGAGCAGTGCGGGGGTAAAACTTCACTGGATGTTGCCAAGGCGCTTCCCCCTAAGTTTTTATAGGGGCCTCGCTAGACTTCATCTTGGGGATTTTTCACTCGACTTCCTTCCCCTGCCAGCCAACCATTCGGTTCGAGTTCTTTACCGCACTTGGTCGCTACCTCAATAAAACGACGCTGATTGGCGGATAGATGTCCAGTTAACCGGAGTGCTTCAACATGATATCCAACAATCTCCTGCAGCTTTGCCCTTCTCTTTTTGTCTTTCATTAAGGCCTCGATTTGTGGTGGTGGATGTTTTGTTGGTCACCTTAGTATTAGGAGGACAAGTCGCGTAATCAGGCGCAGGCGCCGGTTTTTGTAGGGATATGCCCTAATAGTCGTAGGAGGCCGGCGAAAGGGTTTCGACGGTCTTGTATCCCGGAGTCGGATGCTCCAGTTTGGCCGCTTGGTGCAGCCTCTGGAGGCGAAAATTGAACCGCAATGGTATGCGCCCGATTCATCCGGGAGAGGTTCTGAATAAGGAATTCATGGAGCCGTTGGGCATGACTGTCATGGATCTGGCCATGCCCACGAAATGGCCCGAAAGTGAGATTGAAAAGCTTGTGAAGTGCCAGATCAGGATCTGCGCCGATCTGGCAATCAGACTTGCCATTCATCTCAACACTACGCCTGAGTTCTGGCTGAATCTTCAGTCGACTTACTATTTGCGCAGGGCTCAGGTCAGGCATGCGGGCTTATAGCGATTGAAGCATCCGCGAAGCCTTTTTCCACCAACCCTCCGTCACTGGGTGCTTTCGATCTTCCCGTTCTACCACCATCAACGGCACATCCTGCAACCGAATCCACGGCTGGTTATTCCAGTGCAGCAAGCTCAACGACATTTGCGGCCAGTCGAGCAGGCTCAGTTGTGGGCGTTCGCGAGCGGTGGGGTGTTGGGCGTCACGCAAGGTGGGAACGACTTCGTGGGTGAGCCATTCGCGCAGGGCTCGGTGTTCGGGGCAGTAGTGGTAGATGAGGAGGGCGTAGACGCCGGATTCGCTGATGAGCAGGGTGTTTTCGATTTCGCCATGGATGAGGGTGCGGGTGGTCTGGTGTTGGTCGTGGTCGAGTTTGCGCAGGAGGCGGTCGTTGAGGTGAATGCGTAGTAATCGGCCGAGGTCGCGGGCGCAGAACCAGGGTTGGTTCTGGATCAGGAGGGCGTGGACGGGGAGTTTGTGGCGGGTAAAGACGCTGGGTGTTAAGTAGTTTTCTGCCATGGAGCTGTTCTCGAGGTTCAATTGAGAAGACTGCCTCTGACCGTCGCCAAACGGTAAGGGTGGCAGCTGTACGCGGGTTGGCGAACCGGTAACCTCGAAATCCGGCAGACCCGAAGGTCTCCCACGCAAAGCTGCCATAACTCGAAATGGAAAAGAGCCTCCATTCGAATGCGGTCACGTTGCGTCGAGGATTTCCAGGTCGCCAAACCCAGTGCCGAACATTCGGCATTGGGTGAGCTTAGAAACGAGGACTTTTCGGCGCAATCGGACGGCGGGGGTGAAGTCTGTAGGAAAGGGCCTGGAGTGTTGAGAGGCAGAAGATCAAAGGATCGCAGCCTCGCGTCGCCCGACAGCATCTACGGGTAAAGCGGAAGGTCGTTCCGACCTTCATTCGCGGGCAAGCACGCTCCCACAGGGGGCCGCATTCACAAAAAAACCAGGTGTTATTCGGCTGGCGGGCTCAGCTTCGCTTCCAGTTCAGCCACTTTCGCCTCAAGGCTCTCAAGCCGTGCGCGTGTACGGGCCAACACCACCATCTGACTATCGAATTCTTCACGGCTCACCAGATCCAGTTTGCTGAAGGCACTTTGCAGCAGCATCTTGAACTGGCTTTCGATTTCGGCTTTGGGCAATGGCGTGTCGCCGCTGAACAGGCGGGAGGCGGTGCCGCTCAGGGCGTCGAGGAAGTCTTTTGGCGCGAGCATGGGGAATGTCCTGGAAACAATGGCCGGCAGTGTATCACGCGCTGTCTATAGTCATTTGCGCAGGCCCGGATGCACGCTTTTCGCGCAAGGGAATGCACAGGGTCGCACCGTTGTTGTGCGTATCTGGTTCGCGGTTTTCCCGACGATATCAGCCGTAACGGCCAAGGGATTGAAATCAGTGGGTTTTCCCGACATGGCAAGGTTTCTGCTTAGACCCAAGTGACCCATGCACTGATGCAGTCGCTGTGACGATGCAGTGCGGCAGACGGGGCGGGGAGTTTCGTCTGGATGCGGTTAGCTGGCGTCACTACGAAGCGTTACAAAGCCAGGCACTGCGCTTAGACTTGAGTCGGGTTTGTTTTCCTGGGGCAAGTCCACCAATTCGGGAGAGAGTTTCATGAAGCTAGTCACTGCCATCATCAAGCCGTTCAAGTTGGACGACGTGCGCGAGTCGCTGTCCGAAATCGGCGTGCAGGGCATTACCGTTACTGAAGTCAAAGGCTTCGGTCGGCAGAAGGGTCACACCGAGCTGTATCGCGGCGCGGAATATGTGGTCGATTTTCTGCCCAAGGTGAAGATCGACGTTGCCATCGACGACAAGGATCTGGACCGGGTTATCGAGGCGATAACCAAGGCTGCCAACACCGGCAAGATCGGTGACGGCAAGATCTTCGTGGTGAATCTGGAACAAGCGATTCGCATCCGTACCGGCGAAACCGATACCGACGCGATTTAAGCCGCCACAAACCCAACGCCCCAGGAGAAAACAAAATGACTCTGCGTAAATTCGCAGGGCTTGGAGCCCTGTTGTCTATCGTAATGCCCGGCCTGGCCATGGCGGCAGACGAAGTGGCTGCTCCAGTCCTGAACTCCGGCGACACTGCCTGGATGCTCACCTCCACAGCCCTCGTACTGTTCATGACCATTCCCGGCCTTGCGCTGTTCTACGGCGGCATGGTCCGTTCGAAAAACATTCTTTCCGTGATGATGCAGTGCTTCGCCATTACCGGTCTGATCAGCGTCCTGTGGGTCATTTATGGCTACAGCATTGCGTTCGACACCACCGGCATGGAGCAGGGCGTCGTCAACTTCAACTCGTTCGTGGGCGGCATGGGCAAGGCGTTCCTCGCCGGCGTCACTCCGGCGAGTCTGACCGGCCCGGCGGCGCTGTTCCCCGAGGCAGTCTTCATTACCTTCCAGATGACCTTCGCGATCATCACCCCGGCGCTGATCGTCGGTGCGTTCGCCGAGCGGATGAAGTTCTCCGCGATGCTGGTCTTCATGGGGATCTGGTTCACCGTGGTCTATGCGCCGATCGCGCACATGGTCTGGTCCGGCAACGGCGGCCTGCTGTGGGACTGGGGCGTGCTCGACTTCGCGGGCGGCACCGTGGTGCACATCAACGCCGGTATCGCCGGTCTGGTGGCCTGCCTGGTGCTGGGCAAGCGTAAAGGCTTCCCGACCACGCCGATGGCTCCGCACAACCTCGGTTACACCCTGATGGGCGCCGCGATGCTGTGGATCGGCTGGTTCGGCTTCAACGCCGGTTCCGCTGCTGCGGCCAACGGCACCGCCGGCATGGCGATGCTGGTGACCCAGATCGCGACCGCTGCGGCGGCGCTGGGCTGGATGTTCGCCGAGTGGATCACCCACGGCAAACCAAGCGCACTGGGCATCGCCTCGGGTGTGGTGGCGGGTCTTGTGGCAATCACTCCGGCTGCCGGCACGGTAGGCCCGATGGGCGCACTGGTGATCGGTCTGGCGGCGGGCGTGGTGTGCTTCTTCTGCGCCACTACCCTGAAGCGCAAAATGGGTTACGACGACTCCCTCGACGCCTTCGGCGTACACGGTATCGGCGGTATCCTCGGCGCGATCCTGACCGGTGTGTTCGCAGCACCGTCCCTGGGCGGCTTCGGCACTGTCACCGACATCGGTGCGCAAGTCTGGATTCAGATCAAGGGTGTCGGCTTCACCGTGATCTACACCGCGATCGCCACCTTCATCATCCTCAAGGTGCTGGACGCCGTGATGGGTCTGCGGGTGACCGACGAGGAAGAATCGGTGGGCCTGGACCTGGCACAACACAACGAGCGCGGCTACAACCTGTAAGTACGCGCACCGAAAAAACTTGCCCGGTACGCCGGGCATTTTTTTGCCTGCGATTTGTCATTCAGGGAGAGGCTGAAAGGATTTTTCGTACTGCTTTGGTCGCGTTTACGACGAGGGTTTTTCTGCGGCCAATGGCTTACGCGATTGCGGGAATATTAGGGCCTTTGTTTTTTCCCTGAGCGCGCTAGAATGCGCCCCGAACGTGCGGAGAACTGTATGTGGCAACAGACTCTGATAACCCTGCGGGCACGGCCCCGGGGCTTTCATCTGGTAACGGACGAGTTACTCGCCGGCCTGCCTGAACTCAAGGCATGCCGGGTCGGTCTGTTGCATCTGTGGCTGCAGCACACCTCGGCGTCGTTGACCATCAACGAGAACGCCGATCCGGCGGTACGTCGCGACTTCGAACGATTTTTCAATCGTCTGATCCCACAAGGAGCAGACGGCTATGAGCATAACGACGAAGGCCTGGACGACCTCCCGGCGCACTTCAAGGCCAGCGTGCTTGGCTGCCAGATCAGTTTGCCGGTATCGGCAGGCCGTCTGGCACTGGGAACCTGGCAAGGCGTTTACCTGGGCGAGCACCGTGATCATGGCGGTGCCCGTAAAGTCCTCGCCACCTTGCACGGTGAAGGGGCATCACCGCTGGTCAGCAGCGGCGAATGATTTTTTCCGGCGACTTTCGATAGTCGCCAAAGCTGGTCTATAACTAATCTGCTTTTCGCAAGTCATGAGGTAGAACATGAGCGACGATGATCTGGAAAACGACGACCTCGAAGTAGGCGACGAAGACGAGGGTGATGAGGGCCTGGAAGCGGCAGCTGACGACGGCGCTGAAGATGACGGCGGCGATAGCGACAGCGATGCCCCGGCTCCGGCCGCCAAAGGCAAGTCCAAGGCTGCGGTATCGGTAGACGAAATGCCGAGCATGGAAGCCAAGCAGAAGGAGCGTGACGCCCTGGCCAAGGCCATGGAAGATTTCCTTTCGCGTGGCGGCAAGGTGCAGGAAGTGGAGGCCAACGTGGTCGCCGATCCGCCCAAGAAGCCGGACAACAAGTACGGTAGCCGCCCTATCTGAGGCGTGCCGCTTGCTTGCTGAAAAAGCCCGCCGTCGCTGCGGGCTTTTTCATGCCTGAAACAAAAGGTCCGGGGCGATTTTTGTCAGGCGGAGGTGGCGTTCCAGCGGGCGAGCACGGCCGGCAACTCGGTCAGACTGCGAATCTCCGCATCCGGCAGGCGCTCGGCCTCCCAGACCTTGCCCGCCGGGTTGAACCACACTGCGCGCAATCCCGCCTGCTGCGCGCCGGCAATGTCATCCCCTGGGTGATCGCCGATATGCACCGCCGCTTCGGCACTCACACCGCCACGCTGCAGGGCCTCGTGGAACAGCCGCGCGTCCGGTTTGGCGATGCCGATGTCTTCGGCGCACAGGGCAAACTTGAAATAGTCGGCCAGCCCCAGGCGGCGCACATCGGCATTGCCGTTGGTGACCACGCCGAGGGCGTAGTGGTTGGCGAGGATTTCCAGCACCGGTTCGACCTCGGGAAACACCTCGATCTGATGCCGTGCGTGCAGGAACACTTCAAAACTCTTGTCCGCCAGGTCCGTCGCCTCGCCGTGGGCGTATCCCGCTTCCTCCAACGCATGGAACAACACCCGTCGGCGCAGCGCACTGATGCGGTGCTTGAGCCCCGGTTCGCTGCTCAGCACCCGTTCGCGGATGGCCCACAAATGTTCCACCGGCACCGCGCCCAGGTTTGGCGCATGCTCGCCCAGCCATTCACGCAAAACGGCTTCGGCGCTGACGATCACCGGGGCTGTGTCCCAGAGGGTGTCGTCGAGGTCGAAGGTGATCAACTGGATGCTCATGAATCGTCGCCTTTCGTGCGTTTGGCCCGTGGATGGGCGCTGTCGTAGACCGCCGCCAGGTGCTGGAAGTCCAGGTGGGTGTAGATCTGGGTGGTCTTGATGTCCGAGTGGCCGAGCAGTTCCTGCACCGCACGCAGGTCCTGCGAGGATTCCAGCAAGTGGCTGGCGAAGGAGTGCCGCAGCATGTGCGGGTGCAGGTTCTGCCCCAGCTCTCGCTCGCCGGCCAGTTTCACCCGCACCTGAATGGCCCGTGGGCCGAGGCGCCGGCCTTGCTGGCTGACGAACACCGCGTCGTCCGCCGGGTTGGTCAGCGCGCGCAGCGGCAACCATTGCTCCAGTGCTTCGCGGGCCTTGGTGCCGACCGGCAGCAGGCGGGTCTTGCTGCCCTTGCCGAGCACCTGGACCATGCCGTCGGCGAGGTCGAGTTGATCGAGATTGAGCCCGGTCAATTCCGACAGGCGCAGGCCGGAGGAATAGAACAGCTCGAGGATTGCCTGATCGCGGCGGGCGAGAAAGTCGTCCTCAACAGCGCCTTCAAGCAGTTGCATGGCGCGGTCGGTGTCGAGGGTTTTCGGCAGCCGGCGTTCGCCTTTCGGCGGCGCCAGGCCAGTGGCCGGATCGTGGTCGCAGAGGCCTTCGCGATTGAGGTAGTGATAGAGCCCGCGCACCGCCGAGAGCAGGCGCGCGAGGCTGCGCGAAGACTGGCCCTGGGCATGCAGGCGCGCCACCAGGCTGCGCAGGCGCTGGATATCCAGGGCCTGCCAGCTGCCAATATTCTGTTTGATGCACCAGCCGACGACTTTATCCAAGTCGCGGCGATAGGCCGACAACGTATGCGGCGACACCTGCCGCTCACTGCGCAGGTGTTCGCAGTAAGCGTCCAGTTGCCGTTCCATGCTCAGCGTACCGAGCGCAGGGAGCTGTTGACCCGTGGCAGCACGCGGCCCATGACTTCGGCGATGTAGCTGAGGAACAGGGTTCCGACCGAGCTCTTGTAATGCTGCGGGTCGCGGCTGGCGATGGCGAGGATCCCGTGGATGCCCTGATGGCTGACCGCAACCACGGCGGTGGAGCCGATCTGCTTGCGCTGTTCTTCGCCGAACAGGAAGTCCAGCTCATGTTCGCGCAGGCTGCCGCTGACACTCTTGCCTTCGGTGAGCAGGCCGCCAATGGCGGTTTGTGCATCGGCGTGGGTGACCCAGCGACCGACCGGTGCCGGGTTGTCGCCCAGCAGGATCAGGCTGACGAAGGGCACCTGGAAATCCTGGCGCAGGCTGTCTTCGACGGCGATCACCACGTCTTCGAGGCTGGTGGCGTCCATCAGCGCGAGGATCAGGCGGCGGGTCTTGTCGAACAGGCGGTCGTTGTCCCGGGCGACGTCCATCAATTGCGAGAGGCGGTGACGCATCTCGATATTGCGGTCGCGCAGGATGGTCATCTGGCGTTCGACCAGCGACACGGTGTCCCCGCGTCGGTGGGGAATGCGCATTGCCGGCAGCAGTTCTTCGTGCTCGACGAAGAAGTCCGGATGAGCCTCCAGGTACGCGGCAACCGCTGCCGCCTCTAGGCTCTCGGACGCTGATTCGTCGGACTGTCGGGCGGGTACCTGAGGCTTATCGGTCATGGCTTCTGCTCACTCAAAGACGCACTTGTCCTTCATAAACGCGCACTGCCGGACCCGTCATCAAGACCGGTTGGCCGGGGCCTGCCCACTCGATGGACAGGCGCCCGCCCGGCAGGTCGATCAACAGCGGTGAATCCATCCACCCCTGACTGATCGCCGCGACGGCCGCCGCGCAGGCGCCGGTGCCGCAGGCCTGGGTTTCTCCGGCACCGCGCTCCCAGACGCGCAACTGCGCGCGGTTGCGGTCGATGACCTGGAGGAAACCGACGTTGACCCGCGCCGGGAAGCGCGGATGGTGTTCGATCTTCGGCCCCAGTTCATGCACCGGTGCGTTGTTGATGTCTTCCACCCGCAGCACGGCGTGGGGGTTGCCCATCGATACCGCCGCCAGCTCGACATGCGTGCCGTCGACGTCCAGCGCATAGCTGGTCGCCTGCGCCGGTGCTTCGAACGGAATGTCCGCCGGCACGAGGCGCGGGGCGCCCATGTTCACGCCGATCTGGCCGTCGTTACGCACGTCCAGTTCGATGATGCCGCCCTTGGTCTCGACGCGGATCACGCGCTTGGCGGTCAGGCGCTTGTCGAGCACGAAGCGGGCGAAGCAGCGGGCACCGTTGCCGCACTGCTCCACTTCCGAGCCATCGGAGTTGAAGATCCGGTAGCGGAAATCCACGTCCGGATTGCTCGGCGCCTCGACGATCAGCAACTGGTCGAAACCGATACCGGTGTGCCGGTCGCCCCATTGCTTGGCGTGCTTGGGCTGAATGTGCGCGTGCTGGCTGACCAGGTCGAGGACCATGAAGTCGTTGCCCAGGCCGTGCATTTTGGTAAAACGCAGCAGCATGGGGTTACTCCGGCAGCAGGCTTTCGCCGGCAAACAGCTCGGCCACGGTTTCGCGGCGGCGCACTTCAAATACCTGGTCACCGTCTACCAGCACCTCGGCGGCACGGCCACGGGTGTTGTAGTTGGAGCTCATCACGAAACCGTAGGCACCGGCCGAATGCACGGCCAGCAGGTCGCCTTCTTCCAGGGCCAGTTCACGTTCCTTGGCCAGGAAGTCACCGGTTTCGCAGATGGGGCCGACGATGTCGTACTTGCGTGCGGCGGTGTCGCGCGGCTTGACGGCGGTGACGTCCATCCAGGCCTGGTACAGCGCCGGGCGGATCAGGTCGTTCATCGCCGCGTCGACGATGGCGAAATCCTTGTGTTCGGTGTGCTTGAGGTATTCGACCTGGGTCAACAGCACGCCGGCATTGGCGACGATGAAGCGGCCCGGCTCGAACACCAGCGCCAGATCGCGACCGGCCAGACGCTCGCGCACGGCTTTGATGTAGTCGGCGGCCAATGGCGGCTCTTCATCGCGATAACGCACGCCCAGGCCACCACCAAGGTCGATGTGGCGCAGGTGGATGCCGCAATCGCCGAGGCGGTCGACCAGGTCGAGCAGACGGTCGAGGGCATCGAGGAACGGCGGCAGGGTGGTCAGCTGCGAACCGATGTGGCAGTCGACGCCGACCACTTCCAGGTTCGGCAGATGCGCGGCGCGCACGTACACGTCTTCGGCGTCGGCAATGGCGATGCCGAACTTGTTTTCTTTCAGGCCGGTGGAAATGTACGGGTGGGTGCCGGCATCGACGTCCGGGTTGACGCGCAGCGAGACCGGCGCGCGAACGCCCAGCTCGGCGGCCACCACTTGCAGGCGCTCCAGCTCGTCGGTGGATTCGACGTTGAAGCAATGCACGCCGACTTCCAGGGCACGACGCATGTCGTCACGGGTCTTGCCGACGCCGGAGAACACGATCTTGTCGGCGCTGCCGCCAGCGGCGAGAACGCGCTCCAGTTCACCACGGGAGACGATGTCGAAACCGGCGCCGAGACGGGCCAGGACATTCAGAACGCCGAGGTTGGAGTTGGCCTTGACCGCGAAGCAGACCAGGTGCGGCATGCCGGCCAGCGCATCGGCGTAGGCCAGGTACTGGGCTTCGATGTGCGCGCGGGAGTAGACGTAGGTCGGTGTGCCGAAGCGATCGGCGATGGCGGACAGCGCCACACCTTCCGCGAACAGCTCCCCGCCACGGTAGTTAAAAGCGTCCATGGCGATCCCTTAGTAGACGTCGTGCTTGTGTGCTTTGGAGGCAGGCTGGTGTTGCGACGACTTGGCTTGTTCGGCCGGGTCCTGATCTTCATCGGGCAGGTACAGCGGGCCTTTCTGACCGCAGGCCGAAACGAGACAGGCAACCGCGACGAGCGCAGCAAGGGAAGAGATCAGGCGCTTCATGGCGAAATCCTTGAAAATGCGTTAATTGCGCCGGAGTATACCGGCCACCCGGCAGCTTGCCTATGCGACGGGACTCCCGTCTGGCGGGGCTTGCCCCGATCCGCATCAATCCTTCGGGTATCGGGACGGGTGTCTGGTCGTTATTCTTTGCATTCGGCCGCCAGCGCTCGTATCTTGCGGCGCTTGAGCCCGATCAGACATTTTTGAGGTTGCCGCAATGAGTTTGTCCGAAGCCCGTTTCCACGATCTGGTCGATGAAACCCAGGAAAAACTGGAAGACATCTTCGACGAAAGCGACCTGGACATCGACATGGAGAACTCCGCCGGTGTGCTGACCGTCAAGTTCGAGAACGGCACCCAGCTGATCTTCAGTCGCCAGGAACCGCTGCGTCAGCTGTGGCTGGCGGCGGTGTCCGGCGGTTTCCACTTCGACTACGACGAAGAAAGCGAACGCTGGATGTGCGACAAGAGCGAGGAGCAACTGGGTGAGATGCTCGAACGTATCGTCCGGCAGCAGGCCGGCGCCGAATTCGATTTCGAAGGCCTGTGATTCCGTGACCCAGGCCGCTCCCGTTCGCCCGCCGAAGCCGCTTTACAGCAATGTCAGCCCGGCCGTGCCGTCGCCGTGTACCGGCGTGTGCCGGCTGGACGAGCAGAAGGTCTGCCTGGGCTGTATGCGGCATGTCGAGGATATTCGCGAATGGCGCTCGGCGGACGATGCGCGCCGCCGGGTGATCTGCGCCGAAGCCTCGGAGCGTCGCGAGGCCGCCCGCTAGCGATTGCGGGCTGCCGGGCGGCCGCTTGTATATTTTTTGAGCTGTGATAGTGTCCGAGCACGCCTCAACCCATCGAGGCCAGGTAAGAACCCCGTCTTTTTTTGGCGGGGTTTTGCTTTTTTTGTGCAGAAGAAAGGAGTCTGCCCGGATCATGACCGCACCTTCCATCACCCTTACCCGTCTGGACGTGCAACGTCTGGAGCAGCTGATCGACAGATTGCCTGAAGGCACGCGCGGCGTTGATGAGCTGCAAACCGAACTGGATCGCGCCGATACCCTGGTCGGCCACAATGAAGTGCCCGCCGATGTCGTGACGATGAACTCCCGCGTGCATTGCCGCGAGGAAGGCAGCGGCAAGGACTATCACCTGACGCTGGTCTATCCCAGGCACGCCAATGCCGACGAAGGCAAAGTCTCGATCCTGGCGCCGGTCGGCAGTGCGCTGCTGGGCTTGAAGGTCGGGCAACACATCGACTGGCCGGCACCGGGCGGCAAGACCCTGAAACTGACCTTGCTGGAAGTCGAATCGCAGCCGGCCGACGGCGGCGAATACCCGGTCTGACCGCGTCTCAGACCTGTTCGAGCGCCTCGTTCAGGGCGCGCTCCAGGTCCGTCTTGTAGCGCAGATACAGATTGCTTGAACTCTGACCATCACCGAGCAGGCCCGACAGGTCCAGGTCGGTGATGTAGCAGCGATAGCGTTCGGTCTCGCGGCGCTGCTCGACGATTTCCCGGGCGACCACGCTGAACAGTTGGTCGCCATGCTCCAGCTCGCTGAATTCCCGCTGATTGCAATACAGGGTGACTTGCACTTGCCCCGGCGCGGCTTTGCCGATGATCGCCTGCACGTCGTAGAACGGTTTGTTGACCGGGGTCTGCGGCGCTGGCCGCGCTTCGACCCGCCGTGCCCGTCCCGGGCCTGATGGCAACAGCTGGTAATACAAAATTTCGAGGTTGGCCGACTGACCTGCGTCCATCGGCAGCAACGCTTCGCGACGATACTGGATCGATTGCAGGAAGCGTTGCAACGGCACCAACAGGCTCTGTTCGTCGTGGTACGGCAAGTGCTGCTGCCACAGCGCGTTGAATTCATCGAGCACGTACAGCTCGGCCTGCTGCTCGCTGATCCGGTAGAACACTTGAATGCATTCGGGCTGCCCCATCGGCAGGATCAGCGCGAGGTCGTGATCCTCCAGCGCCATCGGGTCCAGGTGCAGCGGGCTGTAGCGCGGTTGTTCTTCGCCAAGGTAATCGAGCAGCGCCGGCAGCGTGGCGAGGGCGACGTGGTTGACCTGTCCCGGCACCAGTTCCAGTACGTGATAATGCTGCTGCACCTGAATCAGGTAGCGGTGATTGAGTTCGCTGAGCAGCAGGTTTTGCGCGGTATCGATGACTTCCTCGACGCGCCGGGCGATGAATTGCGCCCGGTTGTGGCAGAAACAGCGCACCCGCAGCGTTGGCTGTCGAGGGCCGCGCGGCAGGTTGTTGAGGTAGTCGCGCAGGCAGTCGAGCAGCGCGTGGGGGCCGTCGAAACGGTTGACCAGCACTTCGTTCCAGCTGTTGAGCGTGACCTGATCGAGGGTCAGCACCAGGTTTTCGCGGACCCCGGCGTAGCTCAGGGAGTCGGTGCGCTCGGTGGTCATCAGGATGTTCAGGTCGCGGTGATGCTTGAGCGGGTCGACGCCGACGTTCACCAGAATCAGCACTTCGCTCGGCACGCTGGCGCGCAGCAACGGTTCTTCGGCAACCGTGGGCAAGGGCAGGGTGATGCTCTGTTGCAGGCTGCCGAGCAGGTTGAACAACTCGAACTCGCTCAAATCGCTGGCGCCGGGGTGCAGGGCCAGGCGGGTGCTGCTGTCGATCACGCCGTTGCGGTGGCACCAGGTCAGCAGTTCGAGCAACTGGCGGCTGCGCTTGATCGGCGCGAAATGCTCCCACTCCAGCGCGGTCAGACTGCCGTTGTACAGGCCCCACTGACTTTGCCCCGGCTCCTTTTTGTTCGGCGACTGCACCAGGGTCAGGGTGTCTTCGGCCAGGTCGGGGGCGATGCCGGGGTTGATGAACTCGACCTTGTCGGCCTTGCGCTCGAACGCGGCGTACAGCCGCCGTCCGAGGACATTGAGGTCACGTTTGTTGATCAGGCTGACGGTCTGTTCGGTGCGGGCGAACTGGGTCAGGAAGCGATAGCTGTAATTCAGTTCATTGACCAGCGCCCGCCGTTCGGCGCTGACCTGGCGGACTTTCCACTGGCTGCGGCTGTCGAGCAGTGCCAGTTGCCGTTGATCCCAGTGCCATTCCTGAGCCAGCCGCTCCAGCAGCGAGCGCTGCCAGCTCTGGGTGCGGGAGTTGCCGGTGAGCTTGCGGTTGACCTTCAGGTACAGCGCCCGCCGCACCAGCTCCAGGCGTTCCGGCTCCTTGCGGGCGGTGAGGTATTCCTCGATGCGTCGGTAAACCACCATGTACGGATCCAGTTCATCCAGATCCAGTTGATTGGCGAACACCGCCCGCTTGTAGCGCAGGCTGAGGCACTGCACCTGCGGATGCTCGCTGGCGTAGACTTCGATCAGCAGCAGTTTGAGCACCGACTTGTAGGGCGACTCGATGCCCTTGAACAACTGCCACAGGCCCGCGCCGATGAACTCGCCCGGCGGAATATGCGCCAGGTGCCCGAGATCGAGGGTTTCATCGTTGCGGATGAACCGCTTGGAAATCAGCGTATGGGTGTACTGGTCGTAGGCACTTTCCTCATAGACCGGTACCAGCCACCAGATCGGCGTGCGCCCGGCGAGCCAGATCGCGGTGCGGTAGAACTCGTCCAGCAGCAGGTAATGCTGGGTGGTGCCGCAGTCTTCGGAGCTGAGCTGGGTGTCGCGTTCACCTTTGACGAAGCGCGCCGGATCGATCAGGAAAAAATGCGCCTCGGCGCCCTGGCTGGCGGCCCAGGTTTCGAGCAACTGGCATTTCTTGCGCAGCTCGGCGAGCTCGCTGTCGCTCAGGTCCGGGGCGTGGCAGACCCACACGTCCATGTCGCTCTGGTCAGCCTGGGCCAGGGTGCCGAGGCTGCCCATCAGGAACAGTCCGTGAATCGGTCGCGGCGGATTGCTGCCGTGGCGCGGCTTGTAGGAAAACGAACGGGTCAGGCGCTGGGCTTCGGCGAGGGCGTCGGCGTCCGGTTCGTAATTCGACAGCCCGGCCGGCGTGCTGCCGGACACGTAGCCGGGCAGCAGCGGGTGATTGACGTGAAAAAACAGCGGCAGCAGCGTCAGCACACTTTGCTGGCGCGTCGACAAGCCTTCCAGCGCCCGGCTCAAGCGGCCGTCATTGAGTTTGAGAAAGCGTGCGCGTAGCTGGCTGAGTACCTTGCGGTCGACTCCCTCGTCCAGGTCCGGGCGAATTTCGTGGGTGCGGATCATGTCAGCTCAAACCGGCTCGCGGGGCTCGGAGGCACAGGGATTTGGATGACGGAAGTTTAGCCTCAGAGCTGTAGGACTTTTAAGCTGAATTTGTTTTTTGACGTCAGATTTTTAGCGCGCGGCGACGGCAGGCAGCCGAAGCAGGCCCGCGGAAATCCCGTGGCGAGGAGTTCCCGTGGGCAGGGAGATGAGAATCAGGCGGTTTCTTTGGCGTTGAGAATGGTCAGCGCGGTCTGGATATTTTGTGCGGCGTCACGACCCAGGCTGGTCAGATAACCACCGTCGTCCTGGTCGGTGAGGTTTTTTTCGAAGAGGCGCCTGGCGGCGGCGATATGTTTCGGGGCGGCGGTCTGATGAATTTTCAAACCTTCCTGGGAACTGTCCAGGTTGAAGAGGGAAAGGACTTCCAGTTCGGCAACCAGCTCAGGGCTAAACGACATAAGGACTCCAGACTTTCTAGGAATTGGGTGATAGCGCCCCTAAGGTGAACCTGCTGTTGCGGCCTGTCCAGTGCCGTCGACCGGGTTTTTCTCCCTGGGGCGCAATCCAGTGTAGTCAGGCGTCGGCACACGGCCGTAAAGATGGGTGACAAATTGTGTGGGAGCGAACCTGTCTGCTCCCACGGGATCTCGGGCTTACTGCTTTTCCGGCGGCAGTTCAGGCAGCGCGCGCAGTGCTGTTTCGTACCACTCGGTATCGAATCCGCGATCTTCGTCCAGCATGGCGTCGATCTCGTAGGCCAGCACATGGGCCATCAGGTTGAGAATGTCTTCACGCTCATAACCGACCAGGGTCAGCTTGTTGAATGTCGCCTTGGCCGCTGGCGGATTTTCGCTTTCGATCTGGTTTTCGATGGCTTCGATCAGGGTCGACTCGGCGAACTCTTCTTCGTCGTTGTCGATGTCGGTTGGCTCGCTCATGGCAGGCTCCTGTGGAAAAGGCGCCAGTTTACCCGCATTCAGCGGGGTGATGCTGCTGGCAGGATTGCCCCGTGCAATCTATAAACAGGCACTGCCCACCCCATACGGCCTGGAGGCTAATGATGCTCAAGCTCTACGGATTCGCTGTCAGCAACTACTACAACATGGTCAAACTGGCGCTGCTGGAAAAGGGCCTGCCGTTCGAAGAGGTCACGTTCTACCCGACGCCAACCCCTGAGTCCCAGGCCATCAGCCCGCGGGGCAAGGTCCCGGTGCTGGGTACGGATCAGGGCTATATCAACGAAACGATGGTCATCCTCGAATACATCGAGAGCAGCCAGACCGGCAAACCGCTGCTGCCGATCGATCCGTTCGAGCGGGCCCAGGTGCTGGCGCTGGCCAAGGAAATCGAGTTGTACATCGAACTGCCGGCACGAGCCTGCTACGGCGAGGCGTTTTTCGGTACGACGGTTCCGGAAGCGATCAAGGAGAAAACCAGGGCCGAGTTGCTGTTGGGATTCGCCGCGTTGGGGCGGCACGGCAAATTCGCCCCGTACGTGGCGGGTGACAGCCTGAGCGTGGCGGACGCGTACTTTCTCTACAGCGTGCCGCTGGCCTGCGCGGTCGGGCACAAGTTGTTCGGGGTGGATTTTCTGGCCGAGATACCGGCGGCGAAGGCGCTGTTGCAGCGTCTGGAAGAAAATCCGAATGTGCAGAAGATTGCTGCGGACAAAGAAGCAGCGATGCCAGCGTTTTTGGCGATGATCGCGGCCAAGAAGTAGGTTTTGCAGTATTTTTTGATCGGTTTCGCGGACAAGCCCACTCCCACAAAAGCAAAACACATCTAGTGTGGGAGCGGGCTTGCTCGCGAAGCTTTCAGCCTTTAGCGAGTCGCCAGCAGCGCCTGGCCACGCACCACGGCTGCCTTGACCTGCGCCGGCGCAGTGCCGCCGATATGGTCACGGGCATTGACCGAGCCTTCCAGGGTCAGTACGGCGAACACGTCCTGTTCGATCTGGTCGCTGAACTGGCGCAGTTCGTCCAGGCTCATTTCCGCCAGGTCCTTGCCGGTGTCGACGCCGTATTTCACCGCATGACCGACGATTTCGTGGCAGTCACGGAACGGCAGGCCACGGCGCACCAGGTAGTCCGCCAGGTCGGTGGCGGTGGAGAAACCGCGCAGCGCTGCTTCGCGCATGATCGCGTGCTTCGGTTTGATCGCCGGGATCATGTCGGCAAAGGCCCGCAGCGAGTCGCGCAGGGTGTCGGCGGCGTCGAACAACGGTTCCTTGTCTTCCTGGTTGTCCTTGTTGTACGCCAGCGGCTGGCCTTTCATCAGGGTCAGCAGGCCCATGAGCGCGCCGAACACACGACCGGTCTTGCCACGCACCAGCTCCGGCACGTCGGGGTTTTTCTTTTGCGGCATGATCGAGCTGCCGGTGCAGAAACGATCCGGCAGATCGATGAACTGGAATTGCGCGCTGGTCCACAGCACCAGCTCTTCGGAGAAGCGCGACAGGTGCATCATCGCGATGGCGGCGGCCGAGCAGAATTCGATGGCGAAGTCGCGATCCGACACGTTGTCCAGCGAGTTGCCGCCCACGGCCTCGAAGCCCAGCAACTGCGCGGTGTACTCGCGGTCGATCGGGTAGGTGGTGCCGGCCAGCGCGGCGCTGCCCAGCGGCATGCGGTTGGCGCGCTTGCGGCAGTCGACCAGACGCTCGTAGTCGCGGCTGAGCATTTCGAACCAGGCCAGCATGTGGTGACCGAAGGTCACGGGCTGGGCGGTCTGCAAGTGGGTGAAGCCCGGCATGATGCTGCCCGATTCGCGCTCGGCCTGCTCCAGCAGGCCTTTTTGCAGGCGGGTGATCTCGGCCAGGATCAGGTCGATTTCGTCACGCAGCCACAGGCGGATGTCGGTGGCGACCTGGTCGTTGCGGCTGCGCCCGGTGTGCAGTTTCTTGCCGGTGATGCCGATGCGGTCGGTCAGGCGCGCTTCGATGTTCATGTGTACGTCTTCGAGGTCGACACGCCAGTCGAACTGACCGGCCTCGATTTCACCCTGAATGGTCTTCAGGCCATCGATGATGCTGTCGCGCTCGGCATCCGTCAGCACGCCGACCTTGGCCAGCATGGTGGCGTGGGCGATCGAGCCCATGATGTCGTGGCGATACAGGCGCTGGTCGAAAGTGACGGAGGCGGTGAAGCGGGCGACGAAGGCGTCGACGGGTTCACTGAAGCGGCCGCCCCAGGACTGATTGGTCTTGTCAGTGCTCATGAATTCGCTCGTATCGGCTTGAAAAAGGAAGGCGTGAAACGCTGGCGCGGATGATAACAGGGTTGCCAATCCTGTCGCTGACACTGGTCGATACGATTTTTTCTCATGCCCTGCTGCATAGTCGTCGCAGTCTGGCGGGGATTTGCACAAGGATATTTTCCGATTGAGCAATATCGGCCCGACGAACGTCTACAGTTGGACAGAAGGGTCGGCGCGAATGCGCATCAGGCAAAGCGCCGTGCACCGACTATCAGAAGAGAGGAGTGTGCGTATTGTCCATCGGCAGATCCGGTGAAAAACGCGGGCAACGGCGGGCCTTGAGCCGTGCGTACCGAATATCGGCAAATATTGCCGGCCGACGTACGGCACTTTTTGGTGCTCGGACTAGTCTTAGCGTGGATCGCGGTGACGGACGTCACTCCACCTGTCTACGCTATCCTTGTGCGAGACTCACGCAGGAATCCAGCGCAATATGAATGTCCTGATCGTTGATGACGAACCACTGGCCCGCGAGCGCCTCAGCCGAATGGTGAGCGATCTCGAGGGCTACACAGTCCTGGAGCCCAGCGCCACGAATGGCGAAGAGGCGTTGGCACTGATTGACAGCCTCAAGCCGGAAATCGTGCTGCTCGATATCCGCATGCCAGGCCTCGATGGCCTGCAGGTCGCTGCCCGTTTGTGCGAACGAGAAACGCCGCCCGCCGTGGTGTTTTGCGCCAGCCCCGAAGACTATGACGTGGAAGCCCTGAAGGCCGGTGCCGTGGGCTATGTGGTGAAACCCGTGCGAACCGAACATCTGCATGACGCCCTGAAAAAGGCTGAGCGGCCGAACCGGGCGCAACTCTCGGCCCTGACCCGTCCCGCCGCCGAAAGCGGCAATGGCCCGCGCAGTCATATCAGCGCCCGAACCCGAAAAGGCATCGAACTGATCCCGCTGGATCAGGTGGTGTACTTCATTGCCGACCACAAATACGTGACCTTGCGCCACGAGAGCGGCGAAGTGCTGCTCGACGAGCCGCTCAAGGCGCTGGAAGACGAGTTCGGTGAACGCTTCGTGCGTATCCACCGCAACGCCCTGGTCGCCCGCGACCGCATCGAGCGTCTGCAACGCACGCCGCTGGGGCATTTCCAGCTCTTTCTCAAAGGTCTGAACGGTGACGCGCTGATTGTCAGTCGCCGGCATGTGGCGGGCGTACGCAAGATGATGCAAGGGCTCTGATCCGCAGGCGTCGGGTGGATCACCCTCCTTTTTACCGGGCATGCAGGCCAGGGAGGCCGTGCCGTTTCTGATTCAGATCAAAGTGGATTTGGCTGAGCTGTTATCATCCGCCGTATCTATTCAGTACGGATTGATCCATGTCCTCTCGCGAAATCCGCATCGCCACCCGCAAAAGTGCATTGGCCCTCTGGCAGGCCGAATACGTCAAGGCGCGTCTGGAAGCAGCCCACCCGGGTCTGCTGGTGACGCTGGTGCCCATGGTCAGTCGCGGCGACAAACTGCTCGATTCGCCCCTGTCGAAAATCGGCGGCAAGGGCCTGTTCGTCAAGGAGCTGGAAACCGCGCTCCTGGAGAACGAAGCCGACATCGCCGTTCACTCGATGAAAGACGTGCCGATGGACTTTCCCCTGGGCCTGGGCCTGTTCTGCATCTGCGAGCGCGAAGACCCGCGCGATGCCTTCGTTTCCAATACCTTTTCCAGTCTGGATGCGTTGCCTGCCGGGAGCATCGTCGGCACCTCCAGCCTGCGCCGCCAGGCCCAGTTGCTGACGCGCCGTCCCGATCTGGAAATCCGTTTCCTGCGCGGCAACGTCAACACTCGCCTGGCCAAGCTCGATGCCGGCGAGTACGACGCGATCATCCTCGCGGCGGCCGGGTTGATCCGTCTCGGTTTCGAAGATCGCATCACCTCGGCTATCAGCGTCGACGACAGCCTGCCGGCCGGTGGCCAGGGTGCAGTCGGCATCGAATGCCGCAGCGCCGATGCTGAAATTCACGCCTTGCTGGCGCCGCTGCATCACGCCGATACCGCCTCCCGCGTCACCGCCGAACGCGCGCTGAACAAACACCTGAATGGCGGTTGCCAGGTGCCGATCGCCTGCTACGCCGTGCTCGAAGGCGAGCAACTGTGGCTGCGCGGCCTGGTCGGTGAGCCCAGTGGTGGCCGGCTGCTCAGTGCCGAAGCCCGGGCGCCACGTGGCGATGCCGAGGCCTTGGGCGTGAAAGTCGCCGAAGACCTGCTCGGCCAGGGCGCCGACGACATCCTCAAAGCGGTCTACGGCGAGGCAGGTCACGAGTGACCACCTGGCGCCTGCTGCTGACGCGCCCCGCAGATGACTGCGCGGCGCTCGCCGAGGTGCTGGCCGGGCAGGGGATTTTCGGCAGCTGTCTGCCGCTTCTGGAAATTTCCCCGCTGCCGGTCTCTGCCACAATGCGTCGGGTAGTCACCGGGCTGGCGCGCTACAGCGCGGTCATCGTGGTCAGCAAACCGGCCGCGCGCATTGCGCTGGAGCTGCTCGACGCCCATGGGATGCCCTTGCCCGCGATGCCGTGGTTCAGCGTTGGCGCGGCGACCGCGCAGATCCTTGAGGCGCGAGGGTTGGAGGCGAATTTCCCGGTGGACGGCGATGACAGCGAAGCCTTGCTGCAATTGCCGCGCCTGCGTGAAGTGGTCACGTCGGGATCGCAGGTATTGATCCTGCGCGGCGAAGGTGGACGCGAGTTGCTGGCCGAGCGCCTGCGCGAGCTTGGTGCTAGTGTCGAATATCTGGAATTGTATCGCCGTGAACTGCCGGCCTACCCGCCCCAGGAACTGTTGCGGCGGATCGCAGCGGAACGCCTGAACGGGCTGGTGGTCAGCAGTGGACAGGGTTTTGAGCACTTGCGCCAGTTGGCCGGCGATGCCTGGCCGACGCTCGCGCAACTGCCGTTGTTTGTTCCAAGCCCGAGGGTCGCCGAGCAGGCCAGCGCCGCCGGGGCCGGAACAGTTGTGGATTGCCGCGGCGCCAGTGCCGCGGCTTTGCTGACGGCGTTACGGGAGCATCCCGTGCCCGTTCTCTAATGCAAAGGATGGATACGTGAGCGAAACAGCCTTGCCTAAAGATGATGTTCAATCCGTGATCGATGCTCCGGTTGAGCCATCGGTAGAAAATCGGCCGCCGGTCGATCAACCACGCCGGGGCAATGGATTGGCCATCGTCGCGCTGCTGCTCGGCGCCGCTGGTGTCGCCGTGGGCGGCTGGGGTGTCTGGCAGGTACGCCACCTGCAGGCCAATACTCAGGGGCAGTTGAGCCAGGTGCAGGCGCTGAACGATCAGGCGCAGACCCTCAAGCTCAACGAGCAACGCCTGACCGAGCGTCTCGGGCAATTGCCCGGTGCCGACGAACTCGCCGATCGCCAGCGTCTGGTCACCCAGCTTCAGGGCGATCAGCAACGCCTCAATCAACGTCTGGAAACCGTACTGGGCGCGAGCCGCAAGGACTGGCGCCTGGCCGAGGCCGAGCATCTGTTGCGTCTGGCCAGTCTGCGTCTGTCGGCCTTGCAGGACGTCAGCAGTGCCCAGGCGCTGGTGCAGGGCGCCGACGAAATCCTCCGCGAACAGAATGATCCCGGCTCCTTCGCCGCCCGCGAGCAAGTGGCGAAAACCCTGGTGGCCCTGCGCAGCACCGAGCAGCCGGATCGCACCGGACTGTTCCTGCGCCTGGGCGCGTTGCGCGACCAGGTCATCGAACTCACCGAGCTGGCGCCGGAGTACAAGGATCGCGGCGAATCGTTGCTGGGCCTGACGGCCGATGGCGACGGCGCCAGTCGCTGGTCGCAGTGGTGGGATCAGATCTCGCGCTACATCCGCATCGACTTCAACGCCGACAAGAATGTGCGGCCGTTGCTGGCCGGGCAGAGCCTGAGCCAGGTGCGTCTGGCCCTGAGCCTGTCGCTCGAGCAGGCGCAATGGGCCGCCCTCAACGGCCAGGCGCCGGTCTACACCCAGGCCTTGGCCGAGGCGCGGGATGTGCTCAAGGGCAATTTCAATCCGGACAACCCGCAGAGCAAGATCATGCTTGAGCAGGTGGCCGAACTGAGCAAGCAACCGGTGACGGTCAACACGCCGGATCTGGCCGGAACCCTGAGCGCCGTGCAGGCGTATCTGGAGCGCCGCAACCTCAACGCTGAAGACTCGGTGAAACCGTTCGCCAAACCTGCCGCCAGCACCGCGCAGGAGGCCACGCCATGAAACGCCTGTATGTGATCGTGTTTCTGGTGATCGCCGCGACCGCGGCGCTGGGCCTGGCGATTGCCGAGCATTCCGGTTACGTGCTGATCGCCTATCGGAGCTTTCGCTACGAATCGAGCCTGTGGGCCACCCTGGCGGCGGTCGCGGTGTTGTGGCTGCTGATCTGGGGCATCAAGGCTCTGGTCGAGCTGGTGATGACCTCCAGCGGCGTGGTCAATCCGTGGTCGCGGCGCAACCGCAGTCGCCGCGTGCAGGTGGCGATCGAGCACGGCCAGCTGGATCTGGCCGAAGGTCGCTGGGCCAGTGCCCAGCGTCACCTCTATCGCGCCGCCGAAGCTGAACGCCAGCCGCTGTTGTATTACCTCGGCGCCGCCCGCGCGGCGAACGAGCAGGGCAATTACGAGGAATGCGATCACCTGCTGGAGCGCGCCCTCGAGCGTCAGCCGCAAGCGGAACTGGCGATTGCCTTGAACCATGCCCAGTTGCAGACCGATCGTGGCGACACCGACGGTGCGCTGGTGACGTTGCAGGCGATGCACGAGCGCCATCCGCACAACGCTCAGACCCTGCGTCAGTTGCAACGTTTGCATCAGCAGCGCGGCGACTGGTCGGCGGTGATCCGTCTGTTGCCGGAGCTGCGCAAGGACAAAGTCTTGCCACCTGCCGAATTGGCAGAGCTGGAGCGGCGTGCCTGGGGTGAGAACCTGTCGCTGGCGGCCCATCGCGAAGACGACGGCACTGTTGGGCTGCAGTCGCTGGAACGTGCCTGGCAGCAGCTCACTTCCGCCCAGCGTCAGGAAGCGCCGCTGGTGCTGGCCTACGCCGAGCAACTGCGTCAGTTGGGCGCTCAGGTACAGGCCGAGGAGGTGTTGCGTGGCGCTCTCAAACGCAAATACGACAGCCACCTGGCGCGCTTGTACGGCCTGGTGCGGGGCAGCGATCCGACGCGTCAGTTGCAAACCGCTGAGGGCTGGCTCAAGGAGCATCCAGCCGATCCCAGCCTGCTGCTGACCCTGGGTCGCCTGTGCCTGCAAGCCAGTTTGTGGGGCAAGGCGCGGGACTATCTGGAAAGCAGCCTGCGCGTGCAGCGCAATCCGGAAGCCTGTGCGGAACTGGCGCGATTGCTCGCCCGACTCGGTGATACCGAACGCAGCAACCAGTTGTTCCAGGAAGGCCTTGGCCTGCTCGACGAGCGTCTGCTGGCGGCGCCGTTGCCGGCCGTTGCACAGGCCTGAAAAACAGGGGAGGCTGCTCCCCTTTTTCGTCATTCGATGCCTGAATAGTTACCGCCGGATTGAGTCCCAGGCAAAGTCCTACAGCGGACTACACGTATTCCTCTCGATGCTGTCGGGATTTCCCTACACCTCTGGTGAAGTGTCGGCAGTGGCCCGCCTTGAAAGGCTTACGCGCTTTCCTCTACCGTAACTGCCTGTCTTTACTGTTACGGATAAGCCATGTCGTTGGCCTGCTCACGCTCCTTGTTTTTCATGGCTTTCACTGCGGGAGCCCTGGCTCTGGGAGCTTCCTATTACTTCGAATATGCGGTCGGTCTGACGCCGTGCACGCTCTGTCTGGTGCAACGGCTGTTCCTGGCCTTGCTCACGGTCGGCTGCGCGGTGGCGGCCGTGCACGGGCCGCGTCGTGTGGGCATGGCGCTTTACTGGGTGTGGGCGTTGTTCGCCGGCCTTGGCGGCATGACCGCCGCTTGGCGGCAGGTGCTGTTGCAGAGCGACTCGCTGCGGCAATGGGTGAATTGCGTGCCGCACACTGAAGAGCTGTTCAGCAGCCTGCCGTGGATTTGTGCGCTGATGCGGATGCTCGACAACCGCATCGACTGCACGGAGCTGTCGTGGACGCTGTTCGACCTGAGCATTCCGGAGTGGAGCCTGCTGTTCTTCGTCGCCATGTCGATTCTTGCCGTTTACCAATTGCTGCGCGTTATCTGGAGTGCATTGCAGCGACCGCTCAGCGGCGAACCGTCGCACCGGCTGCTGATCGGGGATTAAACACTTGTATGAACTTTCTCTCCTGCGTACCTTGAAGCGACAGGCGTGCGGGCATAATCTGGCCCGCACATGTCGCTGGATTTATGTTGCTCGATGACGTTCTGCTCGACAGCCCCAAGCCATAAAAAGCCAAAAAGGGGGCGCGGGGACGGAGCAGCATGACCCACAAGGGAAGAGAGATCGCCATGCTCGAAAGTTGTCAGAATGCTCAGGAACGCTGGGGTGGAGTTCATCTGCTGATCGACCGCTGGTTGCAGGAGCGCAAGGAGTTGATCGACGCCTATGACAATCTGGGTGAAGAGCCCGCCGCCCTGGCCACCAACCGCAAACCATTGCAGGAATTCTGCGGCACCCTGGTCGACTATGTGTCCGCCGGCCATTTCGAGATCTACGAACAGCTGACCGGCGAAGCCAAGGCGTTCAACGACAAGCGTGGTCTGGAACTCGCCGAGACGATCTATCCGCGCATCGATGTCATCACCGAAAAACTGCTCGCCTTCAACGATCTTTGCGATGAAGGCAAATGCGTCGCGGAGAAGTTCAAGGAACTCGGTGGCCTGCTTCATGAACGCTTCGAACTGGAAGATTGCCTGATCGAAGTGCTGCACACCGCACACAAGGAAGCGGCTCCGGCTCAGGCCTGAAACCCACTCCCGCAATACCTGAAAACGGTGCGCCATGGCGCACCGTTTTTCGTTTGGGCGATCAGCTGGTGGCGCCCTTGAGTTCCACTTCAAACACCAGTGGCGTGAACGGCGCGATCAGGTCACCGGCACCATCGGCGCCATAGGCTTGATCCGATGGAATGACCAGACGCCACTTCGCGCCCACCGGCATGTTCTGCAACGCGGTGCGCCATCCGGCGATCACGCTGTCGAGGTTGAACCATTGTGGCTGAGTGTTCTGATCGAACACCGTGCCATCCGGCAGTCGACCGATGTACAGCACCTGCACTTTTCCGTCCGGCCCGGCCTTGGCGCCATTGCCCGGTGTCAGCTCGGTCAGCAGGATGCCGTCGGCGAGTTCCTTGACCCCCGGCCTGGCTTTTTCAGCCGTCAGAAAACGTCGCTCGTTTTCCATCGCCGCATCACTCGACGGCATCGCGGCCTGCTCGGCAGTCTGCGATTCATGGTCGGCCAGGATCTGTTCGATCCGCGCCTCGCTCAGTGCCAGCGGCTTGCCTTGATAAGCCTGCTGCAAGCCTTCGATCAGCGCCTGGATCTGCAACTGCGGGACCTCCTGGCGCAGCCGTTCGCCGAGGCTCGCGCCTAGGCTGTAGGCCAGATCATGAGCCTCGTTCTGCGGGTTTTTTTCGTCAGCCTGGGCGGCGCAAAAAACCATGCAGAGGGATAAAAAAAGGTAGCGCGACATGGGCACTCTCCGTCCTGAGATGGGCGAGATTATGCCAGCGCAAACGTCTGCAACGGTGAACTGCTTTTGCCAATGTGAAGAAGATTTTCGCAACGTTGCAACGCGGGGCTTTCGATACTGTCAAGATGCCCTAGCGGCGGCTACGGCAGAGGTCTAGTATGAGCCGCACTCACGTCAGCCAGGAGGTAAACCATGTCGGCCACCAAGAAGCCTGTAAATACTCCGTTGCACTTACTCCAACAGCTCTCGGGCAGCTTGCTCGAACATTTGGAAAACGCTTGCTCCCAAGCCTTGGCTGATGCTGAAAAACTGCTCGCCAAACTGGAAAAGCAACGCGGCAAGGCGCAAGAAAAACTGCACAAATCCCGTACCAAATTGCAAGACGCAGCAGCGGCCGGCAAAGCCAAGGCGCAGACCAAGGCCAAGGGTGCCGTGAAGGAACTCGAAGACTTGCTGGACGCGTTGAAGGATCGTCAGTCCGATACCCGCAGCTACATTCTGCAACTCAAGCGCGATGCCCAGGAAAGCCTGAAACTGGCCCAGGGTGTCGGTCGTGTTCAAGAGGCCGTGGGCAAGGCGTTGTCCGCCCGCGCCGCCAAACCGGCAGCGGCTCCTGCGAAGAAAGCGGCTGCTAAACCTGCCGCCAAACCGGCTGCAAAAGCAGCGGCCAAACCGGCTGCCAAGCCTGCTGCGGCCAAGGCTCCTGTGAAAGCTGCTGCAAAACCTGCGGCGAAACCGGCTGCTGCGAGCGCTGCAAAACCAGCTGCTAAAACCCCTGCGGCCAAACCTGCCGCCGCCAAACCGGCTGCTGCAAAACCAGCGGCAAAACCCGTAGCGAAAACCGCCGCTGCAAAAGCCGCTCCGGCGAAAACCGCTGCCGCGAAGCCTGCTGCAAAACCGGCAGCCAAGCCTGCCGCAAAACCAGCCGCTAGAACGGCTGCTGCCAAACCTGCAGCCAAGGCAGCCGCCAAACCGGTGGCAGCCAAACCCGCTGCGAAACCAGCGGCAAAACCTGCTGTAAAAGCGGCCGCAAAACCTGCAGCCAAGCCGGCTGCGAAACCAGCTGCCGCTGCGAAACCTGCAACCACCGCCGCCAAGCCCGCTGCAAAACCGGCAGCCAAACCTGCCGCGAAAAAACCAGCCACCGCCAGACCTGCTGCTGCCAAGCCAGCCGCTGCGAAACCGGCTACCGCTCCTGCTGCCAAACCCGCCGCGCCGGCAACCCCGGCTTCGAGCGCAGCATCCGCACCAGCCGCCTCTACCTCGACCACCGCGCCATCCGCCGCGCCTGCGTCGAGCGTCGCCAGCAACCCGACCAGCGCTTCCTAAGCGCCGGTCGCCGCGACGCGCAGCACCCGCAGCGCGTCGCGGTTCAGGTTGGCCGCAGTGCCCGCCAAGGCTTCCAGCCAGTCACTTGACTCCTTAGAGTTGCGCGGCCAGCCCTGCGCCGTGCCTTCCAGTCGCGACAGCAAAGCGCGCTCCGCCTCCAGTTCCAGGCCCTTGATCTGATCGCGCATGCCCTTGAGCACCGGGTCAGCCTCGGCTGTCGTTTTCCACTGCATGCGCAACGTACGCAGCGGTTGCACCACCTCCCTGTCCCAGGGAGCGGTCACTTCCTGAAGCTGTTGCACGCGCGCCTCATCGCAGGTCACGTCACGCTGCTCCAGCCATAAACCACAGAGCATCAGGCACACGCTGGCCCCGGCCGATTGCAGGTGCAGACAAGCATCCTCCACACCCGGACGGGCGTAGACGGCAAGGGCAAAGCTCCACAGGTCAGAGGACATCGTGCTACTCGCGCCAGTTGTGAGCGAAGCTGGTAGACTCCGCCGCCATTATGATCCGACTTCAGAACCTGACTTTACAGCGTGGCCCGCAACGTCTGCTAGAAGACGCCGAGCTGACCCTGCACGCCGGCCACAAAGCCGGCCTCATCGGTGCCAACGGCGCCGGCAAATCCAGCCTGTTCGCCTTGCTGCGCGGTGAGTTGCACCCGGACTCGGGCGACTGCCTGTTGCCGGCCGACTGGCGGATCGCCCACATGCGTCAGGAGGTCGATACCCTCGAGCGCCTGGCGGTCGACTATGTGCTCGACGGCGATCTGCGCCTGCGTGAAGTGCAGCGCGATCTTGCTGCCGCCGAAGAAGCCCACGACGGCACCGCACTGGCGCGTTTGCACGCCGAACTCGACAGCGCCGACGGCTACACCGCCGACGCGCGCGCGCGAAAATTGCTCGCCGGCCTCGGTTTCACCAATGAACAGATGGATCGTCAGGTAGGAGATTTCTCCGGTGGCTGGCGGATGCGTCTGAACCTTGCGCAGGCTTTGATGTGTCCGTCAGACCTGCTGCTGCTCGACGAACCGACCAACCACCTGGACCTCGACGCCATCATCTGGCTCGAAGAGTGGCTGAAAAGTTACCCGGGCACCTTGCTGCTGATTTCCCACGACCGGGACTTCCTCGATGAAGTCGTCGATCACGTGGCCCACGTCGACCAGCGCAAACTGACCCTGTACCGGGGCGGCTACACCGCGTTCGAACGTGCCCGTGCCGAGCGTCTGGCCCAGCAACAACAGGCCTACGAGAAGCAGCAGGCGCAGCGTGCGCACATGGAAAGCTACATTGCCCGGTTCAAGGCCCAGGCCACCAAGGCCCGTCAGGCCCAGAGCCGGATCAAGGCCCTGGAACGGATGGAAGAGCTGTCGGCGGCCCACGTCGATTCGCCGTTCGATTTCGTGTTCCGCGAGTCGACCAAGATTTCCAGCCCGCTGATCGACCTGTCCGACGCACGTCTGGGCTACGGCGAGAAAACCATCCTGGAGAAGGTCAAGCTGCAACTGACCCCGGGTGCGCGGATCGGCCTGCTCGGCCCCAACGGCGCGGGCAAGTCGACCCTGATCAAGAACCTTGCCGGCGAGCTTTCACCGCTGGCCGGGCGCATGACCCGTGGCGAGAACACCGTGGTCGGTTACTTCGCCCAGCATCAACTCGACTCGCTGGACTCCAAGGCCAGCCCGTTGCTGCACTTGCAGCGTCTGGCGCCGACCGAGCGTGAGCAGACCCTGCGTGACTTCCTCGGCGGTTTCGACTTCCGGGGCGCGCGGATCGACGAGCCGGTGCTGAATTTCTCCGGTGGTGAAAAGGCCCGCCTGGCCCTGGCGCTGATCGCCTGGGAACGCCCTAACCTGTTGTTGCTCGACGAACCGACCAACCACCTGGACCTGGAAATGCGCCTGGCGCTGACCATGGCGTTGCAGGAATTCAGTGGCGCGGTACTGGTGGTTTCCCACGACCGGCACCTGCTCAAGAGCACCACCGACAACTTCTATCTGGTCGCGAACGGCAAGGTCGAAGAGTTCGACGGCGATCTGGAAGACTACGCGCGCTGGCTGGTCGACTATCGCCAGCGCAACGCGCCGGTCAGCAGCACCCCGGTGAATCCGGACAAAACCGACAAGAAGGCCCAGCGCCAGGCCGCCGCCGCGCTGCGTCAGCAGTTGGCGCCGCACAAACGCGAAGCCGACAAGCTGGAAGCCGAGTTGGGCAAGCTGCACGAGAAACTGGCCAAGGTCGACGCCAGCCTCGGCGATAGCGACATCTACGAGCCGGCGCGCAAGAACGAACTGCGTGACCTGCTGGCCGAGCAGGCCAAATTGAAAGTCCGCGAAGCCGAGCTTGAAGAGGCGTGGATGGAGGCTCTGGAAACCCTGGAAAGCATGCAGGCGGAGCTGGAGGCGATGTCGTGATGGAAGCGTTCAAGCTTCCGTTGCCGGCGGTGTGGGTCGAGCCGATCTGGTTCGGCGTGCAGATTCTGCTGATCCTGCTGGCCGGTTACTTCGCCCAGCGCTTCGTTGCGCGGTTCCTGACCCGCCTGGGCGAACGCTATCCGTTTCCGCCGCAACTGCTGATGCCGCTGCGCGGAATCCTGCGTTGGCTGATCATGGGCAGCGCGCTGATCTTCGTGCTCGAGCGTCTCGGGGTGTCGGCCACGGTGCTGTGGACCGCGCTGTCGGGGTTCGTCGCGGTGGCGGCGGTGGCGTTTTTCGCCATGTGGAGCGTACTGTCGAACCTGCTCTGCGCGATTCTGATCTTCACCGTCGGGCCGTTTCGCCTGGGCGATGTGGTGGAGTTGGTGGATACCACCGACAAGCCAGGCGTCAAAGGCCGGGTGGTGGCGATCAATCTGCTCTACACCACGCTGATCGAGGCCGAAGAACTGGGCACCGGCAGCGCCATGGTGCAAGTGCCGAACAGCCTGTTCTTCCAGCGTTCGGTGCGACGCTGGCGCGGAAGCGATGTGCTGCCGTCGAGCGGTTTCGAGAAGTAGGCTCCTGCGGTGTCCGGGCGTAGGCCTTTGCGGGCACGTCCGCTCCCACGGGTCCCTGCAACATCCTGCAAAAATCGGTAGTCATCCAGCCAAAACCGCATTAGCTTTGAGGATTGTCACGAGTCCGAGTCGAGGTGTGCGATGGAGCTTCAAACATGGCTGGCGTTTTTTGCCGCCTGCTGGGTGATCAGTCTTTCTCCGGGTGCCGGCGCCATTGCGTCGATGTCCAGCGGCCTGCAATACGGTTTCTGGCGCGGCTACTGGAACGCCCTCGGCCTGCAGATCGGTCTGGCTGTGCAGATTGCTATCGTGGGTGCCGGTGTCGGCGCGATCCTCACGGCCTCGGCCACCGCCTTCCACGCGATCAAATGGTTCGGTGTCGCCTACCTGGTTTACCTCGCGATCAAGCAATGGCGCGCATTGCCGATGGACATGAGTGACGATGCGGCGGTCAGGCCGATCGGCAAGCCGCTGGCCCTGGTGTTCCGTGGCTTTCTGGTGAACATCAGCAACCCCAAGGCTCTGGTGTTCATGCTGGCGGTGCTGCCACAGTTCATCAATCCCCATGCGCCGCTGTTGATCCAGTACGTGGTGATCGGCGTGACCATGATTGCGGTCGACCTGATCGTCATGGCCGGCTACACCGGCCTGGCTTCGAAAGTCTTGCGCCTGCTGCGTACACCGACTCAGCAGAAGCGCATGAACCGCACGTTTGCCGGGCTGTTCATCGGCGCGGCGGCGTTCATGGCGACCTTGCGCAAAGCGGCCGTTTAAACCCGCCGCCACAAAAAAGGCGACCTGTTCAGGTCGCCTTTTTCGTTTCAGGCCGGGACGCCGAGCGCCCCGCACGGCATTACCGAGCAATCATTTAAGAATCACTGGCGCCGTGTCACGCGGCAGATTGTTGCGCTGCTGCGGTTCGCGCGGCTGCTCGTAACCACCGCCACCGAGCTGCATGCTCAGTTGCCCGGCCACGTCCTCGCCCAGCGCCTTCGACACGTCACGCACCACCCGTGGGCGGTTCAGCGAGATCTTGATGTCGCGACCATTCACCAGTTTGGTGTCCTGCGCTTCACCCATCGCCGTGAAGGCCGAGGTGATTTCGAAGGTCTTGGTGTTGATCAGGCTGAAGTCCGCCACCAACGTCAGGCCCAGCACCGCCGAATAGCTGTCGGTATTGGCCAGCTCGTTCATGTCCTGGGTGAAGTCGATGTCCGACACGGTGCCGAACAGCACGTAGTCGGCGCCCTTGAAGTTACCGGCCTTGATCCGCTTGATCACGTCGTAGACGTCACCCTTGGACGAGGCGGTGTACGGCGTGCCCTGCACCAGCTGGAACATGCCGGTACGGAGGATTTCACCCTTGATGTCGCCGGTGAATTTGCGCAGTTCGGTCTGCTCGATGTAACTGGTGCGCGCTTCCAGCTCGTTGTAGCTCGAAGAGCCGCTGGCGCTGTAGTAACCCTCGCGGTAATTGCTCTGCGCCGAAACGATGTGGATGTATTGCTCCACGCGTTCCTGGTACGCCAGATCCGTCACCGCGACTTTCGGGGCCGCCTGCGCGCCGAACGCGCAAGCCAGGGCCATCATGCCAATCCATGCACGCATCGATTAACGCTCCGTGGTTTTGCGGATCTCTTTTTCGTCCATCCACTCGGCCAGACCGCTTTCGACGTCGATCAATTGCAGGCTGAATTTGTAGAAGACGTCCTTGTAGTCGCTGCTGCGCTTGACGATCGAACTGATCGAACCTTCGATGCGGTACTTGGCAGCCACCATGTTGCCGGTCTTGGCCACGGTGCTCTTCTTGTACAGGCCGCTCTGGTTCTGCAGCTTGAGCTGGTCAACCTGGCTCTGCATCGCGTTGTTGTCGCTGGCGAAGCGGGCGGTGCCGGACTTCATCAGCTGAGTCTTGATGCTGGTGGTGATTTCGCGGGTGTCGATGTATTCGCTGGTCTTGTTCTTCACGTCGTAGACCTGAACCACCGGACGGCCTTGCAGGATGCCGGACTGCGCCAGGGAACGGGTCATCGACTCGGCGATCATTTGCAGGTCGGTGGAACCGAATTCGTTGGTGACGGTTTCAACGGCCTTGGTGTCGCCGTAGCTGATGTTCTTGCTGCCCAGGGTCGGCGAAGTGTTGGCGCAACCGGAGGCCAGCAGGGCGATGACAGCGATGCAGGAAAAGCGTGCAAACATGGGAATGCTCTCTAAAACAGGAATAGGGTGTCGGGCTTAAGGCGTCTTGAGTTCCAGGCGGAAATCCACGGCCTTGGGCGTCGGGGCGATGGCCTGGATGAAGCTGGTCTGGGCGCCGTACATCATCTGGCTCTTCCAGACTTCTTCTTCGGCGACCGGGAACCCCTCGGGGCCGAGCCAGGCGAAGCGGTAGTAGAACGTCTTGTTGCTGTTGAGGG
Organism: Pseudomonas botevensis; assembly: GCF_019145475.1. Lineage (GTDB taxonomy): Bacteria > Pseudomonadota > Gammaproteobacteria > Pseudomonadales > Pseudomonadaceae > Aquipseudomonas > Aquipseudomonas botevensis. Next base: position 379,615 of record NZ_JAHTKI010000001.1, read on the forward strand.
TGTTGGTCAACTGCACATTAACGGTCATGAAACCGTTTTCCCGGGCGACGCGCATGGCGCCGACAGCAATGTGTTTCTGCTGGCCCATGACCACGACCTTGCTCGCGGCGCTGCCCGGCTCCGGTGGTGGCGGGGTGGCGCAGCCGCTCGCCAACAGGGCGAGGGCGGCGACGGCGATGAGTTTGAAGCGCATGCAAAGACTCCGTTCTTAAGGTTGTTTGAGGCTGGCCACGGCGGTCTGGCCGGCGCTCGGGATCACGTGGGCGGCGACGCCAGCGGCGTATACCTGGTTGCCCACGGCGCGCAGGCTGATCACTTGATAACGCTGGTCGACGGTGACCTTGACCACCGAACCGCCCACGGCGCTCGGCAGACTGACCTGGTGTTCACCTTTCTTCAAGCGCAGACGCACCACTTGGGTGTTGTCCGGCAGCGTGCGCCACGTACGGGTATCGGCACCTTCCAGCACAGCTGAAGAAATACCGACCGCGAGGCCCGCCAGCGGGTTGGTTTCGTTGATCTTCTTCTGTGCCACACCTTTGGTGATCGCGCGCACGGTGGTGCGCACGATGATCCCCGGCATGTCATCGCGCAGGGCGCGGCGGGACATGGCGGTGGTGCTGTTGAGCGCAGTCAGGTCGACTTGCTGGCCGTCGACACCGATCTGCGCGAACGGTGCGGTGGAGGTGTCCGGCTTGATGATCGGGAACGACAGCGGGGTGATGACCACGTTGTTGGAAATCGGCAGTGGCAGCGGTACGCGGATCGAGTCGCGGGCCGGCGCCAGGCCGCTCTGCACCACGATCAGGATGTCGCTGTCGTCGCTCTTGCCCGGCTTGTCGAGGTTGACCAGCGCCTGCTCCAGCAGCGGGGTGTTCGGACGCAGTTCGGCAGCCTTGCGGTAGCCCGGCGCGGCCAGGTCTTTCTCGCCCAGGGCTTCATAGACGAAACCGGCCAGGTAATGGCTGAACGCACTCTGGTAGCTGTTTTTCAGACTGACCACTTCCGGTGCATCAAGGCTGGCGACCGGGTAGCCCTGCAAGTCCTTGTACTGGGTCTTGATGCCTTCTTTCTCGGCTTCTTCTTCGCTCTTGAGGTATTCCTTGTCGCGCAGGTCGGCGATCACCGCTTCGCGCTCGTGGGTCTTCTTGATCGCGGTGCGAGCGCCGTCGAAGTCGTTGACCGCCAGCAGGTTGAGGGCCATCTGCGTGGTCAGCATGACTTTTTCGTAGTCGTAGCCTTCGTAGCGACGCACCTTGTCGTTGACCAGGAAACTGCCGAACTGGGCCAGGTACTTGGCGCTGTCGAGCTTGACCGCGTCTTCCCACTGACCGACCACCTGGTCGGCGCTGCCCCAGGCGTTCTGGCTGCCTGACAGATCGCCCTTGGCGCGCAGCAGCTCACCTTTCTCGAAGTAATAGAGCAGGTCCTTGTCCGGGCCGGTGTTGTTCTTTTCCAGCAGGGTCAGCGCGGCGTCGACGTTGCCGGAGGCCAGTTGCTGGTTGGTCTGGGCCAGTTCGGAATCGTAGTTGCGAAACGCCGAACAACCGGACAGCAGAGTGACGGCGCTGAGCGCGATCAGTGTGGGAGCGCGGGATGCCATAGGGGGTACTTCTTCCCTGAGTGATGCAGCCGCGTGTGCTGGTCGGGCTGCTGGAACCGATCGGCAGTGGCTTGGCCTCCTGCCAATTCCTCATAAGCAGAGGAGCTTTAATGCCGCTTCGCGATAGCGAGGGCGCGGCATTATAAGCGGGCGGTGCTGGCTATGTAATAGCTTTTTAATTGCACCGGTTAGTTAGGTGCCATTAGTTATTTCGACGCGGATACCGACGCAGCGGGCGGTACATAGGCGTTGCCAATGTAGAAGGCCAGGTCGGCAAAGGCCCTCAGGTTGATCACTTGATGATCATGGTCAATGTTCACCGTAATCGCTGCGGTGCGCACCGCGTTGGGTACGCTGATGGTGTGCCGGCCCTTTTTCAGGCGCAGCCGCGCGACCAGCGTCCTGTCGGGCAGTGTGCGCCATGTGCGGGTGTCGGCTTCCTCGAAAGGATCTTCTCGGGTGACCACCAGCGAGGCTTTGGCTGGATTGCGCTGGTTTTCGTCGGCCTGACCGATGGCGGCCATGTTGGCGCGGAACATCGCAGCTGAAATGATCGCCGGCATATCGTCGCGCAGGGTGCGCATGGCCATGTCGGCGACGCTATTGATCGCGGTCAACGGGCGCTTGCGACCGTCCAGCACGAGGTGATCGAACGGCGGTGTCACGGTGTCGGGCACCAGCACCGGGAATGAAATCGGCGCAACGATCACCAACTGATCATTGAGTCGCACCGGGATCGGCACCTTGACCGAAACGCGCGCCGGTGCCAGACCGCTTTGCACGACAATCAGCACATCGCTTTCGTCAGCCTTGGCCGGCGGTTTGTCGAGTTCACGCAGCGGTTGTTCCAGAAAAGGCATGTTGGGGCGCAGTTCGATCGCCTGTCGATAGCCTGCGGCGGCCAGCGCCCGTTCGCCCAGCGCTTCATAGGAAAACCCCGCCAGATAATGGCTGAACGCACTTTGATAGCCGTTTTTCAGCTCAATCACCGAGGGCGCGTCCAGGGTGGTCACCGGATAACCTTGCAGATCCTTGTAATGAATTCGGCTGCCTTGGGCCTTGGCCTGCTCTTCGACTGCTTCGTACTGCCGCTCGCGCTGGCTGGCGATCAGCGTTTCCCGCTCGTGGGTCTTCTTGATGTCGGCCCGCGCGCCGTCATAGTCGTTCACTGCCAGTTGGTTGAGCGCCATCTGTGTGGTCAGCATGACCTTTTCGTAGTCGTAGCCGTCGTAGCGCTGCAGTTTGTTGTTGACCAGCATGATGCCCATTTCCCGGTTGAAGCGGTTGAGCAACTTCATCGGTGCGGAGGGCACCACTTCTTCGCGCTGGACAATCATCTGATCGGCGCTGCGCCAGGCCATCTGACTCTCCGGCAGGGCATTGCCGAGGCTGAGTACGGCGCCTTTTTCGAAGTAATACAGCAGATCCTTGCTTTCCCAGGGATTGTGCTGCTCGATCAGGTACAACGCATTGTCGAGGTTGCCCGTCATCAACTGATCGTTGGTCTGCTGCATTTCCAGGTCGTAATTGCGGTAGGCGGCGCAACCACTCAGTTGCAGGATCGTGCCGAGCAACAGGGAGAAGAGCAGGCAGTGGCGCATGACGACCGGATCATCCTTGAGCGAGAGGGTGGCGCATTATAGAGGGGGCGATGATAGCGATGTGCTCCGCAGCACCAAGAAAGCTTGAGCGAAACGTGCTCGACGTGAACAATATGTAACTTCGCATTTCCTCTTGAGACTCATTCATGACTGCCTCGTCCCGATTCCTGGCCTGGCTGGTGTTCCCGTTGTTTGCCCTGAGCAGCTTCAATCTGCTGGCCGACACCGTGGAAGGCGCGCCGCAAGCGCTGCACCTGCTCGATTACATCAGCGCTGACTACCCGCCAACGGTGGCCGCAGGCAAGGTTATCGACGATGCCGAATACCGCGAGCAACTGGAGTTCACCCAGGCGCTGCAAGGGTTGATTGCCGGCATGCCGGCCAAACCGGAGAAGGCCGGGCTGGAGCAGGGCGTCGCGGCGTTGTACGCGGCCATCAGCGCCAGACAGGACGGCGCCGAAGTCGCCCGTCAGGCCCGGCAACTGGGGGCGAAGCTGGCGGTGACCTACGAGGTCAGCCAGGCCCCGATCATCACGCCCGACCCGACTCGTGGCGCACCGCTCTACGCCCAGCATTGCTCGGTATGCCACGGCGACAGCGGCGCCGGCGATGGTCCGGCGGGTGTCGGCATGAGTCCGGCGCCAGCCAATCTGCGTGACGCCGCGCGCCTGGATCACCTGAGCCTGTACGCGATCTACAACACCCTCGGCCAAGGCGTCGAAGGCACCGACATGCCGGCCTTCGCCGATCAACTGGACGATCGTCAGCGCTGGGACCTGGCGACCTACATCGCGCAGTTCAGCGCCGATCCGGCCACGCCGAAATCCGACAAGACCTACAACATCGCCGACCTGGCCCGCCAGACTCCGGCCGAAGTGCAGGCCGCCGAAGGCCCGCAGGCCGCTGCGCTCTTTCGCGCGCAACGGGCGCAGCCGCCGCAGGTCAAGCGTGGCCCGGCGCAGTTGCTCGACTACACCGCCGCGACCCTCGACAAGAGCCTCGCCGCGTACCGCGCCGGAGACCGTGATCAGGCCTATGACCTGTCGGTGGCGGCGTATCTGGAAGGCTTCGAACTGGTCGAAAGCTCGCTGGATAACGTCGACGCCAACGTGCGCAAGGACACTGAAAAGTCCCTGATGGCCTACCGGCAGTCGTTGCAGGACGGCCTGTCGGTGGCGCAGGCAGAAGAGCGTCTGGACGCGGCCAAGGCCAAGCTGAAAGAGTCCGCAGGCCTGTTGGGCAGTGATGGCTTGAGCTGGTCGCTGAGCTACATCTCCGGTCTGCTGATCCTGCTGCGCGAAGGCCTCGAAGCGATTCTGGTGCTGGCGGCGATCCTCGCGTTTCTGCGCAACACTGGCCAGCAATCGGCGGTGCGCAGCGTCAACGTCGGCTGGGGCCTGGCGCTGTTGGCCGGCCTGGGCACCTGGGCGCTGGCGGCGTATGTGATCGATGTCAGCGGCTCCCAGCGTGAACTGCTCGAAGGCGCCACGGCGCTGTTCGCCAGCGTCATGGTGCTGTGGCTCGGGGTGTGGATGCACGACCGGCGGCACGCGGCGGCCTGGCAGGATTACATCAAGAAGAGCCTGGTCGGCGGTGGCGGGCGCTTTGGCTTCGCGATCCTGGCGTTCTTCTCGGTGTACCGCGAGCTGTTCGAAGTGATCCTGTTCTACGAAACCCTGTGGCTGCAGGCCGGTCCTGCCGGGCATAACGCGGTGCTGGCCGGTGGTGCGACGGCGCTGGTGCTGCTGATCGGTCTGGCGTGGGTGATCCTGCGCGGCTCGGCGAAACTGCCGCTGGCGCTGTTCTTCAGCATCAACGCGGCGTTGCTCTGTGCGTTGTCGGTGGTGTTTGCCGGGCACGGCGTGAAGGCGCTGCAGGAGGCCGGGATCTTCGGCACCCGTCCGGTGGCGTTCTTCGACTTCGAATGGCTGGGGATTCATGCCGATGCCTACTCGCTGTCGGCGCAGGCGGTGGCGATTGTTGCGATCATCGTGCTGTACGGTCGCAGCTGGGTGGCGGAAAAGCGCCGGGTGACGGCTTAACCGCATTCGCTGCGTTCACATTCGCGGGCAAGCCCGTTCCCACAGGTTCAACGATAATCTGTGGGAGCGGGCTTGCCCGCGACGTTTTCTGGAAGAGGAAAAATAGATGCGTGTCTGGATCGATGCCGATGCCTGCCCGAAGATGGCGAAGGAACTGGTGGTGAAGTTCGCGCTCAAGCGCCGGTTCGAGGTGGTGCTGGTGGCGGGACAGCCGCAGAGCAAGCCGGCGCTGGCCATCGTCAAACTGATCGTGGTGCCCAGCGGCCCGGATGCGGCGGACGATTACCTGGTGGAACACGCGGTGCCTGGCGAGCTGGTGATTTGCAGCGACGTCCCGCTGGCCGACCGTCTGGTGAAGAAGGGCGTGACCGCGCTCGATCCCCGGGGCAAGGAGTTCGATGCGCAGAACATGGGCGAACGGCTGGCGGTACGCAACCTGTTCACCGATCTGCGTGAACAGGGCCAGGTCAGTGGCGGCCCGGCGCCGTTCGGCGACCGTGAGAAGCAGGCATTTGCCAATGCGCTGGACCGGATTCTGACTCGACTGGCCCGCAATGCTTAGCTGATCGTTCCCACGCCGGGTGCGGGAATGCTCTATTTGAAGATCAGGCGTCGTTTTCGTGGGTCAGTTCAAGCACCCGGTCGACCAGTTTGTTGATCCCCGAAGCCGCCTCGCTGATGCTCTTGGCCAGCATGTAGGCCGGGGTGGTGACCAGTTTGCGTGCCTTGTCTTCGATGATGTCGGTCACCGCACAGTCTTCGTGGGTGGCGCCCATCTTGTTCATGGCGGCGGCAGTGTCGCTGTCGTTGCCGATGGTGCAGGTCACGCCGGGGCCGTAGATCTTCGCCGCCAGCGCTGGCGAGATACAGAGCAGGCCCACCGGTTTGCCGGCTTCGGCAAACGCTTCGGCCAACGCCAGGACTTCAGGCTGGACGGTGCAGCCGGCGCCTTCGATGGCGAAGTTCGAGAGGTTCTTCGCTGCGCCGAAACCGCCGGGCACGATCAGCGCGTCGAAGTCCTCGACGTCGGCTTCGCGGATGTCCTTGACGTCCCCCCGGGCGATGCGCGCCGACTCCACCAGCACGTTGCGCGATTCGGGCATTTCCTTGCCGGTCAGGTGGTCGATTACGTGCAATTGCGCGATGTTCGGAGCGAAGCACTGCACCTGGGCGCCGCGCTGGTCGAGGCGCAGCAGGGTGATGACGCTTTCGTGGATCTCGGCGCCGTCGTACACGCCACAGCCGGACAGGATCACTGCAACTTTTTTGCTCATGAGCTTTTCTCCAGATTCATGGCGTTAAATGTCCACTAATTTGTCACTCGTTGCCATAGGGTTATTTCGCGGCTACACCTAGGATCTGTCCTCCAGGATTCCGATCAGGGCGCGTCATGGACTTCATTCTGTATGCGGTGCCGTTCTTCTTTGTATTGATCGCGGTAGAGCTGATCGCCGACCGTTGGCGCGGGGTGAGCAACTATCGCCTGGCCGATGCGGTGAACAGCATCAGCACGGGGGTGTTGTCGACCACCACCGGCCTTTTGACCAAGGGTGTGGGGCTGGTGACCTATGCGTTCGCCCTGGAGCACCTGGCACTGGTCAGGTTGCCGGCAGACAGCGTCTGGGTCTGGGTGTTTGCCTTCGTCTTCTACGACTTCTGCTATTACTGGCTGCACCGCATGGGCCATGAGCGCAACATCCTCTGGGCCGCGCATTCGGTGCATCACCAGAGCGAGGATTACAACCTGTCGACGGCGCTGCGCCAGACCAGCACCGGGTTCCTGCTGAGCTGGATCTTCTACCTGCCGATGGCGCTGTTCGGCGTGCCGCTGCTGGTGTTCGTCAGCGTCGCGGCGCTGAACCTGCTGTACCAGTTCTGGGTGCATACCCGGCACATTCCCAAGCTCGGCTGGTTCGAGTGGTTCTTCGTTACGCCGTCCAATCATCGGGCTCACCATGCACAGAACGCTCTCTACATGGATCGCAACTACGGCGGGGTGTTCATTATTTGGGATCGGCTGTTCGGTTCGTTCCAGGAAGAGGACGACAACGAGCCGGTGATTTTCGGCGTGACCACGCCGCTGGCGAGCTGGAATCCGCTGTGGGCCAACCTGCAGTTCTATGCGCAGTTGTGGGCCGACGCGCGCCGGGCCGAAAGCAAGTGGGACAAAATCCGCATCTGGTTCATGCGCACCGGCTGGCGCCCGGCGGATGTCGCGGCGAAGTACCCGATGAGCAAGCCGGACCTGACTCAGTTCCGCAAATTCGAAGTGCCGCTGGACAGCCGCCAGCAGTGGTATGTGGCGGCGCAGTTCGGCGTCTATATCGCGCTGGGCAGCTACCTGATGAATCTGGAACACAGTCTGCCGACCGCCGCGCTGGTGCTCGGCTGGGGGGCGGTGGCGCTTGGTCTGTTCGTGCTGGGCGTGGCCCTGGAGAATCGCCCGTGGGCGTTGAAGGTGGAGCTGCTGCGGCTGGGGTCGAACCTGCCGCTGGTGTGGCTGGCGCCGCTGGTCGGGCTATGGCCGGCCAGCGCGGTGGCGTGGGTCGGCCTGCTCAGTTACAGCCTGCTCAGCGGGATTGGCCTGTATTGCTGTCGCCAGCGCCTGACTCGGCTGGCGTCTTAGGATCGGCAGCCTTGGCCAGTTCGGCTTTATGCCGTTCGGCCTTGGCGACCTGCGCGGCCTGTTCTTCTTCGTAGACCTTCTTCGCCAGCCGGGCATTCTTGAACCGGCGGCGCAGCCACAGGCCCACGCCCAATACCAGCAGCGCACCGAGTACCCACAGCTCGTACTTCTTGATGCTGCCGAGCATGCCTTCGAGCACCGCGCCGAAGTGGTAAGCGGCGGCGGCCAGCGCGGCGGCCCAGATTGCCGCGCCGATCCCGTTCAGCAACAGATAGCGTCCCGGTGGATAGCCCGAGAGGCCGATCGCCACCGGCATCACCGTGCGCAGGCCATAAACGAAGCGGAAGCTCAGTACCCAGATGTCCGGGTGCTTGCGGATGTGTTCCAGCGCCCGGTCGCCCATCATCTGCCAGCGCGGTTTACGCGCCAGCAACTTGCGCCCGTGCTTGCGGCCGAGGAAGTACCACAGCTGGTCGCCGGCGTAGCTGCCGAAGAACGCTACGACCACCACCAGATTGATGTCCATGTATCCACGGAACGCGAGGAAGCCCGCGAGCACCAGGATGGTTTCGCCTTCGAAGAATGTGCCGAGAAACAGGGCAAAGTAGCCGAAGTCATGCAGAAATTGTTGGAGCATTGTCTGGGTGCTGGCGAAATGAACGCGCAGCCTAACCCTTCGGACACATTCAGGAAAGTGTCGAAATGTGTCTCGACGTGAACATTTCCTACACGGACAATGGAATGCGGCTACGTGTCACGGGGGTGCGCCAGGTTGAGACATTTCTGTCACACGACCGTCATAATGGCCGTCTATAACTGTCACGCTCGCCCGTTTGCGCGGGCTCAGGAGTCTGCCGTGAGCTTTACCCCTGCCAATCGTCTGTTCCCTGCCACCCGCCTGCGTCGCAACCGCCGTGATGATTTTTCGCGTCGGCTGGTGCGGGAAAACGTGCTGACGGTCGATGACCTGATCCTGCCGGTGTTCGTGCTCGACGGTGAAAACCGCCGCGAAGCCGTCGCCTCGATGCCGGGCGTGGAGCGTCTGACCATCGACCTGCTGCTCGAAGAAGCGGCGAAATGGGTCGCATTGGGGATTCCGGCGCTGGCGCTGTTCCCGGTCACGCCTGCTGAACTCAAATCCCTCGACGCCGCTGAAGCCTGGAACCCCGAAGGCATCGCCCAGCGCGCCACCCGCGCGCTGCGTGAGCGCTTCCCGGAACTGGGCGTGATCACCGACGTCGCCCTCGACCCGTTCACCACCCATGGTCAGGACGGCATCCTCGACGAGAGCGGCTACGTCCAGAACGACATTACTGTCGATGCACTGGTTCGCCAGGCGCTGTCCCATGCCGCCGCCGGCGCCCAGGTCGTGGCACCGTCGGACATGATGGACGGACGGATCCAGGCGATCCGCGAAGCCCTCGAACTGGCCGGTCACGTCAACGTGCGGATCATGGCTTACTCGGCCAAGTACGCCAGCGCCTATTACGGCCCGTTCCGCGATGCGGTGGGGTCGGCGGCGAACCTGGGCAAGGCGAACAAGGCTTCTTATCAGATGGATCCGGCCAACAGTGATGAAGCGCTGCACGAAGTGGGCGCGGATCTGTCTGAAGGCGCGGACATGGTGATGGTCAAACCGGGCATGCCGTACCTGGACATTCTGTTCCGGGTCAAAGATGCCTTCAAAGTGCCGACCTTCGTCTATCAGGTCAGCGGCGAATACGCCATGCATATGGCGGCGATCCAGAATGGCTGGTTGAGCGAAGGCGTGATCCTCGAATCCCTTACCGCCTTTAAACGTGCCGGTGCTGATGGCATCCTGACTTACTTTGCTGTCCGTGCCGCTCAATTGTTACGAGAGCAGAAATAGCCCTCCCAGGAACATTCGATGAATACCGAAGGACTCACTGAAGTTGCCGTAAAAGAAGCTCAACCCGTGGTCGAGCAGATTACCGAGACGCCACCGGAGCTGGAGCCGGCGCCACCCGCGCCGGTCACGGAGCCTGCGGCGGCCGCCCCGGCGATCGCGATTCCCGGCCTGGATGACAGCAGTCTGTATATCCATCGGGAATTGTCGCAACTGCAGTTCAACATCCGCGTGCTGGAACAGGCGCTGGACGAGTCCTACCCGTTGCTGGAGCGGTTGAAGTTCCTGCTGATCTTCTCCAGCAACCTCGACGAATTCTTCGAAATCCGCGTCGCCGGCCTGAAGAAGCAGATCACCTTCGCCCGTGAACAGGCTGGCGCCGATGGCCTGCAACCGCATCAGGCGCTGGCGCGGATCAGCGAGCTGGTACACGGTCATGTCGACCGCCAGTACGCGATCCTCAACGACATCCTGCTGCCGGAACTGGAAAAGCATCAGATCCGCTTCATCCGTCGCCGCTACTGGACAACCAAGCTCAAGACCTGGGTACGCCGCTATTTCCGCGACGAGATCGCGCCGATCATCACCCCGATCGGCCTCGACCCGACGCACCCGTTCCCGTTGCTGGTGAACAAGAGCCTGAACTTCATCGTCGAGCTCGAGGGCATCGACGCCTTCGGTCGCGACTCCGGTCTGGCGATCATCCCGGCGCCGCGTCTGTTGCCTCGGATCATCAAGGTGCCGGAAGAAGTCGGCGGCCCGGGCGCCAACTATGTATTCCTGTCGTCGATGATCCACGCCCACGCCGATGACCTGTTCCAGGGCATGAAGGTCAAGGGCTGCTACCAGTTCCGCCTGACCCGGAACGCCGACCTGGCGCTCGACTCCGAAGACGTCGAAGACCTGGCCCGCGCCCTGCGTGGCGAGCTGTTTTCGCGTCGTTACGGTGACGCGGTGCGTCTGGAAGTCGCCGACACCTGCCCGAAACACCTCTCGGATTACCTGCTCAAGCAGTTCAACCTGAGCGAGACCGAGCTGTATCAGGTCAATGGCCCGGTCAACCTGACCCGCCTGTTCAGCATCACCGGCCTGGACAGCCACCCGGAGCTGCAACACGCGCCGTTCACCCCGCAGATCCCGAAACTGCTGCAAAACAGCGAGAACATTTTCAGCGTGGTCAGCAAGCAGGACATCCTCCTGCTGCACCCGTTCGAGTCGTTCACGCCGGTGGTCGACCTGCTGCGTCAGGCAGCGAAAGACCCGCATGTCCTGGCCGTGCGCCAGACCCTGTACCGTTCCGGCGCCAACTCGGAAATCGTCGATGCGCTGGTGGATGCCGCGCGTAACGGCAAGGAAGTCACGGCGGTCATCGAACTGCGCGCGCGGTTCGACGAAGAGTCCAACCTGCAACTGGCCAGCCGCCTGCAAGCGGCGGGCGCGGTGGTGATCTACGGCGTGGTCGGCTTCAAGACCCACGCCAAGATGATGCTGATCCTGCGTCGCGAGCAGGGCGAAATCGTCCGTTACGCGCACCTCGGCACCGGTAACTACCACGCCGGCAACGCCCGCCTGTACACCGACTACAGCCTGCTGACCTCCGACGACGCCTTGTGCGAAGACGTCGGCAAACTGTTCAGCCAGTTGATCGGCATGGGCAAGACGCTGCGCATGAAGAAGCTGCTGCATGCGCCGTTCACCCTGAAAAAGGGCATGCTCGACATGATCACCCGCGAGACGCAGTTTGCCCTCGACGGCAAACCGGCGCACATCATCGCCAAGTTCAACTCGCTGACCGATCCGAAGATCATCCGCGCGCTGTACAAGGCCAGCCAGTCCGGCGTGCGCATCGATCTGGTGGTGCGCGGCATGTGCTGCCTGCGTCCGGGCATCGCCGGGGTGTCGCACAACATTCATGTGCGCTCGATCATCGGCCGCTTCCTCGAACACACCCGCGTGTTCTACTTCCTCAACGGCGGCGAGGAGCAGATGTTCCTCTCCAGCGCCGACTGGATGGAGCGCAACCTCGACAAGCGCGTCGAGACTTGCTTCCCGGTCGAGGGCAAGAAGCTGCTGACCCGGGTCAAGAAAGAGCTGGAGCTGTACCTGACCGACAACACCCACAGCTGGAGCCTGCAATCGGACGGCCGCTACATCCGCAACACGCCGACCGGCAACCAGAACCCGCGTAGCGCGCAGGCGACGTTGCTGGAGCGGTTGGGGAGTCCGATTCTGCCGGTGAGCAGCTAAGGCCTCAAAGCCAAAAGCCCCTCACCCTAACCCTCTCCCAGTGGGAGAGGGGGCTGACGCCACATCGACCTGAGAACCTGAGTCGAGCTCAGGTTTGAAGAGCACCAAGATCGGCTCCCTCTCCCTCGGGAGAGGGCTGGGGTGAGGGGAAAGTTCACCTCCGTCCTCAAGTCGAACCCAATAAAAAAGGCGATCCCGACGGATCGCCTTTTTCATTCCCGGCCCGACTCAGTGAACCGTCAGGATGATCCCCACCCGCGTCAGCCACTCGGCCTCCAGCGCAAAATCGGCCTGGGTCAGTTGATTCTCATCCAGCCACTTCTCTGGAAACTCCACATCAAGGTTGTCGCCCTTGGCATGCAGCGCCACCTGCGGCATCGCCTGGGTGCCCCGGATGTGGTGGAACAGAATGGCAAAGCGCAGCAGCACGCACAGACGGATCAGCTTGATGCCGTCGTCGCCGAACTCGGCGAATTTGTCCTTGGGAATGTTGCGGCGGTGGCCGCGTACCAGCAATGCGAGCATCTGCTGGTCTTCGCGGGAGAAACCGGCCAGGTCGGAGTGCTCGATCAGGTAGGCGCCGTGCTTGTGGTAGTGATAGTGCGCGATGTCGAGGCCGACCTCGTGCACTTTCGCCGCCCAGCCCAGCAGTTCGCGCCAGATGCCGTCATCCAGCTCCCAATCCACGGCGACCTGATCGAAGGCATGCAGCGCCTTGCGCTCGACCCGGATCGCCTGCTCCTGATCGACGTGATAACGCTCCGTCAACGAGGTCAGGGTGCGTTCGCGCACGTCTTCGTGATGATGGCGGCCGAGCAGGTCATAGAGCACGCCTTCGCGCAGTGCACCTTCGCAGTGATCCATGCGTTGCAGTTCGAGGGCGTCGAAGATCGCTTCGAGAATCGCCAGGCCCGCCGGGAAAATCGCCCGGCGGTCCGGCTTGATGCCTTCGAAATCGATCTTGTCGACATCGCCCAGCTTGAACAGCCGGCGCTTGAGCCAGGCCAGGCCTTCGGCGTTCACTTCGCCGCTGCCATGGCCGCCGGCCTTCAGCGCCAGGCCGATGGCGCGAATGGTGCCCGAGGAGCCGATGGCTTCATCCCAGGTCAGGCGGTGCAGGGCATGCTCGATGCTCATGATCTCCAGCCGCGCCGCCGTATATGCCTGGGCGTAGCGGGCCGGGGTGATCTTGCCGTCCTTGAAGTAGCGCTGGGTGAAGCTGACGCAGCCCATTTGCAGGCTTTCGCGCAGCAGCGGCTCGAAGCGCTGGCCGATGATGAATTCGGTACTGCCGCCGCCGATGTCGGCGACCAGGCGTTTGCCGGGGGTGTCGGCGAGGGTGTGGGACACGCCAAGGTAGATCAGGCGCGCCTCTTCACGGCCGGAGATGACCTCCACCGGATGGCCGAGGATTTCTTCGGCGCGGTGGATGAACTCCAGGCGGTTGCGGGCTTCACGCAGGGCGTTGGTGCCGACGATCCGCACGGCGCCCAGAGGCATGCCGTTGATCAGCTGGGCAAAACGCTTGAGGCAGTCGAGCCCGCGTTGCATGGATTCTTCGTTGAGATGACGCTCATCGTCGATGCCGGCGGCCAGCTGAACCTTCTCCCCGAGACGCTCGAGAATACGGATTTCGCCGTTCTGGGCCTTGGCCACGACCATATGGAAGCTGTTGGAGCCCAGGTCGATTGCGGCGATCAGGGACAGATTCTTGGCTTGGGATTGCGGCATGGTCAGGGGGTCTCGGTCGATAACCCCGACATCGTGCCACGATCAAACGCCGCCGCCAACGCGCACGGTTCAAACCCTTGATCTTGCGCAGGAAAGCCTGCGCCCGTTGCGCGCTCACTCCCGAGCAAGCCCGGTCGCTGATGCACACAGCGCCCGTGTGGCAGCGGGCGTGCCCGCGAAGAGGCCATCACAGGCAACGAAAACCCCTCAGGCTGTCGCCTCCACCGTGCCAATAAAATTCGCCAGCTCCGCTGTCTGCGGACGGGCAAACAACACCTTCGGATCGCCCACTTCATGCACTTTGCCGTGATGCATGAACACCAGTTTGTCGCCCACCTCCCGGGCAAAGCGCATTTCGTGGGTGACCATGATCAGCGTCATGCCTTCCTTCGCCAGTTGCCGCACCACGCTGAGCACTTCATTGACCAGCTCCGGGTCGAGCGCCGAAGTGATCTCGTCGCACAGCAACACCTTGGGCGACATCGCCAACGCCCGGGCGATCGCCACCCGCTGCTGCTGGCCGCCGGAGAGCCGATCCGGGAAGGCGTCGAACTTCTCCCCCAGCCCGACCCGTTCGAGCATCTGTCGCGCCAGCTCGGCTGCCTTGGTTTTCGGCACTTTCTGCACCACTTGCGGGGCGAGCATCACGTTTTCGCCGACGGTCAGGTGCGGGAACAGGTTGAACTGCTGGAACACCATGCCGACTTTCTGCCGCAGGCTGCGCAGGTCGGCGCGGGCCGCGTCGAGGTATTCGCCGTCGACTTCGATCACTCCGTCGTTGATCGACTCCAGGCCATTGAGGGTGCGCAGCAGGGTGGATTTGCCCGAGCCGCTGCGGCCGATGATCGCCACCACCTGGCCTTCCTCCACGCTCAGGTCGATGCCTTTGAGGACATGGTGGTCGCCGTAATATTTATGCAGGGCGGAAATTCTAAGCAGGGGCATGCAGTCTCCTTTCCAGGTAGCGCGCACTGAGGGACAAGGGGTAGCAGAGCAGGAAATAGCCGAGGGCGACGAGGCCGTAGACCATGAACGGTTCGAAGGTGGCGTTGGCGAGCATGCCGCCGGTCTTGGTCAGTTCGGTGAAGCCGATGATCGAGGTCACCGCCGTGCCTTTGACCACTTGCACCGAGAAGCCCACGGTCGGCGCCACGGCGATGCGCAGGGCTTGCGGCAGGATCACGTAGCGCAGTTGCTCCAGCGGATACATCGCCAGGCTCGACGAGGCCTCCCACTGACCGTTGGGAATCGCCTCGACGCAACCGCGCCAGATCTCCGCGAGATACGCGCTGGTGAACAGCGTCAGGGCAATCGCCGCCGCCATCCACGGTGAAATCTCCACCCCGGCCAGCGCCACACCGAAGAACACTAGAAACAGTTGCATCAGCAACGGCGTGCCCTGGAACAGTTCGATCCAGGTGCGGGCCAGGTAGCGGCTCGCGGGATTTTTCGAGATGCGCATGATCAGAATCAGCAAGCCGACGAGCCCGCCGCCGATGAACGCCACCAGCGACAACGCCAGCGTCCATTGCAGGCCGGTCAGCAGGTTGCGCAGGATGTCCCAGAAGGTGAAGTCGCTCATTGGTTGTTCCTGGCGATGAAGCGTTGACCGAACCAGTTCAGCAACTGGCGGATCAGCAGCGCCATGCACAAATAAAGGAGGGTGGTCAGGGCGTAGGTTTCAAAGGCGCGGAAATTGCGCGACTGAATGAAGTTGGCGGCGAAGCTCAACTCTTCGGTGGCGATCTGCGAACACACCGCCGAGCCGAGCATGACGATGATGATCTGGCTGCTCAGGGCCGGCCAGACCTTGCCCAGCGCCGGCAGCAAAACCACATGGCGAAACGCTTCGAAACGGCTCATCGCCAGCGCCGCTGCGGCTTCCAGTTGTCCACGCGGAATCGCCTGGATGCCGGCGCGGATGATTTCGGTCGAGTACGCGCCGAGGTTGACCACCATCGCCAGCACGGCCGCCTGCCACTCGGAAATCTGCACGCCGAGGGAAGGCAAGCCGAAAAAGATGAAAAACAGCTGCACCAGAAACGGCGTGTTGCGGATCAATTCGACGTAGACCCCGAAGATCGCCGAGAACGGGCGGATGTTCCACGCCCGCACCAGTGCCCCGACGATGCCCAGGCCCACCCCGAGCAGCGCGCCGATGGCCGTCAGCTCCAGGGTGAACAGCGCCCCGTGCAGCAGCAGGCCGGTGTTGTCCAGCACTGGCGAAAAATCAAACTGATAAGCCATGCGATGCCTCCCGTGCGCCCGTTCAGAGATCGGCCGGCAGCGGTTCTTTCAGCCAGGTCCGGGCGTTTTTCTCCAGCGCGCCGTCAGCCCTGGCTGTGGTCAGGATGTCGTTCACCTTGCCCAGCAGCGCCGGCTCGTTCTTGTTCACTCCGACGTAGACCGGGGAGTCCTTGAGCTTCACTTTCAGCGCCGGAACGCGTTTCGGGTTCTTCTCGCTGATTGCCACCATCACCACGTTGCCGCTGGCGATCAGGTCGACTTGTCCTGCAAGGTAGGCGGCGATGGTCGAGTTGTTGTCCTCGAAGCGCTTGATGGTCACGCCTTCGGGGGCGACTTTGGTGAGTTCGATGTCTTCGATGGCGCCACGGGTGACGCTGATGGTCTTGCCTTTCAGATCGTCCAGAGTGGCGACCGCCGCGTCCGGCGGGCCGAACACGGCGAGGTAGAACGGCGCGTAGGCGCGGGAGAAGTCGATGACTTTCTCGCGTTCCGGATTCTTGCCGAGGCTGGAAATCACCAGATCGACCTTGCCGGTGGTCAGGAACGGGATGCGGTTGGTGCTGTTGACCGGGGTCAGCTCGAGTTTGACCTTGAGTTGCTCGGCCAGCAGTTTCGCGGTGTCGATGTCCAGGCCGCGAGGCTGCATGTCCGGGCCGACCGAGCCGAACGGCGGGAAGTCCTGCGGCACCGCGACTTTCAGGGTGCCGCGCTTGATGACGTCATCCAGGCTGTCGGCGTGGGCGGGAACCTGGCTGAGCATCAGGCCGGCAAACAGGGCGGCGAGGAGGGCGCGGTAACGCTGGGTCATGGCAAATCTCCGGATCGGCGGAAGTGATTTCTGCGATCGGACAGAGCATGGGCCATGCCAACAGGCGCCTTTCTCAGCGGCAGGCCACGGGTTTGGCGGGTTTGTTCGGTCTTACTGGTCTGAACAGTCCATCCGGTTTTCGCACTCCGATAGCGCATCTGCCGCCGTTGCCGATCCCCCGTGGGGCACGACTTGCCGGGCGTGGCGAATAGCTTTACAACTAGCCGCACATTGGCCTGGCTCGTCTGGAAAACCATGAACTCGATCTCCCGCGCCGTACCCGAAGTGGCGCTGCAAGCGATCCGCAAACTGATTACCGAGCAGGGTTTCGGTCCGGGTGATGCGCTGCCTTCGCAGCGGGATCTGGCGCTGCAACTGGGGGTCAGCCGGGCATCGCTGCGCGAAGCCTTGTCATCGCTGAGTGCGCTGGGCGTGGTCAGCATTCAGCCGGGCAAGGGTGTGTTCGTGCAGTCGCCGGTGGACTTGCCGCCAGGCGACAGCGCGCCAGCCTGGCCGTTTGCGACCCAGGCCTCGCCGCTGGAAATCTTCCAGTTGCGCTACGCGCTGGAAGGGTTCGCGGCCGGGTTGGCGGCGTTGACGCTGAGCACCAACGATCTGGATGAACTGGAAGACAACGTCGCCGCCATGCGCGAGCAGTTGCGCGGCGGCGACTTCGAGGCAGCGGCGAAACTGGATTTCGAATTCCACCGGCGGATCCTGCTCGCCAGCGGCAATCAGGCGATGTTGAGCATCCTCACCGCCAGCGCCGACATCTTTCTGGAAAGCCAGAAACTACCGTTCATCCGCGCCGAGCGGGCGATGGAAACCTGGCAGGAACATCGCAAGATCCTCCGCGCCCTGGCTCGCCGGGCCTCGGCGGCAGCACAGAAAGCCATGCAGGAACACGTGCGCAACGCCGCCCTGCGCACTGGAATCGCCTTCATCGCCCCCGCCGGCGCGTGACTTGAGCTATACCCAGACTCATGGGGCGCCATAGCAAGACTCAATCATCTGCGGCTTCCTGAACAGGGGAAGGGCGGCTATGATGGGCCACGTTTTTTTGCTTACAACCTGGAGAATTCCATGAGCAGCGATCTGATCAAACACGTTAGCGACGCTAGCTTCGAAGCTGACGTACTCAAGGCCGAAGGCGCTGTCCTGGTCGACTACTGGGCTGAATGGTGCGGCCCTTGCAAAATGATCGCTCCGGTTCTGGACGAGATTGCCGAGACTTACAAAGGCAAGCTGACCGTTGCCAAGCTGAACATCGACGAGAACCAGGAAACCCCGGCCAAGCACGGCGTACGTGGTATCCCGACCCTGATGCTGTTCAAGAACGGCAACGTTGAAGCGACCAAGGTCGGCGCTCTGTCGAAGTCGCAACTGGCTGCTTTCCTCGACGCCAACATCTGAGCGTCGCTGTAAAGTGTGCTGAAAAAAGCCCCGCAAATCGCGGGGCTTTTTGCGTATTCAGGGCTAGACGCTCCGAAATCCAGGTGGTACATTCGGCCCCGCACTGGTTTCTCCACTGCCCCCTGCAAGCCGTCGCCGACGCACTCCTTTCGAACAAGTACGCGATCCTGTCGCCTTCTCCGCGGCGCGGCCTCATTAAGCCAAAAGCTTAATTTCCCCCCCTCCATAAATGATTACGTCATTCCTATATGAATCTGACTGAACTCAAGCAAAAGCCGATTACCGAACTGCTCGAATTGGCCGAACAGATGGGCATAGAAAATATGGCCCGTTCGCGCAAGCAGGACGTGATTTTCTCCCTGCTGAAAAAGCACGCTAAAAGCGGCGAGGAAATCTCCGGTGATGGCGTGCTGGAGATTCTCCAGGACGGCTTCGGCTTCCTGCGCTCCGCTGACGCTTCCTATCTCGCCGGCCCTGATGACATCTACGTCTCGCCGAGCCAGATCCGCCGTTTCAACTTGCGCACCGGTGACACCATCGTTGGCAAGATCCGCCCTCCGAAGGAAGGCGAGCGGTACTTCGCCCTGCTCAAGGTCGACACGATCAACTTCGATCGTCCGGAGAACGCGAAGAACAAGATTCTCTTCGAGAACCTGACCCCGCTGTTCCCGAACGTGCGCATGAAGATGGAAGCCGGCAACGGTTCCACCGAAGACCTGACCGGTCGTGTGATCGATCTGTGCGCGCCGATCGGCAAGGGCCAGCGTGGCCTGATCGTCGCACCGCCGAAGGCCGGTAAAACGATCATGCTGCAAAACATCGCCGCGAATATCGCGCGTAACAATCCTGAAGTTCACCTGATCGTGCTGTTGATCGACGAGCGTCCGGAAGAAGTGACCGAAATGCAGCGCACCGTGCGCGGCGAAGTGGTTGCCTCGACCTTCGACGAGCCGCCGACCCGTCACGTACAGGTAGCTGAAATGGTGATCGAGAAGGCCAAGCGCCTGGTGGAACACAAGA
The DNA here is from genome assembly GCF_019145475.1 of Pseudomonas botevensis. Classification (GTDB taxonomy): domain Bacteria; phylum Pseudomonadota; class Gammaproteobacteria; order Pseudomonadales; family Pseudomonadaceae; genus Aquipseudomonas; species Aquipseudomonas botevensis. Next base: position 398,820 of record NZ_JAHTKI010000001.1, read on the forward strand.
AAGACGTGGTGATCCTGCTCGACTCCATCACCCGTCTGGCCCGCGCCTACAACACCGTGATCCCGAGCTCCGGCAAGGTGCTGACCGGTGGTGTCGATGCCCACGCCCTGGAGAAACCGAAGCGTTTCTTCGGCGCCGCGCGCAACATCGAAGAAGGCGGCTCGCTGACCATTATCGCCACCGCGCTGGTTGAAACCGGCTCGAAGATGGACGAAGTGATCTACGAAGAGTTCAAGGGTACCGGCAACATGGAACTGCCTCTGGATCGCAAGATCGCCGAGAAGCGCGTGTTCCCGGCGATCAACATCAACCGTTCCGGCACCCGCCGCGAAGAGTTGCTGACCGCCGACGACGAACTGCAGCGCATGTGGATCCTGCGCAAGCTGCTGCACCCGATGGACGAAGTTGCCGCCATCGAGTTCCTGGTCGACAAGCTGAAAACGACCAAGACCAACGACGAGTTCTTCCTGTCGATGAAGCGCAAGTAACCGCGTCGGTTGAGTCCAAAAATGGCGCCCCTGGTGGGGCGCCATTTTTTTTGCCGGTTTTCCGTCCGGTAGATGGGAGGTTTTGAGTCGTCTAAGGTCATTTGTTGGCACAACAAAAAGCAGCGTCCGCGAGCCTCTTCGAGAGGTATGGCGTCTGTACAAAAAACAACCATCTGATTGGCATTAAGGTTTTATGAGCACACTCGCTTATCGAAGGGATATCGACGGCTTGCGCGCAGTCGCAGTGATTGCCGTGGTGCTGTTCCACTTTGGCGTCCCTGGGTTTACCGGCGGGTTTGTCGGCGTGGACGTGTTTTTCGTGATTTCCGGTTATCTGATCACCTCGATCATCTGGAACCAGCGCCAGGCTGGTCGTTTCAGTTTCGTCGAGTTCTGGGCGCGCCGGGCGCGACGGATTCTGCCGGCGCTGTTCGCGATGATCGTCGCTGTGCTGGCGGTGGGCTGGTTCCTGCTGGCGCCCAAGGATTACGAAGAGCTGGGGCGTTCGGTGCGCTATCAGGTGATGTTCGTCTCGAACATCCTGTTCATGCGCCAGGACGGCTATTTCGATGTCGCCTCGGATCTCAAACCGCTGCTGCACACATGGTCGCTGGCGGTGGAAGAGCAGTTCTACATCATTTTCCCGTTGTTGCTGACCCTGCTGTCGAGCCGCTTGAAACACTGGCGGCTGGCGCTGTTTGGCGTGTTGCTGCTGTCGTTCGGCCTGAGTGTATGGGCGGTCGGTCAGCATCCGGAAAAGGCCTTCTTCCTGCTGCCGATGCGCGCCTGGGAGCTGCTGGCCGGTGCGATGCTGGCGATTGCGCCCAAGCACGGCTGGCGACTCAAGCCAATGGCGGCGCAATGGCTGAGCCTGCTCGGCATGGGGCTGATCCTGCTGGCGGTGTTCGGTTATGACAAGAGCACGCCGTTCCCCGGCGCGGCGGCGTTGCTGCCGGTACTGGGCGTGGTGGCGCTGATTCTGGCCAACGGTCATCGCCAGACCTGGGTGGGGCAGTGCTTGAGCAGTCGGCTGATGGTCGGTCTCGGTCTGATTTCCTATTCCTGGTATTTGTGGCACTGGCCGGTGTTCGTGTTTTCCAGTTACGCGAGCGTCGATGAACCCGGCCTGCTCGACAGCGCAGGGCTGATTCTGCTGACCCTGGTGCTGGGTTACCTGTCGTGGAAGTTCGTCGAGACGCCGTTTCGCGAGCGGCGCGTGTTCGCCGGACGGCGGCAGATCCTTCTCGCCGGTGCATGCGGTGTGCTGGTGCTCGGCCTGGCCGGGCAGACCCTGCGCTGGACCGACGGCCTGCCATGGCGCCTGTCCGATCAGGCCCTGCAATACGCCAAGGGGCGCGACTGGCGGCCGGAGCTGATGGCCTGCCTGGCCGACGACAAGACCCCCGACGACAAACTGTTCTGCCACTACGGCGCCGACAACCGGCCGTCCCGGGCGCTGGTCTGGGGTGACAGCCACGCCACGGCGCTGATTCCGGTATTCGATGACGGCGCCAAGGCCCATGGGGTCAGCGTGATTCTGGCCAGTTCTCCCGGTTGCCTGCCGCTGGAGGGCCTTGAGCACGATGCCCGTTGCGCGCGGTTCAACCAGCGCGTCGAACAGGCGCTCAAGCCGCAAGCCGTCAGTGACGTGGTGCTGGTGGCGCGCTGGAGTCTGTATCTCTATGGCGACGCCAAGGGTGATCTGGGCCACGCGCTGAGAAAACCCGACGGGCATTACGAGCGCGCCGCCGCCGAGCAGCGTCTGGCCGATGGCCTGCGGGCACGGATCGCGCAATTGCGCGCGGGCGGGCATCGGGTCTGGCTGGTCAAGGAGGCGCCGCTGCAGGCCTTCAGCCCGCCGTATCGCCTCACGCGGCTGGCGATGCTCGATCGTCCGGTGGATGACGTCGGTCTGGCGGTCGCCGAGCATCACAAGCGTCAGGCTTTCATCAGCCAGTTGTTCGCGCAACTGGCACAGGACCCGGCGGTGCGGGTGATCGATCCGGCGCCACGGCTGTGCGATGAAAGCGGTCTGTGCCGCGCCGAACTCAATGGCTACTCGCTGTACACCGATGACAACCATCTCTCGGAAGTCGGCGCGCGGTTCGTGGCTCCGATCCTCGAGCCGCTGTTTGTTGGCCTGCAGGCCGGGGTGAAGCTTGAAAAAGGTCGGGTGAATGCAGCCAAGTAAGCGCTGACGGGCTGCCAGCAGCCGGCATAGCAGGTAGGATGTACGCCTATTTTGAGGGTGCCATCGTCAATGAAATTCAAGGATCTTCGGGATTTCGTGCAGCAGCTTGAGCAGCGCGGAGAGTTGAAACGCATCCAGATTCCCGTTTCGCCGGTGCTGGAAATGACCGAGGTGTGCGACCGCACGCTACGGGCCAAAGGCCCGGCACTGCTGTTCGAGAAGCCGACCGGCTACGACATTCCGGTGCTCGGCAACCTGTTCGGCACCCCTGAGCGTGTCGCCATGGGCATGGGCGCCGAGTCGGTCAGCGAGCTGCGCGAGATCGGCAAACTGCTGGCCTTCCTCAAGGAGCCGGAGCCACCGAAGGGCTTGAAGGACGCGTGGTCGAAGCTGCCGATCTTCCGCAAGATCATCGCGATGGCACCGAAAGTGGTCAAAGACGCCCCGTGCCAGGAAGTGGTCATCGAAGGCGATGACGTCGATCTGGCCATGCTGCCGGTGCAGACCTGCTGGCCGGGCGATGTTGCCCCGCTGATCACCTGGGGCCTGACCGTCACCAAAGGCCCGAACAAGGATCGCCAGAACCTCGGCATCTACCGTCAGCAAGTGATCGGCCGCAACAAGGTCATCATGCGCTGGCTTAGCCACCGTGGTGGCGCACTGGATTTTCGCGAGTGGTGCGAAAAGCATCCGGGCCAGCCATTCCCGGTGTCGGTGGCCCTTGGCGCCGATCCGGCAACCATTCTCGGCGCGGTCACGCCGGTGCCGGACAGCCTCTCCGAATACGCTTTTGCCGGGCTGCTGCGCGATAGCCGCACGGAGCTGGTGAAGTGCCGTGGCAACGACCTGCAAGTGCCGGCCACCGCCGAAATCATCCTCGAAGGCGTGATCCATCCGGGCGAGATGGCCGACGAAGGTCCGTACGGCGACCACACCGGTTACTACAACGAAGTCGACAGCTTCCCGGTGTTCACCGTCGAGCGCATCACCCACCGGATCAAACCGATCTACCACAGCACCTACACCGGGCGTCCGCCGGATGAGCCGGCGATCCTCGGCGTGGCGCTGAACGAAGTGTTCGTGCCGATCCTGCAGAAGCAGTTCCCGGAAATCACCGACTTCTACTTGCCGCCGGAAGGCTGCTCGTACCGCATGGCCGTGGTGACGATGAAGAAGTCGTATCCGGGGCATGCCAAGCGCGTGATGCTCGGTGTCTGGTCGTTTTTGCGACAGTTCATGTACACCAAGTTCGTTATCGTCACCGACGACGATATCAACGCCCGGGACTGGAACGACGTGATCTGGGCCATCACCACGCGCATGGACCCCAAGCGCGACACGGTGATGATCGACAACACGCCGATCGACTACCTCGACTTCGCTTCGCCGGTTTCCGGACTTGGCTCGAAAATGGGCCTGGATGCCACCCACAAGTGGCCGGGCGAAACCACTCGCGAATGGGGCCGCGTGATCGTCAAGGACGACGCCGTCACCCAGCGGATCGATGCCATCTGGAATCAGTTAGGAATAGATTGATGCGTGTAACCCTGCAGCCCTCCGGAGCGGTGCTTGAGATACGGCCCGGAGAGCGGATTCTCGATGGTGCGCGGCGCCTGGGCTACGAATGCCCGCAAAGCTGCCGCAATGGCAATTGCCATGTGTGTGCGGCGCTGCTGGTGGAAGGCCGGGTCGAACAGTCCGGCAAGGTGCATGACCACGGCGAGTTCTACACTTGCATAGCCGAGCCGCTGGAAGACTGCATCGTGCTGTGGGATGGCGTGCTCGCGCTGGGAGAACTGCCGGTGCGCAGCCTGTCGTGTCAGGTCATCGAATGCCGGGACGTCGGCGGCGATACCTGGCGCGTGCGTCTGCGGGCGCCGGCGGGCAAGCCGCCGCGTTATCACGCCGGTCAGTACTTGATGATCGAGCGCGAGAGCGGTGAGAAATCGGCGTTCTCCATGGCCTCGGCGCCGCACGGCGGGCGTGACCTGGAAATCCATGTGCTGGCGCGCGAATCCAGTGCGCTGAACCTGATCCGGCAATTGCAGCGCAACCCGCTGGTGCGGGTCGAGCTGCCATTCGGCGACACCCATCTTGCGGAACTGCCGGACGGGCCGCTGGTGTTGATCGCGGCCGGCACCGGCATGGGGCAGATTCACAGTCTGATCGAGCATTGCCGTGCAGCCGGCTTCAAACATCCGGTGCATCTGTACTGGGGCGTGCGGCGGCCGGAAGATTTCTACCAGATCGAACATTGGGACGAATGGCTGAAGTTGCCCAATCTGTACCTGCACAAAGTGGTCAGCGATCAGTGCGGCTGGGAAGGGCGCTGCGGGATGTTGCACGAAGCGGTGTGCGAGGATTTCCCCGATCTCAAGCCCCTGCACGTCTACGCCAGCGGCTCGCCGGCCATGGTCTATGGCACCCTGGATGCGCTGGTGGAAGCGGGCATGGATGCGCATCAGATGCGCGCCGATGTGTTCGCGTACGCGCCGCGCTCTTGAGCCGCGCTCTTGAGTCGTTATAACTCTCTATATAGCCGATCGGTATTTATGTAATTGCATAAATATCGGTAGGTTATATATCAATCAGGCAATTATTAAGAAGCGTGCCACGGCATTTAAAATGCCTTAAAAGATATGTGCCTTATTGTTACAGCGGTGCGTTCTATTAAGTAATTCTTCACCCGCGGGGAGCTGAACGCTATTCGCCATGAGTGCCATCGAAAACACTTTTCTGAACCTGGCTTACCCTCCAAGGCTTGATCTCGGGGCGCAGCTGACCCACGAACAACTTCTCGCTTCCATGCAATCGACCATGGCGCGCCACAAGGGCGGGCCGGTGTGGCTGTTCGCCTACGGATCGTTGATCTGGCGCCCGGAATGCACGGCGGTGGAGCGGGTGCGCGGTCGGGTGCATGGCTATCATCGCGGCTTGTACCTGTGGTCCCACGAGCACCGGGGTACGCCGGAAATGCCGGGGCTGGTGTTCGGTCTGGATCGTGGCGGTTCATGCAGCGGGTTCGCCTACCGCCTGCCGGAAGACAATCTCGACAGCGCGCTGTACGCCTTGTGGAAGCGCGAAATGCCAGTGCCGTCCTATCGGCCACACTGGCTCAACTGCCGTCTCGAAGATGGCAGCCAGGTTCAGGCTTTGGGATTTGTCCTGGAGCGGCACCTGCCCAGCTATGCCGGCAACTTGCCGGATCATGTGCTGAGCCAGGTGTTCGAAAGCGCTTGCGGGCGTTACGGCACGACGCGCGACTATGTCGAGCAGACCGCCCACGCCCTGCGCAGCCACGCCATGCCAGACCGGAATCTGGAGGCGCGGCTCAAGCGCTGTAAATCAAAAGCCGATCAGGCGATCGCTTCGCGGCTCTGACTGGCAGCTTGCTTGTGCATCAGGGTCGGGGCCAGGAAGGCCATCGACAGCAGGCAAGCGCCTACCAACAGCACGAAACCGCCGTCCCAGCCGAAGTGGTCGACGGTGTAACCCATCGCCGCGCTCGCCGCGACTGAACCACCCAGATACCCGAACAGGCCGGTGAAACCCGCCGCAGTGCCGGCAGCTTTCTTCGGTGCCAGTTCCAGCGCCTGCAGGCCGATCAGCATCACCGGGCCGTAGATCAGGAAGCCGATGGAGAACAGCGCGATCATGTCGACGGTCGGGTTGCCGGCCGGGTTCAGCCAGTAGACCAGGGTCGCCACGGTCACCAGCGCCATGAACACCATGCCGGTCAGGCCACGGTTGCCACGGAAGATCTTGTCCGACATCCAGCCGCACAGCAGCGTGCCCGGAATGCCTGCCCACTCATAGAAGAAATAGGCCCACGAAGTCTTGTCGACGTCGAAGTGCTTGGCTTCCTTGAGGTAGGTCGGCGCCCAGTCCAGCACGCCGTAGCGCAGCAGGTAGACGAAGACGTTGGCCAAGGCGATGTACCAGAGCATTTTGTTGCGCAGCACGTATTTGACGAAGATTTCCTTGGCGCTGAATTCGTCTTCGTGGCTGGCGTCGTAGCCTTCCGGGTAGTCGTCCTTGTACTTCTCGATCGGCGGCAGGCCGACCGATTGTGGGGTGTCGCGCATGGTGATGAAGGCAAACGCCGCCACCGCCAGGGCGACCGCCGCCGGCACGTAGAACGCCGCGTGCCAGTCGTTGAACAGGCCCATGCCGAGCAGGAACAGCGGGCCGATCAGACCGCCGCCGACGTTATGCGCCACGTTCCACACCGACACCACGCCGCCACGTTCTTTCTGCGACCACCAGTGGACCATGGTGCGACCGCTCGGCGGCCAGCCCATGCCCTGGGCCCAGCCGTTGATGAACAGCAGGATGAACATCATGGTCACACTGGACGTGGCCCATGGCGCGAAACCGAAAATGAACATCACCCCGGCCGATACCAGCAGACCGAATGGCAGGAAGTAACGCGGGTTGGAACGGTCGGACACCAGGCCCATCAGGAACTTGGACAGACCGTAGGCGATGGCGATGGCCGACATCGCCAGACCCAGGTCGCCACGGCTGTAGCCCTCGTCGATCAGGTACGGCATGGCCAGGGAGAAGTTCTTGCGCAGCAGGTAGTAACCCGCATAACCAAAGAAGATACCGGCGAAGATCTGCCAGCGCAGGCGTCGGTAGGTGCTGTCTATTTTTTCTTCAGGCAGGGGAGCCTGATGTGCGGCAGGTCGAAAGAAAGCAAACATTCAAGAGCTCCAGATTTCTTGTTTTGACTGCGGATGCGAATGTTACAGTTTCGTTACCGAAAATAGCACCGCTTCCCATCGGCAAAACAGCGGAAATGTTGGAAGTCGAGCGTTCCTTTATGAACATGTCGCTCAGATGTAAGAGCAGGACGTTGTGGGAAACATTACATATCTGCGTGGAAAGGAGCAGGAGCGCGATCCGGACCCTTGTGCAGGAGTCCGGATCGCCCGTCCGATTCAGCGCACCTGCACCACCACCTTGCCCACAGCCTTGCGCTGTCCGAGATCGTTGATCGCCTGGGCTGCGTTGCTCAGCGGATACACCTGCGACACCAGCGGTTTCAGCTTGCCCTCGGCGAACCAGCCGAACAGTTGCTGGAAGTTCGCCGCGTTGTCCTGAGGCTGACGCTGGGCGAACGAACCCCAGAATACGCCGAGGACCGCCGCCCCCTTGAGCAGGGCGAGGTTGACCGGCAGCTCGGGAATCCGCCCGCTGGCGAAACCGACCACCAGCAGGCGGCCGTTCCAGGCGATGGCACGGATGGCCTGGTCGAACAGGTCGCCGCCGACCGGGTCGTAGATCACATCGGCGCCCTGGCCGTCGGTGAGGCGTTTGATTTCGTCCTTGAGGCTGGTTTCGCTGTAGTTGATCAGTTCGTCGGCGCCGGCCGCCTTGGCTACCGCGAGTTTTTCCGCGCTGCTGGCGGCGGCGATCACCCGGGCGCCCATGGCTTTGCCGATTTCCACCGCCGCCAGGCCAACGCCGCCGGACGCACCCAATACCAGCAGGGTTTCACCCGGCTGCAGGTTGCCGCGTTGTTTGAGGGCGTGCATCGACGTGCCGTAGGTCATGCTGAACGCGGCGGCGGTGTTGAAATCCATCGATGGTGGAATCGGCAGCACGTTGTAGCCCGGCACCGCGACCTGCTCGGCGAAGCTGCCCCAGCCCGTCAGGGCCATGACCCGGTCGCCGACTTTCAGATGGCTGATCTTTTCGCCCACCGCGCCGACCACGCCGGCCGCTTCACCACCCGGGGAAAACGGGAAGGGTGGCTTGAACTGGTATTTGCCCTCGATGATCAGCGTGTCGGGAAAGTTGACCCCGGCAGCGTGAACCTCCAGCAGGATTTCGTTCTTCTTCGCGACAGGACTGGCGACGTCTTCCAGCACCAGCGATTCGGCAGGGCCGAAGGCTTTGCACAGCACGGCTTTCATCAGGGCTATTCCTTTGGGAGTGATGGCCGATAAGTGTAGGTGTGGCGGTCGACCGGTCAACGAGCATGCCCGGGCCTGATAGTCAGCCATAAGCTTGTGCTTGCGCGGCGGGTCGTTATGCTAGGCCGCAAACCGGATAAGGAGCGAATTGTGAAAGCGTGGATCATGTTGTTGCTGGCCCTGTCTCTGCCTGTGGCAGCGCTGGCCGAAGAAGCCAAAGAAGGCGAGGCGCCGAAGGTCAACTACATCTCTCTGAGCCCGCCGTTCGTGGGCAACTACGGGTTGGACGGCACACCGAAACTCAAGGTCTACAAGGCCGACGTGGCGTTGCGCGTGACGGGCGACGAGGCGACCAAACTGGTCAAGGCCAACGAGCCGCTGATTCGCAATCAACTGGTGGCGCTGTTCGCCCAGCAGACCACCGAGACCATGAACAGTGTCGAAGCCAAGGAAAAACTGCGTCAGGAAGCCTTGAAGCAGACCCAGCAAGTGATGAATGACGAAACCGGCAAACCGGTGGTCGAGGATCTGTTGTTCAACAACCTGATCATTCAGTAAGGCTTCTGCTGTCCGGGCGAGCCCATTTGCGAGCAAGCCCGCTCTCACCGGTTGTTGTGGGAGCGGGCTTGCTCGCGAAAGCCTTCTTTCGCCCAGACCATGGCTCAGGGTTTGAGGGCAATCACCGTTGCCCATTGCTCCGGTGTCACCGGCATCACCGACAGCCGCGAACCCTTCTGCACCAGGGGCATCTCGGCCAGTGCGGTCTGCTGTTTCAGGTAATCAAGCTTCAAAACCCGCGCAAACGTCTCGACGTGGCCGACATCGATGGCGCTCCAGGCGTTTTTCTCCGCCGTGGCCTTGGGGTCGAAGTAATGATTCTCCGGCTCCAGTGCCGTCGGATCCGGATACGCCGCTTCGACGATCCGGCCGATGCCGGCGATTCCTGGCTCCGGGCAACTGGAGTGATAGAAAAAGAATTCGTCCCCCACCGCCATCGCCCGCAGGAAATTGCGCGCCTGATAGTTGCGCACGCCGTCCCAGCGCGCCTTGCCGAGCTTTTCCAGGCCTTTGATCGAGAGTTCGTCGGGCTCGGATTTCATCAGCCAGTAGGCCATGGTTTTTGCTCCTCGCGGGGTGGTTGGGCAAGTTGTCGGGCAATTTTATGACAAACCGACGGTCGGTTGGCGCCAGCATTTGCGCGTTGGGTCACGTTGCCGCAAAATGCCGGCCTTTATTGCTTGACGCTGCTGCACGGCCTACGAATGGAAACCGCTGCTGTCATCGTGATGATGTGCCTTGAGGGGGGCAATCGATGAAACGCAAACCGGATTTGCTGTGGACTTTGGTTATTTTGTTTGGCCTGGGCGTCGTGACCACCGGTTATGCGCAAAGCCTGTGGGCGAACAAGGCCGATGCTCCGATTGAAGTGGCGCAACAAGTACAACAGTCGACAGCCTTCAAGCGCTGAACACTGCCCTCCCGGCGTCGCCGTTCGAGTGACGCCTTGTCCCGTAAGCCTATCCCGCGAAATACCATGCCCTGTCGGTGACCGTGCCTTGCAACGGTACATCCCAACTGGCCTGCGCCAGACGTTCGACCTTCTGACATTCATGGGCCAGGCCCAACAGCGTCGGCTTGCGCCAGTTCTGGCGGCGGGCGAGGTACGCCAGGCTGCGGTCGTAGAACCCGCCGCCCATTCCCAGACGACCACCGACGTCGTCAAACCCCACCAATGGCAACAACACCAGATCCAGTGCCCAGATCTTGCGCTGCCGGGCCAGATTGACTCGCGGTTCGAGAATCCGGAAGCGGTTGGGTTTTAGCTTTTCCCCTGGCCGGATGCGCTGGAAGACCATTTTGGTTCGCGGCCAGGCGCTGAGAACCGGCAGGTAAGTGGCCTTGCCCCGACGCTGGGCGGCGCGCAGCAACAGGCGCGGGTCGATTTCACCGTCGGTGGGCAGGTACAGGGAAATGTGTTTCGCCCGGCGGAACTGCGGGTGTTGCGCCAGTTGTTTGTACAGGCCTTGGGCGGCTTGGCGTTGCTCGCTCGGGGTCAGCGAACGGCGGGCCTTGCGCAGCAGGCGGCGCAGTTGAGGGCGGGGCAGCAACGCAGGTTCGGTCATGGTTCGGCTTCGGCAGGATGGGTGCGAAAACGTACGCATAAAAAATCCGATGCCGGCATGCACCGGCATCGGATTCGAATCAGGCTCCCCGGATGAGCCGCTGTCGACTTAGCCCTTGAACCCGAGAGTTCAAGGTGGAGGATGCAGTAGGCTTTAAGGCTTTCCGTCTGGCGGACATGCACACCAGCCCAACGTGCAACCCCCAGGGTAGTGCAAATCGGCTCAGGGACATCGTCAACTGGCAAGCACCCCAGGGAGTGCGGCGAGTATACCTCAAGCGGCCCGGCGAATCAGCCTTTGCTGACATCCGTGTCGTCGGCCAGGGCCAGATCGACACGATCGAGCAAGTCTCGCACCTGTTCGCGGGTCGAACTGCTGGCCTGGATATCCGGGCTGTCAGCTTTGTGCAAGAAGTCATGGGTGATGTTCAGCGCGGCCATCACGGCAATGCGGTCGGCACCGATGACTTTGCCGCTGCTGCGGATCTCGCGCATCTTGCCGTCCAGGTAACGGGCGGCGCTGACCAGATTGCTGCGTTCTTCCTGGGGGCAGATGATCGAATATTCTTTATCGAGGATCTGCACGGTAACGCTATTGCTTGAACTCATGAGTCTTGCTCCAGGGCCTTGAGGCGCGAAATCATCGATTCGACCTTACGCCGGGCGATTTCGTTTTTTTCAATGAGGTGAGCGCGTTCCTCGCGCCAGGTCTTTTCCTGAGCTTGTAAGAGTGCGTTTTGACTCTTTAGTTGCTCGACTCGGGTAATCAGCTTTTCGAGTCTGGCCATCAGCGCTTGCAGGTCGGTGTCTTCCATTGTGTCCACTGAATTCGTCTGATGGGCGGCAGGCGCCCGGCGGGCGGACAGCCTTTAATAGTCTTGGCGAGTCTGTCGATGTAGGATACAAGGCCTTCATTCTAGACATAGCGCCGTCTGGCGCCTAGCTGCCCATGCCCATTCAGAATTCTCCATACCAAGCCTTCGCCACCCTGCTGACTTCCAGCGGCCATCCTGTCTCGCCTGCCGAACTGCACGGCCTGTTGCTCGGCCGCAGCTGCGCCGGCGCCGGTTTTGAACACGACAGCTGGCTGGTTGATGCCGCCGAGCTGCTCGAAGGCGAACCGTCGGACAACGTACGCAACGCCCTGATCGGCCTGCAAGAAATGGTCAAGGGTGAGCTGACCGGCGATGACATGGCCGTGGTTCTGCTGCTGCCGACCGACGATGCGCCGCTCACCGAGCGTGCTGCCGCGCTGGGCCAGTGGTGCCAGGGCTTCCTCACCGGTTTCGGCCTGACCCGCCGCTCCTACGCGCTGAGCGACGAGGCGAACGAAGTGCTGCAGGATCTGGCGGCCATTTCCCAGGTTCAGGACGCGCTCGAAGAGTCCGACGACGGTGAAAACGACTACATGGAAGTCATGGAATACCTGCGCGTCGCGCCGCTGCTGCTGTTCACCGAAACCAAGAAGACCGACGAAGCGCCGGCCAAACCGTCGCTGCACTGATCGATGCCAGGGAACGCCATCTGCCCATGATTCATATCCCGAAAGCGGAATACAGCCGTCGCCGCAAGGCCCTGATGGCGCAGATGGAACCCAACAGCATCGCCATCCTGCCCGCCGCCGCCGTTGCGATCCGCAATCGTGACGTCGAGCATGTTTACCGCCAGGACAGTGATTTCCAGTACCTGAGCGGTTTCCCCGAGCCGCAGGCCGTCATCGTCCTGATGCCCGGCCGCGAACATGGCGAATACGTGTTGTTCTGCCGTGAGCGCAACGCCGAGCGCGAACTGTGGGATGGCCTGCGTGCCGGACAGGAAGGCGCGATCCGTGAGTACGGCGCCGACGACGCCTTCCCGATTACCGACATCGACGACATCCTGCCGGGCCTGATCGAAGGCCGCGACCGGGTGTATTCGGCGATGGGCAGCAACCCGGAATTCGACCGCCACCTGATGGACTGGATCAACGTGATCCGCTCCAAGGCGCACCTCGGCGCCCAGCCGCCGAACGAATTCGTTGCCCTGGATCATCTGCTGCACGACATGCGCCTGTATAAATCGGCGGCGGAAGTGAAGGTGATGCGCGAAGCCGCGCGGATTTCGGCCCAGGCCCATATCCGGGCGATGCAGGCCAGTCGCGCCGGGCTCTACGAGTACAGCCTCGAAGCCGAGCTGGACTACGAATTCCGCAAGGGCGGGGCGAAGATGCCGGCCTACGGTTCGATCGTTGCCGCCGGGCGCAACAGCTGCATCCTGCATTACCAGCAGAATGACGCGCTGCTCAAGGACGGCGACCTGGTGCTGATCGATGCCGGTTGCGAGATCGACTGCTACGCCAGCGACATCACCCGCACCTGGCCGGTCAACGGCACGTTTTCGCCCGAGCAGAAAGCGATCTACGAATTGGTGCTGGCCTCCCAGGAAGCCGCGTTCACCGAGATCGCGCCGAACAAGCACTGGAACCAGGCGCACGAAGCCACGGTTCGGGTGATTACCGGCGGGCTGGTGAAGCTGGGCCTGTTGCAGGGCGACGTCGACGAGTTGATCGCCAGCGAAGCCTACAAGGCTTTTTATATGCACCGCGCCGGCCACTGGCTGGGCATGGATGTACACGATGTCGGCGAGTACAGGGTCGGCGGCGAATGGCGGGTGCTGGAAGTCGGCATGGCGCTGACCGTGGAGCCGGGCATCTACATCGCCCCGGACAATCAGAACGTAGCGAAGAAATGGCGCGGCATTGGCGTGCGCATCGAGGACGACGTGGTAGTGACCAAGAGCGGTTGTGAAATCCTGACCGGCGGTGTGCCGAAAACCGTCGCCGAGATCGAGGCGCTGATGGCGCAGGCACGGACACACGCGGCATGAGTCGGGTCAATCTGGCAATCATCGGTGGCGGCCTGGTCGGTGCCAGTCTGGCGCTGGCCTTGCAGGCCGGGGCCAAGGCGCGCGGCTGGAAGATCGTGCTGATCGAGCCGTTCGCCCCCGGCAACAGCTGGCAACCGAGCTACGACGCGCGCTCTTCGGCGCTGTCCTTCGGCTCGCGACAGATTTATCAGCGCCTCGGCGTGTGGCAGGAAATCTCCCGCCGCGCCGAGCCGATCAAACAGATTCACGTGTCCGACCGTGGACGCTTCTCCACCGCCCGATTGTCGGCGATGGAAGAGGGCGTGCCGGCCCTCGGCTACGTGGTGGAAAACGCCTGGCTCGGCCAGTGCCTGTGGCAGCACATCGACAAGGACGTGATCAGCTGGCGCTGCCCGGCGGAAGTTACGCGCATGGAGCCGCTGCCCGACGGCTATCGCCTGATCCTCAACGATGAAACCACGGTCGAGTGCGACCTCGCGGTGCTCGCCGATGGCGGGCGCTCCGGTCTGCGCGAGCAACTGGGCATCAACGTGCGCAAGCGTCCGTACAACCAGAGTGCGCTGATCGCCAACATCACCCCGAGCGAAGCGCACAACGGCATGGCCTTCGAGCGTTTCACCGATGAAGGTCCGATGGCGTTGCTGCCGTTGCCGGAAAACCGCTGCGCCCTGGTCTGGACCCGCCTGGGGATGGACGCGCAGAGGCTGGCGGATCTGAGCGAGCGCGACTTCCTCAGTGAGTTGCAGGGGGTATTCGGTTATCGCCTCGGCACGCTGAAACAGGTTGGCGCGCGGCATCTGTATCCGCTGTCGCTGGTGGAAGCCGAGGAGCAGGTGCGCTCGCATCTGGCGGTACTCGGCAACGCCGCGCACAGCCTGCATCCGATTGCCGGGCAGGGCTTCAACCTGTCCCTGCGCGATGCCGATGCGCTGGCGGCGGCGTTGCTGGCCAGCGACAAACCCTTGGGCGACTTCGCCACATTGCAGGCGTATCGCGAGCGCCAGCGCCTGGACCAGAACCTGACCGTGGGTTTCTCCGATCAGGTCACCCGGCTGTTTGGCAGCACCCAGCCGCTGGTATCGCTGGGGCGCAATATCGGTCTGCTCGGCCTCGACCTGTTACCACCGGCCAAACGCTGGTTCGCCCGCCAGGCCATGGGACTGGGGACGCGGTCGGATGTATAAGTGGTTGATCCGCACCTTCGGCAAGGCGCAGCTGATGCGCTGGGTGATGACGTTCTACCCGCCATACTTCGGTGCCGGTGTGCGGGTGCGGCACATCAGTGATGACTTTCGCGACATCCGCGTGTCGATGGGGCTGGGCTGGTACAACCGCAACTACGTCGGCACTCAGTTTGGTGGCAGTCTGTATTCGATGGTCGATCCGTTCTACATGCTGATGCTGATGGAGAACCTCGGGTCGCGCTACATCGTCTGGGACAAGGCCGCCGACATCGATTTCATTGCGCCGGGCAAAGGCCCGGTGTTCGCCCGGTTCAACATCGACGACACCCTGCTCGACGAGATCCGCCGGCAGACCGCCAATGGCGAGAAGTACCTGCCGCAGTTGCAGGTCGACATTCATGATGGCGCCGGCAACCTGGTGGCGCGCGTCGGCAAAACCCTTTACGTGCGGCTCAAGCCGCAAGCGAGACAGGCTTAAAGCATGGAAATGCGCGCAGATGTGCTGATTGTCGGAGCCGGCATGGTGGGCAGTGCCCTGGCGTTGGCGTTGCAGGGCAGCGGGCTGGAAGTCCTGCTGCTCGACGGCAGCCCGTTGAGCGTCAAGCCATTCGATGCCCAGGCACCGTTCGAGCCTCGGGTCAGTGCCCTGTCGGCGGCAAGCCAGCGGATTCTCGAGCGCCTCGGTGTATGGGACGGCATCGCCAAACGTCGCAGCAGTCCGTACACCGACATGCATGTCTGGGACGGCAGCGGCACCGGCCAGATTCACTTTTCGGCGAGCAGCGTGCATGCCGACGTGCTCGGCCATATCGTCGAAAACCGCGTGGTGCAGGACGCCTTGCTCGAACGTCTGCACGACTGCGACATGGGCCTGCTGCCGAATGCGCGACTGGAGCAGATGCGCCGCTCCGGTGATGACTGGCTGCTGACCCTCGCCGACGGTCGCAAGCTGCGCGCGCCGCTGGTGATCGCGGCGGACGGCGCCAATTCGGCGGTGCGCCGCCTGACCGGCGTGGCCACCCGTGAATGGGATTATCTGCATCACGCCATCGTCACCAGCGTGCGCAGCAGCAAGGCGCACCGGATGACGGCGTGGCAGCGTTTCACCGATCACGGGCCGCTGGCGTTTCTGCCGCTGGAGCGCGACGGCCAGCAGGATTGGTGTTCGATCGTCTGGTCGACCACGCCGGGCGAAGCCGAGCGCCTGATGGCGCTGGACGAGGCGGCGTTCTGCCGTGAGCTGGAGCGGGCGTTCGAAGGGTGCCTGGGCGACGTCGTCAGCGCCGATCCGCGACTCTGCGTGCCGCTGCGCCAGCGTCACGCCAAGCGCTACGTGGCCGAAGGCCTGGCGTTGATCGGCGATGCCGCGCACACCATTCACCCGTTGGCCGGGCAGGGGGTGAACCTCGGTTTCCTCGATGCCGCCGTGCTGGCCGAAGTACTGCTGCAAGCCGCCGAGCGCGGCGAACGCCTGGCCGAGGTGAAAGTGCTGAGCCGCTACGAACGTCGGCGCATGCCGCACAACCTGGCGCTGATGGCGGCGATGGAGGGCTTCGAGCGGTTGTTCCAGGCCGATCCGCTGCCGCTGCGCTGGTTGCGCAATGCCGGGCTGAAGATGGTCGAGCAGATGCCCGAGGCCAAGGCGCTGTTCGTGCGCGAGGCGCTGGGATTGACCGGTGACCTGCCGGCGCTTGCCAGGGCCTGAGCGTTTTTCCGGTCATGCAACATCTGGTAACGCCTTCGAAAAGTGTTCGATTGAGCTGGTAAATGTGAGTCCTTATCATTTGGGCCACATTTCCCGACCGAGAGATCACTCCCATGTTGGCACCCCAGCGTCTTCTGACCGCACTGGCCCTGACCCTGATTGGCAGCACCGTCGCCCAGGCCGCCGACGAGGTGGTGGTTTACTCCTCGCGCATCGATGAACTGATCAAACCGGTGTTCGATGCCTACACCGCGAAAACCGGGGTGAAGATCAAGTTCATCACCGACAAGGAAGCGCCGCTGATGCAGCGCATCAAGGCCGAAGGCGAAAACGCCACCGCCGACCTGCTGCTGACCGTCGATGCCGGCAACCTCTGGCAGGCCGAGCAGATGGGCATTCTGCAGCCGTTCACCTCCAAGACCATCGACGCCAACATTCCCCTGCAATATCGCTCGTCCACTCACGCCTGGACCGGCCTGAGCCTGCGCGCGCGGACCATCGCCTACTCCACCGAACGGGTGAAACCGGGCGAGTTGACCACCTACGAAGCACTGGCCGACAAGAACTGGGAAGGTCGCCTGTGCCTGCGCACGGCGAAGAAGGTCTACAACCAGTCGCTGACCGCCACCATGATCGAAACCCACGGCGCCGAGAAAACCGAGAAGATCCTCAAGGGCTGGGTCAATAACCTGTCCACTGACGTGTTCTCCGATGATGTCGCGGTGCTGGAAGCGATCAACGCCGGCCAGTGCGACGTCGGTATCGTCAACACTTACTACTACGGCCGCCTGCACCAGCAGAAGCCGGATCTGCCGGTCAAACTGTTCTGGCCGAACCAGGCGGATCGCGGGGTCCACGTCAACCTGTCGGGTATCGGCCTGACCAGGCATGCACCGCACCCGCAAGCGGCCAAGGCGTTGGTGGAGTGGATGACCACGCCTGAGGCGCAGAAAATCTTCGCCGACGTGAACCAGGAGTTCCCGGCCAATCCGGCGGTGAAGCCTTCGGCGGAAGTGGCGGCGTGGGGTGAGTTCGTGGCCGATACCCTGCCGGTGGAAGTGGCGGGCAAGCGCCAGGCCGAGGCGATCCGGATGATGGATCGGGCGGGGTGGAACTGAGTATTTTTCGCTTGCGGTGTTCGCTTGAGATCGTAGCCCTCACCCCAGCCCTCTCCCGGGGGGAGAGGGCGCCGATTTGGGTCGAGACTTGAGTTCGGCTCGATGTAGCAGGTCGGCGTAGTCCGCAAGAACACTTCGGTCAGCCCCTCTTCCTCCGGGAGAGGGCGACAATCCTGACCTGAAACAAAAAACCAAGAACACCTACATCCCTCCAGAGTTCTAAAAGTGGCCCACCCCGCCCAGCGCCGCTGGTATCCCATCGTCTTCGCCATCGCCGCATTGGTGCTGCTCCCCCTCAGCGTTCTGCTGCTGTCCTGGCAAACCATCGATCAGCAGATCTGGTCGCACCTGTGGGAAACCCAGATGCCGCGCCTGCTGGGCAACACCCTGACCCTGGTGCTCGGCGTCGGAGTCGGGGTGACCCTGCTCGGCGTGAGCCTCGCGTGGCTCACCAGCCTCTGCGAATTCCCCGGACGGCGCTGGCTCGATTGGGCGCTGATGCTGCCATTCGCGATTCCGGCCTATGTGCTGGCATTCGTGTTCGTCGGCCTGCTGGACTTCGCCGGCCCGGTGCAAACCCTGTTGCGCGAATGGTTCGGCAGCGGCTTGAGGCTGCCACGGGTGCGTTCCACCGGCGGGGTGATTGTGGTTCTGGTGCTGGTGTTCTATCCCTACGTTTACCTGCTGGCGCGCACCGCGTTCCTCGCCCAGGGCAAGGGCCTGATGGAAGCCGCGCGCGTTCTCGGCCAGTCGCCGTGGCAGGCGTTCTGGCGGGTGGCGCTGCCAATGGCGCGTCCGGCCATCGGGGCTGGCGTGGCGCTGGCGCTGATGGAAACCCTGGCGGATTTCGGCGCGGTGTCGGTGTTCAACTTCGACACCTTCACCACCGCGATCTACAAGACCTGGTATGGCTTCTTCAGCCTGTCGAGCGCGGCGCAACTGGCGAGCCTGTTGCTGCTGGTGGTGATGCTGGTGCTGTACGGCGAGCGCCGGGCGCGTGGAGCGAACCGGGCGAGCAACGAGCGGCCACGGGTCAAGGCGCTGTATCACCTGCGCGGGCTCAAGGCGTTGGCGGCCATGAGTTGGTGTGGTCTGGTGTTCGCCTGCGCCTTTTTGATTCCGCTGCTGCAACTGGTGGTGTGGTTCTGGCAACGCGGGCGTTTCGATCTGGATGAGCGCTACGCCGGGCTGATCCTGCACACCTTGTACCTGGGCGCGATGGCGGCGTTGATTACCGTCAGCGTTGCCTTGCTGCTGGCATTTGCCCGGCGCCTGGCGCCGACACCGACAATCAACTCCGGCGTCGGTCTGGCCAATCTCGGTTATGCGTTGCCGGGTTCGGTGCTGGCGGTGTCGATCATGCTGGCCTTCAGTTATCTCGACCGGCAGCTGGTGATCCCGCTCTCGGGCTGGCTGGGCGGTGCGGGCAAACCGCTGCTGCTGGGCAGTCTGGCGGCACTGTTGATGGCGTATCTGGTGCGTTTCGTTGCGGTCGCCTATGGGCCTCTGGAAAGCAGTCTGGCGCGTATACGGCCATCTTTGCCTGAAGCGGCACGTAGTCTGGGTGTCAGTGGGCCGCGACTGTTTTTCAAAGTGTATCTGCCGTTGTTGTTGCCCGGCACGCTCAGTGCGGCGTTGCTGGTGTTCGTCGATGTGCTCAAGGAAATGCCCGCAACCCTGCTGATGCGCCCGTTTGGCTGGGACACACTGGCGGTGCGGATCTTTGAAATGACCAGCGAAGGCGAATGGGCGAGGGCGTCGCTGCCGGCGCTGACGCTGGTTCTGGTCGGACTGCTTCCGGTCATCGGCCTGATCCGTCGCTCAGCGCACCGAAACACTTAGTCGTCAGTCCTGAATCATGCGGCTACAATGCGCGGCATTCGGTGCGGATCGTCTGACAGACCCGTTCGCTGAGATCGGCTGAGAGCCTTCTATTTCACGGCTTTCATCCCTGCAGCGACTGTCCGCGCCTTCGCCACGCCCGGAAGGAGAAACCCATGGGACAGCGTACGCCTCTGTATGACCTGCATCTCGCCCTCGGCGCGAAGATGGTCGATTTTGGCGGTTGGGACATGCCACTGCATTACGGCTCGCAGGTCGAGGAACACCATGAGGTGCGCCGCGATTGCGGGGTGTTCGATGTTTCCCACATGACCGTGATCGATGTCACCGGCAACCAGGCCAAGGCCTGGCTCCAGCACTTGCTGGCCAACGACGTCGAGCGCCTGCACCGCCCCGGCCGTGCGTTGTACAGCACGATGCTCAACGAGCGCGGCGGCATCGTCGACGACATGATCGTCTACCGTCTCGATGACGGTTACCGACTGGTGGTCAACGCCTCCACCCGCGATCAGGATCTGGCCTGGATCGAAGCCCATCGCGGCGGTTTCGAGGTGCAGATTCAGGAGCGCTCCGAACTGGCGATGCTCGCCATTCAAGGCCCGCACGCACGCCAGAAGGTGGCCGAACTGGTGACTCAGTCCCGCGCCGCCCTGATCCAGTTCCTCAAACCCTTCGAAGGTCAGGCCGACGGCGACTGGTTCATTGCCCGCACCGGTTACACCGGCGAGGACGGTCTGGAAATTGTCCTGCCGGCCAGCCAGGCTCCCGGTTTCTACAACGATCTGGTGGGCGCGGGTATTTCCCCCATCGGCCTCGGCGCCCGCGATACCCTGCGGGTCGAAGCCGGCATGAACCTCTATGGCCAGGACATTCATCAAGACGTTTCGCCGCTGGCCTCGAACATGGCCTGGAGCATCGCCTGGGAGCCGGCCTCGCGCCAGTTCATCGGGCGTAGCGCGCTGGAGGCGGAACAGGCGGCGGGTGTGCAGCACAAACTGGTCGGTCTGGTGCTTGAGGAACGCGGGGTTTTGCGCGCTCATCAGGTGGTCCGGATCGCCGATGTTGGCGAAGGGGAGATCACCAGTGGTAGTTTCTCTCCTACGCTTAGCAAGTCGATTGCCCTGGCGCGTGTACCGATGGCGACTGCCGACCGCGCCGAAGTGGAAATCCGTGGCAAGTGGTACCCGGTGCGGGTGGTCAAACCGACCTTCGTCCGTCACGGCAAAACGTTGATCTAACCTATTCCGGCGGGTACGACCGCTGACAATTTCTCGAGGACACCGAACATGAGCGATATCCCAGCCGAACTGCGTTATGCCACAAGTCATGAATGGGCACGTCTGGAAGCCGACGGCACCGTCACCGTGGGCATCAGCGACCACGCGCAGGAAGCGCTGGGTGACGTGGTGTTCGTCGAGCTGACTGAAGTGGGCAACGTTTTTGGCGCTGGCGACCAGGCTGGCGTGGTCGAGTCGGTCAAGGCCGCTTCCGATATCTACTCGCCGATCAGCGGCGAAGTGATCGCGGTCAACGAGGACCTGAGCGCCGAGCCTGAGTTGCTGAACTCCGAACCGTATGAGTCGTGGATCTTCAAACTCAAGCCAAGCGACAAGGCCGAGCTGGACAAGCTGCTCGACGCGGCCGGCTACAAGGCTGAAATCGGCGAGTAAGCTGCGCGTCAGACCGCAAAGCCCCGATCCGTCGGGGCTTTTTTGTGGGCGCTGTCAGGCGTCGCGCAAGACCGCTTTGACCGCCGCCACCGAGCGCTCGACATCTTCCTTGCTCATGGTGGTGAACATCGGCAGCGACACAATCAGCCGCCCGACCCGTTCCGCCACCGGCAACATGCCTTCCTTGAAACCGCGTTCGCGGTACAGGCTGAGCAAATGAATCGGCGGGTAGTGATAGCCGATACCGATGCCCCGGGCCTGCATCTGCTCCATGAACGTCGCCCGTGCCGGCAAGCCGTCCGCGCGCTCCGGCAGCACCAGTTGAAACAGATGCCAGTTGCTCTGGGTGAAGTCTGGCGGCGGCAGTTGTGCGCCGTAAATCGCTTCGAAATCGTCGCCAAAACACTTGAAGTAGTGACGGGCCAGCTCCTGGCGATGGGCGGTGAGGCGCTCGATGTCGGCAAACTGCCCCAGGCCGATGGTCGCCGCGACGTCGGTCATGTTGAACTTGCCGCCCAGCACGTCGACGTCCAGGCCATCGAAACCGCTGCGGGTAACGCCCTGCAAGCGGTACTTCTCCGCCAGTCGCGCTTCCTCCGGCGTGTTCAGCACCAGACAACCGCCCTCGGAGCAGGTCACGTTCTTGTTGGCCTGGAAACTGAAGGACACGAAGTCGCCGGTGGCACCGATGCGCTGGCCGTTCCAGCTCGACCCCAGCGCCTGTGCCGCATCTTCGATGATCCGCAGGTTGTGGCGGCGGGCGATGGCGTACAGCCGATCCATGTCCACCGGCAGCCCGGCGAGGTACACCGGGATCACGGCGCGGGTGCGGGGAGTGATCGCCGCTTCCAGGCGATCCAGGTCGATGTTGCGGGTCACCGGGTCGATGTCGGCGAACACCGGCGTGGCGCCGACTTCAAGAATCACGTTGGCCGTGGCGACCCACGAAATCGGCGTGGTGATCACCTCGTCGCCCGGGCCGATGCCGGCGATGCGCAGGGCGATTTCCATGGTGCAGGTGCCGGAGTTGAACGTGCGCACCGGACGCCCGCCGAAATACGCCGAGAGCTGCGCTTCAAAGGCCTGGACCTTGGGACCACTGGTGATCCAGCCGGAGCGCAGCACATCGCCCACGGCAGCAATCGTGGCTTCATCGATAACGGGTTTGGAAAACGGCAGAAAGGGCTGTTGGCTCATGAAAACGTGATCATCCGCTGGTTGGACGCCCGAGGCAGGCGTCACAGCATGGCCCGGAATGCGTCGAGCGCCAAGCCGTGCGCGCCGATATCGGCTGCTATGCTGGTTTGACCGTGTTGCATTGACGCCGAGCGCCAGCCAAGAGAGAGCCCGTCATGTCCCAGTTGCCGTCCCTGAGCCAGTTACGCGATCCCCATGCCTTCCTGCGCCGTCACCTTGGCCCTGACGCCGCCGAGCAACAGGCGATGCTCGACAGCCTCGGGCTGGGCAGCCGGGTCGAATTGATCGAGCAGACGGTGCCGCCGGGCATTCGCCTCAACCGCGAACTGGACCTGCCACCGGCCCTCGACGAGCAGGCTGCGTTGGCGAAGTTGCGCGGTTATGCCGAGCAGAACCAGCTCTGGACCAGCCTGATCGGCATGGGCTACCACGGCACCCTCACGCCGACCGTGATTTTGCGCAACGTGCTGGAAAATCCCGGCTGGTACACCGCCTACACGCCTTATCAACCGGAAATCGCCCAGGGCCGGCTCGAAGCGCTGCTCAACTTCCAGCAACTGACCATTGACCTCACCGGCCTCGAACTGGCCAACGCCTCATTGCTCGACGAAGCCACGGCAGCGGCAGAAGCCATGGCTCTGGCCAAGCGCGTGGCGAAGTCGAAAAGCAATCTGTTCTTCGTCGACGAAAACTGCCATCCGCAGACCATTTCCGTGGTACGGACCCGCGCCGAAGGCTTTGGCTTCGAGCTGATCGTCGATGCGCTGGACAAGCTGAAGCACCATCAGGTGTTCGGCGCGCTCCTGCAATATCCCGACACCCATGGCGAGGTCCACGACCTCAAGCCGCTGATTGATCACCTGCATGCGCAACAGGCGCTGGCCTGCGTTGCCAGCGACCTGCTGAGCCTGCTGTTGCTGACCCCGCCGGGCGAGTTGGGGGCGGACGTGGTATTCGGGTCGTCCCAGCGCTTTGGCGTGCCGATGGGTTATGGCGGCCCGCACGCGGCGTTTTTCGCCAGTCGCGAGGAATACAAACGGGCGATACCGGGGCGGATCATCGGTGTCTCGAAAGATGCCCGTGGCAACGTGGCGCTGCGCATGGCCCTGCAAACCCGCGAGCAGCACATCCGCCGGGAGAAGGCCAATTCGAACATCTGCACCGCGCAGGTGTTGCTGGCGAATATCGCCAGTTTCTACGCGGTCTACCACGGGCCGGAAGGCCTGAAGCGGATCGCCCAGCGGGTGCATCGGCTGACCTGCATTCTTGCGACGGGCCTTGAGCGGCATGGCATCCAGCGGATCAACCGGCAGTTCTTCGACACCCTCACCCTGGAGGTCGGTGGGGCGCAAACCGCGATCATCGAAAGCGCGAAAGCTGCGCAGATCAACCTGCGCATTCTCGGGCGCGGTCGCCTCGGCCTGAGTCTTGATGAAACCTGCGACGAACACACTGTCGGGCGACTGTTCGATGTGCTGTTGGGAGCCGATCATGGGCTGAACGTCGACGAACTCGATGCCGAGGCGCTGGTTTCCGGGATTCCGGCCAATCTGCAAAGGAGCACGCCGTATCTGCGCCATCCGGTGTTCAACGCCCATCACAGCGAAACCGAGATGCTGCGTTACCTCAAGCAACTGGAGAACAAGGATCTGGCGCTCAACCAGTCGATGATCCCGCTCGGCTCCTGCACCATGAAGCTCAATGCCACCAGCGAGATGATCCCGATCACCTGGCCGGCCTTCGCCAACCTGCACCCATTCGTGCCGAGGGAACAGGCTGTCGGTTACACCTTGATGATCGAGGAACTGGAGCGCTGGCTGTGCGCGATCACCGGCTTCGATGCGATCTGCATGCAGCCCAACTCCGGGGCTCAGGGCGAATATGCCGGGTTGCTGGCGATCCGCAGATATCACGAAAGCCGTCAGCAGGGCGGGCGCGACATCTGCCTGATTCCGTCCTCGGCCCACGGCACCAACCCGGCTTCGGCGCAGATGGCCGGGATGCGCGTGGTGATCGTCGAATGCGACGAGGCCGGCAACGTCGATCTGGAGGATCTGAAGACCAAGGCTTCGCACGCGGGCGACAAGCTGTCCTGTCTGATGGCGACCTATCCGTCGACCCATGGGGTGTACGAGGAGGGCATCAGCGAAATCTGCGAAGTTATCCACAAGCACGGCGGTCAGGTGTACATGGATGGCGCCAACCTCAATGCTCAGGTCGGCCTGGCCCGGCCGGCGGACATCGGCGCGGACGTGTCGCACATGAACCTGCACAAGACCTTCTGCATTCCCCACGGCGGAGGCGGGCCGGGGATGGGGCCGATCGGGGTGCGGGCGCATCTGGCACCGTTCGTCGCCAATCATCCGGTGGTGCCGATCGACGGCCCGCAACCGCAGAACGGTGCCGTCAGCGCCGCGCCCTGGGGCAGCGCGAGCATTTTACCGATCAGCTGGATGTACATCGCCATGATGGGGCCGCAACTGGCGGACGCCAGCGAAGTGGCGATCCTTGCGGCGAATTACCTGGCGCAGCATCTGTCCGGCGCCTTTCCCGTGCTCTACACCGGGCGCAACGAGCGGGTGGCTCACGAATGCATTCTCGATCTGCGTCCGCTCAAGGCACTGACCGGGATCAGCGAGGAAGATGTCGCCAAACGCCTGATGGATTACGGCTTCCATGCGCCAACCATGTCATTCCCGGTGCCGGGCACCTTGATGGTCGAGCCGACCGAGAGCGAATCGAAGGCGGAACTGGACCGCTTCATCGGCGCGATGCTGAGCATCCGTGCGGAAATCACCGAAGTGCAGAACGGTAACTGGCCGGCCGAAGACAATCCGCTCAAGCGTGCGCCGCATACCCTGGCGGACATCACCGGGGTGTGGGAACGGCCCTACAGCATCGAACAGGGCGTGACCCCGGATGCGCACACCAAGGCGCATAAATATTGGCCGGCGGTGAATCGCGTGGACAACGTCTACGGTGACCGCAACCTGTTTTGCGCCTGTGTGCCGGTGGACGATTACCGTTAGGCGAGCAAAAAAATGCCGCTCGATTGAGCGGCATTTTTTATACGGCGGGAAACGCTTACTCGGAAGCCACGGCGTTCTTCGCCAGGATCGCGTTCGCCAGTTCCATGTCCGTCGCCTGCAGGCCCGGATTGTCGGCGCGGACTTTCTGCATCGCGGCCTCCAGGTACGGGCCACGGATGCCGCCGTCGCTGGCGACGAAACTGCCGGCATCGTCCTGTGCGGCGACGATCAGTTTGTGATCCTTGAAGGTCAGGTAAGTCGAACCGGTGGTCGCACCGGACGAGATGACGTTACGCCAAAAGCTGTCGGCCATGGCCGAACCGACGGGCAGGGACAACAATGCCAGGGTGGCGACAGCAAGTTTGAGACGCATGATGGGGTGACTCCGCTGGGTTAACTACGGCGTTGGATCGTCATTTCCCCAATCGAGTTCCGTGACTGCCCGGTCTTGAGGCTGAGGGACACGCCAACGCTAGAGACACGGCGCCAGGTTTGGCACCATGGGGCATGTTTTTTCTCGCATGGATGCAACCTTGGCCATCATTGCTCTCGTCTACATCGTCGGATGGACACTACTGCTGGTCGGATTCATTGGCCTGCCGATGCTTTTGATCATGTTCTGCGTGCCGGGCTGGCGTGGCGCGTTGCTGCGTCATCCGCGCAAGACAAGTGTGCTCTCGCTGGTCTGTATCAGCGTTGTCGGTGTGACCCTGTATCAGGTCATTACCAGCTATCACGATAATCAGCGGCGTCATCCGAAACTCGCTCATGCCTTTCAAGTCGAGGGGCTGGCACTGCCCGCTGGCGCCACGTTGCATCTGGAAACTCCCGAACCGCTGGACGAGCGTGGCCGGCTTTCGGCTCATGCCGCCGCCAGTCTCACCGAGGCGGAATTTGTTGCGCCACATACAGTGGCGGGCCTGTCCGTCACGACTCTGCGGTTTCGCGGTTCCGAGGTGGAGATGAAACTTGCCGGGGATCAGCTTGTGCAGGGTTGGTCGTGCAAGGCGGGCAGCCGCTTGACCATGAACTTCGAGGTGCCGGCTCGACTGCAACCGGATCTTTGGCAATTCAACCGTTGTGAGTTGGTGGCCGGTACACAGGTTGCCGGGGTTGTCTGGCCCGCCGACAGCCAGGTTTACAGGTTGGACACCGGCTATGTTTTGAGTCATTGGGGGCAGGCAGAGGCGATGTCCATCAATGGCTTGGCGTTGAAGAATGTGGAGGTCAGGTTGAATGTCCAGCGCCAGCTCTTGAACTGGAAGGCGCAGTTGACGCAACCGATGACCCTGGGCGAATGGCAATACCCTGCGGGCATGCGGGTCGGTCAGAGCACGCCGCACACTCTGGTGTTCCGTTCGGATCGTTACTACGCCGGGCGAAACGTGCGCACCGGCGAGACGCTTGAGGTCGAGCATTCGATCCAGCAACGGATGACCGATGGCATCGTGCTGTGGATCAAGCCCGATGCCGAACTGAAGGCGTCCGACTGGTAGCGGTTATTTCTGCTCGCTCTGCGGCGTCACCCGCAGCACTTCCTCAATGGTCGTCAGCCCCGCCGCCACTTTTTGCGCGCCGGACAGGCGCAGGCTGCGCATGCCTTCCTTGAAGGCCTGGCGGCGGATCGCGGTGAGTTCGGTGTCGGGGCTGATCAATGCCTTGAGGCTGTCGGTCAGTTGCATGATTTCGTAGACCCCGGCGCGTCCGCGATAACCGGTATCGCGGCATTCCAGGCAGCCGATGGCCCGTTGGGCGTTGCCCGGCAGCGGGGCCTGCCAGGGACGGGTCAGGGTTTGCCAGTCTTCTTCGGCGAGGGTCAGTGGCGCCTTGCAGTGCGGGCATAACGTGCGTACCAGACGCTGGGCCATGACGCCGAGCACCGTGGCCTTGATCAGGTAATGCGGCACGCCGAGCTCCAGCAGACGGCTGATCGCGCTCGGCGCATCGTTGGTGTGCAGGGTCGACAGCACCAGGTGCCCGGTGAGCGCGGCCTGGATCGCCATTTCGGCGGTTTCGAGGTCGCGGATCTCGCCGATCATGATGATGTCCGGGTCCTGCCGCATCAGCGCCCGTACCCCGGCGGCGAAGGTCAGGTCGATGTTGTGCTGGACCTGCATCTGGTTGAACGCCGGCTCGACCATTTCGATCGGGTCTTCGATGGTGCAAAGGTTGATTTCCGGGGTCGCCAGTTTTTTCAGCGTGGTGTAGAGCGTGGTGGTCTTGCCCGACCCGGTCGGCCCGGTGACCAGGATGATGCCGTTGGGTTGGCGGGTCATGTCCTGCCAGCGGCGCAGGTCGTCGGCGGAGAAGCCCAGTTGATCGAAGTCCTTGAGCAGCACTTCCGGGTCGAAGATCCGCATGACCATTTTTTCGCCGAACGCGGTGGGCAGGGTCGACAGCCGCAGTTCGACCTCGCCGCCGTCCGGGGTCTTGGTCTTGACCCGGCCGTCCTGGGGTTTGCGTTTCTCGGCGACGTTCATCCGGCCGAGGCTTTTCAGGCGACTGACGATGGCCATGGTCACTTGCGGCGGGAATTGATAGACGTTGTGCAGCACGCCGTCGATGCGAAAGCGCACCGTGCCTTGTTCGCGCCGGGGTTCGATGTGGATATCGCTGGCGCGCTGCTGGAAGGCGTACTGGAACAGCCAGTCGACAATGTTGACGATGTGCGCGTCGTTGGCGTCCGGCTCCTGATCGCTGGCGCCGAGGTTGAGCAACTGTTCGAAGTTGCCGAGGTTGCCGCCCTGCTGGTCGGCGTTGCTGGCGCCGCTGACCGATTTGGCGAGGCGGAAGAACTCGACACTGAAACGCTGGATGTCCGCCGGGTTGGCCACCACCCGTTTGATCGGCAGCTTGAGCACGTGGGTCAGATCGGCCTCCCAGCCGCTGACGTAGGGCTGGGCGCTGGCAACGGTCACCGAGTCGCGGTCGACGGCCACCGCCAGAATCCTGTGGCGCTGGGCGAAGGCATAGGACATCAGCGGGGTGATGGCGGCGACGTTGATCTTCAGCGGGTCGATCCGCAGGTACGGCTGCCCGGCCTGTTGCGCCAGCCACAGGGTCAGGCTTTCCAGATCGAGGTGTTTGCCCGGCCGGCTGAGGTCATCCAGTTGCTGACTGGCGATGAACTCCAGCGGATGCAGCTGCCCGTGGCCGGCATGCCGGCGACGGGCATTCAGCGCCTGCTCCGCCGAGTCCTGGCAGATAAAGCCCTGGGCGACCAGTTCACGCAGTACATCATTGAGATCCAGCCAGCGGTCCTGAGTGGCGAATTGAACGGACATGCGGGCTCCTTTTTAGCGACATTGCGCAAAGGATAGTCGTGGCCTCGCAGACCGTTGGGCCACTACCCGACGGAAGCCGTTTCGGGATTTGTCAGCCAGCCACTTGCGCCGATGCAACCCACGCCGCGTCGGCGTTTTGCAGATCGACCGAGCAGACGCTGATCAGGTTACGAAGTTTTTCCCCGATCACCTGGGCGCGGTGCCAGCTCAGGCCGTCGATGATCATGTCGACCGACAGCAGATCGTCCAGCCGCTGCACGCTGACCTGCTCGGGCGTGAGGAACTGCAAGGCGAACAGGTTCAGCACTCGCACCAACAGATCCGGCTCGGCCTCGGCGAGAATCCGGTATTGCGCGCGGCAATGGGCATTGCTGACGTTCCACACATCGGCGCGGGGCGAGGGGGTGTTCACGGCTTCGAGGTGGGGCATGGCGCGGCTCCAGGATCAGTGGAGAAATTTTTACATTCGATGCCGGGTATTTCTTATCTAAAATGAGCGACTTTGGCGGTTGATCGAACAGATCAATTCGATAAAAGCTATTTCTGAGGATTATTTATGCACAGCGAGCTGGACAGCTACGACCGCCGCATTCTCGCCTTGCTGCAAGAGGACGCTTCCCTGTCCAGCGCACAGATCGCCGAGCAGGTGGGGTTGTCGCAATCGCCATGCTGGCGGCGGATTCAGCGGATGAAGGAGGAGGGGATCATTCGCGGGCAGGTAACCTTGCTCGATCGCAAGAAAATCGGCCTGAACACGCAGATCTTCGCCGAAATCAAACTCAACGCCCACGGCCGTTCAAATTTCACCGAATTCACCGAGGCGATTCGCGGCTTTCCCGAAGTGCTGGAGTGCTACGTGCTGATGGGGGCGGTGGATTTCCTGCTGCGCATCGTGGCAGCGGACATCGAGGCGTATGAGCGGTTCTTCTTCGAGAAGCTGTCGCTGGTGCCGGGGATTCAGGAAGTGAACTCGATCGTCGCGTTGTCGGAGATCAAGTCCACCACCAGTTTGCCGGTAGTGCGCTGAATACTGTCGTGGCGAGGGGATAAATCCCCTCGCGACAGGTTGTTACATGCGCAGCAGCATCTTCCAGGCACGATTCTGATAAACCGCGATCGCCTGATGCTTGCGCGCATCGAGCACTTCGTCGGTGATCGATTCGTTGGCCAGTTGTGCCAGTTGCTTCAACTCACCGTACAGGCGATCCATTTCCGGGATCTCCAGCACGTTGCGCGCGTGGTGCAGCCAGACCTGAATGCGCTCGATACGCGGCAGTTGCTCAGCCAGGTCTTCCGGCTGTTGCTGATAACGCTGCAATTGCAGCGAATTGGCTTCTTCACCCAACAGACGCGGCAGCCAGCTGTGCAACTGCGCGGCGCCCTGGCGATTGCCACGGGTGTTGCGGTCGGCGGTCCAGGTACGGGCCAGCAGCCAGCGCGAGGCGTTCAGCGAGAACAGGCCCCAGCGCGGGTCTTCCAGCTCTTCGAGGAACTGCTCCGGCGCAGCCTTGCGCACGTCTTCATCTTCGAGACCGGCCTGCACCAGTGGACGCCAGTCTTCGAGCAAGGCATCCAGTGCCACACGCAGGTCGTGGGTCGATTGACGCGGCGCGGCCTGGCCGAGGCTGCTGAGCAGGGCACGCAGTTCAGCGAGGCTTTCGACCCAGTCCTGCAACAGGCGCCAGTGGCCGTTGAAGCGATACTGTTCGGCCAGACGCTGGCTGCTGCCGAGCAGATGCCAGCTCAGCGCGGCGAAGGCGTCGTCCAGTTGGGTTTCGCTGGTCAGTTGCGGCGCCGGCAGGCTCAGCGAGTAGCTGTTGGCGTCGTACAGGCGATAGCCGCGTTCGGCCTTGCTGATGTCGCACGGCATCAGGGCCAGGGTTTCGGCGAGTTCGGCGGCCAGTTCCAGCAGCGCGGCAGGTTCGCCTTCGCGCAATTCCAGTTCCAGTTCGCAGATTTCTTCTTTCTGCTTGCCGACGACCACATGGCCCAGGTCCAGCGCGGCCTCGATGACCACTTTGGCCTTGCCGCGACCCCAGGCGATTTCCGCGCGCTCGCGGACGAAATCGGTGGTGAAGATCGGCTTCAGGGTTTTCTTGTCCAGTTCGGCGAGGGACGCTGGCCAGCATTCGCCGTCGAGTTTTTTCACGTCGAGCTTGGCTTTGGCCAGGTGCCAGTCGTACTCGTTACGCTCGGACAGACCGGCGACGCTCTGGCCGCGGGTCTTGAGGGTCTGAATCACTTCGTCGCCATCCTTGCGCAGGCGCAAGGCGACTTTGGCCTGGGCCAGGTCGCGCTCGGGGGTGTCGAAGTACTGGTTCATCAACTCACGGCGTTCCCAGCCATTTTTGTTGCGTTTTTTCAGGAGCGGGTGCTCGCGCAGGGCGGCGAGGGTTTCGCGGCTGACGCGGAGTTTGATTTCGGTTTCTTTCTGCATGGCCGGAAAATCCAGGATCGGGAGCGCAGCCGGGGGAATGTGTGGCTGCCAAGGTCGTGCAGTGTACAGGACTGAACCTTCCTACGCCTTGCGGCGGTTTATTCTCGGCGCCGGATGGTTCTATGATGAACCTCAATCCGGGAGTTGGAGTCAGCGATGCCTTTGCCGTCCATGAAAGACCAGTTCGCTGCACTGATCGCCTTGCCATCGGTCAGTTGCACCCAGCCGAGCCTGGATCAGTCCAACCGTCCGGTGATCGATTTGCTCGCGGCATGGCTCGGCGATCTGGGCTTCAGCTGCGATATCCAGCAGATCAGCCCCGGCAAATTCAACCTGCTCGCCAGTTTCGGCAGCGGCCCTGGCGGGCTGGTGCTGGCCGGGCACAGCGACACGGTGCCCTACGACGATGCGCTGTGGCAGACCGATCCGCTGAAGCTTACCGAAGTCGACGGTCGCTGGGTGGGTCTGGGCAGTTGTGACATGAAGGGCTTTTTCGCCCTGATCATCGAGGCGGTGATACCGCTGCTCGACCAGCCGTTCAGGCAACCGCTGCTGATCCTCGCCACCTGTGATGAAGAAAGTTCGATGTCCGGCGCCCGGGCGCTGGCCGAGGCGGGGCGGCCGCTGGGCCGCGCGGCGGTGATCGGCGAGCCGACCGGGCTCAAGCCGATCCGCATGCACAAAGGCATCATGATGGAGCGCATCGACATCCTCGGGCAGAGCGGCCACTCCTCGGACCCGCGCCTGGGCCACAGCGCCCTCGAAGCGATGCATGATGCGATCGGCGAACTGCGTGGCCTGCGCCTGTTGTGGCAGCGTGAATTCAACAATCCGCAATTCAGCGTGCCGCAGCCGACGATGAACTTCGGCTGCATCCATGGCGGCGACAACCCCAACCGCATCTGCGGCCAATGTTCGCTGGAGTTCGACCTGCGGCCGCTGCCGGGCATGAACCCGAAAGTCTTGCGCGCGGAAATCCTGCAAAAGCTCAATCCGGTGGCCGAGCGGCACAAGGTCAAGATTGACTACGCGCCACTGTTCCCCGAAGTGCCGCCGTTCGAACAGGCCGAAGACGCGGAGCTGGTGCGGATCGCCGAAAAACTCACCGGTCACAGCGCCGAAGCCGTGGCGTTCGGCACCGAGGCGCCGTACCTTCAGCGCCTGGGCTGCGAAACCATTGTGCTTGGTCCCGGCGACATTGCCTGTGCGCATCAACCGGGCGAGTACCTTGAAATGTCACGTTTGCAGCCTACCGTGCATCTATTGCGACAACTGATTGAACATTACTGCCTGACTCCGGACAAAACCTGATATCGGCCCGTTGAAGTTCTCGCCCCACAAAGGTTGTGTCTTACCGGACCAAACGCGGTAAATTGCCGCCAATCCAACCCGTATTCATGAGGAGAGCGCGCGTGTCGCCAAGCCTGTTCCGACGATAACCATCAGCCTGCTGTGCGTTTTCCGTTCCGCCCCTTTTTCCGGCTGCTATTTATTACAGGCCCAGGTTCATGCCCGAATACGTCAATTGGCTTCGCCACGCGTCTCCCTACATCAATGCCCACCGCGATTGCACCTTCGTCGTCATGCTGCCCGGCGACGGCGTGGAGCATCCGAACTTCGGCAACATCGTCCACGACATCGTGCTGCTGCACAGCCTCGGTGTACGCCTTGTGCTGGTCCACGGTTCGCGCCCGCAGATTGAAACGCGCCTCGCCGCTCGCGGCCTGACCCCGCATTACCACCACGGCATGCGCATCACCGATGCCGCGACCCTTGAGTGTGTGATCGATGCGGTCGGCCAGTTGCGTATCGCCATCGAGGCACGCCTGTCCATGGACATGGCGTCGTCGCCGATGCAGGGCTCGCGTCTGCGGGTCGCCAGCGGCAACCTGGTCACTGCGCGGCCGATCGGCGTGCTTGAAGGTGTCGACTATCACCACACCGGCGAAGTGCGCCGGGTCGACCGCAAGGGTATCAACCGCTTGCTCGACGAGCGCTCGATCGTGCTGCTGTCGCCGTTGGGTTACTCGCCGACCGGGGAAATCTTCAACCTGGCTTGCGAAGACGTCGCCACCCGCGCCGCCATCGATCTGGGTGCCGACAAACTGCTGCTGTTCGGCGCCGACCTCGGCCTGATCGACGAGAACGGCAAACTGGTGCGTGAACTGCGTCCGCAACAGGTGCCGGCGCATTTGCAGCGTCTGGGCAGCAACTATCAGGCGGAATTGCTCGATGCCGCCGCCGAAGCCTGCCGTGGCGGCGTGGCGCGCAGTCATATCGTCAGTTACGCCGAAGACGGCGCGCTGCTGACCGAGCTGTTCACCCGTGACGGTGGCGGCACGCTGGTGGCCCAGGAGCAATTCGAATTGGTGCGTGAGGCGGCGATCGAGGATGTCGGCGGCTTGCTCGACCTGATCAGTCCGCTGGAAGAGCAGGGGATTCTGGTGCGTCGTTCCCGCGAGGTGCTGGAGCGTGAGATCGAGCAGTTCAGCGTGGTCGAGCGTGAGGGGATGATCATTGCCTGTGCGGCGCTGTATCAGATCGCCGATTCGGACGCCGGCGAGCTGGCGTGCCTGGCGGTGAATCCGGAGTACCGTCATGGCGGGCGTGGCGACGAGTTGCTGGAGCGCATCGAAACCCGCGCCCGGGCACAGGGCCTGAAGACCCTGTTCGTCCTCACCACCCGTACCGCGCACTGGTTCCGCGAGCGTGGCTTCGAGCCCAGCAGCGTCGAACGCCTGCCGGCGGCTCGGGCTTCGCTGTACAACTATCAGCGTAATTCGAAGATTTTCGAAAAGAGCCTCTGAAAAACGTTACGAGCTGATCGTTCCCACGTCGCGTGGGAACGATCGTCGTCGAGGCGGATTTTATTCAGTGATGAACTTCGCGCTGACATACGGCGAGTAATCCGGCAGTACCGTTTCAACCTTGCCCTGTTCCTTCAGAAATTTCGCCGTCTCGCCAATTGCCTTCGCCGTGCCGCCGTCCAGCAGCGCTGTGGTCTGCTGCGCCTTGGCATCCGGGAAGGCTGAACCGGCGAGCAATTCCGGAACGTCGGCGGCATTGGCACCGGTCAATTTGGCGATTTTCTGTACCGGTACGGAGTCCGCCGTCCAGCTGTCTTTATGGCTGGCGTAATCGGCGAACGAATCCAGGGTGACCTTGGCGAACCTGGCTACTACGTCGGGATGCTTCTCGGCGAAGTCCTTGCGCGCCACCCAGACTTCGAAGGTTGGCGCGCCCCATTGGCCGACCTGCGCGGCATCGGTCAGGGTCTTGCCGGTCTTGCGGATTTCACCCAGCGCCGGCGACCAGACAAACGCGCCATCAATGTCGCCCCGTTTCCATGCCGCCGCGATTTCCGCCGGTTGCAGGTTCACTACTTTGACTTTCGAGGTGTCCAGGCCCCAGTGCTTCAGGGCGCCGAGCAGGCTGTAGTGCGAGGTGGAAACGAAGGGGGTGGCGATGGTCTTGCCGATCAGATCCTGAGGTTTGTCGATGCCGCTGCCATTGCGCACCACCAAGGCTTCGGCGGCATTGATCTGTGCGGAAACGATGAACGCCACGATCGGCAGGTTGCGCGAAGCGGCGGCAGCCAGGGGACTGGAACCGAGGTTGCCGATCTGCACGTCGCCAGAGGCGATGGCTGTCACAACTTCCGGGCCGCTGTTGAAACGACGCCAGTCGATTTTCTCGCCGATGGCCTTCTCGTAGAGGCCATCGGCCTGGGGCACTTTGCTCGGGTCGATGCCGGTCTGGTAGCCGACAGTGAGGGTGGCGGCATGGGCCGAAAAAGAAATCAGTGCTGACACACAAACTGTAACAAATTGACTAGATAGTGCGCGTTTGGCCATGATGGCGTCGCCTTTTCGATAGGGTTTGACGTTTTGGGGTTACGCCAAAGCTAATCGATCTAAAAAAAGGCTAACAAATACCATTTAGGAATGAGCTTAGGCGCCGATACGCTGTGTTCCGGTGCAGATGGCCATTAGATGGCCATATTCCTGAATGATATGAAAAAGAATGAATAAATTCTTTTTGGGTTTATCTGGAAGTCTTTACCCTGCAGGGACCAAATAACTGCGATTAGACCTTGGTCGTAGACGCACAAGGTTACGATTGACTTGTCAGTCACGGTCTGGCGCTAATCGCGCATCTCAGGATCCAGGGGCATCAGACCCCGGACCAGGAACACAAGAATTAGAAACGAGAGGAGCGATACATGAACAAGTCCACCTTGGCCCTGGCCGTGGCCGTAGGGGTTTTGGCGCAGCAGGCAGGCGCCGCCGGTTTCATCGAAGACAGCAAGGCCACCTTGGGGCTGCGTAACTTCTACATCAACACCGACAACCGCGACAGCGCTGCTCGTACCGCTTCCGGCGTACAGAGCAAGAACGAAGAGTGGGGCCAAGGCTTCGATCTGCGTTTCATCTCCGGTTACACCCAAGGCACCGTAGGCTTCGGTATCGACGCCATCGGCCTGCTGGGCGTGCGTCTGGATTCGGGCGGCGGCACCAACGGCGCCACTGCCACCTCGTACGGCGGTACTGTGTTCCCGAGCAAGTCCAACGGCGAAGCTGTTGATAACTTCTCCAGCCTGGGCCTGACCGCCAAGGCCAAGATCTCCCAGACCGAACTGAAATTGGGCACCCTGCAGCCAAAACTGCCGGTTATCGTGACCAACGACGGTCGTCTGCTGCCACAAACCTGGCAGGGTGGCCAGATCACTTCCGGCGACATCAAGGACCTGACCCTGGTCGGTGGTCAGATCGAAGCCGTGAAAGGTCGTAACTCCAGCAACAACGAGCAACTGTCGATCGGCGGCGCCAACAGCCCGACCATCAGCGGTCGCGACAGCAACAAGTTCATCTACGCCGGTGGTGACTACAAAATCACCAAAGACCTGACTGCCCAGTACTACTACGGCAACCTGGAAGACTTCTACAAGCAGCACTTCCTGGGTCTGGTTCACAACTGGGCAATCGGCCCGGGCGTATTGAAGTCCGACTTCCGTTACTTCAACAGCTCCGATGACGGCGCCAACAGCAATACCCCTGCTTACTTCAGCAGCGGTAACTACACTGGTTCCGCCAGCGGTCGCGGTAAAGTCGACAACAACCTGTACAGCGGCCTGTTCCTGTACACCGTTGCCGGTCACACCTTCGGTGGCGGCTACCAGGTTTCCAACGGCAGCAGCGACTTCCCTTGGCTGAACCAGGGCGACGGTTCGTCGAACTACACCATCACCGACATGCAGATCCAGAAGTTCGGTCGTGCCGGCGAGAAAACCTGGCAAGCTCGCTACTCGTATGACTTCGCCAAAGTCGGCCTGCCAGGCCTGACCGCCGGTGTGGTTTACCTGCGTGGCGACAACATCGACACCGTGGGTGCCAACGGTCGTGAAAACGGCAACGGCAACTCCGAGTGGGAACGCGACTTCACCGTTGGTTACGTGATTCCTGAAGGCCCGGCCAAGAACCTGGGCTTCATGTGGAAAAACGCTACCTGGCGCAACGACATCCCAGGTCAGCGTGACCAGGATGAAAACCGCCTGATCGTCAGCTACTCGATCCCGCTGCTGTAATAGCGCGACTCGATCCGCTGATAAAAAAAGCCCCGTCCGGCATCGCGCCGGACGGGGCTTTTGCGTTTCGGGTCAGGCCCACCCCCGTAGACCTGTCCCGAAATTCCCCTCTTTACAGCAACTCAAGGCCTTCTCGAACCTTGCAAGCGATATTCGGCGCGCTGGCGGCAAGCGTCCAGTGAACAGATCTTTAATATTCTTTACTGATATAAATATCTGATTATTTATTCTTTTTCAGAATCTCAAATCCCGAGCTACAGTTGAGGTCTCCAACAACTCATCAGGAGCAGCACCATGAGCCTCAGACTCGGCGATATCGCCCCCGATTTCGAACAGGATTCCAGCGCCGGCAAGATCCGTTTCCACGAGTGGCTGGGTGGTAGCTGGGGCGTGCTGTTTTCCCACCCGGCGGACTTCACCCCGGTGTGCACCACCGAGCTGGGCTTCACCGCCAAGCTCAAGGATGAATTCACCCGGCGCGGCGTGAAAGCCATCGCACTGTCGGTCGACCCGGTGGATTCGCACCACAAGTGGATCGAAGACATCAACGAAACCCAGAACACCGTCGTCAACTTCCCGATCCTGGCCGACGCCGATCGCAAGGTTTCCGACCTGTACGACCTGATCCATCCGAACGCCAGCGACACCCTGACCGTGCGTTCGCTGTTCGTGATTGATCCGAACAAGAAGATTCGCCTGACCATCACTTACCCGGCGAGCACCGGGCGCAACTTCCACGAAATCCTGCGGGTCATCGATTCCCTGCAGCTCACCGACAACTACAAGGTGGCCACGCCGGCCAACTGGCAGGACGGTGAAGAGGTGGTGATCGTGCCGTCGCTCAAGGATGAAGATGAAATCAGACAGCGCTTTCCGAAGGGTTACCGTGCGGTGAAACCGTACCTGCGCCTGACGCCGCAGCCGAACAAGTAACCCGGCGTCCGTCCGGGCAGCACAGCATTCAGCGTTGCAAATCCACAAAGCAGGGGATTTCAGGCCGTTTCGACGGCCTGTTTTTTTGCCCGGAAGAAAGTGATTCGTATATCTCCATAAGGAATAACCAAATAAATAAATATGATTTATGGATATATGAATCAGCTGGTAAGGTCATTCCCATCGAAGCGAGATCGCAGCCCGCGAATCGCCTGTAACGCGCAAGGAATCGTCTGAATGCTGGTGGTCTCGCTCGGTGGCAGTCCCAGCCAACGCTCCCGTTCCGGAGTGTTGCTGGAGCGCTCGCAACGCTGGTTGCAGCAGCAAGGGGTGGAAGTGGTGAGTTATCAGGTGCGGGACTTTCCTGCCGAAGATTTGCTCCACGCCCGTTTCGACAGCCCGAAAGTGCTCGACCTGCTGCAACAGATCGAAAACGCCGATGGCCTGCTGATCGCCACGCCGGTGTACAAGGCATCGTTTTCCGGTGCGCTGAAGACCGTGCTGGACCTGCTGCCGGAGCGTGCGTTGAGCCACAAGATTGTCTTGCCGATGGCAACCGGCGGCAGCATCGCCCACATGCTGGTGGTCGATTACGCCCTCAAACCGGTGCTGGCGGCATTGAAAGCGCAGGAAATGCTGCAAGGGATTTTTGCCGAGGACAGCCTGATCGCCTACGGCGAAGGCAGTGCCCAGGCGCAGTTGGCACCGGCACTGGAGCAGCGTCTGCATGCGGCGCTGGAAGAGTTTGTCGGGGCCATGGCCCGTCGGCCGAAGCCGCTGGCGCCAGGTCTGTTGAACGAACGTTTGTTGAGTGCTCGCTGGAGCATTTAAGCCTCATCGAAATTTGAAGTACTGGCCTTACTCGCCCGCCAACGGGCAAGCAGGTGCAGCCAAAACCCAACAGCAAAAAGGAGAGCGCTATGCGCACTGTATTTTTGCGTCGCGGTCTGGTCGCTCTGTTTGCTGCGGCTGTGTCCTTCGGCGCCATCACTCAAGCTCAGGCCGAGACCCTGCGTATCGGTTATCAGAAGTACGGCACCCTGGTGCTGCTCAAGGCCAAAGGCACTTTGGAGAAACGTCTGGCCGCCCAAGGCGTGGACGTGCAATGGACTGAATTCCCCGGTGGTCCGCAACTGCTGGAAGGCCTGAACGTCGGCTCGATCGACTTTGGCGTCACCGGCGAAACCCCGCCCGTGTTTGCCCAGGCCGCCGGTGCCGATCTGCTCTACGTGGCCTATGAGCCGCCAGCACCGAACAGCGAAGCGATCCTGGTGCCGAAAGACTCGCCGATCAAATCCGTCGCTGACCTCAAGGGCAAGAAAGTCGCCCTGAACAAAGGCTCCAACGTTCACTACCTGCTGGTACGGGCGCTGGAAGACGCCGGACTCAAGTACACCGATATTCAAACCGTATTCCTGCCACCGGCCGATGCCCGCGCGGCGTTCGAGCGTGGCAGCGTCGATGCCTGGGTGATCTGGGACCCGTACCAGGCTGCTGCCGAGCAACAGCTGCAAGCGCACACCCTGCGCGACGGCAAAGGCATCGTCGACAACCATCAGTTCTACCTGGCGACCAAACCTTACGCGCAGAAAAACCCTGAGGTGATCAAGACCCTGGTGGAAGAAGTGCGCGCGGTCGGCGAGTGGTCCAGGGCCAACCCGCAGGACGTGACCCAACAGGTGGCGCCGCTGCTCGGTCTGCCGGCAGACATCACCCTGACCTCGGTGAAACGCCAGGGCTACGGCGCGCTGTTCCTGACCCCGGAAGTGGTCGCCGCGCAACAGAAAATCGCTGACACCTTCTACCAGCTCAAGCTGATTCCCAAGCCGTTGAGCATCAAGGATGTGATCTGGACCCCACCGGCCGCTGTGGCCAAGGCGCAGTAATTCGAATCCCCAAGGAGACCACTCCATGAGCCTCAATATCTTCTGGTTCCTGCCTACCCACGGCGACGGCCATTACCTTGGCACCGCCGAAGGCGCCCGCGCCGTCGACCACGGCTATCTGCAACAGGTCGCGCAAGCGGCGGACCGACTGGGTTTCGGCGGCGTGCTGATTCCCACCGGGCGCTCCTGCGAGGATTCGTGGCTGGTGGCGGCGTCGCTGATCCCGGTGACCCAGCGTCTGAAATTCCTCGTCGCCCTGCGCCCCGGGATCATTTCCCCGACGGTCGCGGCGCGGCAGGCGGCGACCCTGGATCGTCTGTCCGGCGGTCGTGCGCTGTTCAATCTGGTGACCGGTGGCGATCCGGAAGAACTGGCCGGTGACGGTCTGTTTCTCAGTCATGAAGAGCGCTATCAGGCCTCGGTGGAGTTCACCCGGATCTGGCGTCGGGTGCTGGAAGGCGAGACCGTCGACTACGACGGCGAACACATCAGTGTGAAGGGCGCCAAACTGCTCTATCCGCCGCTGCAGCAACCGCGTCCGCCGCTGTACTTCGGCGGCTCTTCGGAAGCGGCGCAGGATCTGGCCGCCGAACAAGTCGAGATGGTCCTGACCTGGGGCGAACCGCCGGCCGCTGTGGCCGAGAAAATCGAACAGGTCCGCGCCAAGGCGGCGAAGCTCGGACGTACCGTGCGTTTCGGCATTCGCCTGCATGTGATCGTCCGCGAAACCAATGCCGAAGCCTGGCAAGCGGCGGATCGACTGATCTCGCACCTGGACGACGACACCATCAAACGCGCGCAGGCTTCGTTGGCGCGCTTTGATTCGGTCGGCCAGCAACGCATGGCGGCGCTGCACGGTGGCAGCCGTGACAATCTCGAAGTCAGCCCGAACCTGTGGGCCGGCGTCGGCCTGGTGCGCGGCGGTGCCGGTACGGCGCTGGTGGGTGACGGGCCGACCGTGGCGGCACGGGTGAAGGAGTACGCCGATCTGGGCATCGACACCTTCATCTTCTCCGGTTATCCACACCTCGAAGAGTCGTATCGCGTCGCCGAGCTGCTGTTCCCGCACCTCGACATCGAGCGTCCGGAACTGCCGAAAAGCGCTGGTTACGTCAGTCCGTTCGGCGAGATGGTGGCCAACGATATCCTTCCCAAAGCCGCGTCCCAGAGCTGAGGCGCCGCCATGAAGAAATTTATCCACAGCCTCGCGCCCTGGGCGTTGCCGGTGTTACTGCTGGCGGTGTGGCAGTTGTCGGTGTCGGCGGGCTGGTTGTCGACGCGGATTCTGCCGGCACCGGTGGCGGTGATCGAAGCCGGCGTCAGCCTGGTACGCAGCGGCGAAATCTGGACGCACCTGGCGATCAGCGGCTGGCGCGCCGCGCTGGGCTTCACCATCGGCGGCAGCATCGGCCTGGTGCTGGGTTTCATTACCGGTCTGTCGAAGTGGGGCGAACGCTTGCTCGACAGCTCGGTGCAGATGATCCGCAATGTGCCGCACCTGGCGCTGATTCCGCTGGTGATCCTGTGGTTCGGCATCGACGAGTCGGCGAAGATTTTTCTGGTGGCGCTGGGCACGTTGTTCCCGATCTACCTCAACACTTATCACGGCATCCGCAACGTCGACCCGGCGTTGGTGGAGATGTCGCGCAGTTATGGCCTGTCCGGTATCGGCCTGTTCTGGCAGGTGATTCTGCCGGGCGCGCTACCTTCGATTCTGGTCGGCGTGCGGTTTGCGCTGGGCTTCATGTGGCTGACGCTGATCGTCGCGGAAACCATTTCCGCCAGCTCCGGCATCGGTTACTTGGCGATGAATGCCCGGGAGTTCTTGCAGACTGACGTGGTGGTGCTGGCGATTCTGTTGTACGCGGTGCTCGGCAAACTGGCCGACCTCGCGGCCCGTGGCCTTGAGCGTGTGTGGCTGCGCTGGCATCCGGCGTATCAGGTGACGAAGGGAGGTGCAGCATGACCGCACAACAACCTCCACGCCTGCTGCGCGGGATTCCGCTGGCGCTGCGCAATCTGCAAAAGACCTTCGGCGCGCGGCAGGTGCTGCGTGACATCGACCTGCATATTCCGGCCGGGCAATTCGTCGCGGTGGTCGGGCGCAGCGGCTGCGGCAAAAGCACATTGCTGCGTTTGCTCGCCGGCCTCGATCAACCCACCGGCGGCGAGTTGCTGGCCGGCTCTGCACCCCTCAGCGATGCCCGCGAGGACACCCGGCTGATGTTCCAGGAAGCACGGCTGCTGCCGTGGAAACGGATCATCGACAACGTCGGTCTTGGCCTCAAGGGCAACTGGCGCCCGCAAGCGTTGCAGGCGCTGGAAGCGGTCGGGCTGGCGGATCGCGCCAACGAGTGGCCGGCCGCCTTGTCCGGTGGGCAAAAGCAGCGCGTGGCCCTGGCCCGGGCGCTGATCCATCAACCGCGTCTGTTGCTGCTCGACGAGCCGCTGGGCGCGCTGGATGCCCTGACCCGGATCGAGATGCAGCAACTGATCGAGCGTCTCTGGCAGCAACACGGCTTCACCGTGCTGCTGGTGACCCATGACGTCAGCGAAGCGGTGGCCATTGCCGACCGTGTGATTCTGATCGAGGACGGCGAAGTCGGCCTCGACCTGCAAGTGGAGCTGCCGCGTCCGCGAGTACGCGGTTCGCATCGACTGGCGGCGCTGGAAACCGAAGTGCTCAACCGTGTGTTGTCCCTGCCCGGCGAGCCGCCGGCGCCGGAACCCGTTTCACCACTGCCTGCGCAATTGCGCTGGGCTCAATAACGCAAGTTCACAAACGACAGGAATCAATGCCATGACTATCAAAGCCATCAACGTGCGCAACCAGTTCAAAGGCTCGATCAAGGAAATCGTACTCGGCGACGTGCTGTCGGAAATCGACGTGCAGACCGCTTCCGGCATCGTCACTTCGGTGATCACCACACGCTCGGTCAAGGAGCTGGAGCTGGAGGTCGGCAGTGAAGTGATTGCCTTCGTGAAATCCACCGAGGTGTCGATCGCCAAGTTGTAAGGGCGTGGCACAAAAACAACCCCGAAGGGTGTGAGCCCTTCGGGGTTTTTTATGCCTGTCTTGAAACCGGCGATGCGGGCTTGCCCACGAAGAGGCTGCCGACGGCGCTAGAGTGCTCGCTTGGGCAGATACGGCGGCAGATACAACCCGATGTAAGCATCGAACACCCGCATCCCTTCCTCGGCCATGCGCGGGGTGATCTGCCCGTGCTGTTGCACCGAGCGGGCGTAGACCCGGTCGCCCAGCTCCATCGCCAGCGCAAACACATCGACATCGTCCGGCAGCTTCGGCAGTTCGAAGTGATGGTCGAACAGCTTGTGCATCAGGTCGCCGAGTTCGAGGTCATGCTGACGGTCAGCCTGGGTGACTTCGGTGAGACCGTGCTGGGCCAGAATGAGCTGGCGGGCGGCCGCATCCTCGTCGTAGATCTCCAGCATGCGTTGCTCGACCAGCCGCGACAGATCGCGCCAGCCTTGCAGGGCATCATGATCGATCGGCGCCTGCAGGCAGGCACGGAACGCGGCATGCACATCCGCCGTCAGCGCTTCGAGCAGCGCCGGGACGCTGGCGAAGAAATGGTAGACCGAGGAGGGCGGGATCTGCGCGCGCTCGGCGACGCTGTAGATCGACAGGCTCGCCACACCCTCGGCGGCCAGCAGCGTGCGCGCGGCGTCGAGTATCGAATCGATTCGCGCCTGGCTGCGGGCACGGGGTTTACGGACGGGGGCGGGGCGCGTCATGGAAGTCTCCTGCGGGGCAGCGGGCATTGTACGAGGCGGGTTCGATGTTGTCTGCCCGAAGGCCTTCGGGAACAGGCCGCCGCTCTCTGGAATGGATTGCTCCTGTGGGAGCCGGACTTGCCTGCGAACCGCCGCAGGCGGCCATAAAAAAAACGCCGCCGGCTGATTCAGCCAACGGCGTTTTTCATCACTGCAATCCGCTTACTTAAACGGTATGCAGATACCAGTTGTACTCGAGGTCGGAGATGGAGTGTTCGAACTCCTCCAGCTCGCTCTCTTTGCAGGCGACGAAGATATCGATGTATTTCGGATCGATGTACTTGGCCATCACCTCGCTGTCGTCCAGCTCGCGCAGGGCATCGCGCAAGTTGTTCGGCAGGCTTTGCTCGTTCTGCTCGTAAGAGTTGCCTTCGGTCGGGGCCGGCGGCTCGATCTTGTTGGTCAGACCGTGATGCACACCCGCCAGCACCGAAGCCATCAGCAGGTACGGGTTGGCATCGGCGCCCGCCACGCGGTGCTCCAGACGTACCGCGTCGGCGGCGCCGGTTGGAACGCGCAGCGCCACGGTGCGGTTGTCCA
Organism: Pseudomonas botevensis; assembly: GCF_019145475.1. GTDB lineage: Bacteria > Pseudomonadota > Gammaproteobacteria > Pseudomonadales > Pseudomonadaceae > Aquipseudomonas > Aquipseudomonas botevensis. Next base: position 442,611 of record NZ_JAHTKI010000001.1, read on the forward strand.
GGCCCCAGCTCGGCGAGTTCGGCACGTAGAACTGTGCGCCGAAACGGCGGTAGGAGTTGACGTTCGGGCAGAGGAAAGCCATCTGCGCCGGCAGGGTCTCGAGCACACCGCCGATCGCGTGACGCAGCGCGGCGTTCTGCTCGGGATCCTCGCTGGCAAAAATGTTTTTGCCATCTTTGTCGAGTACCGAAATGTGGACGTGCAGACCGTTGCCCGCCTGGCCTGGGTAAGGCTTGGCCATGAAGGTGGTGTCCATTTCATGGTCGTAGGCGATGTTCTTGATCAGACGCTTGAGCAGGACCGCGTAGTCGCACGCCTTGATCGGGTCGGCGACGTGGTGCAGGTTCACTTCGAACTGCGCCGGGGCACTTTCCTTGACGATGGCGTCGGCCGGGATGCCTTGCTCTTTGGCACCTTCCAGGATGTCCTGGAGGCAATCGACGTATTCGTCGAGGTCGTCGATCAGGTAGACCTGCGTCGAATGCGGGCGTTTGCCGGAGATCGGCGAGCGTGGCGGCTGCGGACGGCCGTTCACGTTTTCCTGGTCGATCAGGTAGAACTCCAGTTCGAACGCGGCACAGATGGTCAGGCCGAGCTCGTCAAACTTTGCAACAACTTGACGGAGCACTTCGCGCGGATCGGCGAAGAAAGGGTCACCTTCGAGTTCGTGCATGGTCATCAACAGTTGCGCGGTCGGGCGCTTCTGCCATGGCTCGTTGCACAGGGTATCGGGGATTGGATAGCAGATACGATCGGCGTCGCCGATGTCCAGGCCCAGGCCGGTGCTTTCCACCGTGGAGCCGTTGATATCCAGAGCAAATAGAGAGGCCGGCAGGTTGATGCCTTTCTCGTAAACCTTGTGGAGGCTGGTGCGTTCGATGCGCTTGCCGCGCACCACACCATTCATATCCGCAATCAGAAGGTCAACGTACAGAACCTCAGGATGTTCCTTAAGGAACGCGTTCGCTTCGTTAAGCTGAACGGCACGCGGGGGTACCGACATGATGCAACACCTTTTTTGTTAAAAATATCAATCATTGATCTTTTCAGGTTTCAGTCAACCCGAACGGCCTGCCGAAGTCAAGCGAGGCCTTTTTTGCCCTAAAAAAGCGCCGTGGGGGCATTAATGGGGCAATTTTTGGCATTTTTTTGTCCACGGGACTTACGCCACCCGCAGGCTTGAGCAGGCCGTGTTGTATTTTTTACGGGGGTGTTGTGTAAAAAAATGAACAAGGCTAAGCTCGGGTCAAACCCATAACAGCAATAATACCGGGGTGCTTCATGTATCGCCTGCCGATAATCGGCGTCACCGACTGCTCGCAACAGTCCGGCCTGCATGCTCATCACATCAGTGGCGACACGTCCGTCAATACCACAGCCCGCAAGACTCGCGGCCTGTCGAGTGGACGCCTGTCCATGGCGGGGAAAACGTCAGCGTCCGATATTCTGGACGCACGAGATGGCACCCTCTTTACTGTTTCTCCTTCCAATATAGATCGCTTTCATTCCTCCAGCCTGTGCCGTGCCGGACGTCGTGTCCAGTGCGTTGCTCACGATTCTGCACGCCCGGGATTTGCACAGGAAATGCAACGCCAGCGTAAAGGGCAGGTAAGCTCCTCCTTCATTGTCTATGCGCGGTGCCAGGCGTAAGCCGGCACTGCGCGCGAGCAAGCCCCCCTAACGCGACGCCCAGTGCGTCAAACATTGCCTGACACGCGTCAGGAGACTCAGCCCAGAGGCATTTATGAGCACCAACCTCGACCAGCTCACCGATTGGTTGAAAGACCGCAAGATCACAGAAGTCGAATGCATGATCAGCGACTTGACCGGCATCACCCGGGGCAAGATTTCGCCGACCAACAAGTTCATCGCCGAGAAAGGCATGCGCCTGCCGGAAAGCGTTCTGTTGCAGACCGTGACCGGCGACTACGTCGAAGACGACATCTATTATGAACTGCTCGACCCGGCCGACATCGACATGGTCTGCCGTCCCGACCAGAACGCGGTGTACCTGGTGCCGTGGGCCATCGAGCCGACCGCCCAGGTGATCCACGACACCTACGACAAGCAAGGCAACCCGATCGAGCTGTCGCCGCGCAACGTGCTCAAGAAAGTCCTGAAACTCTACGCCGACAAGGGCTGGCAGCCGATCGTGGCGCCGGAAATGGAGTTCTACCTGACCAAGCGCAGCGACGACCCCGACTATCCGCTGCAGCCGCCGATCGGCCGCTCCGGGCGTCCGGAAATCGGTCGTCAGTCGTTCTCCATCGAAGCGGCCAACGAATTCGACCCGCTGTTCGAAGACGTCTACGACTGGTGCGAATTGCAGGACCTGGATCTCGACACGCTGATCCACGAGGACGGCACCGCGCAGATGGAAATCAACTTCCGTCACGGCGATGCGTTGTCCCTGGCTGACCAGATCCTGGTGTTCAAGCGCACCATGCGCGAAGCCGCGCTCAAGCATGACGTGGCCGCGACGTTCATGGCCAAGCCGATGACCGGCGAGCCGGGCAGTGCCATGCACCTGCACCAGAGCATCATCGACATCGAGACCGGCAAGAACATCTTCTCCAACGAAGACGGGACCATGAGCCAGTTGTTCCTGCACCACATCGGTGGCCTGCAGAAACTGATCCCCGAGGCGTTGCCGCTGTTTGCCCCGAACGTCAACTCGTTCCGCCGCTTCCTGCCGGACACCTCGGCGCCGGTGAACGTGGAGTGGGGCGAAGAAAACCGCACCGTGGGCCTGCGCGTACCGGATGCCGGGCCGCAGAACCGCCGGGTGGAAAACCGCCTGCCGGGTGCCGACGCCAACCCATACCTGGCGATCGCCGCGAGCCTGCTCTGCGGCTACATCGGCATGGTCGAAGGCATCAACCCGAGCGCGCCCGTCGTTGGCCGTGGTTATGAGCGACGCAACCTGCGCCTGCCGCTGACCATCGAGGACGCCCTGGAGCGCATGGAAAAGAGCGCGACCATCGAGAAGTACCTGGGCAAGAACTTCATCACCGGCTACGTCGCGGTCAAGCGGGCCGAGCATGAGAACTTCAAGCGCGTCATCAGTTCGTGGGAGCGCGAATACCTGCTGTTCGCCGTCTGATACGCCCGGCGCGGCCGTCACACGCCGCGCCTTCACCGATAACAAGGAGAATTGGCATGACCAGCAACAACCCGCAAACCCGTGAGTGGCAAGCGCTCAGCAGCGAGCACCACCTGGCCCCGTTCAGCGATTTCAAGCAGCTGAAGGAGAAGGGTCCACGGATCATCACCAATGCCAAGGGCGTGTACCTCTGGGACAGCGAAGGCAACAAGATCCTCGACGGCATGGCCGGCCTGTGGTGCGTGGCGATCGGTTACGGTCGCGATGAACTGGCCGATGCCGCCGCGAAACAGATGCGCGAGCTGCCTTATTACAACCTGTTCTTCCAGACCGCCCACCCGCCGGCGCTGGAACTGGCCAAGGCCATCGCCGACGTGGCGCCGCAAGGCATGAACCATGTGTTCTTCACCGGCTCCGGCTCCGAAGGCAACGACACCATGCTGCGCATGGTTCGCCACTACTGGGCGATCAAGGGCCAGCCGAACAAGAAAGTCATCATCAGCCGCAAGAACGGCTACCACGGCTCCACCGTGGCCGGCGCGAGCCTGGGCGGCATGACCTACATGCACGAGCAGGGCGACTTGCCGATTCCGGGCATCGTCCACATTGCCCAGCCGTACTGGTTCGCCGAGGGCGGCGACATGACCCCGGACGAGTTCGGGATCTGGGCGGCCAACCAGCTGGAAGAGAAGATTCTCGAAGTCGGCGTCGACAATGTCGGTGCGTTCATTGCCGAGCCGATCCAGGGCGCCGGCGGCGTGATCATTCCGCCCGATACCTACTGGCCGCGCATCAAGGAAATCCTCGCCAAGTACGACATCCTGTTCGTCGCCGATGAAGTGATCTGCGGTTTCGGCCGTACCGGCGAGTGGTTCGGCAGCGATTTCTACGACCTCAAGCCGCACATGATGACCATCGCCAAGGGCCTGACCTCCGGCTACATCCCGATGGGTGGCCTGATCGTCCGTGACGAAGTGGTGGCGGTGCTCAACGAGGGCGGTGATTTCAACCACGGCTTCACCTACTCCGGGCATCCGGTGGCGGCGGCGGTGGGGCTGGAAAACATCCGCATCCTGCGTGAAGAAAAAGTTATCGAGCACGCTCACAACGAAACGGCACCGTATTTGCAGAAGCGTCTGCGCGAACTCAACGATCACCCGTTGGTGGGGGAAGTGCGCGGCGTCGGTCTGCTGGGGGCCATCGAACTGGTGCAGGACAAGGCCACGCGCAAGCGTTACGAAGGCAAGGGTGTCGGCATGATCTGCCGTCAGTTCTGCTTCGACAACGGCCTGATCATGCGCGCCGTGGGCGACACCATGATCATTGCGCCGCCGCTGGTGATCAGCAAGGCGGAGATCGATGAGCTGGTTACAAAGGCACGCAAGTGTCTGGATCTGACCCTCAGTGCATTGCAAGGCTAAGTGCTAGGCTCTGAGCGACGGCGTTGTAGCGCTGTCGCTCGGAGCCGTCAGAAAGGTTGGCCTTTTGTTGAAAGACCGCCTCGGATCTTGCCAGACTAGCCGCGGTTCCAGTTGTCCGGGTTCGGCCGCTGAACAAAGTGGTTCAAAAAAGAAAAATTTGGAGCATGACGCATGAAGGCATTAGGTAAAAAACTTGCTGGCAAGACTCTTCTCGCCCTGTCCGTGGCGGGCATGATGGCGGGTGCGGTTCACGCGGACGACAAGGTATTGCACGTCTACAACTGGTCCGACTACATCGCTCCGGACACCATCGCGAACTTCGAGAAGGAGTCCGGGATCAGGGTCGTCTACGACGTATTCGACAGCAACGAAACCCTGGAAGCCAAACTGCTGGCAGGCAAGTCCGGCTACGACGTGGTCGTACCGTCGAACAACTTCCTGGCCAAGCAGATCAAGGCTGGTGTGTACCAGGAGCTGGACACCTCCAAGCTGCCTAACTGGAAAAACCTCAACCAGGACCTGCTCAAGGCCGTATCGGTCAGCGACCCGGGCAACAAGCACGCCTTCCCGTACATGTGGGGCTCGATCGGCATCGGCTACAACCCGGAGAAGGTCAAGGCTGCGCTGGGCGTCGACACCATCGATTCCTGGGACGTGCTGCTCAAGCCGGAAAACATCGCCAAGCTCAAGGGCTGCGGCGTGAGCTTCCTCGATTCGCCGACCGAAATGCTCCCGGTCGCCCTGCATTACCTGGGTCTGCCTACCGACAGCCAGAAGAAAGACGACATCAAGAAAGCCGAGGAACTGTTCCTCAAGATTCGTCCTTCGATCACCTACTTCCACTCCTCCAAGTACATCTCGGACCTGGCCAACGGCAACATCTGCGTAGCGGTCGGCTACTCGGGTGACGTGCAGCAGGCCAAGTCCCGTGCCGCCGAGGCCGGTGACAAGGTGAAAGTCAGCTACGCCATTCCGAAGGAAGGCGCGGGCAGCTTCTTTGACATGGTCGCCATTCCGAAGGATGCCGAGAACGTCGAAGGCGCCTACAAGTTCATGACCTTCCTGCAGAAGCCTGAAGTGATGGCCGGCATCACCAACGCCGTGCGTTTCCCGAACGGTAACGCCGCTGCAACGCCACTGGTGGAAAAAGACATCACCAGCGATCCAGGCATCTACCCGCCAGCCGACGTGCAGGCCAAGTTGTATGCCATCGCCGATCTGCCGGCGGCGACCCAGCGTGAGTTGACTCGCAGCTGGACCAAGATCAAATCCGGTAAATAAGCCGGTTTGAAGCAACAACCGCTGGCCATCGTCACCGCGAGGGCGGCCAGCGGGACAATTAAATGACAGAAAGTTTTGCTGGAACGGTTTTTCGAGGGTAAGTTGCGCGCCGGTTTTGTTGCCGGGCAGCCATGGCTGTCATGCAGCGCGGGGCAACTTGGGCCCAACTAAATTAGAGGACCTCCACTTGCCTACTTTTTCTTCTTTGCGCAATGCCCTGCTGGCCGCCGCCGGCCTGACGTTCGCTGTCGGTGCCCAAGCCGCCGGTACTGTGCATATTTATAACTGGTCGGACTACATCGGCGAGACCACCCTGGCCGATTTCCAGAAAGAGACCGGCATCAAACCGGTCTACGACGTCTTCGACTCCAACGAAACCCTGGAAGGCAAGCTGCTGGCCGGGCGCACCGGCTACGACGTGGTCGTGCCGTCGAACCACTTCCTCGGCAAGCAGATCAAGGCCGGCGCGTTCCAGAAACTGGACAAGGCGCAGCTGACCAACTATTCGAATCTCGATCCGGTGCTGCTCAAGCGCCTGGAGCAGAACGACCCGGGCAACCTGTACGCCGTGCCGTATCTGTGGGGCACCAACGGCATCGGTTACAACGTCGACAAGGTCAAGGCGGTGCTGGGCATCGACAAGATCGACTCCTGGAGCGTGCTGTTCGAACCGGAGAACATCAAGAAGCTGCACAGCTGCGGCGTGGCGTTCCTCGATTCGGCCGATGAAATGATGCCGACCGTGCTCAACTACATGGGCCTGAACGCCAACAGCACCGATCCGAAGGACTACGCCAAAGCGACTGACAAGTTGCTGGCGGTGCGTCCCTACGTGACGTACTTCCACTCCTCCAAATACATCGGCGACCTGGCCAACGGTGATATTTGCGTGGCGATCGGTTTCTCCGGCGACATGTTCCAGGCCAAGCACCGCGCCGAGGAAGCCAAGAAAGGCGTGAACATCGCCTACTCGATCCCGAAAGAGGGCGGCGCGCTGTGGTTCGACATGCTGGCGATTCCCAAGGACTCGGCCAACGTCAAGGAAGCCCACGCCTTCATCAACTATTTGCTGAAACCTGAGGTGATCGCCCAGGTCAGTGATTACGTCGGTTACGCCAACCCTAACCCTGGGTCGGACAAGCTGATGGAACAGTCCATCCGCACCGACGAGGCGGTTTACCCACCGCAGGCCGTACTCGACAAGACCTATGTGTCGATCGAGTTGCCACCGAACATTCAGCGTTTGATGACCCGCAGCTGGACCAAGGTCAAGTCGGGCAAATAAGGCACAAACTATCCTGGGTTCGTCCGCGTAGGGCGAACTGCACTCTTTTTTTCTGGGAGTTTCGCAAATGGCAGTTGCCTCCGGCGCCTATAAGAAAGCCCTCGAGGGCGACCAGACACCTAAGCAGGTGCTGGTCAAAATCGACCGGGTCACGAAGAAGTTCGACGAGACGGTTGCCGTGGACGATGTGTCCCTGGAAATCAAGAAAGGCGAAATCTTCGCCCTGCTCGGCGGTTCGGGATCGGGCAAATCCACCCTGCTGCGTATGCTCGCCGGGTTCGAACGGCCCACGGAGGGGCGCATTTTCCTCGACGGCGTCGACATCACCGACATGCCGCCGTACGAGCGACCGATCAACATGATGTTCCAGTCCTACGCCTTGTTCCCGCACATGACCGTGGCGCAGAACATCGCCTTCGGCCTGCAACAGGACAAGATTCCCAAGGCCGAGATCGACGCCCGCGTGGCCGAGATGCTCAAGCTGGTGCAGATGAGCCAGTACGCCAAGCGCAAGCCGCATCAACTGTCCGGCGGCCAGCGTCAGCGTGTGGCGCTGGCGCGCTCGCTGGCCAAGCGGCCGAAGCTGTTGCTGCTCGACGAGCCGATGGGCGCACTGGACAAGAAACTGCGTTCGCAGATGCAGCTTGAGCTGGTGGAAATCATCGAACGCGTCGGCGTGACCTGCGTGATGGTGACCCACGACCAGGAAGAGGCCATGACCATGGCCGAGCGCATCGCGATCATGCACCTGGGCTGGATCGCCCAGATCGGCAGCCCGATCGATATCTACGAAACCCCGACCAGCCGCCTGGTCTGCGAGTTCATCGGCAACGTGAACATCTTCGAAGGCGAAGTGATCGACGACGCCGAAGGTCACGCGACCATCACCTGCAAGGACCTCGACCGGCAGATCTACGTCGGCCACGGCATCAGCACTTCGGTGCAGGACAAGTCCGTGACCTACGCGATCCGTCCGGAAAAATTGCTGGTCACCGCCGACATGCCGACCTGCGAATACAACTGGTCGAGCGGCAAGGTGCATGACATCGCCTACCTCGGCGGCCATTCGGTGTTCTACGTCGAATTGCCGAGCGGCAAACTGGTGCAGTCCTTCGTGGCCAACGCCGAACGCCGTGGCGCACGCCCGACCTGGGGCGATCAGGTCTACGTGTGGTGGGAAGACGACAGCGGCGTGGTACTTCGCTCATGAACATGCGCAAATTCAAACGCCGCCTCAATCGAATAATTCCCGGTGGCCGCCAACTGGTCATCGGGGTTCCGTTCATCTGGCTGTTCCTGTTCTTCATGTTGCCGTTCTTCATCGTGCTGAAGATCAGCTTCGCCGAAGCCGACGTGGCCATCCCGCCGTACACCGAGATCTACAGCTACGCCGAGCAGAAGCTGCAACTGCTGCTGAACCTGGGCAACTACGCGATGCTCGGCGACGACGAGCTCTACATCGCCGCGTATCTCGGCTCGTTGAAGATGGCGTTGTTCAGCACCATCCTCTGCCTGCTGATCGGCTATCCGATGGCCTACGCCATCGCCAGCGCCCGCAAGGAAGTGCAGACGGTGCTGGTGCTGCTGATCATGATGCCGACCTGGACCGCGATCCTGATCCGCGTCTATGCGTGGATGGGTATCCTCAGCAACAACGGTCTGCTCAACGGTTTCCTGATGAGCATGGGCTTGATCGATGAGCCGCTGCAGATCCTCAACACCAACCTGGCGGTGTACATCGGCGTCGTCTATTCGTACCTGCCGTTCATGATCCTGCCGCTGTACGCCAACCTCGTTAAGCACGACCACAGTCTGCTGGAGGCGGCTTCGGACCTGGGTTCGAGTACCTTCAACAGCTTCTGGAAAATCACCATTCCGCTGTCCAAGAACGGCATCATCGCCGGCTGCATGCTGGTGTTCATTCCGGTGGTGGGCGAGTTCGTGATTCCGGAACTGCTCGGCGGCCCGGAAACCCTGATGATCGGTAAAGTGCTCTGGCAAGAGTTCTTCAACAACCGTGACTGGCCGGTGGCGTCCGCCCTGGCGGTGGTGATGCTGGCGATCCTGATCGTGCCGATCATCCTGTTCAACCGCAGTCAGGCCAAGGAAATGGAGGGTAAAGAATGAAGCGCTTCCGTTTCTCCAGCCTGATGCTGGTGCTCGGCCTGTTGTTCATCTACCTGCCGATGCTGATCCTGGTGATCTACTCGTTCAACGCCTCGAAACTGGTGACGGTGTGGGGCGGCTGGTCGGTGAAGTGGTACGTCGGCCTGCTCGACAACACGCAACTGATGGGCTCGGTGGTGCGTTCGCTGGAGATCGCCTGCTACACCGCCGTCGCGGCGGTGGCGCTGGGTACGCTGGCGGCGTTCGTGCTGACCCGCATCACCCGCTTCAAGGGCCGCACGCTGTTCGGTGGCCTGGTCACTGCGCCGCTGGTGATGCCGGAAGTGATCACCGGTCTGTCGCTGTTGCTGCTGTTCGTGGCCATGGCGCAGATGATCGGCTGGCCGCAGGAGCGTGGCATCGTCACCATCTGGATCGCCCACACCACGTTCTGTGCCGCGTATGTGGCGGTGGTGGTGTCGGCGCGCCTGCGTGAGCTGGACCTGTCGATCGAAGAAGCGGCGATGGATCTGGGTGCGCGGCCGTGGAAGGTGTTCATCCTGATCACCATTCCGATGATCGCGCCGTCGCTGGCGGCAGGCGGCATGATGTCGTTCGCCCTGTCGCTGGATGATCTGGTACTGGCGAGTTTCGTTTCCGGGCCGGGGTCGACGACCCTGCCGATGGAAGTGTTCTCGGCGGTGCGCCTGGGCGTGAAGCCTGAGATCAACGCCGTGGCGAGTCTGATTCTGCTGGCGGTGTCGCTGGTGACGTTCCTGGTCTGGTTCTTCAGCCGTCGCGCCGAAGAAGCACGCCGCAAGGCGATCCAGCAGGCCATCGAAGAAAGCGCTGCCGACTCGTGGAAGCAACCGGACGTGCGCCGGGCGCCGACGCCGGAAGCGGCTTAAGCCTCCCGCTACAAAAAACCTCGCGACCGGTTACGGCCGCGAGGTTTTTTTATGCCCGATCAGGAAACCCACGGCGATTGGCGGATGACCTCGACGAAGTTCATCGGCTTGAATCCCGGCTCCTGATCTTTCAGCACATCGGTCTTCACATTGCCGAAGGTCGTCTGCGGGCGATGGCGCAAACCGTCGGCGAACGCGCAGATGATGCACTCCTTGAATCCCTCGCCCCGTGGATGCGCATGCACCACCGCTTCGCGCTGCACGGTGCTGAACGCCGCGTAATCCATGCCCAGCACATCCATCTCGACGCCCGCCGTCACCAGCGCCACGGTCGGACGCAAATGCTTCGGCACCCCCGGCGTGGTGTGCAGGGCAATCGACAGCCAGACCTGTTCGATGTCGTCATCGCTCAGACCATAAGGCTTGAGAAACGCTGCCGCTGCGTTGGCGCCATCCACTTCGAAACGTTCGTCGGCGCTGCGGTGACCTTCGACCAGACCGAGGTCGTGGAACATCGCGCCGACGTACAGCAACTCCGGGTCGTAGGTCAGTTGCTGGCGTTCACCGCTCAGCGCACCAAACAGGAATACCCGGCGCGAGTGGTGGTAGAGCAGGTCGGACTCGATGTCGCGGATGTACTCGGTGGTGGCCCGGGCCAGCGCGCTGTCGGGGATTTTGATGCCGGCAATGGTGGTGCTCATGGGGGCTTTCCTCGTCGAAAGCGCCGTCGTGGCGCTGCTGGGGAAAGTCTGTTCCCGAGGGTTGAACCGGACAATCGGGCCATGGCTGCGATCCTTGCCAATCAGCCTGCAAATCGTGCCAGTTGGCTTCTGGCCGTGTGTTTCGCTAGGGTTGATCGCCACAGGTGCCCAGGAGACCTTAACCGCCATGCACAGAACCGTCGCGATCGTGGTGTTTCCCGGCGTGCAATCGCTGGATGTCAGCGGCCCTCTGGATGTGTTCGCCGAGGCCAATCGCTTCCTCGCGCCAGAGGATCATTACCGGCTCGAAGTGATCGGGGTCGAACACGGGCCGATGCCTTGCTCCAACGGCCTGACGCTGAACGCCCATCGGCATTTCAGCGCAGCGCTGGAGGCCTATGACTTGCTCTTGGTGGCGGGCGGCCCGCAGTTGCCGTTCATGGACTTCGGTCAGGCGTTCAATCGTTGGCTGCGGGATGCCTGCACGGCGGCGCAACGCTTTGGGTCGATCTGCAACGGCGCCTTCATGCTCGCCCGCGCCGGGCTGCTGGACGGGCGCACGGTCACCACTCACTGGAACGATGCCGATGCGCTGGCGCAGTTGTGCCCGTCGAGCCGGGTCGATGCGGATCGCTTGTACGTCGAGGATGGCGCGCTCTACACCTCGGCGGGGGTGACGGCGGGGATCGATCTGTCGCTGTACCTGCTGGCCCGCGATCACGGCGCCGAAGTAGCGCTGAGCGTGGCCAAGCGGCTGGTGGTGTTCACCCAGCGCTCCGGCGGGCAGTCGCAATTCAGCCCGTTCCTCACACCCCATGCCGAACCCACCTCGGCAGTGGCGATGGTGCAGTTGTACGTGCTGGCCAATCTCACGGGCGATCTGACCATTGCCGACCTGGCGAAAGCCGCCAACATGAGTGCGCGCAATTTCTCCCGGGTGTTCGCCCGCGAGGCCAAAGTCACTCCGGCGGAGTTCGTCGAGCGGGCGCGGGTGGACGCGGCACGGGTGATGCTGGAAAGCACCACGGCGCCGTTGAAGACCGTGGCGTATCAGTGCGGGTTTCGTGATGCGCAACATATGCGCAGTGTGTTCAACCGTCGGTTGGGGGTGACGCCGCAGCAGTTCCGGACGAATTTCGCGGTGATGGTTTGACCCTCACCCTGGCTCTCTCCCCGAGGGCGAGGAGTTTTCAAGGCTCGGTCCGCTTTGGCAGCAATTTCAGGGTACTGCGCGTATTCGCCGTCACCTCTTCATCGTTGAAATGCGCCTGCACATAGATCCCGTCCACATACGCTTCGGCCTGATCGTCATAGTGGCTGTCGAACGGCACGCCGCTCTGGCCGACCGGGTTGATGGTCAGGCTGTGGGCGGGGTCGGCGAAGTCGATCAGGCGTCGGGTCGAAGGACCATAAGTCACCGGCCACGGCGCCGGGCCGATCTTCGCCGAGAGGTTGTTCGGCACTTCATGGGAACCGGGCGCCGCGAAAGGACCGACGTTGAAAATGCGATCCAGCGGCTTCTGCTGGCCCAGCGGATGACCGTGGGTCAGGGTGTGCGCCTTGCCCCACTGCCAGCCGGAGACGTCGTCGCCGAGGGTCTGTTTCAGGTGCGCCATGCTCGCCTGCCACGCGGCGCGCACGGTGTCGGCGCGGGTCTCTTTGGCCGGCGTGTTGCGGTTGTCCCACCACGGTGAGTCAGCGTTGGCGGCCAGGCGCGGCAGGGCCGCATCGATCACTCGGGTCGACAGCAGCGTGTCGAAGAAATCATTGCCCAGCTCGTCGCGCATCGCGGCGTCGGCCAGGTCGTAGAGGAACTGGTTGAACAGCGTTGCGCTGACCGAATCCAGCGGGTAGTCGCCTTGCCATTGCGCCAGTTGTTCGACCAGTTTTTGCTCCGCCGGATTACCGACCACTTCACGCAGCACCGGCAGCAGCGGCGCCAGCAGGCGCGGGCCGTACGCGGTGGTGGTGCCCAGTTGCAGCTTTTGGTTGGCCTCGTTGGTCCACTTCACGCTTTTGTCCGAGAGCTGGCGATTGAGCTGCTGACCACGGTCGGCGAGGTTGTAGTAGCCGGGAATCTCCATGCCGGTCGGCGACACCGGCTGGAAGTTGGCCGAGACGATATAGCCGCGCGCCGGGTTTTCTTCCTGCGGGTTGGCGCTGAACGGGAAGTAGCCGTCCTTGTCCGCCTGATTGCCGCTGCCGTCGAGAATGAAACCCGGCTTCACCCCGGCCGGGCGTTTGGGCAGCAGCGCCGAAGCCCACCAGGCGATATCACCCTTGGCGTTGGCGTAGACAATGTTCAGCCCCGGTGCCTGCACCTTGGCCGCTGCGGCGCGGGCCTTGGCCAGGGTGTCGGCGCGGTTGAGCTGGTAGAAGCCGTCGAGGATCGGGTTCGGCGTTTCGAGGAACGCCCACCACATCGCAATCGGCGTTTTGCCGGCGGCGCTGCCGAGGGCAGCGTTGACGATCGGCCCGTGGGGCGACTGACGCAGGGTGATGGTCACCGGCGCCTGGCCCTTCACCGCGATCTGCTGCTGGGTGCTGATCAGGTCGGTCCACTGGCCGCGATACCAGACCTGATTCGGGTTGTCCGGATTGACCTTCTCGGCGATCAGGTCCAGGTCATCGTTCTGGAACATCGTCAGGCTCCAGCCGAAATCCAGGTTGTGGCCAAGGAACGCGAACGGCACCAGCGCCTGATGATGGCCGTACAACTCGAATCCCGGCGCCGACAGCTGCGCCTCGTACCATACCGACGGCACCGAGAAGCGGATGTGCGGGTCACCGGCCAGCAGCGGTTTGCCGCTCTGGCTGCGGTTGCCGGCAATCACCCAGGCGTTGCTGCCTTCGAACTGCGGCAGGCCGTTTTCGATCAGCGCCTGTTCACTGAGGCGGGCGAGGGCGGTGAGGTCTTTCCAGTCGCTGGCGGCGAGCGCCAGCGTCGAGCTGTTCGATTTTTTCGCGAGCACGCCCTTGGGCTGCCAGTCGAGGTCGAAGACGTTGAGGTAATCGGCACCCAGTTGATCGCGCACGTAGGTCAGCAGCGGCTCGGTGCGAAACGCAGCGGCGAAGCTGTAGGCCATGTACCCGGCGACGCTGATGCTGTCCTCGGCAGTGAACGGTCGCTTGGGGATGCCCAGCACGTCGAACTCCACGGGCGCGGGGTGACTGTCCTGATACTGGTTGATGCCATCCAGATAGGCTTGCAGGGCCTTCCACGCGGGCGACTGCTTGTCGAGGCTGGCGACATAACTGGCGGCGCGCTCGCGGATGCGCAGGCTGCGGAACAGTTTGTCGGTGTCGAGCAGCTTCGGCCCGAGCACTTCGGCCAGTTCGCCACGGGCCAGACGGCGCATGGCTTCCATCTGGAACAGCCGATCCTGGGCATGCACATAACCGAGGGCGCGATACAGATCGGCCTCATTCTCGGCGCGGATATGCGGCACCCCGCGCTCGTCGTAGCGCACGATCACCGAACCTTGCAGATTGCGCAGCTCCACTTGACCCTGACGCGTGGGTTGCTTGCTGTACACGTACCAGCCGCCTGCGGCCAGCAGGACAACGATGAGCAAGGCCAGAACGGTGAACACGCGCTTCATGTTGACTCCTTGTACATGCGGGATGCCGCCCGTGCGGGCTGCAAACAATTAGCACAGACCCTGTGTGCCGCGCATCGCCGTCCTCGAAATGTCCGGAATGCCTTACTTCGTGTCCACGGGCCAAGGGCAATAGCAACCCACCGCCAGCGTATGCGTGGCATTCACCGGCCGATCCTCACTCAATGCATGCAGGATCGGTTCGATAAAACTGTTGCTGGAATTGCAGGTCAGGCCTTCGCTGTAGGGGCCGAAGTACGCGAGTTTGCCGCTGCGGTCCCAGATTGCCACAGCGGGGCTGGCGGGGACTTGTTCGGCACCGGGCAGGATCGCGATGGTCTTGAGCGTGCCGAGGGTGGCGGGGAGTTGGCCGTGGCTGCCGGGTTTCTGTACGGCGAAGAACTCCACCCCTTTGGGGCCGAACTGCTCGACCATTTCGCTCAGGTGCTGTTGATTGCCGACGTTGCACGGACAGGCCGGGTCCCAGAAATGCACCAGACGGATGTTGCCGGGGCCGGCGAGGTCGTCGGGCAGGCGCAACGGATCGCCGGAAAACACCGCCGTGTGTTCGCTGAACGCCCGCAGATAACGGCCCTGGAACCAGTCGTATGCCGCCCACAGCACGCCGACGCACACGATGGCGAGCAGGCTGGCGAACAGCGCGGTGCGGTAGGGCGGACGCATGGTTTTCGATCCTCGAGAGCGCGCTAGCTTGCCATGCTTGCCGCGACAGATGAATATCGCAGGCCGATAAAGTCTGTTCACCGTTCTGGAAATGCCCATGTCCGCCACTTTCGATCCCGATCATTTACGCGCCAGCCTCAAGCCTTTGGCCGAGTGGCAGCCGTTGTCGGACGAGGCGAAGGCGTATCAGCGCTTTTACCAGACCGACTTTCCCGGTCGGGACATGTGGCGTGGCATGGGCCGTTTCGAGGTCGACGGTTATGAGCTGGTCAGCCACTGCTGGTGGCCGGAAACGGTCAAGGCGACGCTGTTTCTGTTGCATGGTTTCTATGACCACACCGGGCTCTATCGGCATGTGATCGAGTGGGCGCTGGATCAGGGGTTTGCGGTGATTGCCTGTGACTTGCCGGGGCATGGTCTGTCGAGTGGCGAGCGGGCGAGCATCCGCGACTTCTCCGAATACCAGGACACCCTGCAGGCGTTGTTCGCCGAAGCGCGCTCGATTGCCCTGCCACAACCGTGGCATCTGTGCGGGCAAAGCACGGGCGGGGCGATCGTGGTCGATCATGTGCTCAACCATGGCGAGAACAGTCCGGCCCAGGGGCAACTGATCCTCTTCGCGCCGCTGGTGCGTCCGCGCGCCTGGGGCTGGTCGCAGTTGAGCTATTACCTGCTGCGACCCTTCGTCCGGGGCATCGCCCGGCGCTTCAGCGAAAACTCCAATGACCCGGACTTCCTGCCGTTCCTGCAGGCCGATCCGTTGCAGCCGCAGCGTTTGCCGACGCGCTGGGTCGGCGCGTTGAGTCGCTGGATCATCCGGGTGGAACACGCGAAAAAAAGTTCGCGCCGGCCCTTGGTGATTCAGGGGCAGGCGGACATGACGGTGGACTGGCAGCACAACCTGCAGGTGTTGAAGTGGAAGTTCGACCGACCGCAAATCCTGTTGTTGGCGGACGCGCGGCATCATCTGGCGAATGAGACGGCGGATATGCGCCGGGAGTATTTCGAGTTTCTGACCAAGCGGATCAAAGGGCGGAATGTGTAGGGTTTTGCGGGCCGGCCCAAGCCATTACCGGCTGAGGTTCGAGGTGCTTTGCCCCACCGCCAGTCCCGCCCGGATCGCCGCCAAGGCGGCTTGATAGTAGGCCTTGCCTTCGGTGGACTCGGCGAAGGTTGCGAACTCTTCCAGCTCTTCATCCGACAGATCGCGATAGACGTAGAGCAGCGTGTTGTTCAGGTCGGCGCCGATCTGATCCATCAGGCGCTGGCGTTGCCCATTCAACATGCCCTGGGCCTGACCGCCGCCGAGCAGGCCGGGGATCATCGAGCTCAGGCTGTCCGCCGCCACTCCGGCAATCGCCAGGCTGACCTCGGCGCCGGCTTCGCGGGCGGGCAGGGCCTGGGCGAGGTGACCGATAATCAGCAGGCGACTGTCGCTGGCCGGCATCTTCGGCAGGCCCTTGGCGTTTTTCGCCAACTGATCGCGACGGGTCGCCAGCAATTCGGCGGCGACGATTTTCTTGCCCAGCGGGGTCTGGAAAAAGGACAGGGCCGGTTTCGGGTCGGCGAGGTTCTTGCGCAGTTGCGCTTCGGCGCGCTGGTCCATGGCCTGTGGGGCGAAGCGCTGGTTGCTGTTGCTCACCAGGGCCTGGAACACCGCTGGCGGCAGACTGCTCTGGTAGCGCTGCTGAGCGGCGGTCAGGGCGTCGTTGAAATGCGCGCGTTGTTCTGGCCAACCGGCGACCTTGTACAACTGGTCGTGGTTGTCCGCCCAGGCGGGCAAAACGCAGAACATCAGCAGTGAAAAAAGCAAACGGCGCATAGGGACTCCTGTCAGCAGCGGACTATTCTCCGTGCGGTGCCAGGACTTGTCGAGAATTCGTATCAAGCCGCCGCGTGGCTCTGTCGGATTTCTTGCCGCAGGCATACTATGCGCGCCATGCAAATATCCTCAGATCACCCGCTGCTGTTACGTATCGTCGACGACCTGGCCGAGCGCGGCTGGTCGCAGCAGAACATTTTCCTGCCTGCGGATTTGACCCGCGCGCTGGCGGCCGAGTGCCGCAAGCGTTCGGCCGAAGGCGAACTGGCACCGGCGGCGGTCGGGCGCGGGCCGGCCTCGGAGATTCGCGAGGGGATTCGGGGTGACCATATCCAGTGGATCGAACCGGGCGAATCCGCAGCCAGTGACCGCTACCTGGGCCTGATGGACGGCTTGCGCGAGGCCCTCAATCGCGGGTTGTTTCTCGGGCTGGAAGACTTCGAATGCCATTTCGCCCTGTACCCGCCGGGGGCGTTCTATCGGCGGCACGTCGACCGTTTCCGCGACGATGACCGGCGCATGGTGTCGGCGGTGATCTACCTCAACGACGGCTGGTTGCCGGAGGATGGCGGTCAGTTGCGCATGTACCTCGACGAGGATCGGGCCTATGACGTGCAGCCTACCGGCGGTTGTCTGGTGGTGTTCCTCTCCGGCGAAGTGCCTCACGAAGTCCTGCCGGCCAATCGTGAGCGCCTGTCGCTGACCGGCTGGTTCCGCCGTCGTGGCAACGAGCCATTCTGAGATGGAAAAAATCCTCGTCAGCCGCTGCCTGCTGGGCCATCGCGTGCGTTACGACGGTGGCGCCAGCGGGCCGTTCGATCGGCTGGAACAGTGGATCAGCGAAGGCCGGGTAGTGCCGCTGTGTCCGGAGGTTGCCGGCGGTCTGCCGACGCCACGGGCGGCAGCAGAGATTCCCGGCGGGCAGGGCGGGGAAGTGCTTGATGGCCTGGCGTCGGTGATGACCACCGAGGGCGAAGATGTCAGTGCGCAGTTTCTGGACGGTGCGCGGCAGGCGCTGGCGCTGGTGCAAAAGCACGGGATTCGGGTGGCGGTGCTCAAGGCCAACAGCCCTTCGTGCGGGAATCTGTTGACCTATGACGGGACGTTCAGTGGGGTGAAGGTGAGTGGCGAGGGCGTTACCGCCGCGTTGCTCAAGCGCCATGGCGTGCAGGTTTTCAGCGAGCTTGAATTGGCTGAGGCTGCGGTGGCTCTGGAAATGTTGCACTGATCCGGAATCTTCGCCCTCACTCCAGCCCTCTCCCGAAGGGAAAGGGGGCTTCTAAGGTTTCAACCACTTCTTCGACAACGCCTCCAATCGCCCATCCGCCTTGATCCGCTGCAGCGCGTTCTCCAGGCTGGCGTGAAACGCCGGATTGCCCTTCTGGAACGGAATCGCCAGCTCCACCGGCGGCCCCTCCTTGGGTTTTTCTTCGGTCAGCGCCTGTACCAGCACCAGCGGCCGTGGCTGCTCATCCTTTTTTGCCAGCCATTGCGCATCGACGTGGCTGTAGGGCTCGCTGAAGTCGAAACGATCCTTGAGTTCCGGTGTCAGTGCTATGTGGTTGAGCGCGACGTCGTACTTGCCGCTTTCAACGCCCTGGAGCAGATCACTGGCGTCGGTGACGATAAAGTCGGCGCGCACATCCAGCTCCTGGGCCAACAGCTGACCCAGCTCGACCTCGAACCCCGTGAGCGTGTCGCCTTCCTTGAAATTGAAGGGCGGTGTATTAGCCTCAAGGGCTATGCGCAACTCGCCACGGTCGTTGACGTCATCAATCAGTTCGGCATGAGCCAGCGGGCTCAGAAGGGGAAGCAGGCAGATCAGGCCAGGCAGAAAACGCATGGTCACTCCTTTGAAATCATTGTCGCGGCCTGCTGTTCAGGCTCGCTTTGCTATGGTTGTCGAGTGCCTTCGACAACGAATGGTCATGAAGTTGTCATGACCGTGCGGATTTTACGGAAAAACTGGAGAAGAAAATGAAAAGCTTTATGTCACGTGCAGCGTTGGCTGGTGTGCTGATGGGTGTTTCGGTGCTGGCGAGTGCGGCAACCCCGGCGCCGAAAGGTGCAGAAGTGTTCATCGTTTCTCCCGAGGACGGGGCGACCGTTTCGCAGACGTTCACCGTCAAGTTCGGTGTCAAGGACATCGCGCTGGCCCCGGCCGGTGATGTCACCAAGAACACCGGTCACCATCACCTGCTGATCGATGCCAAGGACATCGTCCCGGCCGGCTCGGTCGTCCCGACCGACGCCAACCACATGCACTTCGGCAAGGCGCAGACCCAGGCTGAGATCAAACTGGCCCCGGGCAAGCACACCCTGCAACTGGAACTGGGTGACAGCGGCCACATGGCGTTCGATCCGCCGATCGTTTCGAAGAAGATCACCGTCAACGTGGAATGACTTTTCCACAGGCATGAAAAAGGGAGCCCGAAGGCTCCCTTTTTTTGCAGCTCAGGACGCGATCAGAACAGCACGCGGCTACGGATGGTGCCGTTGACGTGTTGCAGCTTCTCTTGCGCCAGCTCCGAGTATTCGGCGTCGACGTCGATCACGACGTAGCCGACTTTGTCGTTGGTCTGCAGGAACTGACCGGAAATGTTGATGCCGTTTTCGGCGAAGACCTTGTTGATCTCGCTCATCACACCCGGGATGTTCTCGTGGATGTGCAGCAGGCGGTGCTTGCCAGGGTGAGCTGGCAGGGCCACTTCGGGGAAGTTCACGGACGATACCGATGTACCGTTGTCGCTGTACTTGACCAGTTTTTCCGCCACTTCCAGACCGATGTTGGCTTGCGCTTCGGCGGTCGAGCCACCGATGTGCGGGGTCAGGATGACGTTGTCCAGGCCACGCAGCGGGCTTTCGAACTCTTCGTCGTTGGAGCGTGGCTCCACCGGGAACACGTCGATGGCGGCGCCGATCAGGTGCTTGTCCTTGATCGCGGCGGCCAGGTGATCCAGCTCGACCACGGTGCCGCGCGCGGCGTTGATCAGGATACCGCCCTTCTTGATGGCGCGGATTTCCTTCTCGCCGATCATCCACTGGGTCGCGGCGGTTTCAGGAACGTGCAGGGTGACGATGTCGGACATGCCCAGCAGTTCGTGCAGGTTGCCGACCTGGGTCGCGTTGCCCAGCGGCAGCTTGGTCACGGTGTCGTAGAAGAACACCTGCATGCCCAGGCCTTCGGCCAGGACCGACAGTTGGGTGCCGATCGAGCCGTAGCCGACGATGCCCAGCTTCTTGCCACGGATCTCGAAGGAGTTCGCCGCGCTCTTGATCCAGCCGCCACGGTGGCAGGAAGCGTTTTTCTCGGGGATGCCGCGCAGCAGCAGGATCGCTTCGGCCAGTACCAGTTCCGCCACGGAGCGGGTGTTGGAGTACGGCGCGTTGAACACGGCGATGCCGCGCTCGCGGGCCGCTTCCAGGTCAACCTGGTTGGTGCCGATGCAGAAACAGCCGACAGCTACCAGCTTCTTCGCGTGATCGAAGATCTCTTCGGTCAGTTGGGTGCGCGAACGAATGCCGATGAAGTGAGCGTCAGCGATCTTTTCCTTGAGCTGGGCTTCCGGCAGGGAACCTGTGAGGTACTCGATGCTGGTGTAGCCCGCCGCCTTGAGGACGTCGACAGCCGATTGGTGGACGCCTTCGAGAAGAAGGAACTTGATCTTGCTCTTATCGAGAGAAGTCTTGCTCATCTGCGTAAACCTGTATCCCGGAGAAAAATGGCAGGGAAGGGCGCAGCCCGGAGCTGACCCGCACGGCAGGAAAGCCGTCGCCGCAGATCAGGCCTTGGGCACTGTCCTGCGGGGTCGGTATGCTAGCATAGCCACCCCGCTAAACACTCATTCCTGCGACGTGAAGCGTCTTCAGGATGACCATGAATTGTTCGAGAGTTCTGTCGATGACCAGTCCTGCCCTGATTGATGAACTGAAGACCCTGGTTGAGCCTGGCAAAGTATTGACCGATGCCGACTCCCTGAATGCGTACGGCAAGGACTGGACCAAGCACTTCGCCCCGGCGCCGAGCGCCATCGTGTTCCCCAAGAGCATCGAGCAGGTGCAGGCCATTGTGCGCTGGGCCAACACGCACAAGGTCGCGCTGGTGCCGTCCGGCGGGCGCACCGGGTTGTCCGCCGCCGCGGTGGCGGCCAATGGTGAAGTGGTGGTGTCGTTCGACTACATGAACCAGATTCTCGACGTGAACCTCACCGACCGCACCGCCGTCTGTCAGCCGGGCGTGGTCACCGAACAATTGCAGAATGCCGCCGAAGAACATGACCTCTACTATCCGGTGGACTTCGCTTCGGCCGGTTCCAGTCAGATTGGCGGCAATATCGGCACCAATGCCGGCGGGATCAAGGTCATTCGCTACGGCATGACCCGCAACTGGGTCGCGGGCATGAAGGTCGTCACCGGCAAGGGTGATGTGCTGGAGCTGAACAAGGACCTGATCAAGAACGCCACCGGTTATGACCTGCGCCAGCTGTTCATCGGCGCCGAGGGCACCCTGGGTTTTGTGGTCGAGGCCACCATGCGCCTGGACCGCGCGCCGAAAAACCTTACGGCGATGGTGCTCGGCACCCAGGATTTCGACTCGATCATGCCGGTGCTGCACGCCTTCCAGGGCCGGCTCGACCTGACCGCGTTTGAATTCTTCTCCGACAAGGCCCTGGCCAAGGTGCTGGGTCGTGGTGACGTGCCGGCGCCATTCGAAACCGATTGCCCGTTCTACGCGTTGCTGGAGTTCGAAGCGACCACCGAAGAGGTGGCCAACAGCGCCCTCGAGACGTTCGAGCATTGTGTCGAGCAGGGCTGGGTGCTGGACGGCGTGATGAGCCAGAGCGAAACCCAGTTGCAGAACCTGTGGAAGCTGCGCGAATACATCTCCGAAACCATCTCCCACTGGACGCCGTACAAGAACGACATTTCGGTCACCATCTCGAAAGTCCCGGCGTTCCTCCAGGAAATCGACGCGATCGTCGGCAAACACTACCCGGATTTCGAAATTGTCTGGTTCGGCCACATCGGCGACGGCAACCTGCACCTGAACATCCTCAAGCCGGACAACCTGAGCAAGGACGAGTTTTTCGCCAAGTGCGCCACCGTCAACAAGTGGGTGTTCGAAACCGTCGAGAAGTACAACGGTTCGATCTCCGCCGAACATGGCGTGGGCATGACCAAGCGCGATTACTTGACCTACAGCCGCTCGCCGGTGGAAATCGAGTACATGAAAGCCGTAAAGGCGGTGTTCGACCCGAACGGCATCATGAACCCGGGCAAAATCTTCGCGGTTTGATCTGCAATCCCTGATGAATCAATGAAGGCAGGAGTCGGTAAATGAGCTATCAGCACCAGTATGTCGACGGCACGCGAATTCACTTTCCGCTGGGGAAAGTGGTGTGCATCGGGCGCAATTACGCCGAACACGCGAAGGAACTGGACAACCCGGTCCCTACCGAGCCGCTGCTGTTCATCAAGCCCGGCAGTTGTGTGGTGCCGCTGGAAGGCGGTTTCAGCATTCCGACCGAGCGTGGCTCGGTGCATTACGAGGCGGAAATCGCCGTGTTGATCGGCAAGCCGCTGTCGACCAGGCCAAGCGTCGAAGAAGTGCTGGACGCCATCTCCGGTTTCGCCCCGGCGCTGGACCTGACCCTTCGCGACAAACAGGCCGAGCTCAAGTCCAAGGGCTTGCCGTGGGAAATCGCCAAGTCCTTCGACGGCGCAGCGGTCATTGCACCGTTCGTGGCCGCCAGCACCTTTGCCGACCTGACTGACATTGGCATTCGCCTGACCATCAACGGCGAAGTGCGCCAGGACGGCAACAGCAGCGCGATGCTCAACCCGATCGTGCCGATGATCCAGCACATGGCCGGCTGCTTCTCGCTGCAGGCCGGCGATGTGATCCTCACCGGCACGCCGGTGGGCGTCGGTCCGCTGAATGTCGGCGATGACATCGTGCTGGAACTGCCGGGCGCCAGCCGCTTCACCAGCAGCGTGCGCTAAGCGCAGCACGGCAAACTGTGGGAGCGGGCTTGCTCGCTCCCAATTTGGTTGTTGGCAACACACGGCAATCCCGCCATTTGCCGTTTTTTTCACATCCTGTCTGGATAATTTCCGCAATTCTGGCGTCTGAGCCGGCCTCTTTGTGCTATTACCCATAGCCTGAATTTTCGGAACGCGTCCCTTGATGTCATCTCAAACTCAGCTCAAAACCTCCCGTCGTTCGCGCTTCGCCATGCGCTGGTATTCCTGGCTGTTGCTGGTGGCCGCTGCTGTGTATGGCCTGGCGTTCGTCATGCATTGGGATGACCGTGGCGTGCTGTGGGTGCTGGAGCGCTTCGAAAGCCCCGCCGAGCGCAGCGAAAGTGTCTGGCTGCCGGATTATCGGGCCGTGATCGACGCCAAGCTGCTGCCGGGCATGGAAAAGGACGAGGCCTCGGACCTGTCCTATAACCCGCAGACCAAAACCCTGTTCTCGGTGATGGGCAAGAATCCGTTCCTGGTCGAACTGACCCTGCAGGGCGATGTGCTGCGCAAGATGCCGCTGGTGGGCTGGAGCAATCCGGAAGGCGTGACGGTGATGGAAAACGGCCTGATGGCGATCGTCGATGAGCGTGAACACCTGCTGACGATCGTCAAGGTTGACGCCAATACCCGTGAACTGAACGTCGCCGACTTCCCGAAATACGACCTCGGCCCGTCGAAAAACCAGAACAAGGCCTTTGAGGCGGTCGCCTGGGACAAGCGCAATCAGCAACTGCTGTTGGGTGAGGAGCGTCCGCCCGCGCTGTTCACCTGGAAAAGCGATGGCAGCCAGACCCTCACCGGCGACAAGCGCAAACTCGACAGCGACGAACTGGACATCCGCAACCTCTCGGCCCTGGCGATCGATCCGCGCACCGGCCACACCCTGGTGCTTTCCGCCGATTCCCACCTGTTGCTGGAGCTGGACGAGAAGGGCGAGCAAGTCAGCTTCATGACCCTGCTCGGCGGTTTCAACGGCCTGAAGAACACCATCCCCCGTGCCGAAGGCGTGACCATGGATGAAGCCGGCACGCTGTACATGGTCAGTGAGCCGAACCTGTTCTACCGCTTCGAAAAGCAGCGCTGATCGCTCCTGCAACCCTTACGCAATTGTGCAGTTGTAGATCGCGGCAAGTGGCCATTAAGCTTCAGTTCAGACAGGCGTGATATTTCATCCGCCTGTTTTGATGCCGAGCCTGCCTGAATGCGCCGATTTACCCGCCCCAAACCCTTGTTTGTCATCCTTTCGGTGATTGCCCTGATCGTGTTGATCGCGATCGGCCAATACCTGCGCCTGTTCGAGCGCGCCTGGTTCAATCTGCATACCCTGTGGCAGCCGTTGAGCAGCGAGGCCATTGGCCTGGACCAGTATCGGGTGGAGATCGAGGCGCATGTGATCGACGGGCTGGACGATGATGTTTCGGCGCTGACCTACGATCCGGTGCGCAAAAGCCTGTTCACCGTGACCAACAAGAATGCCGAGCTGATTGAGCTTTCTCTTGAAGGCAAGATCCTGCGCCGGATCGCGCTGATCGGCTTCGGTGATCCGGAGGCGGTGGAGTTCATCAGCGCCGACACCTACGTGATCACCGACGAGCGCCAGCAACGCTTGATCAAAATCCATGTGGAGGCCGACACCACTTTCCTCGATGCGGCGGATGCC
Source organism: Pseudomonas botevensis (assembly GCF_019145475.1). Classification (GTDB taxonomy): domain Bacteria; phylum Pseudomonadota; class Gammaproteobacteria; order Pseudomonadales; family Pseudomonadaceae; genus Aquipseudomonas; species Aquipseudomonas botevensis. The sequence goes on from NZ_JAHTKI010000001.1 coordinate 467,208, forward strand.
GAGCAAATGACCCTCGGTGTACACATGAGCGGCAACAAGGGTTTCGAGGGGCTGGCGTATGACTCGGTGGGCAAGCGTCTGTTTGTCGCCAAGGAGCGTGACCCGATGCTGATCTACGAGGTGCATGGATTTCCGCACTTCAATCCGGAAAAGTCCTACGCGGTGCATGTGATCAACAATCCCAAGCGCGACGCCGGGATGTTCGTGCGTGATCTGTCGAGCCTGCAATACGACGAGCGCAGCGGCCACCTGCTGGCGCTGTCCGACGAGTCACGGCTGATTCTGGAGCTGGATGTGGACGGGCGCCCGTTGAGCACCATGTCCCTGAGCGGTGGCCGGCAGGGCCTGAAGAAAACCGTGCCGCAGGCGGAGGGCATTGCGATGGATGACGAGGGCGCGCTGTATCTGGTGAGCGAGCCGAACCTGTTCTACGTCTTCCGCAAGCCAGTGCAGAACTGACCAACACCACTAAAACCTGGGTGGGAGCGGGCTTGCCCGCTCCCACCGGTCGTTGCGCTTATTCGGCAGTCAGGGTCTTCACGCCTTCAGGGGTGCCGAGCAGCAGCAGATCCGCCGGGCGCGCGGCGAACAGGCCGTTGGTGACCACGCCGACGATGGCGTTGATCTGCGCTTCCAGTTCCACCGGGTTGGTGATCTGCAGGTTGTGTACGTCGAGGATGATGTTGCCGTTGTCGGTCAGCACGCCTTCGCGGTAGACCGGGTCGCCGCCGAGTTTGACCAGTTGGCGGGCGACATGGCTGCGGGCCATCGGGATCACTTCCACCGGCAGCGGGAACGCGCCCAGCACCGGCACCAGTTTGCTGGCGTCGGCGATGCAGATGAAGGTTTCGGCCACGGCCGCCACGATCTTCTCGCGTGTCAGGGCCGCGCCGCCGCCCTTGATCAGGTTCAGGTGGTCGTCGCTTTCATCGGCGCCGTCGACGTAGAACTCCAGGTTGCTCACGGTGTTCAGCTCGTAAACCGGAATGCCGTGGCCCTTGAGGCGCGCGGCCGTGGCTTCGGAACTGGCGACCGCGCCGTCGAATGCGCCCTTGTGCTGGGCCAGGGCGTCGATGAAACAGTTGGCGGTGGAGCCGGTGCCGACACCGACGATGCTCTTGTCGTCGAGTTTCGGCAGGATGAAGTCCACGGCGGCCTGGGCCACGGCCTGTTTGAGTTGATCCTGGGTCATGCGGGCTCCGGAAGCGGGCAAGGTGAGAACGGAAAGGCCGGCATTATAGCCTCAAGCGTCGCTAAAACCTCTGTAATCGTGTGGTCGTCCGGACAAAAGCCGGGTTAGACTCCTTGGCCCTGCCCAACCCGCTCAGTGATGCTTTCCGATGCTCGAACAGTACGTCAAGAAGATCCTCACCTCGCGCGTTTATGACGTTGCCGTAGAAACCCCGTTGCAGAACGCTCGCCAGCTCTCCGAGCGGCTGGGCAACGATATTTGGCTCAAGCGCGAAGACTTGCAGCCGGTGTTCTCGTTCAAGATTCGCGGCGCCTACAACAAGCTGACCCAGTTGAGCGACGAAGAGCGCGCCCGTGGCGTGGTCACCGCGTCGGCGGGCAACCATGCGCAGGGCCTGGCCCTGGCGGCGAAAGTGCTGGGCGTGAAAGCGACCATCGTGATGCCCAAGACTACCCCGGAGATCAAGGTCGAAGGCGTGCGCTCCCGTGGCGGCAAAGTGGTGCTGCACGGCGATTCGTTCCCCGAGGCGCTGGCTTATTCGCTGAAACTGGTCGACGAAAAGGGCTACGTCTACATTCACCCTTACGATGATCCGCACACCATTGCCGGGCAGGGCACGGTGGCAATGGAGATTCTGCGCCAGCACCCGCAGCCGCTGGACGCGATCTTCGTTCCGGTCGGCGGCGGCGGTTTGATCGCCGGCATCGCGGCCTACGTCAAATACCTGCGCCCGGACATCAAGGTCATCGGCGTCGAGCCGGACGACTCCAACTGTCTGCAAGCGGCGATGGCGGCGGGCGAGCGCGTGGTGCTGCCGACCGTGGGCATCTTCGCCGACGGCGTGGCCGTGGCGCAGATCGGCCAGCACACCTTCGACATCTGTAAGGATTACGTCGACGAGGTGATCACCGTCAGCACCGATGAAATCTGCGCGGCGATCAAGGACATCTACGACGATACTCGCTCGATCACCGAACCTGCTGGCGCCCTCGGCGTGGCCGGGATCAAGAAGTACGTCGAGCAGCGCGGCGTCAGCGGCCAGACCTTGGTCGCCATCGACTCCGGGGCCAACGTCAACTTCGATCGCTTGCGCCACGTCGCCGAACGCGCCGAGCTGGGCGAGGGCCGCGAGGCGATCATCGCCGTGACCATCCCCGAGCAGGCCGGCAGCTTCAAGGCGTTCTGCGAGGCCATCGGCAAGCGTCAGATCACCGAATTCAACTACCGCTACAACACCGGCAGCGAAGCGCACATCTTCGTTGGCGTACAGACTCACCCGGACAACGACCCGCGCAGCGCGCTGTTGGCGAGCCTGACCGAGCAGGGTTTCCCGGTGCTCGACCTGACCGACAACGAACTGGCCAAGCTGCACATCCGCCATATGGTGGGCGGGCGCGCGGCGCAGGTGGTCGATGAAGTGGTGCTGCGCTTCGAGTTCCCGGAGCGGCCGGGCGCGCTGTTCAACTTCCTCAACAAGCTCGGCGGACGCTGGAACATCTCGATGTTTCATTACCGCAACCATGGCGCGGCGGATGGCCGGGTCGTGGCGGGCCTGCAAGTGCCTCACGACGAGCGCCATCTGGTGCCGGCGGCGCTTGAGGAAATCGGCTACCCGTACTGGGACGAAAGCGACAACCCGGCCTATCAGCTGTTTCTCGGCTGAGCGGCTACGCTGATGGGCAGGCCCTAAGGAAGACGCGCGATGGAAACGTTAACTGCCCTGAAAGTGGCGCATGTGGTGGCAACCGTGGTGTTGCTGGTCGGTGCGCTGGGCCTGGGATTCTGGGTCTGGCGCGCGAGGCGCAACGGTGATGCCACGGCGGGCAGCCGCACCTTGCAACGGCCACGGGTGTTCGTCTGGCTGCTGATGGCGCTGGCACTGCTGAGCATGCCGTTCACCGGCTGGTGGATGGTGCATCTGGTGGGCTGGCCGTTGGGGCAGACGTGGATTCTCGCCTCCAGCGTGCTTTACACCGTGGCGGCGCTGGCGTGGTTCTGGTTGCTGGTGCGCTTGAACCGGTTGCGCAAGGCGCCGGGTGGCGTGGGTCGGTTCAGCCTGACCCTGGCGCTGTTCGGCCTGGTCTGCTTTGTGGCGATTGCCGGGTTGATGGGGGCCAAGCCTGTATAAGGCTTGAAACCGGGTCGACCGCTTCGCGGGCAAGCGCTCCCACAGGAGAATGCATTCCACGGTGGGAGCGGGCTTGCCCGCGAGGGTTATCTCAGCCGCGCAAGCTGATCACCGGCCAGCCGCGTTTTTCGGCCTCGGCCAGCAGGTTCGGATCAGGGTCCACCGCCACCGGGTTCGCCACCTGCTCCAGCAGTGGCAGATCATTCATCGAGTCGCTGTAGAAATAGCTGTCGTCCAGCGAATACCCGGTTTCTTCCAGCCAGCGATTCAGCCGCGTCACCTTGCCCTCACGGAAGCACGGCACGTCGGTGCTGCGCCCGGTGTAGCGCCCGTCGACCATCTCGCATTCGGTGGCGATCAGCGTCTCGACACCCAGGCGCACGGCGATCGGCGCGGTGACGAAGCGGTTGGTGGCGGTGATGATCACCAGTTTGTCGCCGGCATCACGATGCTTTTTCAGCAGTTCAAGCGCCTTGGGCAGCATGATCGGCTCGATGCAGTCGCGCATGTAATCGTTGTGCCATTGCTCGAGCACGGCCATTTCGGTGCGACCCAGGATCTCCAGACAGAAGTTCAGGTACGCGGCGTTATCCAGTTTGCCGGCCAGGTAGTCCTGGTAGAACTCGTCGTTGCGCGCCTTGTAGGCGACCGGGTCGAGGAAGCCGCGTTCGCACAGGTAGTCGCCCCAGGCGTGATCGCTGTCGCCGCCCAGAAGGGTGTTGTCCAAATCGAATAGAGCCAGGCGCATTGCAGTTACCCGCTGATAAGTCTGTAAAAAGGCGACAAGAATACGGTCTTTTCACAAGAGTGCACATAAGCTAGGAACCGCGTTGCTGCCTTCGCAATCTTTGTGGAACAATGCGGCGACATGCGTTTGCGAGGTTGTTGCCGTGATCGACCCCGATGGTTTCCGCCCTAATGTCGGGATCATTCTGACGAATGACGCCGGCCAGGTGCTATGGGCTCGCCGTATCAATCAGGATGCCTGGCAGTTTCCGCAGGGGGGAATCAACCCCGAAGAGACCCCGGAAGACGCCTTGTACCGCGAGCTGAACGAAGAAGTGGGCCTGGAACGCGAAGATGTTGAAATTCTCGCCTGTACCCGGGGCTGGTTGCGCTATCGTTTGCCGCAACGTCTGGTGCGTACCCACAGCCAACCGCTGTGCATCGGCCAGAAACAGAAATGGTTTCTCCTGCGCCTGATCTCCAACGAGCAGCGGGTGCGGATGGATTTGACCGGTAAACCGGAGTTCGATGGCTGGCGCTGGGTCAGCTATTGGTATCCGTTGGGCCAGGTGGTGACATTCAAGCGCGAAGTGTATCGCCGCGCTCTCAAAGAGCTTGCCCCGCGCCTTTTAGCGCGCGACTGACGACGGAGTTCGACCCCGAGCCATGCTCAATACGCTGCGCAAGATCGTCCAGGAAGTTAACTCCGCCAAGGATCTCAAGGCGGCGTTGGGGATTATTGTGTTGCGCGTCAAAGAGGCCATGGGCAGCCAGGTCTGCTCGGTCTATCTGCTTGATCCCGAGACCAATCGCTTCGTGCTGATGGCCACCGAGGGCTTGAACAAGCGCTCGATCGGCAAGGTCAGCATGGCACCCAACGAAGGTCTGGTCGGCCTGGTCGGCACGCGTGAAGAACCCCTGAACCTCGAAAACGCCGCGGATCACCCGCGCTATCGCTACTTCGCCGAAACCGGCGAGGAGCGCTACGCCTCGTTCCTCGGCGCGCCGATCATTCACCACCGCCGCGTCGTCGGCGTGCTGGTCATCCAGCAGAAAGAACGCCGTCAGTTCGACGAAGGCGAAGAAGCCTTCCTCGTGACCATGAGCGCGCAGCTCGCCGGCGTTATTGCCCACGCCGAGGCCACCGGTTCGATCCGTGGTCTGGGCCGGCAGGGCAAGGGCATCCAGGAAGCCAAGTTCGTCGGTGTGCCGGGTTCGCCGGGCGCGGCGGTCGGTACGGCGGTGGTCATGCTGCCGCCGGCGGATCTGGACGTGGTGCCGGACAAGACCATCATCGACATCGACGCCGAACTGGCGCTGTTCAAGACCGCCATCGAAGGCGTGCGCGCCGACATGCGTACCTTGTCCGCCAAGCTGGCGACCCAGTTGCGCCCGGAAGAGCGCGCGCTGTTCGATGTCTACCTGATGATGCTCGACGATGCCTCGCTGGGCAGCGAAATCACCGACGTGATCAAGACCGGCCAATGGGCGCAGGGCGCGTTGCGCCAAGTGGTCACCGAACACGTCAACCGTTTTGAACTGATGGACGATGCGTATCTGCGTGAGCGGGCATCGGACGTCAAGGATCTGGGCCGGCGTCTGCTCGCTTACCTGCAGGAAGAGCGCAAGCAGAACCTGGTCTATCCGGAAAAAACCATTCTGGTCAGCGAGGAGCTGACGCCGGGAATGCTCGGCGAGGTGCCGGAAGGCACCCTGGTCGGTCTGGTGTCGGTCCTCGGCTCGGGCAACTCCCACGTTGCGATCCTGGCCCGGGCCATGGGCATCCCGACGGTGATGGGCCTGGTCGATCTGCCGTATGCCAAGGTCGACGGCATCGAGCTGATCGTCGACGGTAATCGTGGCGAGGTGATTACCAACCCCAGCGAAGTGTTGCGCAAGCAGTACGCCGAGGTGGTCGAAGAAGAGAAACAACTGGCGCTGGGCCTCGATTCCCTGCGCGACCTGCCTTGCGTGACCCTCGATGGTCACCGCATGCCGCTGTGGGTCAACACCGGCCTGCTGGCGGACGTGGCGCGGGCGCAGAAGCGCGGTGCCGAAGGTGTGGGTCTGTACCGCACCGAAGTGCCGTTCATGATCAACGAGCGTTTCCCGAGCGAGAAGGAACAACTGGCGATCTACCGCGAACAGCTCGCCGCGTTCCACCCGCAACCGGTGACCATGCGTACCCTGGACATCGGCGGTGACAAGGCGTTGTCGTACTTCCCGATCAAGGAAGACAACCCGTTCCTCGGCTGGCGCGGGATTCGCGTCACCCTCGATCACCCGGAAATCTTCCTGGTGCAGACCCGCGCGATGCTCAAGGCCAGCGAAGGCCTGAACAACCTGCGGATTCTGCTGCCGATGATTTCCGGCATCCATGAACTCGAAGAAGCGCTGCACCTGATCCACCGTGCGTGGGGCGAAGTGCGCGACGAAGGCACCGACGTGCCGATGCCACCGGTCGGGGTGATGATCGAGATTCCGGCGGCGGTGTACCAGACCAAAGAACTGGCGCGGCAGGTCGACTTTCTGTCGGTCGGCTCCAACGACCTGACCCAGTACCTGCTGGCGGTGGATCGCAACAACCCGCGTGTGGCCGACCTCTATGACTACCTGCACCCGGCGGTGCTGCAAGCCCTGCAAACCGTGGTGCGCGACGCCCATGCCGAAGGCAAGCCGGTGAGCATCTGCGGAGAAATGGCCGGCGATCCGGCGGCGGCGGTGCTGTTGATGGCGATGGGTTTCGACAGCCTGTCGATGAACGCCACCAACCTGCCGAAGGTGAAATGGATGCTGCGTCAGATCAACCTGAGCAAGGCCAAGGATCTGCTGGCGGAATTGATGGGTATCGACAACCCGCAGGTAATCCACAGCTCGCTGCAACTGGCGCTGAAGAACCTCGGGTTGGCGCGGATGGTCAATCCGGCGTCGGTCAAGCCTGCCTAGATTTTCAGCGGTTTCGAAAGTCACCCCTCACCCCAACCCTCTCCCCAGAGGGAAGAGGGGGAAAGGGAGCCGATCTTCGTAGTTTTCAAACCTGAGTTCGACTCGGTCTTTCAGGTCGACGCATAGCGTAAAACAACTCGGTCGGCTTCCTCTCCCACCGGGAGAGGGCGGGGTGTGAGGGGAGGGTTAAATGCAAATATCCACTTCCCCGAGATGCCCCCCGTAAGGCCCGAAACTGCGCTCCACCATCCGCCGCGTCCCGTCCGCCTGGACAATCAGCGCCGTACTCGCCCGCGTTCCGTAGCTCTGGCTGGCGATGAACACGCTCGACAGCAACGACTCGGTCGTTCGCCCCACCCCGGTATCCGGCAGTTCGGCATCCGGCGCCGCCTGCGCATCACTCAACAATTCCAGCAAGCGCTCGGGCTGCGGATCATCCAGTACCGCGCTCAGCGCCGCCTTGGCCTTGAGCAGTTTCGGCCACGGGGTATCCAGCCCGGCGTTGGATACCCCGTAGATCCCCGCCTGCAACATCACCGGCTCTGACGCCCGAGCGTTGAAATGCCACAACTCGTTGGCGTTACCCAGCAACAGGTTGAACCCGGCATATTCCGGCGCTCGGTCGACAACGTCGGACAAGTAATCGTCAATCGACAGATTTGCGGTAAGAAACCCCGCCACCAACTCGCCTCGGGAGCGTCGCGACGCCGGTTGCCCGGGATCGCGGATGTTGGTCAGCGCGGCGAAGCGCCCGTTGGCGCCGAGGCCAAGCCAGGTGCCGCCCGCCTCCAGATCACGGCCTGCATGCACATGCGGTGCTTCCGGCCACTGGGCCAGCGGCAGGCTGGGCCGGGCGTAGAACTCGTCACGGTTGGCCGCGACGATCAGCGGCTGGGCATGCCCCGGTCGCCAGGCGAAAACGATCAGGCACATAAGGTGGTCCTTGTGTGTTTTTTGCCCACTCTACGCAGACATCGGCCACGCATCCATCGCCAGTGGAGCCGAAGGCCATGCATCCGTTACCATGCCGCTCCGGTTTGGGGGATGCGCCTTGGGAGGCGGTCATGGAATTTCTGCTCTATCTGGCGCTGGGTGCCTGTGCGGGCGTGCTGGCCGGGCTGTTCGGGGTTGGCGGCGGGATTATCATCGTCCCGGTGCTGGTGTTCAGTTTCACCTTGCAGGGCTTCGATCCGTCGATCCTGACCCACCTGGCGGTCGGCACGTCGCTGGCGACGATCATCTTCACTTCGGTCAACGCCGTGCGCGAACACCATCGGCGAGGCGCGGTGCGTTGGCCGATCTTTGTCTGGATGACCGTTGGCATCCTGATCGGCGCGGGTTTCGGCGCGCTGACGGCCGAAGCGATTTCCGGTCCCAACCTGCAAAAAATCATTGGCGTGTTTGCCCTGGTGATCGCCGTGCAACTGGCGCTGGACTTCAAACCCAAGGCCAGCCGAACGGTGCCGGGAAAACTCGGTCTGACCGTGGCCGGCAGCGTGATCGGCTGGGCCTCGGCGATTTTCGGCATCGGTGGCGGTTCGCTGACCGTACCGTTCCTGACCTGGCGCAGCGTGCCGATGCAGCAGGCGGTAGCGACGTCGTCGGCCTGCGGCTTGCCGATCGCTTTGGCAAGTGCATTAAGTTTCATGATTCTGGGCTGGCATGATCCGTTGCTGCCGGCCCATAGTCTCGGTTTTGTGTATTTGCCGGCGCTGTTGGGCATTGCCCTGACCAGCATGGTCTTCGCCCGTCTCGGCGCGCGATTGGCCCACACGTTGTCGCCGAAGTTGCTGAAACGGCTGTTTGCCGCTTTGCTGTTCTGCGTCGGCCTGAATTTTCTGCTCTGACTTTGGTTCCGGGCAGTCCGCAATCCTGGCTTAATCCTGAGGTGGCAGCGTCCCCCGGGAATTTCGCTTTCAACTCTAACGAGGAGTCGCAATGCTGCCTTACCCGCAGATCGACCCGGTGGCTTTGGCCATCGGTCCGCTGAAAATCCACTGGTACGGCCTGATGTACCTCGTCGGCATCGGCGGCGCATGGCTGCTGGCATCGCGCCGGCTCAACCGTTTCGACCCGACCTGGACCAAGGAAAAACTCTCCGACCTGGTGTTCTGGCTGTCGATGGGGGTGATTGTCGGCGGGCGCCTGGGTTACGTGCTGTTCTACGATCTGAGCGCCTACCTGGCCAACCCGACGCTGATTTTCGAAGTGTGGAAGGGCGGCATGTCGTTCCACGGTGGTTTCATCGGCGTGATGCTAGCGGCGGTGTGGTTCGGCAAGCGCAACAACAAGTCGTTCTTCCAGCTGATGGACTTTGTGGCGCCGATGGTGCCGATCGGCCTGGGCGCCGGGCGCATCGGCAACTTCATCAACGCCGAGTTGTGGGGCAAGGCGACCGACGTGCCGTGGGCCATGGTCTTCCCGCCGTTCAGCGATCCGGCGCAGTTGCCGCGTCATCCGTCGCAGCTGTATCAGTTCGCGCTCGAAGGTGTGGCATTGTTCCTGATCCTCTGGATTTTCTCGCGCAAGCCGCGTCCGACCATGGCGGTCTCGGGCATGTTCGCGCTGTTCTATGGCATCTTCCGTTTCATCGTCGAATTCGTCCGCGTGCCGGACGCGCAACTGGGCTATCTGGCCTGGAACTGGCTGACCATGGGTCAGGTACTCTGCGTACCGATGATCATCGGCGGGCTGTTCCTGATCTGGCTGGCCTACCGCCGTGCCCCGACGGCACCGGTTGCACCGACGGCTTAAATATTCGAACCCCGGCGCGGTTGGCCGGGGCTCAAGGACACAGGTAACTCATGAAGCAATATCTCGATCTGGTGTCGCACGTCATCACCAACGGCACCAAGCAGGCCAACCGTACCGGCGTGAACACCATCAGTTTTCCGGGCGCCATGTTGCGCTTCGATCTGCAGGAAGGTTTCCCGGCGATCACCACCCGCAAGATGGCTTTCAAATCCGCCATCGGCGAGATGTGCGGCTTTCTGCGGGGTGTGAACAACGCCGCTGAATTCCGGGCGCTGGGCTGCAAGGTCTGGGATCAGAACGCCAATGAAAACGCCCAGTGGCTGGCCAACCCGTTCCGTCAGGGCGACGACGACCTCGGCGAAATCTATGGCGTGCAATGGCGCAAATGGCCGGCGTACAAGCAGATTCCGCTGAGCAACACCGCGGCCATCGAGCAAACCTTGAGCAACGGCTACAAGCAGATTGCCCAGGGCGAAGAGGACGGCCAGGCCTACGTGGTGCTGTACAAGGCCATCGACCAGGTCCGCCAGTGTGTCGACACGATCATCAAGGATCCGGGCAGCCGCCGTATCCTGTTCCACGGCTGGAACTGCGCCCAGCTCGATGAAATGGCCTTGCCGCCGTGCCATCTGCTGTACCAGTTCCACCCGAATGTCGAGACCAGAGAGATCTCTTTGACCCTCTACATCCGCTCCAACGACCTGGGCCTCGGCACGCCGTTCAACCTCACCGAAGGCGCCGCGCTGCTCAGCCTGATCGGCCGCCTGACCGGTTACACGCCGCGTTGGTTCACCTATTTCATCGGCGACGCGCACGTCTATGAAAACCACCTGGACATGCTCAACGAACAGCTCAAGCGCGAGCCATTCGCCATGCCGAAACTGAAAATCTCCGACCGCGTACCGGAATTCGCCAAGACCGGCGTGTACCAGCCGGAATGGCTGGAGCTTGTAGAGCCAGGCGATTTCTCGCTGGAAGGCTACGAGCACCATGCGCCGATGACCGCGCCGATGGCGGTTTGATCCAGCCGGTTCTGCGAGCGTTGTTTGATTGCGAAACGATCTAACAGACTGTCAACTCTGACAGGTGGCGGGTGAATGAAAGGGTGTTTGACTGACCAAGAGCCATTCGGCCGAGGTCAGTCAAACACCCTTTTCTTATTTGCGGAGCCCGCTATGTCAGTGAATACAGTTGATCCAGCCAACGGATTCTCGGAGCAGGTCATTGGCTATGCGGCTCAGACCCCCCACGCGATTCCCTACGCGCCGCTTGCCGGCTGCCGAGCGAGCTCTGGAGTGATTGATCATTTCGGATCATTTTGGCCTTGGGGGAGTGTGTTGGCGGCTGAAGTGCTCAATGGCGCGCCTAACTTCAGGGACTCGGTTTTTTTCGAAGTCATAGTCAACGCTGTTGATCATGAGATCGGCGATGAAATACGCGTGCAAGGGCAGGCCATCGAGGGTGGGGGAGGTGGCTTTCAGTTACCGCCTCAAACGCTTACCGATCTGAGCACGCGCCTGCGATTTTCCATTTCAGATGCTGAAGCATTGAGGTTTGTAGGGAGCAAGGTCGAAGTCATCGCGGTCATCAACAGAGGCGGGAGCGTCATTCCTTCGGCCTCATTGATGCTGACGGTTGCACCGGCACTGGAACAAACGGGGCCGATAGTGATCCCGGGTGTCGTGAATGGCCAGTTGGAGATCGATAGGTTTCCAGATGGTGTGGCGCTGCAGATTCCAAGAATCATCAATATGCGGACCAATAACGCCATGGAGGTTACCTGGCACAGTGATACTCAGCCTGGCCCCAACCCGCTTTACTGGAGAGACTTTCAACGCGTGTTGGCGGTTACCCCTGGCGAACCTTTTCAATTTCACATCCAGCCCTCGGTCTACCAGGACTTTCGTGGGGAATGGGTCAAGGTCTTCTGCAGTTATTTCCTCGGCGCAGGAATGTCTTCGGTGACCAAGTACGGCATGGGATACCGGGGCACTCTCGAGTTTCAGCTGGTCTAGCCCGACAAGTCGTGGCGAACTCAATGGCCGTGACTACGGCCCACGTGCGAATGCTCAACCTCCGCCGCCACCACCCCGCCACTGACTTCCAGGCGCTGCAAGATCCCGCACTGATCCACTTCCGGTCCCTCGCCACACCGCTGTCGCAGGTCGAGCAGTTGCGTCTGCAGCGCCAGCAGCCCGTCGATCCGCGCCTTGACGTGCAGGATATGTTCGTCGATCAGCGCGTTGACGCTTTCGCACTGGTCCTGCGGGCTGTCGCGCAGGGTCAGCAGGGCGCGGATTTCCTCCAGGGTCATGTCGAGGGTGCGGCAGTTGCGAATGAAGGTCAGGCGCTCGGCGTGGACCTGGGTGTAGACGCGGTAGTTGCCGTCGCTGCGGGCCGGCTCCGGCAGCAGGTTTTCGCGTTCGTAGTAGCGGATGGTTTCCACGGCGCAATCGGTCTGTTTCGCCAGTTCTCCGATCTTCATGACGGCAATCTCCAAAAGGGTGCTTGACCCTATAGTGGCTACAGGGTCTTTACTTGGCAACAGGCACCTTCATGGACGCGACCAATGAGCGACTCCCTGCACACCCACAAGCCCGGCGACGGGCACGATCACCCGCATGGCCACGATCACAGTCATGATCACAGCGCCAAATTGCAGCCTGTCCACAAGCATTCCCACGGCGGCGATGCCTGCTGTTCGTCGAAAGCCGCCGCGCCTTCGCTGATCCAGTTGAGCGCAGCGCCGAGCGCCGACGCGCGGCTGAGCAGTTTCCGCATCGAAGCGATGGACTGCCCGACCGAACAGACGCTGATCCAGAACAAACTCGGCAAACTGGCCGGCATCCAGCAGCTGGAATTCAACCTGATCAACCGCGTGCTCGGGGTGACCCACAACCTGGCGGACACCGCGCCGATCATCGACGCGATCAAGTCCCTGGGCATGCAGGCCGAGCCGCTGGAGGCGGGCGTCGAAGCACCAACGCCAGCGCCGGTGAAAAAACACTGGTGGCCGCTGGCGGTGTCCGGTGTCGGCGCGCTGGCCGCTGAAGTCATCCATTTCACCAGCGCCGCGCCGACCTGGGTGGTGGCGATCATCGCGCTGATCTCGATCCTCAGCGGCGGCCTCGGCACTTACAAAAAGGGCTGGATCGCCCTGAAGAACCGCAACCTCAACATCAACGCGCTGATGAGCATCGCCGTGACCGGCGCCGTGCTGATCGGCCAGTGGCCGGAAGCGGCGATGGTGATGTTCCTGTTCACCGTGGCCGAGCTGATTGAAGCGCGCTCGCTGGATCGCGCACGCAACGCCATCAGCGGTTTGATGCAGATGACGCCGGAGCAGGCGACGGTGTTGCAGGCTGACGGCAACTGGGTCGAACTGGACGTGAAAAGCATCGATCTCGGCGCTCGTGTGCGGGTCAGACCCGGCGAGCGCATCGCACTGGACGGTGAAGTCGTCAGCGGCAGTTCGACCATCGATCAGGCGCCGATCACCGGTGAAAGTCTGCCGGTGGAGAAAACCGTTGGCGACAAGGTTTTCGCCGGCACCATCAACCAAGCCGGTTCGCTGGAATACGCGGTAACGGCAGCGGCGAACAACTCGACCCTGGCGCGGATCATCCACGCCGTGGAACAGGCGCAAGGCGCGCGGGCACCGACCCAGCGCTTCGTCGATCAATTCTCGAAAATCTACACCCCGGTGGTGTTCATCTTTGCCTTGGGTGTGGCGCTGATTCCGCCGCTGTTCATGGGCGCGGCGTGGTTCGACTGGATCTACCGCGCCTTGGTGCTGCTGGTGGTCGCCTGCCCGTGCGCACTGGTGATTTCCACCCCCGTGACCATCGTCAGCGGTCTTGCCGCAGCGGCGCGCAAAGGCATTCTGGTCAAGGGAGGCGTGTACCTGGAGGGTGGTTTCAAGCTCGACTATCTAGCGCTGGACAAGACCGGCACCCTCACCCACGGCAAACCGGTACAGACCGATTACCTGTCACTCGACCCGACCGCCGACGCCAGCGCGCCAGCGATTGCCGCAGCCCTGGCCGGGCGCTCCGACCACCCGGTTTCGCTGGCTATCGCCAATGCCGCTGTGGATAAAAACTTTCCGGCACTGATTGTGGATAACTTCGAAGCGCTGGGCGGTCGTGGCGTAAAAGGTGAAATCGACGGTCAGACCTATCACTTGGGCAACCATCGGTTGGTCGAAGAGCTGGGCCTGTGTTCCCCGGCGCTGGAAGAAAAGCTGTTCGCCCTGGAGAAACAAGGCAAGTCCGTGGTACTGCTGCTCGACAAGTCCGGTCCGCTGGCGCTGTTCGCCGTGGCCGACACCGTCAAGGACAGCAGCCGCGAAGCGATCCGTCAGTTGCATGAGCTGGGGGTGAAAACCCTGATGCTCACGGGCGACAACGTGCATACCGCGCAGGCGATCGCGGCGCAGGTCGGGATCGATCAGGCCAAGGGCGATTTGCTGCCGACCGACAAGCTGCAAGCCATCGAAGACTTGTATGCCCAGGGACGCCGGGTCGGCATGGTCGGTGACGGGATCAACGACGCACCGGCGCTGGCGCGAGCGGAGATCGGTTTCGCGATGGCCGCCGCCGGCACCGATACCGCCATCGAAACCGCCGATGTCGCCCTGATGGACGACGATCTGCGCAAGATTCCGGCCTTCATCAGTCTGTCGCGCAACACCGCCAGCATCCTGAAACAGAACATCGCGCTGGCATTGGTGATCAAGGCTATCTTTCTTGGGATAACCTTCGCCGGTCTCGCCACCATGTGGATGGCGGTGTTCGCCGACATGGGCGTGAGCCTGTTGGTGGTGTTCAACGGCTTGCGCCTGCTGCGCAAATAATATGAGGGGCGGTTGTGCTGAGTGCCGAGCTGAAGGCGTTTTATATGGTGGCCCGCCTGGGCAGCATCACCCTGGCGGCGAAGAAGCTCGGCCTCAGCCAACCGACCGTGACCACCCAGATCCGCAACCTGGAAAGCCAGTATTCGGTGGAGCTGTTCTACCGGGGCGGCCGGCGCCTGAGCGTCAGCGAGGAGGGCGCGCGACTGCTGCCGATGGTCAAGACGCTGTTGCAGCAGGAGGCCGATATCGAGTTCTTCCTGCGTAACAGCGGCCAGGTCCAGGGCACGTTGCGCATCGCTGCCACTGCGCCGTATTACATCCTCGATCTGGTGAAGACCTTTCGCGAGCGTCTGCCCCAGGTGGAGGTTTCGGTGGAGATCGGCAACTCGCAGCAAGTGCTCGAAGCGCTGGAGGATTACCGGGTGGATGTCGCCGCGTCGTCGCAGTTGCTCGAGGATGCGCGGTTGATTCGCCGGGTGCTGGGCAGCGATCCGCTGGTGCTGGCGGTGCATCGCAATCACCCGCTGGCGACGCATGAGCATGTGGCGTTGAGCGCGCTGGCCGGGCATACCCTGCTGATGCGCGAGTCCGGTTCGACCACTCGGCGCCTGACCGAAGAGCTGCTGGCGAGCGCCGGCGTGAGCTTCGGCCCGTTGCTGGAGATCGGCAGCCGCGAGTCGATCCGCGAGGCGGTGCTGCGCAATATCGGCATCAGCATCATTGCCCGCCAGGAAGTGCCCCACGATCCGCAGTTGCGGGTGCTGACCCTGGAGAATGCGCCGCAGATTCCCGAGTACCTGTACTGCCTCAAGGAGCGCAAGAGCGCCCGGTTGCCAGCGGCGTTTCTTGGGCTGGCGCAGGAAATGTCTCCGGCCTGAAGCCCTCGGCGTCAGATCAGGTCACACATGACATGAAAACCGAACCAAAATCCCCGAATACCACTATCGGCCGTTTTTGCCTCGTTGCCATATGACGGACGCATTACAGTCCTAGGATGGCCCTCATCTGCTTGATGAGGTCTGTCCATGAATCCCGCAATCGCAACTGCCCTGACCAACCCCGGCGCGCCAATGAAGGTGCGCAACGTGCAGAAGCGCTTCGGCGCCTTCACCGCGCTGGATAACGTCTCCCTCGACGTCGCGGCCGGTGAGCTGGTGTGCCTGCTCGGCCCGTCGGGTTGCGGCAAGACCACGCTGTTGCGCTGCATCGCCGGGCTGGAAAAGCAGGACAGCGGCGAGTTGTACCTGGGCGAGCGCGACGTGTCCCACCTCGCACCGCAGGCGCGGGATTACGGGATTCTGTTCCAGTCCTACGCACTGTTTCCCAATCTGACCGTGGAAGCGAACATTGCCTACGGCCTTGCCGGCAGCGGTCGCGACGAAGTGCGCCGTCGGGTCGGTCAGATGCTGGAGCTGGTCGGCCTCGGCGGCAGTGAGAAAAAGTACCCCGGCCAGTTGTCCGGCGGCCAACAGCAGCGGGTCGCCCTGGCTCGCGCCCTGGCACCGGCACCTTCGCTGTTGCTGCTCGACGAACCGATGTCGGCCCTCGACGCCCGGGTGCGCGAGCATCTGTGTACCGAGCTGCGCCAACTGCAACGCAACCTCGGCATCACCACCCTGATGGTCACTCACAATCAGGACGAAGCCATGTTGATGGCCGACCGCATCGCCGTGATGAACAACGGCCGGGTCGAGCAGTACGCCACTCCGCAGGAAATCTACAACCGCCCGGCCACACCGTTCGTTGCCGAATTCGTCGGTCAGGGCAACTGGCTGCCATTCCAGCGCAGCAGCGACAGCCATGCGCAGGTCGGCGGGATGAACCTGCGCCTGGCCGATGGCAGTGTGCAAAGCCCTTCGGGCCGGTTGTTCTGCCGCCCGGAAGCGATCAACGTCAACCCGCTGGTGCATGAGGAAAACCTGTTCCCGGCCAAGGTCCGCGAGATCACTTTCCTCGGCAATCGCTGCCGCATGAGTTTCGAACTCGATCAACTGCCCGGCCATGCCTTGCTCGCCGAACTGGCCCCGGAAGCCATGCCGCGCCTCGGCGCCCAACAGATCATGGTCGCCCTGCCACCGCGCAGTCTGCAGGTGTTCGCCTGATGAACCGCAACCTTGCCCTGCCGCTGGCGCAAAAGCAGGCGCGGCGGGTGTCCGGGGCCGAATTCGGCGACCGGATCTTCGTTCTCGGCGGCAAACTCCTGCTGCTGGTCTTGCTCGGGGTCGCGGTGCTGTTGCCGTTGCTGGCGATCTTCTGGCGCGGCTTCAGCAGCGAGGCCGGGCAGGGCGGTGGCTGGCTCGCGGCGAAGGATCTGGTGACCAGCGACAACTTCCACTGGTTGCTCGGCAACAGCCTGAAGGTTTCCCTCAGCGTCGCGGCCATCGTCGTACCGCTGGCCTACCTGTTTGCCTACGGCTTGCAGCGCACGTTGATTCCGGCCAAGGGCCTGTGGCGGGGGATTTCGCTGCTGCCATTGATGGCGCCGTCGATGCTGCCGGGGATTGCCCTGGTGTATCTGTTCGGTAATCAGGGCATGTTGCGCGGCCTGCTGTCGGACAACATCTATGGTTTCTGGGGGATTGTGCTGGGCGAGGTGATCTACACCTTCCCACACGCCCTGATGATTCTGCTGTCAGCCCTTTCCCTGGCGGATGCGCGATTGTTCGATGCGGCGTCGAGCATGGGCGCCAGTCCGGCCAAAGCGTTTCGCAGCATCACCTGGCCGGCGACGCGGCAGGCGGTGTTCGCCGCGTTCTGTCTGGTGTTCACCCTCACCATCACCGATTTCGGCGTGCCGGTGGTGGTCGGTGGCGATTATCAGGTGCTGGCGCTGGAAGCCTACAAAGCGGTGGTCGGCCAGCAACAGTTCGGTCGCGGCGCGTTGATCGGCATGGTGCTGTTGCTGCCGGCACTGTTCAGTTTCGGCGTCGATGCCTGGTTGCGTCGGCGTCATGGCGATTCCATGAGTGGCCGCGCCCAAGTGTTCAAACCGACAGCGTCGAAGCGCCGTGATGGCTGTTACCTGGCGATCGTGCTGTTGATCAGCGCCGCGCTGCTGCTGGTGTTCGGCATGGCGGTGTTCTCGTCGCTGGTGAAGTTCTGGCCGTACAACCTGTCGCTGTCGCTCAACCATTATCAGTTCAACGAAACCGCCGGCGGCGGCTGGCTGGCCTACGGCAACAGCCTGAAGATGGCCCTGGGCACCGCGCTGATCGGCAGCGTGCTGATCTTCACCGGCGCCTACCTGATGGAAAAGACCCGCACCCAGCGCGGACTCAATCTGACCCTGCGCATGCTCAGTTTCGTACCGATGGCGGTGCCGGGGCTGGTGCTCGGCCTGGGTTACGTCTTCTTCTTCAACCTGGCCGGCAACCCGCTGCATGTGCTGTACGGGACGATGACCCTGCTGATCGTCTGCACCATCGCCCACTACCTGACCACCGCGCAGATGACCGCCACCACCGCGCTGCGTCAGCTCGACGCCGAGTTCGAAGCCGCCGCGCTGTCGCTGAAGGCGCCGCTGTACCGGCATTACCTGCGCGTCACGGTGCCGATCTGCCTGCCGGCGTTGCTGGACATCGTGCGCTACCTGTTCGTCTCGGCGATGACCACTGTCTCGGCGGCGATCTTCCTCTACAGCCCCGACACCATCCTCGCGGCGGTGGCGGTGCTGAACATGGATGACGCCGGCAACGTCGGCGGCGCGGCGGCGATGTCGACTCTGATTCTGTTCACCTCGGCGGGCGTGTCCCTGCTGCTGGCCGGGGCTTCGCGTGGCTTGCTGCGCCGTTCCCAGGCCTGGCGGCAGACCGCGCCCGGCCATTGATTTCACCCTCGACCCAACCCCTCAATCCGAGATAGGAAAACGATCATGTTCAAGCCTATGGCCCTGGCCGCTGCGGTGCTCGCTACTTTCAGCCTGAACGCCTTTGCGGCAAAAACCGAGTTGACGGTGTACACCGCCCTCGAAGCCGAACAGCTGACTGCCTACAAGGCTGCGTTCGAAAAAGCCAACCCGGACGTCGAGATCAAGTGGGTGCGCGATTCCACCGGGATCATCACCGCCAAGTTGCTGGCCGAAAAGGCCCGCCCGCAGGCTGACGCGGTGTGGGGCCTGGCGGCGTCGAGCCTGGCGATTCTCGACCAGCAAGGCATGCTGCAAAGCTACGCGCCGAAGGACCTGGGCAAGATCGGCGCGAACTACCGCGACGCTGCCAACCCGCCAGCCTGGGTCGGCATGGACGTGTGGGCCGCGACCATTTGCTTCAACACCGTCGAGGCCGAGAAGCAGGGCCTGAGCAAACCGGTGAGCTGGCAGGACCTGACCAAGCCTGAGTACAAGGGCAAGATTGTCATGCCCAACCCGGCGTCGTCCGGCACCGGTTTCCTCGATGTCAGCGCCTGGCTGCAAACCTTCGGCGAGAAACAGGGCTGGGCCTACATGGACGGTCTGCACCAGAACATCGGCCAGTACGTTCACTCCGGTTCCAAGCCATGCAAGCTGGCGGCGGCGGGCGAGTTCCCGATCGGCATCTCCTTCGAATACCCGGCCGTGCAACTCAAACGCCAGGGCGCGCCGCTGGACATCATCCTGCCGAAGGAAGGCCTGGGCTGGGAGATCGAAGCGACCGCCGTGATCAAGGGCACCCCGCATGAAGACGCGGCGAAGAAACTTGCCGACTTCTCCGCCAGCGCCGAGGCGATGGACCTGTACAAGGAAAACTTCGCCGTCCTCGCCCAACCGGGCATCGCCAAGCCGCAGACCGAATTGCCGGCGGACTACGAGCAGCGCCTGATCAAGAACGACTTTGCCTGGGCCTCGAAGAATCGCGACGAGATCCTGACCGAATGGCGTAAGCGCTATGACGGCAAGTCCGAGAAAGTCGCGGCCAAGTAAGACCTTTATCGGCTGACAGGGCCTCTACGCGGGCAAGCCCGCTCCCACAGGTTGGGTGGTGTACACCAGACCCATGTGAGAGCGGGCTTTCATTCAGGACATCATTCAGATGACACAACACAACGACCTGCTGATCGTCGGCGCCGGCATTCTCGGCCTGTCCCATGCCTATGCCGCCGCGCGGCGCGGTCTCAAGGTCACGGTTTTCGAACGTACCGCCACGCCGCTCGGCGCCTCGGTGCGCAACTTCGGCCAGGCGCTGGTCACCGGCCAGCCGCCGGGGCCGATGCTCGAACTGGCCAAGGCCAGCCGTGAGATCTGGGGGCAGTGGGCGCAGCTCGCCGGCCTGCAACTCAAGCGCAACGGCTCGTACCTGTTCGCCCGCAACGATGCCGAAGAACACCTGCTCGAAGCCTTCTGCGCAGGGCGTGCCGTGGAGCACGGCTATCGCGTGGAACTGCTGCGCGGCGCGGCGTTGCGGGATCTGTATCGCGGTCAGTTCAGCCATCACCGCGCGGCGTTGCACGGGATGGACGACCAGCAGCTGTATTCCCGGGAAGCGATCCCGGCGCTGATCGATTACCTGCGTCGCGAACTGAACGTCGAGTTTCACTTCTCGACCCTGGTCCGCGATGTCGAACCGGGGCGCCTGCACAGCACCGCCGGCACGTTCACCGCCGGGCAGATCATCGTCTGTTCCGGCCATGATTATCAGACCCTGCTGGCCGAGCCGATTGCCGCGCTCGATCCGCAAGTCTGCCGCCTGCAAATGCTCCGCGTCCGGCCGCAGATCGACCTCGATCTGCAACACGCGGTGCTCACCGGCCTCAGTTGCGTTCACTACGGCGCGTTCGCCGATCTGCCGGAAGCGGCGGCGGTGCAGGCGCGGATCCGGCGCGACGAGCCGCACTTGCAGGAGCACGGCATTCACCTGCTCATCAGCCCGACGCCCTATGGCGAGCTGATCATTGGCGATTCGCATCACTACGGCAGCGACCCGTCGCCGTTTAATGCCGAGCAGGTGGACAACTGGATGATCGAACTGGCCGAGCAGACCCTCGATTGCAAAGTGGATGTGATCGAGCGCTGGCAAGGCGTCTACGGCTCCCGTGGGCCGGGGCCGTTTTCGTTCCTGCAACCGGCACCGGGGCTGGGTGTGGCGCTGATGCACACCGGGGTCGGCATGAGCGTCGGTCCGGCCATGGCCGAGCGCAATATCGCGCAATTGCTCGGGGAGATTTGACGGTGAGTCACGAGCAAATCATCGACCGGGTGTTCGGGCTGTACGAGCGCTTTGGCGCCAGCGACTACATCGGCGAGCCGGTGTCGCAGATCGAGCACATGTCCCAGGCAGCGGAACGGGCGATGGCCGAAGGCTTCGACGATGAAGTGGTGCTGGCGGCGTTTTTCCACGACATCGGCCATCTGTGCGCCGAGGGTGCCGAGAACATGGGCGGCTATGGCGTGGTCAGTCATGAGCGTCTCGGCGCGGACTATCTGCGCGAGGCCGGATTCAGCGAGCGCATGGCGCGGCTGGTGGAGTATCACGTACAGGCCAAGCGTTATCTGACCCTGAAGGAGCCTGGCTACTACGAGCGCTTGAGTGAAGCCAGTCGGCGGACGCTGGCGTATCAGGGCGGGGTGATGACGGCGGCTGAAGCGCAAGCCTTCGAGCAGGATCCGTTGTGTACGGTGAGCCTGCGCATGCGCCAGTGGGATGAATTGGCGAAGGAAACGGCCGTGCCGCTGATCGATCTGCAGTTGCTCAGGCGCAAGGCCTTCGGCGTGCTATCCGGCCAAGTCTGCTGACGCTTCTTACGGCAAACCGCGAAAGGGCGCATGGCGTGCGCTCCCGGTAGAACGCCAGACTGGGCTTTTGCCGAAGGAGCGCACGGATGCGTTATCTACAAGTGATTGCTCAGGATCGATGGGGCACGGGGGGCGGAAACACGGTTCAACTGCGATTTCATGAAGGCGAGCGCGGGTTGCGCGAACCCACCGAGCGCGAGCAGGTGCAATTGCGCAGCTTCGTCAGGACCTACCTCAAATGTGCCTGGTTCAACGAAGGTGAGGGGCAGGCGCGGCACCTGCGGATTTTCGCCCTGAACCCACGGGGCGATGGCACACCGGAGTCGGTCAGGCTGCACTTTCATCAAGGTGAAACCATCGCCTACAAAGCCGCCGTCCATGACCTGGACAATGATGGCGGCTTCGAGGTGGTGCTCTGTTCCGATGTCGACAACGATGGCCGCGCCAACCGCACGGATCGCAGTCGCGTGACTGCACTGGTCAAACAGTTTCTCAAGCTTGGCTGGTTTTAGGCTTCGAGCACCTTGTCCACCAGACCGTCGATCTGTTCCTGGCGCTGGGCCTGGCTCAGTTTCGGATGCGGGTTGAGCGACGACCATTGCGGATGCGCCCGGGCGATGTTCAGCGCTTCGGGCAGCTTGCCTTCGCGCCAGGTCTTGTCCTGCGGGGTGGCGAGCTGAATGCTGTCCAGCGCCGCGTGCCCGCGGGCGTTCAACGCTTGCAGCAGTTGCCGTTGTCGCAAAGCGAGCAGGCGCAACACATTGTCGTCGACGGTGAGTTCGCGCTGGCCCTTGAGTTTGCCGAGCAGGCGATTGCCATAGCTGCGAGCGGTTTGCAGCGCCCCTCCGGCAATCGCCCCGGCCAGTGCTGCCGCGCCAAGGGTGATACCGCCCACCAGCAGATCCACCCCGGCTCCGGCCGCCGCGCCGGCAGCGATGCCACCGCCGACCCGCACGCCGAGTTGCTTGAGGGTTTCCGGGTTGAACAGGTCATCGCCCCAACGGCCGTCGAGCAACGGCAGGTCACTGGCGGCGGCGTCCTGCGGACGGAAGGCGTAGAGCTTGAGCAGCGCTTCGACGCAACGCTGTTCACGCTGACGCACGGCTTTGCGCAGCTCGCTGATGGCGTGCTGTTCCTGTTCGGCGGCACTGACCACGCTGCGTCGGCACGCCGCGCAATCGATCAGCAGCTCGGCAATCAACCGCGCTGCGCTTTGCTGGCGGGCCTCGCGTTGCGCCAGTTGATCGGCGATCAGGCGCTCCAGTTGCGGGCGGGCATTTTCCAGCAGCAACGCGAGGCTTTCGTACAGCCGCCGTTCGCCATCCTCCGGCGGGGCGACGCTGTCGAAGCGCACCAGCGCATGCAGACCGAGACGGGCCAGGGCTTCACGCCAGTCCGGTTCGCGGTGATTGGCGCTGCTGACAAAGTTCAGCACCGGCAGCAGCGGCTTGCCGCAACTGGCGAGCACTTGCAGCTCATCGCGGTACTTGGCGAGCACCGGTTCGCGGGCGTCGATCACATACAGGCCGGCATCGGAGTCGAGCAGTTGGCGCAGCACCTTGGCTTCCTGTTCGAAACGCTGGCGGGCTTCGCTGCCATCGAGAAACCGCGCCAGCCGCGCCGGGCCATCGAGGCGCTCACCGGGACGCTCCAGGCGTTCGAGAAAATCCAGCAGGGCGATGGCGTCTTCCAGGCCGGGGGTGTCGTAGAGGTCGAGCAGCGGCTCGCCATCCACCGACAGCCGCGCGCCTTCGACGTGCCGGGTGGTGCTCGGCCGGTGGGAGACTTCACCGAAGCCGACATCGCGAGTGAGGGTTCGCAGCAGCGACGTCTTGCCGACGTTGGTGTGGCCGACCACCGCCAGTTTCAGCGGCGCTTTCCAGGCATCAGTCATGACCGCTCTCCAGCCAGTTCAACGGCGCGCAATCGGCGAACGGCAGCTCCAGTTGCTGCAGCGCCACATGCCAGTCACCCAGCCGTTCGGCATCCAGTGCCTGCCCCGGCGGCGCCTGCAGCAGCCAGACGCGGGTGGCGGCGGCATTGCGCGCCAGCTCGGCGATCAGCGCCAGGCTGCCGCGATCCGGCGAGCGTCGGGGATCACAGGCGATTGCCAGGCGCGCCGGCGGGAAGCTGCTCAGTTGTTCGAGCAGTTTGTGCCGGGATTCGCGGCTGTCGAGGATGCCGGCGTCACTGACATTTTTCGCCAGGGTCGGCGGCCATGGGCGCTGATCGTCGAGTTCGATGGCGACCAGCAGCGCGCCCTCGCTGGTGAGTTCGCTGACGCCGCTTTCGACCCGATGCAATTGTTCGGGCGCCGCATCGTTGATGCCCAAGCGTTCGCTGGTCGGCATCAGGCGTTCGCGCAATTGCGCATAGCCGGGCAGATTCAAGTCCAGGCGCAGCGCGGCTTTGCCGCTGTTCCAGCGCCAGAAGCACAATAACGCCAACAGCAGGCGCGGCAGCACGCCGTAGACCACCAGCACCCCCACCAGCCAGGTGGCCCAGGCCTGACGGGCGCTTTCGATGTTCAACGCGCTGTCGCCGCTGGCGCGGATCATCGCCTCGGTCGGCACGTTGAAACCGAGCAGCGCCGGCAGGGCGCCTAAGGCCTGGGTCATGCTGATAAAGGTGTCGCCGCTGAGAATCGTGGTTTCCCAGACGAAGCCATAGCGCCGGGTCGCCATCAGCGTCAGCAGCAGCACGAGGGCGCTGAGCATCGCCAGCAGCCACAGGCCGTTGACCAGCGTGCCGAGCGCCCAGCGGTTGAGTTTTTGTCTTTGCAGCAGGAGTAACAGCGCCGGTGCCAGTTGCGCGGCCTTGGCATCGCGGGCGAGTTTTTCGCTGAGCCACAGCCACAAACGGCCGAGCGTCGCGCCGTGTTCGCCGGCAAACAGCAGTCCGAATGCCCAACTGATCAGCAGGATCAGATTCAACCCGAGCAGGCTGCCCAAGGCCCAGAACACATTGACCGGTGTCTGGCCCAGGGCCGCGAACGCCAGACCGGCGCCGCTCAACACTGCCAGGATCGTCAGCAGCACCAGTGCCAGCCGCGCGCCTTGCAGCCAGTGCCGCAACGCGGTGCCGAGGCCGTCGCGCTCGGCCAGCCACACCGCCCGGCGCTGGATGCGGCCCGGCAGATCACCACCGGCCGCGCGGGCCAGGCGATTGGCTTCCAGATCCTCCAGCGGCCCGGCGTGTTCCTCGCGCAGGCGGATGGTTTCGGTGAGCCAGAGGTTTTGCAGTGGAGTCAGTTCAGTCACGCGGCTTCCCGTCGCTTAATCGAGCCGTGAGCATAACCGCTGTGGCGCTTATCGGGTCAAGCGAGGCTCTGGTATCCTCGCCGGCATGACTAAATCACTCCCCCTCAGCCTGATCGCAGCCCTCGGTGAAAACCGCGTGATCGGCGTCGACAACAGCATGCCCTGGCACCTGCCGGGGGACTTCAAATACTTCAAGGCGACGACCCTCGGCAAGCCGATCATCATGGGCCGCAAGACCTGGGATTCCCTCGGCCGGCCGCTGCCGGGCCGTTTGAACATCGTGGTCAGCCGTCAGGCCGGTCTGGTGCTGGAGGGCGCAGAAGTCTATTCGTCGCTGGAAGCTGCGGTGGTTCGCGCCGAAGCCTGGGCCAAAGAACAAGGCGTCGATGAGCTGATGCTGATTGGCGGCGCGCAGTTGTATGCGCAGGGGCTGGCGCAGGCCGATCGTCTGTATCTGACCCGTGTGGCGCTGAGCCCGGAAGGGGATGCGTGGTTTCCGGAGTTTGATCCGGCGCAGTGGAAACTGGTTTCCAACGTCGAGAATCCGCCTGAGGGCGACAAACCGGCTTACAACTTTGAAGTATGGGAAAAAGCCTGACAGCTTCATGAGCAAACCCGCTCCCACATTGGAATGCCTTTCCCTGTGGGAGCGGGCCTGCTCGCGAAAAGACCCGCTCAGACGCTGAAAAACTTAAGCCTGCGCCAGTTCCGCATGCTCATCGGCCTCCAGCAGCGCCTTGTCGGTCTGCTGCATCACCTGGCTGGTGATCGCCCCGGCGGTGATCGAACCGCTCACGTTCAACGCCGTACGACCCATGTCGATCAACGGCTCGACCGAAATCAGCAACGCCACCAGCGATACCGGCAAGCCCATTGCCGGCAGCACGATCAGCGCGGCGAACGTCGCACCGCCACCCACGCCCGCCACACCGGCCGAACTCAGGGTCACAATCGCCACCAGCGTCGCGATCCACAGTGGGTCCAGCGGGTTGATGCCGACCGTCGGTGCAACCATCACCGCCAGCATGGCCGGGTACAGACCGGCGCAACCGTTCTGGCCGATGGTCGCACCGAACGAGGCGGCGAAACTCGCCACCGATTGCGGAATCCCCAGGCGACGGGTCTGCGCTTCGATGCTCAGCGGAATGCTCGCGGCGCTGGAGCGGCTGGTGAACGCGAAGGTCAGCACCGGCCAGATCTTGCGGAAGAAACGCAGCGGATTGATCCCGGCGGCCGAGACCAGCACGCCGTGTACCACGAACATCAGGCCCAGGCCGAGGTACGACACCACCACAAAACTGCCGAGCTTGATGATGTCTTGCAGGTTGGAACCGGCGACGACTTTGGTCATCAGCGCCAGTACGCCGTACGGGGTCAGTTTCATCACCAGACGTACCAGGCGCATCACCCAGGCTTGCAGGGTGTCGATGGCGTTGATCACTTTCTGACCTTTCTCGACGTCATCCTTGAGCAGTTGCAGCGCGGCAACGCCCATGAACGCGGCGAAGATCACCACGCTGATGATCGAGGTCGGCTTGGCCCGCGCCAGATCGGCGAACGGGTTCTGCGGGATGAACGACAACAGCAGTTGCGGCACATTCAGGTCGGCGACCTTGCCGGCGTAATCGGTCTGGATGGTTTGCAGGCGCGCCATTTCCTGGGTGCCGGCCACCAGGCCTTCGGCGGTGAGGCCGAACAGGTTGGTCAGGCCGATACCGATCAGCGCCGCGATGGCCGTGGTGAACAGCAGCGTGCCGATGGTCAGGAAGCTGATCTTGCCCAGCGACGAGGCATTGTGCAGACGGGCCACGGCGCTGAGGATCGAGGCGAACACCAGCGGGATCACGATCATTTGCAGCAGTTGCACGTAACCGTTGCCGACCAGATCGAACCAGCCGATCGAGGCTTTCAGCACTGGGTTGCCGGCGCCGTAAATGGTGTGCAGCACCACACCGAACAACACGCCCAGCACCAGCGCGAGCAAGACTTTTTTCGCCAGGCTCCAAGAGGTATGGCGGGTTTGCGCCAGACCGAAGAGCAGGGCGAGGAACACCAGCAGATTGAGGATCAGCGGCAGATTCATGGGATCTCCAGGAAAGACTTTGCCAACAGCCTTCCGGGGCTGTTGCGAACCGGCAAGCCTAACAGTTTGATTTGCAATGAATTAATACCGAAATCGCAGGGCGTCCGTCGTTTTTGGAATAAGCGCGTGTCGCTGTCGGGGATGCAACTGGCGTGAAAGGGACGTGGGCGGTCGCTGACAGACGAGAACTGTCACACGGATTTGTTAGCGTCGATCTCTTTGAACCTGTCTCTTTCAACAAGGGGAATGCCGATGAAGTTCGCACCGAAATTTCTGGCTGTCGCACTCTGCCTGAGCCTGGCCGGCCAGGCTTTTGCCACCGACCTGAAACACTGGCCGGCGGATCAGGCCAAGGCACTGGACGCGATGATCGCGGCCAACGCCAACAAAGGTAACTACGCGGTGTTCGACATGGACAACACCAGCTATCGCTACGATCTTGAAGAGTCGTTGCTGCCGTTCATGGAGAACAAGGGCCTGATCACCCGCGACAAACTCGACCCTTCCCTGAAACTGATGCCGTTCAAGGACACCGCCGACCACAAGGAAAGCCTGTTCAGTTACTACTACCGCCTCTGCGAAGTTGACGACATGGTCTGCTACCCGTGGGTGGCGCAGGTGTTCTCCGGCTTCACCCTCAAGGAACTCAAGGGCTACGTCGATGAGCTGATGGCCTCGGGCAAACCGGTGCCGGCGACCTATTACGAAGGCGATGTGGTGAAGAACCTCGATGTTCAGCCGCCGAAAATCTTCACCGGGCAAAAAGAGCTGTACAACAAGCTGATGGAGAACGGCATCGAGGTCTACGTGATGACTGCCGCTTCCGAAGAGCTGGTGCGGATGGTCGCGGCCGATCCGAAGTATGGCTACAACGTCAAACCGCAGAACGTCATCGGCGTGACCACCCTGCTGAAAAACCGCGAGACCGGCGAACTGACCACGGCGCGCAAGCAGATCACCGCCGGCAAGTATGACGAGAAGGCCAACCTCGGCCTCGAACTGACCCCGTACCTGTGGACGCCGGCCACCTGGATGGCCGGCAAGCACGCGGCGATCCTGACCTACATCGACGAGTGGAAAAAACCGGTGCTGGTGGGCGGCGACACCCCGAGCAGCGACGGCTACATGCTGTTCCACGATGTCGACGTGGCCAAGGGCGGCATCCACTTGTGGGTCAACCGCAAGGACAAGTACATGACCCAGCTCAACGGCATGATGGCCAAGCACGCGGCGGCCCAGGCCAAGGAAGGGTTGCCGGTCACGGCGGACAAGAACTGGGTGATCGTCAAGCCGGAAGAGATTCAGTAAGCACCCTGAATTCTGTGGGAGCGGGCTTGCTCGCGAAGGGGTCGTACCAGTCTGCAGACAGGTTGGCTGACCCTCCGCTTTCGTGAGCAATCCCGCTCCCGCAGTTTTGATTTCCGTCTGAGGGATTTGGGTCAGACACAAAAATGCCCCGCACTTGGCGGGGCATTTTTGTGTTCAACGGTTAAGCATCACAGCCCGTCGAGCATCGCCTTGTTACGCACGGCACCCTTGTCGGCGCTGGTCGCCAGCAGGGCGTAGGCCTTGAGGGCGGTGGTGACTTTGCGTGGACGCTTCTCGACCGGTTTCCAGCCTTTCTTGTCCTGCTCGACCCGGCGCGCGGCCAGTTCTTCGTCGCTGATCAACAGGTTGATCGAGCGGTTCGGGATGTCGATCAACACCTTGTCACCGTCCTGCACCAGACCAATCGCACCGCCGGCTGCGGCTTCTGGCGAAGCGTGGCCGATGGACAGACCGGAAGTACCGCCGGAGAAACGGCCGTCGGTGAGCAGGGCACAGGCTTTGCCCAGGCCTTTGGATTTCAGGTACGAGGTCGGGTAGAGCATTTCCTGCATGCCCGGGCCGCCTTTCGGGCCTTCGTAGCGAATGATGACGATGTCGCCTTCCTTCACTTCATCGGCGAGGATGCCGCGCACGGCGCTGTCCTGGCTTTCGAAGATCTTCGCGTTGCCTTCGAACACATGGATCGACTCGTCGACACCGGCGGTTTTCACCACGCAGCCATCGAGGGCGATGTTGCCGTACAGCACGGCCAGGCCACCCTCTTTCGAGTAGGCGTGTTCGAAACTGCGGATGCAGCCGTTTTCACGGTCGTCGTCCAGGGTTTCCCAACGGGTCGACTGGCTGAACGCGGTCTGGGTCGGAATGCCCGCCGGGCCGGCCTTGAAGAAGTGGTGCACGGCTTCATCGCTGGTCTGGGTGATGTCCCACTTGGCGATGGCTTCTTCCATGCTGCGGCTGTGTACGGTCGGCAGGTCGGTGTGCAGCAGGCCGCCACGGGCCAGCGAACCGAGGATGCTGAAAATGCCACCGGCGCGGTGCACGTCTTCCATGTGGTACTTCTGGATGTTCGGCGCGACCTTGCACAGTTGCGGCACCTGGCGCGACAGGCGATCGATGTCACGCAGGTCGAAAGCGATTTCGGCTTCCTGGGCAGCGGCCAGCAGGTGCAGGATGGTGTTGGTCGAACCGCCCATGGCGATGTCGAGCATCATCGCGTTCTCGAACGCCTTGAAGTTGGCGATGTTGCGCGGCAGTACCGACTCGTCGTTCTCGCCGTAGTAACGCTTGCACAGCTCGACGATGGTGCGGCCGGCCTGCAGGAACAGTTGCTCGCGGTCGCTGTGGGTGGCGAGGGTCGAACCGTTGCCCGGCAGCGCGAGGCCCAGGGCTTCGGTCAGGCAGTTCATCGAGTTGGCGGTGAACATGCCGGAGCACGAACCGCAGGTCGGGCAGGCGCTGCGCTCGTACTCGGCAACCTTCTCGTCAGAAGCGCTGGAGTCGGCGGCGATCACCATGGCGTCGACGAGGTCGAGACCGTGGCTGGCCAGTTTGGTCTTGCCGGCTTCCATCGGGCCGCCGGACACGAAGATCACTGGAATGTTCAGGCGCAGGGCGGCCATGAGCATGCCCGGGGTGATCTTGTCGCAGTTGGAGATACACACGATGGCGTCGGCGCAGTGGGCGTTGACCATGTACTCGACGGAGTCGGCGATGATCTCGCGGCTCGGCAGCGAATACAGCATGCCGTCATGGCCCATGGCGATGCCGTCATCCACGGCGATGGTGTTGAATTCTTTCGCGACGCCACCGGCGCGTTCGATTTCGCGGGCAACCAGTTGGCCCAGATCCTTCAGGTGCACATGGCCCGGTACGAACTGGGTGAAGGAGTTGGCAATCGCGATGATCGGCTTCTTGAAGTCGTCATCTTTCATCCCGGTGGCGCGCCACAGTGCGCGGGCGCCGGCCATGTTGCGGCCGTGGGTGGATGTTTTCGAGCGGTAATCTGGCATGGAGCACTCCGGGCGGCTAATCAGGTACTAAAGGGGAGTGAGCTTCTATTGACGTCCGGAACACGCGGAAAAATGGCCGTGTGTCCGTCAGTTGCCGATGACGTTGCGGGATCGCCGCTAGCCTCAGCCCGAGCTCATAAACCCGCCGGGGGATGAATGGCGATGAATCTGGCGATTCTACACCGCTGGCGTCTGGAGGGAATGGCGCAAAGCGTTGTTCCAGTGCTGACGAAGCGTGCGAAATGACGACCGGCAGGATCAGTCACTCTCCGGCTCTACCGTGGCGGTGGCTTGAAGCACTCTGGTGCGATGGCTGATCCGGCTGTTCAAGGCCAGCGCCACGCCGGCAAGCGAGACAAAACTGTAACCCAGCGTGGTTTGCAGGTTGGCCGGACTCAGGCTGATCAAGGCGCTGATGAGGCCGCCGCAGATGAAGATGATCGTGCTGCCGGCCGAAGCCGAGGTTCCGGCATTCTCGGGAAACAGGCTCATGGCCCGGGATGTGGCGGCCGGTCGGGTAATGGTGGTGCCGGCGGTGCAGATCAGCATCGGGATCAGCACCGTGGCCGGGGCCAGTGCATGATTCGCGGCCAGGTACAGCATCACTAGCCCCGACAGCAGGATCAGGCTCAGGCCTACGACGATTTGCCGGCCGGTGCTGACTCTTTGGCTCAGCAGCGTGGCGACGATGCCGCCGACCACATAAGCGGCGCCATATACCAGCAGGATCAACGAGAAGTCGTAGGCCGACAGTTGCAGGCGATCCATGAAGATCAGCGGTGAAATGACGATGAACGAGAAGTGGCAGGCAAACGCGAACGCCGAAATCAGCCAGTAACCGACGAAGTCGAAATTCCCCAGCACCCGTCGATAGGCCTCATGGAAGCCGAAGGGTGTGCCGCTGGCGGCGGGGCGGCTGCTCTCCAGAAACAGCCAGGCCTTGAACATCACCACGCCCGCCAGCGCGGTGAATACCCAGAAGCTGCCGCGCCAGCCCAGGGTGGCTTGCAGGAAGGTGCCGGCCAGGGGCGATACCGAGATGAAAATCCCGCTGGCGGTGACCATCAGGATGCGCAGGCGATCGCGCTCCTCACCGTCGAACAGGTCCTGCACCAGCGCCTGGGACAGGACGAAGCAGCCGCAGCCCAATGCCTGGACGATGCGGAATATCAGGAACAGCGTGTAGTCACTGGTGATCACGCAACCCAGGGCGCCCAGCATCGACACGGCCATGCCGCTGAGCAACAGGCCTTTGCGCCCGATCACGTCGGACAGCGGCCCGATCAATACCTGAGCCACCGCGATCCCGACGGCGAACAGACTGACCGAGAGGGCAATGGCCGCCGGCGTGTTGCGGAAATGTTCGGCCAGCTCCGGAAACGAGGGCAGCAGGACATCCAGCGGGAAAACACCGAGCAACACCATCGCCAGCAACAGGCTGACGGCTCCGCGCCGCTGTCGGGTGGTTGCCACGGGGTTTGCGCTATCCATCGATCAGTCCTGCCTGGGCGAACAGTGCGCGGTTACGGGGGGATTCGAAAAAACCGGCCTTGCGCAGCGCGTCCAGCGTCGCGGTGGCGCCTGAGCGGGCGCGCTGCCGGCTGAGCGGCGTCGCCGCCGTCTCGCAGACAATCTGCGTCACGGCCTGTTCGGCGATGCCTGCGCCGCGCAGGCTCTGTCGCAACCAGTGTTCGTCGACCTCGAAGAAAATCTCGATGATGTCCAGCAGCATTGCGCTGGCAAAGAGCTGCTGGCGGCTGCTCAGGGTCAGCCACAGGTAATGGAACACTTCGGCGAAGTAGCGGCTGTGACGGGCCTCGTCGGCCAGGTGGTCGCGCAGCATGTCATTCACACTGGACACCAGGCTGTCGCGACAGACGTCGAGCAGTTCCCGGGCGATGATGGTTTCCGAGACGAAGCCGAGGAGAAACCACGCCAGTGGGCGGTCCATTTCCGGCGTTCGGGCAACCAGTGCGTTCATGCAGGTGATGCGCCGTGGCATCTGCGGGCGCTCGGCGATTCCGTACAGGGCGGCAATCTGTTCCGCCAACTGACTGGAGAACAGCGCGTGATACCCCTCGTCGGTATAGAGCTGGAGCGCGGCGGTCTTCATCGGTGGCGGGACTTCGGCCGGCAGCTCTGCGTGGATGATGACTTCCACCGCGCGATTGACGATGCGGTGTTCGAGGAGGGTGGTGTAGTCGAGAAAATGCACCAGGTGATTGGCCGTCAGCCGATGCAGCACGTCGCGCCCGGCGGCTTCAATGGCCGGATGGGCCAGATAGGGCAGGAGGGCGGGGGGAAACCAGTGGCGGGTTTGCAGTTGCTGCTGCACGTCTTCCGGCAACTGATAGTCGTGGGTGCTGCTGCGCACCGAGGCGCGGCGGTTCCAGTCGCCCAGCGTGAATCCGGCGGTGTCATGTACGGAGGTCTTGAGGGTGCTCATGGCTGTGTTTCCCGCAACAGATCGCGCATTTCCTGGCACATCGCCTGCCCGTCGCTTTTGCCGCAGCCGACGAAGAACAGCGGTTGCTCGGCGTCCTCGAGTTTCAGCAAAGCCTGGACCTGTTCGTCGGTGAAGGCCCCGGTCAGCCAGGTGTTCAGGCCCAGGGCGGTGGCGACCAGCTGGAACGTCTGCGAGAGGTGGCCGGCCTCCACGAAGGCCATGCGATAGGCCCGTGAATGCAGGTATTTCCACCAGAGCCGGTCGAACCGGGCGGTGATGAACAGGCCCAGTGGCAGATTGTTGATGAAGTGCTGGCCGCCGAGCAGTTGGCCCAGGGCGCTATCGGGCAGGGGGCTCACCTGTGTCAAGGCGTGTGCGACCGGGCAGTAGGCGTAGACGCCGGGTTCCAGGCCTTCGACGTTCTGCACCAGCAGAAAACCTTCGCAGGCATTCAGCCCACCCCCGGAAGGGCTGCTGCGGCGTGCGCCGAGGCCAGGGGCGACGCCGTCGTCGCTGTCATGTTCGCGTTCGTGCAAGTAGCCCAGGGACAGATAAAGCAACGTGCTGAGGTCATTCAGGGAAATTGCGCCATCGCTGAAACTGCGACAGGTTTTACGTCGGGTCAGGGCCGCGGACAGGCTGTCGCGAGCGACTGCGCCAGGTGTCGGGAGCGCGATGCGCGAACTTCCGGGATATTGCGGCCGATCGGTTTTCGGCGCGGGTGTGGCGAGTACTTCCGTGCAATGCTCCAGATATTGTCTGGACCATTCCTTGATGTTCTGTGGTGTGTGTGAACTGGGTATGTTTTGCGTGCCGATATGAAATATCTTTGATAGTTCATCCCAGCCCCATGCGGGACTTTCAATGAATGTTGTACTTATTATTCCGGCATTCAATAGTTGAGTGTCTATCGTGTTTTGTTTATCGAAAGTATTCGGCTCGTTGATAAGTTGTGCAAGTCGACTGGAATATTCAAGGTCAAGTTCATGTTGAACATGATCCTTGTAGTTCCAGACCACCTGCCCAGGGGGGCGCGGAAGTATGAACAGGTAGGGATTGATGTGCATTTTCGCGGGTTCGCTCTGGATGAAATCAAAAAGACGCCGGGGGGCCGGCACTCCCCTGCGTCCTGATTTACTTAACGGGTCGCTTTAGGGGCAACCAGAAAAGCCAGGTTGGCGATTTTGCTGGATTCGAGAGTAATGGTTTTCATGAGTGAACTCCTTGTTCATTGTTGATTTGATGATGAGTGCCACCTCGTGGTGACAACTTAATAATAGTTTGTAATGGATTGTTGGCAAACAAATATTGAGTAGGAATATTCCAGTAATTTTGTCGGAGCAATCTTGTGTCTTGAGACTAACTTGTAGGGTTTATTTCCTTGTTTGCAAGATACAGGGAAATATCCTCGTCGCTTGTAGGGCGCAAGAGTAGGAAGGTTATAAATATGAAGGGCAAATCCGCAGCCGGGCGTTGTGCCGTCGTGCAAGGCAAACGGGGAGCCCGTGGGCTCCCCGTTTTCGCCGATCAGCTGTTTGGCAGCAGGCGGCAGGTGATGCTCTTGATGTAGCGGGTTTCGGCGATGGCCGGGTGGACCGGATGATCCGGACCCTGACCGCCACGCTCCAGCAACTGGATGTTGCGATCCAGGTGGCGGGCGCTGGTCAGCAGGATGTTCTGCAGGTCGTCTTCCGGCAGGTGCATCGAGCAGGATGCGCTGACCAGGATGCCGTCCTTGGTGAGCAGGCGCATGGCTTGCTCGTTGAGGCGGCGGTAGGCGCCTTCGCCGTTCTTCATGTCTTTCTTGCGCTTGATGAACGCCGGCGGGTCGGCAACGATCACGTCGAAGCGCTCTTCGGCAGCCTTGAGTTCTTTCAGCGCCTCGAAGACGTCGCCTTCGATGCAGGTCATCTTGTCGGCGAAACCGTTCAGGGCGGCGTTGCGCTCCACGCCATCGAGGGCGAAGCCCGACGCGTCGACGCAGAACACTTCGCTGGCACCGAACGCACCGGCCTGCACGCCCCAGCCACCGATGTAGCTGTACAGGTCCAGCACGCGTTTGCCGTTGACGTAAGGCGCCAGGCGCGCGCGGTTCATGCGGTGATCGTAGAACCAGCCGGTTTTCTGGCCCTGGATCACCGGGGCTTCGAATTTCACGCCGTTCTCTTCCAGCGCGACCCATTCCGGCACCAGGCCGAACACGGTTTCGACGTAGCGGTTCAGGCCTTCGGCATCGCGGGCGGCGGAGTCGTTCTTGAACAGAATGCCGCTTGGCTTGAGCACCTGAGTCAGCGCGGCGATCACGTCATCTTTATGCGCTTCCATGGTTGCCGAGGCGATCTGTACCACGACGATATCGCCGAAACGGTCGACCACCAGACCCGGCAGCAGGTCGGAATCGCCGTAGACCAGACGATAGAAAGGCTTGTCGAACAGGCGCTCGCGCAGCGACAGGGCGACGTTCAGGCGATGTACCAGCAGCGATTTGTCCAGCGACAGCTTGATGTCGCGCGACAGCAGGCGGGCGCAGATCAGGTTGTTCGGGCTCATGGCGACGATGCCCAGCGGCTTGCCACCGGCGGCTTCGAGGATGGCCTGGTCACCGGCCTGGAAGCCGTGCAGCGGCGTGGCGGCCACGTCGATTTCGTTGCTGTAGACCCACAGGTGACCGGCGCGCAGGCGACGGTCGGCGTTGGCTTTTAGGCGCAAGCTAGGCAGGGACATGACGTCGCTCCGGAAAAAAGAGCGGGAGTATACCGTGTTGCGGCTGGCGTCGGGCCGGGTGAGCGATGAAACGCTGACGGCGCCATCGTCGGAACACCGCCCGGAGCAGGCTCGCGTGCACAATTGGATACAAGTGAATCAGGCGAAATCCATGGGCTGGTCTTGAATGAAATCTTCCCGATCTGCCCCTCGAAGTGTCGTCCGTCGGTTTTTAAGGGTTAGAATCGCCGCCTGTCCCAGAGTGTGTACTTATGTCCCAAGAGCTGACCACCGAACAGATTCAACAGTCCCTGCAAGGCATCAGCGTGCCGGCGCAGCCGCAGATCATGGTGGATCTGCAGATGGAGCAGTACATGCCTGACCCGGATCTGGAGACGATCGCCAAGCTGATCTCCCAGGACCCCGGCCTGTCCGGCTCGCTGCTGAAAATCGTCAATTCGCCGTATTACGGCCTGAGCAACAAGATCACCTCGATCAAGCGCGCGGTGAACCTGTTGGGCAGCCGTTCGATCGTCAATTTGATCAATGCGATGTCGATCAAGGGCGAGATGAACGACGACACCATCGTCACCCTCAACCGCTTCTGGGATACCGCCCAGGATGTCGCGATGACCTGCCTGACCCTGGCCAAGCGCGTCGGCACCGAGGCGAGCGACGAGGCCTACGCACTGGGCCTGTTCCACGACTGCGGCGTGCCGCTGATGCTGCAGCGTTTCCCTGACTACATGACCACGCTCGAAGAAGCCTATGGCAGTGCCAGTGCCGAATGCCGGGTGGTGGACACAGAAAACCGTGTGTACAACACCAACCATTCGGTGGTCGGTTACTACACCGCCAAATCCTGGCGTCTGCCGGAGCATGTCAGCGCGGCCATCGCCAACCACCATAATGCCTTGGCGATCTTCAGCGACGACACCTCGCGCAACACTCAGATGAAAAACCTGCTGGCGATCCTCAAGATGGCCGAACATATCTGTGCGTCGTACCGGGTACTGGGCAATCAGACCGAAGACTTCGAATGGCAGGCGGTCGGGCCGCTGGTGCTCGAGTACATCGGCCTCTCGGAGTACGACTTCGAAACCCTCAAGCAAACGATCCGCGAACTCGGCGCACACTGATTCAACAAGCCCATTGATTCGAGAAACTCATGCCTGAATTGCCGGAAGTCGAAACCACCCGTCGCGGTATCGCCCCGCATCTGGAGGGCCAGCGCGTCAGTCGGGTGATCGTGCGTGACCGGCGTTTGCGCTGGCCGATCCCCGAAGACCTCGATGTGCGCCTGTCCGGGCAGCGCATCGTGCTGGTCGAGCGGCGGGCCAAGTACCTGCTGATCAATGCCGAGGCCGGCACGCTGATCAGCCACTTGGGCATGTCGGGCAATTTGCGCCTGGTGGAGGTCGGGCTGCCGGCGCTCAAGCATGAGCATGTGGACATCGAGCTGGAATCCGGCCTGGCCCTGCGCTACACCGATCCCCGGCGTTTCGGCGCGATGCTGTGGAGCAACGATCCGCTCAATCACGAATTGCTGATCCGCCTCGGGCCGGAACCGCTGACCGACCTGTTCGACGGCGAGCGGCTGTTCCAGCTGTCCCGTGGACGGTCGATGGCGGTCAAACCGTTCATCATGGACAACGCGGTGGTGGTGGGCGTCGGCAATATTTATGCGACCGAAGCGCTGTTCGCCGCCGGCATCGATCCGCGCCGCGAGGCCAAGGGCATTTCCCGGGCGCGGTATCTGAAGCTGGCGATCGAGATCAAACGCATCCTCGCGGCGGCCATCGAGCGCGGCGGCACCACGTTGCGCGACTTCATTGGCGGCGACGGGCAGCCGGGGTATTTCCAGCAGGAGCTGTTTGTCTACGGCCGTGGTGGGGAACACTGCAAGGTCTGCGGCACGGGGCTGCGGGAAGTCAAACTCGGGCAGCGTGCCAGTGTGTGGTGCCCGCGCTGCCAGACCTGAGCAAAAAGCTGAAAAAGTCCTACGGTCTATAGTGAGTTGTCTCACTGTTCAGCCCGAAGGATCGTGCCATGAAATCCCTGCAAATCCTCTTTGTCACGCTGCTGCTGTGTTCCAGCCTGGCCGTCCAGGCCACGGAAGGCGGCAGCGGTGATCCGCGCTACGCCATCCAGAATCCACCGGCCTACGCCATGCTTGGCGATCTGCTGATTGCCCGGCCATTGCTGGTGGTGGCAACAGTGATCGGGGCGGGGGCGTTTGTCGTGTCGTTGCCGTTTACCGCACTGGGCGGCGGGATTGGCGATGCGGGGCAGGCGTTGGTGGTCGAACCGGCGAAGGCCGCGTTCGTGCGGTGCCTGGGGTGTACGGGAGAGGGGTTTGAGCAGCGCGAGTGAGCTGAGCCGAATGGCAGGGTGTGGCTGATGGCCTCTTCGCGGGCAGGCCCGCCCCACACTGCCTGAGGTGAACACAAACCTTGTGAGCACCCGAGAACTCCTGTGGCAGCGGGCTTGCCCGCGAAGGCGTCCGGACAGGCGCCGAAGACTCAGGCCTTGCCGGTAATCTTGCGGTACTTCTCCATCAACTGTTCTTCAGTCTCCGGATGGGCTTCGTCCAGCGGAATGCAATCCACCGGGCAGACCTGCTGGCACTGCGGCTCGTCGTAGTGGCCGACGCACTGGGTACACAGGTTCGGGTCGATCACGTAGATCTCTTCGCCTTGGGAAATGGCGGCGTTCGGGCACTCGGGTTCGCAGACGTCGCAGTTGATGCAATCGTCGGTGATGATCAGGGACATGCTAACTCCAGCCGGGGCAGCAGGCCCGGGCGCTATAAATCAATGCGCGCAATTGTGCCGCATTGGCGCCCGCAGTGCACGCGGGCGCCGTTTGAACGGTCTTTACTTCTTGAAACGCTGGGTCAGCGCCTCGGCCACGACTGGGTGGACGAACTTGCTGATATCGCCGCCCAGGGCCGCGATTTCCCGCACCAGGGTCGAGGAAATGAACGAGTAACGCTCGGACGGCGTGAGAAACAGGCTCTCCACATCCGGCGCCAGTTGGCGGTTCATGTTGGCCAGCTGGAATTCATACTCGAAGTCCGACACCGCGCGCAGGCCACGCAGGAATACATTGGCGTTCTGCTCTTTGGCGAAATGCGCCAGCAGCGTCGAGAAACCGACCACTTCCACGTTCGGCAGGTGTTTGGTGACTTCGCGTGCCAGCTCGACCCGTTGCTCCAGCGGGAACAGCGGGTTTTTCTTGGGGCTGGCGGCGACGGCGATGATCACATGGTCGAACAGCCGCGAGGCGCGTTCGACCAGATCGCCATGGCCCTTGGTAATAGGGTCGAATGTACCTGGGTACAACACTCGGTTCATCGCGTCGTCCTGGCGGGAGTCCGTTGGGGAGTCGGATGGTATCGCAGCCGTCCCGGTCGGCCAAGTCGCCTGTTGGGTAAGAAAGCACTATAGACGATAGGAATATTCGGTTTTTTCACGGGTTTCTCAACCGTTCGCCGAGAGATGTCGCCAGTTGCGCCGTCAGACCATACACCGACAACTGCGGGTTGGCGCCGATGCTGGTGGGGAACAGCGAGCCATCGTGAATCGACAGGTTGCGCAACTGATGATGCCGGCCAAGGCTGTCGGTGACCGCGCTTTTCGGGTCTTCGCCCATGGCGCAACCGCCCATGACATGGGCGCTGCCCAGCCGCGTGCGATACAACTCCAGGCTCAGGCCATCGATCAATGTGCGCGCCTCGGCCAGGCTGTTTACGTAGCGTGCGTCGGCGTGCATCGGCATCACCGCTTTGGCGCCGCCGGCGAACTGGATTTCTGCCATGACGTGGAAGGCCCGGCGCAATCCGTCCCAGGCATAAGGCGACACTTGATAGTCGAGCACCGGCGAGCCATCGCCGCGCAACTCGACGCTGCCGCCCTGGCTGTCCTGATGAAAACCGTCACGCAGCAACGCCAGCATCGCGTGGGTACGCGGCAAGTCCGCCATGTGTCGGGCGTTCTCCTGACCAAAACCGCCGAGCAGCGTGGCGGCCAGCGCCGGATGCAGCGGCGGCACTTCGAGTTTGAACGCCATCGGCCCGGTGGTGCCGTCCTTCCATTGGAAATGGTCGGAGTAGATCGACTGCGGCGCCCCGTAAAACGGGTTGATGACCTCGTCGAAACGCCCGGCGGACATGTTCACCGGATGCAGGAAGGTGCGTTTGCCGAGCCGCTGGTGCGGATCCGGTGCGTCCGAGCGCAACAGCAGCGCCGGGCTGTTGATGCCGCCACCCGCCAATACGTAATGCCGGGCCTTGACCGTGATGGTGCGGCCGGTCGGTTCGACGCAGCGTTCGTCCATCGCCACGCATTGCAGGCCGGTGACCTTGTCGCCATTGATGGTGAGTTTTTCCGCGCGGGCCAGGTACAACAGCTCGCCGCCCTTCTCCAGTGTGGCCGGAATGGTGGTGACCATCATCGATTGCTTGGCATTGGTCGGGCAGCCCATGCCGCAATAGCCCAGGTTCCAGCAGCCGCGCACGTTGCGCGGAATCACGTGCCAGCTGTAGCCGAGCTGTTCGCAGCCTTTGCGGATCACGTCATTGTTGGCGTTGGGCGGCACCCTCCACGGTGCAATGCCCAGGCGCTGCTCCATTTTTTCGAACCACGGCGCCATCTCCGCCGGGCTGTGGCCCTTGACGTTGTGCTCTTTGGCCCAGTGTTCGAGGGTTGGCTGCGGTGTGCGGAAACTCGATGTCCAGTTGACCAGCGTGGTGCCGCCGACCGCCCGGCCCTGCAGGATGGTGATCGCGCCGTCCTTGCTCATGCGGCCGATGCCTTCCTGGTAAAGGCTGCTGTAGGCCTGGTCTTCGAGCAGTTTGAAATCGCTGCTGGTCTTGAGCGGGCCTTCTTCGATCAGCAGCACTTTGTAGCCGGCGGCGCTGAGGATTTCCGCCGTGGTGCCGCCACCGGCGCCGCTGCCGATGATCGCGACATCGGCTTCCAAGGTCAGGTCATCGGTCAGTTGCGCGCCGTTGTAGGTTTTCCAGCCACGGGCGAGGCCTTCGCGGAACGGGTCGGGTACGGGCATCTATCAGGTTCTCTTTATTATTCTGGATGCGGTGGTGCGGCGGCTGCGGCCTGCGTGGGCAAGCCCGCTCCCACATTGGGTTTCAGACAGTGGGCGGACCGGGGTAACCGCAGTGCGCCCAGGATTCGGCGCGGGTGTACCAGGCCATCATCACCATTTGTTGCAGGGAGCTGTGGCCCATGCGCAACAAACTCAGCGAGCTGTTTTCCCAACGTTCGAGGAAGTGGCGCATCGCTTCGGGACTGGCGTTTTCCCAACTGCCCCAGATCCCCGTCAGCGGCCCGCGCGTCACGGCCAGGCCCAGCACGTCGAACAATTGTCGGGTGAGCTTGAGCATTTCCGGCGACAGATGATCGAGGCTGGCATCCAGCGATTTGAGCGTGCCGTCGATGGCGGCGGGCATCGTCTCGACGGCCACGGCGCCGTCGAGCATCACCGGAATCAGTGCGCGCAGAAACAGCAGGTCACCGTTGCGCAGCGCGGCAAAACCATTCGCCGGAACGCTCGACGAACAGCCACTGAGGCTGGCGCCAACGCCGGCGGTGGCAAGGAATGCCGTGGCGCCGAGGCTGAATTTCAGCAGGCCCCGACGCGACAGGGCGGGTGTTTCGGTCAGGCTTGGGTGCATTGTTGTTATTACCCGGCGGTGACGTT
Organism: Pseudomonas botevensis; assembly: GCF_019145475.1. Lineage (GTDB taxonomy): Bacteria > Pseudomonadota > Gammaproteobacteria > Pseudomonadales > Pseudomonadaceae > Aquipseudomonas > Aquipseudomonas botevensis. The sequence continues at coordinate 508,066 of NZ_JAHTKI010000001.1, forward strand.
AGCGAATGAACAGCTTCTGGATCAGTTTCTGGATGGATTTTCCGTACGGCGGATAAATCAGCCGGGCCGCGTTGAAGCGCTGTTTCACCAGTACGCCTTTGGCCTTGCTGAACGTCAGGAAGCCCTCGTGGCCGTGGTAGTGGCCCATGCCCGAAGGGCCGACGCCGCCAAACGGCATATCATCCTGGGCGACGTGCAACAGGGTGTCGTTGAGGCATACACCGCCGGAATGGGTTTCGTGCAGCACGCGGTTCTGTTCGCGTTTGTCGTAGCCAAAGTAGTAAAGAGCCAGAGGACGTGGCCGCTGATTGATGTAAGCAAATGCCTGGTCCAGGTCCTGATACGGCACGATCGGCAGCAACGGGCCGAAGATCTCGTCCTGCATCACCGTCATCTCATCGCTGACATTCAACAGCAGGCTGTGGGGCATGCGTCGGCCCTGGCCTTGATCGAACAGCGGGATCAGCAGCGCGCCCTTGAGGGTGGCGTCGCTGAGGTAATCGTTGAGCCGCGCGAGCTGACGTTCGTTGATGATCGCGGTGTAGTCCGGGTTGTCGGCGAGTGTCGGATAAAAGCCGCGCACCGCCTGGCGATAGGCTTCGACGAAACCGCCGACCCGGTCTTCCGGCACCAGCACGTAGTCGGGGGCGACGCAGGTCTGCCCGGCATTGAGGGTTTTGCCGAAGGCGATGCGTTCGGCGGCGTCCTTCAGCGGCACGTCGCGGGAGACGATGGCCGGGGATTTGCCGCCCAGCTCCAGAGTCACCGGCGTGAGGTTTTCCGCTGCGGCGCGCATCACGTGCTTGCCGATGCTGGTGGCGCCGGTGAACAGCAGGTGATCGAAGCGCAGGCGGGAAAACGCCACGCCGATATCCGCTTCGCCAAGCACCACGCAGACCAGGTCCTCAGGGAAGATCCGTGCGAGCAATTCCTTGAGCAGCAAGCCGGTGGCCGGGGTCGATTCGCTGAGCTTGAGCATCACCCGGTTGCCCGCCGAGAGCGCGCCCACCAGCGGGCCGATCGCCAGAAACAGCGGGTAGTTCCACGGCACGATGACCCCGACCACGCCCAGCGGTTGGTACACCACTTTTGCCGACGCCGGCTGAAAGGCGATGCCGACTTTGCGCCGCGACGGCTTCATCCATTGCTTGATGTGGCGGCTGGCGTAGTGAATGCCGTGCAGGCTCGGCATCAGTTCGGCGAGCAGCGTTTCATCGGCGCTGCGGTGGCTGAAATCGGAGCTGATGGCGTCGATCAGGGCCTGCCGTTCGTTGCTCAGCACATCGCGCAGGGCCTTGAGCCATTGCTGACGCTGGGCGGCGGGCGGCATCGGGTTGGCGGCGTAAGCGGCCCGCTGCGCTTCGAACAGCCGGTTGAGCTCTTCCAGCGGCTGTTGCAGCGTTTGCAGGTAGGCAATATCGGCGGTCATCGTCGGCTCCGGATTTGTTGTTGTGAGGAACTTTTTAGAGTCTATGCTCTATAAAGTCAAATGACTTCCTTGTGCGTGATGGTTTTATCCCGTTCCGGATAGGTCGTAAGATGCCCGTCAACGCACTCTGAATTAAAGCTCAAGCCATGGCCCCACGAATAAAAACCAGCGAGCGCATCGTGCAGAACAGCCTTGAGCTGTTCAATCAGCAGGGCGAGCGCAGCATCAGCACCAATCACATCGCCGCCCATATGGAGATTTCTCCGGGCAATCTGTACTACCACTTCCCCAACAAGCAGGCGATCATCGCCGTGCTGTTCAGTGAGTACGAAAGCCTGGTCGACAGCTTCCTGCGTCCGCCCCAGGGTCGCGCCGCGACGGTCGAGGACAAGCGTTTCTATCTCAAGGAACTGCTGTCGGCGATGTGGCGCTACCGCTTTCTGCACCGCGACCTCGAACACCTGCTCGACAGCGATCCGGATCTGGCCGGGCGCTACCGGCGCTTTTCCCAGCGCTGCGTGATCCAGGGCGCGGCGATCTACGATGGCTTCGTCGCGGCCGGGATCCTGAAGATGGACCGGGTGCAGATCGAGTCCCTGACTCTCAACGCGTGGATCATCCTCACCTCCTGGGTGCGCTTTCTGTGCACGACCCGGGAAAACTCCAACCACCTCAGCGAGCAAGCCATCAAGCGTGGCGTGTATCAGGTGCTGGTGCTGGAGGCGGGATTCGTCACCGACGAGGCCCGCGATGCGGTCAACGCATTGTTCGAGGAGTTCTACGTACCGCTGGCCCAGGCGCTCGAAGAAAAGCCGTAATCCCTTTCCCTCTCAGGAGTCGTCCGTTATGCCGATTGCGCAACTGATCAGCCCGCAGGCGCTGCATGCCCGCCAGGAACAACCGGGGCTGGTGATTCTCGATTGCCGTTTTGCCCTCGAAGATCCGGACTACGGTCAGCGCAGCTACGCCGAGGGTCATATCGCCGGGGCGAGCTTCGCGGATCTGGAGCGTGACCTCAGCGGCCCGGTGATCAAGGGCGTGACCGGGCGTCATCCACTGCCGGAGCCGGCGGCACTGATCGAGCGCCTGCAAGCCTTTGGCATCAATGACGACAGCGAGGTGGTGCTGTATGACGACGGTCCCGGTGCCTACGCGGCGCGGGCCTGGTGGTTGCTGGCGTGGCTGGGCAAGCGTGACGGCGTGTTCATTCTCGATGGCGGGCTCAAGGCCTGGCACGCGGCGGGCCTGCCACTGAGCCTGGACCCGCCGGTCGCCCATCGCGGCAACTTCAACGGTCAGCCGGACATGCGCCTGTTGCTCAGCGCCGAGCAACTGCAAAAACGTCTCGGCCAGCCAACCCTGACCCTGCTCGATGCCCGCGCCTTGCCGCGCTTCAAGGGTGAAGTGGAACCGATCGACCCGATCGCCGGGCACATCCCCGGCGCGCAATGCGCAGCGTTCACCGACAACCTGGGCAGCGACGGTCGTTTCCTGACGGCCGATCAGCTCAAGCAGCGCTTTGCCGCGAAACTCGACGGGCGTTTGCCGACGGACCTGGTGGCGTATTGCGGCTCCGGGGTGACGGCCTGTCACAACCTGTTCGCCCTGTGCCTGGCGGGTTATCCGCTGGCGGCGTTGTATGCCGGGTCATGGAGCGAGTGGATCAACGAGCCTGGCCGAGGCATCGCCACCGGCGAATAATCCTCGCCATTGCTCTTCTGCGGGAGGGAGCTGGCTTCCTCCCGCAACGAGCTTTCAGCGCTCTCGGGCTTCGGGCAATTGCCGGGCGCTGCGATACGCCGCCGGCCCCACGCCGTAGACCTGCTTGAACTGCCGGCTCAAATGGCTCTGGTCGGCAAATCCCAATTGCGTGGCGACTTCCACCGGCAGGCAACCGCTCTGCAACAGCCCGCGAGCGCAGGCGATGCGTTGCTGCATCAGCCAGGTGTGCGGCGGCATGCCGGTGGCGCGGCGGAACACCCGGGCGAAGTGGAACGGCGACAGGTTCACCGCCGCCGCCAGTTCCTCCAGCGACGGTGGCGCCGCCAGTTGCGCATTCAGCAATTCCTTGGCCATGGCCACCGCCCGATGCTCCTTGCCCGGTTGGCCAGCGATCTCCACCGCCGCGTGACGCTGCAACAGCAGCATCATCATTTCGCGCCAGACCGTCTGCTGCTGTAACGCGGTGGCCGGACTTTCCAGCAAACGATGCAACTGACAGAAACCATTGACCAGATCCGGATCGCGATACAGCGTCGCGCCGAAGGCCGGCATGGGCGCCGTGGGCAGGTCCAGTTCTTCCAACAGGCCGACGATTTGCCCGGTGTCGGGATAAAACGCCCGGTACAGCCAGCCGTCTTCGGTGCCTTTGTGGCCGTTGTGCACTTCGTCCGGATTGATCAGCACCAGCGTGCCGCTGCCGGCCAGGTGTTCGGCGCCGCGATAGCGGTAGCGCTGGGCGCCGGCCATGATCATGCCGATCACGTAGCCGTCATGGACATGCGGGGCAAAGCGATGCTCGATGTAGCGCGCGGTCAATAACTCGACCCCGGCCAGCGGCGCGGCCTGCCAGAAACGGATCGATTCGCCCTGTTCGTTCATCGACTCACCCACGCCCGGCGCTGGCGAGCCATTGCGGAATGCGCCGCTCCAGGTAGTAACCCGGCGTGCGGAACGAGCCGTCGACGAAGCCGACATGCCCGCCCCGGGCCTGCAATTCGAACTCGGTCGAGGTCGACAGCTCGCTGGCTTGCGGCAGACTGTGGGGGAACACAAACGGATCGTCCGCCGCCTGAATGATCAGGGTCGGGGTGCGTATTTCGCCGAGAAAGTAACGGCTCGAGGCGCGGCGATAGTAATCCTCGGCATCGACGAAACCATTCAGCGGCGCGGTCACCCGGCCATCGAAGTCCCAGAAGGTGCGCATGTTTTCCAGCGAGCCGAGGGCTGCCAGCGCCGCCAGGCCATCCTCGCGTCCGTCATGCTGGAACTGACGTTGTTTGTTCTTGATGTAGGCCAGCATCTCGCGCATGAAGTGCGCCTGATAGACCCTGGAAAATCCCTGGCCGATGCGGTCGGCGCACTGATCCAGACGAAACGGCACCGAGACCGCCACCGCGCCGAGCACACCGCTGGTGCTGCCGGTTTCCCCCAGATGCTTGAGCAGCACGTTGCCGCCGAGGGAGTAGCCGACCGCATACAGCGGCGCCAGTGGCCGCTTGGCGCGCAGGTGCTTGATGGTTTCGGCGAGGTCTTCGCTGGCGCCGGAGTGGTAGCTGCGTGGCAACAGGTTCGGCTCGCCCGAGCAGCCGCGCCAGTTCAACGCGACACTGGCCCAGCCTTGCGCCGCCAGCGCGGCCTGGATGCCGGCGACATAAGGCGAATTGGAGGAACCGGTCAGCCCGTGCAGCACCAGCACCAGAGGTGCGTCGGCGCTGTGCGGGCCATGCCAGTCGAGATCGAGGAAATCGCCATCGTCGAGCCACAGGCGTTCGCGCTCGCGCTCCAGATGCACGGTCTTGCGCCACAGAGGCCCCCACAAGGTTTGCAGGTGAGGATTGCCGAGGCCGAAGGCGGGGGTGAAACGAAAGCCGGATTCGGTGGAAGGCAAAGGTGCGCGCACGGTCAATCTCGAAAAGGGTTATGCAGGCAGCGGCAACGCGAAGTGGCGGCTGCGACGGTCAAGGAAAGCCTAACTTGCCACAAACCCGGTATCCGCGCGACACGTCTGCCCGGACGGGTTGATGACTGGAGCATCCACTGGCTGTGGCAGCGGCAGTTGCTCGACCGTCGGGCCGACGCTGATCACTCGCCATTGCTCATCGGACCAATGCCGGTCCAGCGCGGCTTTGATTTGCTTGAGCGTCAGTCGCTGCACCTGCTCCATGAAGTAATCCAGATCAAGGGGCAGCTCATGGCGATTGATCTGCACCAGACGTTCGAGAATCTGCTGATTGCTGGCGCTGTCCACGACACTGGTATTGGCCAGGCGTCGCTTGAGGTGGTCGAGTTCTGCCTGGGTCGGGCCATCGCGTAAATAGTCGCTGAACATCGACCGCACTAACGCCGCCGTCTCGCGGGTGAACTGCGGGCTGGTGTGCAGGCTGATCGTGGTCATTCCGCTTTGCGCCCAGTCTTCCGTACGGGCTTTGGCGCCGTACACCAGGCCACGTTTTTGCCGCAGTTCGTTGATCAGGCGCGAGTTGTTGCCGTTGCCGAACATCAGTGTCGCCGCATACAGCGCGGGGTAATCCTGATGCTGGCGCGAGACGGCGGGTTGCCCGAGCAGCAGGTACGTCTGTTCCTGTTCGCGCTCGACATGACTTTCTTTGACCGTGCCGGTCGGTTTGGCTGATGCGAGGGCTGGACTCGCGGGGGTGTCGGGCAGTGCGTCGGCAATCTGCCGGCTGATGGCCTGAGCCTGCTCCAGCGTCAGGTCGCCCACCAGGGTGATTTGCGCATGGCGCGCCGAGTAGGCTTGGCGGTGGAAGTCTTGCACGGCCTGGCGGGTGATCAGATCCAGGCTCGCTTGGGTTCCATAGATCGAATGGGCGAACGGCGTTTCGGGAACCAGAAGCGCCTGGAGGCGCAGGGCGGCAATGATCTCCGGTTGTCGGGCCGTGGTCAGCAGGCGGCCACGCAGTTCGTTCTTGACCCGAATCAAACCGTCTGCGGACAGTGACGGCTGGCCGAGAATCCGGGTGAAAAGTTGCAGGGCCGGTGCGCTTTTCTCAGGGTCGCTGAGGCTGCGCAGGGAGTAACTCGCGCGCTCCTGATCCAGTTTCATGCCCAACCTGGCGCCGACGCCATCGAAGGTTTCACTGATGGCCGTGTAATCGGCCTTGCCGGCCACGCCTTCGTTGAGCAGGCTGAATGTCACGCCGGCCAGGCTGGGCGAGGTGACGTCGCGGGTGCTGCCGGCGGCGAAGCTAACATGGACATCGAACATCGGCGCTTGCGTGGTGCGGATGAACAGGATCTTGGTGCCGCTGCGGGTTTTCCAGCCCTTGATGGTCAATGGCCGTGGCGTGGGGCGAATGCCTTGCGCTTCCCGCAGCGATTGCAGGCGTGGTGCGGGGAATCCGGCTGGCGCGGTAAGCGCGTGATCGGCCGTCGCCGGTTCGGCGCTCAGGCAGGTAATCAGCACCAGCGAGAACAAGGCGATTCGCGGGTCATGGAGGCATTTATTCATGGCCGGCCTCCTTCACCAGAACATGGGCCGTGCTCAGGCGCTCACGGGTCAGATACGTCTCGGCGGTCCGACGAATGTCGGCGGGTGTCACTTTCTTCAGCTCCTCGATGTCCTGGTCCAGCAGTTGCCAGGGCAGGCCGCTGCTTTCCAGCAAGGCCAGTTGATGGGCGGTGTGTTCGATGAAGTCCCGGGTATAAATCTGCCGCGCGATCAATTGGGTTCGGGCGCGCTCCAGTTCGTCTGCGCCAGGCGCGGTGGCGCGCAGTTCGTCGAGCATTTGCCAGATTCGCGTTTGCGCCGCATCCAGGCTGGCGGTATTCGAGTCAGTGAGTCGGGCGGTGAGTGTCAGCAGGCTGTCGCCTCGGGTGTGCGGGGTGTAGTCGGCCTCGACTTTGCTGAACAGGCCTTCCTGGAATTGCAGACGCTTTTGCAGGCGCGCGCTGGGCGAACCCGCCAGCAGCATCTCGATCAGACGCAGGGCGTATACCGTGCGGCTTGCCGTAGCGGTGACCTGCCCCGGCACATTGAAGGCCATGATCAACTCGGGCGCGTGGACGGGGAGGTGAAGTGTCACCTGGCGTTCGCCCGGCTCGGGCAACTCGCGCATCGGCTGCATTGCCGGAAAGGGTCGACTGGCGATTGCGCCGAACCAGCGCCTGGCCAACGGTTTGACCTGCTCGAGGGTCACGTCACCGACGATCACCAGCACCGCGTTGCCGGGGGCGTAGCGCGATTGATACCAGTCGCGCAGATCGCTGGCGGTCAGGCGGTACAGGTCGTTCATCCAGCCGATGACCGGCGTGCGCAGGCCGCTGGAGGGGAAGGCCAGGGTCGAGAGGCGTTCGAGGGCGGTTTCCATCGGGTCGTCGTCCACCCGCAGGCGGCGCTCTTCACGGATCACCGCCATTTCGGGGATCAGCTCTTCGGTGCGCAGGTGCGCGGTCGACATCAGGTCGGCCATCAATTCGAAGGCGACCCCCAGATACTGCGTCGCCAGCGTCTGGTGATACGCGGTCACATGCTGGCCGGTGAAGGCATTTTCCGCAGCGCCCAGTGATTCAAGAATGGCCGCGGCCTCTCCTGAACACAGCTTGCTGCTGCCTTTGTAAAGCATGTGTTCCAGGGCATGGGACAGGCCGGTGTGGCCGGGGGATTCGTCGCTCGAACCGACCTTGAACCAGAGCTGCGTGGTCACCAGCGGCGCGCGGTGATCTTCGCGCACGATGACCTTCAGGCCGTTGTCCAGCATAAAGTCGTGGGTGGGAGGGGTGGGGGTCGCCAGCGCCAACAGCGGGGTCAGCGCCAGAACTAGCAGCATCCTGCTGCACAAGGTATCCATGGGGGATTCGTCCTCAGTGGGTTACGGAAATTCGCAAGCCACTGTGACGATTGCCCGACGCGGATGTGCGGTAGTTATCTACCACACAGCCGTTGTTGCCCATCGGGACGGATTACGCGCCGCGCTGCCACAGTGCGTAGAACACCTGCCCGGATTTCTGCTCGCGGTGCAGACGCCAGTTGCCCGGCAGGCCGAGGGTCGATGGCGCGGTTTCGCTTTCGGTGTAGATCCATGCGTCAGCGGCCAGCCATTGGCGCTCTTCCAGCAGCGTGCAGGCGGCGGGCAGCAGGTTCTGGTTGAACGGCGGGTCGAGGAACACCAGGTCGAACGCGGTGGCTTCCTGGGTTTCCAGATAACGCAGTGCATCGGCGGTCTGCACCTGGCCGGTGGTGCAGCGCAGGGTGCCGAGGTGTTCTTTGAGGCTCGACACGGCGACGTGACTGGCATCCAGCGCCACGCCCATGGCCGCGCCACGGGACAGCGCTTCGAGGAAGATCGCCCCGCTGCCGGCGAACGGATCGAGCACCTTGGCCCCGGCCACGTACGGCGCGAGCCAGTTGAACAGGGTTTCGCGCACGCGATCCGGCGTCGGGCGCAGGCCCTGGACGTCCGGGAAGCTCAGTTTGCGACTGCGCCATTCGCCGCCGATGATGCGCAGCTGGTTCACGCCGTTGTGTTGTTTGGGTGCAGGCTTTCTTGGACTGGCCATTAATGCTCCGGAACCCCGAGCGGCTGCTCGGCAGGTTTATCAGATGGGGCCGGTAACGGCTTTTGCGGCACGGTCGGGCCAGCGCTGACGATGACCAGTTTGTCCGTGCTCAAGTGTTTGTTCAGGGCATCCTTGACCTGCTCGACGGTCAGGCTCTGGGACTGACGCATGAAGTCATCCAGGTAGCTCAGCGGCAGATTGTAGAAGCCCATGGCGCCGAGCTGGCCGACGATGTCGGCGTTGCTCGCCGTGGACAGCGGGAAGCTGCCGGCCAGTTCGCGTTTGGCGTCGTCGAGTTCTTTCTGGGTCGGGCCGGTCTTCAGGTAATCGGCGAGTACGTCCTGCACCAGTTTCAGGGTGCCCTCGCTCATTTCCGCGCGGGTCTGCAGGTTGATCATGAACGGCCCGCGCACCTGCATCGGGCTGAACGCCGAATACACGCCGTAGGCCAGGCCACGCTTCTCGCGCACTTCGCTCATCAGACGGGTGCCGAAACCGCCACCGCCGAGGATCTGGTTGCCCATCGACAGGGCGGCGTAGTCCGGGTCGTCACGGTCGATGCCCAGTTGCGCGATCATCAGGTTGGTCTGCTTCGACGGGAACTCGATATGGCCGACGCTGGCCTTCGGCTCCTGCGGCTGGGCGATCTTCACCAGCGCCGGGCCTTTCGGCAGGGCGGCGGAGACCTGGTTGGCAATCGCCTCGGCTTCGGCGCGGGACAAATCACCCACCAGTGCAATCACCGCGTTGCCGGCGGCGTAAGCCCTGGCATGGAACTCACGCAGTTGCGCCAGGGTGATCTTCGGCACGCTTTGCGCGCTGCCATCGCTGGAATGGGCATACGGGTGCTCGCCATACAGACGCTTCATCAGCTCGAGGCTGGCGAGTTTGCCGGGGTTCTGTTTCTGGTATTCGAACCCGGCAAGCATCTGGTTTTTGATGCGCGCGAAGGAGTCGGCGGGGAAGGTCGGTTTGCCCACCACTTCCGAGAACAGTTTCAGTGCCGGCTCGCGCTGCTCGGCGGCGCTCAGGCTGCGCAGCGAAGCGATGGCCATGTCCTTGTAGGCGCCGTTGCCGAAGTCCGCACCGAGGCTTTCGAAGCCCTGGGCGATGGCGCTGACGTCTTTGCCGGCCACGCCTTCGTTGAGCATGGCGTTGGTCAGCAGGGCCAGGCCCGGCGCGTTGCCGTCCTGGCTGCTGCCGGCGGAAAAGATCAGGCGCATGTCGAACATCGGCAGCTCGCGCGCCTCGACGAACAGCACCTTGGCGCCTTCGGCAGTGTTCCAGGTCTGCACGTCGAGCTTGCGGCTGCTCGGTGTCTTGCCGTCGAGCTCGGCCAGGGATTGCAGTTTCTGGCTGGACTTGGCGTTATCCAGCGCTTCACTGGCCTTGGTGTTGTCGCTTGGCGCCAGGTAGAACGCGGCGGCGCCGATCACCGCCACGGCAATCAGGCCGAGCAGCAACAGACGTGGGGTTTTGCGCTCACTCATGAGTCGTCTCCTGTGGCAGAACATGGGCGACGCTGAGACGTTCGCGGGTGAAATACAGCTTGGCGGCGTTCTGGATGTCCTGCGGGGTGACGCTTTCCAGATCGGCCAGTTCGGTGTCCATCAGCTTCCACGACAGGCCTACCGTCTCCAGTTGGCCGATGGCGGTGGCCTGGCTGGTGATCGAGTCGCGCTCGAAGACCAGACCGGCGATCACTTGCGCGCGCACCCGTTCCAGTTCTTCGGCGGACGGCGCGGTGGTTTTCAGCTGTTCCAGCAGTTTCCACAGGCCGGCTTCAGCCTGGGCCATGGTTTTCTTCTTCTGCGTGTTCGGGGTGGCGGACAGGGTGAACAGGCTATCGCCGCGCGTATAGGCGTCGTAACTCGACGCGCCGCCGGACACCAGTTCTTCGCCGCGCTCCAGTTGGGTCGGGATGCGACCGCTGTAGCCGCCGTCCAGCAGCGCCGAGATCAGCCGCAGGGCATTGACCGAGCGTTTGTCTTCGGCGGTGGCGAGACTCGGGACGTTGAAGCCGAGCATCAGGCTCGGCAGTTGCGTCTGCACATGCAGGGTGATCTGGCGCTCGCCGGGTTCGGCCAGTTCCAGCGGCTTTTTCGCCGGTGGCACGTCGCGTCTGGCGATCGGCCCGAAATAGCGCTGGGCGAGGGTCTTCACTTCGTCCGGGGTGACGTCGCCGACCACCACCAGCGTGGCGTTGTTCGGTACATACCAGGACTGATACCAGTGACGCAGCTCCTCGACCTTCATCCGGTCGAGGTCGGCCATCCAGCCGATGGTCGGCGTGTGGTAGCCACTGGCCGGGTAGGCCATCGCCTTGAAGCGCTCGTAGGCCTTGGACATCGGCTTGTCGTCGGTGCGCAGGCGGCGTTCTTCCTTGATGACCTCGATTTCCTTGGCGAACTCGTCGGCCGGCAGGCGCAGGCTGGCCATGCGGTCGGCTTCCAGTTCGAAGGCCACGCCCAGGCGATCGCGGGCCAGCACCTGGTAGTAGGCGGTGAAGTCGTCGCTGGTGAATGCGTTTTCTTCGGCGCCGAGATCACGCAGGATCAGCGAGGCTTCGCCGGGGCCGACTTTCTCGCTGCCCTTGAACATCATGTGTTCGAGGGCGTGAGACAGACCGGTCTGGCCCGGGGTTTCGTAGCTGGAGCCGACCTTGTACCAGACCTGCGACACCACCACCGGCGCGCGATGGTCCTCGCGCACGACGACCTTCAGGCCGTTGACGAGGGTGAATTCATGGGTCGGTTGCGGGTCGGCCGCCAGGGCCGAAAGGGGCAGACAGACTGTGCCGAGCAGCAGGCCGGCAGCGCGGCGGGCTAGAGCATTCATTCGTTTTTAAACCTGTTGGGCTGCCCGCTTGGTCTTAGCGTCGGCGGGCGAGAGGGTGCTAGGATACTGATCCGTTTTACCGGCGACCACGCCTATCAGGTTTCAAGACTTGATCAGGCTGTATGGGTTCGCGGCAGAAAGCTGAGGTTTATCGACTAAACTTCGCTTTTTCGCCGAATTTGCCGGTTTGTCCTTCATTGAAACGATTCCTTTGAGGTGCCGCTGGTGCCTCGACAAAATGTTGCGCGTGAACAAGCTGGGTGAAACACAGTCTGTTCTGCATCGAATATTTATTTGCCGGGGCGCCTGATGGCGCGTCGCTACCGTGAGATAGCCGTCCTCCATGTTTGGTTCCAACGACGACAAGAAGACCCCAGCTGCGGCTGGCGAGAAGAAAGGCCTGTTCGGATGGCTGCGCAAAAAACCGCAGGAGCCCGTCGTCGAACAGCCGGCCGCGATTCCTGAGCCCGCCCCGGCGTCCGCTCCCGTAATAGAAGAAGCGCCGGCGCCGGTTGTCCTGCCGATTGCCGAACCGGTGCTGCAACCGGTGGCCGAGGCTGAACCTGAAAACACTCATGCCGCCGAACTGCCGCTGACCCCGGTTGCCGAGCCCTGGCTGACCTTGCCGGTGGCGGAAGAACCGGTGGCGCTGGTCGCAGAGGCCGCGCCGCATGTGACCCCGCCGATTCCGGCCCCGGCTGCGTTTGTTGCCGAAGCCGTCGAGATTGCGCCGGTTGCTCCAGTCGCTGCAGTTGCTGCAGTTGCTGAACCTGCGCCCGTCATCGCCGAACCTGCCGCTGTCGTAGCGGTTGCCCCGGTTGTCGAAATCGCCGAGCCTGCACCTGCACCTGCACCTGCACCTGCACCTGCACCGGTTGTCGCGGCGCCAGTCGTTGCGCTCGAAACGCCCGCAGAACCGCCGCGTACCGAGGAAGCCAAAGCCGGTTTCTTCGCCCGCCTCAAGCAAGGCCTGTCCAAGACCAGCGCCAGCATCGGCGAGGGCATGGCCAGCCTGTTCCTCGGCAAGAAAGCCATCGATGACGATCTGCTCGATGAACTCGAAACCCGTCTGCTGACCGCCGACGTCGGTGTCGAAGCCACGTCGCTGATCATTCAGCGCCTGACCCAGAAGGTCGCGCGCAAGGAACTGACCGACTCGGATGCCCTGTACAAATCCCTGCAAGCCGAACTGGCCACGATGCTCAAGCCGGTCGAGCAGCCGCTGAAAATTGTCTCGCAGAGCAAGCCTTTCGTGATCCTGGTGGTGGGCGTCAACGGCGCCGGCAAGACCACCACCATCGGCAAACTGGCGAAGAAGCTGCAACTGGAAGGCAAGAAAGTCATGCTCGCCGCCGGTGACACCTTCCGCGCGGCGGCGGTGGAGCAATTGCAGGTCTGGGGCGAGCGCAACAAGATCCCGGTGATCGCCCAGCACACCGGTGCCGACTCCGCCTCGGTGATCTTCGACGCCGTGCAGGCCGCCAAGGCCCGTGGCATCGACGTGCTGATCGCCGATACCGCCGGTCGTCTGCACACCAAAGACAACCTGATGGAAGAGCTGAAAAAGGTCCGCCGGGTGATCGGCAAGCTCGACGCCGATGCGCCGCACGAAGTGCTGCTGGTGCTCGACGCCGGCACCGGCCAGAACGCCATCAATCAGGCCAAGCAATTCAACCAGACCGTCGAACTGACCGGCCTGGCGCTGACCAAGCTCGACGGCACCGCCAAGGGCGGGGTGATTTTCGCCCTGGCCAAGCAGTTCGGCCTGCCGATCCGCTACATCGGCGTCGGTGAAGGCATCGACGACCTGCGTACCTTTGAAGCCGAACCCTTTGTCCAGGCACTGTTTGCCGAGCGGGAGCGTTCATGATTCGTTTCGAACAGGTCGGTAAGCGCTACCCGAACGGTCACGTCGGCTTGCATGAGCTGAGCTTTCGAGTCCGTCGTGGTGAGTTCCTGTTTGTCACCGGCCACTCCGGCGCCGGCAAGTCCACGCTGTTGCGCCTGCTGCTGGCGATGGAGCGTCCGACCAGCGGCAAGCTGCTGCTGGCCGGTCAAGACCTGAGCACCATCAGTAACGCGCAGATTCCGTTCCTGCGCCGGCAGATCGGCGTGGTGTTCCAGAATCACCAGTTGCTGTTCGACCGCACGGTGTTCAACAACGTCGCCTTGCCGTTGCAGATTCTCGGGTTGTCCAAGGTGGAAATCGCCAAACGCGTCGATTCGGCGCTGGATCGCGTGGCGCTGTCGGACAAGGCCGATCTGTACCCCGGTGACCTGTCCACCGGTCAGCAACAGCGCGTCGGCATCGCCCGCGCCATCGTTCACCGGCCGGCCCTGCTGCTGGCGGACGAACCGACCGGTAACCTCGATCCGCGTCTGGCGGCCGAGATCATGGGGGTGTTCGAAGACATCAACCGCCTGGGCACCAGCGTGCTGATCGCCAGTCACGACCTGGCCCTGATTGCGCGGATGCGCCATCGCATGCTGACCCTGCAACGCGGCCGATTGATCGGCGACGGGGAGGCCGGTGTATGAGTGCGACACGCAGTCCGAAGGTTTCCGAGCGGGTGGCCCCGAAGGCCGCCGATCCGCAACCGCCGAAGAAGAAAAAACACGACGATGACGATGGCCCGGATTTCGCCACGTTGTTCCGTGCCTGGATCGAAAGCCATCGCGCGAGCCTGCTCGACAGTCTGCGTCGCCTCGGCAAGCAGCCGATCGGCAGCTTTTTCACCTGCATGGTGATGGCGGTGGCGCTGAGCCTGCCAATGGGCTTGTCGTTGTTGCTGAACAACGTCGAGCGTCTGGGCGGTTCGTGGCAGCGCGCGGCGCAGATTTCCCTGTATCTGGACCTCGATGCCAGCCCGCAGCAGGGCGAGGCGTTGCGCGAGCAGATCAAGGGCATGCCGGGTGTGGCGGATGCCGAATATGTCGGTCGCGACCAGGCGCTGGAAGAGTTCCAGCAACAGTCCGGTCTCGGCGAGGCCCTGCGTGAGCTGCCGGAAAACCCCCTGCCCGGCGTAGTGCTGGTGACGCCGAAGGAAGTCGACAAGTCGACTCTGGAAGCATTAAGACAAAAACTATCCGAGCTGCCCAAGGTACAACAGGCACAACTTGATCTAGTCTGGGTCGAGCGTCTGGCCGCCATCCTCAAGCTCGGTGACCGTTTTGTCTTCGGTCTGACGGTGCTGCTGGTTTCCGCATTACTTTTGGTGATAGGCAATACCATTCGTCTTCATATTGAAAACCGCCGCACAGAGATCGAAGTGATTAAACTGGTCGGCGGCACTGACAGCTATGTGCGGCGTCCCTTCCTTTATATGGGCGCGTTGTATGGCTTCGGTGCGGGGATCCTGTCCTGGGGTGTTCTGGCGTTCGGTCTGAACTGGCTGAACGATGCGGTGGTGGGGCTGGCCGGCTTGTACGGCAGTGATTTCGCGCTGGCGGGAGTGCCAGTTGCCGACGGTCTGTCGCTCTTGCTTGGCGCGGTGCTGTTGGGTTATATCGGTGCATGGATTGCAGTCGCACGCCATCTCAGGGAGCTGGCGCCGAAGTAGAATCTTTTTTGCGCGTGATTGACCTTGCGGTGTTTAAGGAAACTTTCATTTGAGTTTCCGGTCAATTTTTCGCAATGCTGAAAAGCATGAGTCTGTAAGTCGGAGGTTTTTCCGTATGTCCAATTCTTTGCAACCTGCGTATGCATTGGTTCCAGGCGCAAACCTGGAAGCCTATGTGCACACCGTCAACAGCATTCCATTGCTGACGCCGGAGCAGGAGCGTGAACTGGCCGAGAGTCTCTACTATGAGCAGGATTTGGGGGCGGCTCGGCAGATGGTGCTCGCCCACCTGCGTTTTGTCGTACACATCGCCCGTAGCTATTCCGGCTACGGTCTGGCTCAGGCTGACCTGATCCAGGAAGGCAACGTCGGCCTGATGAAGGCCGTGAAGCGTTTCAACCCGGAAATGGGCGTGCGTCTGGTGTCCTTCGCGGTGCACTGGATCAAGGCCGAGATTCACGAGTTCATCCTGCGTAACTGGCGGATCGTGAAAGTCGCGACCACCAAGGCCCAGCGCAAGCTGTTCTTCAACCTGCGCAGCCAGAAGAAACGTCTGGCCTGGCTGAACAACGAGGAAGTCCACCGCGTGGCAGAAAGCCTCGGTGTGGAGCCACGGGAAGTGCGCGAGATGGAAAGTCGCCTGACCGGCCATGACATGGCCTTCGACCCGGCCGCAGAAGCGGACGACGACAGCGCCTTCCAGTCGCCGGCCAACTATCTGGAAGACCACCGGTACGACCCGGCCCGTCAACTGGAAGATGCCGACTGGAGCGACAACTCCAACCACAACCTGCACGAAGCGCTGGAAGTGCTGGACGACCGCAGCCGTGACATCCTCTACCAGCGCTGGCTGGCAGAAGAGAAGGCCACGCTGCACGACCTGGCGCAGAAGTACAATGTGTCGGCCGAGCGGATCCGTCAGCTTG
Organism: Pseudomonas botevensis; assembly: GCF_019145475.1. GTDB lineage: Bacteria > Pseudomonadota > Gammaproteobacteria > Pseudomonadales > Pseudomonadaceae > Aquipseudomonas > Aquipseudomonas botevensis. Next base: position 524,058 of record NZ_JAHTKI010000001.1, read on the forward strand.
AGAAGAGCGCGATGAACAAGCTCAAGTTGTCGATTGCCGCCTGACCGGTAACCGCAACAAATAAAAACGCCCCGATCAGCGATGATCGGGGCGTTTTTGTTTGGCGCTTGCCTTGTGGGAGCAGGGCGAAGTTACTGAGCCCACGGTGCGCGGCGCGAATCATTGAGCGTCAGCAAATAGCTATCTCCACCCAGCTGGCTCATCTGCTGGCGAATCCATCCGGCCCGGCGTGAAACATAAGCCGTCGGATGGCTCGCGCTCCAGACCCGGGGGTTGGGCAGTACCGCCGCCAGATAACTGGCCTGCTGTCGGGACAATGAGCGGGCGCTCACGCCAAAGTGGTGCCGCGCCGCCGCTTCGGCGCCAAACACGCCGTCGTCCCACTCGACGCTGTTCAGGTACACCTCAAGAATCCGCTGCTTGGGCCAGAACACCTCAATCAGCCCGGTAAACCAGGCCTCCAGACCTTTGCGCAGATAGCTGCGTCCGGACCACAGAAACAGATTCTTCGAGACTTGCTGGCTCAGGGTGCTGGCACCGCGAATCGAGCCGCCGAGTTCGTTGTGCGCCAGTGCGGCCTTGATCGCGCTCAGGTCAAAACCCCAGTGCTCGGGGAATTTCTGGTCTTCGCCGGCAATCACCGCGACTTTCAGGTCATCGGAGATTTCATCCCAGGGTTTCCAGGTCCGTTGCAGGTCGATGGGCTCGCCGTCGACCCAGGATTCGATCTTGCGCTCGACCATCAGCGCCGTCCCCGGCGGCGGCACGAAACGGAACAGCAACACCAGCAAGACGCTGCCGCCCGCAAACCAGAGCAGGGCCTTCGTGAGACGACGGAAAAATAAACGCAGCATAGAGATGGCTTGGCCGAACCGTTTGAGCGGGCCATTATACAGACCCTGCCGATCGCGTCTGGAGTTGCACATGCTGCGTGGTTTTCTGATGCTGGCCGCTTTTTTCGGTTTCACCGGTGTCGGCCTCGGTGCCTTTGCCGCCCACGGCCTGAAAAACCGCCTCACGCCGGAGTACCTGGCGATTTTCCACACCGGCGTCACCTATCAATTGGTACACGCCCTGGCGCTGTTCGGCGTGGCGTTGCTGGCGACACAGCTTCAAGGGCGCCTGGTGGCCTGGGCCGGTATCTCGTTCACCGTCGGCATCCTGCTGTTCTCCGGGAGCCTCTATCTGCTCACCACCGTCGGCATCGGCAAGCTTGGCATCATTACCCCGTTCGGTGGCCTGGCGTTTCTGATCGGCTGGCTCTGCCTGGGGCTCGCCGCCTGGCGCTTGCCGCTGACCGCCTGACGCTTATTGCTGACCTTTAGGTCACGATCGGGCTAGAATGCCAGCCCCTAAAAATGATGGCGGCGTTGCGCATGCGCATTCAGTTGAACGGTGAATCCCTTGAACTGCCCGACGGCGAAACCGTTGCGGCCCTGCTGACCCGTCTGGAACTGACCGGACGCCGGGTGGCGGTGGAACTCAATCTGGATATCGTCCCGCGCAGCCAGCATGCCGACACCACGCTCAACGACGGCGACAACGTCGAAGTCGTTCACGCCATCGGCGGCGGCTAGTCGGCCCGCCCGCACGGGTACAGCATTGTGCAAGACCCTCACCCCTCAAGAGGATTCCCCATGAGCATCGTTCGTAGCGACAAGCCTTTCGTCCTGGCCGGTCGTACTTACCAGTCGCGTTTGCTGGTCGGTACCGGCAAGTACCGTGACATGGAAGAAACCCGTCAGGCCATCGAGGCCTCGGGCGCCGAGATCGTCACCTTCGCCGTGCGCCGTACCAACCTCGGCCAGATCGAAGGCGAGCCGAACCTGCTCGACGTACTGTCGCCGGATCGCTACACCTTCCTGCCGAACACCGCCGGCTGCTACGACGCGGTCGAGGCCGTGCGTACCTGTCGCCTGGCCCGTGAGCTGCTCGACGGCCACAACCTGGTGAAGCTGGAAGTGCTGGCGGACCAGAAAACCCTGTTCCCCAACGTGATCGAAACCCTCAAGGCCGCCGAAGTGCTGGTCAAGGAAGGTTTCGACGTGATGGTCTACACCAGCGACGACCCGATCATTGCCCGGCAACTGGCGGAAATCGGCTGCATCGCGGTGATGCCGCTGGCCGGTCTGATCGGTTCGGGCCTGGGGATCTGCAACCCGTACAACCTGCAGATCATCCTGGAAGAGGCGAAAATCCCGGTGCTGGTGGATGCCGGTGTCGGCACCGCTTCCGACGCCACCATCTCCATGGAACTGGGTTGCGATGCGGTGCTGATGAACTCGGCCATCGCCCACGCCCAGCAGCCGGTCATGATGGCCGAAGCCATGAAACATGCGATCGTCGCAGGCCGTCTGGCCTACCTCGCCGGGCGCATGCCGAAAAAACTCTATGCCAGCGCCTCTTCGCCGCTGGATGGTCTGATCAAGTAAGAGCCATTGATGACTGAATCGAACGACACGCCTGTCCTGCCGGACGAAGGCGAAGAGCGCCAACACCGCCGCATCAAGAGTTTCGTGATGCGTGCCGGGCGCATGACCGAAGGCCAGCAACGCGGCCTCGACCAGGGCGCGCCGCTGTACGTGCTGCCGCTGGCCGATGCGCCGGTGGATTACGATCAGGTGTTCGGCCGTTCGGCGCCGCGTTCGCTGGAAATCGGCTTCGGCATGGGTCACTCGCTGCTGGAAATGGCGGCAGCGGCGCCGGATCAGGACTTCATCGGTGTCGAAGTTCACCGTCCGGGTGTCGGCGCGCTGCTCAACGGCGTGCTGACGCAGGGTCTGACCAACCTGCGGGTCTACGATTGCGACGCGATCGAAGTGCTCAACCGCTGCATCGCCGACAACAGCCTCGATCGCCTGATGCTGTTCTTCCCGGACCCGTGGCACAAGAGCCGTCACCACAAGCGTCGTATCGTTCAGGCGTCGTTCGCCGAGCTGGTGCGCAGCAAGCTGAAGGTCGGCGGCATCCTGCACATGGCGACCGACTGGGAACCCTATGCCGAGTACATGCTGGAAGTGATGAACGTCGCGCCCGGCTATCGCAACCTCGCCGAAGACGGCAAGTGCGTACCGCGTCCGGCCGAACGCCCGATCACCAAGTTCGAGCGCCGTGGCGAACGTCTTGGGCATGGCGTGTGGGATCTGAAGTTCGAAAAGCAGTCCTAAGCATCGCCCAAAACACTGTGGGAGCGGGCTTGCTCGCGAAAGCCGTGTGTCAGACAACATCCGTGTTGAATGATCCACTGCCTTCGCGGGCAAGCCCGCTCCCACTGTTGTTTTTGCGGTATCGCTGAAGTCAGCGGCGGTCGGCGACCACGCCAATCAGTACCAGCACCACCAGCAACACCGGCGCCAGGCTGTAGTTGTTGAACTGGCTCAAACCCTTGACCACCCAGGGCGTGGCGTAGATCAGCGCGGCGCCGCTGCCGATCATGCACAGCAGGGCCATCAGCGGCACGCGCAAAGCGCCGGCGATGCTGCCCAGGCGTTGCTCGACCCAGCCTTTGAAATCGGCGCCGAACAGCACCAGCAGGCAACCCACCAGTGCCAAGGCGATTTCCGAGAGGTTGCTGCGGCTCCAGCGCGACACGGTGGCGAGCAGGTCGAGTATCAAATCCATTGGGGTTTCCTTGGGGCTGTCAGCTCAGAAAATTCTGCAGCAAGTCGTTGAGGAACAGTTGTCCGCGCTCGGTGGCCGCCAGACGTGACGGTTCGACCTGCAACAGACCGCTTTGTTCGGCTTCGCGGCGCTGTTCTTCGAGGCTCTCCAGGGGCATCCCGGTGCGCTCCGGATACAGCCGCGATTCGACCCCGGCGGTCAGGCGCAGGGCGTTCATCAGGAACTCGAACGGCATCTCGTCGTTGGTCAGGGCTTTCTCGCCGGCCTGGAAATTCTTCGCCGGGTTGAGGTAGTCCTTCGGCAGGCGCGTCTTCCAGGTGCGCACGATACGCCCGTCCGGATGACTGAGCTTGCCGTGGGCACCGGCGCCGATGCCGATGAAGTCGCCGAAACTCCAGTAATTCAGGTTGTGCCGTGCCGGCCGGCCGGGTTGAGCGTAGGCCGACACTTCGTACTGCGCGTAACCGTGCTCGGCCAGCAGCGCTTGCCCGGCCTCCTGAATGTCCCACAGGGTGTCGTCTTCCGGCAGCACGGGCGGCTGGTTCCAGAACACCGTGTTCGGTTCCAGGGTCAGTTGATACCAGGAAATGTGCGTCGGCTTCAGCTCGATGGCCTGGCGCAGATCGCTCAGGGCGTCGTCCAGCGACTGGTCGGGCAAACCGTGCATCAGGTCGAGGTTGAAGTTATCGAACCCGGCCTGGCGCGCCATGCCGGCGGCACGCACGGCTTCGTCGCCGTTGTGGATGCGGCCGAGGGCCTTGAGTTTTTCCTGCTGGAAGCTCTGGATGCCGATCGACAGACGATTGATCCCCAGCTTGCGGTAGGCGACGAACTTCTCTTGCTCGAAGGTGCCGGGGTTGGCTTCCAGGGTGATTTCGATGTCGTGGGCAAACGGGATGCGCTGCTCGACGCCCTCAAGCAAGCGCCCCAGGGCTTCGGCGCTGAACAGGCTTGGCGTGCCGCCACCAAAGAAGATCGAACTCAACTCACGGCCATACACCGCGTGCAGGTCCTGATCGAGATCGGCCAGCAACGCGTCGACGTATTCCTGTTCCGGCAGCTCGGGGCTGGCGGTGTGCGAGTTGAAATCACAATACGGGCATTTGCGCACACACCACGGGATGTGGATGTACAGCGCCAGGGGCGGCAGCGTCGGCAACGGTGCCCGAGGCGAGGACGCGGCGCCGCCGACGATCAGCGACGACGCGGGGGAACTGTCGATCATTTCAGGCCCAGACGCTGGCGCAGCAGATCCATTGCACGGGCGCGGTGGCTGATCTGGTTCTTGTCCGCCGGGCTCAGTTCGGCGCTGGAGACGTTACGCTCCGGCACCCAGAACAGCGGGTCATAACCGAAACCGTGTTCGCCGCTGGCGGCGGTCAGAATGCGTCCGTGCCACAGGCCTTCGCAGAGGATCGGCAACGGGTCGTCGGCGTGACGCACCAGGGCCAGCACGCAGACGAATTGCGCGCCGCGCTCGGCTTCGGGCACGTCCTTCAGAGCGTCGAGCAGTTTGGCGTTGTTCGCCGCATCGCCCTTGCCGTCGGCGTAACGCGCCGAGTAGATGCCCGGCGCGCCGCCGAGGAAATCCACCGCCAGGCCCGAGTCGTCGGCCAGCGCCGGCAGGCCGGAAATCCGCGCGGCATTACGCGCCTTGAGGATCGCGTTCTCGACGAACGACAGGCCGGTTTCTTCCGGCTCCACGCTGCTGAACTCGCCAATCGAGCGCAGTTGCACCGATTCGCCGAGCATGGCCTGGAGTTCCTTGAGTTTGCCGGCGTTGTGGCTGGCCAGTACGAGTTGCTTGAGGTTCATCATTCGCCGGGGAAAATGTCTTGGTTGAAGTTGATGGTGTTGACCTTGTCGCCGGTCTGCACCTTGATCTCAAAGGTGCGGGTTTCCTGCTGTTCCACCGGGAACTGGGCGATGTAATACACCGCGCCCTGTTCGGTGACCTGGCGGAAATTCAGGGTCACGCTCTGGCTGGTCAGGTCTTTGACCGTGCCAGTGACAGTGGCAGTCAGCGGCTTGCCGTCCTTGAGCACCGAGACGTTGATCACGCCCTGGTTCTTGCTGCGGATCAGCTCCACAGCCTTGGCGATGTCCGGTTGCAGATACGTCGAGTTGAAGGTGTTGTAGTGAACCGTCACATCACCGAAGACTTCCTTGCGCTCGCCCTTGATGACGTCGGCGGCCATGGCGGTGACGCTCAGGCAGGCAGTTAACAGCAACAGCGCTAGACGACCCATGATCGTTCTCCTCGAATGTCGTGGTTCAAACCGCGATTTTGTGATCCGCAAGCCCGGGGCTGCTGACGCGGTAGATACCGATCTCACCTAATAGATTAGGCCATAGCTTACTGGCCCACCCATGCCGGTGCTGTTGATCCACGGCAAGCCGATCAATGACCTTCGCCGCACGTTCGCGACACAACTCTTCAAAGTCTTCGAAAGTGCAAAAGTGAATGTTCGGCGTGTTGTACCAGGTGTACGGCAGGAACTCGGACACCGGCATCCGGCCCTTGCTCGCCAGATACCAGCGGCAGCGCCAGTGGCCGAAGTTGGGGAAGGTGATGATGCACTGGCGACCGACCCGCAGCATTTCGTCGAGGATCTTGTCCGGATAATGCACGGCCTGCAGAGCCTGGGTCATCACCACGACGTCGAAGCTGTTGCTGGCAAAGTTGCCCAGGCCCTTGTCCAGGTCCTGCTCGATGACGTTGATGCCCTTGGCGACGCACTCGGCGATGTTGTCCGGGTCGTTTTCCAGGCCGTAGCCGGTGACCTGTTTATGGTCGCGCAGCCAGGTCAGCAACTCGCCATCACCGCAGCCGAGGTCGAGCACGCGGCTGCCGGCGGGGATCCATTCCTGGATGATTTCCAGATCAGCTCTCATGGCTTTCTCACAACGTAATGCGGTTCATGTAATTGCCGAACGCCTGCAAGTAGCGCGGGATCGGAATCAGGAAGGCGTCGTGGCCCTGGGGCGCATCGATTTCCAGGTAACTGACGTCCTTGCGCGCGGCCATCAGCGCGTCTACCAGTTCCCGCGAGCGGGCCGGGGAGAAACGCCAGTCGGTGGTGAACGACATCACGCAGAATCTGGCTTTGGCGCCTTCGAAGGTTTTCGCCAGGTTATCGTCGAAGTTCGCCGCCGGATCGAAGTAGTCCAGGGCCTTGGTCATCAACAGATAGGTGTTGGCGTCGAAGCGTCCGGAAAACTCTTCGCCCTGATAGCGCAGGTAGCTTTCGACCTGGAACTCGACGCTGTGGAAGTCGTAGTTGAGCTTCTCGCTCTTCAGGCCACGGCCGAATTTCTCGCCCATGGAGTCGTCGGACAGGTAGGTGATGTGGCCGACCATCCGCGCCAGCATCAGGCCGCGCTTGGGAATGACGCTGTGTTCCTGGAACGAGCCGCCATGGAACTCCGGGTCGGTGAGGATCGCCTGGCGCGCCACTTCGTTGAAGGCGATGTTCTGCGCCGACAACTTGGGGGCCGAGGCGATGGCGAGGCAGTGACGCACGCGATCCGGGTAGGTGATGGTCCATTGCAGCGCCTGCATGCCGCCGAGGCTGCCGCCGATCACCGCCGCCCACTGGCCGATGCCGAGCAGATCGGCCAGGCGCGCCTGGCTGTGTACCCAGTCTTCCACGGTCAGCACCGGGAAGTCGGCGCCGAACGGCTTGCCGGTGTCCGGGTTGGTGCTGCTCGGGCCGGTGGAGCCGTTGCAGCCGCCGAGGTTGTTCAGGCTGACCACGAAGAACTTGTGGGTGTCGATCGGTTTACCGGGGCCGATGCAGCTGTCCCACCAACCGGGTTTGCGGTCGTCGGGGCTGTGATAGCCGGCGGCGTGGTGGTGACCGGACAGGGCGTGACAGATCAGCACGGCGTTGCTCGCTTGCGCGTTCAGCGTGCCGTAGGTTTCGTAGATCAGGTCATAAGCGGCCAGCGAACGGCCGCAGGCCAGGGCCAGCGGTTCGCTGAAGTGCGCCGTTTGCGGCGTCACCAGACCAACAGAATCGGGGGGAAAGGCAGCTGGCATCGACCCTGCTCTCGTTGAAATGAGGCGTAAGTCTAAAGACCGGGGGGGTTAGCGGCAAGCAGCCCTCACCCTAACCCTCTCCCGGAGGGAGAGGGGACTGACCGAGGCGTTCTTGCGAGCTGCGCCGACCTGGCATTTTTGAGGTGAACTCAAGTCCCGAAAACAACAAAGTGCGGCCCCCTCTCCCTCGGGAGAGGGTTGGGGTGAGGGGCAGGGGCGACTCGATTTCAGGAAGCGCGCGCAACCAGCCCCGGCAACGCCGGCAGCTTCTTCGGCGAGCAGATCCGCACACGTTTCTGCCGGTTCAACTCACCGCTGATCAGGCTGACCTGACTCTTGGAAACCCCAAAAGCCTTGGCCAGAAACCCCATCAGGTACGCATTGGCCTTGCCCTCGACCGGCGGCGCGCTCAGGCGGATCTTCAGGCGGTCGCCGTGCAGCCCGCAGAAATCATCGCTGCGGGCTGCCGGTTGCAGGTGACAATCGAGGATCAGGTCGTCACCGTCCCAACGGAACCAGCTCACATCAGCAGGCGCAGGATTTCCGGCATCATCGTCATCGCCGCAAGGTTGTTGATCACCAGCATGTCCAGCAGCTTCAGCGCCAGGAAGGCGAAGATCGGCGACAGGTCCAGGCCGCCCATGCTCGGCAGGAAGCGACGGAACGGCGCCAGGGCCGGCTCGCAGATCTGGTTCACCAGTTCGGCGCCCGGGTTATGGCTGCCCGGCGCGACCCAGGACAGGATCACGCTGATGATCAGGGCGAAGAAGAAGATCTTCAGGAACAGCGCGGTCACGCCGATGATCGACCAGATAAACAGTTGCAGTGGATTGCCGGTGGTGCCGTAGGTCAGCAGCAGGGTCAGCGCCATCAGCGCCAGTTGCACGAGAATCGCCAGTACCAGCGACGACATGTCCAGGCCGAACAGGCTCGGGATGACCCGGCGCAGCGGCTTGAGCAGGGGTTGGGTGGCCTTGACCACGAACTGGCACAGCGGGTTGTAGAAGTTCGCCCGCACCAGTTGCAGGACGAAGCGCAGCAGCACGATCAGCAGGTACAGGCTGCCGAGGGTTTGCAGCACGTAGACCGCTGCGGTGTTCAAACCAATCATGTAAGGCTCCTTATTTGCCCAGTTGTTCGGCCATCTCGGCCGAGCGGTGCGCGGCGGCGCCGAGTGCTTTTTCCACCACTGCTTCGAAACCGTCAGCCTGGAACGACTTGATGGCCGCTTCGGTGGTGCCGGCCGGCGAGGTCACGCGACGGCGCAGTTCGGCGGCGTCGACGTCACTGGAAACGGCCATGTGCGCGGCGCCCAGGGCGGTTTGCAGGGTCAGTTGCTCGGCTGTTTCTTTCGGCAGGCCGAGTTTGACCCCGGCGGCGGTCATTGCTTCGATCAGCAGGAAGAAGTACGCCGGGCCGGAGCCGGAAACGGCGGTGACCGCATCCAGCTGTTGCTCTTCGTTCAGCCACAGGGCGATGCCCACGGCGGACAGCAGTTCTTCGGCCTGCTGGCGTTGTTCGGCGGTCACTTGTGCGGTGGCGTACAAGCCGCTGACGCCTTGGCGCAGCAGCGCCGGGGTATTGGGCATGCAGCGCACGATCGGCAGGGCGCCGAGCCAGGCGTTCATGCTGGCGCAAGTGATGCCGGCGGCAATCGAAACCACCAGTTGATTCGGTTTCAGGCTTGGGCGAATCGCCTCGCAGACCGCTTTCATCGCCTGGGGCTTGACCGCCAGCACCACCACGTCGGCGCCGTCGACGGCCTGGGCGTTGTCGGCAAAGGTTTCGATGCCGTGTTCGGCACTGACCCGGCCACGGGTCTCTTCGCCCGGATCGCTGGCGCGGATCTGCGCGGCTTCCAGACCCTTGGCGCGCAAGCCGCCGATCAGACTGGCGGCCATGTTGCCGGCGCCGATGAAGGCAATACGTGTGTTGCTCATGTCAGATCCTTATCTGGAAGGGTTCGAGTAGTCGCGGGCACCGAACAGGGCCGTACCGATACGCACCCAGGTGGCGCCCTGGGCGATGGCCGACTCGAGGTCGTGGCTCATGCCCATGGAAAGTGTGTCGAGGGGCAGATCGAGGCTGGCCTGCAACTTCTGAACGGCGGCGAATGCCGCGTCCTGCTCGGCGCGATCTTCGGTCGGCTCGGGGATTGCCATCAGCCCGCGCAGCTTCAGGCGCGGCAGGGCGCTGATGGCCTGGGCCAGGGCTGGCAGGTCTTGCGGCGTGCAGCCGGACTTGCTGGCCTCGCCGCTGACGTTGACCTGAATGCAGATGTTCAGTGGCGGCAGATCCGCGGGGCGTTGCTCGGACAGACGTTGGGCGATTTTCAGACGATCCACGGAGTGTACCCAGGCGAAATGCTCGGCAATCGAGCGGGTCTTGTTCGACTGAATGGGGCCGATGAAGTGCCAGATCAAGGGCAGGTCGGCCAGTTCGAGCTGTTTGCCCAACGCCTCTTGCAGGTAGTTCTCGCCGAAATCGCGCAGGCCGGCGGCGTACGCTTCGCGCAGGGCTTCGGCCGGTTTGGTTTTGCTCACGGCCAGCAGCTGGACGCTGTTTTCATCGCGTCCGGCGGCTTGGGTGGCGTTACGGATTCGCGAACTAACCAGTTGGATGTTGTCTGCTATCGTGGACATCAAATCCTGCCTGAAAAGTGCCTGCACTCGATCATGCGGCGTTAAAAGTCACCTCAGATGCTCATTGACTGACGTCAACTCCGCTTCTTCGCTGACTTTTGCCTTGCCTGATCTTCGTTCGGCTACTTTTCAGGCAGGATTTGGCGCCAGCGGTCTGAAGGTTCGCGGCATTCTACTGGAATTGAGGGACGCTATGGATATCACTGAACTGCTGGCCTTCAGCGCCAAACAGGGCGCTTCCGACCTGCATCTGTCGGCCGGACTGCCGCCGATGATCCGCGTGGATGGCGATGTGCGGCGGATCAATCTGCCGGCGCTGGATCACAAGCAGGTGCATGAGCTGATCTACGACATCATGAACGATCACCAGCGCGTGGAGTTCGAGAAACACCTGGAAACGGATTTTTCCTTCGATGTGCCGGGTGTGGCGCGATTTCGGGTCAACGCGTTCAACCAGAATCGCGGCGCCGGTGCGGTGTTCCGGACGATCCCGTCGAAAGTGCTGACCATGGAGGATCTCGCCATGGGCGACGTCTTCCGCAAGATCACCGACGCCCCGCGCGGGCTGGTGCTGGTGACCGGGCCGACCGGCTCCGGCAAGTCCACCACCCTGGCGGCAATGATCGATTACCTCAACACCCATCGCCATCATCACATCCTGACCATCGAAGACCCGATCGAATTTGTCCACGAGTCGCGCAAATGCCTGATCAATCAGCGTGAAGTCCATCGCGATACCCGCAGTTTCGCCACGGCTCTGCGTTCGGCGCTACGTGAGGACCCGGACGTCATTCTGGTGGGCGAGATGCGCGACCTGGAAACCATTCGCCTGGCCCTGACCGCCGCCGAAACCGGGCATCTGGTGTTCGGCACGCTGCACACCACGTCGGCGGCAAAGACCATCGACCGGGTCGTGGACGTGTTCCCTGGCGACGAGAAGTCGATGGTGCGTTCGATGCTGTCTGAGTCTTTGCTGGCGGTGGTGTCGCAGACCCTGATCAAGAAAATCGGTGGCGGCCGGGTGGCGGCGCACGAAATCATGCTCGGAACATCGGCGATCCGTAACCTGATTCGCGAGGACAAGGTGGCGCAGATGTATTCGGCGATTCAGACCGGTGGGTCGCTGGGGATGCAGACCCTGGACATGTGCCTGAAGGATCTGGTGACCAAGGGCCTGATCAGTCGCGAGCATGCGCGGGAGAAGGCGCGGACACCGGATAATTTCTAGTGGCGAAAAAAAACGCAGCCCGAGGGCTGCGTTTTTTGTGGTTTTGCCTGAAGAATCAGCGCTGAACCACGCGCATCTGCTTGCTGGCCGGCTCTTTCGGCAGCACCCGCTTGGCAACCACGTAGTGCTGTTCCCAATACGGCTTGTTCAGCGTATCAATGCTCACCGCTTTGCCGCGACGCGGCGCATGGATGAAGCGGTCGTTGCCCAGGTAGATGGCGACGTGATTGACCCGACGGCTCTTGATGTTGAAGAAAATCAGGTCACCCGGTTTCAGATCCTTGCGCTCGACTTTCTCGCCGTGGCCACTGGCCATGGCGTTCGAGGTGCGGGGCAGGTCGAACGTGGCGTCGTTGAACGCGTATTTCACCAGGCCGCTGCAATCGAAGCCTTTACTCGGGCTGCTGCCGCCCCAACGATAGGGAGTACCGAGGACGTTTACCGCGCGGCTCAGGACGTTGCTGCTTTCCTTGGTCGCCATCGGTGGCACCAGCTTGCCGTGGCTTTTGCTGCTCAGCGTGGTGGTCTTGCCTTGCTTGCTTTTGCTCGATGGAGCAGAAGCATGGGATTTGGGGGTGAAACCGTTAACGTTGGGAAGACGTTGCTCACGATTGGTGGCGTGGGCGGCCAGTGGCATTAATAGGCAAATGGTTAGCCATGTCTTGAAAAATGGACGCATTAGGCAGGGCTCTTGTGTGTTAGCGCGCAACTTTATAACAGCTTTTTTGTCCCTTCCGAGGCCGTTGGTCGATTCCATCTGGTGGCAACGGAACCAAACAAGCGGCAAATGGACGCAATTGTCGGACAGAAGTCAGGCGCTATAAGGCTTTGACGGACCACAAGGTAGCATTTGCCGTACGTCGGCTACCTGTAAAAAAGTCACAAAGAATTCAAGAATATTTATCTATCGTGTGAATCGAGGTCTTCATGAACCGCTATCAAACCCCTGTTGCACAGCAGGACACCCACAGCAAAGTGATCGGTTATCTGCTGTGGATTTTCGGTTTCACCGGGTCGCACCGCTTCTATTACGGCAAACCGGTGACCGGCACGATCTGGTTTTTCACCTTCGGGTTGCTGGGGATCGGCTGGCTGATCGACGTGTTCCTGATTCCGGCGATGGACCGGGAAGCAGACCTGCGTTTCACCGCGGGCCCTATCGAGTACAACGTGGCGTGGATTCTGCTGACCTTCCTCGGGGTATTCGGCGTACACCGGATGTATCAGGGCAAGTGGATCAGCGGCCTGCTGTATCTGTTGACCGGCGGGTTGTTCTTTATTGGCGTGCTGTATGACTTCTGGACGCTGAACGATCAGGTGTCGCTGCGCAACTCGCAGAATCGCGGTGCGTTCCAGTAAGTGATGGCGAGGGAGCACGCTCCCTCGCCATTTTCTTATGCCTGGTGAGTGATCCGGCCATCCACCAGGGTGTAACGCACCACACCCGGCAGGCTATGGCCGAGGAACGGGCAGTTCTCGCCCTTCGACAGCCAGGTTTCGCCGGCAACGGTCGAGGCCTTCGGATCGAACAGCACGATATCCGCCGCGCCGCCCACCGTCAGTTTGCCCGCCGGCAGGCGCAGGGCGTCGGCCGGGCCGGCGCTCAGGCGGGCCAGCAGGGTTGGCAGGTCGAGCAGGCCGTCTTCCACCAGCGTCATCGCCAGCGGCAGCAGCAGTTCGACGCTGCTGATGCCCGGCTCGGTCGCGCCGAACGGCGCCAGTTTGGCGTCGCGTTCGTGGGGCTGGTGATGGCTGGAAATGGCTGAAACCACCCCGGACTTCACCGCTGCGCGCAGGCCATCGCGGTCGGCGCGGGTGCGCAGTGGCGGTTGCACATGGTAGAGGCTGCTGAAATCGATCAGCGCTTCATCGGTGAGAATTAGCTGATACAGCGCCACATCCGCCGTGACTTTCAGGCCGCGCGCCTGGGCCTGGGCGATCAGCGCGACACCGCGAGCGCTGGTCAACTGGCTGAAGTGCGCGCGCACGCCCGTCTGTTCCACCAGCAGCAGATCCCGGGCCAGGGCCACGGTTTCGGCGGTTTCCGGAATGCCCGGCAGACCGAGGAAACTGGCGGTCGGGCCTTCATGGGCCAGGCCGCCATCGGCCAGGTCGTGATCCTGCGAGTTGAAGATCACCGTCAGGTCGAAGGTCGCGGCGTAGTCCAGCGCCCGGCACAGGGTACGGGTGTTGCGGAAACTCTCCAGGCCGTTGCCGAAGGCCACGCAGCCGGCGTCACGCAAGGCCACCAGCTCGGCCAGTTGTTCGCCGTCCAGGCCTTTGCTCAGGGCGCCGATCGGGAACACCTTGGTGTTGCCGGCCTCGCGGGCGCGGTCGAGGATCAGTTCGGCCACGGCGGAGGTGTCGAGCACCGGTTTGGTCTTCGGCGGGCAGCACAGGCTGGTCACGCCACCGGCGGCGGCGGCGCGGGTTTCGCTGGTGATGCTGCCTTTGCGGCTGTAGCCCGGCTCGCGCAGGGCAACGTTCAGATCGACCAGCCCCGGAGCGGCCACCAGGCCCTGGGCGTCGATGGTGTCGACAGCGGTGAAACCGGCGGGCGCGGCGCCGAGGGCGACGATCTTGCAGGCTTCAACGTGAATATCGGTGATTTGATCCAGGCCGCTGCTTGGATCGATGACGCGGGCGCCGAGAATGCTGAGCTTCACTGGGCGTTCTCCTGCTCGAATTGACGCTGGGCGGTCTGCCCGCTCATGGCCATGGACAGCACGGCCATACGAATCGCGATGCCGTAGGTCACCTGGTTGAGGATCACCGAATGCGGGCCGTCGGCCACCGCCGATTCGATTTCCACGCCACGGTTGATCGGCCCCGGGTGCATGACGATGCAGTCGGGCTTGGCCCCGGCCAGGCGCGCGGTGGTGAGGCCGAACAGGCGATAGAACTCGCCTTCGCTCGGCAGCAGGCCGCCGGTCATGCGTTCGCGTTGCAGGCGCAGCATGATCACCACGTCGACGTCTTTGAGGCCTTCGGTCATGTCGGTGTAGACCTTCACGCCGTATTGCTCGATACCGATCGGCAGCAGGGTTTTCGGCGCGATCACGCGGATGTCCTGGCAGCCGAGGGTTTTCAGCGCGAGCATGTTCGAGCGCGCGACCCGCGAGTGCAGGATGTCGCCGACGATGGCCACCGAGAGGTTTTCGAAGCTGCCCTTGTGCCGACGGATGGTGAGCATGTCGAGCATGCCCTGGGTCGGGTGGGCGTGCCGGCCGTCACCGCCGTTGATGATCGCCACTTGCGGGCAGACATGTTCGGCGATGAAGTGCGCGGCGCCGGAGTCACCGTGGCGCACGACGAACATGTCGGCGGCCATGGCTTCCAGGTTGCGCAGGGTGTCGAGCAGGGTTTCGCCCTTGCTGGCCGACGAAGTCGACACGTTCAGGGTGATCACGTCCGCCGACAGCCGCTGGGCCGCCAGTTCGAAGGTGGTACGGGTACGGGTGGAGTTCTCGAAGAACACGTTGCACACGGTCTTGCCGCGCAGCAACGGGACTTTCTTCACCGCCCGGGCGCCGACTTCGAGGAACGAGTCGGCGGTGTCGAGGATTTCCGTCAACAACTCGCGGCGCAGGCCGTCGAGCGAGAGGAAGTGGCGCAGCTGGCCCTGATCATTGAGCTGCAGCGGGCGCTTGGTATCTAGAGGCGTCATCGCGAAGGGGACTCTCAATAGGGCGGATTAAAGGGCAAGGTCTTGCAGTTCGAGGTTCAGCTCCGGGCCGGACAGCTTGACCCGCTCGTGGGCGGCCAGCGACAGGGTCGCGCCCACCACGTTCGGGCGGATCGGCAGTTCGGCGGCGTCCAGGTCCAGCAGGCAGACCAGGGTCACGCTGGCCGGACGGCCGTAGTCGAACAGTTCGTTCATGGCGGCGCGGATGGTGCGGCCGCTCATCAGGACGTCGTCGATCAGCACCAGATGCTGGCCTTCGATCTCGAAGGGCAGGGCAGACGGGCGCACTTGCGGGTGCAGGCCGTTCTGGCTGAAGTCGTCGCGATAGAAGGAGACATCCAGGGTGCCGAGTGGCGCGTCGCTGCCCAGTTCCTCGAGCAGTGCCTGGGCGACCCAGACGCCGCCGGTGCGAATGCCGATGTAACGCGGTTCGCTGATGTCACGCTGGGCGAGGTGCGTCTTGAGGCGGGTCGCCATCTGGCTGATCAGATCGGCGGGATTGGGCAGGCTCATGGTTGCTCCTTCTTGGGGTCGAGCCGGTGCTTGAAGCTGGTGGCTCGGGTTGTAACCAAAAGAAAAGCGCCGTAGCGCTTTTCAGGATTCGAATAATGCGGTGTTTTCGTCGAGCCAGCCCTGCAATAGCAGGGCGGCGGCGATGGCGTCCACCGGGTTGTCGCGGTAGCTGCCCTTTTGTCCGCCGCGCTGCAGCCGTTCGCCCTTGGCCTCGAATGTCGTCAGGCGCTCGTCGTGGGTATAGAAGGGCAGGTTGAAGCGGCCGTTGAGGCGTCGGGCGAATTTTTCCGCGCGGACGCACATCTCGCTCGGCGTGCCGTCCATGTTCAGCGGCAGGCCGACCACCACGGCGTCGGGTTTCCATTCCTTTATAAGGGCCTCGACCTGATTCCAGTCGGGCACCCCGTTCTGCGCTTTCAGGGTGCAGAGTTCGCGGGCCTGGCCGGTAATCACCTGGCCGACCGCCACGCCGATCTGTTTGGTGCCGTAGTCGAAGCCGAGGATCAGGCGCAGGGCCATCAGGCGTGACCTGCCTGGCTGGTCAGCAGGCTGAGGTTGATCCCCAGGTGCCTGGCCGCCGCTTCCAGACGCAGCTCGCTGCTGGTGTTGAACAGGATATCGGCGTCGTACGGGCAGGTCAGCCAGGCGTTGTCGGCCAGTTCGGCTTCCAGTTGCCCGGCTTCCCAGCCGGCATACCCGAGGGTAATCAGGCTTTTCGCCGGGCCGACGCCATCGGCGATGGCAAACAGCACGTCCTGGGAGGTGGACAGCGCCAGCTCGCCGTCCAGCTCGACGGTGGCCTGGAATGTCTGGCCCGCCGGATGCAGGACAAAACCGCGATCGGTCTGCACCGGGCCGCCAATGAAGATCGGCACATGCTGGCACAGTGCTGGCGGATCGATGTCCGGGCGAAGTTGCTCGAGAATGTCAGCCAGATTCAGCTCTTGCGGTCGGTTGACCACCAGCCCCATGGCGCCATTGGCCGTGTGCTCGACGATGTAGGTCAAGGTGTGGGCAAAATTCGGGTCGGCCATGTGGGGCATGGCGATCAGGAAGTGATGCTTGAGGTAGCTTGGGCTGACGTTTTTCATGTGCGCTAGTGTGGCGGTCAAGGGCCGAACTGACAAGCCGGGGATGTCTGGAAATACCCGGCTCAGTTGCTGGAAAGCTTGTCGCCCCGGGCGAATTTCCAGGTGCGGATGATTTCCAGGCGGTCGATGTCCGACAGATCACCGGTAAACGGTGCGAAGGGTGCCGCCAGTCGGACGATGCGCTGCGCCGCCTGATCCAGCAGTGGCTGGCCGGAGGACTCCAGCACCAGCACTTCGTACAGCGAGCCGTCGCGGTTGATCGACACCATCAGCCGCAGGTTGCCGTAGATCTGCTTGCGCCGGGCTTCTTCGGGGTAATTGAGGTTGCCGATGCGCTCGACCTTCTTGCGCCATTCGTCTTTATACCAGGCGCCCTTGTCGCGCATGGTCGACGCGGCGCTCAGGCGGTGGATGCGCGGGCGCTTGGCATACAGCTGTTGTTCGTTGGCCAGTTCGGCTTCGAGGCTGGCGATGTCGCTGGACAGCTGCGAGCTGTCGAACGTCGGCGCGTCGACCGTCGGTTTGACCTCGGTCTTGGTTTCTTCTTTCTTGGTCGGGGCCTTTTTCGGCTTCGGCGCGATGGTGGTCACCGCTGCCTTGGGCGCGGCTTCCTGCACTTCCGGCTTGGCGGCCGGCGGCGGAGTGACCTTCTTGACCTGATTGTCCTGGAACGGCGCGACCTCGGTGGTCTTGGGAATCGCCTTCTTGTCGAGGGTGCCGCTGCCTTCCTGGTTTTCCTGGGCGAGGAAGTCGGCCTTCGCGGGTTTCTTCTCGCTCTTGAACGTGGCGAGGGTGATTTCCAGGGTTTTGCTGATCTGTTTCGGCTCGACCATGGTGAAACCCACGCCGAGCAGCAGCGCCAAATGAATCAGCGCCGCGAGAAAAAGGGTAAATCCGAGGCGATCGGCCGGGCGCACGCCGCGATGGGCGAGTTCAGCAGGCAGATCGGACGGGAGAGTCATGACAAGAAAACCAACATCGCGTTTTTCAAAGGCTGCGCATGATAACGCAATGTTGGTTTCGCGCCTTGGGCTTCACGCTTCAAGCGACAGGCTGCATGTGACGCACGTCAAACTCGCGGCTTTTTGCCAGCAGCTTGCAGCTTCTTGTCGATCGCCTCCATCAACATTCCGCCGATATCGGTGCCGAAGGCATTGTCGATTTCGCGGATGCAGGTCGGGCTGGTGACGTTGATTTCGGTCAGGTGCTCGCCGATCACGTCCAGGCCGACAAACAGCAGGCCCTTCTCGCGCAAGGTCGGGCCGACCTGGGCGGCGATCCAGCGATCCTTGTCGGTCAGCGGGCGGGCTTCGCCACGACCGCCGGCTGCGAGGTTGCCACGGGTTTCGCCCTTGGCCGGGATCCGCGCCAGGCAGTAATCCACCGGTTCGCCGTCGATCATCAGGATGCGTTTGTCACCGTCGACGATGGCCGGCAGGTAACCCTGGATCATGATCTGCTGCTTGCCGTGCAGGGTCAGGGTTTCGAGGATCACCGACAGGTTCGGGTGACCGGCGGTGTGGCGGAAGATCGACGAGCCGCCCATGCCGTCCAGCGGCTTGAGGATGACGTCGCCATGATGGTCGGCGAATTCGCGCAGCACGTCCGGGCGACGGCTGACGATGGTCGGCGGCGTGCACTGCGGGAACAGCGTGGCGAACAGCTTTTCGTTGCAGTCGCGCAGGCTCTGCGGCTTGTTGACCACCAGCACGCCGGCGGTTTCGGCCTGTTCGAGCAGGTAGGTGGAGTAGACGAACTCCATGTCGAACGGCGGGTCCTTGCGCATCAGGATCACGTCCAGGTCGCTCAACAGGTTGTCCTGCTCGGCTTCCAGTTCGAACCATTTTTCCGGGTTGGCGAAGACCTTCAGCGGACGCATCCGCGCCCGGGCCTGGCCTTCGGCCTGATACAGGTCTTGCTGTTCCATATAGAACAGCTCCCAGCCGCGCTTCTGCGCGGCCAGCAGCATGGCCAGCGAGCTATCCTTTTTATAGGAAATGCTGGCGATAGGGTCCATGACAATCCCGACGCGAACGCTCATTGGGGTTTCCTCGAAAATTGGCTACCGGATCGGTATTGAAAAAGTGGCGTCAGAGTGGCTCCGGGCGGGTTTTCGGTCAAGGAAAAACCCGTCGATAGATTGCATCTGGAGACTGTGCTAAAAAGGCTGGCATAGCGCGCTGGCCCTTGAAGAACAAGGGTTTTCAGCCATCACTCATCGCAAAACGGACAAATTGATTCGCAAAGGCGACGGTAGAGCCCTCTTATGGAACAGCAGTCCAGCGCCTTGAAGGTCATGGTGATCGACGACTCGAAAACGATTCGTCGCACCGCCGAAACGTTGTTGAAGAACGCGGGGTGCGAAGTCATCACGGCCATCGACGGTTTCGATGCCCTGGCGAAGATCGCCGACAACCACCCCGGAATCATTTTTGTCGACATCATGATGCCCCGTCTGGATGGTTATCAGACCTGCGCTTTAATCAAGAACAACAGTGCGTTCAAGGCCACGCCGGTGATCATGCTGTCGTCGCGGGACGGGCTGTTCGACAAGGCCAAGGGGCGGATTGTCGGTTCTGATCAATTTTTGACCAAGCCTTTCAGCAAGGAAGAACTGCTCGACGCGATTGCGGCCCATGTTCCGGGCTTCGCTGCTGTTTTGCCGCAGTAAGACACGTACAGAGACGCGCGGCCAGCGGGCCGGGTGTCGACAAGAAAAAATGGGGAAGACCATGGCACGTATTCTGATCGTCGATGATTCGCCGACCGAAATGTACAAACTGACCGGCATGCTGGAAAAGCACGGCCATGAGGTGTTGAAGGCCGAAAACGGCGCGGACGGCGTGGCCCTGGCCCGCCAGGAAAAACCCGACGCGGTGCTGATGGACATTGTCATGCCCGGCCTCAACGGCTTTCAGGCCACCCGCCAGTTGACCAAGGACAGCGAAACCAGCCACATCCCGGTGATCATCATCACCACCAAGGATCAGGAAACCGACAAGGTCTGGGGCACCCGCCAGGGCGCCAGGGATTACCTGACCAAACCGGTCGACGAAGAAACCCTGATCAAGACCCTCAACAACGTGCTGGCCGGTTGATCGCGCCGCCATGAGCGAGTCGCTGACCGCGTTCGAACTGTTGTGGCAGATCGACCAGCGCTGCCGCCTGCTGGCGGCGGACCTGCCGTCGCAGGCGGCGCGCCAGGATCGCTGGAGCGGCATCGGTTTTCGCCTGGGCGAGCACTGGTACGTCACACCGATGGGCGAAGTCAGTGAAGTGCTGCCCGAACCGCGCTTCACCCAGTTGCCGGGGGTCAAGTCCTGGGTCAAGGGGGTGGCCAACCTGCGCGGACGGCTGTTGCCGATCATGGACCTGTGCGGCTTCTTCGGCCATGACCTGTCGCCGTTGCGCAAACAGCGCCGGGTGCTGGTGGTGGAGCATCAGGACGTGTTCGCCGGGCTGATGGTCGACGAGGTGTTCGGCCTGCAGCATTTCGAGCAGGACAGTTTCGAGCCGCTGCCGATCAGCGAGCGCTTCGGCGCGAAGGCCGAGTTCGTCAAAGGGCACTTTCGCCGCGAGCAGGACTGGCGGGTGTTCAGTCTGTTTGCGCTGGCGCAGTCGCCGGGCTTCATGAACGTCGCAATATAGTCGCAACAACAGAGAACTCATGTGGGAGCGGGCTTGCTCGCGAAAGCGGTGTTCCGTTCAACACTCATGCTGGCTGCCTCACCGCATTCGCGAGCAAGCCCGCTCCCACGGTTCTTCGGCAAGTCTTGGAAGGTGCGGATGATAAAAGCAAAAACAGGCAAGCCCGCAGAAGGCTCGCGCAGCCGCTCGCAGATCATCGTGCTGTTTATCGCGCTGATCGTGTTCATCATGCTGCTGTTCGCCAACTTTGCGTACCTCAACACCCAGGCCAACTACGACAAGCAGTACATCGGTCACGCCGGTGAGCTGCGAGTGCTGTCGCAGCGGATCGCCAAGAACGCCACCGAAGCCGCCGCCGGCAAGGCTGCCGCGTTCAAGCTGCTGAGCGATGCGCGCAACGATTTCGCCCAGCGCTGGGGTTACCTGAAAAAAGGCGACCCGGCCACCGGCCTGCCGCCTGCGCCGGCCACCGTGCGCCCGGAAATGCGCGCCGTGCAACTGGACTGGGAACGCCTGCTGAAAAACACCGACGCCATCCTCTCCAGCGAGCAGACCGTGCTGTCGCTGCATCAGGTCGCCGCGACCCTGGCCGAAACCGTGCCGCAGTTGCAGATCGAATACGAAAAAGTCGTGGAGATCCTTCTGCAACGCGGCGCTCCGGCGGCGCAGGTGGCGATGGCCCAGCGTCAGTCGCTGCTGGCCGAACGGATTCTCGGCGCGGTCAACACCGTGCTTTCCGGTGACGAGAACTCGCAACAGGCCGCCGACGCGTTCGGCCGCGACGCGACCCGCTTCGGCCAGGTGCTCAACGGCATGCTGCAAGGCAATCCGGCGCTGAAAGTCAGCCAGGTCGAAGACCGCGACGCCCGGGCACGTCTGAGCGAGATTTCCGAACTGTTCCAGTTTGTCTCCGGCTCCGTGGATGAAATCCTCGAAACCTCGCCGGAGCTGTTCAAGGTCCGCGAGTCGGCCACCAATATTTTCAGCCTGTCGCAAACGTTGCTCGATGAAGCCTCGCACCTGGCCAGCCGTTTCGAGAACCTGGCTGGCGGGCGCAGCACCGATACCATCGGCGGCTATGTGCTGGGTCTGCTGGCGCTGGCCTCGATCATTCTGATCGGCATGGTCATGGTGCGCGAAACCAACCGTCAGTTGCGTGAGACCGCCGAGAAGAACGAGCGCAACCAGAACGCGATCATGCGCCTGCTCGACGAAATCGAAGACCTCGCCGACGGCGACCTGACGGTGACCGCCTCGGTGACCGAAGACTTCACCGGCACCATCGCCGATTCGATCAACTATTCCGTCGATCAGCTGCGCGATCTGGTGGCGACCATCAACCTGACGGCGGGGCAGGTCGCGGCGGCGGTTCAGGAAACCCAGGCCACCGCGATGCACCTGGCCCAGGCCTCGGAGCATCAGGCGCAGCAGATTTCCGAAGCCTCGACGGCGATCAGCGACATGGCCGAATCCATCGATCAGGTGTCGGCCAACGCCGCCGAATCCTCGGCGGTGGCCGAGCGCTCGGTGGAAATCGCCAACAAGGGCAACGAGGTGGTGCACAACACCATCCACGGCATGGACAACATTCGCGAACAGATCCAGGACACCGCCAAGCGCATCAAGCGCCTGGGTGAGTCGTCTCAGGAAATCGGCGACATCGTCAGCCTGATCGACGACATTGCCGACCAGACCAACATCCTCGCCCTCAACGCGGCGATCCAGGCGTCCATGGCCGGTGATGCCGGGCGTGGTTTCGCGGTGGTCGCCGACGAAGTGCAGCGTCTCGCCGAGCGTTCTTCCGCCGCGACCCGGCAGATCGAAACCCTGGTGCGGGCGATCCAGACCGACACCAACGAAGCGGTGATTTCCATGGAGCAGACCACCACCGAAGTGGTGCGCGGCGCACGGCTGGCGCAGGATGCGGGAGTGGCCCTGGAAGAAATCGAAGGCGTGTCCAAGACCCTTGCGGCGCTGATTCAGAGCATCTCCAATGCGGCGCAGCAGCAGACGTCTTCGGCCGGGCAGATTTCCCTGACGATGAACGTGATCCAGCAGATCACGTCGCAGACCTCGTCCGGTTCCACGGCCACCGCCGAGAGCATCGGCAACCTGGCGAAGATGGCCAGCCAGTTGCGTCGCTCGGTGTCCGGTTTCACCTTGCCGACCACGCCTGTGCCCGAACCTGTGGCGAGCAAGGCGTGAAGTCTGCGGCGGATCAATGTTGAGCGGAGTGGTTATGGGTGATCGGCACGACTACGTGGCCCTCGAATGGGTCAAGGGCGAAATTGCCGAAACGCTGAAGCAGGCGCATCAGGCGATCGAAATCGTGCTGGACGATCCACAGGCCTCCGCTGGCCTGGACGAGTGCCTGACGTGCATCCATCAGGTGCACGGCAGTTTGCAGATGGTCGAGTTCTACGGCGCGGCGTTGCTGGCCGAAGAGATGGAGCATCTGGTCGACGCGTTGCAACATGAGCGCGTCAGTCATCGCGACGAAGCCCTGCATCTGCTGATGCAGGCCCTCAGCCAATTGCCGACTTACCTTGACCGCGTACAGGGCGCCCGCCGCGATCTGCCGCTGGTGGTGTTGCCGCTGATAAACGACTTGCGCAGCGCGCGCGGCGAAAGCCTGTTGTCGGAAACCAGCCTGTTCAGCCCGCAACTGCCACAACTGCCACCCCTGAGCCAGGAAGCACTGGCGCTGCTGGAGCCGGCGGAGCTGCCCGGCGTGCTGCGCAAATTGCGCCAGATGCTGCAAATGGCCCTGGTCGGTCTATTGCGCGAGCAGGACGATCAGACCCATCTGGGCTATTTGGCGAAACTCTTTACCCGCCTCGAAGCGCTGAGCGGCAACGCGCCGTTGAGCCCGTTGTGGCAGGTCGCCTCGGCGCTGGTCGAGGGCATGCGCGAGGGGCGGATCGCCAACAGCCCGGCGCTGCGCAGTTTGTTCAAGGACGCCGACAAGGAACTCAAGCGCCTGCTCGACCAGGGCATGGCCGGCCTCAATCAGCCGCCACCGCCGGAGCTGCTCAAAAGCCTGCTGTTCTATATTGCCAAAGCCGAACATCCCACCGGGCAGATGCTGACCATGAAAGATCGCTACTCCCTGGACGACGCGTTGCCCGACAGCGCGATGGTCGACGAAGAACGCGCGCGCTTGGCCGGCCCCGACCGCGATGCGATGCGCTCGGTGCTCGTGGCGTTGTGCGAAGAGCTGGTGCGGGTCAAGGAACGCCTCGACCTGTTCGTGCGCAGCGACCGTCAGCACGCCTCGGATCTGGACAGTCTGCTGGCGCCGTTGCGGCAGATCGCCGACACCCTGGCAGTGCTCGGTTTCGGCCAGCCGCGCAAGGTCATCATCGATCAACTGGCGGTGGTGCTCAGCCTCGCCCAGGGCCATCGCGAACCGAATGACGCGATCCTGATGGACGTCGCCGGGGCCTTGCTCTACGTCGAGGCGACGTTGGCCGGAATGGTCGGCACCGTCGAGCCGGAGAGCCAGGACGACAGTCGCCTGCCGACCACCGATCTGACGCAGATCCATCAGATCGTGATCAAGGAAGCGCGCATCGGCCTGCAACAGGCCAAGGACATGATCGTCGACTACATCGACGCCGATTGGGACCGGCAGCAACTGCAAGGCTTGCCGGCGCTGTTGACCCAGGTGCGTGGCGCACTGGCGATGATTCCGCTGAGTCGCGCGGCGAGCCTGCTCGAAGCCTGCAACGGTTTTATCCGCGAACACTTGCTGCTTGATCCGCATGAGCCCGGCTGGCAGCAACTGGACCACCTCGCCGACGCCATCAGCAGCCTGGAGTATTACCTCGAACGCCTGAGCGACGACCCGCAGGCGCCGAGCGAGCAACTGCTGGATGTGGCGCAAAAGAGCCTGGCGCGCCTCGGCTACTTCCCCAGCGAGCAGCATGTGCCGCTGCTGGATGACCGGCTCAGCCCCGGCGAGGCGCTGGTGATGCAAGACTTGCAGGCACTGGATGATCCGCAGGTCGCCCAGTCGCTGGCCGATGTGCTGGCCAGTCCGGTGTCGGCGGTCAACCCGCCGGCGCAGACCACGCCGGGCAGCCTGATGCCGCCGCCGGCCGGTGAAGAACCGGTGGATGACGAGTTGCGTGAAGTGTTTCTCGAAGAGACCGAGGAAGTGCTTGCGGTGCTGCGTGAATACCTGCCGCGCTGGACCGCCGCGCCCGACGATCGCGAGGCGCTGAGCGAACTGCGTCGCGCCTTCCACACCTTGAAAGGCAGCGGTCGCATGGTGCGCGCGCTGATCCTTGGCGAGCTGGCGTGGGCGCTGGAAAACCTGCTCAACCGAGTGCTGGAAAGCAGCGTCGAGCCCGATTCGGCGGTGCAGCAGTTGCTCGATGACACCGTGCTGCTGTTGCCCGATCTGATTGCCGAATTCGCCATCAACGCCCAGCGCCAGCGTCACGATGTCGATCAACTGGCGGCGCGCGCCCATGCGCTTGCCAAGGGCGACAAGCCGCTGCCCGCCGAAGATGTGGCGGACGTCGCGGCGCTCGACCCGTTGTTGCTGGAGATCTTCCGCAACGAGGCCGAAACCCATCTCGCCAGCCTCAACCGTTTCCTCGATCAAGCCGCCGAGCATGTGCCGTTGCAGGCCAGCGACGAGCTGCAGCGGGCGCTGCATACCCTCAAGGGCAGCGCGTCGATGGCCGGCGTGTTGCCGATTGCCGAACTGGCGGCGCCGCTGGACAAACTGGCCCGGGAGTTCAAGGCCCATCAACTGCCGCTGGATCTGGACGAAGTCGAACTGCTGCTGGAGGCCGAAGGCCTGTTTCGCATCGGCCTGCGCCAGTTTCGACACGATCCGCTGGCACCGATCGTCGGCGCGCATTCGTTGATCAAACGCACGGAGGCCTTGCTCGGCGAGCGTCTGGACGCGGTGCTCAACGCGCCGGATCGCGGCTCGCGGATCAAGCGCGATCCGCAATTGATCAACAACTTCCTGGCTCAGGGCATGGACATCCTGCTCGACGCCGAAAACCTTTTGCAGCGCTGGCAGCAGCACCCCGGCGAACGTCAGGAGCTCAGCGCGCTGCTGGATGAACTGACCACCCTCGGCGAGGGCGCGCACCTGGCGGACCTGCTGCCGGTGGACGTGTTGTGCGAAGCCTTGCTCGACCTGTATGGCGCGGTGGAAGAAAGCAGCCTGGCGGTCAGCGAGCGGTTCTTCGCCGAGGCGCAGCAGGCCCACGAAGCGCTGATCAACATGCTCGACGAACTGGCCGCGGGCCAGGAAGTCACGCCGCAGCCACAACGCATTCGCGCCTTGCACGAACTGCTCGACGAAAGCCTCGACCCATCGGCCATGGGCCTGATCCGCAGCGACGGCAGCCGCACCCTGAGCATCCATGAGCTGGGCAGCGCCACCGCCCAATTGCATCAGCGCGCCAGCGACCTCGCGCCGGATGACGAAATCGTCGAGATCTTCCTCGAAGAAGCGGTGGACATCATCGACAGCGCCGACCAGGCCTTGCAGCGCTGGCTGAGCGATCCGGAAAATGCCGCGCCGCTGTCGTCGCTGCAACGGGACATGCACACCCTCAAGGGTGGCGCGCGGATGGCCGAGGTCGATGCGGTGGGCGATCTGGCCCATGAGCTGGAGGGGCTTTATGGCGGTCTGGCGGACCGTCGTTACAGCCACAGTGCGGCATTGGAAAAACTGTTGCGCCACAGCCATGAACGGCTGGCGCTGTTCCTCGAACACTTGCACAACCATCAGCCACTGGACGATGCGCAGGATCTGATCGAGGCCATTCAGCGCTTGCGGCACAGCGCCGCCGGCACGCCGCCAGCGGCTGAATCAGCCGTGGGGCATGAAGGTGCCGGGCACGATCCGGAGCTGTTGGAGATCTTCCTCGAAGAAGGTTTCGACATCATCGAAAACTCCGGCGCGGCGCTCTCGCGCTGGCAAGCCGAGCCGGGCAATCGCCAGGAAGTGGAAACCCTGTTGCGCGACCTGCACACCCTCAAGGGCGGTGCGCGGATGGTGGAAATCGGCCCCATCGGCGACCTCGCCCATGAGTTGGAATACCTCTACGAAAGCCTCTCCAGCGGCGTGCTGCATCCGAGTGCCGAGCTGTTTGCGCTGGTGCAGCGCAGCCACGACCGGCTGGCGCAAATGCTCGATGGGGTGCGCGCCGGGCAGCCGTGTCCGCCAGCGGATCGGCTGATCAGCGCGATCCAGAATTTCAGTCACCCGACCACACCGCAAATCCCGGCGCCGGTACTGCCGGTGGCGCTGAAAAGCGAGCCGGTCGCCGCACCCGCCGAGCCGGGCGCGGATATGGTCAAGGTCTCCGCCGAACTGCTCGACGAACTGGTCAACCTGGCTGGGGAAACCTCGATTTTCCGTGGTCGGATCGAGCAACAGGTCAACGATGCACAAGTCGCCCTGAACGAGATGGAAACCACCATCGAGCGGATGCGTGACCAGTTGCGCCGTCTCGATACGGAAACCCAGGGGCGGATTCTCAGCCGTCAGCAAGTGGACGCTGAACGCCTCGGCTACGAAGAGTTCGATCCGCTGGAAATGGATCGCCACTCGCAGTTGCAGCAACTGTCCCGGGCGCTGTTCGAGTCGGCTTCCGACCTGCTCGATCTGAAGGAAACCCTCGATCGCCGCACCCACGACGCGGAGAACCTGCTGCAACAACAGGGACGGATCAACACCGAGTTGCAGGAAGGCCTGATGCGCACGCGCATGGTGCCGTTCGAGCGCATGCTGCCGCGCCTCAAGCGCATCGTCCGCCAGGTGGCCGAAGAGCTGAACAAGGACGTGGCGTTCGTCGTCGGCAATGCCGAAGGCGAGATGGATCGCAATGTCCTCGAACGCATGGCCGCGCCGCTGGAACACATGCTGCGCAACGCCGTCGACCATGGCCTGGAGTCCGCCGAGGTGCGGCTGGCGGCGGGCAAACCGGCGCAGGGGCAGATCACGCTCGACCTGTCCCGCGAGGGCGGCGACATCGTCTTCGACATCCGCGATGACGGTGCCGGCGTGCCGCTGGACGCGGTGCGGCGCAAGGCGGTCAAGCGCGGCTTGCTGGCGCCGGACGCGGACATCAGCGACCGCGACGTGTTGCAGTTCATCCTCCAGCCGGGCTTTTCCACCGCCGAAAAAATCACCCAGATATCCGGGCGCGGCGTGGGCATGGACGTGGTCCATGAAGAGGTGCGCCAGCTCGGCGGCAGCATGAGCATCGATTCGGTGCCGGGGCAGGGCGTGCATTTTCGCATTCGCCTGCCGTTCACCGTGTCGGTCAACCGCGCGCTGATGGTGCAGAGTGGCGAGGATCAGTACGCGATTCCGTTGAACACCATCGACGGTATCGTCCGCGTGCTGCCGAATGAACTGGAAGGGTTTTTCCATCTCGATCCACCGGTCTACGAGTACGGCGGCCAGCGTTACGAGCTGTGCTATCTGGGCGAATTGCTGAAGACCGCGCCGCGCCCCAAGTTGATCGGCCAGAGCCTGCCGGTGCCGGTGTTGCTGGTGCAATGCAACGAGCGTCACATCGCGGTGCAGGTCGATGCCATGGCCGGCACCCGCGAGATCGTGGTCAAGAGCCTCGGCCCGCAGTTCGCGGCGGTGCAGGGCGTGTCCGGGGCGACGATTCTGGGCGATGGCCGGGTGGTGCTGATTCTCGATCTGCTGGCACCGATCCGCGCGATGCAGGTGCGCATGCCGCAACGTCCGGCCGGCCAGGAAGTCAGCAGCGAGCAGAAGAAGCCGCTGCTGGTGCTGGTGGTCGACGATTCGGTTACCGTGCGCAAGGTCACCAGTCGCCTGCTCGAGCGTCACGGCATGAACGTGCTGACCGCCAAGGACGGCGTCGACGCCATGCTGCTGCTCGAAGAGCACATGCCCGACGTCATGCTGCTGGACATCGAGATGCCGCGCATGGACGGTTTCGAAGTGGCGACCCAGGTGCGCCACGACGAGCGCCTGCAACACCTGCCGATCATCATGATCACCTCGCGCACCGGGCAAAAACACCGCGACCGCGCCATGGCCATCGGCGTCAACGACTACCTCGGCAAGCCGTACCAGGAATCGGTGCTGCTCGAAAGCATCGCGCAATGGAGCAAGAAACATGCATGAGCGGCGCCATAACGCCCGCAGCAGTCAGCTCACCGGGCTGCTGCTGCCGCTGTCCGACCGCAACCTGATCCTGCCCAACGTCGCCGTCGCCGAACTGATCGACTACCAGGCCAGCGCCTTCGACCTCGATACGCCGCCGTGGTATCTGGGCCGCGTGACCTGGCGTGAACGGCAGATTCCATTGCTGAGTTTCGAGTCGGCGTGCGGCAACAAAATCGTCATCGGCGAGCGGGCGCGGATCGTCATCCTCAATGCCCTGGGTGGGTTGCCGGAGCTGAAGTTCATTGCCTTGCTGGTGCAGGGGATTCCCCGTTCCTACAAGCTCGACAGTCAGTTGAGTTATGTGGATGTGCCGTTGTGTGCCCTGGAGCAGGCGGCGGTGCAGGTGGGGGAGCAGGTGGCGAAGGTGCCGGATTTGTTGGCGCTGGAGAAGTTATTGGTGGATGCCGGACTGGTTTGAGTCCACTTGAGTTTTGTGTCGCCCCCATTCCCCTCACCCCAGCCCTCTCCCGGAGGGAGAGGGGGCCGACCGAGGTGTTGCGCTATCCATCGACCTGAGCCACCGAGTTGATTATGGATTCAGAGCAAATCGTTCAGGTCGTTGCAGCTTTCGAACATCCCCGATCAGTCCCCTCTCCCTCCGGGAGAGGGCTAGGGTGAGGGCGCTTTTGATCGTTACGCTCAGCGTAATGATTCACCGCCGCGCTTGATTGATGCCCCCACCCCACGCTCCTAAGGTAGCTCCACGACAGCGAACCCCGTGGAGTGAGCATGACAACAACAATTTCCCCCGACTCGCGCTGGACGCGGCGGCGTGACGAGAAACAGCGTCGCCTCGACCGGGTGCGTGGTCTGGCCGACGGTGCGGTGTTGCCAACCGACAGGATCGTCGCGGCGCTCGAAGCGCTGATCCTGCCCGGCGACCGCGTGGTGCTGGAAGGCAACAACCAGAAGCAGGCGGATTTCCTCTCCCGTGCCCTTGCCAAGGCTGATCCGCAGAAGCTCCACGACCTGCACATGATCATGCCCAGCGTCGGCCGCTCCGAGCACCTCGACCTGTTCGAACGGGGTATCGCCCGCAAGCTCGATTTCTCCTTTGCCGGCACCCAGAGCCTGCGCATCAGCCAGTTGCTCGAAGACGGCCTGCTGGAAATCGGCGCGATCCACACCTACATCGAACTCTACGCCCGACTGGTGGTGGACCTGATCCCCAACGTCGTACTCTCGGCCGGGTTCATGGCCGACCGCGCCGGCAACATCTACACCGGCCCGAGCACCGAAGACACGCCGGCGCTGATCGAACCGGCGGCATTCAGCGACGGCATCGTCATCGTCCAGGTCAACCAGTTGGTCGACGACGTCAGCGAACTGCCACGGGTGGATATCCCGGCATCGTGGGTGGATTTCGTGGTGGTGGCGGACAAGCCGTTCTACATCGAACCGCTGTTCACCCGCGACCCTCGGCACATCAAGCCTGTGCATGTGCTGATGGCGATGATGGCGATCCGGGGCATCTACGAAAAACATAACGTGCAGTCGCTCAACCACGGCATCGGTTTCAACACCGCCGCCATCGAGCTGATCCTGCCGACCTATGGCGAATCCCTCGGCCTCAAGGGCAAGATCTGTCGCAACTGGACGCTCAACCCGCACCCGACCCTGATCCCCGCCATCGAAAGCGGTTGGGTCGAGAGCGTGCATTGCTTCGGCACCGAACTGGGCATGGAAAAGTACATTGCCGCGCGCCCCGACGTGTTCTTCACCGGCCGCGACGGCTCGTTGCGTTCGAACCGGATGGTCTGCCAACTGGCCGGGCAATACGCGGTGGATCTGTTTATCGGCGCCACTTTGCAGGTCGATGGCGACGGTCATTCCTCGACGGTCACCCGTGGCCGTCTTGCCGGTTTCGGTGGTGCGCCGAACATGGGCCATGACCCGCGCGGACGTCGTCACGGCACCCCGGCGTGGCTCGACATGCGCCACGACGATTCGCAGCAACCGATGCTCGAACGCGGCAAGAAGCTGGTGGTGCAAATGGTCGAGACGTTCCAGGAGGGCGGCAAACCGACCTTCGTCGAAACCCTCGACGCCGTGGAGGTGGCGAAGAAAAGCGGCATGCCGCTGGCGCCGATCATGATCTACGGCGACGACGTCACCCACCTGCTCACCGAAGAAGGCATCGCCTACCTGTACAAGGCCCGCTCGCTGGAAGAGCGCCAGGCAATGATCGCCGCCGTGGCCGGGGTCACCGCCATCGGTCTGCGGCACAACCCGAAAGACACCGAACGCATGCGCCGCGAAGGCTTGATCGCCTTGCCCGAAGACCTCGGCATCCGCCGCACCGACGCCACCCGCGAACTGCTGGCGGCGAAAAGCGTGGCCGATCTGGTCGAGTGGTCCGGCGGCCTCTACAACCCGCCCGCCAAGTTCAGGAGCTGGTAATGCACGCACTCAACCTGCAAGCGAGAAGCCTCAGCCTGGCCGAGCGTCTGGCGGATCTGGCGGTGGACGCGTTGATCGACGAGGCCGACCTGTCACCGAAACCGGCGCTGGTCGACCGTCGTGGCAACGGTGCCCACAGCGATCTGCACCTGGGACTGATGCACGCCTCGGCGCTGGCCTTGTGGCCGGCGTTCAAGGAGATGGCCGAAGCGGCCATTGAGATCGGCGAAGTCGGTATGCCGCTGCGTGAGGCGATCGGTCGAATCGGTCGTGAAGGCGAGCAAGCCATGCTCGCCACCACCCACGGCGTGAATACCCATCGCGGCGCGATCTGGGCGCTGGGTCTGTTGGTCAGCGCCGCCGCGCTGGCGCCACAGGCCAGCGGTGCCGGCGCGGTCACGTTGCGCGCCGCCCGCCTGGCGTTGCTGGAGGATCGCGATGCGCCGCGTCCAATGAGCCACGGCGCACAAGTCGCGCAACGCTACGGTGCCCGGGGCGCCCGCGAAGAAGCACAACTCGGCTTTCCCTCGGTGATGCAACGCGGCCTGCCGCAACTCAAACGCAGCCGCATCGCCGGTCATGGCGAACAGAACGCCCGGCTCGACGCGTTACTGGCGATCATGACCGAACTGGCTGACACCTGCGTGCTGTACCGCGCCGGTGAACCAGGCCTGCACGCCATGCAGCACGGTGCCCGGTCGGTACTCGACGCCGGTGGCAGCGCCAGCCTCGGTGGTCGCCGTCGCCTGCACGAACTGGATCAACAACTCATCGCATTGAATGCCTCGCCCGGTGGCGCCGCCGACTTGCTCGCCGCCACGCTGCTGCTCGACCGAATCGAGCGCGACGGCATCCTTCAGGGAGCGTTTTGATGGAAACCTTATCCTTTGAATTCCCCGCCGGGCAGCCGCCACGCGGTCGGGCGCTGGTGGGCTGTGTCGGCTCGGGCGACCTGGAAGTGCTGATCGAACCGGGTCTGGCCGGGCGCCTGACCATCAACGTGCAGACCTCGGTCAATGGCAGCGAACAGCGCTGGCAGCACCTGTTCGCGCGGATGTTCGATGGCACCACGCCGCCGGCCATGAGCATCGATATCCACGACTTCGGCGCGACCCCCGGCGTGGTACGCCTGCGTCTGGAACAGGGCTTCGAGGAGATCGGCCATGACTGACAGCGCAGCGCTTCTGAACAAGCACAGCTTCGTCGAACTCGGCGCGCGGCAACGGGCGAAAGCCTTGCTCGATGCCGGCAGCTTTCGCGAATTGCTCGATCCGTTTCAACGGGTCATGTCGCCGTGGCTGGAGCGCCAGGGCGTGGTGCCCCAGGCCGATGATGGCGTGGTGATCGCCAAGGGCAGCCTCGACGGTTTGCCGGTGGTGATCGCCGCCATCGAAGGCGCGTTCCAGGGCGGCAGCCTCGGCGAAGTCGGCGGGGCGAAGATTGCCGGTGCGCTGGAACTGGCCGCCGAGGACAACCGCAAGGGCATTGCGACCCGCGCGATCCTGCTGCTGGAAACCGGCGGCGTGCGCTTGCAGGAAGCCAACCTCGGACTGGCGGCGATTGCCGACATCCACGCGGCGATTGTCGACTTGCAGCAATACCAGCCGGTGGTCGGCGTGGTGGCGGGCAGCGTCGGGTGTTTTGGCGGCATGTCGATTGCCGCCGGGCTGTGCAGTTATCTGCTGGTGACCCAGGAAGCACGCCTCGGCCTCAACGGCCCGCAGGTCATCGAACAGGAAGCCGGAATCGAGGAATACGACTCTCGCGACCGCCCGTTCATCTGGAGCCTGACCGGTGGCGAGCAGCGTTTCGCCAGTGGCCTGGTGGATCGTTACGTCGCCGATGACGTGGCGCAGATTCGCGATCAGGTCGGCGAACTGCTGCAACAAGGCTTGCCGCCGCAACCGCGCAGCCAGCGTGCCGAATGGTTCCTGCAACGTCTGGCGGGCCTGGAAACCGGGCCGCAAATCGAACCGTCGATGGTTCGCGATCTGTATCAAGGAGAGCGCTCATGAGTGGCTATTCCCTGCGGGGCTTGAACTGGTTTAACGCCTTGAGCGCCGGCGCAAAAGCGCTGGATGGCCTGCCGCCGTCGCTGCGGGTGGCCGACGTGGCGCTCGGGCGTTTGCTGGCGGTGGTGGCCGATCCGGACAACCGTTTCCCCCGTGCCCGCAACGGCGAGGTGGGGCTGCTGGAAGGCTGGGGACTGGCGAAGGCCGTGGATGACGCCATCAGCGCCGACCGTGAGCAGACGCACAAGCGTCCGCTGATCGCCATCGTCGATGTACCGAGTCAGGCCTACGGGCGTCGCGAAGAAGCCCTCGGCATTCATCAGGCCCTGGCCGGCGCGGCGGATGCCTATGCCCGTGCGCGACTGGCCGGGCATCCGGTGATCGCGCTGCTGGTGGGCAAGGCGATGTCCGGGGCGTTTCTCGCCCATGGCTATCAGGCCAACCGGCTGATTGCCCTGCGCGATCCGGGGGTGATGGTGCATGCGATGGGCAAGGCTTCGGCGGCACGAGTGACCTTGCGCAGTGTCGAGGAACTCGAAGCCCTGGCGTCCAGCGTGCCGCCCATGGCCTATGACATCGACAGCTACGCCAGCCTCGGGCTGCTGTGGGAAACCCTGTCGGTGCAGCAGATCGAGCAACCGACGGCGGAGGATCTGGCGCGGGTGACCGAGTGCCTGAAGCAAGCCATCGGCGATGTCTCCAGCGGTGATCTGAGCAATCGTCTCGGCGCCACCAATCGCGCAGCTTCCAGCCGGGTGCGCGAATTGCTGAGGGCGCAGTGGTGAGCCTGCCACTGGCCCACGACCTGCTCTGGGGCATGACCCCGGCGCAGTTGCCGGCGGATGCGCCGCAGTGGGCCATCGACGCGCTGCGCGCCAGGCAACCGGTGGTGGTGCGCCGGGCGTTGAGCATCAATGGGCAGATTGCCGTGGGCCTGCGCGGGGTATCGCGCGAGCAGCGCCTGGCGGGGTTCATGGCGATCGATTCGATTGCGCACCGGCTCAGTCCTGAGGCGCTGTGTCATGTCGACAGCGCGCGTGATCTGCCGGTCCTGCGTGCCCTCAAGCAACTGCGGCCGATGCTCGATGACTGCGGTTGGGTGTGGGGTGTCAGCGGCAGTGTCGGGTTCGAGCTGGCGAGCGGGTTTGCCGCGATGCACGCGGCCAGCGATCTGGATCTGATCCTGCGCACGCCACAATGGCTGGCGCGCAATCAGGCGCGCGAGCTGGTGGCGTTTTTCGATCAGGCTGAATGCCGGGTCGACCTGCAATTGCAGACACCGTTCGGTGCGGTGGCGCTGCGTGAGTGGGCTGGCGCTTCCTCGCGGGTGCTGCTGAAAAATGCCCGGCAGGCCTGCCTGGTCAGCGATCCGTGGAATCCGCAGGAGCAGGCCGCGTGAGCAGCCTGCTGGTGTTCCCCGGTCAGGGCGCGCAGCAGCCGGGCATGCTCCGGCGTTTGGCGCGGGAAACGCTGGTCGAGGCCAGTGATGTGCTCGGTGAAGACGTCGGTTTGCTGGATTCGTCTGAAGCGTTGCGCAGCACCCGCGCCGTGCAGTTGTGTTTACTGATTGCGGGTGTGGCTGCATCGCGCCAGTTGTTGCAAGACGGGGCAACCGTGGATTACGTGGCCGGCCTGTCCATCGGCGCCTATCCGGCGGCGGTAGTGGCCGGGGCTTTGGGATTCGGCGATGCGCTGCATCTGGTCAGCCTGCGCGGTGAACTGATGCAGCAGGCTTGTCCACAAGGCTTCGGCATGACCGCCATCACCGGTCTGCCACTGGCGACGGTGGAAGCGTTGGTCGCGCAAGTCCACGGCAGCGAATCACCGGTTTACCTGGCGAACATCAACGCCGATAACCAGGTGGTGATCGCTGGCAGCGACCCGGCCATGCACGCGGTCGCCGAACTGGCGCGCAGTTGCGGCGCGGGGTTGGCGAAACGGTTGGCGGTGAGTGTGCCGTCCCATTGTCCGCTGCTCGATGAACCCGCGCAGGCCCTTGCCGAAGCGTTCGCCAGGGTGCCGATGCAGTCGCCGAACATCGCTTACCTGAGCGGCAGCCGCGCGCGTCCGCTGATCAAGGTCGACGCCCTGCGCGATGACCTCGCCTTCAACATGTGCCGCGTGGTGGATTGGCGCGGCACCGTGCAAAGCGCCTACGAGCGCGGCGTGCGATTACAAATCGAACTGCCGCCCGGTGCGGTGCTGACCGGGCTGGCGCGCCGGGTGTTCGAACAGGGCACGGTCACTGCCTTCGACAGTGCCCGGCTCGACACCCTGCAAGCGCTGTTGCGTGAGGAGGATGGCCGCCGACCCTAGACCGCCGACTCAAGCTTCGAACAACAAAAACAACATTCGACGATGCACTTTGAGGACTACAACAATGATTATTTACGGTGTGGCGCTGCTGGCGATCTGTACGCTGGCGGGAGTGATCATGGGTGACCTGCTTGGCGTGCTGCTGGGGGTCAAATCCAACGTGGGCGGGGTCGGCATTGCCATGATCCTGCTGATCTGCGCGCGGTTGTGGATGCAAAAGCGCGGCGGCATGACCAAGGACTGCGAGATGGGCGTCGGCTTCTGGGGCGCCATGTACATCCCGGTGGTGGTGGCGATGGCCGCGCAACAGAACGTCGTCACCGCGCTGCACGGCGGGCCGGTGGCGGTGCTGGCGGCGATCGGTTCGGTGCTGGTCTGCGGCTGCACCATTGCCCTGATCAGCCGGACCCACAAAGGTGAACCGTTGCCCGACGAACCGGTAGAAACCGCGCCGACCGTCGCCCCGGCAGGAGGTCGCTGATATGTGGGATCTCATCGAAAAAGGTCTGGAACACAACGGTCTGATCACCGCTTTCGCCTTCGTCGGCGTCATCATGTGGGTCTCGGTGATTCTTTCCAGACGCCTGACGTTCGGACGGATTCACGGCTCGGCGATTGCCATCGTCATCGGTCTGGTGCTGGCCTGGGTCGGCGGCACCATGACCGGCGGGCAGAAGGGCCTGGCGGATCTGACGTTGTTCTCCGGCATCGGCCTGATGGGCGGGGCGATGCTGCGGGATTTTGCGATCGTGGCGACCGCATTTGAAGTGCAGGCCACCGAGGCGAAGAAGGCCGGGCTGATCGGCGTGATCGCCTTGCTGCTGGGCACGGTGCTGCCGTTCATTGTCGGCGCGTGCATGGCCTGGGCCTTCGGTTATCGCGATGCGGTGAGCATGACCACCATCGGCGCCGGTGCGGTGACCTACATCGTCGGACCGGTGACGGGCGCGGCGATTGGCGCGACTTCTGATGTGATGGCGCTGTCGATTGCCACCGGGTTGATCAAGGCGATTCTGGTGATGGTCGGCACGCCGGTGGCGGCGCGCTGGATGGGCCTGGACAACCCACGCTCGGCGATGGTGTTCGGCGGGTTGGCCGGCACGGTCAGCGGCGTGACCGCCGGGCTGGCGGCGACGGACCGGCGGCTGGTGCCTTACGGCGCGCTGACGGCCACGTTCCATACCGGGCTTGGCTGTCTGCTTGGGCCTTCGCTGTTGTTCTTCATTGTTCGCGGGATTGTGGGCTGAAGATCAAAAGCCCCTCACCCCAGCCCTCGCCCCCTTGGGGGAGATGGCTGGGGGTAGGCTTATCTGCTATTGATCACACCGCCGACTGGCGATTGGCATACATCCGACACTCCGCCAGCAACGCCAGCAAGTTCGGATCGCGCTCCTTGGCCTTCAAAAAAACCACCCCGATGTGCTGCTGCAACCGGTACTTCTCCTGCAACGGAATCAGCTTCACCCGGTTCTCGTACACCGCCGCAATCCTCCCCGGCAGCAACGCATAACCCACCCCGGAACTGACCATGCTCAGTAGGGTGAAGATGTCGTTGACCTGCATCGCCACCTTCGGCTCGAACCCCGCCTGGCGGAACACCCGAATGCCGTCCTGATGGGTGGCGAAGCCTTGGGTGAGGGTGATGAAGGTTTCGTCGCGCACCTCAGCCAAATCCACTTCACGACGCTGGGCAAAACGTGAATCCGCCGGGGTGGCGAGGAAGATGTCGTCGGAGAACAGCGGGATCTGCTCGCAGTCGGGGTCGTTGATGCTGTCGTCCAGCGACACCAGGATCGCGTCGACTTCCATGTTCTTCAGCTTGTACAACAGGTCGATGTTCGAGCCCAGGATCAGGTCGATGTTGAGTTCGCTGCGGCGGATTTTCAGGCCCATGATCAGCTGCGGCACGGTCTTCACCGTCAGCGAATACAGCGAACCGAGTTTGAAGCGTTCGGCGGAGAACCCGGCGGCCTCACGGGTCAGGCGCACGCTTTCGACCACGTCCTGGATCAGCTTCTGCGCCCGTTCTTCGAGCACGTAGGCGCTTTCCAGCGGCGTCAGGTTGCGACCCTCGTGTTTGAACAGCGGGCAGCGCAGGGCGCTTTCCAGTGAGTGGATGGCGCGATGCACGCTGACGTTGCTGGTCTGCAATTCTGCGGCGGCGCGGGCGAGGTTGCCGGTGCGCATGAACGCGAGGAACACCTCGAGTTTCTTCAGGGTCAATTCTTCGTCGATCAGCATGGCGCGGACTCTTTTTGGTATCGGCCGATTGTGCCCGCCTTTTGCGCACATGTTGAACGGAAACATTGCGCTTTTACGCTCAAGGCCCGAGCCTTGCGCGTTGCGGTCATGAATGGGAGGTGGGCGACACATGTATCACGGGGAAAAACTCAACGCCTGGACGCATCTGGTCGGGGCGGTGGCGGCGTTTGTCGGCGGGATCTGGCTGGTGGTGATCGCCAGCCTCGACGGCAGTGCGTGGAAGATCGTCAGTGTGGCGATCTACGCTTTTACCTTGCTGGTGCTCTACAGCGCTTCGACCGTTTACCACAGCGTGCGCGGGCGCAAGAAAGCGATCATGAAGAAGGTCGATCACTTTTCGATCTACCTGCTGATCGCCGGCAGCTACACCCCGTTCTGCCTGGTGACGCTGCGTGGGCCGTGGGGCTGGACGCTGTTCGGGATCGTCTGGGGACTGGCGTTGATCGGCATCCTGCAAGAGATCAAGCCGCGCTCTGAAGCGCGGGTTCTGTCGATCGTGATCTACGCGGTGATGGGCTGGATCGTGCTGGTGGCGGTCAAACCGCTGATCGCCGCGCTGGGGACGGCGGGGTTTGCCTGGCTGGCGTCGGGTGGTGTGCTGTACACCGTGGGCATCATCTTCTTCGCCCTCGACCATCGCCTGCGGCATGCCCACGGGATCTGGCATCTGTTCGTGATTGCCGGGAGCCTGCTGCACTTTGTCGCGATCTGGTTTTACGTTCTGTAATCCCCGTTCCCACAGCTCTGGCGGTTAGAAGTCCCCCCAAAGCTGCTGGGCCACCGCCAGCGCCACCACCGGCGCGGTTTCGGTGCGTAGCACTCGTGGCCCGAGGCGGGCGGCGTGGAAACCGTTGGCCTTGGCCTGTTCGACTTCGGCGTCGGACAAACCGCCCTCCGGCCCGATCAGAAACGCCAGGGTCGCCGGTTTGGCATGGCTGACCAGCGGTTCGGCCACCGGATGCAAAACCAGTTTCAGATCCGCCTCGGTCTGCTTGAGCCAGTCGGCCAGCAGCACCGGCGGATGAATCACCGGCACCCGCGAACGACCGCATTGCTCGCAAGCGCTGATCGCCACCTGACGCCAGTGCAGCAGGCGCTTGTCGGCGCGTTCGTCCTTGAGCCGGACTTCGCAGCGTTCGCTGAAGATCGGGGTGATTTCAGTCACGCCCAGTTCGGTGGCTTTCTGGATCGCCCAGTCCATCCGCTCGCCCCGGGACAGGCCCTGGCCGAGGTGGATCTGCAACGGCGATTCGATCTGACCGGCAAATTGCTCATCGATGCGGACCACCACACGTTTCTTGCCGACTTCTGCCAATGCGCCAAGAAATTCATGGCCGGAGCCGTCGAACATCTGCACCGCATCACCCTCGACCATGCGCAGCACGCGGCTGATGTAATGCGCCTGGGCCTCCGGCAATTCGTGTTCGCCGAGGCTCAGGGGGGCGTCGATAAAGAAGCGGGACAGTCTCATTTCGGATCTCTGTGAAAAAGCGAATCAGTTGAATCGGTGTCGGCCTCATTCGCGGGCAAGCCCGCTCCCACAAGGAAAAGCATTCCCATGTGGGAGCGGGCTTGCCCGCGAACGGACTCAACCCGGATCGCGGAAGCCGGGATGGAAGTCTTTCGGCACCGCCACGCTGACGCTGTCGCGGGTGGCGATGTCGATGCCCTCGCTGGCGACTTCGGCAAGGAAGTCGATCTGCTCCGGGGTGATCACGTACGGTGGCAGGAAATACACCACGCTGCCCAGCGGACGCAGCAGCGCGCCACGCTCCAGCGCATGCTGGAACACTTTCAGGCCGCGCCGCTCCTGCCACGGGTAGGCCTCGCGGGTGGCCTTGTCCTTGACCATCTCGATCGCCAGCACCATGCCGGTCTGGCGCACCTCGGACACGTTCGGGTGATCGACCAGATGCGCCGTGGCCGAGGCCATGCGTTGTGCCAGGGCCTGGTTGTTCTCGATGACGTTGTCCTGTTCGAAGATGTCCAGCGTCGCCAGCGCCGCCGCACAGGCCAGCGGGTTGCCGGTGTAGCTGTGGGAGTGGAGGAACGCGCGCAGGGTCGGGTAGTCGTCGTAGAACGCGCTGTAGACCTCATCGGTGGTCAGGCACGCCGCCAGCGGCAGGTAACCGCCGGTCAGGGCTTTCGACAGACAGAGGAAATCCGGACGGATGCCGGCCTGCTCACAGGCGAACATCGTCCCGGTGCGGCCGAAGCCGACGGCGATTTCGTCGTGGATCAGGTGTACGCCATAACGGTCGCAGGCCTCGCGCAGCAGCTTGAGGTAGACCGGGTGATACATGCGCATGCCGCCGGCACCCTGGATCAGCGGCTCGACAATCACCGCCGCGACGCTGTCGTGGTTTTCGGCGAGGGTCTGTTCCATGGCGGCGAACATGTTGCGTGAGTGCTCTTCCCAGCTCATGCCCTGCGGGCGCAGGTAGCAATCGGGGCTTGGCACCTTGATGGTGTCCATCAGCAGCGCTTTGTAGGTCTCGGTGAACAGCGGCACGTCACCGACCGCCATCGCCGCCATGGTTTCGCCGTGGTAGCTGTTGGTCAGGGTGACGAAGCGTTTCTTGTTCGGCTGGCCGCGATTGAGCCAGTAGTGAAAGCTCATTTTCAGCGCGACTTCGATGCACGACGAACCATTATCGGCGTAGAAAACCCGGTTCAGGCCTGCCGGCGTCATCTGCACCAGGCGTTCGGACAACTCGATCACCGGTTGATGGCTGAAGCCGGCCAGAATCACATGTTCCAGCTGATCGACCTGATCCTTGATGCGCTGGTTGATGCGCGGGTTGGCGTGGCCGAACACGTTGACCCACCAGGAGCTGACGGCATCCAGGTAGCGCTTGCCTTCGAAGTCTTCCAGCCAGACGCCTTCACCGCGCTTGATCGGGATCAGCGGCAGCTGTTCGTGGTCTTTCATCTGGGTGCAGGGATGCCACAGAACCGCGAGATCGCGTTGCATCCACTGATTATTCAGGCCCATTTACAGTCTCCTCGAGGCGGCTCGCGTCGGGCGCGGGCAAACAATCGCGCAAGCCTATGCAATGCGTCGGCCGGGGACAACCCATTGTGTCGATTGAGCTACTTTCCATAGGTCGATAGACGTCGCTGGCGGCGTTTTGATGGCTGACGTATTCTTCGCGGTTCTTTGGGTCGACTGGCCCGCAAAACTGCTTTTTTCCCGTGTATTTCCGGAGTTCGCTGAATGTCTGTCGGTTGGCTGCGCGCCTGTGCGCTGGTGGTGTTGGGGCTGTTCAGCGTTACGGCGCTGGCCAAGGATAAAACCGCGATCGTGATCGGCGGCGGCCTGTCGGGCCTGACGGCGGCTTACGAGCTGCAGAACAAGGGCTGGCAGGTGACCTTGCTGGAAGCCAAGCCGAGCCTGGGCGGTCGTTCCGGCATGGCCACCAGCGAGTGGATCGGCAACGACAAGACCCAGCCGGTGCTGAACAAATACGTCTCGACGTTCAAGCTGAGCACCACGCCGGCGCCTGAGTTCGTGCGAACGCCGGGTTACCTGATCGATGGCGATTACTTCTCCGCCGCCGATCTGGCGACCAAGCAGCCGGCCACCTCCGAGGCGCTGAAACGCTACGAGAAAACCCTCGACGACCTGGCGCGTTCGATCGACGACCCGCAGAACCCGGCGTCCACCAACACCCTGCACGCGCTGGATCAGATCAACGTGTCGAGCTGGCTCGACAAGCAGAACCTGCCGGCCACCGCGCGCCAGTTGATCAACCAGCAGATCCGCACCCGCTACGACGAGCCGTCGC
The DNA here is from genome assembly GCF_019145475.1 of Pseudomonas botevensis. GTDB lineage: Bacteria > Pseudomonadota > Gammaproteobacteria > Pseudomonadales > Pseudomonadaceae > Aquipseudomonas > Aquipseudomonas botevensis. Next base: position 565,491 of record NZ_JAHTKI010000001.1, read on the forward strand.
GCCTGTCGCTGCTGTACTTCGCGCAGCAGAGCCGGGTTTACCGTGGCGTGTCCGACCGCGACCTGCGGGCTTCGCGCCTGGTCGGCGGCAGCGCGGTGCTGGCCCAGGCCTTCGTCAAGCAGATCAAGACCATCAAGACCAGCTCGCCGGTTTCCGCCATCACCCAGGACAAGGACGGCGTGACCGTCAAGGTCGGCGGCGTGGGTTACCAGGCCGATTACGTGGTGCTGGCCGTGCCGCTGCGTGCGCTGAACAATATTCAGATGATCCCGGCACTGGACGCTCAGCACCTGGCTGCGATCAAGGGCACCAACTACGGCTGGCGCGACCAGATCATGTTGAAGTTCAAGACACCGGTCTGGGAAAGCAAGGCGCGGATGTCCGGCGAGATCTTCAGCAACACCGGCCTTGGCATGTTGTGGATCGAACCGGCGCTCAAGGGCGGCGCCAACGTGGTGATCAACCTGTCCGGCGATAACGCGCGAGTGATGCAGGCCTTCGGCGACAAGCAGATGGCCGATCAGGTACTGATTCGTCTGCACACCTTCTATCCACAGGCCCGTGGCTCGTTCACCGGTTATGAAATCCGTCGCTACAGCACCGACCCGTCCACGGGCGGTTCCTACCTGGCGTTCGGTCCTGGCCAGATCAGCAAATACTGGCGCCTGTGGGAGCGTCCGTTGCAGCGTGTAGCGTTTGCCGGCGAACACACCGACACCCTGTATCCGGGCACCCTGGAAGGTGCGCTGCGCACTGGTCAGCGCGCGGCCGGTCAGGTTGAGGACCTGGCGGCCGGCAAGTCGTTCGAGCCGGTCAAGGTCGGCCCGACAGCCGCGGCTGCCGCTGTGGCAGCAGGTGCGGCCGGTGGTGCGGTGGCGGCGAAGAAGGGCAACTTCTTCAGCAACCTGTTCGGTGGTTCGGACGACGACAAGAAGCCAGAGCCGGCCAAGGCCCCGGCGCCGGCGCCAGCTCCGGTTGCGCCAGCGCCAGCGCCTGCACCGACGCCGGCCCCAGCACCCGCCCCGGTGGAAGCGCCGAAGCCAGCCGCTCCGGTAAAAGCCGAACCGGCGAAAAAGGCCCCGGCCAAATCGACGGCGAAGAAGCCTGCAGCCAAGTCCGACGCGAAAAAAGCTCCGGCCAAGGCCCCGGCGAAAAAGGCCGAGCCAGCCAAGAAGCCAGCGGCAAAATCGGCGGCAAGCACCGAGACCAAGGCGCAGTAAGCCTTGCGGTAAACAGAAAAGCGCGGCTCTGAGGCCGCGCTTTTTTTTGCCTGCAAGATCATCTCGCGAAAATCTGCTCACACTTTTGACCAAGTCATGCCGGTGAGTACGGTATGCCGTGGAATACGGCTTGCCCGCAAAGAGGGCGGATCAGGCAAAGAAAATCTGCGATCTACGCACTAATCTCTCGCCACGCGTTGGCCTTTAATCTTTCCTTAACTCACCACTTACAGACTCTTGATCGTATTTCTCGATATTTCAAAGCGAAATTTTCCGCTTTAATTCGATAGATAACTCGCTAGTCTTGGTTCGCAGTTCTCACAGGATTTGGGCAATGCAGCTACGTAACTCTTCTTCGCGCTACGGTTGGGTCAGCATCTTTATGCACTGGGGTGTGGCGCTGGCGGTCTTCGGACTGTTCGCGCTCGGCCTGTGGATGGTAGGGCTGGATTACTACAGCACCTGGCGCAAAGACGCGCCGGATCTGCACAAGAGCATCGGTCTGGTGCTGCTGGGCGTGATGCTGTTACGGGTGCTGTGGCGCTTTGTCAGCCCGCCGCCATCGACGCTGGATAGCTACAGCCGCATGACGCGCATCGGTGCAAAGTTCGGCCACGCGTTTCTGTATTTCGGTCTGTTCGCTGTGATGCTTGCCGGTTACCTGATTTCCACCGCAGACGGTGTCGGGATTCCGGTGTTTGGCCTGTTTGAAGTCCCTGCATTGATTTCCGGACTACCGGATCAGGCAGATACCGCTGGGGTGATTCATCTGTACCTGGCCTGGGCGCTGGTAATTTTTTCCGGCCTCCATGCGTTGGCAGCATTGAAGCACCACTTTATTGATCGTGATGCGACCCTGACTCGAATGCTCGGCCGCAAAGCCTGATGTTCAACCTCGACTCCAAAGGAAAAGAAAGCATGTTGAAAAAGACTCTGGCCGCTCTGGCAATCGGCTCCGCCGTACTGTCCGCCAACGTAATGGCCGCCGATTACACCGTTGACAAGGAAGGCCAGCACGCCTTTGTCGACTTCAAGATCAGCCACCTGGGCTACAGCTACATCACCGGTACTTTCAAGGACATCGACGGCAAGTTCAGCTTCGACGCCGCCAAGCCTGAAGACAGCAAGATCGAATTCAACGTGCGCACCGCCAGCGTGTTCACCAACCACGCCGAGCGCGACAAGCACATCGCCAGCAAAGACTTCCTGGACGTGGGCAAATTCGCTGACGCCAAGTTCGTCTCCACCAGCGTCAAATCCACCGGCAAGAACGCCGCCGGCAAAGACACTGCCGACGTGACCGGCGACCTGACCCTGCACGGCGTGACCAAGCCGATCGTGGTCAAGGCTGTGTTCCTGGGCGAAGGCAAGGATCCATGGGGCGGCTACCGTGCCGGCTTCGAAGGCACCACCAGCGTCAATCGCCAGGATTTCGGCAAGATGATGGATCTGGGCCCGGCGTCGAACAACGTCGACCTGTACATCTCGTTCGAAGGTGTGAAAGCGAAGTAATTTTCGCCCGACACACAAAAACGCCCCCGGTCTTGTGGCCGGGGGCGTTTTTTATTGCCTGACATATTTCGCCAGCGTCGCCGGGTTCCCGTGGCGGAAGGTGTCGCCCATAAAAAATGCCCCGTCAGGGGCATTTTTCAGTGCAGGGAAAAACTCAGCGATTGCGGGTCAGCAAGGCCGGTTTTTCGCCGCGCGGACGGCTTGGCAGTTGATCGAGTTGCTCTGGCGTCGGGAAGCGGTCGGCTTTCGATTCCTTGTGCATGATCTTCGGCCCGCTGCTGCGCGGGTTCTGCACGGCTGGTTCGGCGCGCTGCTGATCGTCACGGGCCGGGCGGCGGTTGCGCGAGGACTCGTCGCGACGACCCTGGCCGTCACGCGGTGCGCCGTTGCGCGGACCGTTGCGTTTGCCCTGCGGTGTGCCGGTGCCGGTGCCGCTGCTCGAGCCGCCGCCATTGCTGCGTGGGCCGTTCTGGCGACCTTGCGACTGACCGTTGCGCGGTGCGCCCGAGCCTGCGCCCTGACCCTGGCCACCGCCAGGACGACGACCACGCCCGCCGGCCGGAGCCTGCTTCGGCACGTAGTCGACGCGGTTACCGAAGTTATCGATATCGTCGTCGAGGAATTCATCCGGCGCCCGATCGGCAGCGGCGCGTGGCGGCTGACTTGGCTGGCGCTGCTCGCGGGCCGGGGTGCCTTCGCGTGGCTTCTGCTGACGGGCAGGACGCTCGCCGCGTTCACCCCGTTCGCTACGCTCACCGCGCTCGCCGGCCGGTTTTTCCTTGCCCTTGTCCTTGCCTTTGTCTTTACGACCGCCGCCACCGCCATTCGGGCCGTCGCCGCGCGGGCCACGGGCATTGCGCGGGTTGCGCATGTCCGGACGTTCACGGGCTTCCGGTTTCTCGGCTTCGATGGTGCTGGCGTCGAAGCCCATCAGGTCGCCGTCGGCGATTTTCTGCTTGGTCATGCGTTCGATGCTTTTCAGCAGTTTTTCTTCGTCCGGCGCGACCAGCGAGATCGCCTCGCCCGAACGACCGGCACGACCGGTACGACCGATGCGGTGTACGTAGTCTTCATCGACGTTCGGCAGTTCGAAGTTGACCACGTGTGGCAACTGGTCGATGTCCAGGCCACGGGCGGCGATGTCGGTGGCGACCAGAATGCGCACTTCGTTGGCCTTGAAGTCGGCCAGGGCCTTGGTCCGCGCGTTCTGGCTCTTGTTACCGTGGATCGCCACGGCCGGCAGGCCATGTTTGTCCAGGTATTCGGCCAGACGGTTGGCGCCGTGCTTGGTACGGGTGAACACCAGTACCTGTTCCCACGCGCCAGCGGTGATCAGGTGCGCCAGCAGCGCACGCTTGTGGCTGGCCGGCAGACGGAAGACGCGTTGCTCGATGCGCTCGACCGTGGTGTTCGGCGGCGTCACTTCGATGCGTTCCGGGTTGTGCAGCAGCTTGCCGGCGAGGTCGGTGATGTCTTTGGAGAACGTCGCCGAGAACAGCAGGTTCTGGCGCTTGGCCGGCAGACGCGCGAGGACTTTCTTCACGTCATGGACGAAGCCCATGTCGAGCATGCGGTCGGCTTCGTCGAGCACGAGGATTTCGACGTGGGACAGATCGATGCTGCCTTGTCCGGCAAGGTCGAGCAGACGGCCGGGGCACGCCACCAGCACATCGACGCCACGGGCCATGGCCTGGACCTGCGGGTTCATGCCGACGCCACCGAAGATGCAGGCGCTGACGAATTTCAGGTCACGGGCGTAGATCTTGAAGCTGTCGTGAACCTGGGCCGCGAGTTCGCGGGTCGGGGTCAGGACCAGTACGCGGGGTTGGCGCGGGCCGTGACGCTGGGATTTGTCCGGGTGACCGTTGGGGAACAACCGCTCCAGGATCGGGAGGGCGAAACCGCCGGTTTTACCAGTACCTGTCTGTGCCGCGACCATCAGGTCGCGACCTTGCAACACGGCGGGGATGGCCCGCTGTTGCACCGGAGTAGGCTCGGTATAGCCCGCGTCTTCGATAGCGCGGACCAAAGCCTCGGAGAGACCGAGGGAAGCAAAGGACATGAGTAATCCTGTTTTAGTTAGGGCTTGGCCCAATGGGAGTCTTGCCTGGCGCGAATGGCGTTTAAGAGGACGCAATCCCGTCCGGTCCTGCTACGGTCCCGAAGGCACGTCTGGAGCGCTCGCGCGGGCTGAAAAGCTGCGCTGTAGCGGGTCGAGAGGCCTGTTACGGTTCCGCGCGTCCGGGCGTGAGCCTGGCGGGAGGCCGGAGTATAACAGAGCAATCACTGTGCGCCGCGTTCCTGCTGCTCAACGGTTTTGCCGCTGGCGGTGGCGGTGCCCGGCGGAACGCCCAGGGAAGGGTCTGCGCCATAGCGGGCGCTCAGTTCGGCATAGGCCGGTTCACGCTTGAAACGCTTGAGTTCGGCACCGAAACGCTGCACCAGCAAATCCATTCCTGCATTGCGTCGCACCGCGAGAAACTGGCTCTGGCGGCTGATGACCGTGGGGTTTTCAGTGATTTTGTCGCGGATGTCCAGCTCATCGAGCAAATGCTGGCCGACCCGGCGGTCGGTAATCAGCAGGTCGATGCGTCCGCGCACCAGTTTGCCGAAATTGGCCTCGTGGGTCGGCGCGGGCTCGCGGGTAAAGAGCGGAGATTCGCGGAAGTCCGGGCTGTACAGATAACCCGGCGAGGTGCCGATGGTCAGGCCCTTGAGCTCATCGAGGGAGCGAAATGGATGGGGACGTTCGTTGGCGTAGAACAGCACGAACTCCACGTCCGACAGCGGTTCGCTGGGGTAGAGCAGGGTGGCGTCGCGTTCGTCGCTGTGGAAGATGTCGAGCGCGCCGTCGGCCTGGCCGGTTTCGAGCATCGACAGGCAGCGCTTCCACGGCAGGAACTGCCACTCGACTTCGATTCCCAGGCGCTTGAACACAATGGCGGTGGTTTCGTAGTCCAGACCGAGGTTTTTGCCGTTCTCCTCATACACGTAAGGTGCCCACGGCTCGGTGACAATACGCAACTTCTCGCCCCGGGCTGCAAAGCTCAGGCAAGCAAAAACCAGCACGGCGAATAATTGCGTGATCAAAGGCATGGCTTGAGATTACGACGAGAAACCGGAAAGAGCCAGAAAGTGCCTGCACAAGCTCTAATTCGGGGATTTAAAAGCAAAAGATCGCCGCCTGCGGCAGGCGGCGATCTTTTGATCTTGCGTGAATCTGTCAGCGTTCAGCGTGTGGCTGTTTCAACGCGGCAGCTTCAGGTTATTCCAGATCGCCAGGCTGGGTTCTGCCTGGTTCATGGAATAGAAGTGCAGCCCTGGCGCGCCGCCCTGCAACAGACGCTCGCACATGTCGGTGACGACCTGCTCGCCGAAGCGCTGAATGCTTTGGGTGTCGTCGCCGTAGGCTTCCAGCTGCTTGCGGATCCAGCGCGGGATTTCCGCACCGCAGGCATCGGAGAAGCGCGCGAGTTTGCTGTAGTTGGTGATCGGCATGATCCCCGGCACGACTGGAATGTCCACGCCCGCGGCCTGCAAACGGTCGACGAAGTAGAAATAGCTGTCGGCGTTGAAGAAGTACTGGGTGATCGCGCTGTCGGCGCCGGCCTTGGCCTTGCGTACGAAGTTGGCGATATCGTCTTCGAAGTTGCGCGCTTGCGGATGCATTTCCGGGTAAGCGGCGACTTCAATGTGGAAATGCCCGCCGGTTTCTTCACGAATGAATTCAACCAGCTCATTGGCGTGACGCAGCTCACCGCTGGTCATGCCCATGCCGGATGGCAGGTCGCCACGCAGGGCAACGATGCGCTTGATGCCGGCGGCCTTGTATTCGCTCAGCAGGCCGCGCAGGTCGTCCTTGCTGTCGCCGACGCACGACAGGTGCGGCGCGGCGGGGATTTTCACTTCGTTTTCCAGCTGCAGCACGGTGTTGAGGGTGCGATCACGGGTCGAACCACCAGCGCCATAGGTGCAGGAAAAGAAGTCGGGATTGTAAGTAGCCAACTGACGGGCAGTGGCGAGCAGTTTTTCTTGCCCAGCATCGGTCTTGGTCGGGAAGAACTCGAAGCTGTAGCGACGTTCTTGGGACATGGTCATACCCTTGGAAACTCGTAAGCCGGGAGCGCAGGCATAACCCATGTGGGAGCGGGCTTGCCCGCGAAGGCGTCAGCACATCCGGCATCGATGTCGTCTGACACACCGCTTTCGCGGGCAAGCCCGCCCCCACAGGGAGAGCGGGCGGCCGCGTCGATCAGTAGCGGTAAGCGTGCGGCTTGAACGGGCCTTCGACGGTCACGCCGATGTAGTCAGCCTGCTGCTTGGTCAGTTGAGTGACCACGCCGCCGAAGCCGCGAACCATTTCCAGGGCCACTTCTTCGTCGAGTTTCTTCGGCAGTACTTCAACGGTCAGGCGCTCGGCTTTCTGGGCTGGCGACAGGTCGGCGTACTTCTGGCCGAACAGGAAGATCTGTGCCAGAACCTGGTTGGCGAACGAACCGTCCATGATGCGGCTCGGGTGACCGGTGGCGTTGCCCAGGTTCACCAGACGGCCTTCGGCCAGCAGGATCAGGTAGTCGTCGTTCTGAGCGTCGAAAGCGCCCGGGCCGGTACGGTGGATCTTGTGTACCTGTGGCTTCACTTCTTCCCATGCCCAGTTCTTGCGCATGAAAGCGGTGTCGATTTCGTTGTCGAAGTGACCGATGTTGCAGACAACGGCGCGCTTCTTCAGGGCTTTGAGCATGTTTGCGTCGCAAACGTTGACGTTACCGGTGGTGGTCACGATCAGGTCGATCTTGCCCAGCAGCGCTTTGTCGATGCTTGCTTCGGTGCCGTCGTTGATACCGTCGATGAACGGCGAAACCAGTTCGAAACCGTCCATGCAGGCTTGCATGGCGCAGATCGGGTCAACTTCGGAAACCTTGACGATCATGCCTTCCTGACGCAGGGACTGGGCCGAACCCTTGCCCACGTCACCGTAGCCGATGACCAGCGCTTGCTTGCCGGACAGCAGGTGGTCGGTGCCGCGCTTGATCGCGTCGTTCAGGCTGTGACGGCAGCCGTACTTGTTGTCGTTCTTGGACTTGGTCACCGAGTCGTTGACGTTGATGGCCGGGATCTTCAGCTCGCCCTTGGCCAGCATGTCCAGCAGACGGTGAACGCCGGTGGTGGTCTCTTCGGTCACGCCGTGAACGCGATCCAGAACCTGTGGGTACTTGTCGTGCAGCAGCTGGGTCAGATCGCCGCCGTCGTCGAGGATCATGTTGGCGTCCCATGGCTGGCCATCCTTGAGGATGGTCTGCTCCAGGCACCACTCGTACTCTTCTTCAGTCTCGCCTTTCCAGGCGAAAACCGGGATGCCGGCAGCGGCGATGGACGCGGCGGCCTGATCCTGAGTCGAGAAGATGTTGCAGGACGACCAGCGTACTTCGGCACCCAGGGCAACCAGGGTTTCGATCAGCACGGCAGTCTGAATGGTCATGTGGATGCAACCGAGGATTTTCGCGCCCTTGAGCGGCTGCTCGGAAGCGTACTTGCGGCGCAGACCCATCAGGGCTGGCATTTCCGACTCGGCGATGATGGTTTCGCGACGGCCCCAGGCAGCCAGGGACATGTCGGCGACTTTGTAGTCGGTAAAATCTGCAGGCGTGATTACAGCGCTCATGAAGAGCCTCCATTCGTAAAGTATGCGAATGGGCGCCGTTGTGCGTTTAGTGTCCGGCCTCGGCCAGTCAACGCCCCATCCGAGCCTGACAGGTTGAACCTGCTGCAGCGCCCCTCGGACAGGTGGCGGGAAAACGGTAGCAAGTGAAGGTTACCGTTTTGAAACGCCGGCGATTATAGCCGTCTAGACTGATCTTCCAAAGGGTTTCTGTCGGCCAGATGAAGATTGCCAATGATGGCCATAGCGGATGGCTCATGGAGCGTGACCGCTGGGTCTGACATGATGGCGACCATCATTGGGCAAGACGTCAGGAGCGAGCATGAATTTCCACACCCGCAAATGGGTAAAACCCGAAGATCTCAACCCCAACGGCACCCTGTTCGGCGGCAGTCTGCTGCGCTGGATCGACGAAGAGGCGGCGATCTACGCCATTGTCCAGTTGGGCAATCAGCGCGTGGTGACCAAGTACATCTCCGAAATCAACTTCGTCAGCGCCTCGCGCCAGGGCGACATCATCGAACTGGGCATCACCGCCACCGAGTTCGGCCGCACCTCGATCACCCTGACTTGCGAAGTGCGCAACAAGATCACCCGCAAGAGCATCCTGACCGTCGAGAAAATGGTTTTCGTCAACCTTGGCGAAGATGGCTTGCCGGCGCCGCACGGGCGGACCGAGATCAAGTACGTCAAGGATCAGTTCAAGGATGAGGAAGTCGACCAGTAAAATCGCGGCGCGCCATTCGCGAGCAAGCCTGCTCCCACAAGGATCGCTTGATCCGCTGTGAGCGCGGGCTTGTCCGCGAAGGCGATTTCAGCAGGCGCAGAGATTCTCGTGGCCAATGAACAGTCGCGAACCGCGCGTGTCGTAGCTAAATGACACCCCCACGGTTCGCACGCCATGACCACTCCGACCTCCGGCAAGACCCCCGACCTCTCCGCCAAGGAACAGCACGAAGTCGAGAAAAACCAGCCGCCCCGCGCGGCGGTTCTGCATGAAATCATCCGCACCCAGGGCGACCAGGAACTGGAGCGCAGCATCGCCGCCTTATGGTGGTCGGCGCTGGCGGCGGGGCTGACCATGGGCCTGTCGCTGATGGGCATGGGCCTGCTCAACTCGCGCCTGCCCGACGGCGAGGGGTTCAAGGTGATCGCCAGTTTCGGCTATTGCGCCGGTTTTCTCGCGGTGATCCTCGCCCGTCAGCAACTGTTCACCGAAAACACCCTGACCGCCGTGCTGCCGGTGATGACCAAGCCGACACTCGGCAATTTCGGCCGACTGCTGCGGCTGTGGACGGTGGTGCTGTTCGGCAACCTGTGCGGCACGCTGCTGGTGGCGTTCGTAATGCTGGAGTTGCCGATCTTCGACAGCAAGACCGACGTCGCCTTCCTCGAAATCGGTCGCAAGGTCATGGAACACAGCGCCAGTCAGATGTTCGCCAAAGGCATCGTTTCCGGCTGGATGATCGCCACCATGGTCTGGATGATTCCGTCCATGGAGAGCGCGAAGATGTGGATCATCATCCTCATCACCTACTTCATGGCCCTCGGCGATTTCACCCACATTGTCGTGGGCTCGGCGGAGGTGTCGTATCTGGTGTTTGCCGGCGAGCTGCCGTGGAGTGATTTCTGGGCGGTGTTTGCCGGGCCGACGCTGGCGGGGAACATCATCGGCGGCAGTTTTATCTTTGCCCTGATCAGCCATGCGCAGATTCGCAGCGAAAGCGGCGCGCCGAAGGAAGGTGCGGATCGGGCCGGGAAAAATCCCGATCCGCAGTCGATCAAAAAATGATCAGTGATGCGCCGGCTCGGCCACGGTCGCCGGCTCGTTGCGCGTTGCGTGCTTGACCAGTTTGCCAATGGTCAGGCCCTGCAACAGGATCGACGACAACACCACGATGTAGGTGATGCTCAGCAACAGATCGCGCTCCGGCCCCAGCGGCAGGGCCAGGGCCAGCGCCACTGAAACACCACCACGCAACCCGCCCCAGGTGAGGATGCGAATGGTGCCGCTCGGCACCGTGCGCCAGCGCCGCAGCAGGACGATGGCCGGGGCTACGGTGAGCAGGCGCGAGAGCAGGATCGCCAGGGCCAGCAGACTCGCCGCCGCCACATGCAGCCAGTTGAACGGCAGCAGCAACAGCTCCATGCCGATCAGCGCGAACAGCAGGGCGTTGAGCATGTCGTCGAGTAATTCCCAGAAGCCGTCGAGGTATTTGCGGGTCATGTCGTTCATCGCCAGGTTGCGGCCCAGGTTGCCGATGATCAGCCCGGCCACCACCATCGCGATCGGCGCCGAAACGTGCAGCTCGGTGGCCATCGCCGAGCCGCCGATCACCAGCGCCAGGGTCAGCATCACTTCGATCTGGTGCTGCTCGATGCTCTTGATCATCAGGTACACCAGATAACCGATCAGCCCGCCGAACAGCACGCCGCCAATGGCTTCGTGGGCGAACAGCATGGCCGTGGCGCCGAGCGTCGGCGTCTCACCCAGCTGCGCGATGCCCAGCAGCACGGTGAACACCACCACGGCGGTGCCATCGTTGAACAGCGATTCGCCGACGATGGTGGTTTTCAGTGGCTTCGAGGCATTGGCGGTACGCAGCACACCCAGTACTGCGATCGGGTCGGTCGGCGAAATCAGCGCACCGAACAGCAGGCAGTAGAGGAAACTCACGTGCCAGCCGAACAGGGCAAAGATGTAGTAGGCGAGGCTGCCGATCACGGCGGTGGCGATCAACACGCCGAAGGTCGCCAACAGGCCGATGGGCCAGCGATAGCTGCGCAGGTCATTCAGATTGACGTGCAGGGCGCCGGCGAACAGCAGGAACGACAGCATCCAGTTCATCAGCAGATCACCGAAGTCGATCTGGCCGATCAGTTGCTGGACGCGTTCTTCCAGGCCGGGGTAACCCAGCAGGCTCAGGCCTTGCAGTGCCAGGGAGAACATCAGCGCGGTGACCATCACGCCGATGGTCGGGGGCAGGCCGATGAAGCGGAAGTTGACGAAGGTGAGGAGGGTGGTGAGGCAGATGAAAGCGGCGACAAGCTCAAGCATCCGGGGTCCTTTGGATGAGGGATGGAAAGTGGGGTTTGATGGGGTGGGTGAGGGCGGCGCTCACAGGCACCCCGCAATCAGCCAGACACATTGACCGCAGCCACGCTCCGACGTTGCAGATAAATAAAGAACAGCGCCGCCAACACGGTCAGCACGCCAACCAGCGCCCCGGTCCATGGCAGGTTCGCCAGGTCGGTGCCGCTGGCGACCACCAGCCCGCCGAGCCACGCTCCGGTTGCGTTGCCCAGGTTGAAGGCGCTTTGGTTCAGGGTCGAGCCGAGGTTCGGCGCTTCGTGGGCCTGATCGATGATCAGCAGTTGCAGGATCGGGCACAGCGCGAAGGCGAAGATCCCCCACAGCACCAGAGTGATCGCCGCCGGAACCACCGAGCGGCTGGTCTGGCTGAATGCCGCCAGAATCACCACCACCGCCAACGCCACGCCGACCAGCGACGGCAGCAGGCGGCTGTCCGCCAGGCGACCGCCGAGCATGCTGCCGCCGGTCAGGCCGACCCCGAACAACAGCAGCATCACGGTCACGCCGTGGGGGCTGACGCCGGTGATGTCTTGCAGGATCGGTGCGATGTAAGTGAACACGCTGAACAGACTGGTGGATGCCAGCACGCTCATGCCCAGCGCCAGCAACACGTTGACCTTGCCCAGCACCTTGAATTCGCTGGCGAGGTTGGCCCTGTCCATCGGGATGTGCCGGGGCAGCCACAGCCATTGGGCGAGGGCTGCGATCACGCCGATCACCGACACTGCCCAGAACGTCGAGCGCCAGCCGGCGTACTGACCGAGTGCGGTGCCCAGCGGTACGCCGAGGACGTTGGCCAGGGTCAGGCCGGTGAACATCATGGCGATCGCCTGCGCCCGTTTGTTCGGTGCGACCAGACCGGCGGCGACCACCGAGCCAATCCCGAAAAACGCCCCGTGGCACAGCGCGGTGACCACTCGTGCGGCCATCAGCGTCGCGTAGTTCGGCGCCAGTGCGCAGAGCACATTGCCGAGGATGAACATCAGCGTCATTCCCAGCAGCGTGGCCTTGCGTGGCATGTTCGCGGTGCCGATCGCCAGGATCGGCGCACCGAACACCACACCCAGGGCGTAGCCAGTGATCAGCAGGCCGGCGTGGGGAATGCTCACGGCGAGGTCGCGGGCGACATCGGGCAACAGGCCCATGATGACGAATTCAGTGGTGCCGATACCGAAGGCGGCAACGGCCAGTGCAAGCAAGGCGAGGGGCATGCGCAAGGTCTCTGTCGTTTTGGTCTTGACGCTGTGATCAGGCATACGCAGGCCGACGACCGGTCTCGGACGAGAACGGGGCAGGCAGGAATTATTGGAATTAGTCTGTGCGCAACTGAGTGCGGCGTGGTCGTTTGCAGTATAAACAGCTGCTGACACATCGCGAATCAATAATCTGACTAATTGGCTCGACTGCAGAACAAATAAGGAGTGCTGGGGTGCTGGCGACGGTTCTGGTGTTGGTGGCGGCGCTGCTGCACGCTGCATGGAATACCCTGATCAAATTCAGCGCCGAACGCTTGCTGGTCGTGGCCTGCATGGACACCGTGGCGCTGTTGTTCGTCGCCGTGGCATTGCCCTTCGTGAAGCTGCCGCCGCTGGATATCTGGCCGTGGATTCTCGCCTCGGCGGCGTTCGAGCTGCTCTATCGCTACCTGCTGATCCAGGCCTACCGGGTTGGCGACCTCGGGCTGGTCTATCCGTTGATGCGCGGATTGTCGCCTTTAGTGGTGCTGGCGCTGACCCTGATTTTCGCCGGAGAGGTGCTGAGCCCGCAGCAGATCTTCGGCATCCTGCTGATCCCGTTCGGCATGGTCTGCCTGCTCTGGCAGGGCGGTGGCGGAGCGCGGTTGCCGTGGTCGATGCTGCCGGTGGTGGCGCTGATCGGGCTGTGCATCGGCTGCTACACCTACATCGATGGTCAGGCGTTGCGGCGCTGGTCGCATCCGCTGGATTACCTGATGTGGGTCACGCTGCTCAGTGCCTGGCCGTTTCCGCTGCTGGCGTGGGTGGCGAAGCGCCCGGCGTTCATGCAGTTCTGGCGCGAGCAGTGGAAACTGGGGCTGGCGGTCGGGTTCTGCGTGTTGTTCAGCTACGCTCTGGTGCTGTGGGCGATGCAGTTGGGCTCGATTGCCGAAGCGGCGGCGTTGCGGGAAATCAGTGTGATTCTGGTGGTGCTGTTCGGCATGCGTTACCTGAAAGAACCTTTCGGCCGGCCACGGCTCTTAGCCTGTGGGCTGGTACTGATCGGCATGCTGGTGATGAAGTTCTGACCGCCCTCATTCCAATGACTGAAAAGGGACTGTGTTATGACGGTGGCTCTATGGTGCGTTTTGATCGCGATCTTTTTGCCTTACCTGTGTACGGTGGTGGCGAAGGTCGCGGGTGGTTACAGACTCAGTGACAATCACGACCCCCGGGACTTTCTCGAAAGCCTCAACGGTCTGGCCCGCCGCGCGCATGCCGCGCAGCTCAACGGCTTCGAAGTCACCCCGGCGTTTGTCGCGGCGGTGCTGGTCGCGCATCTGGTGGGCACGGCTGAGCTGGTGACGGTGAACGTGCTGGCGGTGCTGTTCATCACCAGTCGCCTGCTGTACATCATTTGCTACCTGGCGGACTGGGCGATCCTGCGGTCGTTGGTGTGGTTTGTCGGGATGGGGCTGATTGTCAGTTTCTTCATTGTGTCGGTGTGATTTTCAGCTGTCGGTGCCGGCCCCTTCGCGGGCTTGCCCACTCCCACAGGGAGATTGGTGGACACAACGCTTGACCCCACCTTTGATCCCCTTGGGAGCGGGCTTGCCCGCGAAAGCGATCTGACCGCCGACCTCTATCTCAAGGCTTGGCCTTTTCCGCGTCAGGCACCTGCGGCACTTGCGGCAATGCCGCGCCTTTGGGCCAGAGCATCCAGATCTGCCCTTGCTGCTTCATGTCCCCGGCCAGTTGCCCGGCCGCATCGCCCGTGCCCCAGAACAGGTCCGCACGCACTTCGCCGGCAATCGCGCCGCCGGTGTCCTGCGCCGCCACCGGGCGCACCAGCGCGCTGCCGTCCGGACGAGTGGTCGAGAGCCACAGCAGGCTGCCCAGCGGAATCACCTTGCGATCCACCGCCGCGCTGTAGCCAGCGGTCAGCGGCACGTTCAGCGAACCGCGCGGGCCTTCGTTGCTGTCCGGGTTGCGCGTGAAGAACACATAGCTCGGGTTACTGCCCAGCAATTCGGGGATGCGCGACGGATTGGCCTTGGCCCAGTTGCTGATCGCACCCATGGTCACGTCTTCTTTCTTCAGTTCGCCCTGTTCCACCAGCCAGCGGCCGATGGGCCGGTAGGGGTGGCCGTTCTGATCGGCGTAGGCGATGCGCAGCTGGCGTCCGTCACGGGTCTGGATCCGCCCCGAACCCTGGATTTGCAGAAATTGCAGGTTCATCGGATCGGTCAGCCACGCCACCACCGGTGCCTTGACCCCTTTGCTTTCGATGGTTGCCGCGTCGTCGTAAGGCTTGAGCACGCGACCTTCGAGACGCCCGCGCAGACGCTTGCCCTTGAGTTCCGGGTAAATGCTGTCCAGCGAGACGATGATCATGTCTTCGGGCACGCCGTACACCGGCACGTTGGCGGTTTCGGTCTGCGTCAGGCTGCCGGGGTAGACCGGTTCGTAGTAGCCGGTGATCAGGCCATTGGGGTTGTCGTTCTCGGCGCGCAGGCCATAGACGTCGAGGTTCTGCTTGAGGAACGCGCGGATCTCGCCGGCGCTTTGCGGCACGTTGCTTGCCGAGGCACAGGTTGCGCCCCAGACCGGGTCAGCCTTGAGTCGGGTGCAAGCGCTGCGCCATGAACCGAAACCGGCCACCAGATCGTTGTCGGACACGCTCGGCAGCGCTTCCCAGGTGGCGCTGGAGTAGGTGGCCAGGGCGTGGGTTTTCGGTTTGGCCGTGTCGCCGCCGGTGCAGCCGGCGAGAATCGCCAGCAGCGGCAGGGTTGCGAAGAGCGGATGACGCCAGGCCTTGAAACGGCTGTTCATGGAGAGTTTCCTGTACCGGTTGCGCGAGCGCTCCATGCGCTCATGCAACCCTTATTTTTAATAGGGCTATTGGTGTTTTCCGGCGGCGCGAGGATACTGGCCGCCGTTTTCCGTGACCGAAGCCACCATGACTCTTAAAAGAATTTCTGTTGTATTGCTGGCCTGTCTGACCTTGTCCGCCTGTGGCGGAGTCGATCCCAATTCCCCGTTGGGTCAGCGCAAGGCGATCTTCAAGCAGATGCTCAAGACCGGCGAAGACCTGGGCGGCATGCTGCGTGGGCGCATTGCCTTCGACGGGGCGAAATTCGCCGACGGCGCGGTGAAGCTCGATACGTTGTCCCATGAACCGTGGAAACACTTTCCCCAGGTGCGCGAAGAAGATCACACCAGCGCCAAGGACGATGTCTGGCTGCGTCAGGCCCGTTTCCAGGAAATGGCCCGCACGCTTGAAGCGGCCACCGGTGAACTGGTGATCGCCAGCAAGGTTCAACCTTACTCGGCCAGCAATCTGGGGCCGGCGGTGCAGAAGGTCGAAGATGCCTGCAGTGCCTGCCATAAAGAGTTTCGGGATCATTGATTCGCGGTGTCTGATCTGACGCCTTCGCGGGCAAGCCCGCTCCCACGGCTTGCAGTGAATCTGTGGGGACGCGACGGCGTCCTCGGGTTCACTGCAAAACCACGGCCTTACTTGTCGATTTCATCCAGCGCATCCTGCAACTCCTTGCGCGACTCGGCGAGCTTGTCCTTGCGCTTGTTGATCTTTTCCGGATCGCCCTTCTTCATTGCCTTGTCGAGATCGGCCTGACGCTTGCTGACTTCGTGCTTGGCGTCGAGCACCTTGTTTTCGCGTTCTTTCTTCAGGCCCGCGTCGGTGCAATGTTCAGTGACTTCGCGCAGGGCGGTTTCCAGTCCGGCTTGTTGATCGGCATTGCCACGGGATTTGGCTTGCTCGATCTGATTCATGATGCCCTGCTTCTTGGCAGCGCAACCGGTCAGTCCCGGAGCGTCTTCGTCGGCCATCGCGGGAGCGGCCATCACGCCGCAGAGAGTCAGCATGGCGAGCGGTGCAAGAAATTTCATAAAAGCTCCATGTGCAAAGGCATTCGGGTCGGTGGGGCGCTGCGCTGTTGGAGCGCGCCGGTGACGGTTGGGTTCCCGGTGTACCGGGATTGGTGCCGGGAGTAGCGCATTCAGAAACCGTCGACTCCGGCGGCCCGTAGGGTTTCACTCAAGGCCAGCACTTGCGGGTCGCGGAAAAACGCGCTCAATTGCGCCGCGCGGCCGGGGCCGATGCCGGGTTCTGCCTGCCATTGTTCGGTATTGCGTTGTGCCAGTGCCTGCCATGAGTCAACCAGTCGGGCTTGTCCGGTCGGCGGCAGCCCCAAGGCTTTGAGCCACTGCTGGAAAGGTCGCTGGCGGGCGCTGTGAAAACTGTGCATCAGGCGCACGCTGCTGCGTTCGCCGAAGCCGTCAATGTTAGCAAGCTCTGACGGGGCGAGGGTCAACCAATCCAGCAGGTTGTCGAGATGGCCTGTTTCGAGAAGTTTCTCCCAGGTGCCCTGGCCCAGATGGGGCAGGGCCAGTCCTTGTTTGCCGCTGAGCCAGGTCAGGCGGGCGAGGAACTGACTTTCGCAGCCTGGCGTCGGTTGCCAGCAACTCAAGGCATGAAAATCATCGGCGCTCGGGATACTCATTTCCATTCTTGCGACGCTGCGCAGGACGACGCCATCAAGGCGCGGAATTGTCAGTCCGGCCAGGCTGATCGCCACTTGATCGCCGGGGCGGATGTCCAGTTCCTGCCAGCGCTTCAATGAGCTAACGCTGACCCGTTTGATCTGCCGGTCATCGAGCATCACCGGCACCAGATCCAGCACCGGCGTGATGCGCCCGGTGCGGCCGATCCTGAAATTGACCTTGCGCACCTCGGCCAGCGCCTGGACGAACGGGTACTTCCAGGCGACGCTCCAGTAGGGCGGACGTGCCTGCCAGCGTTCGGCCGGCGGGCGCTGGTTCTGTCGCAGCACAACGCCGTCGCTGGCGAACGGCAACGGCGAGCGATACCAGTGATCGCGCCACTTCTGGGCGTCGGCGAAGCTCTCGATTCCATGACTGAAAGGCTCGGTCGTGGCGAAACCCAGCGTCGCCAGCATTGAAACCCGTTCGGGCCAATGCTGCGGCCCTTGTGGCCAGTCCCAGGCAAACAGGCCGATGCCTGCCGCCTGCTCGGCACTCAGGTCCTTGCGTCCCATCAGTCCGGCCACGGTGGCGCGGGCATTGAGGCTGCCGGAGCGAGCTTGAACGTGGTCGGTCAGGCGCCAATACAATTCGCCTTGCACCAGCAGATCCAGCGGTTGGGTCAGTCGTTGCGGGATTGCGGCGATCTTGCGCGCCGCTGCCGTCCAGTCCCGCCCGCGAATGCCGTCACCGCGACTGATCGCCTGTTGCAGCAAACCCTGGCGATAAATCAGGGTGACCGCCACGCCATCGACCTTTGGTTGCACCCAGACATTCTTGCGTTCGTGCAGCCAGGCCTTGATGTCGGCGGCGGTGTGGCGTTTTTCCAGGCCGGTGTGGGCGATGGGGTGGGCGACCGGGCCCGCTGCGGTGCGCAACGGTTCGGGCGGCAGCGAGAGTTTGAAGCACTGACGCCAGGTGGTCAGGCGCGAGCGGGACTGATCGTAGAGTTCGTCGGCGATCAGCGATTGGCCGTCGCGGTGGTAAGCATCGTCCCACTGGTCGATCTGTTTTTGCAGGCTGACGATTTCCTGTCGGGCCTGGGCGGGTGGCCAGCCGGGGCAATCGGCGGCGTGGGCAAGCGAGGTTGGCAACAGCAAAACAAACAACAGGCGCAGCGTGGAAAGCATGGTGAGCGTCCTTGCTCAAGGGGAACGCTTGAAGGGTAGGTGAGGATTTTCTGGCGGGTCGGGCGGGTGTTTTTCGTGGTGTTTCGAAGCGCTGTCCTCAATACCGCCCGACAAAACGCGCCTGAAATAAAAAGCCCCGCACGGCGCAAACCGTGCGGGGCTTTTGTACAACCCGTGAAATTACAGGCCGGCAGCAGAACGCAGAGCGTCGGCGCGGTCGGTTTTTTCCCAGGTGAAGGTGCTGAAGGTGTCTTCGCCAACAGTCTTGGTCTGCGGCGCGCGACCGAAGTGGCCGTAGGCTGCAGTTTCCTGGTACATCGGGTGCAGCAGGTCGAGCATGGTGGTGATCGCGTATGGACGCAGGTCGAACACTTCGCGGACCAGTTTGATGATCTTGTCATCGCTGATCTTGCCGGTGCCGAAGGTGTTCAGCGAGATCGAAGTAGGCTGGGCCACACCGATCGCGTAGGAAACCTGGATCTCGCAGCGCTCGGCCAGGCCGGCAGCAACGATGTTCTTGGCAACGTAACGGCCAGCGTAGGCAGCCGAACGGTCAACCTTCGATGGATCTTTACCGGAGAATGCGCCGCCGCCGTGACGGGCCATGCCGCCGTAGCTGTCGACGATGATCTTGCGACCGGTCAGACCGCAGTCACCCACCGGGCCGCCGATGATGAACTGGCCGGTCGGGTTGATGTGGAACTGGGTGTCCTTGCTCAGCAGTTCGGCAGGCAGTACGTGCTTGACGATCAGCTCCATCACGCCTTCGCGCAGGTCGTTGTACGACACTTCAGGGTTGTGCTGGGTCGACAGAACTACCGCATCGATACCGACAACCTTGCCGCCTTCGTAACGGCAAGTCACTTGCGACTTGGCGTCCGGACGCAGCCAAGGCAGCAGGCCGGATTTACGGGCTTCGGCCTGGCGCTGCACGAGCTGGTGCGAGAAGGTGATCGGTGCTGGCATCAGCACGTCGGTTTCGTTGCTGGCGTAGCCGAACATCAGGCCTTGGTCGCCGGCGCCCTGATCTTCAGGCTTGGCACGGTCGACGCCCTGATTGATGTCAGGGGACTGCTTGCCGATGATGTTCATCACGCCGCAGGTGGCGCCGTCGAAACCGACGTCGGAGCTGGTGTAGCCGATGTCGCAGATTACGTCACGAACGATCTGCTCCAGGTCGACCCAGGCGCTGGTGGTCACTTCACCGGCAACGATGGCCACGCCAGTCTTGACCAGGGTTTCCACCGCAACGCGTGCGTGCTTGTCCTGGGCGATGATGGCGTCCAGCACTGCATCGGAAATCTGGTCGGCGATTTTGTCCGGATGCCCTTCAGACACGGACTCGGAGGTGAAGAGGGAGTATTCGCTCATCTCGATGTTTTCCTGAATTTACCGATGGTGAGTGTCGCCAGCCGGCCGCTGAAAGTGGCGGACCTGGATCTGGAAACCATTACGTAAGCCTACATAGAGGCTTTCCCCGGGAACGAGTCCCGCAGCGGTGGCCCAACGGGCCAGATCGTCCTGTTCAAACCCCAACCACAGATCACCGCAGGCCTCCCTGGCCCAACTCTGGTTGTGGCTACATAACTCTGTCACGAGCAGGCTACCGCCCGGTTGCAGCAGGCCGGCCATGTGCCTGAGCGCATCGGCCGGCGCAGCGAAGTGGTGCAACACCATGTTCAACACCACGCAATCGGCCTGAAGGCTCACGCCATTCAATGCATCGGCCAATTGCAGGCTGACGTTAGCCAGCCGTTCACGTTCACAGACCTGGCGCGCCAGTTCGAGCATCGCCGGGCTGTTGTCCAGCGCGGTCACGGCACTGAAGCGGCGCGCCAGTTCCGGCAGGAAAGCGCCGTCACCGGGGCCGACTTCGATGGCCGTGGCGGCACCATTGAAGTTCAACTTGTCGAGCAGGGCCAGCACGCTGTCGCGGTACTGCGGCAGGCCGGCGATCAAATCCTGCTGGGCGCGGAATTTCTCCGCCACCCGCGAGAAAAAGTCCTGGCTGGCCGCCGCACGCTGGCTGTGTACCTGAGCAATCCGCGCCTCGACGTCCGCCGGCAGCGCCAGATTGTCGACTTCTTCTAACAGTGCCGCGTGCAGCTTGCCACCCAGAAGCTCGGTGTGGGGCAGGGCGCGGCGATAAAAAATCGCGTTGCCTTCACGGCGTGTCGCCACCAGATCGGCCTGGGCCAGCACCTTGAGGTGGTGGCTCATGCCGGACTGACCGATACCGAAAATCTGTGCCAGCTCCAATACGCCGAACGAATCGTTGGCCAGTGCGCGCAAGACATTCAGCCGCAGCGGATCGCCGCCGGCCTTGCACAGGGCCGCCAGCTCGTCGCAATCGTCATGGCGAATGGAAGGCACGCGTAAGTTCATAGGGCAGGCAGTCTAGTGACGGCGGGAAATCACCGCAAGGTCAATATCAAAAAGTTTTGATATTGCTCGATAGATGGCACTTCTCACGAGTCGGTCAGCTCTACAAACGAACAGCGGAAAGGTTTCACCAGCCGAAACCGATGTTATCCATGGGAAAAACGCCTTCAGATGACTATCTGTCATTGCCCCGAGGCGTCCGGGTGAGGGAAAATGCTCGCCTTTTTTCCGTTTCGATTTAACAGAACCCCAGGAGATCAGCGATGCCTAGCCGTCGTGAGCGTGCCAACGCCATTCGTGCCCTCAGCATGGATGCCGTGCAAAAAGCCAACAGCGGCCATCCCGGTGCCCCGATGGGTATGGCAGATATCGCCGAAGTGCTTTGGCGCGACTACCTCAAGCACAACCCGAGCAATCCATCGTTCGCCGACCGTGACCGCTTCGTGCTGTCCAACGGCCACGGTTCGATGTTGATCTACTCGCTGCTGCACCTGACCGGTTACGACCTGTCGATCGACGACCTCAAGCAATTCCGTCAACTGCACAGCCGCACCCCGGGCCACCCGGAATTCGGCTACACCCCAGGCGTCGAGACCACCACCGGTCCGCTGGGCCAGGGTCTGGCCAACGCTGTAGGCTTCGCCCTGGCGGAAAAAGTCCTGGGCGCGCAGTTCAACCGTCCTGGCCACAACATCGTCGACCACCACACCTACGTGTTCCTGGGTGATGGCTGCATGATGGAAGGCATTTCCCACGAAGTCGCCTCCCTGGCCGGCACCCTGGGCCTGGGCAAGCTGATCGCTTTCTACGATGACAACGGCATCTCCATCGACGGCGAAGTCGAGGGCTGGTTCACCGACGACACGCCGAAGCGTTTCGAATCGTACAACTGGCAGGTGATCCGCAACGTCGACGGTCACGATCCGGAAGAGATCAAGACCGCCATCGAGACTGCGCGCAAGAGCCCGCTGCCGACCCTGATCTGCTGCAAGACCACCATCGGCTTCGGTTCGCCGAACAAGCAAGGCAAGGAAGACTGCCACGGCGCCCCGCTGGGTGACGCGGAAATCGCCCTGACCCGTGAAGCGCTGAAGTGGACTTACGGCCCGTTCGAAATCCCGGCCGACATCTATGCCGAGTGGGATGCCAAGGAAGCCGGCCGCGCCGTCGAAGCCGAGTGGGATCAGCGTTTCGCTGCCTACTCCGCCGCGTTCCCGACCGAAGCCAACGAACTGATCCGTCGTCTGAGCGGCGAGCTGCCGGCCGACTTCGCGGAAAAAGCCTCGGCCTACATCGCCGACGTGGCTGCCAAGGGCGAAACCATCGCCAGCCGCAAAGCCAGCCAGAACGCCCTGAACGCGTTCGGTCCGCTGCTGCCGGAAATGCTCGGCGGTTCGGCTGACCTGGCCGGTTCCAACCTGACCCTGTGGAAAGGCTGCAAAGGCGTCAGCGCCGAAGACGCCAGCGGCAACTACATGTACTACGGCGTGCGCGAATTCGGCATGACCGCGATCATGAACGGCGTCGCCCTGCACGGTGGCCTGGTGCCTTACGGCGCGACCTTCCTGATGTTCATGGAATACGCCCGCAACGCCGTGCGCATGTCGGCCCTGATGAAGCAGCGCGTGATCCACGTCTACACCCACGACTCCATCGGTCTGGGCGAAGACGGCCCGACGCACCAGCCGATCGAGCAACTGACCAGCCTGCGCAGCACGCCGAACCTCGACACCTGGCGTCCAGCCGATGCCGTGGAATCGGCCGTGGCCTGGAAAAACGCCCTGGAGCGCAAGGACGGCCCTTCGGCGCTGATCTTCTCGCGTCAGAACCTGCAGCACCAGACCCGTGACGCCGGCCAGATCGCCGACATCAGCCGTGGTGGCTACGTGCTGAAAGACTGCGCAGGCGAGCCAGAGCTGATCCTGATCGCTACCGGTTCGGAAGTCGGCCTGGCCGTTCAGGCCTTCGACAAACTGACCGAGCAGGGCCGCAAGGTGCGTGTGGTTTCCATGCCTTGCACCAGCGTGTTCGACGCTCAGGACGCCAGCTACAAGCAATCGGTCCTGCCGTTGCAGGTGGGTGCGCGTATCGCCATCGAAGCGGCCCACGCCGACTTCTGGTTCAAGTACGTGGGCCTGGAAGGTCGCGTGATCGGCATGACCACCTACGGTGAGTCGGCGCCGGCTTCGGCATTGTTCGAAGAGTTCGGTTTCACCCTGGAAAACATCCTGGGTCAGGCTGAAGAACTGCTGGAAGACTGATCCAGAAAGGTGTCGTCTGGACTGACGCCTTCGCGGGCTTGTCCGCGAAGGCGATCGGTCAGGCGACATCGCACAGACCGATCCATACGGTAATCGAGAACCCCATGCCTCAACCGCGTCCCTACAAAGTTGCACTCAACGGCTACGGCCGTATCGGTCGTTGCGTCTTGCGTGCGTTGTTTGAACGAGGAGCGAAGGCCGGGTTTGAAATTGTCGCGATCAACGATCTGGCCGACATGGCCAGCATCGAATACCTGACACGCTTCGACTCCACCCACGGCCGGTTTCCCGGCGAAGTGAAGGTCGACGGCGATTGTCTGCATATTAATGGCGACTGCGTGAAGGTGCTGCGCAACGCCACCCCCGAAGGCATCGATTGGGCGTCCCTGGGCGTCGATCTGGTGCTCGAATGTTCCGGCGCCTACCACACCCGCGAAGACGGCCAGCGTTTCCTCGATGCCGGCGCGCCACGGGTGCTGTTCTCGCAGCCGATGGCCAGCGAGGCGGATGTCGACGCCACCATCGTTTACGGCGTCAATCAGGATTGCCTGAGCGGTGACGAACTGCTGGTGTCCAACGCCTCCTGCACCACCAACTGCGGCGTGCCGCTGTTGCGTCTGCTGGATCAGGCGATCGGCCTGGAATATGTGTCGATCACCACGATTCACTCGGCGATGAACGACCAGCCGGTGATCGACGCTTATCACCACGAAGACCTGCGCCGCACCCGTTCGGCGTTCCAGTCGGTGATCCCGGTGTCCACTGGTCTGGCGCGCGGTATCGAGCGCCTGCTGCCGGAACTTGCCGGGCGAATCCAGGCCAAAGCCGTGCGTGTGCCGACGGTCAACGTGTCCTGCCTCGACATCACGATGCAGACCGCGAGCGACACCGACGCCACCGAGGTCAACCGGATCTTGCGTGAAGCCGCCACCAGCGGCCCGCTCAAAGGCCTGTTGGCCTACACCGAGCTTCCCCATGCAAGCTGTGATTTCAACCATGACCCACATTCGGCCATCGTCGATGCCAGTCAGACCCGCGTTTCCGGCCCACGGCTGGTGAACGTCCTGGCCTGGTTCGACAACGAATGGGGTTTTGCCAACCGAATGCTGGATGTTGCAGAACACTATCTGCAGACAGCGACTTCAAAAAAACCGTAGGAAGTGCGACCCATGACCGTGTTGAAGATGTCCGACCTCGATCTGCAAGGTAAGCGCGTATTGATCCGCGAAGACCTCAACGTCCCAGTCAAGGACGGTGTTGTCACCAGCGATGCGCGTATCCTGGCTTCGCTGCCGACCATCAAGCTGGCCCTGGAAAAAGGCGCGGCCGTGATGGTTTGCTCGCACCTGGGCCGTCCGACCGAAGGCGAGTTCTCCGCCGAGAACAGCCTCAAGCCAGTCGCTGACTACCTGAGCAAGGCCCTGGGCCGTGAAGTGCCGCTGGTGGCCGATTACCTGGGCGGCGTTGACGTCAAGGCCGGCGACATCGTGCTGTTCGAAAACGTGCGCTTCAACAAAGGCGAGAAAAAGAACGCCGACGAACTGGCCCAGCAATACGCCGCCCTGTGCGACGTGTTCGTGATGGATGCCTTCGGCACCGCCCACCGCGCCGAGGGTTCGACCCATGGCGTTGCCAAGTTCGCCAAGGTTGCGGCTGCCGGCCCGTTGCTGGCCGCTGAGCTGGATGCACTGGGCAAGGCCCTGGGCGCCCCGGCCAAGCCAATGGCTGCCATCGTTGCCGGTTCCAAGGTGTCGACCAAACTCGACGTGCTGAACAGCCTGAGCCAGATCTGCGATCAACTGATCGTCGGCGGCGGCATCGCCAACACCTTCCTCGCCGCTGCCGGTCACCCGGTCGGCAAGTCGCTGTACGAGCCGGATCTGCTGGACACCGCTCGCGCCATTGCCGCCAAGGTCAGCGTGCCGCTGCCGGTGGACGTGGTGGTTGCCAAGGAATTCGCCGAGAGCGCCGAGGCCACCGTCAAGCTGATCGCTGACGTCGCTGCCGACGACATGATCCTCGACATCGGCCCACAGACCGCAGCCAACTTCGCCGAACTGCTGAAATCGTCGAAAACCATCCTGTGGAACGGCCCGGTCGGCGTGTTCGAATTCGACCAGTTCGGCAACGGCACCAAAGTGCTGGCCCAGGCCATTGCCGACAGCGCCGCGTTCTCCATCGCGGGCGGCGGCGACACCCTGGCGGCCATCGATAAATATGGCGTGGCCGAGCAGATCTCCTACATTTCCACCGGTGGCGGCGCGTTCCTCGAATTCGTCGAAGGCAAGGTGCTGCCAGCCGTTGAAGTTCTGGAAAGCCGGGCCAAGGCCTGAGGCCACCCGTTTGGCCAGGCAAAGGAGTGTTCACATGGTCAAGTCGTTAGCGCTGTTGCTGCTGACCGGCACCCTGGCGGCCTGCGGGAGTAACCCGAAGGCCGACGCGGAGCCGGCGCCCGGCAAGGCCGATAAAGGCTGCTATCAGGCCGACTGGCAGGCGGAAACCAACCCGGTGCTGAACAAGCGTTCGGGGCCGGAAGGGCTGGACAAGTACGAGACACAAACCCCGGCCAAGGAACATGGTTGTCCTTGACGGGTCTGACTCTTTAACTCAGGGCCGGCGGCGTGTGCCGTCGGCAGAGGAACACGGATGAAAGGCTTGATCGCCATTGCGGCGTTGGCATTGTTGGGCGGTTGCGCGCAGTTGAACCTGTTTCAGTCGTCCGAGCCTGTGGACAACTGGACCACCTGGACCTGCGACAGCCAGGCCAAAGTGCTGTGGCGCTACACCGACGCCGGCCGCAAGGAAGTCGATGTTCGCCTCGGCGGCGGTGATCAGGTCTACCGCCTGAAAGAAGAGCCGGGCGCCTCGGGTTCGCTGTACAGCGATGGCATGCTGGCGTTTCACGTCAAGGGTGACGAAGGCCTGGTCTACTGGGTCGCCACCAATGACCTGATCGGCCGTGGGTGCAAGGCGCAGTAATCGATTTTGCTTTACCGAATCATCAGACCGGGCCTCGACCCCCGATCTGCAATCACTTGAATAGCCGCCGCCGCTCCGGCAGGCTGGCACGATTAACGACCCTCAACCGGGAGAGAGACACACAATGGCACTTATCAGCATGCGCCAGATGCTGGACCACGCAGCCGAGTTCGGCTACGGCGTTCCAGCCTTCAACGTCAACAACCTTGAGCAGATGCGCGCCATCATGGAAGCCGCTGACAAGACTGACTCTCCGGTGATCGTCCAGGCTTCGGCCGGCGCTCGCAAATACGCAGGTGCGCCGTTCCTGCGTCACCTGATCCTGGCCGCGATCGAAGAATTCCCGCATATCCCGGTGTGCATGCACCAGGATCACGGCACCAGCCCTGACGTCTGCCAGCGCTCGATCCAGCTGGGCTTCAGCTCGGTGATGATGGACGGCTCCCTTGGTGAAGACGGCAAGACCCCGACCGACTACGAATACAACGTGCGCGTCACCCAACAGACCGTTGCCATGGCGCACGCCTGCGGCGTTTCGGTTGAAGGCGAGCTGGGCTGCCTGGGCTCCCTGGAAACCGGCATGGCCGGCGAAGAAGACGGCATCGGCGCCGAAGGCGTTCTGGATCACAGCCAGATGCTGACCGACCCGGAAGAGGCCGCCGACTTCGTCAAGAAGACCCAGGTCGACGCCCTGGCCATCGCCATCGGCACCAGCCACGGCGCCTACAAGTTCACCAAGCCACCAACCGGCGACGTGCTGGCCATCGACCGCATCAAGGAAATCCACAAGC
This sequence comes from Pseudomonas botevensis, assembly GCF_019145475.1. GTDB lineage: Bacteria > Pseudomonadota > Gammaproteobacteria > Pseudomonadales > Pseudomonadaceae > Aquipseudomonas > Aquipseudomonas botevensis. Next base: position 592,260 of record NZ_JAHTKI010000001.1, read on the forward strand.
GCATCCCGAACACCCACCTGGTGATGCACGGTTCGTCCTCGGTGCCACAAGAGTGGCTGGCGATCATCAACCAGTACGGCGGCGACATCAAAGAAACCTACGGCGTGCCGGTTGAAGAAATCGTCGAAGGCATCAAGCACGGCGTGCGCAAGGTCAACATCGACACCGACCTGCGCCTGGCGTCCACCGGTGCCATGCGCCGCCTGATGGCCACCAACCCGAGCGAGTTCGACCCACGCAAATTCTTCGGCGAAACCGTGAAGGCCATGCGTGACGTGTGCATCGCGCGTTATGAAGCGTTCGGTACTGCCGGCAATGCTTCGAAGATCAAGCCGATCTCGCTGGAAAGCATGTATCAGCGTTATCTGAAGGGTGAGTTGAACGCCAAGGTTAACTAAGCCTTAGCGTTTATTGCGCACAGAAAACCCGCCGAAAGGCGGGTTTTTTATTGCCTGAATTTGGCTCGCTACCGTTCGCAGTTCCGGGTTTTCGACAGGTCGGTTGAGTAAAGATAGTCGATTGAACAGTGAAACGCAGGCGTTGAGGAATCGCGTTGTGGTTTTAGGTTTTTTATAGCGAATTTATATAAAAGACTGTTATTTCTAACAGGTGGAAGTCGTGCAAGTTCTTGTTAGTTTTAAAGTCAGGAGCCTTAATCGACAAAGGATGAGTCGTCATTGGAATAAAAGGCATAAAAATGATCATTACTCCTGTTGCACCGCTACCGCCGCTTCCAGGTCCGGCAACAACGATGGTGGCAGCGTTTGATCCAACGCCTTTTCCTCCGCCTCGAATGAGAAGTGTCGCGCCCAGGATAACCCAGCCCATTGGGCCGAATCATTTTCAGATTGATTATCTGTTGCCTGTTTCTACGAGGGTCGGTGATGTGGTGGAGGTTTACCTGATCAGTTTGACTGTTCCTTTTCCAGTTTTGATTCTTACCAGAACACTCGATGACTATTCTATTTTTTTGGCGCTGCGAAGAAAACGAGGCATATACACCATCAGTGAGTTGAGTGTGGATGTTCTGACTTCAAATGGTATTACACCCGACGACTATGACTGCGAGGTGGTTCAATATGGTGGAGCGATCCCGACTCCGCCTTCTCCGCTTCCTCAAATCACATTTCAACCCACGACGAATACAGCGGTCAGTTTTCTGAGTACATATAAATTCGTGTAAGTCTGCGCAGATTAAAAAATGGGGATTGTTATTCCGAACCGTAAAAGAAGCCCGCCGTATGGCGGGCTTCTTTTATTCAGGAGTCTGGCTACGGCGTCAGTTCAACATGGTCCAGCGCCTGATTCACCGCCAGTTCCGCAACCATGACCACTTGGGCAATCCCCAGCGCCGTCTTGCGGTGGGCGTGGTCGAGGGTGGCGGCGAAGTTGCTGAGCATCTCGGTGACGGAGCCCAGGTTTTCGCTGGCGTTGGCGAGCAGGGATTCGGTGTTGTACTTCGGATTGGCGAGGTACATGGCTTCGGGTTCGTTGCAGGACGACATGATCCGTGCGGCTGGAGAGAGGTAGTGATCCAGAGCGCGCTCGGCGGCGTCGTGGAATTTCTTTGAGTCGGGGGATTCGTAGGGGGAGGCGGGGTCGGTGTCCGGCGGATTCGGCGTAGGTTTGATCATTTGGTGGTTTTCCCATAAGGGCCACGACCATTTCGCTACTACACAAAAGGGAGGCGGCTGTACGCAAGTTAGTAGACCGGGCGAAACCCACCAAATCCCGGCGCACCCGAAGGCGCCATGCGCACAGCCACCATCAGATGCAGACAAAGTGTCTGACTGAATGACGCTTGTACGTAGGTGGAATTACCGGGCTACTAAACCCGATCACTGCGAATCAGTGACCCGAATCAAGTTACCGACGGCCCTCCAGGCGCACAAGCCGGCGGATTCTGGCGCACCGGTAGGTAACGACGCAAGCCGTTGTAGGCTTCGGGAAGTGACGAGAGTCACCTTTAAACGCTGTTGTTTAGTTTTGATGTTTTAAGAAGGGAAAGTCGTGAGGCGTCACCTGATCGATGTCGAATCGAAGCTGGGTGCTCTGCTGAAGATTGGGAATCTTCCGACAAAAGTCACGGACGTATGGCCCTTGAAATGTCACCCATAGTGGACATAATTTAATTAACTTCAAAAAAAGTCCGTTATGGGTGACATTCCATGCTGCTAGCCAATCCACTGATGTTCGGTGAAAGGGTCCGAGAGCTGCGGCGGGCCAAGGGTTACAGCCAGGCTATCCTGGCGCACCGAGCCAAATGCAGTCGAAAGACAATCATTGATCTTGAAGCCGGTGAGAACGTTTCCCTCTACACGTCTTTCCGGGTGTTGACTGCGTTGGGGATGGCACTCGAGATCGTCGACAACCGAATTGATCTCAAATCCCTTGCCGATCTGGTGGAGCACGATGAGTAAGATCAAGCTCCTCAATGTCATTGCGCCGCAAGGCTTCTGCGGTGAGTTGTCCAAAGGTTCGCAGTTTGCATTCGCCTATGACACGGCGCAGGCAGAGCGGGAAGTCTCGCTGGTCATGCCTTATGACCCGACACCTTCGGTCAGCAATGTGCTGCATCCCATTTTCGATATGAACGTGCCGGAAGGATTTCTCGCCGATCAGATCAAGCGGCGCATGGCCAAGCATATGCAGGTGGACGAAATGCGCCTGCTGTCGATCATTGGTGGCAACCAGATCGGACGCCTCACTTATCAGAATCCGATTGAGACTCACGTATCCGTCCGGGCGCAGGTCGGGTTGCAGGAAATTCTTTCGGCGGGGGCGTCACAGAGTGTTTTCGAGTTTCTGGTAGACACTTACTTCGAGTCGGGTATCTCGGGTGTGCAGCCCAAGGTATTGGTGCCTGATCTGGACAAACTCATTGGCAATCGCAAGACCCTGCTCAGTTCCGATTTGATCGTCAAGTCGGGGGCGGACGAATACCCACACCTGGCTCAAAACGAGTTTCTATGCCTGGAGGCAGCCCGCGTCGCCGGGCTGGATACACCGCCATTCTGGCTATCTGAAAATGGCGAGCTGTTTGTGATGGAGCGTTTCGATCTCACGGATGCCGGGCGGCTCGGGTTTGAGGACATGGCTGTTCTTCTTGGATTGAACAAGGATCCCCACGACAACTACAAATACTCCCAAAGTTATGAAACGCTGGCGGCGGTCATACGTCAGGTTTGTCGGCATGGTGATCCGTTGCAGGAGCTGGAGCGCTACTTCGCTTCGGTTTGCCTTTCGGTGATGGTGCGTAATGGCGATGCCCACCTGAAAAATTTCGGGGTGATCTACACCCATCCAGGTGCGCCAGAAACGGTGCGACTGGCACCGGTCTTTGACGTAACGACCACAACGGTCTATGAAAACTACAACCCAAAATCCGGTCGTTCGCTAGTGGACAGGACGCTGGCGATCAAAATGAACAAGACCAAGAATTACCCGGATCGTCAGCAATTGTTGGAGTTTGGCCGAAAGCATTGTGCGGTAGAGAAACCAGCGTTGATCATCGAGCGTATCGCAGAGGCCATGACCCAGACGCTGGAGAGCAACCGGGGACGGGTAAACGCAGAGCTGTTAGCCGGGATGCAGCGGGAGTGGGATGCAGGGCGGGTTTCGACGCTGCATGACTCCGTTGCTTCAGGGATCAAGCGCAAGCCCGTTACTAAAGGGGCTCACTGATTCTGCTGTTCGGAGATCAACTGTCCTGAGTAAGTTCGAAGCACAAAAAGTGCAGGAAACCCGCATAAGACGGGTCGCTACTTGTCATGATCAATATCCAGCTTCGAAAACGTCACCTGCCCGCCCTCACTCGTGTACCCCGTGTTGTCCTGCACATACACGCCCGCCTTGAAGTACAACGGCTTGTTGCGCCATGTCGCGCTGATCTGTGAGTCCCACTGATAGCCGGCCGCACTGACACCCAATGCGCCGCCGGGGCTGAGGTGGATCAGGTAGTTGAACTCGCGATCCAGTTTGATCCCGGTGGCCAGGGTGATCACGCGGCTTTCGTCCTGATCCGGATGGGTGCGGAGTTTGATCACCAGGTTGCCGGTCTCGGTTTTGCTTTTGTATTGGTATTCGAGCTTGAGCATCGGTTTCTGGCTTTCGTAGGCGTGGATCTGGCCGATGACGATTTTGCCGGAGCTGGGGACTTTGTTGACGGCGAGGGTGGCGCGCAGCAGGTTGTCGGCGTCGGGGTAGTACCAGTTGCGCAGGGTGCCGTTGCTGTAGGTTTCGCGCAGTTCGGTGCGCGGGTAGATGGCGTTCTCGGTTTTTGAGCCGGTGACCGGGGACCAGAAAAACAGCGTGCCGGTGTCGGAATGGAAGTATTGATCCTTGAAGCCGTTCACCAGTCTGGAGGTTTCAACGGTGTACGGCGGGCTGCCAACGGGAACGCTGAGGTTCCAGGTTGCGAGGTCGATCATGTCGGTTCTTCCACTCGGTCTTTTGCTGCACGCACGTGCCAGAAGCTCTAGCCCGCACCTTTGGGGCGGTCTTTATAAGCGCAGAGGAAGTCTTTGTTAACGCCCGTCCGGCGGATGATTGGCGTCAACATCCTGTCGAAATGCCATCTTTCCCGGTTTTCGGGGGCTGTAGCGATGACCGTTAGTCGGCTTCTTAACTCTTTGTTTAAATGATGGCCTGATGACAGCTACAGCTTTTGCAGAACCCCGACTAGAGTGAAGGCTCAGCAACTGTACGGTTTTCACGAGAAGCCGGCCTGACGTCCCCATAAGAGAAGCAGCATGGAATGCGCGCAACCACAGCCAGGTGAAGGCAGCTCAGTCCTTTTGATTGTTGATGATTACCCTGAAAACCTGATCAGCATGCGTGCGTTGTTGCAGCGTCAGGATTGGCAGGTGATGACCGCCGCTTCGGGGTTCGAAGCGCTGAGCCTGCTGCTGGAACACGAAATCGATCTGGTGCTGCTGGATGTGCAGATGCCGGGCATGGACGGTTTTGAAGTCGCGCGGCTGATGCGCGGCAGTCAGCGAACGCGGCTGACCCCGATCATTTTCCTCACCGCCAACGAACAGTCCCAGGATGCCGTGATCAAGGGTTATGCCAGTGGCGCGGTGGATTACCTGTTCAAGCCGTTCGATCCGCAAATTCTCAAACCCAAAGTGCAGGCGCTGCTGGAACATCAGCGCAATCGCCGGGCCTTGCAGCGTCTGAGTCATGATCTGGAAGTGGCCCGCGCGTTTAATGCGTCGGTGCTGGATAACGCCGCCGAGGGCATTCTGGTGCTGGCCGAGGACGGTTTGATCCGCTTCGCCAACCCGGCGATTTCGCGGCTGCTCAACGCCCCGGTCAAGGATCTGGAGGGCCAGGAGTTTCTCGATTTCCTGCAACGACCGCACATTCCGTTGTGGGCCGATTCCGAGTTCTACACCAGTTACAAACGTGGCGAGACGCTGCGCCTGCACGATGCCCTGCTGCGGACTGCGCCGGGACAACAGGTGCCGGTGGCGTTGTCTTGCGCCGCGTTGCCGAGCGAACAGCACGCGATGGTGGTGACGGTGCTGGACATGTCAGTGGTGCATCACCTGCATCAGCAACTGGAATTTCAGGCGGTCACCGATCCGCTGACCGGGTTGCTCAATCGACGCGGCTTTTATCAGACCGTAGAAAACCTGCTGCTGCGCGGTGACCGCACGGACAGCACCTGGGTGCTGATGTACCTGGATCTGGACGGCTTCAAACGGGTCAACGATTCCCTCGGCCACGATGCCGGCGACCGGGTGTTGCGCTGGGTGTCCGAGCAGTTGAAGGCGTGCCTGCGGCCGTTCGACATTCTGGCGCGGATGGGCGGCGACGAGTTCACCGCGCTGCTGGACCTGGAGTTTCCCGAGCAGGCGGCAAAGATTGCCGAGAAGCTCATCGAGCGGGTGTCGGTGTGTCAGCAGATCGAGGGCCTCGACATCGCCCTCGGCGCCAGTATCGGCATCGCCACCTACCCGGATTGCGGCAACAACCTGGACGGTCTGATGCGCGCTTCGGACATCGCCATGTACGAATCCAAGCGGGCCGGGCGTCAGCAATATCGCTTTTACGATCATGAAATGAACGGCCGCGCGCGCTCGCGATTGATGCTCGAAGAGAGCGTGCGCACGGCCATCGAGAACCGCGATTTCAATCTGGTCTATCAGCCGCAAGTGGCAATCGACGACGGCCGTGTTCGTGGTTTCGAAGCATTGTTGCGCTGGCAGCATCCGAGTGTCGGCGATGTACCGCCGGGGCTGTTTTTGCCGTTGCTGGAAGAGGCGACACTGATCAGTCGGCTCGGCAGCTGGATCTACCATCGCAGCGCCGGGCAGCGGAAGGCGTGGGAAGGGCAGTTCGCCGAAGACCTGGTGCTGGGGGTGAGCCTGAGCAACACCCAGTTCGGCATGCCGAACCTGGTCACCGAGTTGCGGCAGGTGCTGGAACGCTACGGGCTGAAGCCGCGTCAACTGGAAGTCGAGGTGACAGAGGAAGCGCTGACCCTGAATGCCGACGAAACCCGCAAGCAGCTGCGGCTGCTGCGTAATCTCGGGGTACGGGTGGCGCTCGATGACTTCGGCTCCGGCGATTGCTCGCTGGCGCATCTGCGGGATCTGGAACTGGACACGCTCAAGCTCGATCGGCATTTGATCGCCCGATTGCCGGACTCGACCCGGGACGCCTCGCTGGTGCGCAGCGTGATCAGCCTGTGCAAGGAATACGGCTTGCTGGTGATTGCCGAAGGCGTGGAAACCGTCGCGCAGTACCAGTGGCTGCAAGCCCATGGCTGCGAGTATGTGCAGGGGTTCCTGGTGGCACGACCGATGGTCGCCGACGATGCCGGACGCTTTGCCCAGCCGTTCGACTGGGGCGCGCTGACCGGTTGAATTCGCTACACTGGCGGCCTTTCCATGACCCGTGCTGCCCGTCCCATGACCGCGTTGAAATACCTCCAGGCCTATCCCGCGCAATTGCAGGATCAGGTGCGCCGACTGATCGCCGAGGGGCGACTCGGGGATTATCTGACTCAACGCTATCCGGGCCGCCACGATGTGCAGAGCGACAAGGCGTTGTACAGCTACGCGCTGGACCTGAAGCAGGAATACCTGCGCAACGCCCCGGCCATCGACAAAGTGCTGTTCGACAACCGCCTCGACCTGACCCACCGCGCCCTCGGCCTGCACACCACGGTGTCGCGGGTACAGGGTGGCAAGCTCAAGGCGAAGAAGGAAATCCGTATCGCGTCATTGTTCAAGGACGCGGCGCCGGACTTTTTGAAGATGATCGTGGTGCATGAACTGGCGCACTTCAAAGAGTCGGACCACAACAAAGCGTTCTATAAATTATGTGAGCACATGCTGCCGGGGTATCACCAGATCGAGTTCGATCTGCGGGTGTACCTGACGTGGCGCGAGATGCAGTGATCAACCAGTACAGGGTGCGTGCATGGACGTGAGCAAGACCAAAAGCAGTTTCTACCGGCGCCTGTACGTGGCCTACCTGATCGACAGCGGCCTGGCCGCCAGCGTGCCGGCGCTGACCGAAGCCACCGGCATGCCCCGGCGCACGGCGCAGGACACGATCGCCGCGCTGGCGGATCTGGATATCGTTTGTGAATTCGAGCAGGAAGAGGGCGCGCGCAACCATGCCGGGCGCTACCGGATTCGCGAATGGGGGGCGATTGACCGGGGGTGGATCGAGCGGAACCTGCGGCAGATCAAAGGGGTTCTGGAGTATCCCTGAGAACCCGTCACCCCACCCTCTCGAAGCGTCAGACCGCCCGGAGGGAGAGGGAACTGACCGAGTCGTTTCTGGATTCGGTGCTGCACGTTCAGGTCGGCGTAGCTCTTGAGCAACCCCCCGTTCGGTGCCCTCTCCCTCCGGGAGAGGGCCAGGGTGAGGGCCGGTTCTTCAGTCAGACCCGCAACTCAAGACCGCCGCATGCCAATGTGCGGAATGTCGTCCTCCAGATATTCCTCACCCGCCACGACAAACCCGTATCGCCCGTAATACCCCTGCAAATGCGCCTGCGCCGACAGATAGATCGGCACCTGCGGCCAATGCTTCCCGGCCTGCTTCAGCGCCTGCTCCATCATTTCATGGCCCAGCCCCTTGCCCCGTCCTGCCGGCGCGGTCAGCACCCGGCCGATCACCACGTCGCCACCCTGGGATTGCGGATCCAGCAGGCGCAGGTACGCCAGCAACTGATCGTCCTCCCAACCCATCAAATGGCAGGTGTCGCCATCCAGATCCTGGCCGTCGGGGTCCAGGTAGGCGCATCTCTGTTCGACGACGAACACTTCCGAGCGCAGTTTCAAAATGGCGTACAGCTGCTCTTTGCCCAGATCGCTGTGATGTTTGCAGACCCACTCGATTGTCATCTTCCGATTCCTTGAACAACGTCGTCCGATACTAAGCGCATGACGAAAATAAGTCTGTATGGCAAAGAAATCTGTGACAAAGGCCAAAATGCCATCATTCCTTTCTGGCGCCGCTGTCGTCTTTGTGTAATCTGCTGATAAGCGCTGTGCACGGGCTTCAATGAGCTACTGTTAAGGCCTGGGATTCGCCGGTAAGGGGCCTGGGGTTTTGACTGAAAACACGCCGGGCGGCTCGCCCGCTAAGGATTTTCAAGCATGCCGCGATTGCATCGAGCCTTTGCTTTGATCGGTTTGCTGTTGCTGAGTCAAAGCGCTGCTGCGGAAAAGTTGCGTCTGGTCTTCGACATCTGGCCACCCTTTACCGATGAGACACTGGTCAACGGTGGCCTCGCCACGGACATCGTCAGCACGGCACTGGCCCGGGCCGGCTATGCCAGCGGTTACGAACAGGTGCCTTGGGCACGCGCCCTGCTGGGGATCGGCGAGGGCCGCTACGACGTGCTGGTCAATGCCTGGTACAACGACGAGCGAACCCGGTTGGGGCAGTTCTCCGGCGAGTACCTGCTTAACCGCGTGCGCTTCATCAAACGCAAAGACACGCCCATCGAATACAACAACCTTCAGGAACTGCACACCTACCCGATCGCGGTGGTGCGTGGCTACGCCTACTCGGCGCCGTTCGATGCCGACACCGCGTTGCAGAAAGTCCCTGTGCACAACTTCGCCATGGCCGTGCGCATGCTGGCGGCGGATCGGGTCAAGCTGACGCTGGAAGACGAATTCGTCGCCCGCTATTACCTGGCCCGGGAATCACCCAAGGTGCGCAATGCGGTGGAATTTCTGCCCAAGCCGTTGAGTGAAAACAGCCTGCACATTCTGGTGAGCCTGAAGAACCCACAGCACGAGCAGATCGTGGCGGGGTTCGATAAGGCGATTTCGGAAATGAAGGCCGACGGCAGTTACGAGAAGTTGTTGAGGCAGCACGGGATGTAAGGGCTGATCCGGAAACGACTTTGCTGCTGCCGGCCCTTTCGGGGGCCGACTCACCCATCTCAATCTTCGCTGGTGTCCTTGATCAGGTGCGCCGCCAACGTCCGCAGTGGCCCCAACTGCCGGCAGATCAGCGCCAGTTGGGTCTGCACCAGTCGCTGGCCTTCATCGATTTCGTCGGGCATCTGCTCCAGATCGTTGGCCAGCGCCTCTTCCTCGTCACTCTGAATCGCAATCGGCTGTTTGTTCGCCAGGCCCTGGGCGATTTCGTCGATGCTCGTCGCCAGTTTCACCCCGGCGTCGTCGATCAGGTGTTCACGCACGTCGGCCGGCAACTGGGTTTCCCGGTGCGCGCCGAGGCCCGAGAGGTAGCTGAGCAAGGTGTGCGAGAGCACCAGGAAGCGGAAGCCGACATCTGCTTCCTTCCGGAAATGCCCCGGCTCCATCAGCATGTTGGCGAGCGTGGTCGAGAGTGCCGCGTCGGCGTTGTGCGCGTTGCGCCGGGCGAGGCGATAGGCGAGGTCGTCGCTCTTGCCGGCAGCGTATTGCTGCATGATCTGGCGCAGGTAAATGCTGTTGCAGGCCAGGGTATTGGCCAGCACCTTGTTCAGGCGCCGGCCCTGCCAGTCCGGCAGGAACAGGAACACCGCCAGGCCCGCAATCAGACTGCCGAGCAAGGTATCGAGCAGGCGCGGGGCGAACAGCCCGTAGCCGTCACCGACCTGGTTGAAGCAGAACAGCACCATGATCGTGATCGCCGCCGTCGCTACCGTGTAGCGGGTGGTGCGGTTGGTGAAGAACACGACCCCGGCGGCGATGGCGAAGCACGATTGCACCAGCGGATTGGGGAACAGGTCGAACAGTGCCCAGGCGATGGTCAGGCCGATGGCGGTGCCGAAGATCCGCTGACCGAGTTTGCGTCGGGTCGCGCCGTAGTTCGGCTGGCAGACGAACAACGTGGTGAGAATGATCCAGTAGCCTTGCGACGGGTGAATCAGGTGCACCATGCCGTAGCCGATGCTTAAGGCCAGCGGCAAGCGCAGAGCATGGCGGAACAGCAGCGAGGTCGGCGTCAGTTGGGTGCGCAGGCGCACCAGCACATCCTTGAAGTTGCGCGGCGAGCGGTCGAGCAGGCTGCTGTCGGTGGCGTCCGCCAGGGCGTCGGGGTTGCTGGCGTCGCTGAGCAGACGATCCAGGGTGCCGAGGTTGGCCGCCAGTGCCCGCAGCGAACGCAACAGACCGCGCCAGGCCGGGTTGCTCTGGATGCGCAGGTGTTCGAGGGAGGCGTGCAGGTCGCTCAGGGCTTCGGCGAAGCTCGCGTCGTAGACGAACGGCTGGCGCATCTGGATCGATTCGGCCAGCGCGCGGCAGGCCTTGCCTTGCTGGCGCAGCAGGCGTTGGCAGCGGAACAGCACGTCGCTGTGGAAAAACGCTTCGGCCAGGGCGTTGTACGGATAGTGCGAAGAGCTGGCGCGTTCGTGGATGTCCTGCGCGAGGAAGTACAGCTTCAGGTAGCGGCTGACTTTCGAGCCGGGGCGACCATTGCCGACCCGATGCAGGATGATTTCCTTGGCGCTGTTCAGTGCCGCCACCACTCGGCCATTCTGCTGCGCCAGTTCCAGGCGCCGGGCTTCGACATCCAATTGACGGATCGGCTCGAACAGCGAGGCTTTCAGCTTCAGGTAATAGCCCAGCTCACGGAACAGCCGCGCCAGACTCTGTTGCACCGGCTGGTTGGAAAACATCGCCTGCCACAACACCGACAGCAAGCCGTACCACGCGGCACCGGCGACCAGCAGCATCGGCTCGTGCCAGAAGTCGGTGACCGCGCCACCGCGCTGGTCCACGCCGATCATGGTGTAGACCGAGAGAATCAGCGTCGCCGAAGCAATCGCCCCGTAACGTTCGCCCAGCGCACCGAGCATGGTGAGGCCGAAGCTCGCCAGAGCGAGGGCGATCACGAAGACGATGGGATAGGGGAACAGCAGTTCCACCGACAGCGCCGCCACGCTGAAACATGCCAGCGTCACCGCCAGGGCGTTGAGGCGGCCCTGCCAGCTGTCGTCGGTTTCCGCCAGGGCGCTGGCGATGATCCCGAGGAACAGCGGGATCAGCAGCCCCATTTCATCCTGATACCAGCACAGCGCCATGCTGCCGGTCAGGGCGATGAACACCCGCACGCTGTAGCTGAATTTATCCAGCGCCCACAGGCGCCGCAAAGACTGACGAAACGAGGTCGAGGACATGAAGTGCGAAGGCCTTCCGAGGCGATGCCGCTAAATTGAGCCAGTAATGACGCCGACGCAATGGCGCCGATCACATCTGACAGCAAAAAGTGTTCCTTGAGGCTTCGCACTCACCACAAATCCTGAGATCGACAGCAAGTTTCTGTGGGAGCGGGCTTGCTCGCGAAAGCGGCAGGGCATTCAACACGGGTGTCGGCTGACACACCGCTTTCGCGAGCCAGTGGTGATCGGCTGCGGCCAAGGAATCAGACGTACTGCGCCGCCGCGTAGCCCGAGGCCCAGGCCCACTGGAAGTTGAAACCGCCCAGATGCCCGGTGACATCGAGCACTTCGCCGACAAAATACAGCCCCGGGCTTTTCAGCGATTCCATGGTCTTGGACGACACTTCCCGGGTATCGACGCCCCCCAGGGTGACTTCGGCGGTGCGATAGCCTTCGGTGCCGGCGGGGACGACTTTCCAGCAGCCGAGCTTGTCGGCGATCTCTGCCAGTTCGGCGTGGGTGTACTGCTTCATCGGCTTGGAGACGAACCAGTTGTCCGCCAGCAGGTTGGCCATCTTCTTGGTGAAGATTTCCCCGAGCAGGGTTTTCAGTTCGCTGTTCGGGCGTTCGGCCTGCTGCTGTTGCAGCCAGCTCGCCGCGTCGTGATCCGGCAGCAGGTTGATCTCCACCGTGTCGCCGGATTCCCAGAACGAGGAAATCTGCAAAATCGCCGGGCCGCTGAGGCCACGGTGAGTGAACAGAATGTTCTCGCGGAAACTCTGGTCGTTGCAGCTGACCAGGCAATCCACCGAGGTTCCGGACATCTCGGCGCACAAGTCTTTGAGCTGGTCGGTGATGGTGAATGGCACCAGTCCGGCGCGGGTCGGCAGCAGTTCGTGGCCGAACTGTCTGGCGACCTGATAACCGAAACCGGTGGCGCCCAGGGTCGGGATCGACAGACCGCCGGTGGCGATCACCAGCGACTGGCACTGGATCTGGCCGAGGGTGGTATCGAGCAGGTATCCGTTTTCGACTTTCTCGATGGTCTGGATCGAGGTGTCCAGGTGCAGGTTGACGCCAACCTGATCGCACTCGTCGAGGAGCATGCCGAGAATGTCGCTGGATTTGTTATCGCAGAACAACTGGCCGAGTTTTTTCTCGTGATACGGCACGCCGTGCTTGGCGACCATGCCGATGAAATCCCACTGGGTATAACGCGCCAGTGCGGATTTGCAGAAGTGCGGGTTCTGCGAGAGGAAATTGCCCGGTTCGGTGTAGATGTTGGTGAAATTGCAGCGACCACCGCCGGACATGAGGATTTTCTTGCCGGCCTTGTTCGCATGGTCGAGCAGCAACACCTGACGTCCACGCCCGGCGGCAGTCAGTGCGCACATCAAACCTGCGGCGCCAGCGCCAATGATCACGACTTCGGTAGAGCGCAAAACGGTGTCCTCTTGGTGACTCGCCACAAAACGGATTGTGGGAGCGGGCTCGCTCGCGAAGGCGGTACGTCATTCGACATTGCTGTCGACTGGCAGATTGCCTTCGCGAGCAAACCCGCTCCCACATGTGATCCCTGTCGGGCAGCAGATCAGTTACAAAACACGGACGCGCAGCGAGCGCCCCTTGATCTTGCCGTTGTTCAAACGCTGCAGGGCCTGCATGACCACGGTGCGTTCAACCGCCACGTACGACTGGAAGTCGAAGATCGCAATCTTGCCGACCTGGGCGCCGGGGATGCCGGCGTCGCCGGTCAGTGCGCCGAGAATGTCGCCCGGACGCACCTTGTCTTTACGCCCGCCAGCGATGCACAGCGTACTCATCGGTGGCTGCAGGGGGGCGCCGCCCTGGGACTTGAGGTTTTCCACCTGATCCCAGTTCAGCGGCGCTTTTTGCAGTTGTTCGATCGCTTGCGCGCGGTGCGCTTCGGACGGCGCGACCAGGCTGATCGCGATGCCTTTCTCGCCCGCACGACCGGTACGGCCGACGCGGTGAATGTGGATTTCCGAGTCCCGGGCCAGTTCGACGTTGATCACCATGTCCAGTGCATCGATGTCCAGACCACGGGCGGCGACGTCGGTGGCGACCAGTACCGAGGTGCTGCGGTTGGCGAACATCGCCAGCACCTGATCGCGATCACGCTGTTCCAGATCGCCGTGCAGGCCGACGGCGGAAATGCCCTTGGCGGTCAGGTGATCGACGGTTTCCTGGACTTGCTGCTTGGTGAAGCAGAACGCCACGCAGGAGGCCGGACGGAAATGGTGCAGGACTTTGGTCACGGCACCCATGCGTTCTTCCGGAGAAATCTCGTAGAAACGCTGCTCGATCTGCGTGTCGTCGTGGAAGGTCTCGACCTTCACTTGCTGCGGATCGCGCATGAACTTGGAGGCCAGTTGCTTGATGCCCACCGGGTAAGTGGCAGAGAACAGCAAGGTCTGACGACGTTCCGGGGTCTGCTGGATGATGTCTTCGATGGCGTCGTAGAAACCCATGTCGAGCATGCGGTCGGCTTCGTCGAGGATCAGCGTGTTGAGGCCGTCGAGAACCAGCGAACCCTTGCGCAGGTGCTGCTGGATGCGCCCCGGCGTGCCGACGATGATGTGCGCGCCGTGTTCCAGCGACCCGATCTGCGGACCGAACGACACGCCGCCGCACAGGGTCAGGACTTTGATGTTGTCTTCGGCGCGGGCCAGACGACGGATTTCCTTGGCGACCTGATCGGCCAGCTCACGGGTCGGGCAGATCACCAGGGCCTGGCAACCGAAGTAGCGCGGGTTGATCGGGTTCAGCAAACCGATGCCGAACGCGGCGGTCTTGCCGCTGCCGGTCTTGGCCTGGGCGATCAGGTCCATCCCCTTGAGGATCACCGGCAAGCTTTGCGCCTGGATCGGCGTCATCTGGGCATAACCGAGGGAGTCGAGGTTAGCCAGCATGGCGGCAGACAGCGGCAAAGTATTAAAAGCGGTGGCGATGGTGGTCACGGGACTGGCCTGCAAAACAAAATGTCGCGCAGTGTAGCAGCCCCGTGCCACTTTCCTCGAAAGTTCTGGACGAAGTGTGGTTCGACCCCGTGGGTCAGTGCTCGATATGTTGCTCCGGGCTCCTGACGCGGCGTCCGTCATTCTTCGACAGTTGCGAGAAGATCGTCGCCGCCAGCATCGCCATGATCCCCACCGTGACAAAGGTCAGCTGGAAGGCGCCGAGGACGGTTTCGACCCCGTCGTTGCCGATCTCCGCCGTGAACCCGCCGAGCAACGCACCGGCGCACGCCACCCCGAGGCTCAGCGACAACTGCGCCACCACCGACAGCAGGCTGTTGCCGCTGCTGGCGCTGGCGTCGTCGAGGTCGATCAGGGTCACGGTGTTCATCGCGGTGAATTGCAGCGAGTTGATCGCCCCGAGAATCGCCAGCAGGCACAGCAGCAGCCAGTACGGTGTCTGCTCGCTGACCAGGCCCATGCTCGCCAGCATGATCCCCAGCGCCAGGGTGTTGCCGGTGAGGACGATGCGATAGCCCAAGCGTTCGATCAGCGGTCGCGCCACCCACTTGGCGATCATCGCCGCTGCCGCCAGGGGCAACATGCTCATCCCGGCCTGCGCCGGTGAATAGCCCAGCGCCACTTGCAGCAGCAACGGCACGAGGAACGGCAGGGCGCCGCTGCCCAGGCGGGCGAACAGATTGCCGAGGATGCCGACGGCGAACGTGCGGGTCTTGAACAGCGAAGGTGAAAACAACGGGTTTTCGATGTGCCCGGCGCGCAGCCAGTACGCCGCCAGGCACGCCATGCCGCCGAACAGCAACAACATTACCCGCAGGTGCGGCAGGTGCAGTTCGCCGAGGCCTTCCATGGCGATGGTGATCAGGATCATCGCCGCGCCGAACAGCAGGAAACCCAGGCTATCGAAGCGCGTGCGCTCGGTGCCGCGCAGGTCGGGAATGAACTTCCACACCGCATAGCAACCGATGACACCCACCGGCAGGTTGATCAGGAAGATCCAGTGCCAGGTCAGAAATTGCACCATCCAGCCGCCCATGGTCGGGCCGATCAGCGGGCCGAGCAGGCCGGGGATGGTGATGAAGCCCATGATCCGTACCAGTTCCGAGCGCGGGTAGGCGCGCAGCACCACCAGTCGCCCGACCGGCAGCATCAGCGCGCCGCCCAGGCCCTGGATGATTCGCGCCCCGATGAGCATGGTCAGAGTGCTCGACAAGGCGCAGAGCAGTGAGCCGAGGCTGAACAGCAGGATCGCGCCGAAGAAGATTTTCTTGGTGCCGAAGCGGTCGGCGATCCAGCCCGAGGCGGGAATCAGCAGGGCCACGGTGAGCATGTAGGCGATGATCACGCCCTGCATGCGCAACGGGTCTTCGGCCAGATCCCGGGCCATGGCCGGCAGGGCGGTATTGAGGATGGTCCCGTCGAGGGATTGCATGAAGAACGCGATGGCCACGACCCACGGCAACCAGCGGGCGGTGATGGCATCGAGCGGCGGGCGGTTGGGCATGGAACCTCTGGCGGTAATCAGAAAACCGAACCCGGAGTGAGCAAGCCTGCTCCCTCCGGGTCTTGTGTTTACAGGGTCAGGGTCAAGCGGCTGACCAATGCCCCCGGTAACAGCGCCGATGAAGTGTTGCGCTGGCCGTAGGTGCTGGCCGACAGCAGCAACTCACGCTCGGCGGTCAGGGCTTCCAGTTGCGAGCCGAGCAGGCTGTAGGCGCTGTCGTCGAAGCGCATGGTGCTGACCGGTGCCTGGATCTCACCGTTCTCGACCCAGAACGTGGCGAAGCGGGTCATGCCGGTCAGGCGCGCCGCCGGTTGATCCGAGAAGTTCAGATACCACAGGTTGCTGATGTACAGCCCGGTGCCCAGTTGCTTGAGAATGTCCGCCTGCGGTAACTCCCCGGCGGCCATGTTCAGCGCGCTCGGCGCTTCACCGCCGCTGGCGCCGTTGGCCGTCAGGCCGTACTCGGCGGCGCTGCGCGAGCCGACCAGTTGCTCGCCGGCCTTGCCTTCAATGATCAGTTGCAGGTCGCTGCGCGGATAACCTTCGCCGGAAAATGTCGGGCTCAGGGAGTCGCTGACTTTCTCATCGAGGGACACCAGCGGGCTGAACGCCTGATCGCCGGCATAGAGTTTTTGCAGCGGACTGCTCTTGCTGGCAATCGACTGCGCGGAGAATCCGCCCCAGCACAACATGCCCATGATTTCTTCCAGCGCAGCCGGTGCCAGATAGGCGCGGTATTGTCCCGGCGGCAAGGTGCGCAACGGTCGGCCGAGGAACGCCAGTTGTTCGCGCGCCTGACGGAAGCGCTCGGCGAAACCCTCGCTGCTCCAGTCGTGCCCGGCGTAGCTGGCCTTAACCGCTTCGCCGTTTTCGTGGAACAGGCTGAAATCGAAATTGAAGCTGTTGGCCTGATGCCAGCCGAACGCCCCCGAAGAACTGGCGAAACCCCGGGCGATCGGGCCGGCCGCGTAGATGCCGACCAGATCGAGACCTTCCGCTGCCTGGGCGATCTCGGCGACCACGGCTTCGGTGTCCGGCAGCGGATGGGTCTGCACATCCTTGCTCTGCCAGCCGCTGTGGTTGAGCAGCAGATATGGGTCCTGCGGCAGCAGCGGCAGGGTTTCCCGCAGTTGCTGCAGGCCTTCGGCGAGGCGCTGCAGATCGGTTTCCGGCTCGCCGGACAGGGTGATTTGCAGGTCGGCATGGCGACCGTCGTCGATCAGCTTCAGGCTGATGCCGGCCTGCTGCACTTGCCCGGCCTGACGCACCTTGGCGTGATTGAAACGCACGAATGCCGAAGACTCGCCGGCATAGCTGACGGTGAACTGTTCCGGCTCGCGGATGCTGTCGCGCAGCCAGTTGACCAGAACCTTGAATGCGTCGCTCTGACTCTTCACGCTAGCCATCAGGCGTCTCCCCCAAATACATCAACATGACTGAACACGCAGGCCGGCGAAGCGTGGCCGACGCGGATCACCTGATTCGGTTCGCCCTTACCGCAGTTCGGCGTGCCCAGCACCCGGGTGGTGCCGGCGTTGCCGACCGCGCGCAGGCTCTTCCAGAAGTGCGCGGAGATGCCCCGGTAGTTGGGATTTTTCACCACGCCCTTGAGTTCACCGTTTTCGATCAACTGGCCCCATTCGCAGCCGAACTGGAATTTGTTGCGCGCGTCGTCGATCGACCATGAGCGGTTGGTGCTCATCAGAATGCCGTTTTCGATGCCCTGGATCAGTTGCTCCAGCGGCTGGTCGCCCGGCTCGATGTTGAGGTTGGCCATGCGGTCGATCGGCGCGCGGTTCCAGCTCGAGGCGCGACTGTTGGCGACGCCGTCGAGGCCGGCGCGGAACTGCGACAGCGCGCCGCCGAGCGGGCGCAGCAGCAGGCCTTCGCGGATCAGGAATTGTTTGCTGGCGGCGCTGCCGTCGTCGTCATGGCCATAACTGGCGAGCTCTTCGGGAATGCCCGGATCGAAGGTCACGTTGAGCAGTTTCGAGCCGTATTGCAGGCTGCCGAAGTCGCTGGTTTTGACGAAACTGGTGCCGGCGTAGTTACGCTCATCGCCGAGAATCCGGTCGAGTTCCAGCGGGTGGCCGATGGACTCGTGGATCTGCAGCATCATCTGATCGGGCATCAGCAGCAGGTCACGCGGGCCTTGCGGGGTGTTGGGGGCGAGCAGCAGTTGCAGCGCCTGATCGGCGACTTGCGGGCCGGCGCCAATCAGGCCGCAGCGGCTGATCACGTCGGCGCCGCCCTGCTGGCCGAAGTTCTCGCGGCCGAGGCTGCGGGTCTGGCTGTCATTGCCGTCGTAGGCGGTGACGTCCAGGCCCGGATAGACAAAGCGCTGGGCCTGGCGCAATTCGGCCCCGGCGCTGCTCAGGTAGATCTGCTCGACGTGGGTGATGCCGATGCTCACTTCCCAGTTCACCAAGCGCTCATCCTTGGGCACCGAGGCGGACTCCGCGCCGAGCAGCTCGAAGCATTCGCTCAGGGACGGGAAAGGTTGTTCGACGTTCGGTGAAAAATAATCGGCGCGGTCGCTGGAGACGGGCTGATCGCGCAGGTCGAGCAAGGCGTGGGGCTTGATCCGCCGGGCCTGCTGTTCGGCACGCTCGAGGGCGGCCTGCAGGCCTTGCTGCGACAGGTCATTGGTGGCGGCGTAGGCTTCGACGCCGTTGACCCGCACCGTAAGCATTGCACCTTCGTCGCGGCTCAGGCTTGGAGGTTCGGCGACGTTCTTGCGCACCGACAGATACTGCCCGGACTCGCGCACATACCGCAGGGAAAAAAACTCGGCGCCCGTGCGCAAGGCAGCGAAGCGCTGCTTGAGCTGGGGGTGAAAATCGAACATTCGGGAGAACCTCCTTGTAATGGAGTGGCGGCAGAGCGACAGCGGGGAGAGGTGGAGCGATTGCGCGAGGACTAGAGTAGGCCTGCGTAGGGGTAGGATCAAGTGAAGAGGCGGTGTAGGAAGGTTTACTGCTGAGGGCGGGAAGAGGTGGCTGATTTCGCTGGCCCGTTCACGAGCAAGCCCGCTCCCCCAAGAGGTTCGTGTCGTTCACGAATCAAATGTGGGAGCGGGCTTGCTCGCGAAGGCTGCGCCTCGGTGTTACGACTTACTGAGCAACAGCGCTCACATCACGCAACGCCTTGCCTTTGACCGGTGCATCGCCGGCCACGTAGTAGGCGGCCTTGCTGCGCGGCAGTGGCTGGCGACCACGGATCTTGTCGGCGATTTTCTCGGCCATCATGATCGTCGGCGCGTTCAGGTTACCGGTGGTGATGATCGGCATGATCGAAGCATCGACCACCCGCAGACCCTGCATGCCATGCACGCGGCCCTGACCATCGACCACGGCCATGTTGTCGGTGCCCATCTTGCACGAGCAGGACGGGTGGAACGCGGTTTCGGCGTGCTCGCGGATGAACTTGTCCAGTTGCTCATCGGTTTGCACTTCGATGCCCGGGCTGATTTCGCGGCCACGGAAAGCGTCCAGTGCCGGCTGCTGCATGATTTCCCGGGTCAGGCGGATGCCGTCGCGGAATTCCTGCCAGTCCTGCTCGGTGGCCATGTAGTTGAACAGGATGCTCGGGTGCTGGCGCGGATCCTTCGACTTGACCTGGATGCGCCCACGGCTCGGCGAACGCATGGAACCCATGTGCGCCTGGAAACCGTGTTCCTGCACGCCGTTGCTGCCGTTGTAGTTAATCGCCACCGGCAGGAAGTGGTACTGGATGTTCGGCCATTCGAACTCTTCACGAGTGCGGATGAAACCGCCGGCTTCGAACTGGTTGCTGGCGCCGATGCCGGTGCCGTTGAACAGCCATTCGGCACCGATGGCCGGCTGGTTGTACCAGAGCAGCGACGGGTACAGCGAGACCGGTTGGGTGCAGGCGTATTGCAGGTACAGCTCAAGGTGATCCTGCAGGTTTTCGCCGACGCCCGGCAGGTCGTGAACCACCGGAATATCGAGGCTTTCCAGCAGTTTCGCTGGGCCGACGCCGGAGCGTTGCAGCAGTTGCGGCGAAGCGATGGCGCCGGAGCAGACGATGACTTCCTTGCGTGCCTTGACTTCGACACGCTCTTCGGCCGCGCCCACCAGATAACGCACGCCGACCGCACGCTTGCCTTCGAACAGAACCTTGTCGGTCAGGGCGTGGGTGACGATGGTCAGGGTCGAACGCTTTTTGGCGGTGTCCAGGTAACCCCGGGCGGTGGAAGCACGACGGCCCTTCGGCGTCACGGTGCGGTCCATCGGGCCGAAGCCTTCCTGCTGGTAGCCGTTCAAGTCTTCGGTACGCGGGTAACCGGCCTGCACGCCGGCTTCGACCATGGCGTGGAACAGCGGGTTGTTGCCGGCTTTCGGCGTGGTCACGCTGACCGGGCCTTCGCCGCCGTGGTAGTCGTTCGGGCCGATGTCGCGGGTTTCCGCCTTGCGGAAGTACGGCAGGCAGTCGAGGTAGGTCCAGTCTTCCAGGCCTGGCAGTTTCGCCCAGCCGTCGTAGTCCATCGCGTTGCCACGGATGTAGCACATGCCGTTGATCAGCGAGGAACCACCCAGGCCCTTGCCGCGACCGCATTCCATCCGGCGACCGTCCATGTGCGGCTCGGCATCGGTTTCGTAGGCCCAGTTGTAGCGACGGCCCTGCAGCGGGAATGCCAGGGCGGCCGGCATTTGCGTGCGGAAGTCCATGCGGTAGTCCGGGCCACCGGCTTCGAGCAGCAGGACGGTGACGCCTGCGTCTTCGGTCAGACGGGTCGCCAGGGTGTTACCGGCCGAGCCGGCACCGACGATGATGTAATCGAATTCTTGGGACATTGAATGCACCCTCTTTGAAAGTTGGTCAGGTCAGACAGCCAGCGCTTCCCGAGCGGGAGCGGCGATCAGACATGCCCGCGAAGGCGGCTTCGCGGGCAGCGCACGATGGCGGGTCTTAGAACACCGAGACGTAATCGCCCAGTTCGACCTGTACCGATTTGATGCGTGTGTAGTTGGTCAGCGAGCTGATGCCGTTCTCACGACCGACGCCCGACTGCTTGTAACCGCCGACCGGCATTTTCGCGTCGGATTCGCCCCAGGCGTTGATCCAGCAGATACCGGCTTCCAGTTGATGAATCACGCGGTGGGCGCGGTTCAGGTCGCGGGTGACGATACCGGCGGCGAGGCCGAAGTCGGTGTCGTTGGCGCGACGGATCACTTCTTCTTCGGTTTCGTAGGTCAGGATCGCCATGACCGGGCCGAAGATTTCTTCACGCACGATGGTCATGTCGTCGGTGCAGTCGGTGAACACGGTCGGCGCCACGAACGCGCCCTTGGCGAATTCGCCGTCGGTCAGACGTTCGCCGCCGCACAGGACGCGGGCGCCTTCTTCTTTACCCTTGGCGATGTAGCCCAGCACGCTTTCCATGTGCGCGAAGCTGACCAGCGGGCCGAAGTTGGTGTTTTCGTCTTCCGGGTTGCCGATGCGGATGCGTGCAACGCGCTCGACGATCTTGGCTTCGAAAGCGGCTTTCAGGTGGCTCGGCACGAACACGCGGGTGCCGTTGGTGCAGACCTGACCGGAGCTGTAGAAGTTGGCCATCATCGCGGTGTCGGCGGCGCGATCCAGGTCGGCGTCATCGCAGATGATCAGCGGCGACTTGCCGCCCAGTTCCATGGTCACGTCTTTGAGCGAGGACGCCGAAGCGCTGGCCATGACTTTCTTGCCGGTGTCGGTGCCGCCGGTGAACGAGACTTTCTCGATGCGCGGGTGCTCGGTCAGCCAGGTGCCGACTTCACGGCCGCTGCCGGTCAGGACGTTGAACACGCCGTTCGGCAGGCCGGCTTCGGTGTAAATCTCGGCCAGTTTCAGGGTGGTCAGCGAGGTGACTTCGCTTGGCTTGAAGATCATCGCGTTACCGGCGGCCAGGGCCGGTGCGGATTTCCACAGGGCGATCTGGATCGGGTAGTTCCACGCGCCGATACCGGCCACCACGCCCAGCGGCTCGCGACGGGTGTAGACGAATGCGGTGTCACGCAGCGGGATCTGCTCGCCTTCGATGGCGGGCACCAGGCCTGCGTAGTATTCCAGCACGTCGGCGCCGGTGACGATGTCGACGTATTTGGTTTCGGAGTAGGCCTTGCCGGTGTCCAGGGTTTCCAGGGCGGCCAGCTCATCGTTGCGCTCGCGCAGGATGTCGACGGCGCGACGCAGGATGCGCGAACGCTCCATGGCGGTCATCGATGCCCAGATTTTCTGGCCCTTTTCGGCGCTGACCACCGCGCGCTCGACGTCTTCCTTGGTCGCACGCTGCACTTGTGCGAGGACTTCACCGTTAGCCGGGTTGATGGCTTCGAAGGTGGCATCGCTGCCAGCGTCGGAGTACGCGCCATCGATGTAGAGTTTTTGCAGTTCGAAACGGGCCATAAAGTCCTCGCAAGTGCATAAGTGGTTGGCGTTTACCACTGAGGGTGAGGCCGTTGCAGCGATGGCTTCACCGGTCGGTGGCGGTTCAGGGGCCGAGCGTTTTCTGTGTGCTCTAGCTCACCTTCTTGGCCAATTGGAAATCCATGTATTCGTAAGCGATCTGTTGCGCCTGCACCGTGTCGAAAGCGTCTCCCGACAACGCGCCGCGCAACCACAAGCCATCGATCAAAGCTGCCAGTCCGCGGGCGGCGCTGCGCGCCTCTTCGAGCGGCAACACACGGCGGAACTCGCAGCACAGGTTGGAATACAGACGGTGATCGTTGATCCGCTGCAACCTGTGCAAAGACGGCTGGTGCATGCTGGTGGCCCAGAAGGCCAGCCAGGTTTTCATTGCCGGGCCATTGACCTGGCTGGCGTCGAAGTTGCCTTCGATGATCACCTGCAGATGAGCCCGGGGGCTGTTGTCTGCCAGCGCCTGACGGCGCGCGGTGACGTTCTCGCTGAGGACGCTCATCAGATACCGCATCGTGGCGGCGATCAGGCCATTTTTGTCCTGAAAATAGTGACTGATGATGCCATTCGAGACACCGGCCAGACGGGCGATCAGCGCAATGCTGGCGTCCCCCATTCCGACCTGATCGACGGCCAGCAAAGTGGCTTCGATCAGTTGTTGGCGGCGGATGGGTTGCATACCGACCTTGGGCATCTTGCACATCTCCTTAGGCCTTCCGGCAGACGAAAAACGGCTACCGGATTGAGGGCCAGTCTATTTTGTTTTGATTGAACGTTCAATCAACAAAGAATAAGATCTGCGACAAATCGTCGCTGCCTACAGATTTTTCCCACTTGTAGATGGCGATAAACCGACATCCGAAAATGCTCGAAACCTGCGCGGGGCAAGGCGCGGTTCGACGTTCGATGGACGTGTTGAAAGGGCAAGACGCTCGCGGCCAGGTTTCGGATGAACGTCCCGACCTCGGCCACGACGACGATTCGCGACGCCATCTCTGCAGGTTCGGGCTTTTTTCGGGGTGTCTTTATATCACCCGCCGGTCGGCTGCCAACTAACCGATTGGTCGGGTTCCGTGTTGCCTTGTGTTCTTCTCTCGCACTGCCTGGAGCATTTGTGCCATGAGTTCTGCCTCGCTAATAAAGACCCCGCCCGAGAAGGTGACGGTCAACGGTTGGGTGTTTTACACCTCGACCGCGCTGATTCTGTTGTTGACCGCCATTCTGATCATCGCCCCGCAAGAGGCCGGCAGAATGCTGGGAGTGGCCCAGGCCTGGTTGTCCCGCAGCTTCGGCTGGTACTACATGGTGGTGATCGCCGCTTACCTGGTGTTCGTCGTGGGCCTGGCGTTTTCTTCCTACGGCAAGCTCAAACTGGGCAGCAAGGATGACACCCCGGATTTCAGCTACGGCGCCTGGGCGGGGATGCTGTTCTCGTCGGGTATCGGCATTTCGCTGCTGTACTTCGGCGCTTCCGAGCCGCTGGACCACTACTTCAACCCGCCGGAAGGCGCGTCGGCCACTAACCTGGCGGCACGTCAGGCGGTGCAACTGACTTTCCTGCACTGGGGTCTGCACGGCTGGGCGATCTATGCTCTGGTCGGTCTGGCCGTGGCTTACTTCGCTTACCGTCACAACCAGCCGCTGGCGCTGCGTTCGGCGCTGTATCCGCTGGTCGGCGAGCGTTGGGTCAAGGGCGGTGCCGGTCACGCGGTGGACGGCTTCGGCATGTTCGTGACCCTGCTGGGTCTGGTGACCAACCTGGGGATCGGCTCGCTGCAAGTGTCGTCGGGTCTGGAAAACCTGTTCGGCATGGAGCACAGCAACACCAACCTGCTGATCGTGATCATCGTGATGAGCACCGTGGCGACCATCGCTGCCGTGTCCGGCGTGGAAAACGGCATCCGCCGTCTGTCCAACCTGAACATCATTCTGTTCAGCGGCCTGCTGATTTTCGTCCTGCTGTTCGGCCCGACCCTGCACCTGCTCAACGGCTTCGTGCAGAACATCGGCGACTACCTCAACGGCGTGGTGCTGAAGACGTTCGACCTGTACGTGTATGAAGGCGACAACGCCAAGTCCGACCGCTGGCTGGGCCTGTGGACCCTGTTCTACTGGGCCTGGTGGATTTCCTGGGCACCTTTCGTAGGCATGTTCATCGCGCGGATTTCCCGTGGTCGTACCGTGCGTGAACTGGTGGCCGGCGTGCTGCTGATTCCGCTGGGCTTCACCCTGGCGTGGCTGTCGATCTTCGGTAACTCGGCGCTGGACCTGGTGATGAACCAGGGCGCGGTGGAGCTGGGCAAGACCGCGCTGGAACAGCCGTCGATGGCGATCTACCAGTTGCTTGAGCATTACCCGGCGTCGAAGGTGGTGATCGGTGTTTCGATCTTCGTCGGTTTCGTGCTGTTCCTGACCCCGGCCGACTCCGGCGCGGTGATGATGGCCAACCTTTCGTGCAAGGGCGGCAACGTCGACGAAGACGCCCCGCACTGGCTGCGGATCTTCTGGTCGGTGGTAATCACCCTGGTGACCATCGGTCTGTTGTTCGCCGGTAACTTCGAAGCCATGCAGACCATGGTCGTGCTGGCCGGTCTGCCGTTCTCGGTGGTGCTGGTGTGCTTCATGTTCGGCCTGCACAAGGCGATGCGCCAGGACGTGCAGATCGAACAGGAGCAGGCGCAACTGGCGGAACGCGGTCGTCGTGGTTTCAGCGAGCGTCTGACGCAACTGGATCTGCAACCGAGCCAGTCGGTGGTTCAGCGTTTCATGGACAAGCATGTGACGCCGGCACTGGATGACGCGGCGGCGCAGATGCGTGCGCAGGGGCTGCAAGTGCAGACATTGCTGGGCAAGTCCAAGCGCTGCATGGGGGTGCGGGTGGAGATGGAGGAGGGCAACCCGTTCGTCTACGAAGTGAGCCTGGACGGCTATCTGGCGACTCCGACCGAATCGGCACAGTCCGATGAAGCGCGCCAGCGTTACTACCGCGCCGAGGTGTATCTGCACAACGGCAGCCAGGATTACGACCTGATGGGCTTCACGCAGGATCAGATCACGCGGGATGTGCTCGATCAGTTCGAAAGCCATCGGCAGCTCCTTGGCCGGGTCTATAGCTAAAGTCAAAAGCCCCCTCACCCCATCCCTCTCCGGGGGGGAGAGGGAGCCGATCGAGGTGTCTGGTGTTGCGCATCGACCTGAAAGATCGAGTCGATTATGGATTCGGTGAAGCAAGATCAGGTCGACGTATATCTGCAGCATCGCCCCAATCAGTTCCCTCTCCCTCCGGGAGAGGGCTAGGCGGGCGGCGTTCCGATGAGGGGACTTTCCCTGACCCAATAAAAAAGGGATCGCTCATCGCGATCCCTTTTTTTCATCCCGCCTTACCCCAGGTTCTTGCCCAGCAGCGCGTGATACAACTCGCTGTCGCCAAGAATCCCCACCACATGATTGTTGTCGTGCAGCACCAGTTTGTTGCCGGTCTGATAACGGATCTGCAACGCATCGCGCATGCCGATATTCGAATCCACCAGCGTCGGTTTGCGTTCCAGTCCTTCGACGGCCTGGCCCGGTGCCCAGTTCTGCAGGTTCAGCACCGAACCGTTCTGCCGCGCGCCCTTGATGGTGTTGCCTTCGGCCAGGTCCAGCCACGAATCGCCGCCCGGATCCAGGCACACCGAACCGTTGATGCGCTTGCAGTTGTCCAGGGTGCGCATCAGGCTGCGGCCGCACAGCACGTTCAGCGGGTTGGTGTGCGCAACGAAGGTACGCACGTAGTCGTCCGCCGGGTTCAGCACGATCTCTTCCGGCACGCTGTACTGGATGATCCGGCCATCCTTCATGATCGCGATGCGGCTGCCCAGTTTCAGGGCTTCATCGAGGTCGTGGCTGACGAACACGATGGTCTTGCTCAGCTTGCGTTGCAGCTCCAGCAGCTCGTCCTGAAGACCCTGACGGATCAGCGGGTCGAGTGCCGAGAACGGTTCGTCCATCAGCAGAATGTCGGCGTCCATCGCCAGTGCGCGAGCCAGGCCGACGCGCTGCTGCATGCCGCCGGACAGCTCGTTGGGTTTCTTGTTACGCCACTGGGTCAGGCCCACCAGTTCAAGCTTGTCGTCCACCAGTTTGCGGCGTTCTTTCTCGGGACGGCCCTGCATTTCCAGACCGAAGCTGATGTTCTCGCGAACGGTCAGCCAGGGCATCAGGGCGAATTTCTGGAACACCATCGCAATGCGCTTGGTGCGCATCATTTTCAGTTCGGCCGGGCTGCAGGAAGCGATGTCGATCTGCTTGCCTTCGTGCTCGACGAACAGCTTGCCACGGCTCACGGTGTTGAGGCCGTTGATGCAGCGCAGCAGGCTGGATTTGCCGGAGCCGGACAAACCCATCAGTACGCAGATTTCACCTTTTTCGATATCCAGGCTGGCTTTTTCAACGCCGACAATCTGCCCGGTCTTTTTCAGGATCTCGTTACGGGTCATGCCCTGATCCAGCAGCTTGAGCGCCTCGCGCGGATCCTTGGCGAAGATAACGTCAACGTTATCGAAGCGAATAATGCTCATGCGTCACCCCCTACTTTGGCGTCGGGTTGTTTGCAGATACGGTCGAGCATGATCGCCAGCAGTACGATCGCCAGGCCTGCTTCGAAGCCCAGGGCGATATCAGCAGTGTTCAGTGCGTTGACCACCGGTTTGCCGAGTCCGTCGGCGCCTACCAGTGCCGCGATCACCACCATCGACAGCGACAGCATGATGCACTGGGTGATGCCGGCCGCGATGCTCGGCATGGCGTGGGGCAGTTCGATCCGTGAAAGCAGTTGGCGACGCGAGCAGCCGAAGGCCTTGCCGGCGTCCATCAGTTCTTCCGGGACATCGCGGATGCCCAGGTAGGTCAGGCGGATCGGCGCGGCGATGGCGAACACCACCGTGGAGATCAGGCCCGGCACCACACCCAGCCCGAAGAGGGTCAGGGTAGGAATGAGGTAAACGAAGGTCGGTACGGTCTGCATCAGATCGAGTACCGGACGCATTAAAGTGTAGAACACCGGCTTGTGCGCCGCGACGATGCCCAGCGGCACGCCGATGACCACGCAGACCAGGGTCGCGAACATGACCTGGGCGAGGGTTTCCATGGTTTCCTGCCAGTACCCCAGGTTGAGGATCAGCAGGAAGGAGGCGACCACGAACGCGGTCAGGCCCCATTTGCGCTGGATGAAGTGGGCCAGCAGGGCGATGAGGCCGATCAGCACCAGCGGGTTGAACCAGGTCAGCGCAAACGTCACGCCGTGGATCATCGTTTCCAGGGTCACGGCGATTGCGTCGAAGGTGCTGGCGCCATGTTGCGTCAACCATTCAACGAAGCCCGCGATGTACTGGCCTAAAGGGATTTTCTGATCAATCAGCATGGTAGTGAACGTCCGCATGCAAGGTAATAAACAGCCCGGGCGGCCGGAGCCGCCCGGCATAAGCGATTACTGGAGCTTCGCTTTCACGGCCTCCAGGCCAGGTTTACCGTCAATGGTGGTCACGCCAGCGAGCCAGGTATCGAGCACTTGTGGATTCTTTTGCAGCCAGGCCTTGGCGGCCGCTTCAGGCTTCATCTTGTCGTCCAGGATGTTGCCCATCAGGGTACTTTCCATGTCGACGGTGAACTCCAGGTTCTTCAGCAACTGACCGACGTTGCTGCATTCCTCGGCGTAACCCTTGCGGGTGTTGGTGAGGACGGTAGCCGCGCCGAAATCCGGGCCGAAGAAGTCGTCGCCGCCGGTCAGGTATTGAATCTTGAAGCGCTTGTTCATCGGGTGCGGCGCCCAGCCGAGGAAGACCACGGCGGTGTCGCGCTTCTGCGCACGATCGACCTGCGAGAGCATGCCCGCTTCGCTGGACTCGACGACCTTGAAGCCGGCGTCTTTCAGGCCGAAGGCGTTCTTGTCGATCATGCTCTGGATCAGGCGGTTGCCGTCGTTGCCAGGCTCGATGCCGTAGATCTTGCCGTCGAGTTCTTTCTTGAATTTGGCGATGTCGGCGAAGTCGTGCAGACCTTTGTCATACAGTGCCTGCGGCACGGCGAGGGTGTACTTGGCACCCTTGAGATTGGTGCGCACGGTTTCCACGGTGCCGGCGTCGCGGTAGGCCTTGATGTCGTTTTCCATGGTCGGCATCCAGTTGCCGAGGAACACGTCCATGTTCTTGCCGTCGGCCAGGGACTTGTAGGTCACGGGCACGGAAATCATGGTGGTCTTGGTCTTGTAGCCGAGGGCCTGGAGTACGACGGAGGTGGTGGCGGTGGTGGCGGTGATGTCGGTCCAGCCGACATCGGAGAAGTTCACGGTACTGCACTGCGCCGGTTCTGCGGCTTGAGCCAGTAACGGCAGACTCAGCATGGCGGCCAACAACAACGACGGGGAACCTTTCATGGATGGACTCCTTGGTGTTTTTTTTGGCAGTGTTCCGATTGGACCACCGCACTTATAGGTTGCGGTTGGATGGCGTTCTGGAGACAGCTCAACCACGGCGCCTGCAATCGAGTCATAACGATCATGTACCAGTGAAAATCTGTCGCCTACAGGGTGCGTCGTATCCAGTACAGGGATGGTCGCATCCAGTGTCAGTGACGTCGTTTACAGATTTTTTCCGCCCTTTTCGGCCATCTGAGCCGCATAAAAAACGGCGCAAACACGGGCGAAAACCGCTACGGCGTTAGTGGGCATGAGTGCGTCGGTGTCAGACGCCGGACGCCTCGGCAAAAGCCTGATGATGCGGGCATTCCGGCGGGTTGCAGCTTGAGCGTAGCAGCTCCGCCAGCGGGCGCCCGACGCCCTGAACCGGCATCCTCAGGAGCTCTGCAGCAATGGCTATCAGCGTTTTCGACCTGTTCAAGATCGGCATCGGCCCGTCCAGTTCCCACACCGTCGGCCCGATGCGCGCCGCCGCGCTGTTCGTCGAGTCGCTGCGCGAGCGGCACTTGCTCGAACATGTGCGTCGGGTCGAGGTGCAACTGTACGGTTCGCTGTCGGCCACCGGTGTCGGTCACGGCAGCGACAACGCGGTGATCATGGGGCTGATGGGCGAGTGGCCCGACGCGATCGACCCGTCGCAGATCGGCCCACGGATCCAGGCCCTGCGCGAAACCCACACATTGATGCTCGATGGTCGCCTGTCGGTGCCTTTTGTCTGGTCCCGGGACATGCGCCTGATTGACGAGAACCTGCCGTTCCACCCCAACGCCATGACCCTGGTCGCCGAAAGCGATCACGGTGAACTGCATCGCGACACCTACTATTCGGTCGGCGGCGGTTTTGTGGTGGACGAGGCGCAAGCCTCCAGCGGCGTGGTGGATCTGGATCGCACGGAATTGCCGTACGACTTTTCCAGCGCGGTCGAGCTGCTGGAACTGTGCAGGAAAAACAACCTGCGGGTCGCCGAACTGATGATGGCCAACGAAAAGGTCTGGCGCAGCGAGGAAGAAATCCGCGCGGGGCTGATGAAGCTCTGGCGGGCGATGCAGGATTGCGTGGAGCACGGCCTCAAGCACGAAGGGATTCTGCCCGGCGGCCTGAATGTGCGGCGCCGCGCGGCGAAGTTGCACCGCAGCCTGCAGGAGTTGAACAAGCCCAACGTGATCGGCTCGACCCTCAGCGCCATGGAGTGGGTCAACCTGTTCGCCCTCGCCGTGAACGAAGAGAACGCGGCGGGCGGGCGCATGGTCACGGCACCGACCAATGGCGCGGCCGGGATCATTCCGGCGGTGTTGCACTACTTTATGAAGTTCAGCGAGGCGGTGACTGACGCCAACGTCGTCGACTATTTCCTCGGGGCGGCGGCGGTGGGCATCCTGTGCAAGAAAAACGCCTCGATCTCCGGCGCCGAAGTCGGCTGCCAGGGCGAGGTCGGTTCGGCGTGCGCGATGGCGGCGGCGGGGCTGGCGGAGATTCTTGGCGCGACGCCGGAACAATTGTGCAACGCGGCGGAAATCGGCCTGGAGCACAACCTCGGCCTGACCTGCGACCCGGTGGGCGGCCTGGTCCAGGTGCCGTGCATCGAGCGCAACGCGATTGCGGCGGTGAAAGCGATCAACGCGGCGCAGATGGCTTTGCGTGGCGATGGCCAGCACTTCATCTCGCTTGACCGGGTGATCCGCACCATGCGCGATACCGGCGCGGACATGCATGACAAATACAAAGAAACGTCGCGCGGCGGCTTGGCGGTGAGTGCGGTTGAGTGTTGAGTCGCCAAGACCCGGTTGAATGCTTCGCTAGCCGGCCCGCTCCCGCATTGGAATGTGTTGTCCATGTGGGGCGGGCCTGCTCGCGAAGGCGCCAACCCGGTCAAAACTGCGCGTAAAGTGAACACCCGTGATAAATCGCGCCACCTTTTAGCGCGTCGCAATCAGATAAGAGTCCTTCCCACCTTCAGGGACTTTTACACGGCGGCTACCGTCCGTCCCCTGTGCCAGCGGTGACACTCCCCGCCATCTGCGCGCAGGCCAGTTCCCACAAGTGCTACCGATTTGCTCACACGCAACGGGGCAGGGCTTTCAGCGCCATCGATGGCACTTCGAGACAGCTTTCTTCCAGCGACTTGTATAGACGCATCGCGACGTCGTTTTCAGGAGTTATTGAACACGTATTCAATTTTAGGCATGGCAATTGCTCTGTCATAACAAAGCCCCGTCTCACGCAAGAGAACGATGGCAATAACAAGAGCCTCCGCCTGAGGCCATCACCTGCTTTGTGTGAGGAGATACCGCGATGACGTCGTTCAACTCCGGGGCTCAACCCCAGAACCGTGCGCCTCAATCCATCGGCTTTCTGCTGCTGGACAATTTCACGCTGATTTCCCTGGCTTCCGCAGTCGAACCGCTGCGCATGGCCAACCAGTTGTCCGGTCGCGAGTTGTATCGCTGGAGCACCCTCACCGTCGATGGCGGTCAGGTCTGGGCCAGTGACGGTTTGCAGATCACGCCCGATGCCTCCATGCACAAAGCACCGCCCCTCGATACCGTGATTGTCTGCGGCGGGATCGGCATTCAACGCACCGTTACCCGTGAACACGTTTCCTGGCTGCAAAGCCAGGCGCGCCAGTCCCGTCGCCTTGGCGCCGTGTGCACCGGCAGTTGGGCGCTGGCCTGCGCCGGCCTGCTCGACGGTTTTGACTGCAGCGTCCATTGGGAATGTCTGGCGGCCATGCAGGAAGCTTTCCCGCGCGTGGCCATGAGCACGCGTCTGTTCACCCTCGACCGTAACCGTTTCACCAGCTCCGGCGGCACCGCGCCGCTGGACATGATGCTGCACCTGATCAGCCGCGATCACGGCCGCGAATTGTCCGCCGCGATCTCGGAAATGTTCGTCTACGAACGCATCCGCAACGAGCAGGATCACCAGCGTGTGCCGCTCAAGCACATGCTCGGCACCAACCAGCCGAAGTTGCAGGAAATCGTCGCGCTGATGGAAGCCAACCTCGAAGAGCCGATCGACCTCGACGAACTGGCGGTGTACGTCTCCGTGTCCCGTCGACAGCTGGAGCGGCTGTTCCAGAAGTACCTGCACTGCTCGCCGTCGCGCTACTACCTCAAGCTGCGCCTGATCCGCGCCCGGCAACTGCTCAAGCAGACGCCGATGTCGATCATCGAGGTGGCTTCGGTCTGTGGTTTCGTGTCGACGCCGCACTTCTCCAAGTGCTACCGCGAGTACTTCGGCATTCCGCCGCGTGACGAGCGCGTGGGCTCCAATACCACCCAGCAGGTGGCGATGATGCCGCTGCCGCAGGCGATCGTTCTGTCGCCGCTGTCGGGTCCGATGTCGGCGTTGAGCCAGGCGCGCAACGAGTCGACGTTTGCCAGTGTAAGGCTCTGAAACCGGGGCGCGTTCTTCGCGAGCAAGCCCGCTCCCACAACTGAAAGAGTGTGGGAGCGGACTTGCTCGCGAAGGCGGGTTATCAGGCGCTGCGGCTTTGCTGATATTGCGCCAGGGCCGGCAGCAACTGCTTGTCGAAAGCCTCGCGCACGGCGGGCAGGATGGTTGCGCTGCTGGTGTACATGTCCTTGACCATTCTGCGCAGGTCGTTGGCCCGAACATCATCCAGGCCGCGCACGGCATATTCGCAGGCCTGCTCGGCGGTTGAGCCGTAAGGCACCTCGAAACCCAATGCCTTGAGCTGTCCCAGCAAATCTTCCTGATCGATCAAATCGGCATACATCATTTGGCGAATCCTTGTTTGGCAACGGAGGTCGTGGCTCGATTCTGGTAGGCACGGGAAGTGGCGGCAAGGGTGTTTTGTCGCAGTGTCCACATTGACTATGAGCATGTCGTTTTCGGCTAACTTGCCGTGTGGGGGAGTGGGCACACTGACCCCAGCTCGCTTCACGAAGGTTTGGTCACCCTCGCTTGGCAGCTCCTCAACAGTACCCTCTGCCCCGATCCTGTCACGGCTTGCATCGGGGCTTTTTTTGCCTGTGAATCGAGGGGACTGGGTGGGGGGCGGGCCTCTTTGCGAGCAAGCCCGCTCCCACGGGCTTAGCGTTGCAGTACCAGAATCCGCGACAACAACTCGTCCCGGTCGATGTAGCAGCCCTGGAAGTGCCGTGCCCCGGTGGCGGGGTCGAAGGCATTGCGCGCGTGCAGTGTGCGGCGGTTGTCGAAGCACCAGAGTTCGCCCGGATTGAGCCGTTGCATCAGGCGAAAGCGTGGTTCGCGGGTCATCGCGATGAAGCGCCGGTACGCTTGGTACAGCCGTGGCATTTGCTCCACCGATGTCTCGAACGCTCCGCGCAGGAAGTTGGCCATGCGGATCTCCGTGACTCGCCCCAGCGCATCCATGGCAATGATCGGCGCCAGGCAGCGATAGTCGCTGTGGCGATCCTTGTTGCGAAACTCCACGGGGATTTCGCACAGCGCCTGGAACGACGCCGGGTCCTCGTGGCGCAAGGCCTCGGCTATCGCAAAACCGTCGACAAAAATACTCTCGCCACCCTCGGCGTCATTCACCAGGCAATGCAGGAATTGCAGTCCCGGTTGCAGCTCGCGGGTCGGCAGGTCGGTGTGCAGCGGCAGGTTGAATGCGGTGTAGGCATTGCTGTCGGCGTCGGCCTTGGATTGCACGTTGAACAGCACACCGAAATTGCTCTCGCGAATGAAGGAAATGCGCTGGGCGACGGTTTTCAGCGATCCGGGCTCGGCAGGCACGCCACGCACCTGGGTCAGGCCGATATCGCGCACCGCCAGGAGCCATTGCAGCAGGGCGGTGTTGTCGTTCATCAGTGCCGTGTAGTCGAACACCGGCAGCTGCAAATCGCTGCGCCACAGATACGCCTTGGGCTTGGCCGCCAACCGTTCATTGCGCGACTCGTCGTCGTAGGCATGGGCGCGCAGCCAACCGGCATCGAAGCGGCTGAGATGGCCGTCCTGCCAGTCGATGCGCAGGCAGCCGTCGGTGTCGATGTGCGCCGCATCGGGATGCAGCTCCGGCGCGGCATCGACGATCTCGAACACCTGCTCGCGGGTGACGTTGTAGACGCATTGCGGGCACGGGCAGTTGTCCCGCAGCCAGACATGGTGGAACGGGCTGATGCGACCATCGGCCCATTTGATCAACACACGGTCCGCCAGGGTCTGCACGCCGCTCAGCGCGCTGATCAACGGATAAGTACGGAAATCGGCAACAGCGGCAGCGGTGTTCATGGCGGCTCCTTGCGATGGATGAGATTACCGTGCTGGCGGCAGGGCGATGACCCGGCCGATATAAGCGGGAGCGGGCAGGTCGGCCTGCTCGGCGACGATGGCTTGCAGGCGCTCCAGAGTGTCGGGGCTGAACGGCGCCGAACGCGGCCCGGCGAGGTCGACGTGGAGCAGCATCTGTTCGTTGCCCGCCAGTTCCTTGTCGCCGCCGGCCAGGTGCAGGCTGTGGTAGAGGTGCAGGCGTTTCTGGTCGTGGCCGATGACCTGCGTGCGCACTTCGACCTCGGCGTCGAGCTTCACTTCATGCAGGTAGTTGAGGTGCAGTTCGAGGGTGAACAGCGAGTTGCCGCTGGCTTCGCGGTTGTTGCTGTCCATGCCGAGGCGATCCATCAGCGCGTCGGTGGCGTAACTGAAGATCAGCAGGTAGAAGGCGTCGCGCAGGTGGCCGTTGTAGTCGACCCAGTCGGGGATGATGCGGGTTTGGTAGGTGGTGAGGGTGGGCATGGTCGGGTTCCGCCAGATAGTTGTTGAGTGGCTGCAGGATTTACCCCCTCACCCCAGCCCTCTCCCCCCAGGGGGGAAAGGGAGCCGATCGGGGGCTTTTCAAAGCCTGTGTTCGGCTTGGTGCTTGAGGTCGGCGTCGTTCGGAAGAACAGCACGATCAGTCCCCTCTGTAGGGTGAGGGCAGCGGTTTTCAAGCCAGACACATCACTCGCTGAAACTCATCCCGTGCTTTTCTTTGGTGGTCTTCACCGCTTCCAGCACCGCCAGCAGGCAGTCGTCACGATAGCGCTCCAGCGCCGAAATGCTGTGGCGACCCAACTGTTCGCCGGTGCCGTCCACCACGTCGTCGATCAGCTTGTCGGTCAGTTCCGGCGCCGGCAGATACGTCCACGGCAACTGCAACGCCGGGCCGAACTGCGACATGAAGTGGCGCATGCCGGCATCGCCACCGGCCAGGGTGTAGGTCAGGAACGTGCCCATGAACGACCAGCGCAGGCCTGCGCCAAAGCGGATCGCATCGTCGATTTCACCGGTGGTTGCCACGCCGTCGTTGACCAGGTGCAGCGCCTCGCGCCACAGCGCTTCGAGCAGGCGGTCGGCGATGAACCCCGGGACTTCCTTGCGCACATGCAGCGGGCGCATGCCGAGGGATTCGTAGACGTTCATCGCGGCTTGCACCGCCTCCGGCGCGGTGTTCTTGCCGCCGACCACTTCCACCAGCGGCAACAGGTAAACCGGGTTGAACGGATGGCCGACCACGCAGCGTTCCGGGTGGGTCGAACTCTCGTAGAACTCGCTGGGCAACAGGCCCGAGGTGCTGGAGCCGATCAGTGCGTCGGGCTTGGCGGCGGCGCTGATTTTGCTGTGCAGATCGAGTTTCAGTTCCAGGCGTTCCGGTGCGCTTTCCTGGATGAAATCCGCGTCGCGTACGCATTCTTCGATCGTTGCGACAAAGCGCAGGCGATCCTGCGAGGCACCCGGCGCCAGGCCGTTTTTCTCTAATGCGCCCCAGGCGTTGGCCACGCGTTTGCGCAGCGCCGCCTCGGCACCCGGCGCGGGGTCCCAGGCCACTACGTCGAGGCCATGGGCGAGGGCGCGCGCGACCCAGCCGCTGCCGATGACACCGCTGCCCAGCGCGGCGAAGGTTTTGATTTCGGTGATAAAGCTCATGGTCACTTCCTGGAATAAGGCAAAAAAACGGTGGGAGCCAATTGCCCTCCCACCGGGGGAAAGGAGGATTTCAGCCGCGCTGGGTCAGGCCCATTTTCTTGCGGCCCTCGGCCGGGGTCAGCACGCGGGCGCCGAGGCGGCTGAGGATCTCGCTGGCGCGTTCGACCAGTTGACCGTTGGTCGCCAGCACGCCCTTGTCGAGCCACAGGTTGTCTTCCAGCCCGACCCGCACGTTGCCGCCCAGCAGCACCGCTTGCGCGGCCATCGGCATTTGCATGCGGCCGATGCCGAAACCGGCCCACACCGCCTCGGCCGGCAGGTTGTCGACCATGGCTTTCATGGTGGTGGTGTCCGCCGGAGCGCCCCACGGGATGCCCAGGCACAACTGGAACAGCGGGTTGTCGAGCAGGCCTTCCTTGATCATCTGCTTGGCGAACCACAGGTGACCGGTGTCGAAAATCTCCAGCTCGGCTTTCACGCCCAGCTCGGTGATGCGCTTGGCGCCGGCCCGCAGCTGCGCCGGGGTGGAGACGTAAATGGTGTCGCCGTCGCCGAAGTTCAGGGTGCCGCAATCGAGGGTGCAGATTTCCGGCAGCAGCTCCTCGACATGGGCCAGCCGGGTCAGCGGGCCGACCAGGTCGGTGTTCGGGCCGAACTCCATCGGCCGCTCGCCCGGGCCGATTTCCAGGTCGCCACCCATGCCGGCGGTGAGGTTGACGATGATGTCGACGTCAGCCTCGCGGATGCGCTCCATCACCTCGCGATACAGCGCCACGTCCCGACTGAACTTGCCGGTCTGCGGGTCGCGGACGTGGCAATGCACGACCGTGGCGCCGGCCTTGGCGGCTTCCACCGCAGCGGCGGCGATCTGCTTTGGCGTGACCGGCACGTGGGGGCTCTTGGCGGTCGTGTCGCCAGCACCGGTGAGTGCGCAGGTGATGATGACGTCGTGGTTCATGAGGCGGTTTCCTTCAGGCGTGATGGGTCTGTTCGCAGCCCCGTGCGGGCTGCGAAGTGGTTCATTGGTTGCGGTTTATTTGCTGGTGAGCTGGAGGTTTTCCGCTGCCGGCTTGCCATCAAAGGTCGTTACGCCTTCGAGCCAGCGCTGCTTGTCCTGCGGGTGATCCTTGAGCCACTGTTTGGCCGACTCGAAGGCGTCCTTGTGATCGAGCAGCGGCTGCATCATCCGGCTCTCGTCTTCGGCGGTGAACGTCAGGTTGCTCAGCAGGCGACTGACGTTCGGGCACTGATCGGCGTATTTCGGCGCGGTGACCGTCCAGACGGTGGCCATGCCTTCGTTCGGGCCGAGGGCGTCGTCGCTGCCGGTCAGATAAGTCATCTGCACGTTGACGTTCATCGGGTGCGGTGCCCAGCCGAAGAACACCACGGCTTCCTTGCGACGCACGGCGCGATCGACGGCGGCGAGCATGCCGGCTTCGCTGGACTCGACCAGCTGGAACTTGCCGAGGCCGAACTGGTTCTTGGCGATCATTGCCTTGATCTGGGTGTTGGCGCCGGACCCCGGCTCGATGCCGTAGATCTTGCCGCCCAGTTCCTTCTCGAACTTGGCGATGTCGGCGAAGGTTTTCAGGCCCTTGTCGGCCAGGTAGGTCGGTACGGCGAGGGTGGCGCGGGCGTCCTTCAGGCTTGGGGCTTCGAGGACCTTGAGCTGGTTGGCGTCGACGAACGGGGTGATGGTCTGGGTCATCAGCGGGTTCCAGTAGCCGAGGAACAGATCCAGACGCTGGTCGCGGATCCCGGCGAAGACGATTTGCTGGGAGGCGCTGGTCTGTTTGGTGCTGTAGCCGAGGCCGTCGAGCAGTACCTGGGCCATGGCACTGGTGGCGATCACGTCCGTCCAGTTGACGACGCCCATGCGCACGTTCTGGCACGACGCGGGCTCGGCCGCCATGACGCTGGTGCTCAACAAGGCGGTACCACTGAGTGCAAGAACACAGCTGCTGATCAGTCGTTTCATGTCGGGGTTCCTCGGCAGGTCGTTATTGTGGTTCCGGTCATCTGATGCGCCGGTGGTGCCAAGTTACGCAGCTGCCAGCCTGTGAAAACGCACTGCGGCGACCAGCTCTTGCACTGCAGCGACCTGTGCTCTTGAACCGTGACGACAAACGGCGTATCAACGAGCCACGCTACCCGCCAACCGAGTGCGCGCCATGTCCCAGGATTTCTACTTTCTGTTGCTGCCGGGTTTCTCGGCGATCGGTTTTATCTCGGCGATCGAGCCGCTGCGGGTGGCCAACCGCTTTCGCGGCGAGCTGTACCGCTGGCATGTGCTGAGCGCCGATGGCGGCGCGGTGCTGGCGAGCAATGGCATGTCGGTCAACGCCGACGCTGCGCTGGAACCGCTGAAAAAAGGCGCGACGCTGCTGGTGATCGCCGGTTTCGAACCACTGAAGTTCGCCACCCCGGCGCTGGAACATTGGCTGCGACGACTGGACAAGGAGGGCGTGACCCTCGGCGCCATCGACACCGGCAGCTTCGTTCTCGCCGAAGCCGGCCTGCTCGACGGCCATCGCCTGACCCTGCACTGGGAGGCGATCGACGCCTTCAAGGAATCTTATCCACAGCTCAGCGTCACTCAGGAGCTGTTCGAAATCGACCGCCGCCGCATCACCTCGGCCGGCGGCACCGCCTCCATCGATCTGATGCTCGACCTGATCGCCCAGGCCCACGGCCCGCAACTGGCGATCCAGGTCAGCGAACAATTCGTGCTCGGCCGCATCCGCCCGCGCAAGGACCACCAGCGCATGGAAGTCGCCACGCGTTACGGCATCAGCAACAAGAAACTGGTTCATGTGATTGGTGAAATGGAGCAGCACAGCGAACCGCCGCTGACCACCCTGGAACTGGCGGAGTCGATCAAGGTGACGCGACGACAACTGGAGCGCTTGTTTCGCCTGCACCTGAATGACACACCGAGCAATTTCTACCTGCGGTTGAGGCTGGAGAAGGCGCGGCAGTTGCTGCGCCAGACCGATATGAGCGTTCTGGAGGTGAGCATCGCCTGCGGGTTTGAATCGCCGTCGTATTTCACCCGCAGCTACCGGGCACGGTTTGCGAGGTGTCCACGGGAAGACCGGCGTACCGCTCAGGCTTAAAGTCAATGTGGGAGCAAGCCCCGCTCCCACATTGGATGGCGTTACTTCTTGAGCAAGGCCGAGCAGGCCGCTTTGTAAGCCTCATGCTGATACTTGTTCAGCGTCCCCGGCAGCTCGACATTGTGTTTCTTGATCTGGGCGTTGATCGTCTGCGGCGACACCAGCGTCACCTCGCACCCGTCCAGCAACTGAAACACACCCTCGATCTTGAACGTGGTCGGCCCGCCGGCAAACTCGCCTTTCTTGCTGCGCTTCTTGATCGCAATCCGATCAATGGAGTTCTCGCGCACGAATGACGCCACCTGAGCCGCGAACAGTTTGACGTTGGCCGTCTCGTCGTCATCGTCCAGGGCGATCTTCTTGGTGTTGAGCGCAACGTGGCTCAGGCTCGCACCGTCGAGGGACGCCACGGCGATGATCGCTTCGCTGCCTTTGATTTCAATGCCGCAGATGTTCATGAGAATCCCTTGATTGGCTGAATGCGTGCAGCTTACAGCTCAAGTTGATTGGCGGTGATGCCAAATGCCGCTGCAATTTTCTCGCGGGTGGCCTTGCGTGGCCTGGCGACGGTTTCCTGCTGGGCGAACGCCGGTTGGGAAATACCCATGCGACGGGCCACTTCGTCCTGAGTCAGGTTGAGGTGTTCGCGCCAGGCGCGGATCGGTGTCGCGCCGTCGACCATCCGGCTGACCACCTCATGCGGGATCAGGTCGGGTTGCATTTTCTGCGCAGCGTACTGCGCGTAGGGAATGACAACGAAGGCGGGTTTGCCCTCGGCATCGTTGATGATTTGGATGTCAGTAGGTGCGTTCATCGCGTTTTTTTACCTCTTGAATACTGACCACTTTGATTGCGCCATCCCAGTCGAACATGACCCGATAGTTACCAACGCGCAGTCGATAAGCGTAGTCATGGCTCACGAGTGCTTTGACGTTGCCCACGTCGGGCATGTCAGCGAGCGTCGTGATGGCATCACGAACCTGGCACTGATGAGTGGAGTGCAATTTCAGGAGTTGCTTAACGGCCTTGCGAGTCCAGTGGATGCTGTTCATGAAAGGATATAAGTCTTTTATAAGATTCGCGAATCTTTACTTATATTTTTCATCTGTCCAATAAACAACATTTGACGGCATGTTGCGTGAAACCGCGAGAGCAGCGGCTTCCGGCAGGATTTACAGGTCAGGTCAAAACGCTTGAAAGCTGGAGATGGCTCCAGCTTTCAACGGAAGCCGGGGTCATTCCTGCCCAATTGACTCCAGAAACTCCGACCGCTCGTCACTCATCCGCGCCACGCAGTCGTTCTGCGCGATCTTGAAGGCCTTGCTGCCTTCGGTCGCGGGGAAGGCTTCTACGGCGCAGTCGGCGTCGCGGGTTTTCAGCCATTGTTGCTGGGCGGTCTTGAGTTTGGTGGTGATGTCGTTCAGTTGCGACGGGTTTTTGCCGTAGGCCGTCTGCATGCGGTCGGCCAGGCTTTTGTAGTTGTCCTTGAGCAGGTCTTCGGCGGTGGTGCGGCTGTAGGTCGAGCATTCCAGAGTCTGGACGTCGTTTTCGACCGCGTCGCACGGGTTGTTGTCGGATTCTTCGGCGGCGTGTACGCCGGTCGCAATCAGGGCCAGGGCCAGGAAGATCGATTTCATTGTTGTCGCCGCTCTAATCCAGTGGTGTTTCCAAGATGCGGAGGATTCTGGCTCAAGCTTGCGGGCTTGAACAGGTGGCTGGTCGGGACGGTTGGCGACCCTTTGTCGCGGATTGACGCTTTCGGCAATTCCCCTGTCGTTTTTGCACCCGGCTGCCCCTGCACCGAGGCATATGCTGGCCCCAAAGCGCCGGCAGACGATTCGGCGCATGAATCGACAATAAGGGGACGCCTGATGAGCCCAGCCGAATTACACGCCGACAGCATCGTTATCGACGGTCTGATCATTGCCAAATGGAACCGCGAGCTGTTCGAAGACATGCGCAAGGGCGGTCTGACGGCAGCCAACTGCACCGTGTCGGTGTGGGAGGGCTTTCAGGCCACGGTCAACAACATTGCCGCCAGTCAGAAACTGATCCGTGAAAACAGCGATCTGGTGATGCCGGTGCGCACCACCGCCGACATCCGTCGCGCCAAGGAGCAGGGCAAGACCGGCATCCTCTTCGGCTTCCAGAACGCCCACGCCTTCGAA
The DNA here is from genome assembly GCF_019145475.1 of Pseudomonas botevensis. Taxonomy (GTDB): domain Bacteria; phylum Pseudomonadota; class Gammaproteobacteria; order Pseudomonadales; family Pseudomonadaceae; genus Aquipseudomonas; species Aquipseudomonas botevensis. Next base: position 633,396 of record NZ_JAHTKI010000001.1, read on the forward strand.
GACCAGATCGGCTATGTCGAGGTGTTCAAGCAGCTCGGCGTCGGCATCGTGCAGATGTGCTACAACACCCAGAACCTGGTGGGCACCGGTTGCTACGAGCGTGACGGCGGCCTGTCGGGCTTCGGTCGCGAAATCGTTGCCGAAATGAACCGCGTCGGGGTCATGTGCGACCTGTCCCACGTCGGTTCCAAGACCTCCGAGGAAGTCATCCTCGAATCGAAAAAACCGGTCTGCTATTCCCACTGCCTGCCGTCGGGACTCAAGGAGCACCCGCGCAACAAGTCCGATGAAGAACTGAAGTTCATCGCCGACCACGGCGGCTTCGTCGGCGTGACCATGTTTGCGCCGTTCCTCGCCAAGGGCATCGACTCGACCATCGACGATTACGCCGAAGCCATCGAGTACACCATGAACATCGTCGGCGAAGACGCCATCGGCATCGGCACCGACTTCACCCAGGGTCACGGTCAGGACTTCTTCGAATACCTGACCCACGACAAGGGCTACGCCCGCCGTCTGACCAGTTTCGGCAAGATCATCAACCCGCTGGGCATCCGCACCGTCGGCGAGTTCCCGAACCTGACCGAAACCCTGCTCAAGCGCGGCCATTCCGAGCGCGTGGTACGCAAGATCATGGGCGAGAACTGGGTCAACGTCTTGAAAGATGTTTGGGGCGAATAAGCCACCGCACTTCTGAATCCTTTCCCCCGGCCGTCCGCGCCGGGGGCAACACAACAAATTTTCTGGAGTTGAGTTTCCATGGCCAAGATCGCCCCGCAATTGCCAATCGAAGTCGACAGCGAGACCGGTATCTGGACGTCCGATGCCCTGCCGATGCTGTACGTGCCACGGCATTTTTTCGTCAACAACCACATCGGCATCGAGGAAGTGCTGGGCGCCGAAGCCTATGCCGAAATCCTCTACAAGGCCGGCTACAAGTCCGCCTGGCACTGGTGTGAAAAGGAAGCCGAATGCCACGGCCTGGAAGGCGTCGCGGTGTTCGAACACTACATGAAGCGCCTGTCGCAACGCGGCTGGGGCCTGTTCAAGATCCAGGACATCGACCTCGACAAAGGCACCGCCAGCGTCAAGCTCGAACACTCCGCATTCGTCTACGTCTACGGCAAGGTCGGGCGCAAGGTCGACTACATGTTCACCGGCTGGTTTGCCGGTGCCATGGATCAGATCCTCGCCGCACGCGGCAGCAAGATCCGCACCGTGGCCGAGCAGGTCTACGGTGGCTCCGAAGAAGGCCACGACGACGGCCTGTTCACCGTCAAGCCGTTGTAAGTCGAGGAACCCGCCATGGCTTTCGAAGCAATGTTCCAGCCGATCCAGATCGGCAAACTGACCATCCGCAATCGCGTGCTCAGCACCGCGCACGCCGAGGTCTATGCGACCGACGGCGGCATGACCACCGACCGGTACGTCAAGTATTACGAAGAGAAGGCCAAGGGCGGGATCGGCCTGGCGATTTGCGGCGGTTCGTCCGTGGTCGCCATCGACAGCCCGCAGGAATGGTGGAGCTCGGTGAACCTGTCCACCGACCGCATCATTCCGCATTTCCAGAATCTGGCCGACGCCATGCACAAGCACGGCGCCAAGATCATGATCCAGATTACCCACATGGGCCGCCGCTCGCGCTGGGACGGTTTCAACTGGCCGACCCTGATGTCGCCGTCCGGCGTGCGTGAGCCGGTGCACCGTGCCACCTGCAAGACCATCGAGCCGGAAGAAATCTGGCGGGTGATCGGCAACTACGCGCAAGCGGCCCGTCGTGCCAAGGCCGGCGGTCTGGACGGTGTTGAACTGTCGGCCGTGCACCAGCACATGATCGACCAATTCTGGAGCCCGCGCGTCAACAAGCGGACCGACGAATGGGGCGGCACCTTCGAAGGCCGGATGAAGTTCGGTCTGGAAGTGTTGAAAGCCGTGCGCGCCGAAGTCGGTGACGATTTCTGCGTGGGCATGCGCATCTGCGGTGACGAGTTCCACCCTGATGGCCTGTCCCACGAGGACATGAAGCAGATCGCCAAGTATTACGACGACACCGGCATGCTCGATTTCATCGGCGTCGTGGGTTCGGGTTGCGACACCCACAACACCCTGGCCAACGTGATCCCGAACATGAGTTATCCGCCGGAGCCGTTCCTGCACCTGGCAGCCGGGATCAAGGAAGTGGTCAAGGTCCCGGTGCTGCACGCGCAGAACATCAAGGACCCGAACCAGGCCACCCGTATTCTTGAAGGTGGTTACGTCGACATGGTCGGCATGACCCGTGCGCACATCGCCGACCCGCACCTGATCGCCAAGATCAAGATGGGCCAGGTCGACCAGATCAAACAGTGCGTCGGCGCCAACTACTGCATCGACCGTCAGTACCAGGGTCTGGACGTGCTGTGCATCCAGAACGCCGCGACCTCCCGTGAATACATGGGGCTGCCGCACATCATCGAGAAAACCACCGGGGTCAAACGCAAAGTGGTGGTGGTCGGTGCCGGTCCTGCCGGGATGGAGGCCGCCCGCGTGGCTGCCGAGCGGGGCCACGACGTGACCCTGTTCGAGAAGAAAGAGTTCATTGGCGGGCAGATCACCACGGCATCGAAAGCGCCGCAGCGTGATCAGATCGCCGGTATCACCCGCTGGTATCAACTGGAACTGGCGCGCCTGAAAGTCGACCTGCGCCTGGGCACCGCCGCCGACGCGCCGACCATTCTGGACCTGCGTCCGGACGTGGTGGTGCTGGCGGTCGGCGGTCATCCGTTCATCGAGCAGAACGAACACTGGGGCGCCGCCGAAGGGCTGGTGGTCAGCAGTTGGGACGTGCTCGACGGCAAGGTCGCGCCGGGCAAGAACGTGCTGGTCTACGACACCATCTGCGAATTCACCGGCATGTCCACCGCTGACTTCATTGCCGACAAGGGCAGCCAGGTCGAGATCGTCACCGACGACATCAAACCGGGCGTGGCGATCGGCGGTACGTCGTTCCCGACCTACTACCGCAGCATGTACCCCAAAGAAGTGATCATGACCGGCGACATGATGCTGGAGAAGGTCTACCGCGAAGGCGACAAGCTGGTGGCGGTGCTGGAAAACGAATACACCGGCGCCAAAGAGGAGCGGGTGGTGGATCAGGTGGTGATCGAGAACGGCGTGCGCCCGGACGAAGCGATCTACTACGCGATGAAGGAAGGTTCGCGCAACAAGGGCCAGATCGACGTCGAAGCCCTGTTCGCGATCAAGCCGCAGCCATGCCTGGAGCAGAGCGGCGACGGCTACCTGCTGTTCCGCATCGGCGACTGCGTGGCCCAGCGTAACGTCCACGCGGCGATCTACGACGCGCTGCGGTTGTGCAAAGACTTCTAAAGGCTTGCACATGACCCTGTGGGCGCGGGCTTGTTTGCGAAAGCGGCGGGTCAGTCAAGGCAGATGTGACTGACAGCATGCATTCGCGGGCAAGCCCGCTCCCACGGGACCGGACAAGGCATCTCGACCTGCAAGACCCTGCGGTCTTTGGGAGCTTCACCTATGTTGAACACCCTTCTTCCAATCCTGTTGTTTGCCGCCCTGGGCCTGGGTGTCCTCGGCGCGTTGCGGCGGGTGGCCATGTGGCGTCGGGGCCGGGCCTCGAAGGTCGATCTGATCGGCGGTCTGTTCGCCATGCCCAAGCGCTACATGGTCGACCTGCACCATGTCGTGGCGCGGGACAAATACATCGCCAACACCCACGTCGCCACGGCGGGCGGGGCGGTGGCGTCGATTGTGCTGGCGATTCTGGTACACGGTTTCGGCCTGCATAACCGCATTCTCGGCTATGCGCTGCTGCTGATGTCGGCGGTGATGTTCTTCGGCGCCATCTTCGTTTACCTGCGTCGGCGCAACCCGCCGTCGCGGCTGTCGAAAGGCCCGTGGATGCGCCTGCCGAAAAGCCTGCTGGCGTTTTCCGCGTCGTTCTTCCTGGTGACCCTGCCGGTGGCCGGGATCCTGCCGGAGAACTTCGGCGGCTGGGTGCTGGCGGTGATTCTCGGGATCGGTGTGCTGTGGGGCGTGTCGGAGCTGTTCTTCGGCATGACCTGGGGCGGGCCGATGAAACACGCCTTCGCCGGTGCCCTGCACCTGGCCTGGCACCGTCGCGCCGAGCGCTTCGGCGGCGGACGCTCCACCGGTTTGAAACCGCTGGATCTCAATGATCCGGCTGCGCCGCTGGGGGTGGAAAAACCCAAGGACTTCACTTGGAACCAGTTGCTCGGCTTCGACGCCTGCGTGCAGTGCGGCAAGTGCGAAGCAGCGTGCCCGGCGTTCGCCGCCGGCCAGCCGCTGAACCCGAAAAAACTCATTCAGGACATGGTCGTCGGCCTGGCTGGCGGCAGCGATGCCAAATTTGCCGGCAGCCCGTATCCCGGCAAGCCAATCGGTGAGCACTCGGGCAATCCGCATCAGCCGATCGTCAACGGTCTGGTCGACGCCGAAACCCTGTGGTCGTGCACCACTTGCCGCGCCTGCGTCGAGGAATGCCCGATGATGATCGAGCACGTCGACGCCATCGTCGACATGCGCCGCCATCTGACGCTGGAAAAGGGTGCGACCCCGAACAAGGGCGCCGAAGTCCTGGAAAACCTGATCGCTACCGACAACCCTGGTGGTTTCGCACCGGGCGGGCGGATGAACTGGGCGGCGGATCTGAACCTCAATCTGCTCAGCGACAAGAAGTCCACCGACGTGCTGTTCTGGGTCGGCGACGGCGCCTTCGACATGCGCAACCAGCGCACCCTGCGCGCCTTCGTCAAAGTGCTGAAAGCGGCAAAAATCGACTTCGCCGTGCTCGGCCTCGAAGAACGCGACAGCGGCGACGTGGCTCGCCGGCTCGGCGATGAGGCGACGTTCCAGTTGCTCGCCAGGCGCAATATCCAGACCCTGGCCAAATACAGCTTCAACCGCATCGTCACCTGCGACCCGCACAGCTTCCATGTGCTGAAAAACGAGTACGGCGCCTTCGACGGCAACTACCTCGTGCAACACCACAGCACCTACATGGCGGAGATCATTCAGGCCGGCGCGCTGAACCTCGGGCAGCACAAAGGCGACAGCGTCACTTATCACGATCCGTGCTACCTCGGCCGCTACAACGGCGAGTACGAGGCGCCGCGTCAGGTACTGCGCGCCCTCGGCATCGAGGTCAAGGAAATGCAACGCTCCGGCTTCCGCTCGCGCTGCTGCGGCGGTGGTGGCGGGGCGCCGATTACCGACATTCCGGGCAAGCAGCGGATCCCCGACATGCGCATGGACGACATCCGCGAGACCGGTGCCGAACTGGTGGCGGTGGGTTGTCCACAATGCACGGCGATGCTCGAAGGCGTGGTCGAGCCGCGTCCGCTGATCAAGGACATCGCCGAACTGGTGGCTGATGCGTTGCTTGAAGACGAAACGCCGAAGTCCGCCTCGGCGACCAAACGTGAACCTGCGGAGGTGCATTGATGAGTGACATTATCCGCCGCGACCCACGCGCCGAATGGATCGCCCGTAACCGTCTGCATCCGCTGCACGCGGCCATGCAACCGGCGCAACACAGCTGGATGGGGCCTAACGGCATCGTCCGCAAGAATCTGCACGGGATCGGCTTCATCGGCCCCAACGGCATCAAGCGTATCGACCGCAGCGGCGCCCAGCAGGGTGGGGCGGTCAAACGCTCGGCGGCAGTGGAAGTGCAATTGCCGCTGCATCAGGTGTCGGCGCCGGCGTTCTACATCAGCGTGGTGCCGGACATGGTCGGCGGCCGCCTGAGCAGCCACGACCGCGACCTGCTCGGTCTTGCCCATCAACTGGCCGGCAACGACGGCGCGGTGTTGGCGGTGGTGTTCGGCGAGCACAAGGAAAGCGCTTTCGCCACGGCGGGTGTTGACCGTCTGCTGGTGCTCGAAGGTGATGAATTCAGCGGTTATGTCCCGGAACAACGGGTGCAGGGCCTGCGGGCTGTGGATAACCAGTTCAATCCGCGTCACTGGCTGCTGCCGGACAGCCGCAGCGGTGGCGGTGAGTTGGGCCGACGCTTTGCCGCTGCGCTGGGCGAGCGTCCGGCGACGCGGGTCTGGCAGGTCAAGGATCAGGAATGCATCGGCCGTGCTGGCGCCGGGTTGCAAGACCTGGCCCGGCCGTTGGGTCGCTTGATCCTGGCCTCGGCGGAATGTGCGGAACCGGTCAGCGAAACCCGCCACGAAGCGCTGCCGGTGGAGTTGTCCACAAGTGTCGCGCGAAGCCTGTCGCGGATCGAGGATCTGGGCGCGGTGGCGGTGGACCCGGCGGCGATTCCGATGGCTGAGGCGGAGTTCATCTTCTCCGGCGGCAATGGGGTCAAGGACTGGGCGCTGTTCCACGAGACTGCTGCCGCACTCGGCGCCACCGAAGGCGCCTCGCGGGTGGCAGTGGACGATGGCTTCATGGCTCGCGATCGCCAGGTCGGTGCGTCCGGAACCTGGGTCACCGCGCGGGTGTACGTGGCGGTGGGCATCTCCGGGGCGATCCAGCACCTGCAAGGCATCGGCGCCTGCGACAAGGTGGTGGCGATCAACCTCGATGCCGGTTGCGACATGATCAAGCGCGCTGATTTGTCGGTGATCGGCGAGAGCGCGGAGATTCTGCAAGCCTTGATCGCGGCGGTGGCGGCTTACCGCAATGAAGCCAAGCGCGATGCGGCTTAAGGGAAGGACACAGTCATGAATACCAATGTCATCAGCCTCGTCTCCATCGGCGCTCACCCGACCTCCGGTCGGCCGCGTCGCGCCGAACAGGATGCGCGTGCCGTGGAACTGGGCCTGCAACTGGCCGGGGATAACCTGCAAGTGCTGCATGCCGGGGATATCGCCGAACCGGCGCTACGCGCCTATCTGGGCATGGGCCTGGAACAGATGCATGTGCTGGAGCAACCGGCCGGCGCCGATGCGTTGCCGGCGTTGACCGCTTATTTGCGCGATGCCGGCGCCCAGGTGGTGCTGACCGGCAGCCAGGCGGAGACCGGCGAAGGTTCGGGCATGTTGCCGTTTCTGCTGGCCGAAGGGCTGGGCTGGCCGCTGGTGGTCGGGCTGGCGCAGGTCGAGTCGATCGGCGACGGTTCGGCGCTGGTGCTGCAAGCGTTGCCTCGTGGGCAACGTCGCCGGCTGAAGGTGCGTCTGCCGTTTCTGGCGACTGTGGATAACGCCGCGCCCAAGCCTCGGCAAAGCGCCTACGGCCCGGCCCGGCGCGGGGTGTTGCAGGCGCAGGATGTGCAAGTGGTGGACGATGAATTGCTGGCGGTGGCGAGTCTGCAACCGGCCAAGCCACGGCCGAAGCGCTTGAAGGTGATCAAGGCCAAGAGCGGCGCCGACCGGATGAAAGCGGCGACGGCCAAGGCCAGTGGCGGCGGTGGTCAGGTGCTCAAGGGCGTGACGGCGCAGGCGGGGGCCGAGGCGATTCTCAAGTTGCTGATTGAAGAAGGCGTCGTCCGCTGACAAAGTGCCTCACCTCAGCCCTCGGGGAGAGGACTGAGGTGAGGGCAGCGGTCTGTTGTCAGGCCCGAATCCGGACCTTACCCACAATCCCTGTTGGCGACTCTGTGGATAACATGTTCGCCTATCCCCCGACCCCGCGCCAATCAAGCCCTCCAGCCCTGCGATCAAAAAACAACCAGGCTAACTCGCGGTTTTTCCACATATTTTCTTCACAGCGACGATCCAAGTTGCCCCCAATCTCTGTTGGCGCTTTTGTGGATAAGATGTTCGCTATCGGCTGTAACCCATACAGTCCGTGGCCTACAGGTGTTTGTTCAAAAAACGATCAAATTCCGCTGCGAGGCTCGATAACCTTCCCAGAGCCCTCGATTTTCCCCAGCCGGCGGTGCTTTTCCACAGCGCCGCGAAACTTACCCCCGATCTCTGTTGGCGCTTCTGTGGATAAGGTGTTCGCCATCCTCTACAGCCCTTATAAAACGTGGTGTTTAGGGGAAAGATCAAAAAATAGTCAATCCGTGGGGAAAACCTTGATTCTTGATAAGTCGAGGATTTTTTGAGGCTGACTCAGTAAAACCTGGACGCAGAATCGGGTTGTTCAGCATTGCTGCGGATCTAAATGTGGATAACTTGAACAGGATCACATTCAGCCTGAGGAGCGCGCCCGCTGACCGGGTTCTTTGCTCATATCTGGCGCCAGGCGCTTCCCGCACAGCCGTTGTTGAACGGCGCGCGGCAGCGTATCCGGATATATAGCAAATACAAATAACTTCAGGTTCCTTTGCGTATATCTGGCGGTTTGACATTACTTTGTTTGCCGACTTTAATCTCCCTCGCGATGAAGTGAACAAGGTTGTTCAACACGTTTTTCTCATGCCTCTGTGCAGGAGTCATGCAATGGATTGTTTCACGCGAATCAACTAATAACGTTGTCCATAAAACGCTTTCCGCTTGATGGCCGCTGATTGAATGGCGCGATATCGCGTATCTGGAAGTTTATATCAGCTGCCGATGAGTGAAATGTCGGGAAGCAATGGCGAGCCTGTCCAGGATGTTGGTGCATGCTCGATTATATGGCGAACTGGTAACACCCAATTTACAAGGAGTTATGGAAATGTCTAAAGCAGCCAAGTCCGAAGTAAAGTCCGTTGCCGCCGCAGCGGTCGCACCGTCCAAAGGTGCGTATGTTGAACTGTTGAATGAAATGCGCACTCACGCCAAACATCGTTCCGCGGGCTCCGCGCGTGGTGTGCTGATGGCGTCCCCGCATTTGCAGCAGATTCATTTGCGCAGTCTTTACGTCAGCACCAACAGTTCCAATGATCCGGCGGTGAGGTATCTGGAGCCAAAGGCGCGGGAGGCCGGGGAAGGGCAGGCGGATCAGTCCGAGACTGAACTGACCAAGGCCACGGAGGCCTTTGAGAATTCAGGTTCGACGGACACTTCGGATTACAAGAAAAAGCTTGAAGAACTGCGCAAGCGGGATCAGGAAGCGGCCAATAAGCGTATCGACAAAATGTACGATGAGGCCATTGCGCAAATAGACAAGTTTCCGCAAAGCGGCGATGCGGTGGTCGGCTTCATGGAAACGTTTGGTGGTTTGTTCAATGCCGTTCTGGACAAGATCACCGACTTCTTTGTCGAAGTAGGAAAAAATATCCTTAATTGGCTGAAAAATGTCTGGGAAAAAATTACCAGTACCTTCAATTCGGTGGTCAGCTGGATTACCGGCTGGTTCTCCTGATGAATAAGCCAGTAGGGCCGCCACCGTTCATTAATCCTATTGAAGGTGAGTGGTGTCGCGCATTCAATCTCGAAGAAAACAGAGCGCTTGTAGATAATAAAGCGAAACTGGATGTTCTTCGTCAGCGCGATAAGAAAAGAACCGAAGAACGGATCGATCGTTTATACGATGAGTTATTGATAAAAGTTGACCCCGACTATAAGCGGCCGCCCGACTCTTCCGACATAAACCGCATTTATTCGCTGGCGCAGAGCATTATTAGCTCGTGGAACTGGTGAACCAACGATTCAGGAGTGCTAAAGACCGATGCCCGGTTGCGCAGGGCATCGGTTTTTTTGCGGGATGCAGCGGCGTCATTTTCAATTTATCCCCATAAGCGGTGGATGGACGTGTGGATAACTTGTTCGCCAAACCCGGCAAGCCCCGTCCGTCATAGTCAAAATGGCGATTGCTCACATTTCGTACAGTTCTAAGAGCGTGCCTTGACTTCGAATCCTGCGCTGTCTTCACTGCAATGGCACAAGGACAGCCGTCACTTATCCACATCAGGTTCTGGGAGAACGCATGATGGATAGCCGCCCGCACCGCCATCGCCCCTCGCCGCGCAAGCGCACGTTACGTCGCGCCACCAATCAGCGCGCTCGTCTGTAGCGCCGGATTTCCGCCCAAACCGTTTGCTGCCGCCGGTTCACACCGGAGGCCAGGTGCTCGTTCGCCCATTGATTGCAGGCAACCGCAGAGTTGCCCCATCAGCCTGAGAGAGGAACCCCCTCATGACACGGATATCAACGCCTATCAGCGAGATCAAAGAACACTACGACGTGATCGTCATCGGCTCCGGGTACGGCGGTGGTATTGCCGCGTCGCGGTTGTCCCGGGCCGGGCGACGGGTGTGCCTGCTGGAGCGGGGCCGGGAGATCCAGCCCGGCGAATACCCCAACACCATGATCGCCGCCACCGAGGAATTGCAGGTGCATGACCCGGACGGCCATATCGGTTCACGCACCGGGCTGTTCGACCTGCACGTCAATGCCCAGCAGAACGTGGTGGTCGGCTGCGGCCTCGGCGGCACCTCGTTGATCAATGCCAACGTTTCGCTGGAGCCGGAACCCGGTGTCTTCGACGACCCGCGCTGGCCGCTGGAAGTGCGCGAGCATCGCGACACGCTGCTCAGGGATGGCTACGAACGGGCGCGGGAGATGCTCAAGCCCAATCCTTACCCGAGCAGCGCACCGAACCTGCCCAAACTCGACGCCAACAAAAAATCTGCGGATTTCCTCAAGCAAGGCGCGCATTTCTACAGGCCGCCGATCAATGTCACCTTCGACAAACTGCCGAACAACCTCAACCATGTCGGCGTCGAGCAACTGCCGTGCAACCACTGCGGCGACTGCGTCTCGGGCTGTAACAACAAGGCCAAGAACACCACCCTGATGAACTACCTGCCGGACGCCTGGAACCACGGCGCAGAGATTTTCTGCCAGGCCGAGGTGCGGCATCTGGAGCGCAGTGGCGATGGCTGGATCGTGCATTTCCAATACCTGGACAGCGGCCGCGAGAAGTTCTCGGCGCCGACCCTGTTCGTGAAGGCCGACATCGTCGTGGTGTCTGCCGGCACCCTCGGCTCTACTGAAATCCTCCTGCGCTCGCGGGACAAAGGCCTGGCGATGTCCGGCCAGCTCGGCGAGAACATGAGCGGCAACGGCGACATCCTCGGCTTCGGCCACAACTGCGAACAGACCATCAACGGCATCGGTTTTGGTGCGCATTCGGCCAAGGAACTGAGTCCGGTCGGCCCGTGCATCACCTCGATCATCGACATGCGCACCGAAGGCGACTGGCGCAGCCGCATGGTCATCGAAGAAGGCTCGATTCCCGGCGCCCTCGGCCGGCCGATGGTGCCGGCAATGGCCGGGTTTGCCGAACTGATCGGCAAGGCCACCGACACCAGCCTCGGCGGCAAGATCAAATACAAGGAGCGTGAAGTCGAAAGCTTCCTGCGCGGCCCGTATCACGGTGCGCTGCACGGCATGCAGACCTACCTGATCATGAGCCACGACAGCGGCAACGGGCGCATGCTGCTCGACAGCAAGGATCAGTTGCGCATCGACTGGCCGGGCGTCGGCGAGCAGGAGAACTTCAAACTCGGCAACGAGCGGCTGTACCAGAGCACCAAGGCCCTGGGCGGCGTCTGGGTGGAAAACCCGATCTGGACCAAACTGCTCAAGCACAGCATCGTCTCGGTGCATCCACTGGGCGGTTGCGTGATGGGCGAGGACGCCGCGCAAGGCGTGGTCAACCACAAGGGGCAGGTGTTCAGCGGAGCCAGCGGCACCGAGGTGTACACCGGTCTGTATGTGACCGACGGCGCAGTGATTCCAACGTCGCTGGCAGTCAATCCGCTGTTGACCATCTCCGCCGTGAGCGAGCGCAACATGGGCCTGCTGGCCGCCGACCGGGGCTGGCACATCGACTACAGCCTGCCGTCGGCACCGCGCAAACCGGTGGCGCCGCCGACCCTCGGCGTGCAGTTCACCGAGACCATGAAGGGCTATTTCTCCCGGGCCTTCACCGCTGCGCAAAGTGACGATCTGAAGGTCTACGAGGCCGCCGCCAAACGCGGCGAGGCGGACAATTCGCCGATCGACTTCACCCTGACCATCACCGCCAATGACCTCAACCGGATGATCAAGGAGCCGGAACATGCCGCGACGATTGTCGGCACGGTCAACGCACCGATGCTCTCGCCGCAGCCGCTGACCGCCAGCAATGGCGTGTTCAACCTGTTCGAGCAGTACGAGCAGCAAGTCGATACGCGGCACATGAAATACGACATGAAACTGACCGCCGAGGACGGCAACGACTACTACTTCAGTGCCTTCAAGACCGTGCCGGAAGACAACGGCGTGCTGAATATCTGGCACGACACCAGCACCCTCTACGTGACGCTGTATCGCGGGCCGGACAAGACCGGCGAGGTGATCGGCTCCGGGGTGATGCACATCCTGCCCGCCGATTTCGCCAAGCAGATGACCACCATGAAAGTGCTCAACGCGCGCAACGAGCGTGAGCGCATTGAAGGCCTGGCGCGTTTCGGCAAGTTCTTCGCCGGGATTCTCTGGGAAAGCTACGGCGGGGTGTTTGCCGGCGACATTTACTTCAACCCGGACGCGCCGCCACGGTTGAAACGGCCGCTGGATGCGCCGCCGCCGAATGTGCATTTCTTCCCCACCGAGGATGGCGTCGAACTGCGTCTGACCCGCTATCAGGCCGGCAGCAAAGGGCCGGTGATGCTGGTCCATGGCCTGGGCGTGGGTTCGAACATCTTTTCCACCGACACCATCCATACCAACCTGCTGGAATTCCTCTGCAAGCATGAGTACGACGTATGGCTGCTGGATTTCCGGGTGAGCATCCTGCTGCCGGCAAGCAAGAAGGAGTGGAACGGCGATCAGATCGCCCAGTACGACTTCAAGGCTGCCATCGGGCAGATCCAGCAACAGACCGGCGCCAAAGACGTGCAATGCGTGGTGCATTGCTACGGCGCGACGACGTTCTTCATGTCGCTGCTGGCGGGGCTGCAAGGGGTGCGTTCGGTGGTCTGCTCGCAGATTGCCGCCGACACGGTGGTTGCCACCGCGACCGGTCTGAAGGCCGGCCTGCACCTGCCGGGCATGCTCGACGCCATCGGCATCAAATCGATGACCGCTTACGCCGACAGCAAGGAAAACTGGTTCAACCGGCTCTACGACAAGGCCCTCAATGGCTATGCGCGGATCGAGGCCCAGGGCTACTGCACCAACCCGGTGTGCCACCGCATCACCTTCATGTACGCCTCGCTGTACCGCCACGACACCCTCAACGAAACCCTGCACGACAACCTGCACGAGCTGTTCGGCGAGTCGAACATCGAAACCTTCGAGCACCTGGCGCTGATCGTGCGCAAAGGGCATCTGGTGGATTTCAAGGGCAACGACGTGTACATGCCGCACTTCGACCGGTTGACCATGCCGATCTGCTTCATCAGCGGCGCGGAAAACCAGTGCTACCTGCCGGAAAGTACCCTCAAGACCTACCAGCGGGTCTGTGAAAAACACGGGCCGGAGCGCTACAGCCGGCATGTGGTGCCGGGCTATGGCCACATCGATTGCATGTTCGGCAAGAACGCGGTGGTCGATGTGTATCCACTGATCCTTGAACACCTGGAGAAAACGGCCAACGGCTGACTTCAGACCGAGTCGACTGCTTCGCGAGCAAGTTCGCTCCCACAAGAGCACCGCATTCCAATGTGGGAGCGGGCTTGCTCGCGAAAGCGACAGGTCTGGCGCTGCATCTCTGTGGTCTGCACAAGGAAATGGATGATATGGACAGCTATATCCGCTGGTTTCAACGCTTCATCTGGCTCGGCATTGCCATGAACATGGTGTTTGCGATCCCGGCGCTGTTTGCGCCGGGGTTGCTGACATCGGTGGTCGGCCTGCCGCCGCAACTCTCCGATCCGTGGCTGGAAAACGCCGGGATGCTGCTGGTGGGCATCAGCGTGTTCTACATGCCGTCGGGTTTCAACGCGCCGCGCTACGTGGTGCATTCCTGGCTCTGCGTCCTGACGCGGCTGATCGCCGTGGTGTTCTGGATCTACCTGATCAACACCAGCATCCAGGGTTCGGTGTTCGTGCCGATGCTCATGGGTGACCTGAGCTTTTTCCTGATCCTCGGCATCCTCCTGTACCTGGGCAACACCCCGGAAAACCGGCCGCTGGCGTTGCTGTGCAAGGGCTGGCGCGAGTGGAAGGCCGGTTGGGCGCGACGCTGGCAGAGCCACGGGTTCAAGGTCGGCACATTGGTCGTGGTGGCGGTGCTGGGGTTCATCGGTTACGAGACCTGGTATCAGATGCTGCGGGTGGTGCCGGAGCAGCAATACGCCTCCGACGAAGATCACTACAAATACGCCGCCATCGGCCTGGGCATCGAGGCGCGGATTCCGTATTACCTGTTCTCCGTGCTGCCGCAGATGTGCCCGGAAAAAATGCCCAAGCCCGGAGGCTGGGAAGTCTTCGGTTTCCTGTTCGAGAACGGCAACGACCTGCCGATCGGCATGGCCAAGCGGCAGATCGGTTACCCGACCGTCGAGCCGAACTGCGCGCTGTGCCACACCGGTTCCTACCGGGCCAATGCCAGCGACGTGGCGACCAACGTGCCGAGCGCCCCGGCCAATACCCTGCAACTGCAAGCCTTCCAGTGGTTCGCCTACGATTGCGCCAGTGATCCGAAATTCACCACCGATGCGCTGATGACGGCGATCAATGCCAAGTTTCAGCTGGGCTTCTTCGAACGCATCTACAACCGCTACCTGATCATGCCGATGGCCAAGACTGCGCTGCTCAAGCAGAAACAGGCCTACGCCTGGCAGAAACTGCGGCCGCCACAGGGGCCGGGGCGTACCGACACCTTCAACCCGACGAAAATGGTGGTGTTCGGCTTCCCGGATGACTCGACCATCGGCACCGTCGACCTGCCGCAAGTGTGGAACCAGAAACCCCGGGAATCGATGTACCTGCACTGGGACGGCAATAACAACAAGATCCACGAACGCAACTACGCCGCCGCGATGGCCGTGGGCGCGACGCCGGAGTCGGTGCTGCCGCCAAGCTTCAATCGCGTGACCAACTGGCTGCTCGGCCACAAGGCACCGGCCTGGCCGTGGGCGCTGGATCAGGCGAAAGTCGCGCAGGGCAAACCGATCTGGGAAGCCAACTGCGCCGGTTGCCATGACTTCGGTCGCAGCGACACCGGTCAGGTGACCACCCAAATCGACCAGTTAGGCACCGATCAGCACCGGCTGGATTCGTTCACCACCGGGCTGGTGGCGGCGTTCCACACCTTCAAGAAACCGCCGTTCGACTTCGGTGCCTACCGCAAGACCCAGAGCTACAGCAACACCCCCACCGATGGCGTCTGGCTGCGTGCGCCGTACCTGCACAACGGTTCGGTGCCGACCCTGTGGGACTTGCTGCAACCGTCGGAAAAACGTCCGCAGGTGTTCATCACCGGCTCCGACATCTACGACCCGGTCAACGTCGGTTTCGTCACCAGCGGCGCCCAGGCCAAAGCCTCCGCCGACTTCAAGTACGACACGCGCCTGGAGGGCAATCACAACAGCGGTCACCTGTACGGCACGACGCTCTCCGACGTCGATAAACGCGCCCTGATCGAGTTCATGAAAACCCTGTGAGCCCTTACGGATAGAGGATTACGCCATGTCAGCGGTCGGTCATCTGAAACACGAATACGACAAGGTCAAAGTACGTCTGCACGGCTTGCTCACGCGGGTGGAAATGGCCTGGATGAAGCTCATCAGCGATCTGGAGCCCAAGGAGTTCGAAGCGATCATCAAGTTGCTGCAGCGCGGGCACGATCAGGCGCAGTACGTGCTCAAGCACGGCGATCTGCCGGACGACGAACCGGGCGTGCCGTGGGAGCTGGCCCACGGCCTGTCGATCCTGCGCATCGGCAATGCCACGCCGCTGCCGCAGTCCACCGATCAGTTGCAGACCCGGGTGTTGAAGGACGGCACGTTGCTCGGTTGTCGCAAATGGGAGCTGCTGGATCTTTTGTGGAGCGAGGCCCTGCTCAAGTGGATCGAGAACCTGCGCCATCACGCGACCTTCGGCACCGACCCGGCGATGGTGACGATGGCGCGCGACGTGACCCTGGCGATTGCCGGTGACTGGGGCACCGGACCGTTCAACAGTCACGCCCCGGCGGTGGCGGTGGCCAACCAGATGCAACTGGCCAATGCCGACTTCACCATCCACCTGGGTGATGTGTATTACGCCGGCACCCATTCCCAGGAAGACACCGACATGGCCGGTTGGCCGATGGGCACCCACGGCTCGTTCACGCTCAATTCCAACCACGAGATGTACAGCGGCGCCCATGGTTACTTCAAGGAACTGGCGCACCGGTTTCCGGGGCAGCAGGGCACCAGTTATTTCGCGATGGTCAATGACGACTGGCTGATCGTCGGGCTGGACACGGCGTACGCCTCGGACGTGATGAACCTGTACATGGACGGCACCCTGAACAAACCGCAGATCGAGTGGATGAAGGCGCTGCCCAAACGCAAGAAGCTCATGGTGCTCAGCCATCACCAGGGCTTCGATATCACCGGGCACAACAAGACCGCGCTGTATCAACCGGTGTGCGACGCCCTCGGCCGCGAGCCGGATTACTGGTACTGGGGGCATCTGCACAACGGCATCGTCTACGCGACGCAGGGCGGGTTGCATGCGCGGTGTGCCGGGCATGGTGCCATTCCCTACGGCACCACCAGCCAGTTGAACGGGCATTCGCGGGTGCTGTTTTCGGAAACGAAGAATGCGCAGGATCCGTCGTATCCGGATCGGGTGCTGAACGGCTACGCGAAAATCAGGCTGGTGGGGGAGGAGATTTTCGAGGAGTTCATCGGCGAGGATGGCAGCGTGCGCTGGTCATCCAGATGATGCAGTGAATGTGAGGGGCCTATACGCGGGCAAGCCCGCTCCCACAGTGGTCGGTGGTGTACACCGTACCCTGTGGGAGCGGGCTTGCCCGCGAAGCTGTTGCTTTTAGCCTTGCACCGGCACGCCTTTGAGATAAGGCGCCGGCTCGGCCCCGAGGTTGTTCAGCATCCGCTCGCTGTACCAGTCGACGAAGTTGACCACGCCGAACTCATAAGTCTTGGAATACGGCCCTGGCTGGTAAGCGGTGGAGTTGATGCCGCGCTGGTTCTCTTCGGCCAGACGACGGTCCTGGTCGTTGGTCGCGTCCCATACCTTGCGCATGCGCTCGACGTCGTAGTCCACGCCCTCGACCGCGTCCTTGTGGACCAGCCATTTGGTGGTGACCATGGTTTCCTGAGCGCTGATCGGCCACACGGTGAAGACGATGATGTGGTCGCCCATGCAGTGGTTCCACGAGTGCGGCAGGTGCAGGATGCGCATCGAACCCAGGTCCGGGTTCTTGATCCGGCCCATCAGTTTGGCGCAGCCCTGTTTGCCGTCCATGGTCATCGACACGGTGCCCTTGAGCAGCGGCATGCGCACGATGCGGTTACGCAGGCCGAAGCTGGCGTGGGCGTAAGGGATTTTCTCGGCGTCCCAGGCAGCGGCGGAGGCGGCGACGTGATCCTTGAACGCCTGGTCGGCGCGCGGGTCGGTGACGTCGTCCCATTCCAGCAGGGTTTTCAGCAGTTCCGGGTGCGAACCGTTGCAGTGGTAGCACTCGCGGTTGTTTTCCAGCACCAGTTTCCAGTTGGCCTTTTCCATCAAGGTGGTGGTGATCGCCACCTTGGTGTTCTCCATGTCGTAAGGTTCCATGTAATGGTTCAGGGTCGACAGGAAGTCATCGATGGCCGGTGGGTTCTCCGCCAGGCTGATGAAGATGTAGCCACCGGCGGTCTTCACGTTCACCGGTTTGAGGCCGTACTGGTTCATGTCGAAGTCGGCGCCCATTTCGGTGCCGGCGAACAGCAGGCGACCGTCCAGTTCATAGGTCCACTGGTGGTAGTGGCAGACCAGTTTGGCGACCTTGCCCTTGTCGCTGGTACACAGACGCGAGCCACGGTGGCGGCAGACGTTGTGGAACGCATGCACCACGCCTTCGGCGCCGCGAATGACAATGATCGGGTTCTTGCCGATCTGCAGGGTCAGGTAGTTGCCCTTGGCCGGGATTTCGCAGGTCATGCCGGCGATCAACCACTCTTTCTGAAAGATCTCCTGCATGTCGATATCGAACAGCCGCTCGTCACTGTAGAACGGTTGCGGCAGCGAGAAGGTGCGCTCGCGCTCTTGCAGCATTTGTGCGGTGGCCTTGCGTGCGGGTTCCAGCGGATCGCCCAGGCTGATTTTTGCGGTGACGTCCATCGATGTATTCCTCAAGGCCATCTGCGTGGCCGCGAAAGTGGCTGATCAGGGTTGCTACGCAAGGTGTAAGGAAAGCGTTTTGTGTTGGGGCGAGTGTGGGGCCGGCGCCGGGCGGAACCTTATCCATGGGCGACATGGTGCAATCTGTTCCCGACGCGCAACCCCCGGTGGTTGGCGGCTGGTCGCGATAAGTATGTCAATGTCGCGGATAGGTAAACGGACGGTCTGCGCTATACGCAAAATCGCCGACATGAGGCCGGCAGTCGGCCGTGGAGAACAGCATGTCCAACAACTTCCTGAATCCGGTCACCACCCAGACCTGGGCCAATGGCCGACACATTGTCCGTTGCGTCAAAGTCATCCAGGAAACCTGGGATGTGCGCACTTTCTGCTTTATGGCCGACCAGCCGATCCTGTTCTTCTTCAAGCC
Organism: Pseudomonas botevensis; assembly: GCF_019145475.1. Classification (GTDB taxonomy): domain Bacteria; phylum Pseudomonadota; class Gammaproteobacteria; order Pseudomonadales; family Pseudomonadaceae; genus Aquipseudomonas; species Aquipseudomonas botevensis. The sequence goes on from NZ_JAHTKI010000001.1 coordinate 651,951, forward strand.
GGGGCAGTTCGTGACCCTGGAGCTGGAAATCGAAGGCCAGCCGATCATGCGTTCGTACACCATTTCCAGCTCGCCGTCGGTGCCGTACAGCTTTTCGGTGACCATCAAGCGCGTGCCGGGAGGCAAGGTCTCCAACTGGTTGCACGACACTCTGCACGAAGGCCAGGAGCTGGCGGTGCACGGTCCGGTCGGGCTGTTCAACGCCATCGACTTCCCGAGCCCGAAAGTGCTGTACCTGAGCGGTGGCGTGGGCATTACGCCGTGCATGTCGATGGCACGCTGGTTCTACGACACCAACGGCAACGTCGACATGACGTTCATCCACAGCGCCCGTTCGCCGAAAGACATCATTTATCACCGCGAGCTGGAACACATGGCGTCGCGGATCGACAACTTCAGCCTGCACCTGATCTGTGAAAAGCATGGCCTGGGCGAGCCGTGGGCCGGGTATCGCGGCTACCTCAACCACAAGATGCTGGAACTGATGGTGCCGGACTTCCTTGAGCGCGAAGTGTTCTGCTGTGGCCCGACGCCGTACATGAACGCGGTCAAGCGCCTGCTGGAAAACGCCGGCTACGACATGAAGCGCTACCACGAGGAATCCTTCGGCGCCACGCCACCGGAGGCCCGTGCCGATGCGGTGGAGCAGGCCGAGCAGGCGGCGGAAGCACCGGAAGTCGATGCGGCGGACCTGCATCTGGTGGAGTTCACCTCCTCGGACAAGAGCATCCGCGTGGCCCCGGGCGAAACCGTGCATGCGGCGGCGGCCAAGGTCGGCCTGATGATCCCGAAAGCCTGCGGCATGGGAATCTGCGGAACGTGCAAGGTGCTCAAGCTGGGTGGTGAGGTGGAGATGGATCACAACGGCGGGATCACCGAGGACGACGAGGCCGAAGGGTACATTCTGTCGTGCTGCAGCGTGCCTAAAGGGGATGTGCGGATCGAATACTGATCGGCGATGGGGCGGCCCCTGAGCTAGGTTTACCCCTCTCCCCAGGGAGAGGGAGCCGATTTGTAAGCTTTTCAGATCCTGAGTTCGACTCGGTATTTCACGTCGGCGTACCCCGGATAAACACCTGGGTCAGTTCCCTCTCCCTTTGGGAGAGGGCTAGGGTGAGGGGAGGGGCTCACAGGCACACTGATCAATCGACAAACAAATCCGTCATCAACTTCGCATCACTCTCTGGCTCAAAGCGGTAATGATCAAACCCGGTCACGCCGCTCTCCCGCAAAATCTCCTCATCAATCAACAACCGCCCGGTAATCGCCCGCCCGCTGCTGTCCAGAATCACCTGCGCCGCATCCGCCATGATCGCCGGCGTCCGTGCATGCCTGAACGACTCCCGGTTGCCCAGCTGAAACTCGATGGCCGCCGTGGCTATCATGGTCTGCGGCCACAATGAATTGACGCTGATCCCGTAATTGGCGAATTCCTCGCTCATGCCCAGGGTCAGCATGCTCATGCCGTATTTGGTCACGGTGTAGGGGCTGTACTGGGCGAACCATTTGGTTGCCAGGTTCAGTGGCGGCGACAGGTTGAGAATGTGCCCGGCGGACTTTTTCAGGTAGGGCAGGGCCGCCTGGCTGCACAGCAACACCGCGCGGGTGTTGATCTGGTGCATCAGGTCGAAGCGCTTGAGTTCGATGTGTGCCACCCCGGTGAGCTTGATCGCCCCGGCGTTGTTCACCAGCGCATCGATGGCGCCGAAATGTTCATTGGCCTGGGCCAGCGCCTGACGTACCGCGTCTTCATCGCGCACATCCACTTGCAACGCCAACGCTTTGCCGCCGGCCGCCTCGACTTCCTTGGCGACGCTATGAATGGTGCCGGGCAGCTTGGGATGCGCTTCGGCGCTCTTGGCGGCGATGACGATATTGGCCCCGTCCCTGGCGGCGCGCAGCGCAATCTCACGGCCGATGCCACGGCTGGCGCCGGTGATGAACAGGGTTTTGCCTTGTAGCGACATGCGGATGCTCCTGCTTATTGTTATGTGAGCGGAGGCTCGACAGACAATGTAGACCAGGGCAAACGAAGCGGGGGGATCGTTCCCTGTGAGTGGGAACGATCCGTGCGGTGCGTCAGGCCGACATGACTTCGCGGATGTCGCGGGCCAGTTCGCGTACGCGCTCTTCCTCGGTGTCCCAGGAGCACATGAAGCGTGCGCCGCCCTTGCCGATGAAGGTGTAGAAGCGCCAGCCGCGTGCCGTCAGGGCGGCGATGGCCGGTTCCGAGAGTTGCAGGAACACACCGTTGGCCTGCACCGGGAACATCAGTTCCACACCCGGAATGTCGCTGACCAGCTCCGCCAGCAGTTGTGCGCAGTGGTTGGCGTGGCGGGCGTATTTGAGCCAGGCGTCGTTTTCCAGGATGCCGACCCACGGCGCCGACAGGAAGCGCATCTTCGAGGCCAGTTGCCCGGCCTGTTTGCAGCGGTAATCGAAGTCTTCCGCCAGTTTGTGGTTGAAGAACAGGATCGCTTCACCCACCGCCATGCCGTTTTTCGTGCCGCCGAAGCACAGCACGTCGACGCCGGCCTTCCAGGTCAGGTCCGCCGGCGAGCAGCCGAGGAAGGCGCAGGCGTTGGAGAATCGCGCGCCGTCCATGTGCAGGTTCAGGCCCAGTTCCTTGCAGGTGTCGCTGATGGCACGAACTTCTTCCGGGGTGTAGACGCTGCCGACTTCGGTGGCCTGGGTCAGGGTGACCACACGGGGTTTCGGGTAGTGGATGTCCTGGCGCTTGAGCGCGACTTCGCGGATCGAGGCCGGGGTGATCTTGCCGTTCTCGGTGCCGGCGATCAGCAGTTTCGAGCCGTTGGAGAAGAATTCCGGGGCGCCGCATTCGTCGGTTTCGACATGGGCGGTTTCCGAGCAGATCACGCTGTGGTAACTCTGGCACAGCGACGACAGCGCCAGCGAGTTGGCGGCGGTGCCATTGAAGGCGAAGAACACTTCGCAGTCGGTTTCGAACAATTTGCGGAAATAATCAGAGGCCCGCGCTGTCCATTCATCGTCGCCGTAGGCGCGCTGGTGGCCGTGGTTGGCCTGTTCCATGGCAGCCCAGGCTTCGGGGCAGATACCGGAGTAGTTGTCGCTGGCGAATTGTTGGCTCTTGTCGGTCATGGCCGGCTTCCGTGATCGCGGCGCTTGTGGCGCTGCGTTGGTCAATGATGGTGCGCACTTTACCGAAGATCATCCGGGGAGCACACGGGATGTCGCTGGCAGAACTTTACATGGACGCTGGCCGATTATGCACCTGAGCCGACGCGACGGCGCGCTGGATCTGCTCAAGTGGCTGGCGTTGCTGAGCATGCTGCTCGATCACCTGCGATATGTCGGGATCAGCGCCGATTGGCTGTATGTGCCGGGGCGGCTGGCGTTCCCGTGGTTCTGCCTGGCGATGGCGGCGAACCTGGCGCGAAGCGGCGCGCGCAAGACCGGGTGGCGGTATCCGGGCTGGCTGCTGCTGTTCAGCGCCGTGAGTGAAATACCCTACCGTTTGTACATTCCCGAGCCTGACACCCTGAACGTCATGCCGACCCTGGCGCTGGGCTTGCTGGTGGCGCTGGGCTGGCAGGACCGGGCGCCGGGTTCGCGACTGCTGGCCGCAGTTGCCTTGTTGCTGGCAGTGCTGTTTGCCGAGCGACTGATGTTCGGTCTGTTCGGCGTGCTGCTGCCGCTGGCGTTGCTGCTGGTGATGGGTCGGCCCTGGTATTTCAGCCTGCTGCCGGGGCTGGTGTGTCTGGCGGCGAATCAGTGGCGGGTGCTGCTCGAGTCGGCACAGTTCGGCAACGGCGTGGCGATCTTTGGCCTTGGTGCATGCCTGGTCGCGCCAGGGCTGGGAATGTTCCTGTTGCGACACGCCAGGTCGCTTTCAGTACCGCCCATGCGTCGCTGGGCGTACGCGCTGTATCCGGCGCATTTCCTCCTGTTGCTCGCCCTTCGCCAGGCAATTGCCTGACGCTGAAGAGACTGTCGCTTTCAGGCCATGTCGTAAACGCACCTTTGCGTGGCGTCCGTAGGCATTTGACCTCTTGAAGCCGGTCATACCATCGCATCAAAAGGGCACCGCCGAATTGCCGGTGCCTTACCGAGACGAATGGCGCACAGATGCCGCTGGGAGAGACGCGATGTTCAGCAAGCAAGACCAGATCCAGGGTTACGACGATGCACTGCTGGCGGCGATGAACGCCGAGGAGCAACGTCAGGAAGATCACATCGAGCTGATCGCGTCGGAGAACTACACCAGCAAGCGCGTGATGCAGGCGCAGGGCAGTGGCCTGACCAACAAGTACGCCGAAGGCTATCCGGGCAAGCGCTACTACGGTGGCTGCGAGCACGTCGACAAGGTTGAAGCCCTGGCCATCGAACGCGCCAAGCAACTGTTCGGTGCTGATTACGCCAACGTCCAGCCGCACTCCGGCTCTTCCGCCAACAGCGCTGTTTATCTGGCGCTGCTGCAAGCGGGCGACACCATTCTCGGCATGAGCCTGGCCCACGGCGGTCACCTGACCCACGGCGCCAAGGTGTCGTCCTCGGGCAAGCTGTACAACGCCGTGCAGTACGGCATCGACACCAGCACCGGGCTGATCGATTACGACGAAGTCGAGCGTCTGGCCGTCGAGTGCAAGCCGAAAATGATCGTGGCCGGTTTCTCCGCCTACTCCAAGACCCTCGACTTCCCGCGCTTCCGCCAGATCGCCGACAAGGTTGGTGCGCTGCTGTTCGTCGACATGGCCCACGTCGCCGGTCTGGTCGCCGCCGGTCTGTACCCGAACCCGATTCCGTTTGCCGACGTGGTCACCACCACCACCCACAAAACCCTGCGCGGTCCGCGTGGTGGCCTGATCCTGGCCAAGTCCAACGAAGAAATCGAGAAGAAGCTCAACGCTGCGGTGTTCCCCGGCGCCCAGGGCGGCCCGCTGATGCACGTCATCGCCGGTAAAGCGGTGTGCTTCAAGGAAGCGCTGGAGCCTGGCTTCAAGGCCTATCAGCAACAAGTGATCGACAACGCTCAGGCGATGGCGAGCGTATTTGTCAAACGTGGCTACGATGTAGTGTCCGGCGGCACCGACAACCACCTGTTCCTGGTCAGCCTGATCCGTCAGGGCCTGACCGGCAAGGATGCGGACGCCGCCCTCGGCCGTGCCCACATCACCGTGAACAAGAACGCGGTGCCGAACGATCCACAGTCGCCGTTCGTCACCTCCGGCCTGCGTATCGGCACCCCGGCGGTGACCACGCGCGGCTTCAAGGTAGCGCAGTGCGTGACCCTGGCCGGCTGGATCTGCGACATCCTCGACAACCTCGGCGATGCCGATGTCGAGGCCAACGTCGCCCAGCAGGTTTCGGCCCTGTGCGCAGACTTCCCGGTTTATCGCTGAGCGTTCTGGAGTAAATGACTATGCAACGCTATTCGGGCTTCGGCCTCTTCAAACACTCCCTCAGCCACCACGAAAACTGGCAGCGCATGTGGCGCACGCCGACCCCGAAAAAGGTCTACGACGTGGTCATCGTCGGCGGTGGCGGGCACGGTCTGGCGACCGCCTACTACCTGGCCAAGGAGCACGGCATCACCAATGTGGCCGTGGTCGAGAAGGGCTGGCTGGGCGGCGGTAACACCGCGCGCAACACCACCATCGTTCGCTCCAACTACCTGTGGGACGAGTCGGCGCACCTGTACGAACACGCGATGAAACTCTGGGAAGGTCTGTCGCAGGATCTGAACTACAACGTGATGTTCTCCCAGCGCGGCGTCTACAACCTGTGCCACACCCTGCAGGACATCCGTGATTCCGAGCGTCGGGTCAGCGCCAACCGCCTCAACGGCGTCGACGGCGAGCTGCTCAATGCCAAGCAAGTCGCGGACGAAATCCCGTACCTCGATTGCTCCAAGAACACCCGCTACCCGGTGATGGGCGCGACCGTCCAGCGTCGCGGCGGCGTGGCCCGTCACGATGCCGTGGCCTGGGGCTTTGCCCGTGCCGCCGACGCCCTCGGCGTGGACTTGATCCAGCAGACCGAAGTGATCGGTTTCCGCAAGGAAAACGGCGTGTGCATCGGCGTTGAAACCAACAAGGGCTTCATCGGCGCCAAGCGCGTCGGTGTGGTCACCGCCGGCAACTCCGGACACATGGCGAAACTTGCCGGTTTCCGTCTGCCGGTCGAATCCCACCCGCTGCAAGCGCTGGTGTCCGAGCCGATCAAACCGATCATCGACAGCGTGATCATGTCCAACGCCGTGCACGGCTACATCAGCCAGTCCGACAAGGGCGACCTGGTGATCGGCGCCGGTATCGACGGCTACAACGGCTACGGCCAGCGGGGTTCGTACCCGGTGATCGAGCACACCATCCAGGCCATCGTCGAAATGTTCCCGGTGCTGTCGCGTGTACGCATGAACCGTCAGTGGGGCGGCATCGTCGACACCACGCCGGACGCCTGCCCGATCATTTCGAAAACCCCGGTGCCGAACATGTTCTTCAACTGCGGTTGGGGCACCGGCGGCTTCAAGGCCACCCCCGGCTCGGGCAACGTGTTTGCCGCCAGCCTGGCCAAGGGTGAAATGCACCCGCTGGCCGCACCTTTTTCCATCGACCGTTTCCACAACGGCGCCCTCATCGACGAACACGGCGCTGCGGCTGTCGCCCACTAACAGGAGAAATCCCCATGTTGCATATCTTCTGTCCTCACTGCGGCGAACTGCGCTCCGAAGAGGAATTCCATGCATCTGGCCAGGCGCACATCCCGCGTCCGCTGGATCCTGCAAGCTGCACCGATGAGGAGTGGGGCGACTACATGTTCTTCCGCGACAACCCGCGCGGTCTGCACCACGAGTTGTGGGATCACGTCGCCGGTTGCCGCCAGTACTTCAACGTCACCCGCGACACCGTGACCTACGAGATTCTCGAAACCTACAAGATCGGCACCAAGCCGCAATTCACCGACAAGGCTGACACGGCGAAAACAGCCACGACGGCGCTGGGAGAGAAGGTATGAGCCAGACCAATCGCCTGTCCAACGGTGGACGGATCGACCGCAACAAAGTGCTGAGCTTTACCTTCAACGGCCAGAGCTACAAGGGCTTCGAAGGCGACTCGCTGGCCGCTGCACTGCTGGCCAACGGCGTCGACATCATCGGTCGCAGCTTCAAGTACTCCCGTCCGCGCGGGATCTTCGCCGCCGGTGCCGAAGAGCCGAACGCGGTGCTGCAGATCGGCGCCACCGAAGCCACCCAGATTCCTAACGTGCGGGCCACGCAACAGGCGCTGTATCAAGGCCTGGTCGCCACCAGCACCAACGGCTGGCCGAGCGTCAACAACGACATGATGGGGATTCTCGGCAAGGTTGGCGGCAAGCTGATGCCGCCGGGTTTCTACTACAAAACCTTCATGTATCCGCAATCGTTCTGGATGACTTACGAGAAGTACATCCGCAAGGCGGCAGGCCTGGGCCGTTCGCCGACCGAGAACGATCCGGACACCTACGACTACATGAACCAGCACTGCGACGTGCTGATCGTCGGCGCCGGCCCTGCGGGTCTGGCCGCTGCCCTGGCGGCTGCACGCAGCGGCGCCCGGGTGATCCTGGCCGATGAGCAGGAAGAGTTCGGCGGCAGCCTGCTCGACTCCCGCGAAAGCCTCGACGGCAAGCCTGCGGTGGAGTGGGTGGCAAGCGTCGTTGCCGAATTGAAGAACACCCCGGACGTGCTGCTGTTGCCGCGCGCCACGGTCAACGGTTACCACGACCACAACTTCCTGACCATTCACGAACGCCTCACCGATCACCTCGGTGACCGTGCGCCGATCGGCCAGGTGCGCCAGCGCATCCACCGGGTTCGCGCCAAGCGTGTGGTGCTGGCGACCGGTGCGCATGAGCGTCCGCTGGTCTACGGCAACAACGACGTGCCGGGCAACATGCTCGCCGGTGCGGTGTCGACTTACGTACGCCGTTACGGCGTGGCGCCGGGCAAGAAACTGGTGCTGTCGACCAACAACGATCACGCCTATCGCGTGGCGCTGGACTGGCTCGACGCCAGCCTGCAAGTGGTGGCTATCGCCGACGCCCGCAGCAATCCACGCGGTGCACTGGTGGAAGAAGCGCGCGCCAAGGGCATCCGCATCCTCACCGGCAGCGCGGTGATCGAGGCCCGTGGCAGCAAGCACGTCACCGCTGCCCGTGTGGCCGCGATTGATGTCAAAGGTCACAAGGTCACCAGCCCGGGCGAATGGCTCGACTGCGACCTGATCGCCAGCTCCGGCGGCTACAGCCCGGTGGTTCACCTGGCGTCGCACCTGGGTGGCAAGCCGATCTGGCGTGAAGACATCCTCGGTTTCGTACCGGGCGAAGCACCGCAGAAGCGTGTTTGCGTGGGTGGTATCAACGGCGTCTACAGCCTCGGCGATTCCCTGGCCGACGGTTTTGAAGGGGGCGTGCGCGCCGCTTCCGAGGCTGGCTTCCAGACCGTCGAAGCGGTGCTGCCGAAAGCCTTGAGCCGTCTCGAAGAGCCGACCCTGGCGCTGTTCCAGGTGCCGCACGAGAAAGCCACCGCACGGGCGCCGAAGCAATTCGTCGACCTGCAGAACGATGTGACTGCCGCCGCCATTGAACTGGCGACCCGCGAAGGTTTCGAGTCGGTCGAGCACGTCAAACGCTACACCGCGCTGGGCTTCGGCACCGATCAGGGCAAGCTCGGCAACGTCAACGGCCTGGCCATCGCCGCCCGTTCGCTGAACGTGACCATTCCGCAGATGGGCACTACGATGTTCCGTCCGAACTACACGCCGATCACCTTCGGCGCAGTGGCCGGTCGTCATTGCGGGCACATCTTCGAACCGGTGCGTTACACCGCGCTGCATCAATGGCACCTGAAACAAGGCGCCGAGTTCGAAGACGTCGGCCAGTGGAAGCGTCCGTGGTACTTCCCGAAAAACGGTGAAGACATGCACGCCGCCGTGAAGCGCGAATGCAAGGCCGTGCGCGACAGCGTTGGCCTGCTGGACGCCTCGACCCTGGGCAAGATCGACATCCAGGGGCCGGACGCCCGCGAGTTCCTCAACCGCGTGTACACCAACGCCTGGACCAAGCTCGATGTGGGCAAGGCCCGCTACGGCCTGATGTGCAAGGAAGACGGCATGGTCTTCGACGACGGCGTGACGGCGTGTCTGGCCGACAACCATTTCGTCATGACCACCACCACTGGCGGCGCCGCACGCGTGCTGCAATGGCTGGAGCTGTACCACCAGACCGAATGGCCGGAGATGAAGGTCTACTTCACCTCGGTCACCGACCACTGGGCGACCATGACCCTGTCGGGGCCGAACAGCCGCAAGCTGCTCAGCGCCGTCACTGACATCGATCTGAGCAACGAAGCGTTCCCGTTCATGACCTGGAAAGAAGGTCTGGTCGGTGGCGTGCCGGCGCGGGTGTTCCGCATCTCGTTCACCGGTGAGCTGTCTTACGAAGTCAACGTCCAGGCCGACTACGCCATGGGTGTGCTGGAAAAAATCGTCGAGGCCGGCAAGCAGTACAACCTGACGCCGTATGGCACCGAAACCATGCACGTCCTGCGCGCCGAGAAGGGCTTCATCATCGTCGGGCAAGACACCGACGGCTCGATGACCCCGGACGACCTGAACATGGGCTGGTGCGTCGGTCGCACCAAACCGTTCTCGTGGATCGGCCAGCGTGGGATGAACCGTGAAGACTGTGTGCGTGACCAGCGTAAACAGTTGGTGGGCCTGAAACCGATCGATCCGAATGTATGGCTGCCGGAAGGCGCGCAACTGGTGTTCAACACCAAGCAGGCGATCCCGATGACCATGGTCGGCCACGTGACTTCCAGCTACGCGCACAACTCCCTCGGTTATTCGTTTGCCATGGGCGTGGTCAAGGGCGGTCTGAAACGTTTGGGCGAGCGGGTGTTCGCACCGCTGGCCGACGGCAGCGTGATCGAGGCGGAAATCGTTTCTTCGGTGTTCTTCGATCCTAAAGGCGATCGCCAGAACATCTAGCACTGTTCGCTCCCACGCGCGGCGTGGGAGCGATCAATACAGAATTCAGAAAGGGTGATTTATGACCGCAGCCAATGTGTACCAACAACGCCCGACCACCGGGGCCAAGGGTGAGTCGTCGCTGCATCATGCTGACCTCGCCAGCCTGGTCGGCAAGGGTCGCAAGAACGCCGGCGTGATCGTGCGTGAGAAGAAACTCCTCGGCCACCTGACCCTGCGTGGCGACGGCCACGATGCCGCGTTCGCCGCTGGCGTCCACAAGGCCCTGGGCATAGAACTGCCGGGCGCCCTGAGCGTGATCGTCAAGGGTGACACCAGCCTGCAATGGATGGGGCCGGATGAGTGGCTGCTGATCGTGCCGAGCGGCGAAGAGTTCGCGGCCGAGCAGAAACTGCGCGCGGCGCTGGGCGATCTGCACATCGCGATCGTCAACGTCAGCGGCGGCCAGCAGGTGCTTGAACTGAGCGGCCCGAACGTGCGCCAGGTGCTGATGAAGTCCACCAGCTATGACGTCCACCCGAACAACTTCCCGGTCGGCAAGGCCGTGGGCACGGTGTTCGCCAAGTCGCAGCTGATGATTCGCCACACCGCCGAAGACACCTGGGAACTGCTGATTCGTCGCAGCTTCTCGGATTACTGGTGGTTGTGGTTGCAGGATGCGTCCGCCGAGTACGGCCTTAGCGTCCAGGCCTGAAGGATCAAAAACCACCCCCTCACCCCAGCCCTCTCCCCCAAGGGGGCGAGGGGAAAGGGAGCAGATCTGTGTTGTTTTCGAACCTGAGTTCGACTCGGTGATTCAGGTCGGTGTAGATCCAAGACCACCTCGGTCAGTCCCCTCTCCCTCCGGGAGAGGGCTAGGGTGAGGGGAAAAAGTCCCCCTGACACCCCGCACAACGAACAGGAGTCACCGCACAATGAGCCGCGCCCCGGATACATGGATTCTCACCGCCGACTGCCCGAGCGTCCTCGGCACCGTGGATGCGGTGACGCGTTTTCTGTTCGAGCAGGGGTGCTACGTCACCGAGCACCACTCGTTCGATGACCGGCTCTCGGGGCGTTTCTTCATTCGTGTGGAATTCCGTCAGCCCGACGGTTTCGACGAGCAGTCCTTCCGCGCCGGCCTCGCCGAGCGCGGTCAGGCGTTCGGGATGATCTTCGAGCTGACTGCGCCGAACTACCGGCCGAAAGTGGTGATCATGGTGTCCAAGGCAGATCACTGCCTCAACGACTTGCTCTACCGCCAGCGCATCGGCCAGTTGTCGATGGACGTGGCGGCAGTGGTGTCCAACCATCCGGATTTGAAGCCGCTGGCCGACTGGCACCAGATTCCCTACTACCATTTCCCGCTCGACCCCAACGACAAACCGGCCCAGGAGCGCCAGGTGTGGCAGGTGATCGAAGACGCCGGTGCCGAACTGGTGATTCTCGCCCGCTACATGCAGGTGTTGTCGCCGGAGTTGTGTCGCAAGCTCGATGGCAAGGCGATCAACATCCATCACTCGCTGCTGCCGGGGTTCAAGGGCGCCAAACCGTATCACCAGGCCTACAACAAGGGCGTGAAACTGGTCGGCGCCACCGCGCACTACATCAACAACGACCTGGACGAAGGCCCGATCATCGCCCAGGGCGTCGAGGCGGTGGATCACAGCCATTACCCCGAAGACCTGATCGCCAAGGGGCGGGATATCGAAGGCCTGACCCTGGCACGGGCGGTGGGGTATCACATCGAAAGAAGGGTGTTTTTGAACGCCAATCGCACGGTCGTTCTCTAGATCGCCTTCGCGGGCTTGCCCGCGAAGAGCCGCAACAGGCAACACAATATTCAGCATCTGTACCCGAGCACTCAACGCGCTGCCTGCCTGGGCAACGCGGTTCCATAAAAACAACAGCGAGGTGAAAGCATGTCTGGCAATCGTGGTGTGGTGTATCTCGGCAGTGGCAAGGTCGAAGTACAGAAAATCGACTATCCGAAAATGCAGGATCCGCGCGGCAGGAAGATCGAGCACGGTGTCATCCTGCGTGTGGTTTCCACCAACATCTGCGGCTCCGACCAGCACATGGTGCGCGGTCGCACCACCGCCCAGGTCGGGCTGGTACTGGGCCATGAAATCACTGGCGAAGTGATCGAGAAGGGCAGCGACGTCGAGAATCTGAAAATCGGTGATCTGGTGTCCGTGCCGTTCAACGTGGCATGCGGGCGCTGCCGATCCTGCAAGGAGCAACACACCGGCGTCTGCCTGACCGTCAACCCGGCCCGTGCCGGTGGTGCCTACGGTTACGTCGACATGGGCGACTGGACCGGCGGTCAGGCCGAGTACGTGCTGGTGCCGTACGCCGACTTCAACCTGCTGAAACTGCCGGATCGCGACAAGGCCATGGAAAAGATCCGTGACCTGACCTGCCTCTCCGACATTCTGCCGACCGGTTACCACGGCGCCGTCACGGCCGGTGTCGGCCCTGGCAGCAGCGTGTACATCGCCGGTGCCGGCCCGGTCGGTCTGGCCGCTGCGGCTTCGGCACGTCTGCTGGGCGCGGCGGTGGTGATCGTCGGTGACGTCAACCCGATCCGTCTGGCCCACGCCAAGGCCCAGGGTTTTGAAATCGCCGACCTGTCCAAGGACACCCCGCTGCACGAGCAGATCGCCGCGCTGCTGGGCGAGCCGGAAGTCGATTGCGCTGTGGACTGCGTAGGCTTCGAAGCCCGTGGTCACGGCCACGACGGCGTGAAACACGAAGCGCCGGCCACCGTCCTCAACTCGCTGATGGGCGTGGTGCGCGTGGCGGGCAAGATCGGTATCCCGGGCCTGTACGTGACCGAAGATCCGGGTGCCGTGGACGCCGCCGCGAAAATGGGCAGCCTGAGCATCCGCTTCGGCCTGGGCTGGGCCAAATCCCACAGCTTCCACACCGGCCAGACCCCGGTGATGAAGTACAACCGCCAACTGATGCAGGCGATCATGTGGGACCGCATCAACATTGCCGAAGTGGTGGGCGTGCAAGTCATCAGCCTCGACCAGGCGCCGGAAGGCTACGGCGAGTTCGATGCCGGTGTGCCGAAGAAATTTGTGATCGACCCGCACAAGTTGTTCAGTGCGGCGTAAGTCACCGGCAATAAAAAAGGGCGACCGTGAGGTCGCCCTTTTTTATTGGTCGAAGCGGCGCTCAATGACTGTATGAGCACTTTTTCTCATCGCCATCTTTGGTTGCGCAGTCATCGCCGCTCCAATTGCCGGAGGTCGCTGTAATTGGCTTGCCGACGACCACGGTCAGAATCGCCCCGATATCCGGCTTCGGTTTCCCGTCTTCGTACTGGCAGATGACTCTCGCGTTATTGTTGTTTCGATCCTTGATGCGGGCTGCGGTGAACACGAGCTTCTTCGCTTCGGCCAGCGTCGTGGTCGCTGGGTCTACTTCAACCACACTCTTTCCGGCCATGATTTGTCCGCTGGCATCCTGGGTAAAGGACTGGGGAGACGGGCAAGTGTCGGCATAGGCGGTGCTTGCAAGGAACAGCGAGGTCAGGCAGCAGGCAGCCAGTTTGTTCAACATGATGTGTACTCCGTTACGGGGCTTTCAAGTGAGGAATGGCTATGGTCTGCAAGTTGTCGGGCGTTTCCTACTGTCAGATCTGACAGTTTTTTTGACCGATTCGGATTGAGCCAAAGGCTGGTTATCAGGTTTGGGAATAAGCCCGCCGCTTTCACGATTTATCCACACGGGCACATGGAAAATGCTTTGAGGACACCGGAACATGCCGGCGCTAACCCGGTCAAACCGGCAGTTTGACCGCCCTTCGATCGGGCGGTTTTCATGCCACAAGAGGATGTTCGAATGAAGATTTCACGCGGTTTTGCCCTGGCATCGCTCATGACCCTGGCGGCGAGTCCGGTATTCGCCCAGTTCAGCCTGAGCGACGTGGCTGGCGCGGTGTCGGGCATGCAGGGTGGCGACAAGGCAGCGGCCGCTGCGCCGACCTCGGAAACCGCCGGTCTGCTCAGCGCCCTGAGTGCGCTGAACGTGACGCCGCAGCAAGCCGTCGGTGGCACCAGTGCGATGCTCGGGCTGGCGAAGAATCAGTTGAGCAGCACCGATTACTCGCAACTGGCCAAGGACGTGCCGGGGATCGACAAGTTGTCGGGCGGTGCCGGCAATCTGGCTGCGTTGAGCGGGTTGCTGGGGTCTTCGGGTAAATCCGCCGGGCTGGAAAACGCCCTGGGCAACGTCAAGGACACCAACGACCTGAACAACGCGTTCGGCGCGCTGGGCATGGACAGCGGCATGGTCGGCCAGTTTGCCCCGGTGATCCTGCAATACCTCGGTCAGCAGGGCGTCGGCGGCTCGCTGCTGAGCAGCCTGGGCAATATCTGGGGCACCGGCGCCGGCAGTTGATTCAGCGCTGTTCGCCCTTCAGTTCGGCGATGCGCTGATCTTTCAAGGTCCAGAGCTGGTTGACCCAGTTCTGGATCTTTTCACGAAACGCCGGATCGTTTTCGTAATCACCCTGCCACAGGGCCGGGTCCAGTTCACGGGTCTGGATATCGATGATCACGCGCGGCACGTTACCGCTGATCAAGTCCCAGAATCCCGGAATCCTCTGCTGTGGATACACCACGGTCACGTCGAGAATGGCGTCCAGCTGTTCACCCATCGCCGCCAGCACGAACGCCACGCCGCCGGCCTTGGGCTTGAGCAGATGGCCGAACGGCGATTGCTGCTGAGTGCTTTTGGCAGCGGTGTAGCGCGTGCCTTCCAGGTAGTTGACCACCGTCACCGGCTGGCGCTTGAACAGCTCGCAGGCGGCTTTGGTGATTTCCAGATCCTTGCCCGCCAGCTCCGGGTTCTTCGCCAGGAAGGCCTTGGTGTAGCGCTTCATGAACGGGTAATCCAGCGCCCACCAGGCCAGGCCGAGGAACGGCACCCAGATCAGTTCCTTTTTGAGGAAGAACTTGAAGAACGGCGTACGCCGGTTGAGGGTCTGGATCAGGGCCGGGATGTCGACCCACGACTGATGGTTGCTGATCACCAGATAGGAGGTGTCGCCCCGCAGGTTGTCGCCGCCGCGAATGTCCCACTGCGTCGGGATGCACAGGCGGAAGATCAGCTTGTCGATTTCCGCCCAGCTCTCGGCGATCCACATCACCGCTGCCGAGGCGTAATCGCGAAAGCGTCCCGGCAGGATCAGCTTGAGCAGGGCGAACACCATCAGCGGGCCGAACAGCACCAGGGTGTTGAGCAACAGCAGCAGGGTGACGAAACAGCCGGTGAGCAGGCGGCGCATAGACGACTCTATCAAGGCGGATGGGCGGGCCATGATAAGCAGCTTCGGGCGACAGGCCAAACCGTGGGTTACAAATGTTTCACCTTTGGCTGTTTAAGCTGACTCCTCTTTGCGCACTGGCGCCACACAAGGACAGCGCCGTACCTGTGGCGGCGGGCTTGTCCGAGAAAGCGTTTCAAGAGCGAACCAATGCCCCGCAGACTGTCTAAAATCCCGCGTCAGACGCCCACATTCTCCAAGGAAGCCCTCTCCGTGAAATCCCTCCTTGCATTGCTTTCCCTGCTGGCCCTGCCGGTCATGGCCGCCGAGCCGACCCTGTACGGGCGTTACGAATACATCGCGCTGCCGGAAATCGGCGGCCAGGTGCTCAAGGCCAAGATGGACACCGGCGCCCTGACCGCCTCGCTCTCGGCCAGAGACATCGAGACCTTCACCCGCGATGGCGAGGACTGGGTGCGGTTCCGCCTGGGCACCAAGGACGCCAGCAACAAAGTCTATGAACACAAGATCGCGCGGATCAGCAAGATCAAGAGCCGCTCCGACGAGGAAGACGAAGATCGCGATGCGAGCGAGGTGACCAAGCGGCCAGTGGTCGATCTGGAGCTGTGCCTGGGCGACGTCAAGCGTACCGTGGAGGTCAACCTGACCGACCGCAGCAACTTCAACTATCCGCTGCTGATCGGCGCCAAGGCCCTGCGCGAGTTCGGCGCGGCGGTAAACCCGGCCCGGCGCTTTACGGCCGACAAGCCTGACTGCTGATGCAAGTGGTCTGATTGACGTAACGTCAGGCTTGGGGCACCGTTCGCGCACTCAACCACAGGCTCGGACGCCATGCCCCATATCCTGATTGTCGAAGACGAAGCGGCGATTGCCGACACGCTGATTTTTGCCTTGCAGGGCGAGGGGTTCACCACCACCTGGCTGAGCCTCGGCGCGGCGGCGCTGGAGCATCAGCGCCAGACTCCGGCGGACCTGATCATTCTCGACATCGGCCTGCCGGACATCAGCGGTTTCGAAACCTGCAAGCAACTGCGGCGCTTCAGCGAAGTGCCGGTGCTGTTCCTCAGCGCCCGGGATGCCGAGATCGACCGTGTCGTGGGCCTGGAGATCGGCGCCGACGATTACGTGGTCAAGCCGTTCAGCCCCCGGGAAGTGGCGGCGCGGGTCCGGGCGATCCTCAAACGCATGACACCGCGCCCGCCGATCGAAGCCTCGACGGCGTTGTTCCGCGTCGATCCGGAGCGCGTGCAGATCTGCTATCGCGGCCAGCTCCTGAGCCTGACCCGCCATGAGTTCCGTCTGTTGCAATGCCTGCTCGAACAACCGGAGCGGGTGTTCAGCCGCGAGCAATTGCTCGACGCGCTGGGCGTGGCGGCCGACGCCGGTTACGAACGCAGCATCGACAGCCACATCAAGAGCGTACGGGCCAAACTGCGCCTGGTGCGCGCCGAGGCCGAGCCGATCCAGACCCATCGCGGCCTTGGCTACAGCTACAGTCCGGGGCACAGCTGATGTCCCTGGGGCTGCGGATTTTCCTGGTGTATGTGCTGTTCATCGGCCTGACCGGGTATTTCGTACTCAACACGGTCATGGAAGAAATCCGCCCCGGCGTGCGTCAGTCCACCGAGGAAACCTTGGTCGATACCGCCAATCTGATGGCGGAAATCCTGCGCGACGACTTCAAGGCCGGCACCCTCAGCCAGAATCGCTGGCCTGAATTGCTGCGTTCCTACGGCGAACGCCAGCCGAAGGCGACAATCTGGGGCCTGCCGAAAAACCAGGTCAACCATCGCATCTACGTCACCGACGCCAAGGGCATCGTGGTGCTGGACTCCAGCGGTGTCGCGGTCGGCCAGGACTACTCGCGCTGGAACGACGTCTACCTGACCCTGCGCGGCCAATATGGTGCCCGTTCCACCCGCAGCGACCCGAACGATCCGGCCTCTTCGGTCATGCACGTCGGCGCGCCGATCCGCGATAACGGGCAGATTATCGGCGTGGTGACGGTGGCGAAGCCCAACAGTTCGCTGCAACCCTATGTCGATCGCACCGAGCGTCGCCTGCTGGTTTATGGCGCCGGGCTGATCGGCCTCGGCCTGCTGTTCGGCGCGCTGCTGTCGTGGTGGCTGAGCCGGGCGCTGCATCGCCTGACCGGCTACGCCCAGGCGGTCAGCGAGGGGCGGCGGGTGGAGGTGCCGCATTATCGCGGTGGCGAACTGGAGCAACTGGCGACAGCGGTGGAGCAGATGCGCACCCAGCTCGAGGGCAAGGCCTACGTCGAGCGTTACGTGCACACGCTGACCCATGAACTGAAAAGTCCGCTGGCGGCGATTCGCGGTGCGGCGGAGCTGTTGCAAGGCGAGATGCCGCCGGCTCAGCGGCAGCGTTTCGTCGGCAACATCGACAGCGAAAGCACGCGCATGCAGCAGTTGATCGAGCGCTTGCTGAACCTGGCGCAGGTCGAGCAGCGCCAGGGCCTGGAAGAGCGTGTCGCGGTGCCGCTGGGGGCGTTGGTCGATGAACTGCTACAGGCGCAGACGGCGCGGATCGAGAGCCGGCAGTTGCGGATCGAACAGACGATTGCGCCGGAGATCTCACTGACTGGCGAGCCGTTTCTGCTGCGTCAGGCGTTGGGCAATCTGCTGGAGAACGCGCTGGACTTCACGCCTGCTCAAGGGCTGCTGCACTTCAATGCCGAACGGGTAGGGGCGCTGGTCGAGTTGCGGCTGTTCAATGAAACCGCGCCGATTCCCGATTACGCCCTGCCCCGGCTGACCGAGCGCTTCTACTCGTTGCCGCGCCCGGACAACGGGCGCAAAAGCACGGGACTTGGGCTTAACTTCGTCGAAGAAGTGGTCAAGTTGCATGGCGGCACGCTGGCGGTCAGCAATGTCGAGGGCGGGGTTGAAGTGAAGTTGCGCCTGCCTTGAGAGCGAGTCGTGGCCCTCGCGAGCAAGCCCGCTTCCACGGGGTTTGATTGTGTTCGGAGAGTCTCCACACAATTTCCACACAGCCCTCACATTCCCCCCACACAGCCCGACCAGACTCTGCCCATCGAAACAGGGAGAGTCCCATGAACAAGAGTCTGACCATAAAACTCGGGGCGATTGCCCTGCTGATCCTGGTGTTGCTGGTGCCGTTGCTGATGATCGATGGCATGATCGACGAGCGTCAGCAACTGCGCGACGGCGTGCTTGAAGACATCGCCCGTAGCTCCAGCTACAGCCAGCAGGTGAGCGGCCCGGTGATGGTGGTGCCGTATCGCAAGACGATCCATATCTGGAAAACCAACGAAAAAACCAACAAGCGCTACGAAGAGCTCAGCGAAACCCGTGGGCGTCTGTATTTCCTGCCCGAGCGCTTCGAGCTCGATGGTCAGGTGCAGACCGAACTGCGTGCCCGGGGCATCTACGAGGCGCGGTTGTTTCATGCCGACAACCGCATCAACGGGCATTTCTCGCTGCCGGCGCAGTTGGGGATCAAGGAAGATTTCGCCGACTACCAGTTCGAAGCGCCGTTTCTTGCGGTCGGCATCAGCGACATTCGCGGGATCGAAAACGCACTGAAACTCGAACTGGGCGGTCAGCGCCTGGACTTCGTGCCCGGCACTCAGGTGGGCTGGCTCGGCGAGGGTGTGCGGGTCACGCTGCCGCTGCTGGACACCAGCAAAGCCACGGAGCTGGCCTTCGGTTTCGACCTGCGGTTGCAAGGCACCGGTTCGTTGCAGGTGCTGCCGGTGGGCAAGACCAGCAGCGTCACCCTCGCTGCCAACTGGCCGCATCCGAGTTTTATCGGCAACTTCCTGCCGGCCAAGCGCGAGGTCACCGAAGCAGGCTTCAACGCCGATTGGCAGACCTCGTTTTTCTCCACCAACCTGCAAGAGGCGATGAACCGTTGCGTGACGGGGGACTGCGAGGGTTTCAACGGGCGCAGCTTCGGCGTGAGCTTCATCGATCCGGTGGATCAGTATTTGAAGAGCGACCGGGCAATCAAGTACGCGCTGCTGTTCATTGTCCTGACGTTTGCCGGTTTCTTCCTGTTCGAGGTGCTGAAAAGCCTGGCGGTGCATCCCGTGCAATACGCGCTGGTCGGTGTGGCGCTGGCGTTCTTCTACCTGTTGCTGTTGTCGGTGTCGGAGCACATCGGGTTTGCCCTGGCGTATCTGCTGTCGGCCAGTGGTTGTGTGTTGTTGATTGGTTTCTACGTCTGCCATGTGCTGCACAGTGTGCGCCACGGCTTGAGTTTTTCGGCGGGGCTGGCGGCGCTGTACGGACTGCTTTACGGCTTGCTCAGCGCCGAAGACTACGCGTTGCTGATGGGTTCGCTGCTGCTGTTCGGGCTGCTGGGCGTGTTCATGGTGCTGACCCGCAAACTGGACTGGTACGGGATCGCGCAGAAGCGTGTGGAGCCGCTGGAGTTTGATCTGGGAGCGGTGCAATGAGCCGCTCGCTGGGGCTGCGCGAAGATCAGCGCTGGAGTGATGAACTGGTGACGCGGATTATCGGATTCCTGCCAGTGGAACCGAGGTGGTGCATTCGCGAGCAAGTCCGCTCCCACAAAGAATCTGGATCAACGGTGGGAGTGGGCTTGCCGGTGAGGGGGCCGGGCCTGGCGAATTAAACCTTGGGCATCGTGGCAATCATCGAAGGCCGCTGGCTGACCTCGAAGAACCAGTTCGCCAACTGCGGATTGGCCTCGCGCCAGCCCAGATCCGGGAAGCGCAGGTCGAGGTAGCCCAGCGCACACGCCACGCTGATCGACGCCACATCGAAATGGCAGGTCAGCTCGGCGATCGCATCACGCTCCAGCAGCGCGAGGGTGCGGCGGATCTTGTCGAGTTGCGCATCGAGCCATTCGTCCCAGTGTTTTTCCGGGGCGCGCAGAACCTGCTCGTAACGCACGATCACCGAGGCGTCCATGATCCCGTCGGCCATCGAGGCCAGGGTCAGGCGCCGCCAGCGGGCCGAGCCGTCGCGGGGGATCAGCGGATTGCCGACATGCTGCTGGTCGAGGTAATCGAGGATCACCCGGCTGTCATGGATGACGTTGCCATCGGCGAGGCGCAGGGCCGGGACTTTGCTCAACGGGTTGTCGTCGATCAGCGCGGCGTCGGGGCTGACCGGGGTCAACACGCAGTTCTGCAGGGCGACACGATCCTGTTGGCCGGTCTCGTGCAGCAGCACCATGACTTTGCGCACGAACGGCGACAGGGAGTTGTGATACAGGGTCATGCTGGGGGCGGACATGGGCATTCCTCGGCAGTCATCAAGTGGGCCTAGCCTAGTGAGTTCCGGCGCGGCTGGCGAGGGCTTGATGTGGGGTCAGAAGCGGCACCGCCGAATTCAGCTTCGCCACAGCAGGCCCTTGATTGCCAGGTAAGCCGGAACACCCAGGCCGACCCAGCTCAACGCATCCCAGATCCCGTCCCCCAGCAACGCCGCGAACAGCCCCGCCGCACTGAGCAGGGCAATCACCAGCGGCGTGCTGAACACCTTCCAGAAATTCGACTGACGCGGCTTCATGCGCGAGCCTCCGTGGTTTCCAGCACCGGCTTCGCCGCTTTGCGCCGCACCACCCATAGATAGACTCCGCTGCCGAGCACGATGATGGTCAGCACGTCGAGGGTGGCCCAGAGGATTTTCATCGGCATGCCGCCGTAGTCGCCGAAGTGCAGCGGTTGCGACATGCCCATGGCGTCCATGTACCACGGTCGCTCGGCCACTGCCGTGACTTGCAGGGTGCTGGCGTCGATCAGCACCGGGGTCAGCAGATGCGAGGTCAGGTGAGTGCCGCCCTTCATGAACACCGAATAATGGTGCTCGCTGGAAAAACGCGTGCCGGGGAAGGCGATGAAGTCCGGTTTCATCCCCGGTGCAACGTCTGCGGCGATGTCCAGCAGGCGAGTGGCCGGGGCCAGTTGCGTCAGCGGTGGCGCATCGCGATACGGCGCGATCAGCGTGGTGAGTGCGTCGTTGCGCCATGCCGCGATCAGCAGGTCGGCGCAGGCACTGATGACGCCGGTCACGCCGACCACCAGCGCCCAGGTCAGAGTCACCACGCCGATCAGGTTGTGCAGGTCGAGCCAGCGCAGGCGGGTGGATTTGTCCTGGCGCACCGTGCCGAATTTCAGGCGGCGCATGAACGGCAGGTACAGCACCGTCCCGGAAATGATCGCGACCACGAACAGCAAACCCATGAACGCCAGCAGCAACTTGCCCGGCAACCCGGCGAACATGTCGACGTGCAGGCGCAGGATGAACAGCATCAGGCCTCCGTTGGCCTGGGGCGTTTCCAGCGCTTCGCCAGTCCGCGCATCAAGCATGAAGGTGTGCGAGGAGTTCGGCTCGGTGCCGGCGGTTTTCGCCATGATCGTCAGCACGGCGTCGGGCTCGTCATCGTCGAAACCGAAATACTGCACGACCTCGCCCGGTCGGTGGTTTTCCGCCGCTTGCACCAGTTGCGCCAGATTCAGGTGCGGCGTGTCCGCCGGCATCTCGCGCAACTCGGGTGCGTCGCCGAGCAGATGCTCGATCTCGTGGTGGAAAATCAGCGGCAGGCCGGTCAGGGCCAGCAGCAGCAAAAACACGGTGCAGATCAGGCTGGTCCAGGTGTGGATGAACGACCAGCGCCGGATTGTTTTACTTTTCATTTCAGGACCTTCAAAAACACCAAAGCCGTCCACGAAGGACGGCCTGGTTACAGGGTCTGTTTCAGCTCAGTTGCTTACCACTTGTAAGTGGCACTGGCGACGACGCTGCGCTGGTCGCCGTAGTAGCAGTAGAAGCCATCGCAGGTGGAAATGTAGTCCTTGTCGAACAGGTTGGTCGCGTTAAGTGCCACCGATGCGCCCTTGAGGCTGTTGTCCAGACGGCCGAGGTCGTAATGCACCGCCGCGTCGAACACGGTGTAGGCATTCGCCTTGCCCAGCCAGGTGTTGCCCTTGTCGCCATAGGTGTTGCCGGTGTAGCGCACGCCACCGCCGATGCCGAAGCCGTCGAGCACGCCGGTGTGCCAGGTGTAATCGGTCCACAGCGAGGCTTGCTGGTTCGGCATCAGTTGCAGACGGTTGCCCTTGTCGACGCCTTTCTGCACTTCGGACTTGGCCAGGGTGTAGGCGGCGATGACTTTCAGGTTGTCGGTGACGTCCGAGACCGCTTCCAGCTCCAGGCCTTTGACTTTCACTTCGCCGGTCTGGCTGGTGATGGTCACGTTGTTGACGATGGTGTTGACCGAGACGTTCTTCTGGGTCAGGTCATACACCGCTGCGCTGAGCAGGGTCTTGCTGCCCGGTGGCTGATACTTGATGCCCATTTCCCACTGCTTGCCTTCGGTCGGCTTGAACGAGTCGGTGGCCGTGGCATCGGCGCCGCTGGTGGGCTGGAAGGATTCGGCATACGACAGGTACGGCACGAAACCGGAGTCGAACACGTAGCTGATCGCCGCGTTACCGCTGAATGCCTTGTCACGCTGGGTGTTGGTGGCATCGCCCTTGTTGAAGAATTTGGTGCTGGTGTGTACCCAGTCTTCACGACCACCGAGGGTCAGGCGCCACTGGTCGAGGGCCATCTGGTCCTGCACGTAGAGACCGGTCTGGTAGGTTTTCTGGTCGTAATCGTAGAACGCGCTGGAGCGCGGTGGACGCACGATGGTCTGGCCGTAGATCGGGTTGTTGACGTTGATGTCCGGTGCGCTGCCGAAGATCGAGGTGTAATTGTCGTTGCTGCGCTGATGGTCGAGACCCAGCAACAGGGTGTGGCGGATATCGCCGGTGGCGAAGTCGGCCTGGAAGTTGTTGTCCACGGCGAACTGGCTGATGTCTTCGTCGACGTTGGTGGTGCCACGCCCGACATTGCCCTGGTCGTCTACGGTGAAACCGGCGAACGACGGGTTGTAGCTGTTGACGGTGACGGTCTGGAACGACAGGTCCGACTTGGTGTAACGCAGGTTCTGCTTGAACTGCCAGACGTCGTTGAGGCGATGCTCGAAGGCATACCCGAGCGCGTAGTAGGTGCGGTCGTAGAAGTCATAGTCAGGATCGCCCAGGTTTTTGTGGTGGGAAATCTTGCCGAACGGCATGTCGATCTTGGTGCCCTGGATCGGGTAGAACTGGCTGGTGACCCCGGTATCGTCGCGGGTGAATTGCGTGAGCAAGGTCAGCCTGGTGTCGTCGTCGATATTCCAGGTCAGGCTCGGCGCGATGTTGTAGCGCTTGTTTTCGATGTGGTCGATCTGCGTGTCGCTGTCGCGCACCACACCGCTGATGCCGTAGAGGAACTGGCCGGCGTCATCGATCTTGCCGGTGCTGGCGAAGTTGATCTGACGGTGATTGTCGCTGCCGTATTGCAACTGGATTTCGCTGCTGGCTTCGGCGCTTGGACGACGGCTGACCATGTCTAGCAGGCCACCCGGCGGGGTCTGGCCGTACACCGAAGAAGCCGGGCCGCGCAGCAGGGCGAGACGATCAAGGTTCCAGGTTTCCGGTTTCGGGTTGGCGTAGATACCGCGTGGCAGCGGCAGGCCATCGAGGAACTGGGTCGGTTCGAACCCGCGCACGCGCAACCAGTCGATACGGGTGTCGCTGCCATAGCTGCTGGCGGTGATGCCCGGCATGTAGCGCACGGCGTCATCGAGGCTGTGCACGCTGCGGTCGTCCATTTGCTGGCGGGTCGCCACGGAGATCGAGCGCGGAGCTTCAACCAGCGCGGTGTCGGTCTTGGTGCCGGCGGCGGTACGGGTGGCGGTGTAGCCTTCCACCGGACCCCAGGCGCTTTCCGTGTTTTCCACGCCGATCACCGACGTTTCCGGCAGCGCCACCACGCCTTCCGGCACGGCCACCAGGGTGTAGGTGCCGGTGCTGCTTTGCTCCAGTTGCAGACCGGTGCCTTGCAGGGCCGCGCGCAGGGCGCCGACGGCGTCGTACTGACCGTTGACCGGGGCCGAAGTCTTGCCCGCCGCCAGCGACGGATTCAGCGACAGCGCGAGGCCGCCCTGGCTGGCGATCTGGTTCAGGGTGCTGGACAGCGGCGCGGCCGGCAGGTTGTAGGCGCGCACGCTGGACGCCTGCTCAGCGGCGATCAGTTGGCTGCTGGCCAGCGGAGTGCAAAGGGCAATGGCGACTGCCAGCAAACTGGGGCGCAACAAGGTGTCTAGCGAACGGGACATACGGCGGCTCCTGAATGGAAATATTTCTCAATTGCCTGTGTGCCGGACGAGAATCGAAAAGTGATAGGGCGGGATGAAAATTTTTTTTATCAGGTCGACCGGCCGTCTGCGGTGCGACAGACGGCCCTTTCACGGGCAAGCCCGCTCCCACAAAAAACAACACAATCCTGTGAGAGCGGGTTTGCCGGCGAGGGCGGTCGATCAGGCGCCGGGTGCCTCAGGGTTTGGCATCGGCCTTCGCCACGGTGACCCACCACGGCGTGTGCTGCTCGATCTGCACCGGCAGGGTCGGCAGCAGGGCGCTCAGGGCCTTGTCGGTATCGTGCAGCGGGAAACTGCCGGTGATGCGCAGATCCGCCACGTCCGGCGCCACGCCAAGGTGGCCGCGACGATAGCGCCCGAGTTCATGGACCAGATCTTCCAGTCGCGCGTTGTCCACCACCAGCATTCCACGGGTCCAGGCGTCGGCGCCGGGGTTGAGCGCGACCACCGGTTCCAGGCCGGTGTTGCGGATCAACACCTGCTGGCCTTCGCGCAGGATCTGCTCCTGCGGATCGGCTTGTGGATGCGCCGCCACCGCCGACTGCAACACGCTGAGCCGCGTGCCCTGTTCCTCGCGCTTGACCAGGAACCGCGTACCCAGCGCGCGCATGCTGCCTTCGCGGGTTTCGACAATGAACGGCCGCGCATCGCCGTGGCCGGTCTCGACGAGAATTTCGCCTTCCTGCAACACGATCAGTCGCTGCTTGTCATCGAAGCGCACATCCACCGCGCTGTGGGTGTTGAGGTTGAGCAGGGTGCCGTCGGCCAGACGCACGGTGCGCTGTTCGCCGGTGGCGGTGCGCTGGTCGGCCAGCCAGTAATCCAGCGGCAGATAACGTTCACTGACGAACAACCCCAATGCGATCACCGCCACCACGCTGGCCAGACCACTGCCGATCTTGCGCACCCGGCGACGAATGCCCTCGCGCGATTGCAGCAGCGCGGTGCGCGCCGGGCCGTTGGCGACGCTGAAGCGCTGGTCGAGCATGCCCAGCTGACGCCAGGCGCGAGCGTGTTCCTCGCTGGCGGCATGCCACTTGGCGAACTCCTCGCGCTCCAGCGGGCTGCTGGAGTCCAGGGTCAGTTGCCAGGCAATCGCCGCGTCCAGCACATGGGCCGGCACCGGTCTGGAGCTGGCCGGACTCATGTCGGCTCGCCGTAGAGGGCGATGTAGCACTGGCGAATGCCCTGGGCCAGGTATTGCCGTACCCGTGGCACCGATACGCCAAGTTTCTCGGCGATCTCGGCATGGCTGAGACCGTCGAGACGGTTATAGAGGAACGCGGCGCGGGCCTTGGTTGACAATTGGCCGAGCATCCGGTCGATGGCCTTGAGGTCTTCGATGATCAGTTGCTGCTCTTCCAGCGACGGTTGCTCGCCTTCGGGAATCAGCATCAGTTCGGTGAGGTAGGCCTGCTCCAGCGCCGCGCGACGGAAATAGTCGAACAGCAGACCTTTGGCGATGGCCACCAGAAAGGCCCGGGGCTCGCGGGGAGCGGGCAACTCGTCGCGGCCGAGCAGGCGCACGAAGGTGTCCTGGCTCAGGTCTTCGGCGCGTTGCGGGCAGGCCACATTGCGCCGCAGCCAGGCCAGCAGCCAACCGCGATGGTCGCGATACAACGCACCGACGAGCTCACTCTGGGGGCTTGGGACTGACGACACCGGACATCACCGATTGGGAAGAGTTAACCAACGAGAATTGTTCGCGATTCTGGCAGAGGTGGGAATGGTTAGCAATTGGCCACTGGTCAGGTGGTGATTCAGGAAAGGCCCCTCACCCTAGCCCTCTCCCGGAGGGAGAGGGGACTGACCGGGGGATTCTGCAAATACGCCGACCTGCAATTCCGAGTCGAATGCAGTTTTAAGCGGTATGAAGATAGGCTCCCCCTCGCCCCCTTGGGGGAGAGGGCTGGGGTGGGTCTCAAGCCGGGCGAGTGATCAGAACGAAGGCGCCTGCTGCCGCCGCTTCCATTGGCTCAACCGTTGCTGAAGGTTCAGTGGGCTATGAATCTGCTGGCCCCGCGCCTTGCTGAACAGAATCAACGCCAGCTCCGCCGTTGCCAGTGCATCGGCGCTTGCGTTGTGGCGCTCGAAGACTTCGAGCCTGAACCAGTCGATCCAGTCATCCAGACCGGCCTCTCGGATATGCGCCTGCGGGCAGACCAGCGGCGCGATGTCCGCCACATCAAGGAACACCTGCTGCAACTTGTACCCCAGGTGTTCCTTCAAGGCGCGGCCGAGCATGTGTTGATCGAACGGCGCATGAAACGCCAGCACCGGGCTGTCGCCGACAAACTCCATGAAGTCCAGCAACGCTTCGGCGGGTTCACTGCCGGCGGCAATCGCACTCGGCCCCAGGCCGTGAAGCAACACACTGGGGCTGAGTTTCAGCTCACGGCATTGCAGGGTGCGTTCGAACTGCTGGCTGAAATCGATTGCCCCGTCCTCGATCACCACCGCGCCGATCGACAGCACCCGATCCTTGTTCAGGTTCAGCCCGGTTGTCTCCAGGTCCAGCACTACCCAGCGCTGTTCGCGCAGGCTGCATTCGCTCAGTTCGGGGATGGCCGGCAGGTTCGCCAGCCGTTGTTGCTGCTCACTCGACAGCGCCGGGCCGGCCGGGCGCAGCCACGAGAACAGGCTCATAGCTGATACCGCAAGGTCAGGCTGCTTTGCAGGCGTTGGGCCTGGCGCAGGGATTCGCGCAGGATGCGCCGATCCAGATGATTGAGGCTGTCGGGATCGACCCGGTTCGAATACGGCAGGTTTTCCCGGGTCTGGATCTGATGCTGCTGCATGCGGGTCTGCTGGATGAAGTGGTAGGCCTCTTCATAGGCCGCGCCATCCAGCCGTTCGATGACTTCTTTGTCCACCAGTTGCCGGAAGCGTTCCAGGGTGTTGTTGGCGTCGATGCCATTGGCCAGGGCCAGCAGGCGCGCGCCGTCGACGAAGGGGGTCAGGCCCTGGGTCTTGAGGTCCAGAGTGGCTTTCTCGCCGTTCTTGCGCGCCAGCACGAATTCGCGGAAGCGCCCCACGGGCGGGCGGTTGCGCAAGGCGTTCTCGGCCATCATGCGCTGGAACAGCCGGTTGTCGCCGACCTGATCGAGAATCCCGCGCCGCAGTTGCTCGCAGCTCTGTTCGTCGCCCCAGACCACGCGCAGGTCGAAATAGATGCTCGAGCCCAGCAGGTTTTCCGGCGTCGCCTCGCGGATGAACGCGGCAAAACGCCTGGCCCATTCAGCGCGGGACAGACACAGTTGCGGATTGCCGGCCATGATGTTGCCCTTGCACAGGGTAAAACCGCAGAGCGCCAGGCTGTGGTTGATCTGCTGGGCGATCGGCAGCAGCTTGCCGCGAATCTCCGCCGCATGGGCCGCGTCCCGCGCGTCGAACAGAATGCCGTTGTCCTGATCGGTGTGCAGGGTCTGCTCGCGCCGGCCCTCGCTGCCGAAACACAACCAGCTGAACGGCACGCCGGGGTCGCCTTTTTCGGCCAGGGTCAGCTCGATCACCCGGCACACGGTGTGGTCGTTGAGCAGGGTGATGATGTGGGTGATCTGGGTCGAGGACGCACCGTGGGCGAGCATCCGTTCCACCAGTTGGCCGATTTCGCCGCGCAGGTTCACCAGTTGCTCGACCCGCTGCGCGCTGCGGATGGTCCGCGCCAGATGCACCAAGTCGACCCGTTGCAGCGAGAACAGATCGCGCTCGGACACCACGCCACACAGGCGCTGATCCTTGACCAGGCAGACGTGGGCGATGTGCCGCTCGGTCATCGCAATCGCCGCGTCGAAGGCGCTGTGATCCGGTGACAGGTAGAACGGCGAATGGGTCATGTGGCGTTCGAGGGGCTCGCTGAAATCGCCGACCCCTTCGGCGACCACATGGCGCAGGTCGCGCAAGGTGAAGATCCCCAGCGGCGCCTTGTGTTCGTCTACCGCGACGATGCTGCCGACCTGCTGTTCGTGCATCAGCTTCACCGCTTCGCGCAGCGGGGTGGCGGGGCTGCACGTCACCGGATGACGCATGGCCAGTTCGCCCAGGCGGGTATTGAGCGAGTACTGGGTGCCGAGGGTTTCCACGGCTTTCTGCTGGACTTGCTGATTGACCTGATCGAGCAGGCTGCTGACCCCGCGCAGGGCAAAGTCGCGGAACGTGCCGGAGAGGGCGAACAACTTGATGAACGCCAGTTTGTTCAATTGCAGGCAGAAGGTGTCTTCGCCGGCCAGATGTTCGGTGCGGGTCGCCCGTTCACCGAGCAGTGCGGCGAGGGGAAAGCATTCGCCGGTGGTGATCTCGAAAGTGGTTTCGGTGCCGCCCTTGGCCGTGTGCGGACGCTCGCCGACCACCCGGCCCTGCTTGACGATGTAGAAGTGTTCGACCGGCCCGTCGGCGGGTTTGATGATGCTCTCGCCCTGGCCGTAGAAGCGCAGTTGGCATTGCTCCACCAGATAGGCCAGGTGGGCATGCTCCATCTGATTGAAGGGCGGGAAACGCTGGAGGAATTGCAAGGTGCCCTGAATGTTCTGCAACACCGCGGTTTTCCCTGCCTGGATGAAGGCGTCCGCTTTACTCATAACCATTACCGCAGTCTTGTTCGAATTGTTGTTGTCGGGTCGTTGCAGCCATGGTCGGCTC
This sequence comes from Pseudomonas botevensis, assembly GCF_019145475.1. Taxonomy (GTDB): domain Bacteria; phylum Pseudomonadota; class Gammaproteobacteria; order Pseudomonadales; family Pseudomonadaceae; genus Aquipseudomonas; species Aquipseudomonas botevensis. The sequence continues at coordinate 681,081 of NZ_JAHTKI010000001.1, forward strand.
CCGCGCGCAGAGTGCCCATTGGACGTAAGTCTAGATTTTCACGACCGTCGGGCGTTTTCGGAGATGCCCTACGCAAATACTCGGAATTTCCTCGGTTCGCCCCCTTGGAAAAAAATCCGACGAAGTGCACATTGAAGCTCTGCCCAACGATGTCTGACCACTGTGCCAGGGGATTGATTTTGAAAACGTAGAGAACGCCATGTCCGACCACGATATTTTGAGCGATGCCGAACAGGAGGCACTTCGGGACATCATGTTTGAGCCCGAGTTGCCTCCGCAGCGCGTATTGATCGTCGATGACGACAAGGACGCTCGGGAGTTGCTGGCGGAGATTCTGGGGCTGGATGAAATCGACTGCGTGACGGCCGCCAGTGGTGAAGAGGCGTTAAGGATGTTGATGCCCGATACGGACAACAAGCGACGGATCGGGCTGGTGATTACCGATTTGCGAATGGGCCATGTGGGGGGGCTGGAGCTGATTCGGCGGGTGCGTGAGTCTGAGCGCGCCGCATTGCCGATCATTATTGTGTCCGGGGACGCCTCGGTGAAGGACGCCATCGCGGCGATGCATTTGAGCGTGGTGGATTTTCTGCTCAAGCCGATTGATACGAAGAAGTTGCTGGGGTTGGTCAAGCGCGAACTCGGCATCGAACCCTGAAAACCCCTCTCACCGGCGCTTTCCCGAGGGAGAGGGCTGGATCGAAGGCACACCACGAAACCCGAGCCGAACGCACAAAAAAGCCCTGATCCAGTGATCAGGGCTTTTTCAGATCCGGCATCAGCGCAAATTACAGGCCGTTGGCAGCCTTGAACTCACGACGGCGACGGTGCAGGACCGGCTCGGTATAACCGTTCGGCTGCTTGGTGCCTTCGACCACCAGTTCGACCGCTGCCTGGAAGGCGATATTGCTGTCGAAGTTCGGGGCCAGGGGGCGATACAACGGGTCGTTGGCGTTCTGACGATCCACCACCGGCGCCATGCGCTTGAGGCTTTCCATCACTTGCGCCTGGGTGACGACACCATGGCGCAGCCAGTTGGCGATGTGCTGGCTGGAGATGCGCAGCGTCGCACGGTCTTCCATCAGGCCGACGTCATTGATGTCCGGTACTTTCGAGCAACCCACGCCCTGGTCGATCCAGCGCACCACGTAACCGAGAATGCCCTGGGCGTTGTTGTCCAGTTCGTTCCGGATCTGCTCTGGCGTCCAGCTCGGGTTGACCGCCAGCGGGATGCTCAGGATGTCGTCCACCGAAGCGCGGGCACGCTTGGCCAGTTCGGCCTGACGGGCGAACACGTCGACCTTGTGGTAATGCAGCGCGTGCAGCGCGGCGGCGGTCGGCGATGGCACCCAGGCGGTGTTGGCGCCGGCCAGCGGGTGAGCGATTTTCTGCTCGAGCATCGCGGCCATCAGGTCCGGCATGGCCCACATGCCTTTACCGATCTGCGCGCGACCTTGCAGGCCGGTGCTCAGGCCGATGTCGACGTTCCAGTTCTCGTAGGCGCCGATCCATTTCTCCGCCTTCATGTCGGCCTTGCGCACCATCGGGCCGGCTTCCATGGAGGTGTGGATTTCGTCGCCGGTGCGGTCGAGGAAACCGGTGTTGATGAACACCACGCGCGCGCTGGCTGCCTGGATGCAGGCCTTGAGGTTGACCGTGGTGCGGCGCTCCTCGTCCATGATCCCGACTTTCAGGGTGTTGCGCGCAAGGCCCAGCACGTCTTCGATGCGGCCGAACAATTCGTTGGTGAACGCCGCTTCTTCCGGGCCGTGCATCTTCGGTTTGACGATGTAGATCGAACCGGTGCGGGTGTTCTTGCGCGAGGTGTTGCCGTTCAGGTTGTGCAGCGCCGCCAGGCACGTCACCAGACCGTCGAGGATGCCTTCCGGCACTTCGTTGCCATGTTTGTCGAGGATGGCGTCGATGGTCATCAGGTGGCCGACGTTACGCACGAACAACAGCGAGCGACCGTGCAGGGTCAGTTCGCTGCCGTCGACCTTGGTGTAGGTGCGATCCGGGTTCATGGTGCGGGTGAAAGTCTGGCCACCCTTGGCGACTTCTTCGGACAGATCGCCCTTCATCAGGCCGAGCCAGTTGCGATAGATCACCACTTTGTCGTCGGCATCGACGGCGGCCACGGAGTCTTCGCAGTCCATGATGGTGGTCAGCGCGGCTTCCATCAGAATGTCTTTGACGCCGGCGGCATCGGTCTGGCCGACCGGGGTGCTGGCGTCGATCTGGATTTCGAAATGCAGGCCGTTGTTTTTCAGCAGGATCGCGATCGGGGCGTTGGTATCGCCCTGGAAACCGATGAGTTTTGCGTTGTCGCGCAGGCCGGTTTCGTTACCGTTCTTCAGCGACACCACCAGCTTGCCGTCGACGATTTTGTAGGCCGTGGAGTCGACGTGGGAGCCGCTTGCCAATGGCGCGGCTTCGTCGAGGAAGGCGCGAGCGAAGGCGATGACCTTGTCGCCACGCACCTTGTTGTAGCCTTTGCCTTTTTCCGCGCCGCCGGCTTCGCTGATGGCGTCGGTGCCGTACAGGGCGTCGTACAGCGAACCCCAACGGGCGTTGGAAGCATTGAGGGCGAAGCGGGCGTTCATCACCGGCACAACGAGTTGCGGGCCGGCGGTACGGGCGATTTCATCATCGACGTTTTGCGTCGTTGCCTGGAAATCAGCCGCTTCTGGCAGCAGATAACCGATCTCTTGCAGGAAGGCTTTGTAGGCCACGGCATCGTGTGCCTGGCCGGCGCGTTCCTGGTGCCAGGAATCGATGCGCACCTGGAAGTCATCGCGTTTGGCGAGTAGGGCTTTGTTCTTTGGCGCCAGGTCGTGAATGACCTTGTCGGCACCTTCCCAGAATTGGTCGGCGGTGAGGCCGGTTCCGGGAATGGCTTCGTTGTTCACGAAGTCGAACAGGACTTTGGCGACCTGAAGGCCACCGACTTGAACGTGTTCAGTCATTGCTTGCCTCACTCTGCTCAGCTATTTCGCTTTATCAGCTCTTCAATTTTGACAATGAAGCCTCTGGCCATTTAAACCACAAACCCCTCGACCAGTACATGCCATCGCTGGCGGCTGGGCTGGGACCAATCAACGGCTTGGGGGCCTTGCTGACGGGGCTTTCAGGGTTGCGAACGTGCCTTGGCAGACATCAGTCCAACGTTATGTAGTGCGCGCTGCGGCATACTACATGATGAGTTGCGGTTGTGAAAATCAGACTAATTACGTCGTTCTGCGACCCCATGACGCATTGCGGTCACGGTGCGGAACGGGATGTTCTCAAAAAACCATTGGATTGTTCCAGCTAAATATAAAAAGTTGTACACGATTTGTGCATTCATCCGGATCGGCGGTGCCATCATTGGCGAATAACCGTTGAGAACGCGTTCGCCCGGGCAGCGTTTGGCCCCGCACCGCACAATCATGCCCCTTGCCTATACTTGCCCTTCTACAACAAAAGTCATGACAAGAGGGCTGCGCCATGAATCACCTCGTACTCACCGCTTTCGCCCCCGACAAGCCGGGACAGGTTGAGCGCATCGCCCAATGCATTGCCGAACATGGCGGCAACTGGCTGGAGAGCCGGATGTCGCGAATGGCCGGGCAGTTCGCCGGGATTCTCCGGGTGGGCGTGCCGGCGGAGGCTTACGACGAATTGGTCGATGCCTTACAGGGGTTGTCGGTTCATGGCATCCGCGTACTGATTGCCGAAAGCGGCATCGAACAAGCCTGCACCTGGAAGCCGATCGCCATGGAACTGGTGGGCAACGACCGTCCGGGAATTGTGCGCGACATCACCCGATTGCTCAGCGAGCAGGGCGTCAACCTCGAACGGCTGGTGACCGAAGTGCGCCCGGCGCCGATGAGCAGCGAACCGCTGTTTCACGCCGAAGCGATCCTGGCTGTACCGCTGACCCTGTCGCTGGATGTGCTGCAATCGCGTCTGGAAACCCTGGCCGACGACCTGATGGTGGAATTGGTGCTGCGCACAGAGGTTTGAATGACGCACGGGTTATTCAGTTTTAACGTGCATCCGCCTGTGGATAACCTGTAGAGACAGCCCGCGAGGCCACGTCAGGCATGGCTTTGCCGGAATTGATCAAAAAACCGCCAACATTCAGTGACTTGCACACAATCGGCGGGGATCAGGCTGTGGATAACCTTGGGAAGGAAGTGTGCAGACCACGCGAACCGTGGCCTGTAGAGGTTTGTGCGTTTTTTGATCAGCTGCGCCGACGCAAGCTCATCCAGGCATCGACGCTGTACACCGCCAGACCGGCCCAGATAAACATGAAGGCGATCAGGGTGCTGGAGGACAGGTGTTCATCGAACAGCAGCACCGCCTGCAACAGCACCAGCGTCGGGGCCAGGTATTGCAGGAAGCCCAGGGTGGTGTAGGGCAGGTGCCGCGCGGCAGCGTTGAAGCACACCAACGGGATCAGCGTGACCGGGCCGGCGGCGACCAGCCACCAGGCTTCGGAGGTGGTCCAGAACGCAGCCTGGGCGCTGGTCGCGGCCGGATTGAGCAGCAGCCATGCAAGGGCGATAGGCACCAGCATCCAGGTTTCCACCACCAGCCCCGGCAGCGCCTTGACCGGCGCCTGTTTGCGGATCAAACCGTAGAAACCGAAGGTCAGCGCCAGCACCAGCGACACCCACGGCAGGCTGCCGACCTGCCACACCTGCTGCGCCACGCCGATGGTCGCCAGCGCCACCGCCAGCCACTGCATGCGTCGCAGGCGTTCGCCGAGGATCAGCATGCCCAGCAGTACGTTGACCAGCGGGTTGATGTAGTAACCCAGGCTCGCTTCGAGCATCCGCCCGTTGTTCACCGACCAGACGTACGTCAGCCAGTTGGCCGCGATCAGGGTGCCGCTGAGCGCCAGAATCGCCAGGCGTTTAGGGTTCTGACGCAGCTCGCTCCACCAGCCCGGGTGTTTCCACACCAGCAGCAACAGCGCACCGAACAGCGCCGACCACAGCACCCGGTGGATGATGATTTCGACGGCCGGCACTTCGGCGATGGCTTTGAAGTAGAGCGGGAACAGGCCCCAGATGATGTAGGCGCTCAGGCCCAGAATGTACCCGTGACGGGGGTTGGCGGCTTGCATGCAGAATCCTTGCTTAGGCAGCTAACAAAGGAGGGATTGTAAGGAGATTTGTGGACGAATGTCGTAGCTGATGGGTCAGGAATGTGTGAACACGAGACATCTGTGGGAGCCAGGCTTACCCGCGAAGGCAGGCCCGCTCCCCATCCCGGGGTTCGGGGGATCAAAAGAGTTTCAGCGGTTCTTCACTCAATGCCGCCAGTTGCTCGCGCAGGGCCAGTACCTGATCGCCCCAGTAGCGCTCGCTGCCGAACCACGGAAAGCTGTGCGGAAACGCCGGGTCATCCCAGCGTCGCGCCAGCCACGCGCTGTAGTGCATCAGACGCAAGGCGCGCAGCGGTTCGATCAGCGCCAGTTCCCGAGGGTCGAAATCGTGGAATTCGTTGTAGCCGTCCATCAACTCCGACAACTGCCCCAGGCAATCCTGGCGATCGCCGGCGAGCATCATCCAGATGTCCTGCACCGCCGGCCCCATGCGGCAGTCATCGAGGTCGACGATGTGGAACATTTCATCGCGACACATCATGTTGCCGGGGTGGCAGTCGCCATGCATGCGGATGTTCTGGTGCGGCGTCGCGGCGTAGACATCTTCCACGCGCTTGAGCAAATCGCGGGCGACGGACTCATAGGCCGGCAGCAGGCTTTTCGGAATGAAATTGCCTTCGAGCAACGTGGTCAGCGAATCATGTCCGAAGTTCTTCACCCCCAGCGCTTCGCGATGTTCGAACGGCCGGGTCGCGCCGACCGCGTGCAGACGCCCGAGCAATTGGCCGAGGCGATAAAGCTGGTCGAGATTGCCCGGCTCCGGCGCCCGGCCACCGCGACGGGGAAACAGGGTGAAACGGAAACCGGCGTGCTCGTGCAGGGTCTGGTCGTTGTGAACCAGTGGCGCCACCACCGGAATCTCGCACCCGGCCAGTTCGAAGGTGAAGTGGTGCTCTTCCAGAATGGCTTCGTCGGTCCAGCGCTGGGGGCGGTAGAACTTGGCGATCAGCGGTTCGGAGCCTTCAATGCCGACCTGATAGACGCGGTTCTCGTAGCTGTTGAGCGCCAGGATGCGCGCGTCGCTGAGGAAGCCGATGCTTTCGACGGCATCGAGCACGAGGTCTGGGGTGAGGGTTTCAAACGGGTGGGCCATGCTGACTCCTGCGCGCGGCAGGCTGCCGCGTCCGGCCCAGCATGGTAGCGCAGGAGGCGGATGGTGTCTGTGCTGGCGCTTTCGCGGGCAAGCCCGCTCCCACAGGGTTTGTGGTGTTCACAACACTTGTGGGAGCGGGCTCGCCCGCGAAGGCGTTGGATCAGGCGCCGACGATCCCGCCATCCTCACGGGTAATCGCCATCACCGACGACCGTGGCTTGCCGTTCGGCAGATGCTCGGGGAAGGTTGACCCGCCGTTTTCCCCCGGATGCTGAATGCCGACGAACAGGGTCTTCTGATCCGGGGAGAAGCTGATCCCGGTGACCTCGCAACCAATCGGCCCGACCATGAACCGGCGAATCTCACCGGTCGCCGGATCGGCGCAGAGCATCTGGTTATTGCCCATTCCGGCGAAGTCACCGGTGTTGCTCGAATCGCCGTCGGTGAGAATCCACAAGCGTCCGGCCTTGTCGAAGCCCAGGCCGTCAGGGCTGTTGAACATGTTCTGCGGGGTGATGTTGGACGAGCCGCCCTTTGGCGTACCGGCGTGTACGCCTGGGTTGCCGGCGACCACGAACAGGTCCCAGGCGAAGGTTTTCGCCCCGTGATCGTCTCGGTCGGTGCGCCAGCGCAGAATCTGTCCGTAGACGTTTTTCTCGCGTGGGTTCGGGCCGCCCACGGGCTGGCCGTCTTCGCCGCGCTTGGAGTTGTTGGTCAGGGTGCAATAGACCTGGCCATCTTTCGGGCTGACCACGATCCACTCCGGACGGTCCATGCGCGTGGCGCCCACCACACTGGCCGCCAGGCGCGCATGGATCAGCACTTCGGCCTGATCGGCGAAGCCGCTGCTGGCGTCGATGCCGTTCTTGCCGTGGCTCAGTTCGATCCACTGGCCCTGGCCTTTCGGGTGATCGGGGTTGCCGTCACCGGCATCGAACTTCGCCACGTACAGGGTGCCGTGATCGAGCAGATCGCGGTTGGCCTTGGCGTTGCGATGGTTGATGCGATCACGGCTGACGAACTTGTAGATGAACTCGCCGCGCTCGTCGTCGCCCATGTACACCACGGCACGTCCGTCATCGGTCTCGGCCAGTGCAGCGTTTTCATGCTTGAAGCGACCCAGGGCGGTGCGCTTGACCGGGGTCGATTGCGGGTCGAACGGATCGATTTCCACCACCCAGCCGTGGCGGTTGAGTTCGTTGGGGTTCTTCGCCATGTCGAAGCGCGGGTCGTATGGATGCCAGTTGATTTCACGGCTGGCGACCGATGCGCCGTAGCGTTTCTGCGCGGCATCGAATTGCTGCTGGGCGTTGCTGCTGCCGAAGCAGTCGGTGAAGTTCTCTTCGCAGGTCAGATAGGTGCCCCACGGCGTCTTGCCGTTGGCGCAGTTCTGGAAGGTGCCGAGGACTTTCCTGCCGTGCTTGTCGGCGCTGGTTTTCATCAGCTCATGGCCGGCGGCCGGACCGCTGATGCGCAGCGGCGAGTTGCCGTGGATGCGGCGGTTGTAGCGCGAGCCCTGGACGAACTGCCACTGGCCATTCTTGCGCTGCACTTCGATCACCGACACGCCTTCGCAGGCCAGGGCCTTGCGCACGTCTTCCGCCGATTGCGGCATGCCGCCGTGGGGATAGAGGTAGCGATAGTTGGTGTATTCGTTGTTGATCGCCATCAGCGCGCGGTTTTTCTCGCCGGGGAATTCGAACAGGCTCATGCCGTCGTTGTTGTCACCGAACTGCACTTCCTGTGCGGCGGCGGTGCCGTTGCCGCTCGGATCGAACGCCGGGCCGTTCTTGTGCAGCGGCTGGCCCCAACTGATCAGCACCGAAGACTTGTAGCCCTTGGGCAGGCTGATGACATCGGTGGTCGCGGCGGGAATGCTGTCGAAACCCAGCAAGCGGCTGTTGCCGGCGCTGACGCTGGCGGCCAGCACGCTGCGGCTCAACAGGTTGCCGCCGAGGAACATCGCCGCGCCGCACAGTGCGCCGGCACTGATGAAACCGCGACGGCTCAGGCCGACCATTTTTTCCAGGTCAGTGGATTGGTTTTCTTCTAATAGGCTCACATCAGGCTCCCTGCTTGGTTTTGGCAGTCACCTTAATGAGGGGCGATGAAGTTTTTGTTGCAGGTCGCCGGGTTAAAGCGGGGTGCCGATCAGCACATTGGAGGGCGAGAACTGCACCTGCACCGGTTGCTCGAGGCCCAGCCCATGGCTGCGCAAGTGCAGGGGCTCGGCCAGGGCGCAGAGTATCTGGCCATTGGGCAGGGCGATGCGCACTTCGCTGGGGCCATCCTCGGCGTCGAGAATCGCCTCGATCGTACCGCTCAGAAGATTGTGACCGGATGTTGCAGGCTGCTCGGCGCCCAGCAACTCAAGCCAGCCGGCCTTGATCAGTGCCATCACTTCCGTGCCCGGCTGCAGTTCCAGATGCACGGTACTGTCGTGGGTAATCTGCGCGTCGATGCACAGGCCTTCGGCCAGTTCCAGGCGGATCAGATCGTTGCGGCCCTGGGCCTCGATCGCCACGACGGTGCCGTGCAACTGGTTGCGCGCGCTGGTCCTGAGCATCAGCCGGCCGAGCAGATCCAGATCGCTGGCGTCCTCGGCGGCCTCCAGCACCTGCGCCTGCAAGGCTTGCAGCTTCTGATACAGACGCAGCACGCGTTCGCCTTCGCTGGACAACCTGGCACCGCCGCCGCCCTTGCCGCCGACTGCGCGCTCGACCAGCGGTTTCTGCGCCAGGTTGTTCAGCTCATCGATGGCATCCCACGCCGCCTTGTAGCTCAGCCCAGCGCTCTTTGCAGCACGGGTGATCGAACCCTGTTCGGCAATGTGTTGCAGCAAGGCGATGCGTTGCGGGCGGCGGACGATGTGCTGGGACAACAGGCTGGGCAGGGACATGGATGGACGCTTTGGCTGTGACGATGGAGTGAAGTTGGCGGCTTGCAGGGCGAGAGTCAAGCCGTACGCAGCCACCAGGCGGGGTGCGGGTTTTCAATCAGCTTGTGTTGCCCGTTTTTGGCGTGCGCGCCAGGCAATACACATCGACTCGCGCCGCGCCTGCATCGCGCAGCAGTTTCGCCAGGGCATGGGCCGTGGCGCCGGTCGTCAGCACGTCGTCGACCAGCGCCAGATGCCGGCCGCGTACCGTTGCTTCGGGCGTGAGGGCGAAGGCGTTCTTGAGATTGCGTTTGCGCGCCCTGGCATTCAGTTCCTGCTGGGCGCTGGTGTCCTGGACTCGCCGCAGCTGATCTTCTTCGCAAGGCAGATCCAGGCGTTTGCCCAGCCAGCGGGCCAGCATCGCCGCCTGGTTGAAGCCGCGCTGGCGCAGCCGTTTGCTCGCCAGCGGGACTGGCAGCAAGGCATCCGGACGGGGCAAGTCTTCGTCGAAGCGATGTTGCAGGTATTGGCCGAAAACGTCGGCGAGCAGGTGGCCAAACGGCCATTTGGCATTGTGTTTAAAACGTGTAATCAGACTGTCGAGCGGAAAGCCGTAAAGCCAAGGCACCGCGACCTGCTCGAACGCCGGCGGCTCCAGCAGGCACTCGCCGCAGGTCAGGCCCGCCGCTGGCAGTGGCAAGGCGCAGGTCATACATTGCTCGCCAAGCCATGGCAGATCGGTTTCGCAGGCTGTGCAGAGGGGGATTTCGGCGTCTGCCGGTTCATCGCAGAGCAAGCAGTGTTGTGCGTTTTTTAAACAGATGTAAACCTGACCTTTGTACTGTGGTTGACAGCGCATGGCTCTTCCTTAAATATGCCGAACATCCGTGTCGCGCCTATGGGTATTCCGTTCCCCCAGTCGCAAGCCAAGCATAACCAAGGAAACGCCCATGAGCGCCAGCACCTCTGCCACCCTGCGTCACGACTGGTCTTTGGCCGAAGTCAAAGCCCTGTTCGTACAGCCTTTCAACGATTTGCTGTTCCAGGCGCAGACCGTGCACCGCGCGCATTTCGACGCCAACCGCGTCCAGGTTTCCACGCTGCTGTCGATCAAGACCGGTGCCTGCCCGGAAGATTGCAAATACTGTCCGCAGTCCGGCCACTACAACACCGGTCTGGAAAAAGAAAAGCTGATGGAAGTGCAGAAGGTCCTCGAAGAGGCTGCCCGCGCCAAGGCCATCGGTTCGACCCGTTTCTGCATGGGCGCGGCATGGAAACATCCGTCGGCCAAAGACATGCCTTACGTGCTGAAAATGGTTGAAGGCGTGAAGGCCATGGGCCTGGAAACCTGCATGACCCTCGGTCGTCTCGATCAGGAGCAGACCGAAGCGCTGGCCAAGGCCGGCCTCGATTACTACAACCACAACCTTGATACTTCGCCGGAGTTCTACGGCAGCATCATCACCACCCGCACCTACAGCGAGCGCTTGCAAACGCTGGCGTACGTGCGTGATGCGGGAATGAAAATCTGCTCCGGCGGCATCCTCGGCATGGGCGAGTCCCTCGACGACCGCGCCAATCTGCTGATCCAGTTGGCCAACCTGCCGGAGCATCCGGAATCGGTGCCGATCAACATGCTGGTGAAAGTCGCCGGCACGCCGCTGGAAAACGCCGAGGACGTCGACCCGTTCGACTTCATCCGCATGCTCGCCGTGGCGCGAATCCTCATGCCGCAATCCCACGTGCGCCTGTCCGCCGGCCGCGAAGCGATGAACGAGCAGATGCAGGCCCTGGCGTTCTTCGCGGGCGCCAACTCGATTTTCTACGGCGAAAAACTGCTGACCACTGCCAACCCGCAGGCCGACAAGGACATGCAGCTGTTCGCACGCCTGGGCATCCAGCCTGAAGCCCGCGAAGAGCATTCGGACGAAGTACATCAGGCCGCGATCGAGCAGGCGCTGGTGGAACAGAAGAGCAGCGAGCAGTTCTACAACGCCGCCGTCTGACGCTTGCGCGCATTCCCCTGAAGGAATGTAACCCCTCATGTGGGAGCGGGCTTGCCCGCGAAGGCGGTCTGTCAGTGAAGCTCATGCCGACTGACACGACGCCTTCGCAAGCGCCCGTCCTCGGAGGGAATCGTGTCCCTTGAAAGTCGAGGCCTGCATGTCTTTCGATCTCGCCGCACGCCTTGCTGCCCGTCGTGCCGAAAACCTCTATCGTCAGCGCCCGCTGCTCGAGTCCCCACAGGGGCCGCAGGTGGTGGTCGACGGTCAGCCATTGCTCGCGTTCTGCAACAACGATTACCTGGGCCTGGCCAATCACCCGCAAGTGATCGAAGCCTGGCGCGCCGGTGCCGAGCGCTGGGGCGTCGGTGGCGGTGCGTCGCATCTGGTGATCGGCCACAGCGGCCCGCACCACGCGCTGGAAGAAGCCTTGGCCGACCTCACTGGCCGGCCGCGCGCATTGTTGTTCACTACCGGTTACATGGCGAACCTCGGCGCGGTCACGGCGTTGGTCGGGCAGGGCGACACGGTGCTGGAAGACCGTCTCAATCACGCGTCGTTGCTGGATGCGGGACTGTTGTCCGGGGCGCGTTTCAACCGCTATCTGCACAATGACGCCGAGAGTCTCGCGAAACGCCTGGAGAAGGCTACCGGCAATACCCTGGTGGTCACCGACGGTGTGTTCAGCATGGACGGCAATCTCGCCGACCTGCCGGCGCTGGCCCGTGAAACCAGGGCCAAAGGCGCGTGGCTGATGGTCGACGACGCCCACGGTTTCGGCCCGTTGGGTGCTAATGGCGGCGGCATCGTCGAGCATTTCGGCCTGAGCCAGGACGATGTGCCGGTACTGGTCGGCACCCTCGGCAAGGCGTTCGGCACGGCAGGTGCGTTTGTCGCGGGCAGTGAAGAGTTGATCGAAAGTCTGGTTCAGTTCGCCCGCCCGTACATCTACACCACCAGCCAGCCACCGGCGCTGGCCTGTGCGACCCTGAAAAGCCTCGAACTGCTGCGCAGCGAGCACTGGCGACGCGAGCATTTGCAGGTGCTGATTCGCCAGTTCCGCCATGGTGCCGAACAGATTGGCCTGCAACTGATGGACAGCTTTACGCCGATCCAGCCGATCCTGATCGGCGATGCCGGGCGCGCCGTGCGTCTGTCGCAGATGCTGCGCGAGCGTGGATTGATGGTCACCGCGATCCGTCCACCGACCGTGCCCGCCGGCAGTGCCCGTTTGCGCGTGACCCTGACCGCCGCCCACAGCGAGGCGCAGGTACAGCTATTGTTAAATGGACTGGCCGATTGCTTTGCCCAACTGTCGTCGGAGCCAAGCCATGCGTGATCGCCTGATTCTGTTGCCCGGCTGGGGCCTCGGAGTGTCGCCGCTGGAACCGTTGGCCGCCGCGCTGCGCGGGCTCGACGAGCATTTGTATGTCGACATCGAGCCGTTGCCGGAACTGGCGTCCGGCGACTTGCAGGATTGGCTCGATGAACTCGACGAGCGCATTCCCCAGGACGTCTGGCTCGCTGGCTGGTCGTTGGGCGGCCTGCTGGCGAGCGAACTCGCGGCCCGTCGCGGCGAGCGCTGCTGTGGTTTGCTGACCCTGGCGAGCAACCCTTCCTTTGTCGCTCATGAGCAATGGCCGAGTGCGATGCCGGGCGAAACCTTCGATGCGTTTCTGGCCGGCTGCAGTGCCGATCCGCGTGCCACCCTCAAACGTTTCTCGCTGCTGTGTGCCCAGGGCGCGCAAGACGCACGCGGTTTGTCGCGACTGTTGCTCGGCGGTGCCCCGAATACTTCGCCAGCCGCGCTTATGGCCGGGCTTGAGCTGCTTGCACAGATCGACACGCGCGAGGCGTTGCAGGGCTTTGGTGGGCCGCAGTTGCACCTGTTCGCCGGGCTGGATGGCCTGGTGCCGGCCGAGGCGGCGGGCGAAGTGTTCGCGTTGTTGGCGGATGTCGAGGTGGGCCTGATCGAACAGGCCAGCCATGCGTTTCTTCTGGAAGACCCCCATGGTGTGGCGGGGGCGATCCAGGCTTTTCTACATGAGTGCGGTGATGACTGATTTGTCTCTTGTCGCGCTGCCCGGCGGCTTGCCTGACAAGCGCCAGGTGGCCGCTTCTTTCTCCCGCGCGGCGGCCAGTTACGACAGCGTCGCCGAGTTGCAGCGCGATGTCGGCGAGCAATTGCTGCAGCGTCTGCCAGCGGATTTTCGTCCGACCCGCTGGCTGGATCTGGGGTGCGGCACCGGGTACTTCACCCGGGCGCTGGCTGAGCGTTTTACTGGCGGGCAGGGGCTGGCGCTGGATATCGCCGAAGGCATGCTCAATCACGCGCGGCCGTTGGGTGGCGCGATGCACTTCATTGCCGGGGACGCCGAGCGTCTGCCGTTGCAGGAGGCGACCTGCGACCTGATTTTCTCCAGCCTTGCGGTGCAGTGGTGCGCGGATTTCGAATCGGTGCTCAGCGAAGCGTTTCGCGTGCTGAAACCGGGTGGAGTCTTTGCGTTTGCTAGTCTTTGTGTAGGGACGTTGTATGAATTGCGCGACAGCTGGCGTCAGGTTGATGGCCTGGTTCACGTCAACCGTTTCCGCGAATTCGCGCGTTACGAGCAACTGTGTGCGGACAGCGGCCTGCGCCCGGTTGTCCTGGAAAATCTGCCGCATGTGCTGCATTACCCGGATGTGCGCAGCCTGACTCACGAATTGAAGGCGTTGGGTGCGCACAATCTCAACCCCGGCCGGCCGGGTGGGTTGACCGGACGGGCGCGGATTCTCGGGCTGGTCGAGGCTTACGAGCAGTTTCGTCAGACGGCAGGATTGCCGGCGACTTATCAGGTGGTCTATGCCGTGTTGGAGAAGCCCTTATGAGCGCAGCCTATTTCATTACCGGGACGGACACTGATGTCGGCAAAACCACGGTTGCCGCTGGCCTGTTGCACGCGGCGCGATTGGCCGGTCTGAGCACGGCGGCCGGCAAGCCCGTAGCTTCCGGATGCGTCGTCACCACCAAGGGCCTGCGCAACGCCGATGCGCTGGCGCTGCAGGCCGAGTGTTCATTGCCGCTGACTTATCAACAGGTCAATCCCGTGGCGTTCGAACCGGCCATCGCCCCGCATCTGGCGGCGCGCGAGGCGGGCGTGGCGCTGACGGTGCAATCGCTGCTGGCGCCGATGCGCGAGATTCTGGCGATGAATGCCGATTTCACCCTGATCGAAGGCGCGGGTGGCTGGCGGGTGCCGTTGGCCGATCAGGACAATCTGTCGGATCTGGCGATTGCGTTGAAGCTGCCGGTGATTCTGGTGGTCGGCGTGCGGCTGGGTTGCATCAGTCATGCACTGCTGACGGCCGAGGCGATTGCCCGTGATGGTCTGCAACTGGCCGGCTGGGTGGCGAACATCATCGATCCGAAGACTTCGCGGCTGGAGGAAAACCTTGCGACGCTGGCCGAGCGGATTCCCGCACCGTGCCTGGGGCGGGTGCCGAAACTCAAGTCCATCAGTGCCGAAGCTGTCGCCGGTCATCTGCAACTGGATCTGCTCGACTGATGCCTTCGAAACAGCTTTTGCCTATGAACAGGCACTGTGCCATTAGTGTTTTTGACGGGTGTTTTTCTGGCGCCTCTGGTTCAATGGCAGCCATTGATCCTTCCCAAGGACGAGAGCTCCCATGGAAATCTCCGGAAACACAGCGTTTTACGCGGGCCTGAGCACCATTCAGACCGGGCAGAACCGCGTCGATCAGGCAGCCAGCCAGATCGCCAGCAGCACCATCGAGCGTTCGGTCACCAGCCAGTCGTCCGAGGTTCAGGTCGATCGCCTGCGCAGCGTGGATCGCAGCCAGCAATCGGATCTGGCGAGCAGCGTGGTCGAGATGTCTCAGGGCAAGTTCCAGGTCGAACTGGGCGTGAAAGTCGCCAAGGCGTCCGATGAAGTGCTGGGTACGTTGATCGACACCTACGCCTGATTTTCTGTTGCTCCGTATTGCCAGACGCCGCGATTGTTCGCGGCGTTTTTCGTTGTAAGTCCTTCTTCCTCAACTAATCTTTTTTCATTCCCCATGATCCGCCCGGAGGCATGTCGCGACACCGTGTCCGGCGTTCGCAAAGTACGATGACGAACGGCAAAAGATCGGCGCTTGACAAGATTTCGGCGTAAACGTATGTTTCAAACAACTGTTTGACCGTCACAACAAATCAACGCGGTCGTTCATTCCCGGTTACATCAGCAGAGGTTTATCGCTATGCCTGACTACAAGGCCCCCTTGCGTGATATTCGCTTCGTTCGTGACGAACTGCTCGGCTACGAAGCTCACTATCAGAGCCTTCCAGGTTGTGAGGACGCCACTCCGGACATGGTTAACGCCATTCTCGAAGAGGGCGCCAAGTTTTGTGAACAGGTACTGGCTCCGCTGAACCGCGTGGGTGACACCGAAGGCTGCACCTGGAGCGAGTCCGGCGTGAAAACCCCGACGGGCTTCAAAGAGGCTTACAAGCAATTCGTCGAAGGCGGCTGGCCAAGCCTGGCCCATGACGTCGAGCACGGCGGCCAGGGTCTGCCGGAGTCGCTGGGTCTGGCTGTCAGCGAAATGGTTGGCGAGTCCAACTGGTCGTGGGGCATGTACCCGGGCCTGTCGCACGGCGCGATGAACACCATCTCCGAGCACGGCACTCCAGAGCAGCAGGAAGCCTATCTGACCAAACTGGTCTCCGGTGAATGGACCGGCACCATGTGCCTGACCGAACCGCACTGCGGCACCGACTTGGGCATGCTGCGCACCAAGGCCGAACCTCAGGCCGACGGTTCCTACAAAGTTTCCGGCACCAAGATCTTCATCTCGGCCGGTGAGCACGACATGGCCGACAACATCGTCCACATCGTACTGGCCCGCCTGCCGGACGCACCTGCCGGCACCAAAGGCATCTCGCTGTTCATCGTTCCGAAGTTCATGCCGAACGCTGATGGCACTGTTGGCGCTCGCAACGCCGTGTCCTGCGGTTCGATCGAACACAAGATGGGCATCCACGGCAACGCCACCTGCGTGATGAACTTCGACGGCGCCACCGGTTTCCTGATCGGCCCGGCGAACAAAGGCCTGAACTGCATGTTCACCTTCATGAACACCGCACGCCTGGGTACTGCGCTGCAAGGTCTGGCCCACGCTGAAATCGGCTTCCAGGGCGGCCTGAAATACGCTCGCGAGCGTCTGCAAATGCGTTCCCTGACTGGCCCGAAAGCGCCGGACAAGGCTGCCGACCCGATCATCGTTCACCCTGACGTACGCCGCATGCTGTTGACCATGAAGGCATTCGCCGAAGGCAACCGTGCGATGGTGTACTTCACCGCCAAGCAGGTCGACATCGTCAAATACGGCGTGGACGAAGAAGAGAAAAAGAAAGCCGACGCACTGCTGGCGTTCATGACGCCGATCGCCAAGGCCTTCATGACCGAAGTCGGTTTCGAATCCGCCAACCACGGCGTGCAGATCTATGGCGGCCACGGCTTCATCGCCGAGTGGGGCATGGAGCAGAACGTTCGCGACAGCCGCATTTCGATGCTGTACGAAGGCACCACCGGTATCCAGGCACTCGACCTGCTGGGCCGTAAAGTGCTGATGACTCAAGGCGAGGCCCTGAAAGGCTTCACCAAGATCGTCCACAAGTTCTGCCAGAGCAACGAAGGCAACGAAGCGGTCAAAGAGTTCGTCGGCCCGCTGGCTGCACTGAACAAAGAGTGGGGCGAGCTGACCATGAAGGTCGGTATGGCTGCCATGAAGGATCGCGAAGAAGTCGGCGCGGCGTCCGTGGATTACCTGATGTACTCCGGTTACGCCTGCCTGGCCTACTTCTGGGCTGACATGGCGCGCCTGGCTGCCGAGAAGCTGGCAGAAGGCACCAGCGAAGCGGCGTTCTACACCGCCAAGCTGCAAACCGCGCGCTTCTACTTCCAGCGCATCCTGCCGCGTACCCGTACTCACGTGGCCACCATGCTGTCGGGTGCCAACAACCTGATGGACATCAAGGAAGAAGACTTCGCGCTGGGCTACTAAGCCTTAACGCAGTCTCATGAAAACCGCTGCTCCTTCGGGGGCAGCGGTTTTTTTTTGCGCGTTTTTCCCCGATATCGGGGACGGTTCCCCGCACTTCGGGGACGCGTCTTACTGCGGGATGCCGCATTTATTGATTCCAAATGTTTCGAAATGGGATGGCAAATTAATTGCACCGCGCCCGTTAACCGGCGCTGACGAAAACTGTCCTGCTCAAAGAAGCATCACGCCCGGCTACTTAACAACAACAGTCAGGGTGAAGCTCATGAACATCAATCGACTCGTTCGTTTGACCTTCTGGTTACCCATCGCGTTATCTGCCCACAGTGCGATGGCCGCCACTCCCGGCGAAGTGGATCCTCCGGTGCCGGAGATCCCCAGCCTGCAATCGTTGCGCGGCATGGTTCCGCCCGATCCGTCGGGCACCGAGGGCGGACGCAAGGTCGATCTGATGACCGACTACGTACTCAACCGCTCCGCCGCGATCCTGCTGGGCAAGGCGCTGTTCTGGGACATGGAGGTCGGCAGTGATGGCGCCACCGCTTGCGCATCCTGCCATTACCACGCCGGCGTCGACCACCGCATCACCAACCAGCTCAATCCCGGCCAGGCCCACACCAATGCCAACGTCGCTTCGATCTTCAACAAGCCGTTTGTGGCATCGGACATCCCTGGCGATGTCGCGACGTACGCAACGCTGTCCGGTGGCAAGGGCGGCCCGAACTACACGCTGAAGAAAACCGACTTCCCGACCCATGTGCTGAGCAATCCGCTGGAGCGCAACTCGCCCATCGTCTATTCGACCGACGACGTGGTCGGTTCCCAGGGCGTGTTCGACGCTAACTTCGTCAAACCCAATCAGCCACGATTCGACAAGTGCACCCAGCAACCGGACGGGATTTTCCAGGTGGGCGGCATCAACGTCCGGCGCAGCACCGGGCGCAATGCGCCGTCAGTGATAAACGCGGCGTTCAATGTGCGCAACTTCTGGGACGGACGGGCCAACAACGTGTTCAACGGCTTCTCGCCGTTCGGCAATCGCGACCCGGACGCCGGGATCTACGTGACCAGTGAGCGCAGCACCGTCGCCTCCAAAGTCCGGCTGGCGCTCAACGATGCTTCCGCCGCATCCCAGGCCGTAGGCCCGCCCGGCAGCGCGGTGGAAATGTCCTGCGGTGGTCGCACGTTCGCTGACATCGGCCGGCGCATGCTCGATCAACTGATGCTCAAGCAACAGCGCATCTCCTCCACCGACTCGGTGCTCGCTTCGGTGTCCGGCGCGCGGCGTCCGACTTACCGCGAGCTGATCAAGAACGCCTTCCAGCCACGCCTGTGGAACGCCACGCAAAACGTCCTGGTGGGCGGCGCGCCGTACACCCAGATGGAAGCCAACTTCCCGTTGTTCTTCGGCCTGGCGATTCAGATGTACGAATCCACGCTGGTGTCCGATCAGGCGCCGATCGATGCCTATCTGCAAGGCGATCACACGGCCATGAACGCCCAGCAGGTGCAGGGCATGGACCTGTTCCTCAACAAGGGCAAATGCGTGAACTGCCATGGCGGGCCGGAGCTGACCAACGCCGCCAGCCGCTTGCTGATGCATCCGCGTGAGCGCATTGAGCGGATGGTCATGGCGGACAACCTGACCACCCTCTACGACAACGGCTTCTACAACACTGGCGTGCGTCCGACCTCGGAAGACCTGGCGCTTGGCGGCAACGATGCCTGGGGCAATCCGTGGTCGTTTACCCGTCAATTCAACAAAGTGTTGCAGGGCGGCAATATTCCCGACCCGCTGGATGTCGATGTCTGCACCTTCGAAGCGCCCTTGAGCGCGGCGATTCCCTGCGACGCGACACTCAAGCCGAATGTCGACTTCCGCGATTCGGTCGACGGTGCGTTCAAGACCCCGACCCTGCGCAACATCGCGCTGACCGGCCCGTACTTCCACAACGGCAGCCGCGCCACGCTCAAGCAGGTCATGGAGTTTTACAACCGTGGCGGCGACCGGCGCGGCGAGGACGCCAACAACACCAGCGGCTTCGAACATCCGGCGGTGAACCAGCACAACACCTCCAACCTCGATCCGGACATGACCGCGCTGAACCTGACCCCCGAGGAGATCGACGCGCTGGTGAAATTCATGGAGGTCGGCCTGACCGATCCGCGCGTGGCCTGGGAACGGGCGCCGTTCGATCATCCGTCGCTGGTGATCCCGCAGGGGCACATCGGTGACGAGAACGCGGTGACCCAGCGCCCGGCCAGTCCGAAAGTCACCACTCGCCAGGCGATGGATGCTTCGCTCAATCTCAAGCCTTACGGTGCCGAAGGAAGGCGTCCGGAAGAGGGGCCTTTGCTGCCGTTCTACAACGATCTCTGAGGGAAAAAGCGACCCTGGCCACTATTTGTGGTGGCCAGGGTGAAAGTTTCATCTTCGCGAGGGCAAAAAACCTTGTTTCGTGCCTCAGAAACTCGGGTTTTCTGCCGTTAAAGAGACTGCCTGTGATCTGGATCACATTGTGTGTGCTTAACTGGCCGCATTGCAGGCACAATGCCATCTCTTTGATATGACGGGTCGGAGCTTTACCCTTGCCGCGTTCTTCTGCTGTACGTTTCAGCCATTTCCTACCTTCACTGCTGTTGTTGCTCGCGGGGTTGGCGGCTGCGTACGTCAAAGACCTCAACGTGTTCTTCACTTCTCTGTTTAACGTACTGCCGACTCTGGTGCTGTTGCTGGGCGGTGCCTACTGTGCGGTTTACCGGCGTCAGCGCGAACTGTTTCTGATGCTGACGGTGTACATCGCCTACTTTCTGCTCGATACCCAGACCGACTATTACCGCGACAACGGCAAGGTGCGCGAAGACGCGGCAGTGGTGTTCCATCTGGTCTGTCTGCTGCTGCCGTTATTGTTCGGCCTGTTCGCCGCGTGGCAGGAACGCACGCATCTGTTTCAGGACATGGTGGCGCGCTTCGCCGTGCTGCTGGCCTTCGGCAGCGTGGCGCTGGGGCTTGAGCAAAGTTACCCGCAGGCGCTGTTGATGTGGCTCTCGGAAATCCGTTGGCCGGCGCTGCACGGCGCGTGGATGAGTCTGATCCAGTTGTCCTACCCGGTGTTCCTCTCGGCGTTTGTGTTGCTGGCCTGGCAATATTGGCGCAACCCGCGTCCGCTGCATGCGGCGCAACTGGTGGGCTTGCTCGGGGTGTTCTGGATGCTGCCGAAAACCTTCATCCTGCCGTTTACCCTGAACATCATGTGCAGCCAGGTGATGCTGATGATCGCCGCCGCCGTGGCACATGAGGCTTATCAAATGGCCTTCCGCGACGAACTCACCGGCCTGCCGGGGCGTCGCGCACTCAACGAACGCATGCAGCGGCTGGGCCGCAACTATGTGCTGGCCATGAGTGACGTCGATCACTTCAAGAAATTCAACGACACCCACGGCCACGATGTGGGCGACCAAGTGCTGCGTCTGGTCGCCAGCAAACTCTCGAAAATCAGCGGCGGCGGTAGGGCATATCGCTACGGTGGTGAGGAATTCGCCCTGGTGTTTGCAGGCAAAACCCTCGAGGAGTGTATGCCGCACCTGGAAGTGATCCGCGAGTCGATTGCCTCCTACAACATTCAACTGCGCAACCAGGAAAATCGCCCCCAGGACGATCAGCAGGGGCGTCAGCGCCGAGGCGGTTCCGGTGCTTCAAGCGTGTCGGTCACGGTCAGTATCGGCGTCGCCGAACGACTGGAGCAGCGCACCCCCGAAGAAGTGCTCAAGTCGGCTGACCAGGCGCTCTACAGTGCCAAGGGCGCGGGGCGTAACTGTGTGATGGCGTTCGGGCAGAACCGGCGTGGCGCGGTGCGCATGGACGGCGCTGCGGGTTGAGTGATGACGGCGCATTCAGCGTCTGGACAGTGATTGTGGGGGCGTGGTGGCCGGCAGTAGGTTTCAGACATCTGCTGACGGAGAAGCACCATGCCCGAGTACAAAGCCCCCCTGCGCGACATGCGCTTTCTGATCGACCACGTCTTCGACTTCCACACCAGCTACGCCGCCCTTGGCGCCCATGACGCCAGCCCGGACATGATCAGCGCGATCCTCGACGAGGGCGCGAAGTTCTGTGAGAACGTTCTGGCGCCGCTCAATCGCAGCGGTGACGAAGAGGGCTGCCATTTCGACAACGGTGTGGTGACAACGCCTGCGGGCTTCAAGCAAGCCTTCGCACAATACGTCGAGGGCGGCTGGCACGGTCTGGCGGCGGATCCGGCATACGGCGGCCAGGGCTTGCCGAGTTCGCTGGGGCTGGTGATCAGTGAGATGGTCGGCTCCAGCAACACGTCCTGGGGCATGTATCCGGGCCTGACCCACGGTGCGATGTCGGCGATTCACGCCCATGGCACCGAAGAACAGAAAAACACCTATCTGAGCAAACTCACCGCCGGCCAGTGGACCGGCACCATGTGCCTGACCGAAGCCCACTGCGGCACCGATCTGGGCATCATCAAGACCCGCGCCGTGCCCCGGGCCGATGGCAGCTATGCGGTGACCGGCAGCAAGATTTTCATCTCGGCCGGCGAGCACGACATGAGCGACAACATCATCCACTTGGTGTTGGCGAAACTGCCGGACGCGCCGGCCGGGACCAAGGGCATTTCCCTGTTCATCGTGCCGAAATTCCTGCCCGATGCAGCAGGTGAGGCGGGTGAACGCAACGGCGTTTCCTGCGGCTCGATCGAGCACAAGATGGGCATCAAGGCGTCGGCCACCTGCGTGCTCAACTTCGATGGCGCCACTGGCTTCCTGATCGGGGAGCCGAACAAGGGCCTGAACTGCATGTTCACCATGATGAACCACGCGCGCCTCGGCACCGGCATGCAGGGGCTGTGTCTGGGCGAAGCGAGTTTCCAGGGCGCTATCAAGTACGCCAACGACCGCTTGCAGATGCGCGCCCTGACCGGCGCCAAGGCTGCGGACAAACCGGCTGACCCGATCATCGTCCACCCGGACGTGCGCCGGATGCTGCTGACCATGAAAGCCTTCAACGAAGGCAACCGCGCGCTGACGTACTTCACCGCGCAGATGCTCGATGTCGCCCACCTGAGCGCGGATGCCGAGGCGCGTCAGGAGGCCGAAGACCTGTTGGCGTTCCTCACGCCGATCTGCAAGGCCTTCATGACCGACACCGGGCTGGAGGTGACCAACCACGGCATGCAGGTGTTCGGCGGCCATGGTTTCATCCGCGAGTGGGGCATGGAACAACTGGTGCGCGATTGCCGGATCGCACCGATCTACGAGGGCACCAACGGCATTCAGGCGCTGGACCTGCTCGGGCGCAAAGTGCTCGGCAGCCAGGGCAAGCTGCTGCGCAACTTCACCAAAATCGTCCACAAGTTCTGCGCGGCCAACGCCGGGCACCCACAGTTGGGCGCGTTCGTGACGCAACTCGATGGCCTCAACCAGCAATGGGGCGAGCTGACCATGAAGGTCGGCATGGCGGCGATGAAAAATCCGGATGAGGTCGGCGCCGCGTCAGTGGATTACCTGATGTACAGCGGCTATATCGTTCTTGGTTATCTGTGGCTGCGCATGGCGCTGGTGGCGCAGGCCAAGTTGGAAACGGATGAGGGCGACGCCGATTTCTGCCGGGGCAAACTGGTGACTTGCGAGTTCTACTTCAAGCGGCTGCTGCCGAGGACGGCGGCGCATCGGTCTGCGATCGAGGCGGGGAGTGATTGCCTGATGAAGTTGCCCGCCGAACTGTTCGCGGTTTAGGAAAAAGTAAAAGATCGCAGCCAGTACGGGTGCCTGCAGGAACATGAATTCCTTCGCAGGCGCCGGTGCTGGCTGCGATCTTTTTCTAGTGACCAAAAATAACAAAACAGTCACTGGTTGACCCTATGTGTCGCAAAAGTTGTTGGGTTACACTCCGGCTCAACGAAATCACCCTTCACGAATCACCTGTTTAGATCTTGCGAGGTTTGCCATGGCTGACTACAAAGCGCCGCTGCGCGATATGCGCTTCGTCCTCAACGAAGTATTCGAAGTCGCCAAACTCTGGGCCGAGTTGCCCGCTCTGGCAGAGACCGTCGATGCCGAAACCGTCGAAGCCATTCTCGAAGAGGCCGGCAAGGTCACCAGCAAAAGCATCGCGCCCCTGAGCCGTGCGGCTGACGAAGAAGGTTGCCACTGGGCCGAAGGTGCCGTCACCACGCCGGCCGGTTTCCCACAGGCCTATCAGACTTATGCCGAAGGCGGCTGGGTCGGCGTTGGCGGTGATCCGGCCTACGGTGGCATGGGCATGCCCAAGGCGGTGTCGGCCCAGGTCGAGGAAATGGTCAACTCCGCCAGCCTGGCCTTCGGTCTGTACCCGATGCTGACCGCCGGTGCCTGCCTGTCGATCAATGCCCACGCCAGCGAAGAGCTGAAAGCCGCGTACCTGCCGAACATGTATGCCGGGATCTGGGCCGGCTCGATGTGCCTGACCGAGCCGCACGCCGGCACCGACCTGGGGATCATTCGCACCAAGGCCGAACCTCAGGCCGACGGCTCCTACAAGGTCAGCGGCACCAAGATCTTCATCACCGGCGGCGAACACGACCTGACCGAAAACATCATCCACCTGGTCCTGGCAAAACTGCCGGACGCACCGGCGGGGCCGAAAGGCATTTCACTGTTCCTGGTGCCGAAGTTCCTGGTCAATGCCGATGGCAGCCTGGGCGCGCGTAACCCGGCGAACTGCGGTTCGATCGAACACAAAATGGGTATCCAGGCGTCCGCCACCTGCGTGATGAACTTCGACGAGGCCGAAGGTTATCTGGTCGGCGAGCCGAACAAAGGCCTGGCGGCGATGTTCACCATGATGAACTACGAGCGTCTGGGCGTCGGTATCCAGGGGCTGGCGACCGGCGAGCGCTCCTATCAGAACGCTGTTGAATACGCCCGCGACCGTCTGCAGAGCCGTTCGCCGACGGGGGCGCAGAACAAGGACAAGGTCGCCGATCCGATCATCGTTCACCCGGACGTGCGCCGGATGTTGCTGACCATGAAAGCCTCCAACGAAGGTGGCCGTGCGTTCTCCACTTACGTGGCGATGCAACTCGACACCGCCAAGTTCAGCGAAGACGCGGCGACTCGCAAGCGTGCCGAGGACCTGGTTGCGCTGCTGACCCCGGTGGCCAAGGCGTTCCTGACCGACCTCGGTCTGGAAACCACCGTCCACGGCCAGCAGATTTTCGGCGGCCACGGCTACATTCGTGAGTGGGGCCAGGAACAACTGGTGCGCGATGTACGCATCACCCAGATCTACGAAGGCACCAATGGCATTCAGGCGCTGGACCTGGTGGGCCGCAAGATCGTCGGCAGCGGCGGCGCGTTCTACAAACTGTTCGCCGACGAGATCCGCCACTTCACCGCGACCGCCAGTGCCGATCTGGGCGAGTTCACTCAGCCGCTGAATGCTGCCGTCGACACCCTCGACGAGCTGACCGCATGGCTGCTGGATCGGGCGAAAGCCAACCCGAACGAGATCGGCGCGGCGTCGGTCGAGTACCTGCAAGCGTTCGGCTATACCGCTTACGCCTACATGTGGGCGCTGATGGCCAAGGCTTCGCTGGGCAAGGAAGCGCAGGACGATTTCTACGCGAGCAAACTCGGCACCGCGAGGTTCTATTTCGCCCGTCTGCTGCCACGAATCCACTCGCTGAGCGCGTCGGTCAAGGCCGGTAGCGAATCGCTGTTCCTGCTGGATGCCGCGCAGTTTTGAGAATGTAACGTCATGTAAGCAATCTCTTACATGACGTGCTGCTGTTCTCCCATAGGCGCAGATTGGATCCAGAGCTAATCTACTTTCCATGGACGTCGCGCAGGAAGCGCAAAGCAACAACACGGACACGTAGGGATTCTGCCAGGGTGGCGGAGTGAAATGGATGTCAGGGAAACAGTCTGCAAAACCCCGCTTCGGCGGGGTTTTCTTATGCCTGCAGAAAAGTGTTCAGCTCAAGGCATCCAGCGGCGGCGCGCCTTTCAGCGGTTTTTCCTCACGCTGCATCACCTCTTCCAGCAAGGTTCGCAGCAGGGCCAGAGACGCCTGCTGGCGTTGTACATCGCGACATACCAGCCCGACTTTCAGCGGCACCCGGGGTTCGCTCAGCGGTTTCCAGAGCAATTCCTGATCGTCGTACTCCTTTTGCGAGCGACCGGGCAGCACCGTCGCCAGGCGCGTGTGCGGCAGGCTGTCGAGAATCCCCACCATATTGTTCAGCTCGGCCTGTACTTGTGGGCGACGGCCGAGGTTGGCGAGTTGCGCCTGCCAGATCTGTCGGATCTGAAACTCCTCGCCCAGCAACAACATCGGCAGTTCGGCAGCCTGGCTCATCGAGACTTTCTTGAATTCGCGCAATGGATGATCCGCCGGGATGACCAGCGTCAGTTCATCTTCGTACAGCATCACGCCGTGCAGCCCCGGTTGGCGCGGTGGCAGATAACTGATGCCGATATCCAGCGAGCCGTTGAGCAGGCGCCGTTCGATTTCCAGCCCCGTCAACTCGTAGATCTGCACCACCAGATGCGGTTGCGCCTTGCGCACCCGTTCGAGCATCTGCGGCACCAGGCTGGTGTGGACCGTTTGCAGCACCCCGATCGCCAGCGTGCGCAGAGCCTGGCCCTTGAAGTTGCCCAGGGCTTCCCGCGCCCGTTGCATGCCATCGAGCAATGGCAGCGCGTGGTTGTACAAAGTATGAGCGGCGAGGGTCGGCAGCAGGCGTTTGCTGCTGCGTTCGAACAGGGTGACGTCGAGGTTTTGCTCGAGTTGGCGGATCTGCTGGGACAGCGCCGGCTGAGAGATCGACAGGCGTTCGGCGGCGCGCCCGACATGACCTTCTTCGTAGACCGCGACGAAATAACGCAGTTGTTTGAAATCCATAAGTAATGCTTATCGAAAATGCTGATAAATCGAAATGGCCCGAGGCCGTGATGAGGCCTAGTCTAACCGCATTCACGAGGCTTACAGGGCCGGAAAGGGCGATGACCAGCGTTTGTTTCGAAAGCGTTTACATAGGCAGTTCAAAACATCTCGAACGAGGTGTTTTTCAATGAATCTGTTCAGTCTGCGGCGTCCTGCGCCGAGCCTCGATGATCTGGCGTTTGAAACCGTCGAAGCGGATAGCGGCGACAGCCTGAGTGCTGAGCGTCTGATGCCGAGTGTCGAACGTCCGCAACAGGTTTTCGTCCGCGGCCAGGGCTCCTGGCTGTGGGACAGCAATGACCGCGCCTATCTGGACTTTTCCCAGGCGGGCGGTGCCAACAGCCTCGGCCACAGCCCCTCGGCGCTGGTCAAGGCGATCGCCAGTCAGGCCCAGGCCCTGATCAATCCCGGTTTCAATCTGCACAATCGCGGCATGCTCAGTCTGGCCGAGCGCCTGTGCGCCAGCACCGCCAGCGATCAAGCCTATCTGCTCAACAGCGGCAGCGAAGCCTGCGAAGCGGCGATCAAACTGGCGCGCAAATGGGGCCAACTGCATCGCGGCGGTGCGTCGCGGATCATCGTTGCCAGACAAGGCTGTCACGGCCGTAGTCTGGCGACGATCTCGGCGTCGGACAGTTCCAACCTGCACAATCGCTTCGCGCCGCTGCTGCCGGGTTTCGATCTGGTGCCCTTCAATGATCTGCCGGCGCTGCATGCCGCCGTGGATGCGCAGACTGTGGCAATCATGCTCGAACCGATCCAGAGCGACGCCGGGGTGATTCCTGCAACCGAGCGTTACCTCAAAGGTGTTGAGCATCTGTGCCGTGAGTTGGGGATTCTGCTGATACTCGATGAAGTGCAGACCGGCATTGGCCGCTGCGGCAACCTGCTCGCCGAACAGTCCTACGGCGTACGGGCCGATATCGTCGTACTCGGCAAGGGGCTGGGCGGTGGCGTCCCGCTGGCGGCGCTGCTGGCGCGGGGCAAAGCCTGCTGCTTCGTGCCCGGCGAACTCGGTGGTACACACCATGGCAATGCCTTGATGACCGCCGCCGGCCTGGTGGTGCTCGACTCCGTGCAGGATCGCGCCTTCCTTGAGCAAGTGCGGGAAAACGGCCAGCACCTGCGCGAAGGTCTGTCACGCCTGGCCCATCGTTACGGTCACGGCGAACTGCGCGGCCAGGGGCTGTTCTGGGGATTGACGCTGTCGGACGATTCCGCCGACGCCGTCGTCAATGCCGCGTTGCACGAACGCCTGCTGCTCAACGCGCCACAAGCCGACTGCCTGCGCTTCACCCCGGCACTCACCGTCAGCAAGGCCAACATCGACGAAATGCTCCTGCGCCTGGCCCGCGCCTTCTCCCGAGTGCGCACCGCACAACTGCAATGCCGCAAAGGGATTGCCGTCTGATCCGAAGTTTCCTACCCGAATTCAAGAACCGTCTCGCGGTATAACGCACGCCCCACGCCTGATTCTTTTGGCGTGGGGCGTTTTTTTGTGTTGGAGACGGGCAAACAAATGCACTGAACCCTGACAAACGGCACTGGTCAATCAGCTTGTATGGCTCAGTCGAGCCAACCCCCAATCAGGAGCTGCCCCATGGACTTTATCCGCATCATCATCGCCATTCTGTTGCCGCCGCTGGGTGTGTTTCTGCAGGTCGGGTTCGGCGGGGCGTTCTGGCTGAATATTCTGCTGACGTTGTGCGGTTACATTCCCGGGATCGTGCATGCGGTGTACATCATTGCCAAGCGTTGAGTCTGCCGGGGTCTGACAGATTACTGTCGCGAGCAAGCGCCCATTGTGGGAGCGGGCTTGCTCGCGAAAGAGGCGCCGCGGTTTCGAAGACAGGACTCGGACGTCAGTCCACCAACCCCATCACCCGCCGATAGAACCGCCATTCCTGCTCCAGCGCATGGGCCTGATTGGCGGCCCGGCGGAAGCCGTGGCGTTCGTCGGGGTAGTAGTGCGCCTCCACCGGAATGCCGTTGTTCTCCAGGGCGGTGACCATGTCGCGGGTCTGCTGTGGCACGACCACGGCATCCAGTTCGCCCTGAAAGAAAATCACCGGCACGCGGATCTGGCTCGCGTGCAGCAACGGAGTGCGAGCGGCGTAGCGTTCGGCGTCTTTTTCGGGGTCGCCGATCAGCCAGTCCAGGTAGTCACCCTCGAACTTGTGTGTCGCCCGGCCCAACGCCACCGGGTCGCTGACGCCGTACAGGCTGGCGCCGGCGCGGAATACCTGATGGAACGCCAGAGCGCAGAGTGTCGTATAGCCTCCTGCGCTGCCGCCGCGAATGAAGGCGCGGCTACCGTCGATCAGGCCGCGCCCGGCCAGGTAAGTGACCACCGCGCAGGCATCCTCGACATCCACCGCGCCCCAGCTCAGGTGCAGCGCCTGTCGATAGTCGCGGCCATAACCGCTGCTGCCACGGTAATTGAGGTCAGCGACGGCGAAGCCGCGTTGCGTCCAGTACTGGATACGCGGGTCGAGCATCGGGTAGCACGCCGATGTCGGGCCTCCGTGGATGAACACCACCAGCGGCGGTTTTGTTTCGCCATTGCCGGCCGGATAAAAGAAGCCGTGGGCTTCGCCCGCACCGCTGGGATAACGCAGGGTTTGCGGACGGCTGATCCGCTCGGCCGGTAACGGAGCCACGCCGCCCGCCAGTACCTGCAAATGCCGCGAGCGACGATCGATAGCGATCACCGCCGAAGGGCTGACCGGCGAAGCGGCGATGCAATAGATGAACCGTTGATCCAGCGCCAGATGCCGGAAGCGGCTGTATTCACCGGTGAAGTCTTCGCCGTTCAGGGTCAGGCGACCAAAACCGCCTTCGCTCCAGCTCGACAAGTAGCCGTCCGCGACGGGCAACCAGGTGCAGCCGCCCAGTTGCCACGGCGCCGGGGCGTGATCGGCTTCGGCGCCAGGCAAGGGTTGCAGACCTTGCGCCGACTCGACCCACGGCTGCCAAAACCCGGCGCGATCGGTCAGGCAACCGAGGCGGCCGTCAGCATCGAATCGCGGTTGCTGGATCGACTCTTCAAGCGCTTCGCCCGCCACGCAACGGGGGGCGGAAAAACCGTCGGCCGAACGTTCGGCGAGCATCAACCGGGTGGACGTCCACGGCTGGTGCGGGCGGCTCCACTCGATCCACGCCAGATGCTGGCCATCCGGGCTGAGGGTCGGCGAGGCATAAAAGTCTGCGCCCTCAACCAGCAGATGGCGCCTGCCGTCAGCCAGATCAATTGCCACCAGACGATGCTGGTCATGGTTTTCTTCGACCGCCAACACTTGCCCTTCGGTGAAGTGCAGATCGCCAAAACGGCAATCACCCGAAGTCAGCGCCTCGGGCTCGCCTTCCAGTGATTGGCGATACAACTGCTGATCCGTTTCGTTGACGAAAACCACCCCGTCCGGCGTCAGACAAAACGCGCCACCGCCATATTCGTACACGCGACTGCGTACGCTGAAACCCGGTGGCGTCAGACATTTCGCCACACCGTCGCGCCAATGCCAGATACGGCACGCGGCATCGGCGGGGCGGTATTCATTCCAGAACAAGCCGTTGGCGCCGAGCTGCAGTTCGGCGAAATCCACCCCGGCGGCGACGGCGGCGGTGGCGCTGAAAGGCTCAGCCTTTGGCGATGAGGCGCGAGTTTCGTTCATTGCGAAAGGCCAGTTGTTCGATGGTCTGGGTGGCGCTCAAGGCTTCTTCGCGGGCCTTGAGGATGACGCCGTGATGGTCGGACTTGCTGCACACCGGGTCGGCATTGCTGGCGTCGCCCGTGAGCATGAATGCCTGGCAGCGGCAGCCGCCGAAGTCCTGTTCTTTCTCGTCGCAGGAGCGGCACGGCTCGGGCATCCAGTCATAACCCCGGAAGCGGTTGAAGCCGAACGAGTCGTACCAGATGTGCTGCATGCTGTGGTCACGGACGTTGGGAAACAGTACCGGCAGCTGTCGGGCACCGTGACAGGGCAGGGCCGTGCCGTCCGGGGTGACCGTCAGAAACAGGCTGCCCCAGCCGTTCATGCAGGCTTTCGGGCGCTCTTCGTAGTAATCCGGGGTGACGAATATCAGCTTGCACGGATGCCCTTCGGCTTCCAGTTTCGCGCGATATTCATTGGTGATCCGCTCGGCGCGCACCAGTTGCTCTTTGGTCGGCAGCAGTCCGACGCGGTTGAGCTGCGCCCAGCCGTAGAACTGGCAGGTGGCGAGCTCCACGAAGTCCGCTTCGAGGGCGATGCACAGCTCGATGATGCGGTCGATCTTGTCGATGTTGTGCCGATGGGTGACGAAGTTCAGCACCATCGGATAGCCATGGGCCTTCACCGCGCGGGCCATTTCGAGTTTTTGCGCGAAGGCTTTTTTCGAGCCGGCGAGCAGGTTGTTCACTTGCTCGTCGCTCGCCTGGAAACTGATCTGGATGTGATCGAGCCCGGCCTTCTTGAAGTCGCTGATTTTCTGCTCGGTCAGGCCGATGCCGGAGGTGATCAGGTTGGTATAGAAACCTAACTGACGCGCTTCGAAAATCAGCTCGGCGAGATCCTGGCGCACCAGCGGCTCGCCACCGGAAAAGCCCAGTTGCGCCGCGCCCATCTCCCGCGCCTCGCGGAACACTTTTTTCCACTGTTCGGTGCTCAGCTCCTTGCCCTGTTCGGCGAAATCCAGCGGATTGGAGCAGTACGGGCATTGCAGCGGGCAGCGGTAAGTCAACTCGGCGAGCAGCCACAGCGGCAGGCCGACCTCAGGCTTGGGCGGCAGATCAATCAAGGGTGATCCAGTGCTCTGCACGGGCAACCTCCATGAATTGCTCGATGTCGTCACCGAGTTCGGGCACGCCGGGGAACTGCTGGTCGAGTTCGGCGATGATCGCCGCGACATCCCGCTGGCCGTCAATCAGGCCGCCAATCAGCGCGGCGCTTTCATTGAGCTTGATCATGCCCTCGGGGTACAGCAGCACATGGCCTTTTTGCGCCGGCTCGTACTGGAAACGGTAGCCGGGGCGCCAGTTCGGCGTCTTGCTGCGGTCGAAACTCATAGGGTGATTCCTTTATGCCAGACCCGTTGTCCGGTGACGCTGTGATACGGCGGGCGGTTCAGTTCGTAGGCCATGCTCATGGCATCGAGCATGCTCCAAAGGATGTCCAGTTTGAACTGGAGAATTTCCAGCATGCGCTCCTGGCCCTCGCGGGTCTTGTAGTGCTCGAGCGTGATCGCCAGACCATGCTCGACATCGCGCCGCGCCTGACCGAGGCGGGTGCGGAAATACTCGTAGCCGGCCGGGTCGATCCACGGGTAATGCTGTGGCCAACTGTCGAGGCGCGACTGGTGGATCTGCGGCGCGAACAGCTCGGTCAGCGAGCTGCTGGCGGCTTCCTGCCAACTGGCGCGGCGGGCGAAGTTGACGTAGGCGTCGACGGCGAAGCGCACGCCGGGCAGCACCAGCTCCTGGGAGCGTAGTTGATCCGGATCGAGGCCAACCGCCTGGCCCAGGCGCAGCCACGCTTCGATACCGCCGTCCTCACCGGGGGCGCCGTCGTGGTCGAGCAGACGCTGAATCCACTCGCGACGGATTTCGCGATCCGGGCAGTTGGCCAGGATGGCCGCATCCTTCAGGGGAATGTTCACCTGATAGTAGAAGCGGTTGGCCACCCAGCCCTGAATCTGTTCGCGGGTGGCCCGGCCTTCGTACATCGCCACGTGATACGGGTGATGAATGTGGTAGTAGGCGCCTTTGGCGCGCAGGGCCGCTTCGAATTCGGCGGGGGACAGCGGGGTGTCGGTCATTGCGGTTCTCCGGGAACAACCGGTTGGATTCTTTGTTGTCTGGTCGGACGCTTTCGCGGACCGGCCGCTAGAGCACGATACTCATGCCGTCATAAGCCACTTCAACATTGCGTCGCGCCAGTTCGGCACGCTCCGGCGAGTCTTCGTCGAGAATCGGGTTGGTGTTGTTGATGTGGATAAGCACCTTGCGCTGCTCGGGCAACTGCTCAAGCACCTCCAGCATGCCGCCGGGGCCGTTCTGCGCCAGGTGACCCATCTCGCGCCCGGTGCGGGTGCCGACGCCACGGCGCTGCATTTCATCGTCG
Organism: Pseudomonas botevensis; assembly: GCF_019145475.1. Classification (GTDB taxonomy): domain Bacteria; phylum Pseudomonadota; class Gammaproteobacteria; order Pseudomonadales; family Pseudomonadaceae; genus Aquipseudomonas; species Aquipseudomonas botevensis. The sequence continues at coordinate 713,309 of NZ_JAHTKI010000001.1, forward strand.
TCCCACAGCGTGCCGTCCACCAACAGACAATCGCTGCCCGCCATGATTTCCAGCAACGGGGCGTCGACCTTGCCCAGACCTGGGGCGTAGAACAGTTTGCCGCCGGTGTTGAGGTCCTCGACGATCAGGCCGATGTTGTCGCCCGGATGCGGGTCGAAGCGGTGCGGCGAGTAGGGCGGCGCGGCGCTGCGTAGTGGCAGCGGGGTGAAACGCAGGTTCGGGCAGGCGGCGACGGTAAAGCTCTGGTCGAGTTCGATGCGGTTCCAGTCCAGCCCGCCGTTCCAGTGCTTGAGCATGGTGAACAGCGGAAAACCGGTGCTCAGGTCTTCGTGAACCATGTCGGTACACCAGACTTGATGCGGGCAGCCTTCGCGCAGGCTGAGCAGGCCTGTGGTGTGGTCGATCTGGCTGTCCATCAGGATGATCGCGCTGATGCCGGTGTCCCGCAGGGCACGGCCCGGCTGCATCGGGGCGAAGCTCTGGAGCTGGGCGCGGATGTCCGGCGAAGCGTTGCACAGCACCCAGTTCACGCCGTCATCGGAAATCGCGATGGACGATTGGGTACGGGCCTGGGCATTCAGGCTGCCGTCGCGAAACCCGGCGCAGTTGACGCAGTTGCAATTCCACTGCGGAAAACCGCCACCGGCGGCCGAACCCAGAATCTGGACGAACATGAAGGCTCCATCATTTCAACGCTGAAAATAAAACGCCCCGGCGAGCCGAGGCGTTGCACTGCAAGCTCTGCGAGGCAGAACTCAGCGACTGGCGAAGTACATGGTGACTTCGAAGCCGATACGCAGGTCGGTGTAGGCGGGTTTGGTCCAGGACATAAGGTGACTCCTTCTAGTGAGTGGGACAGCGCTGTCCATAGTTATAGTCCACGGCAGCGCAGGGATGTTCCAAATAGTTAGGCTGCTATGTTACTCAAAATTTCAACGGCTTGGCCCATGAATCTTTGAGAAAGCTCCTTGCAGCCCCGGTAATGATCACTTTGTCGCTTGCCAGGGCGCACCCGGCCCGACACTGTTCGCCAAGCACAGCCAGCCACCGTCGGCGCGGATCAGACGTTGAGCCGCCGTCAGCAGCGCCGGACGATCCAGTTGACCCAGCGCCGCGGTCAGTCGTGCCAGATAATCCGACGAATGGCCGGCCAGCTTCGACTGCCACAGCCACTCAGCGGCATCCTTGCTGGACAGCACGCTGGCGTCCAGTTGCCCGGCGAGCAACTGGCGCTGTTCGATGAGGCTGGCGTCATCGTGTTGTTCGATCAGCGCTGGCAGGGCTTCGAGGAAACGCTGAATGTGACCGAGCAATTCCCCGGCGGGGGCCGTTGGCGATTGCACGCCGAACAACAATCCCGTCCGGCCCTGAATCTGGCGCAGGGCGCTGAACACCGCATACCCCAACTGCAATTCGACCCGCAGGCGCTGATAGAACGGTGCCTGGCAAAGGTGCGCCAGCAAACGCCATGCAGCCTCGTCAGCGATTTCGCGGGTGGCCGTTGGGCAAAACAGCAGCAATGCGTGTTCGCTGGAGTCCGTTTCGACATGACTCCAGCGATGTTCAGCGACCGGTGCAGGCAGGATCGGCAATTGATTGTCCGGTGTACCGGGAATACGACTCAGGGCCAGGCCCATGGCCGCTTGAGTCTGCGCGTTGAGGCCCAGGGCCAGGCCGTCCCAACGGGAAGTTGTCCACAGGTGGCCGATGTCATCGGATGGCGGCAGTGGTTGCAGGCATCGCTCGGGCAAGGCTTTGAGTAGCTGGCGGATCGGCATCAACGGCTGTTCCTGCTCGGACAGCGCGGAATCGGCATCAATCTGCGTCAGATTTTTCAGCGCATGCTCGAGGACAACGGGCAGCGGATCTTGCAGGCCGATCAGCTTCAGCAACCATTGATTGCCGGTTGGCGTGAATGACAACTCAACCCCTGCCTGACGCGCGTCGTCAGTCACATCCCGCAGACTGCGTTGCAGCCTCGCTTGCAGATCGGCAGTGGCCGTCGCTTCCATTTGCCAGCGCAGGAACATCGCCCCCTCAGCGCTGTTGTCCGGCAAAGCCTGGCTGAACTGCATCGGCGAGCGTTCGCGACGGCTGCGCGAACGATCCTGGGCAAAGGTGCGCAACCCTCGGTGGGCGCTGGTTTGTCCGCGAATCAGTCCGGCGTTGGCGAGTGGTTCTGCTGCGCGCAAAAACGGGTTGGCGGCGGGCAGCTGCCAATGGCTGCTGAAGTTATCCACAGCGCCGATTTTTTGCAGGATCTGCTTGAGGGCGGCCACACCGGATTCGGATAAACCGCTGTCGCGCTGTTCGCTGTCCAGTCGCGCCAGTTGCAGCGCGCTGCTGACCTGCTGCTGGCGCTGAAGCAGGGCTGCATATTCCTCACGCAGGGCAGGCCAATCCTGTTGGGCGGCGAAGAAGCCCAGCCAATCGCGCAGTTGTTCACGGAGGGCGTCCGGTGTCTCGGCGGGCGCCGTGAACGCCAGATGCAGCAGCGTCTGCCCGGCAAATTGGTACAGCACCGTGGCTTCCAAACGGTCCGCCAAGCCATGTTTGCGCAAATGCGCGAGCAACCCGCCAGGCTTTGCGCTGTTCAGCCAATGACAGAGAAACGCCAGCGCTTCGGCGGATGACTCAGGCAAGGCCTCGAACGCATGCAACAGGTCAAGCCGTCGCTCGGCGACCTGTTGATAACTTGTCGTTTCGCCCTCCATCAATGACGGTGGGGCCGACTGCGCCACTTTATCCCCAGCCGGCAGGACGGCTGCGAACTGCTCCGCCAGCGCCCGCAACTGTTCAAGGCTCTGCGGCCCGACCAGGCTCAAGGTCATCTGCCCGGTGCGATAGAACTGTTGATGGAAATCCCTCAGTGCCTGCTGAAAATCCGCTTGCGAAACGGGCAGGCTGTCGCGGTTGCCGGCATGAAAACCACGCAGCGGATGGATTGCCGACAACCCGTCGGACAACGCGAATTGCTGCTGAGCCACGGCATCCTGGGACCAGGCGATGAATTCGGCGTGCAGCACTTCCCGTTCACGCAGTTGATCGTCCGGATTCATACGCGGGTAAGCGAGCATGTCTGACAGACGCTCAAGCCCCGCACTGAAGGACGTCGGCGGGAGTTCAAAGAAGAAATCGGTCGTGCGCTCACGGGTGCTGGCATTCACTTGCCCGCCGTGGGTCTGCACGTAGGTCATCAGCCCCTGATCTGCCGGAAAACGCTCGGTGCCGAGAAACAGTAAATGCTCAAGAAAATGCGCCAGCCCCGGCCACGCCAACGGGACATCGTGGCTACCGGCTGCCACTCGCAACGCAGCGGCGCTGCGCTTCAGGCCGGGCACATGACGCAGTGTCACGCGCAAGCCGTTGGCCAGGGTTTCGGTGTGAGGGCGGGGGTGAGTCGGCGCAGACATGGGCACTTCCAGAACAGAGAAGTGCCCATGCTAGCGGATTAGCGTTTGTTCAGCGCGTCGTAAAGTTCCGGGCGACGGTCGTGGAGGTAGCGGTTGGCGGCGCGGGAATCGACCATCAACTGGCGATCCAGCTCGCCGACGATCAGGGCTTCATCCAGTCCGGCCTGGGCGATGCGGCTGCCATCCGGGGCGGCGATGCTGCTTTGCCCGCAGTAATGGATATCGCCCTCGTGACCGCAGTAGTTGGCGTAAGCCACGTAACATTGGTTTTCGAAGGCTCGGGAGCGGACGGTGACGTCGGCGACGAAATCAAAAGGAATCATGTTCGCCGTCGGTGCCAGAATCAGTTCGGCGCCCGCAAGGGCCAGGCGCCGGGCGTTTTCCGGGAACTCCAGGTCGTAGCAGATCAGGAAACCGAGCTTCCAGCCGTTGAGCTCGACGATTGGAAAATCGCCTTCGCCTGGGCTGAACATCGAGCGGTCGAGATCACCAAACAGGTGCGTCTTGCGGTAATTGCACAGGCGTTCGCCCTGGGCGTCGATCAACTGCACCGCGTTGTAGATCTGGCCGTCCGCAGTTCGCTCAGGGTAACCGTAGAGGATCGCCAGGCCGGCAGCCTTGGCGATCCGGCCGATCTGCTGCGCCCATTCACCGTTGTGGACCTCGGCCAAAGTGCTGACCGCCTCTTTGCCGATGTTGTAGCCGCTCAGAAACATTTCCGGCAGCACCAGCAGGTCGGCACCCTTGGCCTCCATCGCCAGTCGATGCAGGCGCTGCAGGTTGGCGGCGGGTTCCAGAGGCAGCGGTGGACATTGGTAAAGGGCTACACGCATCGGGGATTCCTCTTACTCGGGCAGGGCGATAGGGCCGATGTCTTTGAACACATCACCCGGGCCAGGGTTCTCTTTATGTGTGGCTCCGCCGAAATGTTTCATGATCCCCCACACGGCGTTGAGCGAGGTCTGCACCGCGCCTTCGACCCACGCCGGCGTCCACGACACGTCGTCGCCGGCGATGAAAATCCCGCGCTGCTCGGCCGGCATGTCGTCCTGCATGAAGTGCGCGTACATCCGCTGGTTGTAGCGATAGTGGCCGGGCAGGGCGCCCTTGAACGCGCCGAGGAAGTGCGGATCCGCCTCCCACGACACGGTGATCGGATCGCCGATGATCCGCGCAGCGATGTCGACCTTCGGGTAGATTTTTTTCAACGCATCCAGTGCCAGTTTCACGCGTTTTTCCACCGGATGTGGAAGCATTTTCAACGCGTCACTCATCCACGAATACGACAGGCAGATCACGCCGGGCTTGTCGTCACCGTTGTCGAACAGATAGGTGCCACGGGTCAGGCGATCGGTGAGGGTCATGCTCATCAGGTCGCGGCCGGTTTCCGGGTCTTTGTCTTTCCAGAACGGCCGGTCGACCATCACGAAAGTCTTCGACGACTGCATGTAGCGGGTGCGGTCGAGGGCCATCCACATCTTTTGCGAAAACAGGGTTTCCTCGCATTCGATCTGGGTGGTCAGCAGCCAGCTCTGGCAAGTGGTCAGCACGGCGGCGTACTCGCGGGTGTCGCCATTGTTGTCGGTGACCGCGAAACGGCCATCCGGGGCATGGGCGATTTTTTTCACGCCGGAACGCGGGGCGCCGTGGTGCAGCGACTTGAGGCTGGTGCCTTCAGGCCAGTGTACGCAGCGCTCCGGCACATGACGCCAGATGCCTTGCGGCACCTGTTCCACACCGCCGACCACCAGATGCTGATGATCGTCGCAGTTGGTCATCACCACGCGGAAGATTTCCAGCATCGAGTTGGGGAAGTCCGAGTCCCAGCCGCCGGTGCCGAAACCCACCTGACCAAACACTTCGCGGTGATGGAACGACAGCTTGGCGAAGGCCTTGGAGGTGGCGACGAAGTCGTAAAACGTGCGGTCGTCCCACAGCGGCACGAGGGTGTTCCACAGCTCCTTGAGGCGTGGCACGTCGCGGTCGCGAATCGCTTGTTGAATGTCGGAGAACTGCGAGCCGGCTTCCAGAGCATCCGCCCAGGCGTCAGCCACTTCCTGGAACAGTGCAGGAAGATCCGCCAGTTTCTGTGCGTAATGGGTTTTGCCTTCCAGATCGATCACGGTGCTGCCGGAGGCCGGCGTCAGCGGGTTGGGGAAGGGTTTGGTCTGCAGGCCGAGTTTGTCGACGTAGTGGTAGAACGCGGTGGACGACACCGGGAAGCGCATGCCGCCAAGCTCGGCAACGATGCCGTCGGTGCCGTTGAACGCCTGCGAACGCAGACGCCCGCCGAGCTTGGAAGCCTCGTAGACCACCGGTTTCAGGCCGAGCTTCATCAGTTCATAAGCAGCCACCAGACCGGCGATGCCAGCGCCGACGATCGCCACTTCGGCGCCGTGATTGTGCTCTGGAATGCTGCCGAGACCAGCCGGGTGCTCGATCCAGTCGTCGAAAGCGAAAGGAAAGTCCGGGCCGAAAATGGTGATCGGCTTTTTACCGTCTGCAGGATGGCGATTGTTCTTGTTCATGGCTGACCTTGCTGGCGACCCGACGCGGGATGCGCGTCTGAGTATAGGAAAAGATGCCAGCCATTCTAGGGAGCGGAGAACACGTTAATAAGACGCAAAGTGTCGTCGTTTTGCCAGATTGATGATCAATGTGACGATGTTGATGCGCATATCGACTACTGTCGAAGCGGACTAGCCTGCGAACGAGGTGATCAGGCGACCGAAAAACTCAAACCGGATGCCCCCGGTCAATCTTGCTGCTCAGAATGATCGACGTCGTGGTTTTTTCCACCCCGTCCACACTGCCGATCTGATCCAGCAACTGATCCAGTTGCTCCGGCGAATCGGTACGCAGCCACGCCACGTAATCAAATTCGCCACTCACGGCACACAACTGCTGTACCTGCGCCATCGCACTCAGCCGCCGCAACACTTCTTTGCCGGAGCGCGGTTGAACCTTGATCCCGACATACGCCTGCAACCCGCCATCGACTACCCGCTGGCCAAGGCGTACGCCATAACCGGTGATCACTTTGGCCTTTTCCAGCCGCGCCAGGCGTGACGTCACGGTCGTACGAGCGATCCCGAGTTGCCGGGCCAGCATCGCCACGCTCTCGCGGGCGTTGATTTGCAGGGCCGCGATCAATTGGCGATCGATTTCATCAAGCACGGGGGGGCGAGTTTCTGGCAAGGGGACTCCATGAGCACGGGACGGTGGCTTGTGCATGTTACAGATTCGGTCTGTGCGACGCTTGTGGACCATTATCGGAGCGGCCCGGTGTACGTGGACACTTTCCGGATTTTGAGGGTGGGCGACTGGATAAAAAGGGGAGGCCAGAAACACGAAAGCCGCGCATTTGCGCGGCTTTCAATTTGGTGGGCCCACACGGACTTGAACCGTGGACCAAAGGATTATGAGTCCTCTGCTCTAACCAACTGAGCTATAGGCCCTCAGTAGGTCGCGGATTATAGCGACGGTTTCTCGGCTGTGCTATCCGAATAATTGGTTACGGCTATGCGAAGAAACGTCGCGGCGAATTCCTCTGGTGGCAAGGGCAGGCTGACGATGTAGCCCTGGATCTGTTCGCAGCCTTCGGCGGCGAGGAATTGTTGTTGGGCCTGGGTTTCCACACCTTCGGCGATCACAGTGAATTGCATGCTGCGGCCCAGGGCGATGATGGCGCGGACAATCGCCGCGTCGTGGGGGTCGTCGGGCAGGCCGCGAACGAAAGACTGGTCGATCTTGAGGATGTCCAGGGGCAGACGCTTGAGGTAACTCAGCGAGGAATAACCGGTGCCGAAGTCGTCGATGGCCAGTTGAACGCCGAGGTGTTTGAGCTGATGGAGTACCGCCAGTGCCTCTTCGGCCTGGCTCATGATGAAGTTTTCGGTAATTTCCAGTTGCAGTAAATCCGGGTTGAGAAGGTTGTCCTTGAGCAGTTGCTCGATCCGTCCCAGCAGGTTGGGCTGACGCAGCTGCGCACCGGCGAGGTTGACCGAGAGCGGGCCGAGGCAGTCGTAGATCTGGTTCCACTCGAACATCTGCCGGCACGCGGTTTCCAGCACCCAGTCACCGATCTGCAGGATCATGCCGTTTTCTTCGGCCAGCGGAATGAAATGCTCCGGCGGCACATCGCCGAAGGTTGGGTGACGCCAGCGGATCAGGGCTTCGGCGCCGACGAGGCTGTGGTCATCGAGGCTGATTTTCGGCTGGTAGTAGAGATACAACTCGTCGCGCTCGATGGCGCGGCGCAGTTCGTGTTCCAGAGCGATTCGCTCGCTGGCCTGGGCGGTCAGGTCGCGGGTGTAGCTTTCGACGCGGTTGCGGCCCTTGGCCTTGGAGCGGTACATCGCCGCGTCGGCGTTTTTCACCAGCGTTGCCACATCACAGCCGTCGCGCGGGTACAGGCTGGTGCCGATGCTGGCGCTGATGAAGAACTCATGTTCCCCGGCCTGGAACGGTGCGCTGAAGCAATTGAGCAGCTTGGTGGCGATGTTGTCGGCGTCGCTGGCCTGTTGCAGGCCGGGCAGCAGGATGATGAATTCGTCGCCACCCAGGCGCGCCACGGTATCGATGTCACGCAGCTGTTCCTTGAGGCGCACGGCGATGCCTTTGAGCAGCAGGTCGCCAACCGGGTGACCCAGGCTGTCATTGATGTGCTTGAAGCGATCCAGATCGAGAAACAGGACCGCGCCCTGACCACCGTTTTCTTGTTGGTTGTTCAGCGCCATGAGCAGGCGGCTTTCGAACAGCGTGCGGTTCGGCAGGCCGGTGAGCGGGTCATGGTGGGCCTGGTAATCGAGTCTGGCCTGAGCGTGCTTGAGGCTGGAAATGTCGGCGAACACGGCAACAAAGTGGGTGATGAACTTGTCGCGATTGCGCACGGCGCTGATCGTCAGCCAGCTCGGATACAACTCGCCATTCTTGCGCCGGTTGGAAATCTCGCCCTGCCAGTGACCTTCGGCGGTCAACTGATGCCACATCGCCGCATAGAAGGCGCTGTCATGCAGTCCCGAGGCCAGCAGGCGCGGGGTGTGGCCGAGGGCTTCGCTTTCGCTGTAACCGGTGATTTCGGTAAAGGCGCGATTGACCGCGCTGATGTGTTGCTGGGTGTCGGTGATCAACACGCCCTCGGCGGTGCTTTCGAACACGGTCGCCGCTTGTTGCAGCTTTTCCTGCATCAGGTGTCGCTCGGTGATGTCCCGGGCGATGGTCAACATGCAGTTGTCGTCGCCGATCGGCAGGGGACGGCTGGACACTTCGCAGAGACGGATCTGCCCGTCGCTGCGGCGGATGTGGCAGGTGAAATCACGGACGAAACCGTCACGGTGCAGCAGGTCGAGCATCTGCTTGCGCTCGTTGAGATTGACCCAGATCCCCAGATCCAGCGCCGAGCGATCCACCGACATGGCGCTGTTGAACCCGGTGATGCGGCTGAAACCTTCATTGACTTCCATCAGCAGGCCATCGCTCTGGCGCGACAGCAGCAAGCCGTCCGGCGAGGCGTGGAAGGCCTTGGCGAACTTCTCTTCGGAGGTTTGCAACTGCTGCTGGGTTTCCTTGAGCTGGGTGATGTCACGTACCACGACCACCAGCGCCGGGGTGGTGTCGAGGTCGAATGGCTCGGCGGAAATCAGGCCGGTGAACACCTGGCCATTATTGCGGCGAAAGGGCATCTCCAGGTTGCGGATACTGCCGGCCTGCAGCCGCTGCAACAGCCCGGGGCCGACGCCGGGAATACCCCAGATATTGAGCTCGGTGGCGGTCTGGCCGACCACATCTTCGGCCTTGAGCCCGATCTGTTCCTCGAAGGCTTCGTTGACTTCCAGCAGGCAACCATCCGACAGCCGTGCTATCACCAGAATGTCCGGGCATTGCTGGAAAACCGAGGCGAACTTCTGCTCCGACTGGCGCAGCGCATCCTCGGTGCGCTTGGCTTCGCTGATGTCGATCATTAGTCCGCGCATCACCGGCTCGTGGCCGTGTTCGATCAGGCTGACGATATCGCGCACCCACAGGCAGCGGCCATCGGCGGTGATCACGCGGTAATCGAGGCTGTGGTCGCGTCCGGCGAGGACTTCGTGATCGCAGAAACTCTGCGCGCGGGTCAGGTCCGCCGGATGGATGATGTTGCGCCAGAAGCCCGGGATCAGCCAGTGGGACAGTGGATAACCGAGCAGGTCTTCAGCATGGGGCGACACGTAGCTGTAGGTGAAGTCGCTGATCCGTGCTTCCCAGGCAATCGCCGACAGACTCTCCACCAGTCCGCGATAGTGGTACTCGCTACTGCGCAACTCCTGTTCGAGGTCGATACGCCGGGAGATTTCCGAACTCAGCCGGCGGTTGATGCGAATCACCACCGCCAGCACGATCACCAGCAGCGTCAGGCCGGGCAGGCCGTAAACCAGCAGATCTGACCAGAATGTCCGATGATCGAGGACATTGCCCACCCAATGCTCCTGGATGGAACTGATTTCCTCCGGGCTCATGTCCGCCAGGACCTTGTCCAGAATGCCCACCAGCATTTTGTTGTCACGGGGCACGCCCATCGCCAGTTGATAGCGATACGGCGTTTCGCCGCTGACGTACAGGCCGTCGAGTTTGAGCTGGCGCAGGCTCCAGACACTGGAGGCGAGATCGCCGACTACTGCGTCGACTTCGTCGGTCGCCAGGGCCTGCAAGGCCGAGCTGACATTGGGCATTGCCACCAGATTCAGGTCGGGATGGTGGGTGCGCAGCAGTTCGTGGGGGGCATAGTTTTCCACCACGGCGATTTTCAGGCCATACAAGTCTTCCAGTTTGCGCGGCTGTGGCCCGCCGACGTGGGCGAGGATGACAATCGGGAAGTCCAGGTAGGGACGGGTGAACGACAGATACGTCTGGCGTTCGGGGGTGGACATGATGCCGGGCAGCAGATCGAGGGAGCCTTGTTTGGCCTGTTCCAGCACCACCGACCAGTTCACCGGCTCGATGGGCGTGAGTTTGATCGCCAGGCGCTGGCGAATCACGTCGATGTAATCGGCCGCCAGACCCTGATAGCGACCCTGATCGTCGCGAAACTCGAAGGGGGGCCACGACGCATCGACACCCAGGCGCAAGTCCGGGTGGGCCGCCAACCAGCTACGTTCTTCGTCGGAAAGAGTCAGCGCGCCAGCCGTTGCGGTCCAGGTCATCAGCGACAGCAAAAAAAGCACGGTCGGCAGTCTGGGCATAACGGTCTCGTTATGGCTCGGGGAATGTTTCGAGTGTAGACGGGGTATGCGTGGGGAGGGGGCTGCGAAGTATTTAATCTGCATAAACAAAACCCCCGGCCTGGGCCGGGGGTTCTGGTATTACTCGTCGAGGAAGGAGCGCAGATGCTCGCTTCGCGTCGGGTGGCGCAGCTTGCGCAGCGCCTTGGCTTCAATCTGACGGATCCGCTCACGGGTCACGTCAAACTGCTTGCCGACTTCTTCGAGCGTATGGTCGGTGTTCATGTCGATACCGAAACGCATGCGCAGAACCTTGGCTTCACGGGCAGTGAGGCCGGACAGCACTTCGCGGGTCGCTTCTTTCAGGCTCTCAACAGTGGCGACATCGATTGGCGACTGCATGGTCGAGTCTTCGATGAAGTCACCCAGATGGGAGTCTTCGTCATCACCGATCGGGGTTTCCATGGAGATCGGCTCTTTGGCGATCTTCAATACCTTGCGGATCTTGTCCTCAGGCATTTCCATGCGCTCACCCAGCTCTTCCGGGGTCGGTTCGCGACCCATTTCCTGCAGCATCTGGCGGGAAATACGGTTGAGCTTGTTGATCGTCTCGATCATGTGCACCGGAATACGGATGGTGCGGGCCTGGTCGGCGATCGAGCGAGTGATCGCCTGACGGATCCACCAGGTGGCATAGGTCGAGAACTTGTAGCCGCGACGGTATTCGAACTTGTCCACCGCTTTCATCAGACCGATGTTGCCTTCCTGGATCAGATCGAGGAATTGCAGGCCACGGTTGGTGTACTTCTTGGCGATGGAGATCACCAGACGCAGGTTCGCCTCAACCATCTCTTTCTTCGCACGGCGGGCCTTGGCCTCACCGATCGACATGCGACGGTTGATGTCCTTGATCTCGGCGATGGTCAGACCGGTTTCGGTCTCCAGTGCGATCAGTTTTTGCTGGCAGCGAGCGATGTCCGGCAGCAGGCGGCCGATGGCCTCTGCGTACTTGCCCTTGCCTTTGGCCAGAGCGTCGGCCCAGCTTTCGTCGACTTCATTGCCCGGGAACTGACGCAGGAAATCGGCGCGTGGCATGCGTGCATCACGTACGCACAGTTGCATGATCGCGCGCTCTTGCTGACGCAGGCGATCCAGGGCGCTGCGAACACGCTCGACCAGGCCTTCGAATTGCTTCGGAACCAGTTTGATCGGCATGAACAGCTCGGCCAGAACCAACAGTTCGGCAATCGCTGCCTTGTTGTTGCGACCGTGCTTTTTCAGGGCCTTGCGGGTGATTTCCATCTGATCGGCGACAGCACCGAAGCGCTGGGCGGCGATTACCGGATCCGGACCGCTTTCGGCTTCTTCTTCGTCATCGGAAGATTCGCCGTCATCGTCTTCGGAGTCGTCATCGGCCTTGGCCGCTTTCTCGTCGACCGGTGGCGGTACTTCGGCGGCCGGCGGCGTAGTGCCATCGTCCGGGTCGATATAGCCGCTCAGGACGTCGGACAGGCGACCACCTTCGGAGGTGACGCGATCGTATTCGGAGAGAATGTGGTCAACCGTGCCGGGGAAGTGCGCGATGGCGCTCATCACTTCACGGATGCCCTCTTCGATACGCTTGGCGATTTCGATTTCGCCTTCACGAGTCAGAAGTTCGACCGTACCCATTTCACGCATGTACATGCGCACCGGGTCAGTGGTGCGACCGATATCGGTCTCCACCGCCGCCAACGCAGCGGCTGCTTCTTCCGCAGCGGCCTCGTCGGTATCGGCGTCGCCCAGCATAAGGGCGTCCGCATCCGGAGCACTCTCGTGTACGGGGATCCCCATGTCGTTGATCATGCGGATGATGTCTTCCACCTGCTCCGGATCTGAAATATCCTCGGGCAGGTGGTCGTTGACCTCGGCGTAAGTCAGATACTTCTGCTCACGACCCAGTTTGATCAACTCAATAATACGAGACTGCTGTTGCGCTTTTCCGGACATAACACCCTATCCACTGAAGGTCTTGGCGGGCAAAAAACAAGCCGAGGATTATACCTGAGCTATGACCTCACGCGCCAGTTGAGGTCGGGTTTGATGCGGAAACATTGCGACTCAATAGGTCGCGCAGTTGGTTTTTCTCTTCGGTACTCAATTCGCTTTGACGGGCTTTTCTGAGTAGTTGTTCCAGGTTTCGCTCGCGTTGGCGGGCTGACAAGCTAGTAATGGTGTCGAAAAACTGTTGTTCAAGGTTGTCTCCGTCGATCAGCCATTCCTTTTCCGCCAGTGCCTTGAGCAGGCGTCCCTGTTCGGTTCCGTGCCATCGCGCGATCAACTGAAATGAGTTTAGCTTGGGATTCTTCTGTACGGCTTCGAGCAGTGCCACCAACAGCTGTGCGTTGGTCTGGTTTTCGTCGGCAAAGTGCCCGGCATCCTCGACTTTTTCCGCCAGTTGCGGGTGATGCAGCAAGGTGCGCAGGGCTGCCAGTGTGGGTGGTTCGACGGCCGCCGGCACTCGCGGGGCACGTGGCTGGTCGCGATCGCCGCCGCGCTTGCCGTTCTTGTCCCAGGGTTTTTTGTCCCATTTCTTGCCGCCGGTGCCGGGCTTCTTCGGCGTCCACTCCTGCTGCGGCACATACATGTCCTGTGCCTGCGGCTGATGATAGTCGCTGTAATCCGGCATGGCGTCGTAATCGATGCCTGGATCATAGGCGGGTGGCGCTTCCTGCGGAGCGCTCTGGGCCAGTTGGCTGACGGTTTCGCTGCTCAGGCCGGTGATTTCGGTCAGGCGCTGGCGCATCAGGATGCGCAGGTTGGCACCGGGCACCTTGTCGATCAGCGGTGCAGCGAGCGTTGCCATGTGCGCCTTGCCTTCGAGTGAGCGTGGGTCGGCTTCCTCGGTCAACTGCTGGAAGAAATAATCCGCCAGTGGCTGGGCATGCTGATTGATGCGGGCGCGGAAGGCATCGGTGCCTTCCGCGCGGATCAAGGTGTCCGGATCCTCGCCTTCGGGCAGGAACAGAAAGCGTGCCCGGCGCCCGTCCTGCAGGCTGCTCAGGGTGGCTTCCAGGGCGCGCCACGCGGCGTTGCGGCCGGCCTGGTCACCGTCGAAGCAGAACAATACGTTCGGCACTACGCGAAACAGGCGCTTGAGGTGTTCTTCGCTGGTGGCGGTGCCCAGTGTTGCGACGGCATTGCGCAAGCCCTGTTGGGCCAGAGCGATGACGTCCATGTAGCCCTCGACGACGATGATTTCGTCGAGGTTGCGGTTGTTCTTGCGGGCTTCATAGAGGCCGTAGAGTTCCTGGCCCTTGTGGAAGACCGGGGTTTCCGGTGAGTTCAGGTACTTGGGTTTGTCGTCCCCGAGTACTCGCCCACCGAAGGCGATGATGCGCCCACGGGTGTCGCGGATCGGGAACATCACGCGATCGCGGAAGCGGTCATAGCGTTTGCCGGTTTCGGCGTTCTCGATCAGCAACCCGGCGTCGATCATGGCTTTCTGCTGCAGGGTGTCGCTGCTCAGGTGCCTGAACAGATTGTCCCAGCCCGGCGGGGCGAAACCTAGGCCGAAGTCCCGGGCAATTTCGCCGGTCAGGCCGCGGCCCTTGAGGTAATCCACGGCAGCTTTGCGTGCCGGGTGGCTCTTGAGTGCCTGGCGGTAAAAGTCAGCGGCGGCAGTGAGCAGCGGGTACAGCGGCGAATCGGTCGGTTGACGCGGCTTGTGCGAGCGACCGCTTTCTTCGCGGGGGACTTCCATGCCGGCCGCTTTGGCCAGATCCTCGACGGCCTGGGGGAAGTCCAGGTTGTCGTGATCCATGAGAAAACCGAGCGCGTTGCCGCCGGCACCGCAACCGAAGCAGTAATAGAACTGCTTGTCGGGGCTCACGCTGAACGACGGGGTTTTCTCTTTGTGGAACGGGCAGCAGGCGGTGTAGTTCTTGCCGGCCTTCTTCAATTGCACGCGCGAGCTGACCACATCGACGATGTCGGTGCGGTTCAGAAGGTCGTCAATGAAGCTCTGGGGGATCAACCCGGCCATGGCGTTCTCGTGGTCTGCGTTGCTACTGTTATAAATCCGATGCGAAGGGCGGGCACGGGTCGTTGATGGATGCGCGCACAAAGGGCGGCTCGACCTGGGTTGTCTGCGTAATCGCTGTCGGGAAGTGTATCTGCCGAAAATCCAGTGACGTTAGTGTCAATCAGTCTTCGACCATTTGAAAATATTGCGCTGAATCCGCTACGACCTGTCGAGGGCCTTGGGAATGCTTGTGAAGCGGGCACGCAAGCAGGTGCCTTGGGCTGATCTCGCAAGAGGAATCAGTGGGGTGTGCTCGTCAACAGCCTTGAAAAGGCTCGTCAGAAAAGACGTGCACCGCTGGCAAAAGAGCCAGGCCTGACGCGGTGAAGCAGGTTTGTCTCGGTCGCATCTGCGGCTTCGACGGTGAAGCATCAAGCGTTTTACGCAAATGCCATAAGCCCGGCGGAAGGCCGGGCTTGGGCAGAAGCTTGCTTCGAACGTCTGTGTATTAGTACAGACGAACGGCGCGGCGCTGTTCGCGCTGAACTTTCTTGGCGTGACGCTTAACAGCAGCTGCTGCCTTGCGCTTACGCTCAGAAGTTGGCTTCTCGTAAAATTCGCGGCTACGAACTTCAGCCAGTACACCGGCTTTTTCGCAGGAGCGCTTGAAACGACGCAGAGCTACGTCGAAGGGTTCGTTCTCTTTAACTTTGACGGCTGGCATCCAGAGCTACCTTCATTCATTACCGGGGTTAACATCCTCGCGGCAAAAGAGCACTTGAAGACGTCAGTTTTTAAGGGTTGCGGATGTTAACCCCTCATCGCTCGGAATGCAAAGCCTCTGATCGAAAACCGCTGGTCGGAGCATCACGCGGCGACTATTATGCGCGCCTTCGAATTCAGCCTAAACAAGGCGCAAACCCATGCTAGTACTGGGATTAGAAACGTCCTGCGACGAAACCGGCGTCGCTTTATACGACAGTGAACGCGGTCTGCTGGCCGACGCGCTGTTCAGCCAGATCGACTTGCATCGCGTCTATGGTGGCGTGGTGCCGGAGCTGGCCTCCCGCGATCACGTCAAGCGCATGCTGCCCTTGATTCGTCAGGTGTTGGCCGAGGCCGACTGTGTGCCGACCGAGATCGACGCCATCGCCTATACCGCAGGCCCGGGCCTGGTCGGCGCGCTGCTGGTGGGGGCTTCCTGTGCCCAGGCACTGGCGTTTGCCTGGGGGATTCCCGCACTCGGCGTACATCACATGGAAGGCCACTTGCTGGCGCCGATGCTAGAGCCGAAACCGCCGCAGTTTCCGTTCGTCGCTTTGTTGGTCTCGGGTGGCCATACGCAACTGGTTCAGGTCGATGGTATCGGTCAATACAGCCTGCTCGGCGAGACGCTTGACGACGCGGCTGGCGAAGCGTTCGACAAGACCGCGAAGATGATGGGCCTGAATTACCCCGGCGGACCGGAAATCGCCAAGCTGGCGCAGAAGGGTGTCGCAGGACGTTTTACCTTCCCGCGTCCGATGTGCGACCGACCGGGGCTGGATTTCAGCTTCAGCGGCTTGAAAACCTTCGCCCTCAACACCTGGCAGCAATGCGTCAGCGCCGGGGACGACGGTGAACAAGCCCGTTGCGACATCGCGCTGGCGTTCCAGCAGGCCGTGGTAGAGACTTTGACCATCAAGTGCAAGCGTGCTCTGAAGCAGGCTGGCATGAAGCGTCTGGTGATCGCCGGTGGTGTCAGCGCCAACAAGGCGTTGCGTATTTCACTGGAAAAAATGCTCGGTGACATGAAAGGCGATGTGTTTTATGCCCGGCCTGAATTCTGCACCGACAACGGCGCGATGATCGCGTTTGCCGGTTGTCAGCGCTTGCAGGCCGGCCAGCAGGAAAGCCTGGCGATCAGCGTGCAGGCGCGCTGGCCGATGGAGCAACTGTCGGCATTGGGATGAGCGGCGCTCATGGGCGGTATTTAAAAATGCCGTTCGCGCCCGGCAAACAGGTCGCGTAGATTGCCCCGGTGGCGCCACACGATCAGCAGCGTCAAGGTGCTCATCGGTAACAGCGCCGCCGGTTCCTGCCAGGCCAGTAACGGCAGGGTCAGCGGCGTGGCGATCAGCGCCGCCAGCGAGCTGGTGCGGGTCAGGTAGAACGTCAGCAGCCAGGCGCAGACCGCCAGCAGTGCGGCGGGCGGATACAGACCCAGCAGCATGCCGGCGGCGGTGGCGACACCCTTGCCGCCGCGAAAACGGAAATACAGCGGGAACAGGTGACCGATCACGGCGCACACGCCGATCCACGCCTGATCCTGCAGCGAAAGGCCCATTGCCGAGGCGATCAGTACCGGCAGCAGGCCTTTGCACAGATCACCCAGCAGGGTCAGGATCGCCAGTTTGCGACCAGCCAGGCGCAGCATGTTGGTGGCGCCGGCATTACCCGAGCCACTCATTCGCGGATCCGGGTTTCCGGTCAGGCGGCTGAGCAAAATGGCGAAGGACAGCGAGCCGAGCAGGTAGGCGAGGATCGCCAGTAACCAAAACATGCTAACTATTCCGGGCGAGGACGCCCTGATTCTAACGGCGCATTGCGCCCTTGTCGTGCAGCGGAGAAAAGTGCTTGGACAGAGTGTTTATCGAGGGCCTGGAAGTCGACACCGTGATCGGTGCCTACGACTGGGAGCGCGGCATCCGACAGTGCCTGCGTCTTGATCTGAGCTTCGCCTGGGACAATCGCCCGGCCGCCGCCGGTGACGATCTGACCCTGGCGC
The DNA here is from genome assembly GCF_019145475.1 of Pseudomonas botevensis. GTDB lineage: Bacteria > Pseudomonadota > Gammaproteobacteria > Pseudomonadales > Pseudomonadaceae > Aquipseudomonas > Aquipseudomonas botevensis. The sequence goes on from NZ_JAHTKI010000001.1 coordinate 730,691, forward strand.
TCGACTACGCCAGCGTGTCCACGCGGATCCAGGCCTTTGCCGAGCAGGCCCAGTATCAACTGGTCGAGACCTTCGCCGAGCGTCTGGTCGAAGTGCTGATGAATGAATTCAAGATCACCTGGGTACGCCTGAAGCTGACCAAGCCAGGCGCGGTTCCGGCCGCCAGGGGCGGTGTCGGCGTGGAGATCGAGCGCGGATGTCGCTGACTCAGGTCTACCTCGGCCTCGGTAGCAATATCGAGCGCGAAACCCATTTGCATGCCGGTCTGGATGCCCTGGCCGCGTTTCTGGTGGATATCCGCTGCTCGGCAGTGTTCGAAAGCCAGCCGGTGGGCATCAAGAGCGGTCCGTTCTTCAATTTCGTGGTGTCGGCGTATACCGACCTGCCCTTGATGGAGCTGGATCGCCGCCTGAAATTCATCGAAGCGGATAACGGCCGTTATGCGCCGGATCGCAAGGGCTTGCCGCTGGACATCGACGTGCTGCTGTATGGCGACCTGGTGGGCAATTTCGACGGATTGATCCTGCCGCGAGCGGAAATCCTGAAAAACGCCTTTGTGTTGTGGCCGTTGTCGCTGATTGCGCCGGATCGAGTGCATCCGGGTGTGGGAAAAAGCTTCGCTGCATTGTGGGCTGACGCGCAGATCGATCAGGTGCTGGCGCCGGTGCGATTCGAGTGGCGCGGCCAGCAACTGACCCCTGAGGCGCTGCGGTGAACTGACGAGTGTCCTTGCGGGCAAGCTCGCTTCCACTTGTCCTGTGGGAGCAGGCTGGCCCGCGAAGCTTTTCAGGTTGACGCCGAGTCCTTGTAGGCCTTCAACGCCTTGAGCCGTTCGCGCTTGAGCGCCTCGCCCAGTTCTGGGCCTTTGAAACCCTTCTCCAGCAATGGCTGAACAGCCACGCCCCGCGCCACACTGGCCGCGCCACGCAAGTAATCCGCCTGTGGATAACTGCGCTGCTCCAGACCTTTGCGTCCTCGGGCGTCCATTTCGCACGCAATGATGAATTCCTCAAAGCGTTGCGGGCGGCGATAAACATCGAAACTCTGCAACAGCTCCAGCAAGGTCGAGGCTTTCAGTTCAAGCGCACGATGGCCGTGGGTGTGGTACTGGCCGACCAGCAGCGCCAGCTCCTGGCAATCCTTCGGCGCCTTGAAGCGCTCGTTGACGGCCTTGATCAGCTTCAGGCCCTTGTGCTCATGGGCGATATGCCGGGGCCACTCCTCTTCCGGGGTCAGGCCTTTGCCAAGATCATGCAGCAGGCAGGCCCAGCGCACGGTCAGCGGCTGTTTATGCAGAGCCGATTGTTCCAGCACGCTCAGCGTATGAATGCCGCTGTCGATTTCAGGGTGATGGACTTCCGGTTGCGGCACGCCGAACAACGCATCGACCTCCGGCATCAGCACTTTCAGCGCGCCACAATCACGCAGCACCTGAATAAACACCTGTGGCTGGTCTTCCATCAGTGCGCGGGAGATTTCCTTCCAGCTGCGCTCGGCGGTCAAGGCTTCAAGTTCACCGGACTCGCTGAGCTGGCGCATCAGCTCCAGGGTCTCGGCGGCGACGCTGAAACCCAGCCCGGCATAGCGGGCGGCGAAGCGTGCAACACGCAGTACTCGCAGGGGATCTTCGGCGAACGCGGGGGAAACGTGACGCAGAATCCGCGCTTCAAGATCGCGCTGTCCGTGATAAGGGTCGGTCAGGTTCTGCTGGTCGTCCTCGGCCATGGCATTGATGGTCAGGTCGCGGCGGATCAGGTCTTCTTCAAGGGTCACTTCGGGGCTGGCGTGAAACGTGAAACCGCCATAACCGCGACCGCTTTTGCGCTCGGTGCGGGCGAGGGCGTATTCCTCGCCGGTTTTCGGATGAAGAAACACCGGGAAGTCCGCGCCTACCGGGCGAAATCCCTGGGCGAGCATTTCCTCGGTGGTCGCGCCGACCACCACTCGATCGATATCGGTGACGGGGATACCCAGCAGGCGATCGCGCACCGCGCCGCCGACCTTATAAATCTGCATAAAAAACCTCCGTTGGCCCGACAGGATAACCTTTGCGCCGGGCTTTCGGAGGCAAGAACGGGATCAAAGGTGAATGACGGCCAGGTCGAGCCGGCCGTAATCGCCCTCGGCATGTTCGCTGCGTGGCGGAACGTGATGAGTCTTCATGATCTGGTCGCCCTGCAGGGTTTCCAGATGAATGTCGAAGCCCCACAACCGGTGCAGATGTTTCAGTACCTCGTCGGTGGAGTCTCCCAGCGGTTTGCGGTCGTGCTGCTGGTGACGCAGGGTCAGCGAGCGGTCGCCGCGACGGTCGATGCTGTAGATCTGCACGTTCGGTTCGCGGTTGCCGAGGTTGTATTGCGCCGCCAGGGTTTCACGAATGATCCGGTAGCCGCCCTCGTCGTGGATGGCGGGCACCAGCAGGTCGTCCCGCTGGTCGTCATCGAGAATGCTGAACAGTTTCAGGTCGCGAATCACCTTCGGTGACAGGTATTGCAGGATGAAACTCTCGTCCTTGAAGCTGCTCATGGCGAACTTGAGGGTCGACAGCCAGTCGGAGCCGGCGATTTCCGGGAACCAGCGGCGGTCCTCCTCGGTCGGTTCCTCGCACATGCGCCGGATATCGCGATACATGGCGAAGCCCAGTGCATACGGGTTGATGCCGCTGTAATAAGGGCTGTCGAAGCCAGGCTGGAACACCACGCTGGTGTGCGAGGTGAGGAATTCCATCATGAAGCCGTCGGTGACCAGGCCCTCGTCGTACAGATCGTTCATCAGTGTGTAGTGCCAGAACGTCGCCCAGCCTTCGTTCATCACCTGCGTCTGGCGCTGTGGGTAGAAATACTGGGCGATCTTGCGCACGATCCGCACGATCTCGCGCTGCCACGGCTCAAGCAGTGGCGCGTGTTTTTCGATGAAATACAGAATGTTTTCCTGCGGCTCGGCCGGGAACCGGGCGTTGTCCTTGTCGCTGTATTTGTCCGCGCCTTTTGGAATGGTGCGCCACAGATCGTTGATCTGCTTCTGCATATGTTCTTCGCGATCCTTCTGCCGCCGCCGTTCTTCTTCGGCGGAAATCGGATAGGGGCGCTTGTAGCGGTCGACGCCGTAGTTCATCAGGGCGTGGCAGGAGTCGAGCAGGTCTTCAACGGCATCGATACCGTGGCGCTCCTCGCACTGCATGATGTACTGCTTGGCGAACACCAGGTAATCGATGATCGAACTGGCATCGGTCCAGGTGCGGAACAGGTAATTGCCCTTGAAGAAGCTGTTATGGCCGTAGCAGGCGTGAGCCACCACCAGCGCCTGCATGCAGATGGTGTTTTCCTCCATCAGGTAGGCGATGCACGGGTCGGAGTTGATCACGATTTCGTAGGCGAGGCCCATCTGCCCACGGCTGTAGGACTTTTCTGTGCTGAGGAAGTGTTTGCCGTAGGACCAGTGGTGGTAACCCAGCGGCATGCCGACCGAGGCATAGGCATCCATCATCTGCTCGGCGGTGATCACTTCGATCTGGTTGGGGTAGGTATCCAGGGCGTAACCGGCCGCAATACGGGCGATTTCGCGGTCGTAGGCCTGGATCAGCTCGAACGTCCATTCGGAGCCGGTGGAAATGGGTTGGCGCTTCTGCTCTTTGGCGGTCATGTCACTAACCTGCGCTGGAAGAGTTCACGGAAGACCGGATAGATATCCCCGGCCGAGACCAGTTGCTGCTGGGCAAAAGTGTCGGAAAAGGCTTCGGCTATACGTTCGTATTCGTACCACAGGGCCTGATGTTCGCGTGGGGTGATCTCTACGTAAGTGTAGTACTGCACAAACGGCATGATCTGGTTGATGAGGATGTCGCGGCAGATCGGCGAGTCGTCGTTCCAGTTGTCGCCGTCCGAGGCCTGGGCGGCGTAGATGTTCCACTCGTTGCTCGGATAACGCTCAGCCATGATCTCCTGCATCAGTTTCAGGGCGCTGGAGACGATGGTCCCGCCGGTTTCGCGCGAATAGAAAAACTCCTCTTCGTCCACTTCCCGGGCGCTGGTGTGGTGGCGGATGAACACCACGTCGATCTTGTCGTAGTTCCGCTTGAGAAACAGGTACAGCAGGATGAAGAAGCGCTTGGCGATGTCCTTGGTGGCCTGGGTCATGGAGCCGGAAACGTCCATCAGACAGAACATCACCGCCTTGGAGCTGGGGTTGGGCTGCTTGATCAGCAGGTTGTATTTGAGGTCGAAGGTGTCGAGGAACGGTACGCGGTGAATGCGCGCACTGAGTTTCTCGATTTCCGCCTCCAGTTCCTGAATATCGCCGAAGTTGTCTGGCTCTTCGCGCTTGAGTCGCGCCAGTTCCTCTTTGACTTCGCGCAGTTTGGCGCGGCTGCTGCCCGACAGGGCGATACGCCGCGCATGGGCCGAACGCAGGGTGCGGATGATGTTGATCCGCGACGGGTTGCCCTCGTTGCTGATCCCGGCGCGCACGGTCTTGAAGGTGTCGGTGCCGGTCAGGTTGCGCTTGACCAGGTTGGGCAGTTCGAGATCCTCGAACATGAACTCGAGGAATTCTTCCTGGGTGATCTGGAAGACGAACTCATCCATGCCTTCGCCGGAGTTGCCGGCCTTGCCCGGGCCACGGCCACCACCGCCTCCCGGCGGGCGGGCGATGTGCTCGCCAGCGGTGAATTCCTTGTTGCCGGGGTGAACCACGGTCTGCTTGCCGCCGCGTCCATGGTGAAGCACCGGTTCGTCGATGTCGCGACCGGGAATGCTGATCTGTTCGCCGTGTTCCATGTCGGTGATGGAGCGCCGGCTGACCGCCTCTTCGACAGCCTTCTTGATATGGTCACGGTAACGCCGCAGGAAGCGCTGACGGTTCACCGTGCTCTTGTTCTTGCCATTGAGACGTCGGTCGATCACATAGCTCATGACTGCTCCTTAGAAGCTGTCCTGCAAAGGGGCGAGCGGTCATGCAGCATTGAACCGAATGCCAAGGGACGTACACGCTCCCCCAAGCGCTTTGGGTGCTGCCTGAACCTCGCTACCGCCTTTCGAACACCTTCCAGAGGCCTGTGTAGCAGAAAAAGCGCCCACAGGCCTCGGGCTGACGACAACCGGTCTGACCGGCCGCGGTTTACTGTGATTTTCTGACCCGCAGATACCACTCGGACAGCAGTCGTACCTGTTTGTCGGTGTAGCCGCGTTCGACCATTCGCGTAACGAAGTCGTTGTGTTTCTGTTGGTCCTCTTTGCTGGCCTTGGCGTTGAAACTGATGACTGGCAGCAGGTCCTCGGTGTTCGAGAACATCTTCTTCTCGATGACCACCCGCAGTTTTTCGTAGCTGAGCCAGGTCGGATTCTTGCCGTTGTTATTGGCACGGGCACGCAATACGAAGTTGACGATTTCGTTGCGGAAATCCTTCGGATTGCTGATACCGGCCGGTTTCTCGATTTTTTCCAGTTCCTCGTTGAGCGCGACGCGGTTGAGGATCTCGCCGGTTTCCGGATCGCGGTATTCCTGATCCTGAATCCAGAAGTCCGCATACAGCACGTAGCGGTCGAAGATGTTCTGCCCGTACTCGCTGTAAGACTCGAGGTAGGCGGTCTGGATCTCCTTGCCGATGAATTCGATATAACGCGGTGCCAGGTATTCCTTGAGGTAGCGCAGGTAGCGTTCGCGGGTCTCGGCCTGGAACTGTTCCTGTTCGATCTGCTGTTCCAGCACATAGAGCAGATGTACCGGGTTGGCGGCGATTTCATGCGGGTCGAAGTTGAAGACCTTGGACAGGATCTTGAACGCGAAGCGGGTCGACAGACCGTTCATGCCTTCGTCGACGCCCGCCGAGTCGCGGTATTCCTGGATCGACTTGGCCTTCGGATCGGTGTCCTTGAGGTTTTCACCGTCGTACACGCGCATCTTCGAATAGATATTGGAGTTTTCCGGCTCCTTGAGGCGCGACAGCACGGAGAACTGCGCCAGCATCTTCAGGGTGTCCGGCGCGCAATGGGCCTTGGCCAGGGAGCTGTTGATCAGCAGTTTGTCGTAGATCTTCACTTCGTCGCTGACCCGCAGGCAGTACGGCACTTTGACGATGTAGATCCGGTCGATGAAGGCTTCGTTGTTCTTGTTGTTGCGGAAGGTGTGCCACTCCGATTCGTTGGAGTGCGCCAGCAAGATCCCGGTGAACGGAATCGCGCCCAGGCCTTCGGTACTGTTGTAGTTGCCTTCCTGGGTTGCGGTCAGCAACGGGTGCAGCACCTTGATCGGTGCCTTGAACATTTCGACGAATTCCATCAGGCCCTGGTTGGCCCGGCACAGCGCCCCGGAGTAGCTGTAGGCGTCGGCGTCGTTCTGCGGGAATTCTTCCAGTTTGCGGATATCGACCTTGCCGACCAGCGCCGAGATGTCCTGGTTGTTCTCGTCACCCGGTTCGGTCTTGGCCACAGCGATCTGGTTGAGGATCGACGGATACAGCTTGACCACCCTGAACTGGCTGATGTCACCGCCGAATTCGGCCAGGCGCTTGGTCGCCCATGGCGACATGATGGTGTTCAGGTAGCGGCGTGGAATGCCGAAGTCTTCCTCGAGGATCGCGCCATCTTCGGTGGCGTTGAACAGACCTAGAGGCGATTCGAACACCGGAGAACCCTTGATGGCATAGAAGGGCACTTTTTCCATCAGTTGTTTCAGCTTCTCGGCCAGGGACGATTTACCGCCACCCACGGGACCGAGGAGGTAAAGGATCTGTTTCTTCTCTTCCAGGCCCTGAGCGGCATGGCGGAAATACGACACGATCTGGTCGATGCATTCTTCCATCCCGTGGAAGTCTTCAAAGGCCGGATAGCGGCGGATCACCTTGTTGGAGAAGATCCGCGACAGCCGCGAGTTGGTCGACGTGTCGAGCAGCTCGGGTTCGCCAATTGCCATCAATAGACGCTCGGCGGCGGAAACGTAGGCGCTGCGGTCCTTTTTGCACAGTTCCAGGTACTCCTGCAGCGAGAATTCTTCCTGGCGTGTGGACTCGAAGCGTTGTTGGAAGTGGCTAAAGATACTCATGACGTCACCTCGCTCGATACGTGGAGCCGACGCCGGATCACTCAGTCGATGCTGGCAAGCAGCTGCTCAGGCAGCTCTTGTTTACCCCCCAGAACGCTTCCGCGATCGACAACCGCGAAAGCCACTCCCGATGACCCGTGCGCCGGTGTACCGGCTCTCCCCTGTTTTGGATGGCCTGGGCTTAAGGATAGTTGGGAATTCGGGAGGTAAAGGCGAGATACGTAATTAGTTGTGGCAGACCGTTCGTCTGCCACCGCGCGAGCCCACGGGAGCCGGGGCTTGCACGTTACAAAAAAATTATTCGGAAGAGCCTTGCGCTGTTTCCGAAGGAAAAGTCGTGCGCCACAGTTCGAAGCCGCCGTCCATGCTGTAGACGTCCGAGAAGCCTTGGCTGATGAGGTAGGCGGCCGCGCTCTGGCTGGAATTGCCGTGATAGCAGACCACCACCAGCGGTGCGTCGAGGTCGGCACTGCGGATGAAGTCGGCGATGGAGTGGTTGTCCACATGCTTCGATCCGGCGATGTGCAGTGCGGCGTAGGTTTGCGGGTCGCGGATATCAACCACCACGGCACCTTGCTCGCGCAGGGCCTGGGCCTGTTCCGGGGGAATACGTTTGAATTCGCTCATGGCGGGTTCCTGTGGCTCGGCTGAAAACGCAGTCTAGCGCGGAGCGCTGGCTGGCGAGGGTTCGGTGATCGGTGACGCGACTGGCGGCAGCACACCGCCGTGTTCGTCGCATTTGCACGACAGCCGTTCAAAGCTGTCGACGTTCATCAGGGTCAGGCTGCCGCCCCAGACGCATCCGGTATCGAGGGCCGAGATGCCCGGTTCATGGACATCGCCCTCCAGCGCCGCCCAGTGGCCGAAGATGATCCGCAGGCCACGGGTCTTGCGCTCCTGATGCTGGAACCAGGGTTTGTAGCCTGCGGGGGCGGTATCCAGACCTTCCTTGCTCTTGAGGTCGAGCTTGCCCTCGGCGGTGCAGAAGCGCATGCGGGTGAAATAGTTGGTGATGACCCGCAGGCGTGTCACACCCTTGAGGTCGTTATCCCATTTCGCCGGATCGTTGCCGTACATGCCATCGAGGTAGGCCGGAAACAGATTGTCGTCACGCAACGCGGCCTCGACTTCGCCAGCGCACTTCAAGGCCCGGCGCAGCGACCATTGGGGCGGGATGCCGGCATGCACCAGGGCGACTTCGCGCTGCTCGTCGTAGTGCATGAGTTTTTGCCGGCGCAGCCATTCCAGCAACTCGGGGCTGTCGGGGGCTTCGAGGATTTCCCGCAGGGTGTCGGACTTTTTCAGGCGCTCGATGTTCTTCGCGGCGGCCAGCAGGTGCAGGTCGTGATTGCCGAGGACGCAGACCAGCGATTCGCGCATCCCATAAAGGAAGCGCAGGGTTTCCAGTGATTGCGGGCCACGGTTGACCAGATCGCCGACCAGCCACAGACGATCCAGCGCCGGGTCGAAGGCGACCTGCCTGAGCAGGCATTTGAGCGGTTCGAGGCAGCCTTGCAGGTCGCCGACGGCATACGTCGCCATCAGTGCAGGGCTCCGGGAACGGCGAGGCGGAAAGGCTTGATGATCGCGTCGAAATGCTTGCCGTCGGCGGCGACCATTTCGTAGCTGCCCTGCATGGTGCCGACCTTGGTGGTCATCACGGTGCCGCTGCTGTAGGTGTGGCTTTTGCCGGCATCGATCAGCGGTTGCTGACCGACCACGCCGGCACCGCGCACTTCCTCGACATGCCCGTCGCCATCGGTGATGACCCAATGCCGTGACATCAGTCGGGCAGGCTGTTCGCCATTGTTTTGCACGGTGATCGTATAGGCGAAGGCAAAACGCTCGTGCTCGGGTTGCGATTGGTCTGCCAGATAGTGGGTAACGACACTGACGTCGACCTGGTAACGAGGATCGGACATGCAAGAGGCCTTAAAAACGAAGCGGGGCGCGGGGCGTAGCTGATTGGGATTCAGTCTAGGCAAGTATCGGGCAGTAAACCAGCGTGGTGTCCTGCCCGGTACATGGCCGGTCAGTCGGCGTCGGGCGTTTTCGCAGGCTGTTCGGCGAGCTTGTCGGCCAGACGCACGAAGGCGGCCAGATCCAGTTGCTCGGGACGCAGGCTGCCGTCGACACCGGCGGCTTCGATCTCGGCGCTGCTGAGCAATTGCTTGAGGGTGTTGCGCAGGGTCTTGCGTCGCTGGTTGAACGCTTCGCGCACCACGCGCTCCAGCAGGCGATGATCCTTGGCCGGGTGCGGCAGCACGGCATGCGGCACCAGGCGCACGATCGCCGAATCGACCTTCGGCGGCGGATTGAACGCACCCGGGCCGACGTTGAACAGATGCTCGACCCGGCAATGGTACTGAACCATGATCGACAGACGACCCCAGTCACCGCCACCGGGACCTGCGGCCAGACGCTCGACCACTTCCTTCTGCAGCATGAAGTGCATGTCGCGGATGATCGCGGCGTTGTTCAGCAGGTGGAAAATCAGCGGCGTGGAGATGTTGTACGGCAGGTTGCCGACCACTCGCAGGCTGTTCGGCGCAGCGTTGAGGCTGTTGAAGTCGAACTTCAGTGCATCGCCCTGGTGCAGGTTGAAGTTGCTCTTGCCGGCGAACTGCTGGTTGAGGATCGGGATCAGGTCCTTGTCCAGTTCCACCACGTCGAGCTGCGCACCGGTGCCCAGCAGGCCCTGGGTCAGCGCGCCCTGGCCCGGGCCGATTTCCAGCAGGCGGTCGTCGGGCCTGGCGTGGATGGCGCGCAGGATGCGGTCGATGACGCCGGCATCGTGCAGGAAGTTCTGGCCAAAACGCTTGCGCGCCTTGTGTTGGTATTGCTCGGTCATAAACGGGTCTCGGCCATCTGGTAGGCGGTTTCCAGGGCGACTTGCAGGCTGCCGGTGTCGATCTTGCCGCTGCCGGCCAGATCCAGGGCGGTGCCGTGGTCGACCGAAGTGCGAATGATCGGCAGGCCGAGGGTCACGTTGACGGCGGCGCCGAAGCCTTTGTACTTCAGCACGGGCAGGCCCTGGTCGTGGTACATCGCCAGCACTGCGTCGCAGTGCTCCAGATATTTGGGGGTAAACAGAGTGTCGGCGGGCAGCGGGCCACGAAGGTCCATGCCTTCGCTGCGCAGGCGCTCCAACGTGGGTTCGATGATGTCGATTTCTTCATGGCCCAGGTGTCCGCCTTCACCGGCGTGCGGGTTGAGTCCGCAAACCAGGATGCGTGGCCGGGCGATGCCGAATTTGTCTTGCAGGTCGGCGTGCAGAATCCGCGTGACTCGCTCCAGCCGCTCCGGCGTGATCGCATCGGCGATGTCGCGCAGGGGCAGGTGGGTGGTGACCAGTGCGACGCGCAAGCCACGGGTGGCGAGCATCATCACCACTTGTGCGGTATGGGTCAGGTCGGCGAGGAATTCGGTGTGCCCGGAGAACGCGATGCCCGACTCGTTGATCACGCCCTTGTGTACGGGGGCGGTGATCATTCCGGCGAAGTCGCCGTTCAGGCAGCCCTGGCCGGCTCGGGTCAGGGTTTCAAGGACGAACGCGGCGTTGGCCTTGTCCAGTTGCCCGGCCACCACGGGGGCGCTGAGCGGGGTGTCCCAGACGTACAGGCTGTTGGCCGGCGCCGGAACATCCGGCCAGCGGTCGGGGCCGACCGGCAGCAGATCGACAGCCAGCCCCAGCTGCGCGGCCCGCTCAAGGAGCAGGTCGCGGCTGGTGATGGCAATCAGGGGATGCGGCTGGGCTTGCGAGGCGAGCAGCAGGCACAGGTCGGGACCGATGCCGGCTGGTTCGCCGGGTGTCAGCGCGAAACGCTTGGGTTTCACTGCGCTGCCTGGTCTGCACCAGGGAGTTTGATCTCTACGTACGCTTCGTCACGGATCTGACGCAGCCAGGTTTGCAGCTCTTCGTCGTATTTGCGGTTACGCAGTACGGTCAGTGCCTGCTGCTCGCGGGCCTGGGCGGTGCTGTCGGTGGCGCGGCGGCCAAGGACTTCCAGGACGTGCCAGCCATACTGGGTCTGGAACGGCTTGGACAGCTCACCTTGCGGCGATTTGGCCATCACGGCGCGGAATTCCGGCACCAGTGCGTTCGGGTCGATCCAGTTCAGGTCGCCGCCGTTGAGAGCGGAACCCGGGTCTTCGGAGTAGTTCTTCGCCAGCTCGGCAAAGTCTTCACCGGCCTTGATGCGGTTGTAGAGCGATTCGGCCAGTGCCTTGGTCTTCGCTTCGTCGCGGATCGGACTTGGCTTGACCAGGATGTGGCGAACATGCACTTCGTCGCGGGTCTGGCTTTCGCCGCCGCGCTTTTCCAGCAGCTTCAGGATGATGAAGCCGCCCGGAGTACGTGCAGGCTGGGTGATTTCACCCGGCGTCATGCTGCTCAGCTCGCGATCGAACGGAGGTGGCAGTTGCGCGGCTTTACGCCAGCCCATGTCGCCGCCTTCCAGTGCGTTGTCGCTGCCGGAGCGGGCCACGGCCATCTGGCCGAAGTCAGCGCCCTGCTTGAGCTGCTGGTAAACCTCCATCGCCTGGCGCGCAGCGCTCTGAATCGCTTCGGAGCTGGCGCTTTCCGGGGTCGGGATCAGGATGTTGGCCAGGTGCAGTTCTTCGGACAGCTGCATCTTGCCCAGGTCGGAGGCGAGGAAGTTCTTCACTTCCTGCTCGGAAACCTGGATGCGTTCCGCCACCCGGCGCTGACGAACACGGCTGATGACCATTTCGCGGCGGATCTGCTCACGGGCGTCGTCATAGGACAGGCCATCGCGGGACAGGGCGACGCGGAATTGATCCGGAGTCATGTTGTTGCGCTGGGCAATGGTGCCGACAGCCTGGTTCAGTTCTTCATCGGTGATGCGGATGCCGGAACGTTCGCCGATCTGCAGTTGCAGGTTTTCGACGATCAGGCGCTCGAGCACCTGTTGTTCCAGCACGCCCGAAGGCGGCAAGCCACCGCCACGCTTGGCGATGGTTTGCTGAACCTCATGGACGCGCTGATCCAGCTGGCTCTGCATGACCACGTCGTTGTCGACGATGGCCACCACTTTATCGATGGACTGTACCGAGGCGTTCGCCGCGGTACCCAGGAACAGCGCGCCCAGCATCAGCGGGCGCAGACAATCAGAAAGCTTGGTCTTCACGTTGACGATAACCTTGGATGCCTTTGTCGAGGAAGCTCTCAGTCTTGGCGCCGGTGAGGCCGCCGAGTCCCTTCAGAACAATTTGGAGGAAGACGCCGTGGTCGCCTTTTTCGTTTTCCGGGGCCTGTTGACTGAACTCGTCATAGGACACCCAGTAACGGTTGATCAGGCGCAGTTTCCAGCAGCAGTTGTCGTATTCGAAACCACCGAAGGCTTCCAGTGTGCGATTGCGGTTGTAGTCATACTGCCAGCGGCTGATGGCGCTCCACTGCGGAACGATCGGCCAGATGACCGAGAAGTCATGCTGTTCGATCTTGTAGTAGTCCTTGACGTAATTCGGATCCCCCGGACGACCGTAGTCGCCGCCACCCACCGTCCATTTACCGGTGTTCTGGTCGTAGCGAACCTGGTCGTTACGGTAGCGATAACCGAGGTTGACCACCTTGTTCGGGTTGTCTTCAGGCTGGTAGTGGAACATCGCACTGCCGGAGCGCGGGCTGCGGCTGTCCGGATCCCAGTTGTAATCGGCAGTGGTGCGCCAGTCGCGGTTCCAGCGGTATTCGTATTCCAGTGCGTAAGGCGAAACCTTGGAACGGGCATCGTCACGGTCGGCGAAGTCGACGCCTGGCAACTGAACCTTGCGATCCTTGAAGTACAGGGCCTGGCCGACGCTGACACGCTGACGCTCGAAACCGTCGTCTTCGATCCAGCGGCTGGTCACGCCCAGCGACAGTTTGTTCTCGTCGCCGACACGGTCGGCACCGGAGAAGCGGTTGTCGCGGAACAGGGACGCGTAGCTGAAGGTGTATTCGCTGGTATCGAATGCCGGGATGTCTTCCTGGTCTTTCTCCGGTACATAGAGATAGAACAGGCGAGGTTCCAGGGTCTGACGGTAGTTTTTGCCGAAGTACGATGTGTCGCGGTCGAAGTACAGGCCGCTGTCGATACTGGCGATCGGAACGCCACGGTTCTGCGAGCTGCTGAACGACTCGCCCAGCTTCGACGCATTGTTGCGGTTGGTCACCAGATCGTCTTTGCCCTGGCCGTCGAGGTCAAGGTCGTACTGGGTGTACTGATACTTGAGCGATGGCTTGATGAAACCGTAGGTCCAGTTCATCGGCAGGCTGACGCCGGGTTTCAGGTTCAGACGGGTGCCGTTGGCACGGTCCAGGCCTGCAACGTTATTGTCCAGGCGCGAATCAATAGAGCCGTCTTCATTCACGAAGTTGCCGCTTTTCAGGTCGCGCTCAAAGCGAACCAGCTCGGTTTCGTAGTCGAAGTTCAGGCCTTCCGGGTGATACGGCAGCTGACCATTGAAGGTGATCTGCGGCAGGCGGTCGTACGGAGTGATGTTCGATACGGTCGCCAGTTGATACGCCTGAGCATTCAGGCGTGCGGTGTAACTGTCGCCACGGTAGGTGACAGAACCCTGCTGGTTCACGTAGTCGGCACTTTTCACGCCGATCTGGTCGGTTTCCAGATCCTGGAAATAGTACGGATCGCTGATCTTGGTGTAGTCAACCTGGGTGAACACGCGAGAGTCGAGACCACCCTTGTGCTGCCAGTTGTACATGTACCGGGTCTTTTCGTAATCGGTCTGACCTTTACGATCGTCGTCCTCGTCATTGAGGAACGCCGCACCGAACTGACCTTCGCTGGACTTGGTCAGGTAACGGAATTCGCCTTCCACCAGCATGCCGCGCTTGGCCATGTAGCGTGGATACAACGTGGCATCGTAGTTCGGTGCCAGGTTGAAGTAGTACGGGGTCACCAGCATGAAGCCGGTGTCACTGCTGGTGCCGATGGTCGGCGGCAGGAAGCCGGACTGACGACGGTCGTCGATCGGGAAGTAAATGTACGGCGTGTACAGGATCGGAATGTCCTTGACCCGCAGCGTCACGTTGGTCGCGGTGCCGAAGCCGGTGGCAGGGTTCAGGGTGATGTTGTTGCCCTTGAGCTGCCAGGCGTTGCTGTTCGGTTCGCACGTGGTGTACGTGCCGTCCTTCAGGCGGATGATCGCGTTCTCGGCGCGCTTGGCGTACAGCGCGTTACCGCGGATGCGCGATTTGTGCATCACGTATTCGGCGTTGTCGACCTTGGCTTCACCGGTGTCGAGCTGGACGTCGGCGTGGTCGCCGACGAGCAGGGCGCCGTTGTCGCGAATGCGCACGTTGCCGGCCAGTTCGCCACGGTTCTCGGCCTGATACAGGTTCGCCTCGTCGGCTTCGACCTGCATGCTGCCCTGGCGCATGACCACGTCACCGGCCAGGCTCGCGACCTGCGAGTCCTGCTGATAACGCGAAGCCTTGGCACCGATGAAGGTCGGGGCGTCACTTTTATTCGTCTTGTCATTCATGCCAGGACGAATCGGTTCGATATAGGAACCAGAGCAGTAAGGACCGGTCTCGGCCAATTGGGCGGCGGTGAGCTTCTCGCGCGGAACCCAGTCGAGGTGACTGTAGTCTTCGCTGCGGGATTTCAGGCCGCGGCCCTTGGCTTCGGTGACCAGTACCGGCTTGGGACCTGCGTCGGCAGTAGTGCCGCTCTCGGCCGGGGCTTCGCCCGTGGCACTGACGGCGCTGCCGTCATGCACCGGACGCGGCGGCAATGCAGCCGCCGACGTCTTGGGCGCACAGTCCCAGCCACCCGTAGCCGAGATGGAGCAGTCATACTGCTCGGCGGCAACAACGAATTGGCTGGCCAGAGGTTGCATAGCCAGCAGACTGCCGGTTACCAACAACGGAAATTTTTTACGAAACGCGGGGGATTTCAATGCCATCTTATTAGTCCGGGCTTCCTGCGTGCCATCTGCCCGCGGTATGGGCCGCACGCCTCTCGATGGTCTGAAAAAGATGCTGGATAATAAAGCATGACCCGCTTGACGGCTAGCGCCGTCGGAGACCCTTGCAATGCCTGACCAAGATGTACGCTTGCAACACCTGAAAGTTTGGCTCGATGAGCAGTTGGCAATCCTTTTCGCCGATCAGGGCTGGGGCGCCGTCCCCCCGGCCACGTTGACTGCGGCCAGCAGCGACGCGAGTTTCCGCCGTTATTTCCGTTGGGAAGGCGAGGGTCGCAGCTTCGTCGTGATGGACGCGCCGCCACCCCAGGAAAACTGCAAACCGTTCGTGGATATCGCCTTTTTGCTGGCGAAATCCGGAATAAATGTGCCGAAAATTTATGCAGAAGACCTCGAACGCGGATTTCTTTTGCTCAATGACCTGGGCAACAAGACGTATCTGGACGTGATCGATGGCGAAAATGCCGACGCGCTGTTCGACGATGCCCTGCAATCCTTGCTGGCTTTTCAGCAGTTGCCGATGGTGGCACCGCTGCCGAGCTACGACGTCGCGTTGCTGCGTCGGGAGCTGGAACTGTTCCCCGAGTGGTATGTGAAACGTGAGCTGGGCGTCGAGTTCGATGCCACCCAGCAACAGCAGTGGCAGCAAGTCAGCAACCTGCTGATCGACAGCGCCCTGGCCCAGCCGAAAGTTTTGGTCCACCGCGACTACATGCCGCGCAACCTGATGCTCAGCGAGCCGAATCCCGGTGTGCTGGACTTCCAGGATGCGGTCTATGGCCCGGTGACGTATGACGTGACTTGCCTGTTCAAGGATGCCTTCCTCAGCTGGCCTGAAGAGCGCGTGCGCGGCTGGCTGGAAAACTACTGGCAACAGGCCTCTGCGCTGAACATCCCGGTGCAGCCGGACCTTGAGGATTTCCTGCGTGCCAGCGACCTGATGGGCGTGCAGCGCCACCTGAAAGTCATCGGCATCTTCGCGCGCATCTGCCACCGCGACGGCAAGCCGCGCTACCTGACCGACGTGCCGCGCTTCTTTGCTTATATAGAAGCGGTCATCGCCCGGCGTCCGGAACTGGCGCCATTGCAGGCGCTGTTCGACAGTCTGCGCGGCGGAGTGAAGGCATGAAGGCAATGATTCTGGCGGCCGGCAAGGGCGAGCGCATGCGCCCGCTGACGCTGACCACCCCCAAACCGCTGGTGCGTGCCGGCGGCGTGCCCCTGATCGAATATCACCTGCATGCCCTCGCGGCGGCAGGCTTCAACGAGATTGTGATCAACCACGCCTGGCTGGGTCAGCAGATCGAGGATTATCTGGGCGACGGTTCGCGCTACGGCGTGAGCATTCAGTATTCCCCGGAAGGCGAGCCGCTGGAGACCGGCGGCGGAATTTTCCGCGCCTTGCCGTTGCTCGGTGATGAGGCATTCCTGGTGGTCAACGGTGATATCTGGACCGATTACGACTTCAGCGTGCAGCACCAACCGATCACCGGGCTGGCTCATCTGGTGCTGGCGGACAACCCGGCGCATCACCCGAATGGCGACTTCATGCTGGTCGACGGTCGGGTGCAGGACGGTCAACCCGGCGCGGCGACCCTGACCTACAGCGGCATCGCCGTACTCCACCCGCAGTTGTTCGACGGCTGCGAGGCCGGTGCTTTCAAACTGGCGCCGCTGTTGCGCAAGGCGATGGCGGACGGGCAGGTGACGGGCGAGCGGTTGAACGGACATTGGGTGGATGTCGGCACGCATGAGCGTCTGGCGGAAGCTGAAGCCTTGATAGAAGCGAGTCGCTGATATGTTGTGGCCAGGGACTCTGATTGGAGCCGGAGCGGGTTTTGCCATTGCCAGCATTCCGGGGGCCATGCTTGGGGCTTTGTTGGGGCAGGCGCTGGACCGGCGTCTGCATTTGCAGAGCTGGGGGCATTTGCGGGAAAAACTCGGTGGTCGGCCGATGTTGCGCAACGACGAATTGCTGTTCGTGTTGCTCGGACGTCTGGCCAAGTCGGACGGCCGGGTCACCGATGGGCATATCCAGCAGGCGCGGGTGGAAATGCGTTCGCTGGAGATGAGCGAGCCGGCCCAGCGTCGGGCGATTGCCGCGTTCAATCGCGGCAAGTCGGGCAACGACAATCTGCGTGGCTATTTGCGTCGTCTCGCCGCCCAGCCCCATGCCGCCGAGGGCGTGTTGCGCGCCTGCTGGCGGATGGTCTGGGCGGACAGCCGGGCCGGCAGCAGCGAGCGCGAGCTGTTGGCGCAGTGGGGCAAATGGCTGGGCTGGACCCACCACCAGGTGCAGGCGCTGGCGGCTGACTATGAACCGCACAAGCGACCAATCGTCAGTGCGGCGGTGAGCTATCAGGAAGCGATGCGCTTGCTGGGCGTGTCGGCGACCAGCGAGCCGGCACAGATCAAGCGCGCCTACCGACGCCTGCTGAGCCGCCATCATCCGGACAAGATCGCCGGCACCGGCGCGACGCCCGCGCAGGTGCGCGAAGCCACCGATAAAACCCGTGAGCTGCACAACGCGTACACGTTGATTCGCGAGCGCCGGGATTTTCGCTAGCCAGTGAATCGTTTGTCGGTCATGGCCTCTTCGCGAGCAAGCCCGCTCCTACCGGCACTGTGGGCGCGGGCTTGTTCGCGAAGGGCGCGCTCCGGCCTGTGGATCAGTCGGGATTCTGCGGATTCAACCAGCCGCGCACCCGGCGGAACAACTGCTCCTGCTCGGCCTTGTTATCCGGCAGGGCCTTGAGCGCGACCTGGCTGAAGGCTGAAGTCTTCAGGCGCTTGCTCGCCTGCATGCGCTCCAGCGCCGCGTTGCGATCCAGCGTCTTGTCCATGTAGAAAATATCGGCGGTCGGCAGCTTCAGGGTGGGCGTCAGCTCCGCCAGTTCCGGCTTGGCCCTGGCCGGCATCTGTGCCGCCACCATGACCAGTTTTTCCACTTGCGACGTCTGCTTTTCGCTCAGGTAGCGCGCGGCCCAATAGGCGCCGGTGCCATGGCCGAGCACGACGATGCTGCGCGCACTCTGCTGCTCGGCATAGCCGATCGCGGCGTCGATGCGGGCGAAAATGCGTTCGGCGTCGGCCTTTGATTGCTCTTCGCTGGTTTCTGCCACCACCTGATCCGCCACTTCGGCTTCACCGCCGGCAGCCTGCTCGATCGGTTGCGCGGTGGTGGAGTCCTTGCTGGCCGACTCGGCTTTCGGCGCGGGCGGGGCTTCGGCCACGCGCGGGGCGATGGCATCGCTTTGCAGATCGGGCAGGGTGATACTCAGGCTGCTCCACTTGGCGTCCGGCAATTTGCTGCGCAGCGGACCGATTGCTTGCGGCCAGTCAGCGCTTTCGCCGGCGCCGGGGATGATAATCACCGCACCTTTGGGATCGGCGGTGTTGGCCGGTTTCCACAGCGCGAGGAACGTGTCGCTGCCGGCCTGGAGCTGTTGCTGTTCCTGGGCGGGGACTTTGCGTTCGAGTGCCGAGGCGTCTTCCTGACTACGCTCAAGCAGAGGTTGGCGCTCGACCGGTTTTTCTTCTGCGGCTTTTTCCGTGGCGGCAGCAGGGGCCGGATCGGCCGCCTGAACAGAAAACGCACAAGGCAGGATCAGCGACAGGCACAATGCTGGCATTGCCAGGCGGTAGACAGAGGGCATCGGTTATTCCAGGCCAGAAAGTATCCCGGCAGCCTAATGGGTTGGTCAGAATTTGTCAGTGTACGAGACTTCAATGATGCGTTTTTGCTGCCTGTGGGTTATCGGCTGTTTGTGGTTTCCCTTGATGGGCTGGGCGGCGTCTGCGCCGCCGGCCCACGTCGCGCAACTGTCGGCGAGCGAGCAGCAATGGCTGGCGCAGCACAACGAGTTGCGCGTCGGCCTGGTGTTGCAGGCGCCATATGCGCAATACGACCGGCGTCTGCAGCGTTTGTCCGGGGCCAATGTCGAGTTGATGAAATGGCTGGCCAAGGCCCTCAAGATTGAACTGACCTGGCGTAACTTTCAGGATCTGGCGCAGCTCGAAGCTGCCGTGCGCGACGGCGAAATCGACCTCGCGCCGGGCCTGACCCAGACCCCGGAAGCGCTGCGTCTCTGGCAGTTTTCCGACCCCTACATGCGGGTGCCGCAACTGGTGGTCAGCGATCAGAAAACCGCCGGTGCAGTGGAGCTGGAAAAACTCGACAGCCAGACCCGCGTCGCCGTGCGCATGCCCAGCGTCACTGCCGATTACCTGCGCGGCAACTATCCCCATCTGAACCTGCAAGGCGTGCCGATGGAGCGTCAGGCCCTGCAGTTGCTGTTGAGCCAGCAGGCGTCGTTCGCGGTGGTCGACGAAGCGCAGCTCGGACGGCTGTCGACGGAGCCGGAGTTCGCCGGACTGGTGGTGGTCGGCGATATCGGTCTGCCGCAATTGCTGCGGGTCGCCACCCGGCGCGACTGGCCGGAACTGGCCGGCATCGTCGAAAGGGGTTTGCGTGCGATTCCGGCCAAGGATCTCGAACGCCTGCACAACCAATGGCTGCAACCCAAATACCCGCGACTCTCGGAATCGCCGAGGTTCTGGCAGAACCTGAGTCTGCTGTTCGCGGTGCTGTTGCTCAGTTGCATGGCGGTCGTGGTCTGGCAACGGCGTCAGCAGCACAACCTCGAACAGCGCCTGCTCGCCGCCCGGGAAGACATCGCCCTGCGTGCCGCCAGT
Organism: Pseudomonas botevensis; assembly: GCF_019145475.1. Lineage (GTDB taxonomy): Bacteria > Pseudomonadota > Gammaproteobacteria > Pseudomonadales > Pseudomonadaceae > Aquipseudomonas > Aquipseudomonas botevensis. Next base: position 750,374 of record NZ_JAHTKI010000001.1, read on the forward strand.
GAAGAAGCGTTGCGCCTGACCCAGTTTTCCATCGATCAGAGCACCGTCGGCATTCTCTGGGTCAATTGGGACAGCCATGTGCGCTACGCCAACCGCGCTGCGGAAACCATGCTCGGTTATCCACCGGGCGGGATCATCGAGCGACCGCTGATCGACTTCGAACCGGGCCTGCACATGGATCGCTGGCTCAACCTGTGGAAGCGCGCCCGGGCCAGTGAGGAAGGGCCGTTGAGCTTTGAAACCAACTGCGTGCGCGCCGATGGCAGTGTGCTGCCGGCCGACGTGTCGCTGAGCTTCCTGCGCTTTCGTGACAGCGAGTATCTGGTGGTTTATCTCACCGATGTCACCGAGCGCCGTCGTGCGCTGGCGGCGTTGCAGGAAAGCGAGGCGCGGCTGCAAGGCATCGCGGCCAACGTGCCGGGCCTGGTGTTCCGCCTGGAGCGGGCGCCGGTGACCGGGCAGATCGATTTTGCCTACATCAGCGAGGGCAGCGAGAGTCTGGTCGGTTACGCACCCTCGGCTATTGCTCACCGTGACATGGGCCTGCGCAGCCTGGTACATCCGGAGGACAAGGCCGGTTATCACCAGACCCAGGATCAGGCGCTCGACACCGACAGCGACTGGTCGTGGCAGGGGCGGATTCTGACGCGCCAGGGCGAGCAGCGCTGGGCCGAGATCAAGGCGATCACCCGTCAACTGGAGGATGGCGCCTATGTCTGGGACGGGATCGTCTGGGACATCACCGAAAGCAAACGCATCGAACTGGAACTGGCCGCGTCCCGCGAGCAGTTGCGCGAATTGTCGGCGCACCTTGAGAGTGTCCGGGAAGAAGAAAAGGCGCGGATTGCCCGGGAGGTTCACGACGAGTTGGGGCAGATGCTGACGGTGCTGAAACTGGAGACATCGATGTGCGAATTGGCCTACGCGCAACTCGATCCCGGTCTGAACGAACGCCTGAACAGCATGAAGCGCCTGATCGCCCAGTTGTTCCAGTTGGTGCGCGATGTGGCGACGGCGCTGCGCCCGCCGATTCTCGACGCCGGGATTGCCTCGGCGATTGAATGGCAGGCGCGACGCTTCGAGGCGCGCACGCAGATTCCGTGTCTGGTGCAGGTGCCCGAAAGTCTGCCGCCGCTCAGCGATGGCAAGGCGATCGGCCTGTTCCGCATCCTTCAGGAGGCGCTGACCAACGTCATGCGCCATGCCCAGGCGCATACTGTGGAGCTGACGCTGGCACTGGAGGGCGATGAATTGTGTCTGACGGTCAGCGACGATGGCGTAGGATTTGTCGCCGCTGCCGGTCGGCCGACTTCGTTCGGCTTGGTGGGCATGCGCGAACGGGTGCTGATCATGGGTGGGCGTCTGACCCTGGAGAGCGAACCGGGGGAGGGCACCAGTCTGCATGTGTGGGTGCCGCTCGACGGCTGAAACATCGCAATTATCGAGGAGAGTGCAAGTGATCCGTGTACTGGTAGCCGAAGACCACACCATTGTCCGTGAAGGCATCAAGCAATTGATCGGCCTGGCCAAGGATCTGCAAGTGGCGGGGGAGGCGAGCAATGGCGAGCAGTTGCTCGAAACCCTGCGTCATGTGCCTTGCGAGGTGGTGTTGCTGGACATCTCGATGCCCGGCGTCAACGGCCTGGAAGCGATCCCGCGTATCCGTGCGCTGAGCAATCCGCCGGCGATTCTGGTGCTGTCGATGCACGATGAAGCGCAGATGGCTGCCCGGGCGCTGAAGGTCGGCGCTGCCGGCTACGCGACCAAGGACAGCGATCCGGCGCTGTTGCTGACGGCGATCCGCAAGGTCGCGGCGGGGGGACGTTACATTGATCCCGAACTGGCCGACCGCATGGTCTTCGAAGTCGGCCTGACCGATGCCCGGCCGTTGCATTCACTGCTTTCCGAGCGTGAATTCTCGGTGTTCGAGCGCCTGGCCCAGGGCGCCAACGTCAATGACATCGCCCAGCAACTGGCCCTGAGCAGCAAGACCATCAGCACCCACAAGGCGCGGCTGATGCAAAAGCTCAACATCACTTCCCTGGCGGAACTGGTGAAATACGCCATGGAACACAAGCTCCTCTGACCTGCATCACAAAACCCCTCTTGCAGGCCCCTCATCTGTGGGCATATCCAATAGCGACACAGCTTTTGCCCACGCTTGCGGCTTGCTGCCGCGAGCTCACCGCGGCACTTGTCCAAACACGCCATCCTTGTAGGAAAATCCCTACACCCGGCCTTCCATCCGGCTGAGGCGATTCTCTCCTGCGCCCCGATTTGCGCCGTTGGCGGCAGCCACTAGGCTTAGTCCACAGCAGTCATCAATAACAAAGGTGTGGGTATGAGCCAGGTCGAATCAAACGCAGGGGCCAGCGACGTGCTGGTCAGCTTTCGTGGAGTGCAGAAGAGCTACGACGGCGAGAACCTGATCGTCAAAGACCTCAACCTGGATATTCGCAAAGGCGAATTCCTCACCCTGCTCGGGCCGTCCGGTTCCGGCAAGACCACCAGCCTGATGATGCTCGCCGGTTTCGAAACACCGACTGCCGGGGAAATCCTCCTGGCCGGGCGTTCGATCAACAACGTGCCGCCGCACAAACGCGACATCGGCATGGTGTTCCAGAACTACGCGCTGTTCCCGCACATGACCGTGGCTGAAAACCTTGCGTTCCCGCTGACCGTGCGCGGCCTGAACAAGAGCGACGTCACCGACAAAGTGAAAAAAGCCCTGGGGATGGTTCAGCTCGACAGCTTCGCCCAGCGCTATCCGGGGCAATTGTCCGGCGGTCAGCAACAGCGGGTGGCCCTGGCCCGTGCGCTGGTGTTCGAGCCGCAACTGGTGCTGATGGACGAACCCCTCGGCGCGCTCGACAAGCAATTGCGTGAACACATGCAGATGGAAATCAAGCATCTGCACCAGCGCCTTGGCGTGACCGTGGTCTACGTGACCCACGACCAGGGCGAAGCCCTGACCATGTCCGACCGTGTCGCGGTGTTCCACCAGGGCGAGATCCAGCAGATCGCTCCGCCGCGCACCCTTTACGAGGAACCGAAGAACACCTTCGTCGCCAACTTCATCGGCGAGAACAACCGTCTCAGCGGCCGTCTGCTCAGCCAGAGCGGCGAGCGTTGCGTGGTCGAACTGGGACGCGGCGAGAAGGTTGAGGCGCTGGCGGTCAACGTCGGCCAGACCGGCGAACCGGTGACCCTGTCGATCCGTCCGGAGCGGGTGAGTCTCAACGGCTCCAGCGACCAATGCGTCAACCGCTTCTCCGGGCGGGTGGCCGAATTCATCTATCTGGGCGACCACGTCCGGGTGCGCCTGGAAGTCTGTGGCAAGACCGACTTCTTCGTGAAACAACCGATTGCCGAGCTCGATCCGGCTCTGGCGGTCGGGGACGTGGTTCCGCTTGGCTGGCAGGTCGAGCACGTTCGCGCGCTTGATCCTCTTTCAGAGGCGCATTGATCGCCCCGGCAATACCAACACCAACCCTGCACGTGGAGAGAACAATAAATGTTGAGATCCCTGAAGTTCACAGCCCTGACCCTGGGCCTGATGGGTGCGGCACAGGCAATGGCCGCAGGTCCCGATCTGACTGTGGTGTCGTTTGGCGGGGCGAACAAGGCTGCGCAGGTCAAAGCCTTCTACGCACCGTGGGAAACGGCGGGCAACGGCAAGATCGTGGCCGGCGAGTACAACGGCGAGATGGCCAAGGTCAAAGCCATGGTCGATACCAAGAGCGTGTCGTGGGATCTGGTGGAGGTGGAGTCCCCAGAGCTGTCCCGTGGCTGTGATGAAGACATGTTCGAGCAACTCGATCCGGCGCTGTTCGGCAAGACCGAAGACTACGTCAAGGGCGCGATCCAGCCGTGCGGCGTGGGCTTCTTCGTGTGGTCGACCGTGCTGGCCTACAACGCCGACAAGCTGAAAACCGCACCGAGCAGCTGGGCTGATTTCTGGGACACCAAGAAATTCCCGGGCAAGCGTGGCCTGCGCAAAGGCGCCAAGTACACCCTCGAATTCGCACTGATGGCCGACGGCGTTGCGCCGAAAGACGTCTACAAAGTGCTGGCCGGCAAGGATGGTCAGGACCGCGCGTTCAAGAAGCTTGATGAGCTGAAGCCAAGCATTCAGTGGTGGGAAGCCGGCGCCCAGCCGCCGCAGTATCTCGCCTCCGGTGACGTGGTCATGAGCTCGGCCTACAACGGTCGTATCGCGGCGGTGCAGAAAGAATCCAACCTGAAAGTGGTGTGGAACGGCGGCATCTACGACTTCGACGCCTGGGCCATCCCGAAAGGCCTGGACAAGGCGCGCGCTGAAGCGGCGAAGAAATTCATCGCGTTCTCGGTGCAGCCGCAGCAGCAGAAGACCTACTCGGAAAACATCGCCTACGGCCCGGCCAACACCCAGGCAGTGCCGCTGCTGGCCAAGGATGTCCTGAAAGACATGCCGACCACTCCGGAAAACATCGCCAACCAGGTGCAGATCGACGTCACCTTCTGGGCTGACAACGGCGAGCAACTGGAACAGCGCTTCAACTCCTGGGCTGCGAAGTAAGCACTCCCCCTGTGGGAGCTGTGCTTCAACACAACAGAGGCGGTTCGCCGCCTCTGTAACGATCAAAGATTTGCGGAGTACGTCATGGCCATCGCCGTTCCCCTGAACGAGGGCAACAGCCCCACCTTGAAGCAGCGGCTCAAGCACGCCGAGCGGGTCAACCGCTGGAAGGCCCAGGCGCTGATCGCGCCGCTGGTGCTGTTTCTGTTGCTGGTATTCCTGGTGCCGATCGTGGCGCTGCTCTACAAAAGCGTGGGTAACCCGGAAGTGGTCGGCGGCATGCCGCGCACCGTGGCGGCCATCGCCAGTTGGGACGGCCGGGGCCTGCCCGCCGAACCGGTGTACAAGGCAGCCAGCGAAGACCTCGCCGAAGCCCGCAAAAACCAGACGCTGGGCGACCTGTCCAAGCGCTTGAACATGGAGTTGGCCGGCTATCGCAGCCTGCTGACCAAAACCGCCCGGGGCCTGCCGTTCGCCACCGAGCCTGCCTCTTATAAAGAAGCCCTGGAGGGCATCGATGAGCGCTGGGGCGACCCGGCCTACTGGCAAGCGGTGCGCCGCAACACCAGCAGCATCACCCCGTATTACCTGCTGGCGGCGGTCGATCACCGGATCGACGACCTCGGCGAGCTCGCCCCGGCCACCCCGGACCAGGCGATCTACCTCGATATCTTCGCCCGCACGTTCTGGATGGGCCTGATCATCACCGTGATCTGCCTGGTGCTGGCGTATCCCCTGGCGTACCTGCTGGCGAACCTGCCATCGCGCCAGAGCAACCTGCTGATGATTCTGGTGCTGTTGCCGTTCTGGACCTCGATCTTGGTGCGGGTGGCGGCGTGGATCGTGTTGCTGCAGTCCGGCGGCCTGATCAACAGCGCCCTGATGGCGATGGGCATCATCGACAAGCCGCTGGAACTGGTGTTCAACCGCACCGGGGTCTACATCTCGATGGTGCATATCCTGCTGCCGTTCATGATCCTGCCGATCTACAGCGTGATGAAGGGCATCTCGCCGACCTACATGCGCGCGGCGATTTCCCTCGGCTGCCACCCGTTCGCCAGTTTCTGGCGGGTGTACTTCCCGCAGACCTACGCCGGTGTCGGCGCCGGTTGCCTGTTGGTGTTCATCCTTGCCATCGGCTACTACATCACCCCGGCGCTGCTCGGCAGTCCGAACGATCAGATGGTCAGCTACTTCGTCGCGTTCTACACCAACACCAGCATCAACTGGGGCATGGCCACCGCGCTGGGCGGGCTGTTGCTGCTGGCGACCGTGGTGCTTTATCTGATCTACAGCTGGCTGGTGGGCGCCAGTCGCCTGCGCCTGGGTTAAGGGGAATTTGAGATGCTGAGTCCTTACATGTCGCCCGTCGAACGGGTGTGGTTCTACAGCCTGCGGATCCTCTGCGGCCTGATCCTGTTGTTCCTGATTCTGCCGGTGCTGGTGATCGTGCCGCTGTCGTTCAACTCGGGCAGTTTCCTGGTGTACCCGCTGCAAGGTTTTTCGCTGCACTGGTATCAGGACTTCTTCGCCTCGGCGGAATGGATGCGTTCGCTGAAGAACAGCATCATCGTCGCCCCAGCCGCGACCGTACTGGCGATGGTGTTCGGCACCCTGGCCGCGATCGGCCTGACCCGTGGTGATTTCCCCGGCAAGTCATTGGTGATGGCGCTGGTGATTTCGCCGATGGTGGTGCCGGTGGTGATTATCGGTGTGGCGAGTTACCTGTTCTTCGCGCCGCTGGGGCTGGGCAACAGTTTCTTCTCGCTGATCGTGGTGCATGCGGTGCTGGGCGTGCCGTTCGTGATCATCACCGTGTCGGCGACCCTGCAGGGGTTCAACCATAACCTGGTACGGGCGGCGGCCAGCCTCGGTGCCTCGCCGTTGACGACCTTCCGCCGGGTGACGCTGCCGCTGATTGCGCCGGGGGTGATTTCCGGTGCACTGTTTGCCTTCGCGACGTCGTTCGATGAGGTGGTGGTGACCCTGTTCCTCGCCGGTCCCGAGCAAGCGACATTGCCACGGCAGATGTTCAGCGGGATTCGCGAAAACCTCAGCCCGACGATTGCGGCGGCCGCGACGTTGCTGATTGCGTTCTCGGTGATTCTGCTGCTGACGCTTGAGTGGTTGCGGGGGCGTAGCGAGAAGCTGCGTACGGCTCAGGTTTGATGCCTGGCTTTGAATCGTAGCCCCTCTCCCTCAGGGAGAGGGGCTTTTGCTCTTGAGCCTGCTCACCATTCACACACTGAATGGCAGACAACCCGAATTCCCCAGCTACGCTTGTGCTCAGCTCCCACATCTATAAGAGGCTGCGCACGATGAGTCTTTCCGCGTTCAAAATCGCTCACAAACTGATCACTGGCGCCGGTGCCATCGAACAACTGGCGGCAGAGCTGACCCGGCTGGATGTCGACAACCCGCTGATCGTCACCGACGCCGCGCTGGTCAAGTCCGGCACCGTGGAGCTGGCGCTGGCGCAGATGGGCGGGCGTGACTACGAGATTTTTGATCGGGTGCAGCCCGACCCGGAAATTGCCATCGTCGAGGATTGCATGCGCGTCTACCGCGAGGGCGGGCATGACGGGCTGATCGGCCTCGGTGGCGGCAGCGCCATCGACATCGCCAAGAGTGTCGCCGCATACGCCGGCTACCACGGCGCGCTGGAAGATCTGTTCGGCGTCGAGCAGGTGCCGCGCAAAGGCCCGCCGCTGATCGCCATCCCGACCACCGCCGGCACCGGTTCGGAAGTGACCAACGTCGCGATCCTTTCCGACAAGGTCGCGCAATTGAAGAAAGGCATCGTCAGCGACTACCTGCTGCCGGACGTGGCGCTGGTCAGTCCGCAGATGACCCTGACCTGCCCGCGCAGTGTCACCGCCGCCAGCGGCGTCGATGCGCTGGTGCATGCCATCGAGTCCTATCTGTCGGTGAATGCCTCGCCGATCACCGACTCCCTGGCCATCGGTGCGATCAAACTGATTGCCAAAGCGCTGCCCAAGGCCTACGCCAACGGCGCGAACCTGCAGGCCCGGGAAGACATGGCCACTGCCAGCCTGATGGCCGGCATGGCGTTCGGTAACGCCGGGGTCGGCGCGGTGCATGCGCTGGCGTATCCGCTGGGCGGGCGTTTCAACATTGCCCATGGCGTCAGCAACGCCTTGTTGCTGCCGTATGTCATGACCTGGAACAAGATGGCCTGTGTCGAACGGATGCAGGATATCGCCGAAGCCATGGGGGTGAAGATCGCTCATCTGAGCGCCAATGAGGCAGCGGACAAAGCCGTGCAGGCCATGACCGAGCTGTGCGCGAAGGTGGAAATCCCGCTCGGCCTGCGCAGTTTCGGTGTACCGGAAGACGCGATCCCGGCCATGGCCGAGGAGGCCGCGGGCATCGAGCGGCTGATGCGCAACAACCCGCGCCGGCTCAGCGCCGCCGATATCGAAAAAATCTACCGCTCGGCGTACTGATTCGTCGCGGCCATCGGTCATGGCACAACCCAATCATCGCGGTTACGGTGCGCGCGTCAAAGCATGAGGCTACAATGCGCGCCATCGTGATTTAGCTCAGAAAAGGTGCGTCATGCAGCCCTTCGTAATTGCTCCTTCGATTCTCTCCGCCGACTTCGCCCGCCTCGGCGAGGAAGTGGACAACGTTCTGGCCGCCGGTGCCGACTTCGTTCACTTCGATGTCATGGACAACCACTACGTACCCAACCTGACCATCGGCCCGATGGTTTGCGCGGCGCTGCGCAAGTACGGCGTCACCGCGCCGATCGACGCGCACCTGATGGTCAGCCCGGTGGATCGTATCGTCGGCGACTTCATCGAGGCCGGCGCGACCTACATCACCTTCCACCCGGAAGCCACGCTGCACGTCGACCGTTCGCTGCAACTGATCCGTGAAGGCGGCTGCAAATCCGGCCTGGTGTTCAACCCGGCGACCCCGCTGGACGTGCTCAAGTACGTGATCGACAAAGTCGACATGGTGCTGCTGATGAGCGTCAACCCGGGTTTCGGTGGGCAGAAGTTCATTCCCGGCACCCTCGACAAGCTGCGCGAAGCGCGGGCGATCATCGATGCCTCGGGCCGTGACATCCGCCTGGAAATCGACGGCGGCGTCAACGTCAACAATATCCGCGAAATTGCCGCTGCCGGCGCCGACACTTTTGTGGCCGGCTCGGCGATCTTCAACGCGCCGAACTATCAGGAAGTCATCGACAAGATGCGTTCCGAACTGGCGCTGGCCCGCCCATGAGCGGATTTGAGCAGCTGTTCCCGGGGCAATTGCCACGGTTGGTGATGTTCGATCTGGATGGCACGCTGATCGATTCGGTTCCTGACCTGGCGGCGGCTGTGGATAACATGCTGCTCACCCTCGGCCGCGAGCCGGCGGGCATCGAGTCGGTGCGCGAATGGGTCGGCAACGGTGCGCCGGTGCTGGTGCGTCGCGCGCTGGCCGGCGGTATCGACCATGAAGCGGTGGATGACGCCGAGGCCGAGCGGGCGCTGGAGATTTTTCTCGACGCCTACGGCGCCAGCCATGAACTGACCGTGGTCTATCCCGGCGTGCGCGACACCCTGAAGTGGCTGCACAAGCAGGGCGTGGCGATGGCGCTGATTACCAACAAGCCGGAGCGCTTCGTTGCGCCGTTGCTGGATCAGATGAAGATCGGCCGCTACTTCAAGTGGATCATCGGCGGCGACACGCTGCCGCAGAAGAAGCCCGATCCTGCCGCGCTGTTTTTCGTGATGAAAATGTCCGGTATCCCGGCCTCGCAATCGCTGTTCGTCGGCGACTCGCGCAGCGATGTGCTGGCGGCGAAAGCGGCGGGGGTCAAGTGTGTCGCGTTGAGCTACGGTTACAACCACGGCCGGCCGATTGCCGAGGAGTCTCCGGCGCTGGTGATCGACGATCTGCGCACGCTAATTCCCGGTTGCCTGGACCCGGCCGCTGAGATAACGTTGCCCGACGCATCTCATTCCCCTTCTGGAAACGCCATCGTGGTGGTCACTCGCAAACTCTGGATGAAAGTCATCAAGGCCCTGGCCCGTTGGCGTTGGCGCGCCTGACGTGTTCCTGGCCGGCCCGTTCCGGCGCGTTTGCATACCTGACTGATTAGCACCTCACACCACGAGGCACCTCATGATCCGCGAAGAATTCCTGCGTCTGGCCGCTGACGGCTATAACCGCATCCCGCTGGCCTGCGAAACCCTGGCCGACTTCGACACCCCGCTGTCGATCTACCTGAAACTGGCCGACCAGCCCAACTCCTACCTGCTCGAATCGGTGCAGGGCGGCGAGAAATGGGGCCGTTACTCGATCATCGGCCTGCCGTGCCGCACCGTGCTGCGGGTTCACGACCATCACATCAGCGTGACCGTGGACGGCGTCGAGACCGAAAGCCATGACGTCGAAGACCCGCTGGCCTTCGTCGAAACCTTCAAGGCCCGCTACAACGTGCCGACCATCGCCGGCCTGCCGCGCTTCAACGGTGGCCTGGTGGGTTACTTTGGTTACGACTGCGTGCGTTATGTGGAAAAGCGTCTGGGCAAATGCCCGAACCCGGATCCGCTGGGCGTGCCGGACATCCTGCTGATGGTTTCCGACGCCGTGGTGGTGTTCGACAACCTCGCCGGCAAGATGCACGCCATCGTCCTCGCCGACCCGGCGCAGGCCGATGCCTACGAGCAAGGCCAGGCACAACTGCAGGATCTGCTGGAGAAACTGCGCCAGCCGATCACCCCGCGCCGGGGCCTGGATTTCAGCAAGCAGCAGGCGGCCGAGCCGCTGTTCCGCTCCAGCTTCACCCAGAATGACTACGAAAAGGCCGTCGACACCATCAAGGAGTACATCCTCGCCGGTGACTGCATGCAGGTCGTGCCGTCCCAGCGCATGTCGATCGACTTCAAGGCTGCACCGATCGACCTGTACCGCGCGCTGCGTTGCTTCAACCCGACGCCGTACATGTACTTCTTCAACTTTGGCGACTTCCACGTCGTCGGCAGTTCGCCGGAAGTGCTGGTGCGGGTCGAAGACAACCTGATCACCGTGCGCCCGATTGCCGGTACTCGCCCGCGTGGCGCCACCGAAGAAGCGGATCTGGCGCTGGAGGAGGACCTGCTGTCCGACGACAAGGAGATCGCCGAGCATTTGATGCTGATCGACCTCGGGCGCAACGACACCGGGCGGGTTTCGGAAATCGGTTCGGTGAAGCTCACCGAGAAAATGGTCATCGAGCGTTATTCCAACGTGATGCACATCGTCTCCAACGTCACCGGCCAGTTGAAGTCCGGCCTGACGGCGATGGACGCGCTGCGGGCGATCCTGCCGGCGGGCACTTTGTCCGGTGCACCGAAGATCCGCGCCATGGAAATCATCGACGAACTCGAGCCGGTCAAGCGTGGCGTGTACGGCGGGGCGGTCGGTTACTTCGCCTGGAACGGCAACATGGACACTGCCATTGCGATCCGCACAGCGGTGATCAAGAACGGCGAACTGCATGTGCAGGCCGGTGGCGGCATCGTCGCCGACTCGGTGCCGGCGCTGGAGTGGGAAGAAACCATCAACAAGCGCCGGGCGATGTTCCGTGCCGTGGCGCTGGCCGAGCAGACCCCGGACTGAGCCCGCAAGGGACATATGTTTCAGCCATAAAAAAAGCGGCGCCTGTGAAGGCGCCGCTTTTTTATGGCCTGCGGTTCAGAAATCCAACGCTACCCCGACATTGATGCCTTGCTGGGTAAAGTCGTCATCCTTGCGGATGTTGTAGCTGGCGCGCAATGCCAGTTCCTTGGTGAGGTTATGGCTCACGCCCAGATTCAGGCGGTTCAGGTTGGTCTGCGGGGTGTAGCCGTCCAGGGTGTAGCGGTTGCCGGGCAGGCTGTTGAGATTCATCGTCACATCCTGGGTGTCGTCGTTGTACTCGCGCTCGTGGGCGAATTCGCCAAACACCTGGGTTTGCGCGGTGATCTGGTACTTGCCCTGGATGCCGAGGCCAAGACGCCGGGAGATGCGCGACTGGTCATCGAAGGTCAGCGCGGTGGAGTCAGCGCCGTTTTCCGAGTAGCCATCGACTTCGACCTTGGCGAAGTCAGCGCTGACGAATGGCGACAGGTGCCATGGGCTGCTTGCCTCGGGGGCGATGTCGTAACCCACGCGTCCGCCGATGGCCAGGACGTAGCCGTCGGTGTCACCTTTCTCGCCACGCTCGTTGGCGCCCAGCTGGAACTTGCGCTTGAGGCTGTCGTAGTCCAGATGCCCGGCTGTCATGGCGACATCACCCCACCAGCGGTTCTGCTGGTATTGGGCGAAAGCGGTGCCCAGGTACGTGTTGAGCTTGTAGTCCGAATCGTTGTCGCCAGCCTCCAGCTTCTGATTATAGAAACCTGCCGCCAGACCCACGCGCCAGGCGTCGTCGAGGCGGTAGCTGCCACCAATGTTCAGGTTGGCGCCATTGCCATCCGCGCTGGCGCCGCTGCGCTGACTGTCGAAGTCCTGATGCTGGCCGCCGCCGGCGACGATGGCGCGCCATTGACCCACGGCTTGCCAGTTTTCCCAGTCGGCCAGCCACTGGTTACGCAGTTCGTCCTGATGCGAGCGCAGGGTGCCCTGGGCCATTTGTGGCAACAGCGTCGCCTCCCACGGCGCGGCCAACAGCGAATAGGCGTAGTCGGCAATCAAGCGCTGCCCGGCTTCGGTCGGGTGGACCGAGTCGTTGTAGATCAGCTTGGTCGGATCCGGCGTGGCGCTGTTGATCCCGTAGCGGGCGTTTTCGGTGCAGCCGCTGCCGCTGAAACAGGTGGCGGCCAGGTTCTGATCGGTAGCCAGGCCGAACTGCGCCGGGTTGGCGAACGTTTCCTTGAGCAGCACCGGAATGTTCAGCGGAATGATGTTGGCATTGATGCTTTGCAGTTGGCTCACCAGTTCGGTGTTGAACTGCGCGCTGAGCTGCGAGGTGAACCCTTGCAGTGCCGTACCGTTGAAGGCCGGGGTGAAGCCGATGTCCGGCAGCAGCCAGACCATGATGTAACGGGCGCCGGACTGTTGCAGGGCCTGGGCGCTGCTGGCCAGCCGATCGGCGGCGGCGCTGGCCTGGGGCAGGCTGGTCACGCGGCCTTGCAGGAAGTCGTTGCCGCCACCCGAGAGGTAATAAAGCGCATTCGGGTCGGCACGGAAGCCATTGGAGGGCAAGTAACCGGCGCGGGTGCGATCACCCGTGGCGGACTGGGTGGTGATCGAGTCGAGAATCTGGTCGGTGCGATAACCGCCGACCGCCCAGTTGTTGCCGTCCGGCTGGCCATTGGCGGCGCGTACCGCCGAAGACGACGAGGCGGTCTGGTCCGGGCTGAAACCCAGTTTGCCGCCGAGGATCTGCGTGGCGTTGAGCGAGCGGACCTCACCGCTGCCGTCCAGATACACCGGGCCGGTGCGGTTGGTGAAACGCTGGGTGGCGCCGGCCGGGCCGCCGTTGTCGGCAAATGTCCCGGCGTCGTTGAGGCTGTCGCCGAAAACAATGAAATTGGTGTAGGGGTTGGGTGCGGCAATCGCCTGGGCACAGGCCAGCGCGAGCAGGCATCCGGCGACCGGTACGAACAACGTCTGTTTGATCATGAGCAAGTCCGTTTATTTATTGTTGTATTGAACGAAACGACAGTACCAAAAACTTCCGGCGTTTTGCCATCGGTCGTCAACCCTCCCATAGATTTATCCCCCGTCAGGCTGGCCATATTGCACGCTCCGCTCGGCTAAGTTACTGTGCCAGAACGTATGAATGAGACCTTCCCCGTGTTGATCGCCAGCAAACTTCTGGATCAAGTCTTCAAGGCACACGCCCGTTGGCGTTGGCGCGCCTGAATTTTCTCTGCCGGCCCCGCCGGATCTGTATCGCTTTGCCTTCCTTGCCCGTTTGAAATGCCGCTTTGCCGTCGCCACCTGCGCGTCCGACATCGTGCAGCGCCCTGCGGGCAAGTCATCCGAAGGCTGTTTCAAGTCAGAATTCAAGAGGTTCGAAACGCCATGTTGCTGATGATCGACAACTACGACTCCTTTACTTACAACGTTGTGCAATACCTCGGCGAGCTGGGTGCCGAGGTCAAGGTCGTGCGCAACGACGAACTGACCATCGCCGAAATCGAAGCGCTCAACCCCGAGCGCATCGTGGTGTCCCCCGGCCCATGCACACCAACCGAAGCCGGTATCTCCATCGACGCGATCAAGCACTTCGCCGGCAAACTGCCGATCCTCGGCGTCTGCCTGGGCCACCAGTCGATCGGCCAGGCCTTCGGCGGTGACGTGGTGCGTGCCCGTCAGGTCATGCACGGTAAGACTAGCCCGGTATTCCACGAGGACAAGGGCGTATTCGCCGGTCTGAACCGTCCGCTGACCGTCACCCGCTATCATTCGCTGATCGTCAAGCACGAGACGTTGCCCGATTGCCTGGAGCTGACCGCGTGGACCCAGCACGATGACGGCTCGGTCGACGAGATCATGGGCCTGCGTCACAAGACCCTGAACATCGAAGGCGTACAGTTCCACCCTGAGTCGATCCTCACCGAACAGGGCCATGAGCTGTTTGCCAACTTCCTCAAACAAACCGGCGGCACGCGCTAAGGACTTTCCATGAATATCAAGACAGCCCTGAGCCGTATCGTCGATCACCTCGATCTCAGCACCGAAGAAATGCGCGACGTGATGCGCGAAATCATGACCGGCCAATGCACGGACGCGCAGATTGGCGCGTTCATGATGGCCATGCGCATGAAGAGCGAAAGCATCGACGAAATCGTCGGCGCGGTGTCGGTGATGCGTGAACTGGCCGACAAGGTCGAGTTGCAGACCCTCGACGGCGTGGTCGACGTGGTCGGCACCGGCGGTGACGGTGCGAACATCTTCAACGTATCGACCGCTTCGTCGTTTGTGGTCGCCGCCGCCGGTTGCACTGTCGCCAAGCACGGCAACCGCGCGGTGTCAGGCAAGAGTGGCAGTGCCGACCTGCTCGAAGCGGCCGGGATCTACCTCAACCTGACGCCGGTTCAGGTGGCGCGTTGCATCGATAACGTCGGCATCGGTTTCATGTTCGCCCAGACCCACCACAAGGCCATGAAATACGCCGCGGGCCCTCGCCGCGACCTCGGCCTGCGCACGCTGTTCAACATGCTCGGCCCGCTTACGAATCCGGCCGGTGTGAAACATCAGGTGGTGGGCGTGTTCACCCCGGCGCTGTGCCGGCCGTTGGCCGAAGTCTTGCAGCGTCTGGGCAGCAAACATGTGCTGGTGGTGCATTCGAAGGATGGTCTGGACGAGTTCAGCCTGGCGGCACCGACGTTCGTTGCCGAGCTCAAGAATGACCAGATCACCGAGTACTGGGTCGAGCCGGAAGACCTCGGGATGAAGAGCCAGAGCCTGCACGGTCTGTCGGTCGAAGGGCCGGAAGCCTCGCTGGCGCTGATTCGCGATGCGCTGGGCAAGCGCAAGACCGAGAACGGCCAGAAAGCCGCCGAAATGATTGTGCTCAATGCCGGTGCGGCGCTGTACGCCGCCGACCTGGCCAGCAGTTTGAAAGAAGGCGTGGCGCTTGCGCACGACGCTCTGCACACCGGTCTCGCTCGGGAGAAACTCGAGGAGCTGGGTGCCTTTACCGCGGTATTCAAAGTGGAGAATGAGGGATGAGTGTACCGACGGTTCTGGAAAACATTCTGGCCCGCAAGGTTCAGGAAGTCGCCGAGCGTAGCGCCCGTGTGAGCCTGAGCGAGCTGGAAAGTCTGGCCAAGACGGCCGATGCACCCCGTGGTTTTGCCCAGGCATTGCTGGCGCAGGCCAAGAAGAAACAACCGGCGGTGATCGCCGAGATCAAGAAGGCTTCGCCGAGCAAGGGTGTGATCCGCGAGAACTTCGTTCCCGCCGATATCGCCAAAAGCTACGAGAAGGGTGGGGCGACCTGCCTGTCGGTGCTGACCGATATCGATTACTTCCAGGGCGCCGACGCCTACCTGCAGCAGGCCCGCGCGGCTTGCTCGCTGCCGGTGATCCGCAAGGACTTCATGATCGATCCCTATCAGATCGTCGAAGCCCGGGCGCTGGGCGCCGACTGCGTGCTGTTGATCGTCTCCGCGCTGGATGACGTGAAAATGGCCGAACTGGCTTCCGTGGCCAAAGGCGTCGGCCTCGATGTGCTGGTGGAAGTGCATGATGGCAATGAGCTTGAGCGCGCGTTGAAAACCCTCGACACACCGCTGGTCGGGATCAACAACCGCAACCTGCACACCTTTGACGTCAGCCTGGAAACCACCCTCGACCTGCTGCCGCGTATCCCGCGTGATCGTCTGGTGATTACCGAGAGCGGGATTCTCAACCGTGCCGATGTCGAGTTGATGGAAATCAGTGAGGTCTACGCGTTTCTGGTCGGTGAAGCGTTCATGCGCGCCGAAAGCCCGGGCACCGAACTGCAACGTCTGTTCTTCCCGGAGCGCGGCGTTCCGGTGAGTGGTTCGACACTCGACTGACAACAGACAGATCGAGTCGACCCTTTCACGAGCAAGCCCGCTCCTACATTGGAATGCATTTCCCCTGTGGGGAGCGGGCTTGCTCGTGAAGGCGACCGCAAGTCCGCGAAAAAAACCAACCATTTGCCGGAGTCCTGCATGTCGCTGCCCACCTCCCTGACCATCGAATCCGGTCTGCAAGCCGAACAAGACTTGCTGGCCTCGGTCTGTGCCGGCGACGCGGAGTTCGGCCTGTTGTTCTGGCAGCCCAGCGATCGCGCTCTGGTCATGCCCCGTCGTCTCAATCGTCTGCCGGGTTTCGATCACGCCTGTGAAATCTCCGCCGCTGCCGGTTGGCCGGTACTGTTGCGGGAAACCGGCGGCGAGCCGGTGCCGCAATCGGCCTCGACCATCAATATCGCGCTGGTCTACGCCCCGCCGCGCAGCGAAGGCGACCTGAATCGCATCGAAACCGGTTACCGGCGCCTGTGCGATCCGATCTGTCAGTTGCTGGATGAGTTGGGCGGCACTTCGTCGTTGGGGGAAATCGACGGCGCGTTCTGCGACGGTCGCTTCAACGTCAATCTCGACGGGCGCAAGATGGTCGGCACCGCCCAGCGCTGGCGCCAGAGTCAGGGCGGTCAGCGTCCGGTGGGGCTGGTACACGGTGCGATGTTGATGGATAACGAGCGTGAGTCGATGGTGGCGGCGGTCAATCGTTTCAACGAAGCCTGCGGCCTGGAGCAGCGGGTGCGTGCGCAAAGCCACATTGGCCTGCATGAAAAGTTTCCCGCGCCGGATGCGCTGGTGCGTCTGGATGAACTCTTTCGCCAGATGATTGCGCAGATGTTCGCCGCTTGAGTCTGCCGGTTTAGGTCTCAGCGCGTACCGAAGACCACCATGGTCTTGCCTTTCACATCCACGAGGTTGCGTTCCTCAAGATCCTTGAGCACGCGACCGACCATCTCCCGCGAACATCCGACAATCCGCCCGATTTCCTGACGGGTCACCTTGATCTGCATGCCGTCGGGGTGGGTCATGGCGTCTGGCTGTTTGCACAGCTCTAGCAGGCAGCGCGCCACGCGGCCGGTAACGTCGAAGAACGCCAGGTCGCCGACCTTGCGCGTGGTGTTGCGCAGGCGTTGTGCGATTTGTCCGCTGAGCACGTAAAGAATGTCTGGATCCTGCTGCGACAATTCGCGGAATTTGGCGTAGCTGATTTCCGCAACCTCGCATTCGACCTTGGCCCGCACCCAGGCGCTGCGCTCCTGCTCCTGGCCAGCCTGTTCGAACAGGCCCAGTTCGCCGAAGAAGTCCCCGGCGTTGAGGTAGGCGATGATCATCTCGCGGCCATCGTCATCCTCGATCAGGATCGTGACCGAACCCTTGATGATGAAGTACAGCGTGTCCGAGCGGTCTCCGGCGCAAATGATGTTGCTCTTGGCCGCATGGCGACGGCGCTGACAATGCATCAGCAGCTTGTCGAGGTTCTTGATTTTGGGTGTAGGGGTAATACCAGCCATGGTTGTATCCCGGAAAGACTGCACAGTTATGTTTGATTTTTTTATGAGGCGCGGAAGACGATCGCGACCTGAGCTGGCTTGGCGCCAGTGAATTGGCGCCAGCTTAACAGACACTTCCTTGAAGATTCGAGAAATTACCTACGCCATGAAAGCATAAGTCCTAGGAGCGCCGCTGGCTGTCAGGCCAGAGCCCTGTGCTAAGCTGGCGACCCTTTTTTATACAGTGGAGTCTCGGCGATGAAGGCACGCATCCAATGGGCTGGCGAAGCCATGTTCCTCGGCGAATCCGGCAGCGGCCATGTCGTGGTCATGGACGGTCCGCCGGACGCCGGTGGTCGCAACCTGGGTGTCCGCCCGATGGAAATGCTCCTGCTCGGCGTTGGCGGTTGCAGCAATTTCGACGTGGTCAGCATTCTGAAGAAGTCCCGCCAGGCCGTTGAAAGCTGCGAAGCCTTCCTCGAAGCCGAGCGCGCAACCGAAGACCCGAAGGTGTTCACCAAGATCCACATGCATTTCGTGGTCAAGGGCCGTGGCCTGAAAGAAGCCCAGGTCAAACGCGCCATCGAGCTCTCCGCCGAGAAATATTGCTCGGCCTCGATCATGCTCGGCGCGGCCGGCGTGGCGATCACCCACGACTACGAAATCGTCGAACTCGGTTGAACCGACATTCAACTATCATAAAAGCAGTGCAGACTCTGGCGATCCCCCGCTGACGTCTGCATAATGCGCCACTTTTTTCAGGGCAGTGATCGGTCAGCCGACAGGTCAGCCGCCTGAACAGATAACCAAAATCGCCATCGCGAAGAGGTGTTAACCGTCCTACGCAGGTGCGTCGTTCGCACTTGACGGGCATGCTTGATCACGCGGCCATGCCGCATACATAGAGAGTTTTTAACGGTGAAAAGCAAACTCAAGCTCCACGGGTTCAATAACCTGACAAAGACCTTGAGCTTCAACATCTATGACATCTGCTACGCGGAAACCCCGCAAGACCAGCAGGCCTACGTCGAGTACATCAACCAAGAGTACAACGCCGAACGCCTGACGCAGATCCTCACGGAAGTTGTCGAAATCATTGGTGCCAACATTCTGAACATTGCCAGTCAGAACTATGAGCCTCAGGGTGCCAGCGTCACGATTCTGATCTCTGAAGAACCGGTCACCCCGACCGAAAGCCAGATCGAAGAGTCTCCTGGTCCACTGCCCGAAATCATCCTGGCCCACCTCGACAAGAGCCACATCACGGTGCATACCTACCCGGAAATCCATCCGGACGCCGGTATTGCAACCTTCCGTGTGGATATCGACGTTTCGACCTGTGGCGTCATTTCACCGCTCAAAGCGCTCAACTTCCTGATTCACCAGTTCGATTCGGACATCGTGACCGTGGATTACCGTGTGCGCGGCTTTACCCGTGATGTTGAAGGCAACAAGCACTTCATCGACCACGAGATCAACTCGATCCAGAACTACCTTTCCGACGACACTCGCGACGCGTATCAGATGACCGACGTGAACGTGTACCAGGAAAACCTGTTCCACACCAAAATGCTGCTGAAGAACTTCGAACTGGACAACTACCTGTTCGGCGACGCCACCAGCAACCTGTCTACCGAGCAGCGCGCTCAGGTGACCGAGCGTGTGAAACACGAAATGCTGGAAATCTTCTACGCACGCAATATGCCGAGCTAAGAAGTCCGGGCACAAAAAAGGCGACTTCGGTCGCCTTTTTTCATGTCTGCTCCCCCACGGTGGGAGCAGACTCGCCCGTGAAGAGGCCCTGTCAGATCCGGTAAGTGCTCTTGGTCATCACTTTAGCCAACAGACTCATACCGAACTTCACCGGTGCAGGAAAGCGGAAACCGCCGGCATCCAGCGCACTTTCCGCGTGATGTTCCTCATCGATGCGCATCTGCTCCAGAATCGCCCGGGACTTCTCGTCCTCGGCTGGCAGTTGCTCCAGATGCTCATTCAGGTGTTTGCACACCTGATGTTCGGTGGCCGCGACGAAACCGAGGCTGACCTTGTCACTGATCAGTCCGGCCACGGCACCGATGCCGAAGGACATGCCGTAGAACAGCGGGTTGAGCACGCTGGTGTGGCTGCCCAACTGGTGAATGCGTTGTTCGCACCAGACCAGATGGTCGATTTCTTCTTCGGCCGCATGCTCCATGGCTTCGCGCACCTGGGGCAGCTTGGCGGTCAAGGCCTGGCCCTGGTACAGCGCCTGGGCACAGACTTCACCGGTGTGGTTGATGCGCATCAGGCCAGCAACGTGGCGGGTGTCTTCATCGCTCATTTGCACATCGGGCTGCACGATGGCCGGCGACGGACGGTACGGCTGGCCGCTGAAGGGCAGCAGGGTACGCATCGCGGCATCGGCTTGCAGCAGAAGGCGGTCAATCGGCGAGTAGTGACGTTGGGTAGTCATGCTGACCTCCGGGAGGAATCTCGGCGGCCAGTTTAACCGAATCGGCCGGCGGAAGGTTTGCGCTGGGTCATTTCCCGCGCGGCCATGCTGTTGCGGGAGCGGGCCTGCTCGCGAAAGCGGAGTTTCCGGCACACCAGCGCTCCCACGGACGGATCAGCCCGGCGGCCAGTTCATCTGGCGCTGTCCAAGGACATGCATATGAATGTGGTAGACGGTCTGTCCACCTTTTTCATTGCAGTTCATCACCACCCGGAAACCTTCCTCGCAACCCAGCTCCAGCGCCAGGCGTTGAGCGGTGAACAGAATGTGTCCGGCCAGGGCCTTGTCGTCCTCGGTCAGATCATTGAGGGTGCGCACCGGTTTTTTCGGGATCACCAGAAAATGCACCGGTGCCTGTGGGGCGATGTCGTGGAACGCCAGAACCTGGTCGTCCTCGTAAATGATCCTGGCCGGGATTTCCCGGTTGATGATCTTGGTGAACAGAGTATCCACTGCTGTTTTCTCCGTTGTTTGGGCAGGCCTGAGTGTACTCATGGGAAATTGCCCCGCCCAGTGTTTTACCGTTGGCCGTTCAGCGCGGGCAGTAAGCCTTGTTGACCATGCCGACCACGGTGCGATTGAGCCAGCGCGATCCGAGCCGTGGCAAAAAGGCGAACCAGCGGTTCGTCCGGCCGGGGATGATGATCGCGCGGTTTTTTTCCAGGGCGCGCACGGTATACAGCGCGACCTCCTCAGGAGTCATCATCAGTCTGCTGGCGTTGAGTTTGTCGTTATCCAGTTGTGCGGTGCGAAAGAAACCCGTGCGGGTCGGGCCGGGGCAAAGCACCGAAACCTTTACCGCGCATTTTTTCAGCTCTACCCGCAGTGCCTCGGAAAAGTGCAGCACGTAAGCCTTGCTCGCGTAGTAGGTGCTCATCCATGGGCCGGGGTTGAACGCTGCGACGGAGGCGACATTGAGAATCTGTCCGCCCCCCTGCAGCGCCATGCTGTTGCCAATCGCATGGCACAGACGGGTGAGCGCGAGGATGTTCACTTCGATCAGGTCTTGCTCGGTCATCCAGTCCTGGGCCAGGAACGGGCCGCAAGTGCCAATGCCGGCGCAGTTCACCAGCAGATCGATCTGCCGGTCACCTTCTTCCAGTTCCAGTAAGAAGCCGGACAGGCGCAGCGGTTCACCGAGGTCGCAGGCGCGGAACAGAACCTCCACGCCGAAGCGCTGGGTCAGTTCAATCGCGATGCTTTCCAGCTGATCACGCTGTCGGGCCACCAGAATCAGGCTGCGACCCCGGCGAGCCAGGGCTTCGGCCATGGCCAGGCCGATGCCGCTGGAGGCGCCGGTGATCAGAGCGTAACGGGTCATGCAATTCTCCATCGCAACAGCTCCGCGTCGTCGACGCAGGTGTCGCGACGGGGAGCGCTGTTCATTCTTTCGCAGAGTCTACAGGGGCCTGGGCCTCTTCGGCTGCATCGGCTGCCGAATCCACTGCCGGCTCGACCTCGACGTCAATCTCGTCGGTGGTCACCGAGCCGCTTTCGTAGCTGCTTTCCAGGCTGCTTTCATATTCCTGCTGGATCGCCGAGATCCCGCCGACCATCGCGCCGACAAAGAACAATCCGATCACCACAATCCACAACGAGCACAGCACCTTGACCGCCGTGCTGTTGGGGGGAGGCGGCGCCCCGTAGCGGTTGGCGCCGGTGGTGCCGGGCATGATCATCATTACCAGCGGGAAAAAGCTGCCCACGAACGGCACGAGGTTCAGCAGCCAGAGCCAGCCCGACCAGCCGATGTCGTGCAGGCGCTGAACGCTGAACAGGATGCTGACGATCATGAAGGCCAGGAACAGGAAGAAGGCAACGATGCCGCCAATGATCAGGCCGGCTGTCGAGTCGGTGCTGACCAGACCAAGGCCGATGAGTGCGAACACCCCGACAATGGGCATGGCCACCAGGCTCAAGACCATGGACCACGCGAGAAAGCGCAGTCGACCGATACGCCCGTCGACACCGAACGGCTTGAGCGCGGCGAACTCCGGCAGATTCTCGCCGACCCGGGCGCGAGGCGGGGCATAGGGGGAGTCCGGTTCGGCGACGGCCGCCGAATGTTCCTGCACGTCCGACAGGTTCAGCTCAATGACCGTTTCCGGTTCGATCCGGGCGTCGATCCCGGTCTTGCTCAGTGCCTGGAGATAGGTCTGAGCATCGTTGTGCGACAGGTCACGCTTGAGCGCGACCGTGCTGCCATTGAACAGGCGCTCGATGGCGGCGACGTCGCTTTTGAACAGCTCGGCCAGATTGAACTTGGCGCTGGTGATATCGACACCGTGCTGTAATGCACCGTCGAAAACGATTTTGTAGCGGGGGTCGCTCATGGCCGAGGCATCCTTGTCGCGAATTCAGTTGGAAAGTGTTGCAGTCAATCAGTGTAAGGCCGGCCGGGTCGAAACCGGCCGGTTTTATCAGCGTGGCCAGCGTTTCGGCAGTTCGGTCGCGCGAGCCAGCGCCTGGCGGTACTCGGTGTCGAGGCGTGCAACCAGCTGATCGACACTTGGCAGATCATCGATATCCCCCACGCCCTGACCGGCGGACCACACGGTTTTCCAGGCTTTGGCTTCATCGTTGATCGGTTTGAGCTTGTCACCGAAGTTCACTTCGCCCTTGCCCTGCAGCGCGGCCATATCGAAACCGGCGGCTTCCAGGCTCTGGCGCATGAAACTGGCCGGTACTCCAGACACGGCAGGAGTATGAATGATGTCGGCGGCTTTGGCAGTCAGCAGCATCTCTTTGTAGGCGTCAGGCGCATGACTTTCGGTGGTGCCGATAAATCGCGTGCCGAAGTAGGCCAAATCCGCACCGAGCAGCTGCGCGGCGAGAATCTCATGGCCGTGGTTCAAACATCCTGCAAGCAGCAGGGTCTTGTCGAAGAACTGACGGATTTCGGCGATCAGCGAAAACGGGCTCCAGGTGCCGGCATGACCGCCGGCGCCGGCCGCGACGGCGATCAAGCCATCGACGCCGGCCTGAGCTGCCTTTTCCGCATGGCGGCGGGTGGTCACATCATGGAACACCAGGCCGCCATAGCTGTGTACGGCATCCACCACTTCTTTCACCGCACCGAGGCTGGTGATGACAATCGGTACTTTGTGCTCGACGCAGATGTTCAGGTCCGCCTGCAAGCGCGGGTTGCTGTTGTGAACGATAAGGTTCACTGCATACGGTGCCGGGTTGTCCAGCGTCGCCAGTCCCGCCTCGATCTGTTCCAGCCAGGCCTTGAAGCCGCTGCTTTCGCGCTGGTTCAGCGCCGGGAAGCTGCCGACCACACCGTTTCGGCAGCAGGCGAGCACCAGTTCCGGGTTGGAAATCAAAAACATCGGCGCCGCCACAACGGGCAGGCGCAGACGTTGATCGAGCAGAGCGGGCAGCGACATTGGAAGTCCCCCTGTCAGTTGTGTCTGTTTGAGTTAGAACGGTTTGACCACGACCAGAATTACGATCGCCAGTAATATCAGAACCGGCACCTCATTGAACCAGCGGTAAAAGACATGGCTGCGGGTGTTCTCGCCACGGGCGAAGCGTTTTACCTGCGCACCGCACATATGGTGATAGCCGATCAGCAGGACGACCAGGGTCAGTTTGGCGTGTATCCAGCCGCCCTGGCTGAAGATGCCCGGATTGAGGTAGATCAGCCAGCCACCGAAGATCAGCGTGGCGATCATCGCCGGCCCCATGATGCCGCGATACAACTTGCGCTCCATGATGCTGAACCGCTCTTTGCTGACGGAGTCCTCGCTTTGCGCGTGATAAACGAACAGACGAGGCAGGTAGAACAGTCCGGCGAACCAGCAGACGACGCTGACGATATGAAACGCTTTGAGCCACAGATAGAGCATTTTTTGTTATCCCAGGATTCACGGTAGCCGGGATAGTAGAGGCTTGAGCGTCCGCACGTCACCTTGACGGTTGTCGCAGGGGCGCGTGGCCCCTATTATCGACGGCTTTCCAGTGGGTTCGTTGAGGGCAGGTTTATGGTCAAGGTCGGTATCGTCGGCGGCACGGGTTACACCGGTGTCGAACTGCTGCGTCTGTTGGCACAGCATCCACAGGCAGAGGTGGTGGTCATCACTTCCCGATCCGAGGCCGGTCTGGCCGTGGCTGACATGTACCCGAACCTGCGCGGCCACTACGACGGCCTGGCGTTCAGCGTGCCGGACATCAAGACCCTGGGCGCCTGCGACGTGGTGTTCTTCGCCACTCCGCATGGCGTTGCCCACGCCCTGGCCGGCGAATTACTGGCGGCGGGCACCAAGGTCATCGACCTGTCGGCCGACTTCCGTCTGCAGGACGCCGATGAATGGGCCAAGTGGTACAACCAGCCGCACGGCGCTCCGGAGTTGCTGGACGAGGCGGTCTACGGTCTGCCTGAAGTCAATCGCGAACAGATCAAGAAAGCCCGTCTGATCGCGGTGCCGGGTTGCTACCCGACGGCGACTCAGCTGGGCTTCCTGCCGTTGCTCGAAGCCGGCCTGGCTGACACCTCCCGCCTGATTGCCGACTGCAAGTCCGGTGTCAGCGGCGCCGGTCGTGGCGCTTCTGTAGGTTCGCTGTACTCCGAGACGTCGGAAAGCATGAAGGCTTACGCGGTGAAAGGTCACCGTCATCTGCCGGAAATCCGCCAGGGACTGCGCCGCGCGGCGGGCAAGGATGTCGGTCTGACGTTCGTGCCGCATCTGACGCCGATGATCCGTGGCATTCACTCCACGCTGTACGCAACCGTGGTCGACCGTTCGGTGGATCTGCAAGCGCTGTTCGAAAAGCGTTATGCCAACGAGCCGTTCGTCGACGTGATGCCTGCCGGCAGCCATCCTGAAACCCGTAGCGTGCGCGGTGCCAACGTCTGCCGCATCGCCGTACATCGTCCGCAGGATGGTGATCTGGTGGTGGTGTTGTCGGTGATCGACAATCTGGTGAAAGGTGCTTCGGGTCAGGCGGTGCAGAACCTGAACATTCTGTTCGGGCTGGATGAGCGTCTGGGGCTGTCCCACGCCGGCATGCTGCCGTAACACGGTATTGCGCACAGCAAAAAGGCCCGTTGAACGGGCCTTTTTGCTTTCTGTCCGGATGATCGGCTTATTGATATACCGTAACAATAGTTGACCGATTTTCTAGGACAAGCGGATAATGCGCGTCATCACGCATTATGGCGGCGTAACGCCGGGAGATAGTCAGCATGAGCGTCGAATCCTTCACCCCCACGGCTTTGCAATTCACCCAGGGTGCCGCGCACAAGGTGAAGAGCCTGGTCGATGAAGAGGGGAATGATCGCTTGAAGCTGCGCGTATTCGTTACGGGCGGCGGTTGTTCAGGTTTTCAGTACGGTTTCACTTTCGATGAAGATGTGGCCGAAGACGACACCATCGTCGAGCGCGAAGGCGTGAGCCTGGTGGTCGACCCAATGAGTTTCCAGTACCTGGCCGGTGCCGAGGTCGATTATCAGGAAGGTCTGGAAGGTTCGCGCTTCGTGATCAAGAACCCGAACGCCACCACGACCTGTGGTTGCGGCTCTTCGTTCTCGATCTGATCGCACTTCACGGCAGATAACAAAACGCCGCAGGGCCTTACGGTTCTGCGGCGTTTTGCTGTGTGCGGTTTTGTCAGTTGGGGTAGATGGCGCCGAGTACGCGCAGGCCACGGGCGCCGGTGACGCTCGGGCGATTGGCGGCGATGCCCTCCAGGCAGCAATGGGCCAGCCAGGCGAAGGCCATGGCTTCGACCCAGTCCGGATCGACACCGTGGGTCGCGGTGCTGGCGACTTTTGCGTTTGGCAGCAGGCTGGCCAGGCGCGCCATCAGTGCAGCGTTGTGAGCACCGCCACCGCAGACCAGCAGTTCCTGCGTATTCGACTGAGCGCTTTGCAGTGAGTCGACGATGGTCAGGGCGGTCAGCTCCAGCAGCGTCGCCTGCACGTTTTCCGCTGCGAAGCTCGGCAAGCGCGACAAGTGCTGTTCCAGCCAAGGCAGGTTGAACACTTCGCGGCCCGTGCTTTTCGGGCCTTTGGTCACGAAGAACGGATCGCTGAGCAGGGCCGCGAGCAGTTTGGGTTCAACGGCACCGCTGGCGGCCCATCGGCCATTACGATCGTAGTTTTCCCCCCGCTGCCGGTGAATCCAGGCGTCCATCAGCACATTCCCCGGACCGCAGTCGAAACCGGCTACAGGCTTGTTCGTCTCGATCAGACTGAGATTGCTGAAACCGCCGACATTCAACACGGCGCGGTTGCCGCTGCTTTCTTCGAACAGCGCTTCATGGAAGGCTGGCACCAGGGGTGCGCCCTGACCGCCGGCGGCGACATCACGGCTGCGGAAGTCACTGACGACGGTGATGCCGGTCAGCTCCGTGAGCAGGGCAGGGTTGCCTATCTGCACGGTAAAGCCGCGTGCCGGTTCGTGACGAATCGTCTGGCCATGACTGCCGATCGCGCGAATCGCTTGCGGTTTGAGCTGCTGCTGTTCGAGGAGGGCGTTGATTCCCTGCGCCGCGAGCTTCACCCAGTTCTGCTGGGCAATCGCCGAGCGGGCGATCTCGTCCGGGCCGCTGGCGCACAAGCCAAGCAGCTCGGCGCGCAGGGATTCGGGCATGGGGATGTAATGTGTGGCGATCAGGTTGATCGCCGTGGTTTGCTCGATCAGGGCGATGTCCAGCCCGTCGAGACTGGTGCCGGACATCACGCCGATATACAGAGCCATGGCTTAGCGTTTGCTCGAGGCCAGCATGGTGGCCTTCTCTTGATCCATCCGTGCCATCAGCGGCTGGCTCTGCGCCAGGAAGCGTGCGCGCTCGGATTTGGCGATCGGGTCGGCCATCGGCAGCTTCTGGCCCAATGGGTCGACGTGAACGCCGTTGACCTGGAACTCATAGTGCAGGTGCGGGCCCGTGGACAGGCCAGTGGTGCCGATGTAACCGATGACCTGTCCCTGCTTGACGGTGCCGCCGGTCTTGACGCCCTTGGCGAAGCCTTGCATATGGCCATACAGCGTGCGGTAAGTATTGCCGTGCTGGATGATCACGGTATTGCCGTAACCGCCACGGCGGCCGGCCAACAGTACTTTGCCGTCACCGGCGGCCTTGATCGGCGTACCGCGTGGTGCTGCGTAATCGACGCCTTTGTGGGCGCGGATCTTGTTGAGGATCGGGTGCTTGCGGCCCATGGAGAACTTCGAACTGATGCGGGCAAAGTCCACCGGTGTACGGATGAACGCCTTGCGCATGCTGTTGCCATCGGCGGTGTAATAGCTGCTGTTGCCCTGCTTGTTGGTGTAGCGCACGGCGGTGTAGGTCTTGCCGCGGTTGGTGAAGCGGGCCGACAGAATCGGGCCGTTGCCGACGGCTTTGCCATTGACCACTTTCTGCTCATAGATTACGTCGAACTCGTCGCCCTGACGGATATCCTGAGCAAAGTCGACGTCGTAGCCAAACACACTGGCCATGTCCATGGTCAGGCTGTGGGACAGGCCGGCGCGGGCGGCGGACTGCGACAGCGAGCTGTTGATCACGCCGTGGACGTAGGCCGTGCGAACGGTAGGTTTGGCGGTAACGCGGTTGAACACGTAACCCTTGTCGTTCCTGGTCAGGGTAATGGTTTCGACATCGCTGACCTTGCTGTGCAGGTTGGTCAGTTCGCCCTTTGGATTCAATTCGAATTCGAGTTTCTGGCCATGCTTGAGCTGGCTGAACTGCTTGGCTTGCTTGTCGCTGGCCAGTACTTCATGGACTGCGGCGGCCGGGAGACCGACCTTTTCAAACAGTGTCGACAGCGTATCGCCCTTGCTGACGATTACTTCTCGATGGCCTGGAGCTTTCTTTTCTTCAACAACAGGTGCCGGCGCAGGCGCGGCCTGGGCGGTTTCCGGCGTGTCCTCTGCGTCGTTTTCGATCTGCGCGAAAGGCGAAGCTACAGGTTCATTTGTGGCTTGGACCGCTTCGGCAGCGTCTTGATCTTGTGTCAGTTGTTCAGCAGGACTTTCCAGCTCAAGGCTCAAAGTCGTCTTTTTGGCTTCAACATCACTGGAAGGGAATACCAGGAGCGCCAGACTGAGAAGGGCGGCGATGCCACTTGCCGCGAGCAAGTGGGTCTTCGGGTAAAGCGGTGGCGCTTTAGACGGTTCAGTGGTCATAAGTGATTTGACTTTGAAAAAGATGAATTGGAAAAGATGAATGACATGATGAAGATGAAATAACTGTATAAAATATAACCAAATCATCTCTTAGGCAAGTCTACAGACATCCTGTCTGTGGATTGGTGTCCGTGCGCCGGGCAAAACTTGTATTTGGTGCGCGATCTTGTATGGTTGGTTCCCTTTGAATCTGAGCCTTGCGGGTCTGTTATGAAGTCGGTTGAAGAGCAGCTAGCGCTGATTAAACGTGGTGCGGAAGAACTGTTGGTCGAGTCCGAGCTGATCGAAAAGCTCAAGCGCGGCCAGCCGCTGCGAATCAAGGCTGGCTTCGATCCGACTGCGCCGGATCTGCACTTGGGTCACACCGTGCTTATTAATAAGCTGCGTCAGTTCCAGGAGCTGGGGCATCAGGTGATCTTCCTTATTGGTGACTTCACCGGGATGATTGGTGATCCGAGTGGCAAGAGTGCTACTCGCCCGCCGCTGACTCGTGAGCAGGTTCTGGAAAACGCCGAGACCTACAAGACTCAGGTGTTCAAGATTCTTGATCCGGCGAAGACCGAAGTTGCTTTCAACTCCACCTGGATGGATCAGATGGGGCCTGCGGACTTTATTCGCCTGACCTCGCAATACACCGTTGCTCGCATGCTTGAGCGTGACGATTTCGACAAGCGTTACACCACCAATCAGCCGATCGCCATTCATGAGTTCCTCTATCCGCTGGTCCAGGGTTATGACTCGGTGGCCTTGCGTGCGGATGTCGAGTTGGGCGGGACCGATCAGAAGTTCAACCTGCTGATGGGGCGTGAGTTGCAGCGTGGTTATGGTCAGGAGGCTCAGTGCATCTTGACCATGCCGCTGCTCGAAGGTCTGGATGGTGTGAAGAAGATGTCCAAGTCGTTGGGCAACTATGTCGGTATCCAGGAAGCACCGGGCGTCATGTACAGCAAGCTCGTTTCGATTCCGGACTCGCTGATGTGGCGTTATTTCGAGTTGCTCAGCTTCCGTACGATGGATGAGATCAATGCTTTCCGTGCTGATGTCGAGGCGGGTGCGAATCCGCGCGACATCAAGATCAAGCTGGCTGAAGAGATTGTTGCGCGCTTCCATGGTGAGGAGGCGGCGGCCAGTGCCCACCGTGGTGCGGGCAATCGCATGAAGGATGGCGAGTTGCCGGATGATCTGCCGGAGATCGAGTTGACTGCTGGCGAAGATATGCCGATCGCTGCCGTCCTCAATAAGGCAGGTCTGGTAAAGAACTCGGCAGCGGCGCGTGATCTTCTGGCCTCTGGCGGCGTGCGCATTGATGGTGAGGTTGTTGATCGCTCCTTTATATGTGCGCTGGGTGCGACCTTCGTTTGCCAGGCTGGCAAGAAGGCATTTGCACGGATTTCGTTGAAATCGGAATAAAGTTGAAAAGAAGGGGTTGACGGCGAATTTTAGATCTCTATAATTCGCCCCACTTCCGGCGCAGTCGAAACGGAAAACTCCTTGAGATTCAACGAGTTAGAAGGTTTTCGACAGCGGATCGCTTCAGTTCATCGAAGCCTGGGAGGCGTTGAAAGAGTGGTGATGTTTAGCTCTTTTAACGTTTCGATCTTCTCGATCGAAAGCGGAGAAAAAGAGGT
>NZ_JAHTKI010000020.1 GCF_019145475.1 Pseudomonas botevensis
GAGGTTGGGGGTGGAGAGATTGGGGGAGGGGGTGGAGATGCCTAGGTTGGTGAGACCGTGAGTTGTGGGAAGGATATAGTAGTTTTGCTGTTTTAATCGGGGTAGTCCGCACTGGGACGACTGGCTCAGAAAGATCTGGAAAAGAGAAGTACGAGTAAGCAAAGAATGTTGTGGTCACTTTCGATCATAATCAGAAAAAATAGGTACCGGTCTGTTTTTTGCTAAATAACCACGCCCCTATTTTGCGTTGCATTTTGGTCCGTCCCCATTTTGGCCATTGTGGATATCTAGTAGTATGCGGGCCACGAAGCTTGGGTGAGCCCGGGCTGCCCCGTCACATCACTGATGGACTTCTATGTCGCTTAGGAAAGAGATAACCGAGGTGTTTACGCCTCGGCGCAGCGAAGTAAACGTGAACATGTATGTGCATCGGCCAAGGCTTGAGCTAGAGCTATCGCGTGCATTCAAGCGAAATTCCCATACGCTCATTTTTGGTGAAAGTGGCAACGGGAAGTCCTGGCTTTACAAAAAGGTTCTTGAAGATGACGGGATCACCTACGTGACCGTCAATTGTGCGAATGCTGCCCGCATCAAATCTCTGACTGCTGAAATTTGCAACTGCCTCATAGCTCCAGGTACGGCCGTAAGTCTGGGGTACAA
The DNA here is from genome assembly GCF_019145475.1 of Pseudomonas botevensis. Classification (GTDB taxonomy): domain Bacteria; phylum Pseudomonadota; class Gammaproteobacteria; order Pseudomonadales; family Pseudomonadaceae; genus Aquipseudomonas; species Aquipseudomonas botevensis. The sequence goes on from NZ_JAHTKI010000020.1 coordinate 661, forward strand.
CGTCGAGAAAGTGTCGGAGCTTTCTGCAGCTTTTTTAAAAGGTGGGCTGAAACAGAGTGATCGTTACGACGTCACCCAAGAAGAACCACTACTCAAGGCCTTCAAGCTGTACGCATCTGCGAACAATGCAAAAAAAATAATCGTGCTGGACAATCTAGAATCGATATTCAGCTCCGAGGAACTGATGGATGAGTTGTCGAACATCATCATCCTTCTGGATGACAGTCGATACGCCGAGTGCAACATAAATTTTCTAGTTGTTGGGGTTCCTAATGGGGTTCTCCAATACTTCCGTGAAATAAAAAACGCAGAATCCGTCGCCAATAGATTGCAAGAAATTCAAAAAGTAAGTGGCCTTGATTCAGGCCAAGTGCGTGAAATTGTGAGTAAGGGGTTTGCGCATCTGCAAATACCTCTTTCCGGCGCCTCGCTAATTGAGATATCGGAGCATGTATCGGATGTGACGCTGGGCATCGCGCAGCGCGTTCACGAATTCTGTGAGCACCTTGCATACGCGATCCAAGACAATAAGTGGACGTATATACCGAAAACGCTCCAAATAGCTGATCTTGCATGGCTGACGGCTGGATTACGGCATGCCTATTCTGTTGTAGAAAAAAATCTGAATAGCCGTGAAACTACCGTTGCACGACGTAATCAGGTGATTTACTGCATTGGTAAGGTTAAAAGGCACGAGTTTGACTCAAGTGACATCGACAGGCTTGTCAGAGAGAACTTCCCTCGAACTGTACCCAATACCAACATGGGCATAGGGTCAATTTTGGCTGATCTCACTGGGGGATCAAGTCCTCTTATTTTAAAAAATGAGCACACTGGTGGTTACTCGGTGAAGGACCCTCGGTTTATTATGTGCATAAAGCTAATGTTGTATACGGATTCAGCTGAAAAGGTCCAGTGCCGAAAATTTCAAGTATAAAGAAACTCCTGTTTAGGAGGGATGTTTGGAAAGTCGGGGGTAAAAGTAAAATCACCCATTTTTGAGGTAGGGGATAGGGGCTTTTTACCTATGTATAACGGAATTTAGGGTCACCAAATGCTTTGGATAATAGCCACGGGATATACTATGCTAGTAGGTTCTATTGCCTACGCGGCGTACCAGTTAAAGTTGATTAGCGTAATCTTAGATAATCTGCCTGGAATTGCTGAGAATGAGGAGTTCCTCAAAAATTATGCTGTTCAAATAAAAATTAATAAATTTTTGGAAAGGATTTGGCCCGGAGTCAAGCGTGCTGGGCTTTCAGGTGTATCGAGTGGGGTTCATAAGGTTGTTAATTTTTTGTTTCTATTTTTGCTGTTGCTCCAGTTTTTCTTTTCCGACTTTTTATCGTTTGCAGCTCCAGCTATGTTTCTTTCTTTGGGTTTTTTGGCGGCCATCGGAAATGCTCTTCAAGATAAAAAACGCAGTGTAGAAATAAATAAAAAAGTTTTGATGCCATTTTCTATATTGTTCCCTCTCTTTGTTGCCTATCACATTGATACATCCGAAAAGTTATTAAAAATGAAAGCCGTATTTTCTGCCCAGACCATAGGGTATGAAGCTACGTTAGCGTCTATGGTTGTAGGGTTGGGTTTGTTTTGTTATTTTGGGCTAAATGTCATTGATCGTTTTCAGCGAGTTATAGTCTTTTGGTTGCTGAATAGGGCGTTGATTCTATCCAAGAATATGGTTTTGGTTGGTGTTAATCCAACTATGCCCGGAGAAAAAGAAATGCGAGCAATAGCGAAAGAAGCAATAGTGGTTACAGCTAAGAATATGACAATTTTTGGCGTGGTAGTCGGTGCGTTAGTGGCGCTTGTTAGGCGTATGGTGGAGTGATGCTGTAGATTCTAGGTCTGATTTATTCCTGAAGTTAAATTATTCCCCATTGGTTGCATCGCAAGAAAAAAAGGAGGGGGCTTATTTATTTCTATGAAATAAATAATCTATCTTGTTTTTTAAAAAAAATAAATCAGTCTCCTTTGTTCTTTTGAATGATTATACTCAGTCAGCCATTTTTGTAGTGAGTGCTCTAAGGTCATCTATATATGGGATCACCCCTGCTTCGATGAATCGTCCATCAATATCAAAATTTTGCATGGCTATTAACTTAAGGTTGGCGGCGCGAAAAAGTAACTCGCGTGTTTTTGGAAAAAATTTTGATACATAATCAGCGGAAAATTTTTTTCGAAAAACTATGTAGCGTTGTGCATGCTCTTTATCTGATTCTTGCGTGCTTTCGCTGTTGAATTTTTCACTCTCGCTGGACAGGAATTTTGTAACGAGCTCCAAGTGTTTCTTAATGTCAGTTTTCAATGTTCGCTCTAATGCCAGGCGTTTAGGGGCTTCCGCAGCCTCACTTGTTTTTTTCTTCCAGAGCAGCGTTATTTTGTAATAGTTGGATGTTTTGTTTGGATAAAATGGATGACGAATCCTTTAGCGACTGTAGAGTCTGGCTGATAATCGAAGCATCTCGTTCCGCCCATTGACGATCCACTATCGTGGTTGCAACGGCCAGGACCGAGAGGGCAACGAATAGTCCTGCCACGACCATTTTTGTACTTCTCGATTTTGGGGATGCAGTGATACGACAACCCCTATAACGCCGAGAATTATCCCGATTACACCAGCACACACACCGATAAACGTTTCCATTCTACGTCTCCCAAAAAATCGGAGTCAGTACACAAATCGAGCCACGATGACCTCAACGATTCGTATGCGGGAACGATTGTTGTTACTCCTCCAATTTGTTGCATTTTTGTCATTTTTCAATACAAATTAAATCAAGTTGACCGGTTTCCAGTTAGTTCGTTGGGTCCGGTGCGTCCGATTCATAAGGGGCATCCGATTTCGGTGAGGGCACACAGTTTGTTGCTTGTGAAAATTCATCTTTGAATAGTTCTGAGTCATCAGTGATACCGCCCATAGCTGGCAGGTGCAGTTTGATTTCGTCGCCATCCGAAAATACTTTTCCTTCGGATAGTTTGAAAAGTAAGTGAGTTATATCTTTAAGCGGAGGTGGCTCTTCCATGGCGTTTTCTTCTGAAACATCAGTTTCATTGTCAGAGTTATCGAGCTCTGAATTGTCCGATGGTAGGTTTGAAATAACAGTCGCTTTTATTTTTACAAATTTGTTATCTGATTTTCTCATGGTCAGATAGTAGGTTTCTGGTTTTTCGTCTTGGCTAATTGCAAACCACAGATAGTGTTTCCCATTGATAATTCCCTCAGCTTCTCTGAGGTTACGAGGATCCTGCATGTAAGCAAGGTATAGGGTTTTGGTACGTTCATCGAATTTCATTACAGGCCCTTTAAAAGGAACCATCCATGTGTCGTTGTCAATCGTAATAGTGCAAACACTTCGCTCGCGAATATCCTTTTCAATGTTTTTGTCTGTGATGGGGATGATTTTTATGTCACCGTCAAATCGATCAATTCCATTTTCTTCAAACCATTTTTTTGCGTGAAACGCCGGGAACCAATCAAATGTATAGCTTTCGTCTAACAAACCATTGTGAAATGCGCCAGATGGTAGCTTTGTCCAATCATCACCATGCGTGAGTATTTCAAGCGACTTTCGAGCAAGCCACTCTTTTACGCTGTCGTAAGTGATGTTTGTCGAAAATTGCGGGCGCATGAAGGGCACACCGGAATACATGGAGTCTTCGGCGGTAAAAATTATATTTGAGTCAATAGGGGATAAGTAAACAACTCCGCGCTCACCCCCGCTGGTAAATTGCCTCTCGACTCCATAGAGCATCAATTCTTCAGTTTCTTTGTTGCTTTTCAGGTGCGCAAATCCAAAAAAATGAAGATTGGCACGAATTAAATTTTCTCCTTCAAGAGAATTCAGTTCTGTCTGGATGCCAGTAAGCTTTATACTTGCGCCGACTTGATATGGGGTATTCGCTCTGATCTCGAATGCGCTGATGATGTTTAAATTATCTGCTATTTTGTAAGTTGCTGCTATATATTGCTTTCCTGTTTCGATGTCGTAATAACCAAGAGCGGCTACGGTTTTTGAGCCATGTTGAGTCATTCTTGCATATTTGATAGCTGTGGCTGAGTCATCAAACCCATAGTATTTTGCTCTTGTCCAATCGATGGCTTCTTTCCAGAAATTGCTGGCGAGTGTGATACCTAGTCCGGCTACTAATGCGATAAGTGCTGTTTTCCAATAGTCAAGGATGGCCAAGATCAGACCTTTAATGACGGGTTGTCCCCCTCTAGTGTTCTCTTTGGCTGTCTTTGTATTGCTTGAATCGTCCGGTTCGGGTATGTGCTCGGTCATGACCTCTCTCCATAAATTAGTCATTCAAGAGACCACAGCAAGATACGACATTCGCATACAGTCAATGGTGAATGGTGGGACGTATTTTGTGCTAATGATTTCTGACTATAGTTCAGTTTCTTGAGTTTTGATTTCAATACTCCTACGCGACTGGTAAGGCGATCAGGGAGGATTGAGCATGCTGCACAGTGAGTTTTTGGCCGAGATCAGCAGGATTCAGAAGCAATATGGGGACTGATTAACTTTCTGAAATTCAATCAGTCTCCTTTCATGCTAAAACTCTTCAGCCTCCACCATCGGCGTAAAAGGAATGAAAAGGAATCTAATCGTAGCGATGCTCGCCGTAATGATGGTGCTCTACGTCGGCTACTACGAAGCCCTTGAGGACGGGGGCATCGAGACCATTGTCTTCATCAAGAACCACCCCACGTTTCAGATGAGGTTCTACAACATTCACGCTAACGATGGAGAGATCAGAAAGGTAGAGCGCCTGACGGCAGAGGAGCGGGGGTGGATTATTGATTACTGCAGGTACCGGTTGGGGATCGACACCCACCTTAAAACTCAGGATGACGTCGAGATGTGCCGGCAAAAATAGAGCTGTTCATCTGGCCTAGGTTGTCAGTTACGACTGGCAATCTGGGCCATTTTCCTCCATCTGTTGGGATAACGGGACGGATCTGTTGAAGGATAAGTGACGGAATGAGGCCTTGATAAACACCAATGTTTAAAAAGACATCTCCAGACACTCTCTCGGGCTACATATCCTTGCGCCGTTGCCTACAGCTACGCCAGAATCCGCCGGCTTGTGCGCTTTGTACCTGGTCTTTATCGTCTATGGGTCGCTGGCAACCTAGCGACCGGGTTTAGCGACCCGACCAGGTATAAGTTCAACGACGCTCCAGCTTGTCGCAGACTTTTGCGATGACGATATGGTGGCTGTGCGTGGGAGACCTTCGGGTCTGCCGGGTCTTATACCTCTCGGTTCGCTAACCCGCGTACAGCTGCCACCCTTACTTGTTTAGCGACAGGTGTTGGTGGTTTCACCAGGTATAAAAATGGAGCTTCACCATGATCAAACCAACACCCAACCCGCCCGAAACCGATTCGGTTTCCCCCTACGAATCCATCGACTCCAGAAAACTCCACGAAGCCGCCGACCGCGCGCTCGACCATTACCTCTGTCCGCCCGGCTCCTCGCCGTCCCCACGTAAAAATCGTGGGATGTATGCCGTGACTGCGGACAACAAAAACGAAGAACTGCTGATCGATGCCAGTGAAACACTCGCTTCGGCCCAAACCATTGCCCATAACGTCGCCAGTCTGATGCCGGCTTCGCAGCGTCGGGCGTTGTTGGGGATTGCGCAGTTGATCATGCTCGGGGAGCTGGCGGTGAATCGGGCGTTGGATAATTTGCAATTGCCAGGGTGAGGCAGACCTCGGGATCGCCTGCTGATTGAATGGGTGTGAATTCTGGCGCCTTCGCGAGCAAGTCGAATCGTCGCACCGTCGCTCCCACAGGGTTTTATGTTGTTCACAGATAGTGTGTAGGACGCTGAAATCTGTGGGGGCTGGGCTGGCAGAGATGGCGATGGCACATGCGCTGTTTCTGATGCCTGGTCGTCAGTGGGGAAAAGGGGACTGATTCATTTCAATCGATCCCCTTTTTGTTTCTTAACCCGCGTCGCCGCTATCTGGCTCTGAAGATGCATCCGGACATTCATCGGCCCATCGCGTAACCGTCATGTCTTTGAGCTGCTCACCCATGGTGTCGACGCGCAAGCAGGCGCCTTTCTTTGAGTAGAACAGGATGCAGCGCGAGCTATCAAAAGAGCAGGTGTCGAGTTCCAGGAAGTTGCGTGCAGCCAGCTCCCGCTCGACACCGCTGTATTCATAGCCATCGCCGGTGTGCATTCGGGTTGGCTTCCATCCTTGTTTGATCAGCTTGGATCTGGCCGACACCAAGGGCTCATCGACGGCGATGCCTGCTGGTCCATATTTGTCGTTCGCCGCTTGAGAGCCATCAGCGAACGCGACGCTTGTACCCGTGCAGCAAATGGTAATGAGGAGGATCGGGGCCTTCATTTAGCTGTTCCCGTGATTTTTCTTGCGGCGTAGTAAATGGCGGCTATCAAAAAATTCTTGAGTTCCCACGCCCAGGCGCCCAAGAGCATGCAGATAACCAGAAAAGTAAAATACTGATGGAAGTCCGTGTGGGGCACTTTTTGTGTGCTTTTTCCAACCAGTCCGAGACTCATCAGGCTGATGCAAAAAGCAGACATGCACCGTAAGGCGAGATAGCAAAGGTCTTTGATGTCGGTCGTGTACACCCAGCTCTTTGCAGATTCAGAAAACAAGGCAGACCACACCAGATGGAACAAGCTTGCGTAGATGAAGCTCAGGCTAAGCCGTTGTGCCACGTCAATGCCGGAACTCAGGAAAAACTCGGAATAGAAATGGTCGAGAGAAACGCCCACTGGACGCAATAGGTCGAGGAAGGGAAACAGGGCAACCCCACCGGCGAGATAGATAGCGAAAAAAGCGATGGTTTTCATCTCGCACTCCATTGCGCCATTTAACCGCTCGATTTGTGCCAGTGAAGTGTCTTGCTCTCTGTGCATCAACCTGGCTAACGGGATCGGCTGACGATTTTTCGGCCGGGGGAAGCCAACAGCATAGTCATCCTGGCCACTTCCGGTAATTCATTCGGCGGAGATCAGAAGGGTAGAGCGCCTGACGGCAGGATTGTGTCAGCCCCGCTGAGGCCAATGCCACCTCACCCAGCCCTTCCGAAACCTTGGACCGCCCGGTGGGAGTGGGAGCTGACCGAGGTGTCTTTGTGGAGGTCAGTTAAACAGCGTTCAAAAAGTCGCTTAAAACAGTCGCTTAAAACAGTCGCTTAAACAGACGGATTACCAAACGTCAGTGACTAACCCGCGTCGCCGCTATCTGGCGACTGGTCGTTTGCGCGAAATTCGTAACGCCTTGGACTGGCGGATTTTCTTGTGCAGGCTGCCAAACCAGATCGTTGTTTTTCAGTGACCCTCACCGGATGGAAAGGGCGTCGGCTGCGGTTTCACGTGGTCACCCGTACATGCCGTTCGTCTTAAACCTTTATGCACCTGTCAGATCTGACAGGTGACTGCGCCTGCGTTTCGAGCCATTAATCACTCCGTCGTCACGTACCTCGACCGGAGTCCTGCGCATGTCTACCACCAACCTGCCTGGCAACACCCCGCTGATTCTGGATGAACTCGACTGTCCCGGTCGCACGGGGCCTGATTCTTCGATACCTCCGGTTTGGGGCCTCAACATCGCCGCCGTGCTGGGCAACTTTCCCCGTCAAGGGTTGCTGTGCCGGATGGGGCCTTGGGGGGCGATGGGCGAGGGCGACAACGTGACGGTGTTCCTGGACCCCGGACAGCAGGTGTTGCAAAAAACCGTACAGAGGGACGAGGTCAACACGTTACTGCAGATGTTCGTGCCGGCGGGACGCATTAGCGAGGGGCGGCACGCCATGTCATACAGCGTCAAGCGATTGGGCCAGGTTGTAGAGCCATCCCAGGTTCTGGAGGTGATGGTCAAACTTACCCGGCCCGCCGGCCACGACGATAACGACGAGCCTGGTCACTCGAAACTGGTCATGCGCCTCCCGCCGGAAATCGTTGAAGGTGGCATCGACAAGGACAACGTGGCTGATGGCGTGGATATCACCATCGAGCTTTATCCGAACGTCCATGTGGGCGATGTCATTCAGGTGAGCTGGGGTGGTGTGTTTGTGTTGAGTTCGCCACTGACTCAGGACCAGGTCGATGGCAAGACTCCGATCGTTGTACACATCGACGAAGCCACTATCCGTGAGGCGGGCGATTCCGATGATGTCGGCGTGGCCGTGGCTTTCGAAGTCTACGACATGGTCGACAACCGCTCCGAGGACTGGAGTCCCGCCCAGCGAGTGATCGTGGTCGTGGACGCGAGCCGCCTTATCGCGCCACTGCTCAAGGAAGCGCGCAACAATGTGCTGAATCTCGACGAGTTGGCAAGCGCTGACGGCACCGCGCAAATCTGGGTCATGGCCGGCGGTCAGTTCACGGTTGGCGACAGGCCTGTCATCCGGGTCAAGGGCTCACCGGTGGAGGGTGTGCCGATTGATGTCGAGTTCAGCGGTGAACCGCTGATCAGCGTGCCGACAACTGCGGAAATCCCGATCGCCAATGACGTGCTGCGACAATTGGCGAAATCGCAGATGGCCTTGTCCTATCGACTGGAAAAAGCTGACGGCTCCGCAGCTCTGCACTCAAAGACGCAATTCATCAGCGTCATCGGCGAAGTAGAACAGCTGGCGGCACCCAACGCGCTGGAGGCTGTCAGTGGGGCGCTCGACCCGGCATTGGCTCGGGTGCGGGTGGAGATTCCATTTGATAAGTCCTTTACCTCCGACGGTGTTCTCAAGCTGTTCTGGCTCGGCACTGGCCCCGACCTGATCCCGTACCTGCCCGATCTACCGCTTCGACCGATTACTAACGGTGAGATCGTTGCGGGCAAACCGCTTGTGATCGAAGTTAGCGGTGAGCATTTGGCCCCGATCAACGGCGGCAAGCTGGAACTTTATTATCAGTATCTGACTGACGACACAGTGCTGAGCACTCTCAATCGGGTCAATGCCACGCATGCCGTACGCGAATCTATCCACGCCGATGAGCTGCGAGTCGGCGAGCCACGCCTGGAGCTGCCCCAGCCGGAAGTGGCCGGGGTGCTGGATGGTGCTCTGCCGGCCGACACCGCCGGCACGACCCTGAAGGTGACGTATCTGGGCACCGTCAAGGATGATGAGGTGGTCTATGAATGGGTCGGCTCGCAAACCGGTACGGCTACCGATTCGATCAGACTGAATTCGCTCACCGCCGCAAAGCCGGTGCTGTTCAACATTGACGCGACCCTGATCAAGGGCAACGAGGGCGGCGAGGTCTCCGCGTCGTACTTCATCAAGCGGGCGGCGGGGGGCACCAGTTATTCAAATCCGCTTGAGTTTGTAGTTGGCGAGGTTGCCAGCGATTTGCACATTGTCGGGCAAAGATCTCAGACAGGGATTCATTACCACGCCAACCCCAGCCGGCTCATGGCTTCGGCGTCGGTCGGCGATGAGTTCGCATGGAGTTATCTGGACGAAACGCAGAGCGTTTCAGGTACTGCGTTTCTTGATGAAAAGCCGGAAAAGGCGCTGGTGGTCACCGTAAAAAAAGACGGCAGAAACATCGCGCGCAAAGTGTTGCGTCCGAGCAATGTCACGGGTGTTTTCAACCTGAATGGTCGTCACAGCGGCTGTATTGTCAAAGACGATGGCAGCGTTTTCGGGTGGAGTGACAACAGTGAAATGCGGCCTCCTGCCGGGCTCGCGGGGGTGCGTTGTGTGACCGCCGGTGGACAAGCGTTTGCCGCATTGAAGAAAGACGCCACCGTCACTGCATGGGGGGCACCCGCTCATGGCGGAGTCATTGCTCCCGATATCGCAGCACAACTGACCAGGGTCATCAAACTGGCGGCCACCGCCGGAGCCTTTCTCGCCTTGCGTGAAGATGGAACGTTGGTGGCATGGGGACATCCAGAATACGGCGGAGTAATTCCGGACGCCGTTGTTTCGCAACTCACGGCAGCTGACAAGATCATTGGCAACACGGCTGATTTCAGTGCGGTGCTGCGTGATGGTCGGGTCATCAGTTGGGGTGCCGGTTTTCCTGATGGTCAATGGATAACGGGGGCCAATGGTGCAACTCAGCTCTGTGCCAGCGACCGCGCATTCAGCGCACTCAAGCCTGACCGAAGCGTATTTGCATGGGGATCGGCGGACCACGGGGGGGCGCTGCCTGGACCCCTGACCAATGTGACGTTCATTGCGTCCACCAGTGCTGCATTCACTGCGTTGAAAACCGATGGTTCTGTGACGGCCTGGGGGCATCAACGGTTTGGCGGTGATGCCCCTCCTGAGCTGCGGCAGGTTCAGCACCTGACCGGGTCAACCACGGCTTTCTGTGCTCTTAAGGCAGACGGTTCACTCGTCGCCTGGGGAGAGCCGGGCGAAGGTGGAACAGTGCCACCGGGATTGAGTCCGGCCACTTCAATATCCGCCTCTTACGGCTCTTTCACTGCGCTGTTGAACAATCAGCTCGCGGTGTCGTGGGGCGTCAATGCTTCATCACCCGATCTTGCATCCGTTGTTTGTGCCTATGCCGCCGGTCCTCATGTGGTGGTGCTCGGTGCGGGGGGCACCGTGCAGGCGGCAGGTCCCAATCCTCCCGATCTCGAGAACTTGACCGGAAAGGTTTCATATTTCGAGTGATTCACCATCAATCCTTCCCTTCGAAAGGGAAGCTGGTTCGAGGAGTTTTCGTCATGAACATGAATGTCGAAGCGATACCTACGGTCAAGCAAGTCGCGGTCATGGGTGAACCCTTGGTCGGCGGAACGGTGAGTGGCAGTTACCTCTATGAAAATCCGGATGAGAACCCTGAGGGCGCATCGGTTTTCCGTTGGTACAAGGGGGGAGCGGACGGTAGCGTTATCGCCAATACCCTCGATTTGACGCTGACCGCAGAGCACTCGGGCATCAGTCTGGTCTTCTCGGTCACGCCAGTGGCGGCGTCGGGTGAGCAGGGTGTTGAAACGTTTTCCGATCCCGTGGAGGTTATCCGGGACGGATTCCAGAACATTTCGGACGAGGAGAGTGAGAACAGTTTTCTGAAACAGCGGGGTCAGTTCGCATTCCATGCCGAAGAACCCAAGGACAGGGTCTTTACGTCCACCGCCGGCGCATTCGCCCTGAAAAACAGACTTACGCAGAACGTTATGGTCGTCGGTACACAGGCTTTTGGAGGGACGGTGCCCCCGGAGCTGGTCACCTACCTGCAAAACAACCCGGCCATCACGATGTTCTCGACGCAGAACAGTTTCGGGGCGTTGGTTCCGGTGCTGGGGCACAACCAGCTGCTGGTCTGGGGGCCTGGAATACCGGCTGCTTTGCCCAACCTTCAGGACATTCGGTCGGTTTACAGCAATGGCTCCTCGCTCGCGTTTATCTATGAGGATCCCGCTCCCGGCGAAAACACGATTGGCGCGGTAGGGACCGCCGCCACGGGTGGCGAAGTACCCGTCGAGATACAGAACAAGCTGATGTTCGACCGTCCCCGTGCGATCTACGCCACCCTCGATGCCTTTGCGGTGCTGACCGAAGCCGGTCGGGTATACGTGTGGGGTGCCGCAGCCAACGGTGGTTCGATTCCGGTCGATATCCAGACGCAACTGAACAGCATGAAAGTGCAGCGTATCGTGGCGTCTCGTACGGCGTTCTGCGCCGTGACCGCCAGTGGGGAGATCATCGGTTGGGGGGCGAATGGCGTCATTCCCGCCGCCGCACTGGAGAAGATCTATGACGACGACGGTGCGCTCAATGTGATTGCCAATGACAGTGCCTTCGTAACGATCACCAAGGGCCGGCGCAAAGCTGTGACATGGGGGCTGGCCGCACATGGAGGAACCATGAGCGAGTACGCCGCCAGTCTGGCAGCTCGGGGGAATCTGGCGCTATGTACAGCCGCACCCTGGGCGATGTGCCTGATCAATGAAAGCGGGCAAGCGGCGGCCTGGGGATCCGCTGCCCATGGCGGCGGGGATATTCCTGCGCAAGGCCAGGACGCAGAAGCCGTTGACCTGCCGTTGAACGCTCAGGCACTGCTTGAGCACGCCGACGTTGAAACGCAGATCGAGGCGATGTTCAGCAACGCCAGGTTTTCCAAAAGCTTGCAAAGCAGGGTTGGTTCCCGCGTCACGTTGCTGGACGGCGAGGAAATCCAATTGGTGCGCAACGATGGCAGCTTTGTATTGCTCAGTCGTCATCCGGATGGCCGGACAAAAAACGTGGTCGCCTGGGGGGTGGCGGCAGCGGGCGGCACGATTCCCGGCGATGTCAAACAGACGCTGATGGCAAGCCGGATTCGCAAGATCTTCAGCAGCAATGGCGCGTATGCAGCGCTGGTCGATCAAGGGATGACCGAGGGTGTGGTCGTCGCTTGGGGGCGAGCCACCCAGGATGGCGGAACGATACCCGATGCGCTGCGCTCCGCCTTAAGCGGTGGTGTTGTCGAGTTGTACACCATTCAAGCCATGCCCGTACCTAACGGAACGGCTGCCGCTGCTTTTGCCGCACGTAAATCGAACAACAAGTACGTGACATGGGGCGCTCACGTCAAGAATGAAGAGTTCGATCCTTCAGTCTGATCAATGAGCGTTTTTGTGCAACGCAACGCCATTCCCTCTCGCCAAGGAAAACTGAGATGAATACGAGAGCCGAACCTGTCGCCCGCAATGTCATCATCATCGGAGAAACGCTGACTGGTGGTGTCGTGCGCGGCAGCTACAAGTATGAAAATGCCGATGAGAACCCTGAAGGCACCTCCCTGTATCAGTGGTATCTGGACGACTCGCCGATAACCGGGCCGGCAGGCACTGCAGTTGATCTGAGAATCAAGGAAGAGTACAGCGGACGATCCGTTGTGTTTGCGGTAACGCCTGTCGCGTCCACGGGCGAAACCGGCAAGGAGGTGCGTTCTGACGCCAAAAAGGTGAGCTCCGATTTTCAGGGCATCAGCCATGGCGAAAACGAAAGCAGCTTTCTGAAACAGGTCGGTAATTTTTCCGTGCATATCCCAGAACCGTCAGATCGAGTGCTCGTCTCCACGGGCGGTGTATTTGCGCTGCTTGATCCTGTTACCCAACAGAGTTACATCCATGGCCAGTCGGGTTGGGGATTCCCCGTACCATCCGACATTATCAATTTTCTAAAGAACAACCCGGCCACTCGGTTCTTTTCAACTGAAAGGGATTTTGGCGCACTGGTAAACAACGGACCAGGCAATCAGCTCCTGGTATGGGGCACCAATATTCCGGCTACTCACTCGGTAAAGCTGACGGACATCAAATCGGTCTACAGCAACCGCGTGTGTTTTGCGTTTATCTACAAAGAGGGTGCGCCTGGCTCCGATCGAATCGGTGCAATCGGCTTGAAGGGTTCCGGCGATGTCATTCCCGACCTGATTCAGCGAGCGCTGTGGTTCGATGAACCCGTCGCCATCCATGCCACGGAAAATGCCTTCGCGGTTCGAACGGTAAACGGCAAGGTCTACGCGTGGGGCAATGCGGCCAATGGCGGCACGATCGACGCACAAGCCCAGTCGTACCTCGACAATATGTTTGTCGAGCGGATCGTTGCCGCTGCGGCTGCGTTTTGCGCTATCGGGCGCAATGGCGAGATTGTTACCTGGGGGGTGGGGCCGAACGGCGGGGCCATTCCGGCAGCCAAGCTGGAGTCGATTCTCAACGATGGCGGCGTGATCTCGGTAACGGCAGCCACCACCGCATTTTGTGCAATTACCCGTGACAGAAGGAAGGCCGTCAGTTGGGGGCTGGCAGGTGAGGGCGGCACAATGTCCGAATCGGCGTCGTTGATCGCCGTGCGCGGCGGGGTAGTGATATGCAAGGCCACGCGGTGGGCATTCTGCATCATCACTGAGCGTGGAGAGGCAGAGGCTTGGGGAGCCCCGCAATACGGTGGCGCATCACTGACTCAAGCCGTGCGCGACGAAATTGAGGCAGCAGTCAAGGATACCCAGCCAAGGCCGGCAGACAGCAAAGGTCATGTCGGCAGCAGAGCCATTACGGTTCCCGGAGTGCTGAGTCTCTACTCCAATGACGTGAGCTACTTCCTGCTCAGTCAGCATGAAGATGGTCGAACCCGTGCAGTGGTGGTCTGGGGGGCGAAGGAACATGGCGGCGAAATGTCTTCGGGCGTCCGCCAGTCACTGATGGCCAGCATGATCATCGGCGTGTATTGCACGAATGGCGCCTATGGTGTCGTAGGTGCGCAAGGTCCTGTGTATGGAGCCGTGATGGTGTGGGGCGCGACATTGGCCATGGAAGACGCCGGGGAGATTCCACCGGAACTCGCTCAGTATCTGCGCAGTGATGTTGTGGAACTCTATTCAATCAAACGCTACCCGTTCTACCAGGCTCCACCCCCGATCCCGCCTCGTCCCGACCCATCCTTTGCAGCAAGGCGCCGGGATGGCAGCTATGTGCTTTGGGGGGGAAACGTCGACAATCAATATTACAAGCCCGAGCCTGAGTGATTCGTCGTTCAGGTCGATGGATCGTGCAAGACGCCTCACCCTGTCCCTCCGTAAGAGGGCTAGGGTGAGGGCTGCTCCAGTCGATTCAACACAGTCTCGATCCGCGCCAACGCCGGCCCCTCCCGACTCCGATCAAACACCTGCACCCCAACCCTGAGTAACCGCCCATTCTCCGCCACCCCAATCACCTGCTCACACCGCAACAACAACCGCCCCTGATCACACTCCAGCACCTTCATCCCCATCGGCAATCGCCCCTCCAGCCGCAGCTCCGCCATCCGACTCTGCGCCGCAATCATCGCAATCGAGCGATCCCGCAATATCCCGCTGCTCTGTGTCATCAACCCCGCCACGCGCACGGCGGCGGACAGGGCCACGGCGATGATCGCCAGCGCCACCAGCACTTCAATCAGGGTAAATCCAGCTTCTCGGGAGGGGGCGCGCATCGGGTTCTCGGGGCTCGGGCAGCCCTTGAAGCTAACGCCCGCGCTTGACCGCTTGACGACCAAAACTCCCGAGGATTTTCAACATCCCTGACATATCTTCTTGCAACACTGCGCGTCGAATTGAATCAAGCCAGGAAATGACGAGATGGATATCGTGCAGTTCAAACAGCCTGTTCAACCGCCCCGGCTGCCGCGCGCGCAGCAGGGTTTTACGCTGATCGAAATCATGGTCGTGGTGGTGATTCTCGGGATTCTCGCGGCGATGGTGGTGCCCAAGGTGCTGGATCGGCCGGATCAGGCGCGGGCCACGGCGGCGAAGCAGGACATCGGCGGTTTGATGCAGGCGCTGAAGCTGTATCGCCTCGATCACGGTACGTATCCGACCATGAACCAGGGCCTGAAAGTGCTGGTGGAGAAACCGGCCGATGCGAAGAACACTAACTGGCGTTCGTATCTGGAACGCCTGCCGAACGATCCCTGGGGACGTCCTTATCAATACCTCAACCCCGGCGCCAACGGCGAGATCGATATCTTTTCCCTCGGCGCCGACGGCCAGCCTGACGGCGACGGCGTGAATGCCGACATCGGTTCCTGGCAGTTGTAAGGCCGCCCATGAACAGCCGACCGGAACAGCAGGGGATGGCGATCATCAGCGCCTTGCTGATTGCCGCCGTGGTGGCGGTGATTGCGGCGGGGATGCTGACTCGCCAGAGCGTGTCCACCCGTGCGCTGGAAGCCGAGCAACTGCGCGTGCAGGGTCGTTGGTTGCTGCTCGGCGGGCTGGAGCTCAGCCGCCAGTTGCTGTGGGACGCTCGCCAGCGCGACCCGTTGACCCGACTCGATCAGCCGTGGGCGCAGCGTCTGCAAGCCCAGGGTTTCGACGGGCGGCTGGAGGACGAGCAGGGCAAGTTCAACCTGCGCAACCTGGTGGCCAACGAACGGGTCGACGAGGCCCAGGTCGAGGCGTTTCAGCGTCTGTGTGAGCTGATCGGTGTCAGCGGCGCGTTGACCCAGCGCATCACGACGCGGGTGATCGCCTCCTATCCTCATCTGCTGAACGCGCCCGTGGCAGACAAGAATCTGGCGAGCAGCAGTTTCGACAGCGGCCGTAGTACCTCGCCGGGGGCTTCGCGCAAACCGCAGCCGCCGAGCTTGCCGATGCTGCGCACCCTCGACGATCTGCGCAGTGTCGACGGGGTCAACGATGCGGTCATCGGTAAACTGGCTACCTACGTGACGGTGATCCCGGCCACCACCTGGCTCAATGGCAACACCGCCACGGCACCGGTGCTGGCGGCGTATGTGCCGGGGCTGTCACTGGAGCGCGCGCAGGCATTGATTAACGAGCGCGACGCCGGACGCTGGTTCATCAACCGGGGCGACTTCGTCAACCGCCTGCGCATGCCGCAACTGGACATGATCACGGTCAAGGTCGGCATCACCAGCGAATGGTTTCGCCTGCGTGGCGAGGCCCGTCGCGAGCAGCGCCGGGTCAATCTCGATGCGTTGCTGCATCGCGGCGAAGACCGGTTGCCGCAAGTGATCTGGTCGCGGGTGGGTGTATGAGCCAGTTGCGCGTGAGCCTGTCGCCACTGGCGCAGTTGAGCCCGGAGAGCGAATTGAGCTGCGTCTGGCTGGATCGCCAGGGCCAGGTGACGCGCGAAGAACGCCTGCGCCTGAACCAACTGCCGAAGCAGCCACTGGTGTGTTTTCTCCATCCCGCCGACAGCCTGCTGGCGAGTATCGACCTGCCACCCTTGCCGGCGAGCAAAACCACCGCCGCCGTGCAATGCGCGGCCCAGGCCTTGATGCTGGGTGACAGCAGCCAGATGCACATTGCCCATGGCCCGCGAGATGCGACGGGGCAGGTACGGATTGCCTGGCTCGCGCTGAAGGATCAGCAACAGCTGTTTCAGGTGTTGCAGCAAAACGGTCTGAGTGTGAAAGGCCTGTACCCGGCGGCCTATGGTTTGCCGGTGATGGCCGGTGGCGTCGGTTGCCGCCATGACGATCATCTGCTGTCGCGCGAAAGCCTCGATGCGGCGCAGGTGCAGCCGCTGATCGACGAGGACTGGTCGCTGGAGTCCGGCCTGCCGGTGAACTGGATCGGTGCAGCGGCGCCGGAGGGTGTGCAGTCGGTATTGGCCGACAACCAGCGCTGCGCCGGACCGCTACCGGGTTGGGGGCTGCACAACGGCATGCAATCCCACGGCAGCGAACATCGCGGCTGGGGCCGGGCACTGGGCTGCTGCGCGGTAGCGCTGGCGGTGTGGGTGATTGGCCTGAACCTGTACGCCGCCCGCGAGGCCGGTCAGGGCCAGCAACTGAAGGTGCAGATGAGCCAACGGGTCAAACAGGCCTTTCCGGAATTGCCGGTGATCCTCAATCCGCTGCAACAGGCTCGCCAGCAATTGGCGGCGCGCAAAGAGGGAGCGGCGGACGATCCCGCGCAACTGTTCAAGCGACTGGTGTTGCAGGCCGGCAGCGGCATGCCGTTCATGGCTGGCAGCGTGGAGCGGCTGGTATTCGCCGAGGGCACGTTGCAACTGACACAACTGGCCGATGCGCGGCGGGTGGGCGGCGACAAATCCTGGCAAGACACCCTGGCCCAGGCCGGCATCAGTGCCAGCGCCGACGACGGCGGCTGGACCTTGCGTCCTTCCGGGGACGTCAGCGCCGCAACCACTGACGCCGATGCCGACGACAGCAGCGGAGCAGAAGATGAATAACCCGTCGCTGGCGATGTATCGCGCCCGTTGGCAACATTTTTACAGTCAGGCGCGCACCCGTTGGCAGGCCCTTGCACTGCGGGAAAAACGCATGGTCGGCGGCATGGCCGTGGTTGTCGTCAGCCTGCTGGTGTGGGTCGCGTTGATCGAGCCACCGCTGAAAAAGATTGCCTACTGGCAAGCCGAAACGCCAAAGCTGCGGGCGCAGACCGAAGCGCTGGAGGTGCTGCTGCGCGAGGTCAACGTCAGACCGGACGGGCAGCACCTCGAACAAGCGCTGCAACAGACGCTGCAGGCCAGCGGCCTCAGCGGGCATTTTCAGCTCAAGCCTGCGCAGCCGGGCACTTGGGAGTTGAGCTTCGACGCGGCCCCGGCCGATGCCGTGCTCGACTGGCTGCTGAGCAATCCCGCGCAATTTTCGCTGCAAGTGGTCGAGGCCCGGTTGCAACGGGCCGACGCCACCACCGATGACACCGCCGGCACTCTGTCGGGCACCGTTCGCATGGATCAGGCGCTGGGCGCTAAGGAAGCTTCATGAAGGGGTCAGGATCCAAACGCATGGCGCTGCCGATGCTGTTGATGGCACTGAGCGCGTGCAGCACCACCACCGCGCCGAATCAACCGCCGTTGCTGGTCGACAGCGAACTTGGCCGGCCCTTGGGCAACACCCAGCGCAGTGGCGACGCGGTGCTGGACCGCGAGCGCGCGCAAGCACAAGCCCGGCCGGCGCCCAAGCAACTGCACAACATCACCGAACGGGCGCGCAGTGGCGGGGCACGCGGCAGCGCATTGCCGGCCAATCCACTGGGCGATCAACCGGTGACGCTGAACTTCGTCGACGCCGACATTCAAGCGGTGGTGCGCGCATTGTCCCGCTCCACCGGGCAGCAGTTTCTGGTCGATCCTCGGGTCAAGGGCAACCTGACTCTCGTGTCCGAAGGGCAGGTGCCGGCGCGTCAGGCCTACGACATGCTGCTGGCGGCGCTGCGCATGCAGGGCTTCAGCGTGGTTGATGTCGGCGGCGTCGCCCAGGTGGTGCCGGAGGCGGACGCCAAGTTGCTCGGTGGGCCGATCTACAGCGCCGACAAACCGGCCGGCAACGGCATGCTCACCCGCACCTTTCGCCTGCAATACGAGAACGCGGTCAACCTGATTCCGGTGTTGCGTCCGATCGTGTCGCCGAACAATCCGATCAACGCCTATCCGGGCAACAACACCATTGTCGTCACCGACTATGCCGAAAACCTGACGCGTGTCGCGCAACTGATTCAGGGCATCGACACGCCAAGCGCCATTGACACCGACGTGGTGCAGATCCAGAACGGCATCGCCGCCGACATCGCGCCAATGGTCGCCGACCTGCTCGACGCGCCGGGCAATGATCCGACGCAGAAAATCGCCGTGATCGGCGACCCGCGTTCCAACACCATCATCATTCGCGCCGGCAGCCCCGAGCGCACGGAGCTGGCGCGCAACCTGATCTACAAACTCGACAACGCCCAGAGCAACCCGAGCAACCTGCATGTGGTGTACCTGCGCAACGCCCAGGCGGCGAAACTGGCCCAGGCCCTGCGTGGGTTGCTGACCGGCGAGAGCGACAGCGGCACCAGCGACAATGCGCGTTCGGTGCTCAGTTCAATGGGCAGCAGCAGCGGTTCCGGCGGTCAAAACGGTCAGAGCGGCACGCAAACCACTGGCACGACATCGACCGGTTCCAACGGCAACACCGGGGGCAGCTACGGCCAGACCGGCAACTCGACCAGCAGCAGCGGCAGCGCCCAAAGCAGCGAACAGAACGTTGCCTTCAGCGCTGGCGGGGTGACGATCCAGGCCGACGCCACCACCAACACTTTGCTGATTTCCGCGCCGGAGCCGCTGTATCGCAGCCTGCGCGAAGTCATCGACCTGCTCGACCAGCGCCGCGCCCAGGTGGTGATCGAAAGCCTGATCGTCGAAGTCGGCGAGGACGACGCCAGCGAGTTCGGCGTGCAATGGCAGACCGGCAACCTCGGCGGCAACGGTGTGATTGGCGGAGCGAATCTTGGCGGGTCCGGGATCAATACCAATGGCAAGACCAGCATCGACGTGCTGCCGCAAGGCTTGAACCTTGGTTACGTCAACGGCACGGTGGACATCCCCGGCATCGGCAAGATCCTCGACCTCAAAGTGCTGGCCCGGGCCTTGAAGAGCAAGGGCGGCACCAACGTGCTGTCGACGCCGAACCTGCTGACCCTGGACAACGAAGCGGCGAGCATTTTTGTCGGCCAGACCATTCCGTTTGTCAGCGGCAGCTACGTCACCGGCGGCGGGGGCACCAGCAACAACCCGTTCCAGACCGTGACCCGTGAAGAGGTCGGCCTGAAGCTCAATGTGCGGCCGCAGATTTCCGAGGGCGGCACGGTCAAGCTCGACATCTATCAGGAAGTCAGCAGCATCGACGAGCGCGCTTCCGCTGCCGCCACCTCGGCGGGGATCGTCACCAGCAAACGTGCGATCGATACCAGCATCCTGCTCGACGATGGCCAGATCATGGTGCTCGGCGGCCTGTTGCAGGACGGCTACAGCCAGAGCAACGATGCGGTGCCCTGGCTGTCGACCCTCCCCGGCATCGGCGCGCTGTTTCGCAACGAACGCCGTTCGATCACCAAGACCAACCTGATGGTGTTCCTGCGCCCGTACATCATTCGCGACAGCGAAGCGGGGCGCAGCATCACCCTCAATCGCTACGACTTCATGCGCCGCGCCCAAGGCGGCCTGCAACCGGAACGCAGTTGGGCGATGCCGGACATGCAGGCGCCGCAATTGCCGAGCGCGGCGCAAGGTGTACCGGCACCGAACGCCGTTTCCGGCCCGCGCGCGACGATCAAAGCGGTGCCGCTCGAGCCAGGGCCACGGTTATGAGCAGCCTGCCGTACGCCTGGGCCAAGGCCCAACGCATTCTGCTGTGCGACGGCGTGCTGACGGTGTGCCCGTCGACGCCGGGCTGGTCGATCAGCGAGGTGCGCCGACAGTTCGGCCCGACGCAGCTTGCGCGGGTGCGGGATGACGAACTCGATGGCCTGCTCGCCAGTGCCTACGCCGATACCGGCAGCGCGGCGGCGGTGGTCGGGGCGGCGGAGAACGAAGTCGACCTCGATCGCCTGATGCAGGACATGCCGGAAATCACCGACCTGCTCGACACCCAGGACGGTGCGCCGGTGATTCGCATGATCAATGCCTTGCTCACCCAGGCCGCGCGGGACGAGGCCAGCGACATTCACATCGAGCCGTTCGAAACCCATTCGGTGGTGCGCTATCGGGTCGACGGCACCCTGCGTGACGTGGTGTCGCCGCGCAAGGCGTTGCACGGCGCGCTGGTGTCGCGGATCAAGATCATGGCCCAGCTCGATATCGCTGAAAAGCGCCTGCCTCAGGACGGGCGTATTGCGTTGCGGGTGGCCGGGCGGCCGATCGACATTCGGGTGTCGACGGTGCCCACCGGTCATGGCGAACGGGTGGTGATGCGTCTGCTCGACAAACAGGCCGGACGCCTGCAACTGGAAACCCTGGGCATGGACGCGCAGGTGTTGGCCAAACTCGACAACCTGATCCGCCAGCCTCACGGCATCGTGCTGGTCACCGGCCCCACCGGCAGCGGCAAGACCACCAGCCTCTACGCGGCGCTGGCACGACTCGACGCCAGCACCAGCAACATCCTCACCGTGGAAGACCCGGTGGAATACGACCTGCCGGGGATCAGCCAGATTCAGGTCAACGCCAAGATCGACATGACTTTCGCCCTGGCGCTGCGGGCGATTCTGCGTCAGGACCCGGACATCATCATGATCGGCGAGATCCGTGACCTGGAAACCGCACAAATCGCGGTGCAGGCGTCGCTGACCGGTCACCTGGTACTGGCGACGCTGCACACCAACGACGCGGTGTCGGCGGTCAACCGCTTGATCGACATGGGCGTCGAACCGTTTCTGCTGGCCTCGTCGATGCTCGGTGTCCTCGCGCAACGGCTGGTGCGACGGCTGTGCAATCAATGCAAACAGGAAGATCCGGCGACGCCGGGGACGTGGCGTCCGGTCGGTTGCGCGGCGTGCAATCACACCGGCTACAGCGGTCGCACCGGCATTCATGAGCTGTTCTGCATTGACGACGACATCCGCACCTTGATTCACAACGGGGCAGGGGAGCAGGCCTTGCGCGCGGCAGCGCAGCAGGCCGGGATGTTCAGCCTGCGCGAGGACGGTGAGCGCTGGATCCGCAGCGGCGCCACGGCCCCTGAAGAAATCCTGCGCGTGACACGGGACGCCTGATGAATCGCTATCGTTTTGAAGCCGCCGACGCCAGCGGCAAGATCGAAACCGGGCATCTGGAGGCGGACAGCCAGGGCGCGGCGTTCGGCGTGTTGCGCGGCCGTGGTCTGACGGCGTTGTCGGTGCAACAGGAAAGCAGTGTCGCCCACAGCGCCGGGGGTGGATTGTTCAGCGCCAGGCTCTCGGACAACGATCTGGCCTGGGCCACCCGGCAACTGGCAAGCCTGCTCGGCGCCAGCCTGCCACTGGAAGCCGCGCTGAGCGCCACGGTCGAACAGGCGGAAAAAAAGCACATCGCCAATACCCTCAGTGCGGTGCGTGCCGATGTGCGCAGCGGCATGCGCCTGGCCGAAGCACTGGCGGCGCGGCCTCGGGACTTTCCCGACATCTACCGCGCACTGATCGCGGCGGGGGAAGAGTCCGGCGATCTGGCGCAGGTGATGGAGCGGCTGGCGGACTACATCGAGGAGCGCAACAACCTGCGCGGCAAGATTCTCACCGCGTTTATCTACCCCGGCGTGGTCGGGCTGGTGTCGATCGGCATCGTGATTTTTTTGCTCAGCTACGTGGTGCCGCAGGTGGTGAGTGCGTTTTCCCAGGCACGCCAGGATCTGCCGGGGCTGACCCTGGCGATGCTTACTGCCAGTGATTTTATCCGCGCCTGGGGCTGGTTGTGTGCCGGGCTCATGGCCGGGGCGTTCTGGAGCTGGCGTCTGTATCTGCGCAATCCGGCGGCGCGGCTGAGCTGGCATCACCGGCTGCTGCGATTGCCATTGTTCGGGCGCTTCATTCTCGGTCTGAACACCGCGCGTTTCGCTTCGACCCTGGCGATTCTCGGCGGTGCCGGGGTGCCGTTGTTGCGTGCGCTGGAGGCGGCGCGCCAGACCCTGTCCAACGACCGTCTGAGCCTGAGCGTCAGCGAGGCCACGGCCAAGGTCCGCGAAGGGGTGAACCTGGCGGCGGCGCTGCGGGTGGAGAACGTGTTTCCACCGGTGCTGATTCACTTGATCGCCAGCGGCGAGAAAACCGGCGCACTGCCGCCGATGCTCGAGCGCGCGGCGCAAACCCTGTCCCGCGACATCGAGCGGCGGGCGATGGGCATGACCGCGTTGCTCGAACCCTTGATGATTGTGGTGATGGGCGGGGTGGTGCTGGTGATCGTGATGGCGGTGCTGTTGCCGATCATCGAGATCAACCAGTTGGTGCAATAGTCACCTCGAAGTGTCCCTCGTGGGAGCCGGCCCGCCCGCGAAGAGGTCGGCCCCAACAATAAATTCCGCAAATTTTTTCACCCGCCGGGCATCACCCGAGTGCCGTCCCAGCCATCCTCGGGTTCTCCTTTCTGTCATCTGCGACGGCCCTTCAACGGCTCCAGCCCGTTTCGCCGCAAAGCCCGGTCCAGACAGGCCCGAGCGGCCGCGAAACACCCGAGAAAATCGCCTTGAAATCAGCCCTCGGCTCCCGAGGTTTTTTCCTTTATCTGTCACCGGAAACTGCGAATTTCTCAGTGCGACTCAACCACGGACCCCGCTTGCGAAGGTCAGCGGTGAGTCCTCCCAGTGTCATGCAAGAAACCTGAAACCCTCAGTCCACAACCTGTGTTGAAAAGGAGATTCTTCATGTTCAAGCGCACTCTGATCGCCGCCTCACTGACCATCGCTGCTTTGTCTTGCGCCCAGGCCATGGCCGCTAACGTAACCGGTGGTGGCGCGACTCTGCCTGCCGCTCTGTACAAAGGCTCTGCCAACAGCATCCTGCCTGCCAACTTCAGCTACCTGGGCACCGGTAGCGGCACTGGCAAGTCCGCTTTCCTGACCAACAACTCGGCACTGTTCAACACCACCGGCACCGTTCACTTCGCCGGTAGCGACTCGATCCTCAGCGCCACTGAAATCAGCACCTACAACGGCGCCTTCGGTGCTTCGTACGGCCCGCTGATCCAACTGCCATCGGTGGCCACTTCGGTTGCCATCCCTTACAAGAAAACCGGTCAAACCGCGCTGAACCTGACCAGCGCCCAACTGTGCGACGTGTTCTCGGGCACCGTCACCAAGTGGGGTCCGCTGCTGGGCACTTCTGACAACACCGACATCCGCGTCGTGTACCGCAACGTTTCCAGCGGCACCACCGAGATCCTCAGCCGTCACCTGGCGTCGATCTGCCCAACCAAGTTCACCGTCAACTCCACCTTCACCAACGCACGTCTGCCAGCCGGTTCCGCGCTGCCATCCAACTGGGTAGGCGTGGCTGATACCTCCGCCGTTGCCTCGACCGTGAACGCGGTTGACGGTTCGATCGGTTATGTCGGTCCGGACGGTGTCAACGCTTCGAGCAACGCTGTGGTTGCCCGCGTCAACGGTGTTCAGCCGACCACCGCCAACGTGACCGCCGCGCTGTCGACCGCTCCACTGCCAACCGCACCCGCCAACCCGGCTCAGTGGGCACCAGTGGTTGCCAATCCTTCGACCGGCTACCCGATCTCTGCCTACACCAACTTCATCTTCGGCCAGTGCTACAAGGATGCAACCGTGGCGGCTGACGTGAAGGCCTTCCTGACCCAGCACTACAGCGTGCCAGGCAACACCGTCGCTACCGTGGCTCACGGCTTCAGCGTGGTTCCGACCAACTGGAAAAATGCTGTAACCGCCAACTTCGTCACCAACTCCACCGGCAACAAGCTGGACATCAACAACGCCAGCGTCTGCAACACCATCGGCCGTCCATAAGCGTCACGATTCACCCCGCCGTACCGATGGCAGCCCCTTTTGGGGCTGCCATTTTTTTTTGCCGCGGCGCGCCGTTACACCGCCATCGTGAAGTTTGTGTGACATCCGTTCGGTCGCGCGCCTCGCCAACCGCCTATGTCGTAACAGCAGGTTGTTGCCGACCTGCGGCCAACAAAAGGATCTCGTAGTGATGCTCGCTCGCCCGTCCCGTCGTCGTACCCCCGTCCAGTCCTTCCCGCGTGATGCCGTGGACCCGGCGCTGTGGCTGCTCAAGCCGCTGGCGCAGGCCGTGGCGTTGTGCCTGGTGGCGGGCAGTGCGCACGCGCAGACGGCGTTCAGCTCAAGCTGGTTCGCCGCCAAGGGGGCTGCGCAACAGGCGGCCGCCGCGCGGCCGAGCGTGGGCGGCTTGCCGGGCATGACGCCGCCGCTGGCGCAGCAGCAGAAAGCCAACCAGCAGTTGCAGCGCTCGATCCAGACCCTGAACAACACCGTGGCGGCGATTGCCGCGCAACAGGCCGCGCAAGCGGCCGGGCGGGCTGCTGCCTTGGGGACGGTGCAGTTTGTCCCGGACGGTCTGGGCGAGGGTGGTCTGAAGGTCGACACCAGCCTCACGCAAGGCTGGCAGAACGCCAAAGGCCCGCAGCAGACCCAGGCGGACGGCAAGACCAACGTGCGCATCGAGCAGACCGCTGACAAGGCGATTCTCAACTGGGAAACCTTCAACGTCGGACGCAACACCACCGTCGAATTTGCCCAGCAGGCCAATTGGGCGGTACTCAACCGGGTCAATGATCCAAGTGCCCGGCCAAGCCAGATCCAGGGCCAGATCAAGGGCGACGGCACGGTGATGCTGATCAACCGCAACGGCATCGTGTTCAGCGGCAGCAGCCAGGTCAACGTGCGCAATCTGGTGGCCGCGGCGGCGAACATCACCGATATCCAGTTCCGTGATCGCGGCCTGTACTTCGACAGCACCGGCAGCCAGCCGACCTTCACCGACGCCGCCGGTCAGATGCTGGTAGAGCGCGGTGCCTCGATTGAAACCCGAAAACCCGCGACGTCCACCGATGCCGGCGGCTATGCCTTGCTGCTCGGCAGCGAAGTGCAGAACGACGGCAGCATCAGCACCGCCAAGGGGCAGACAGTGCTCGCTGCCGGTGATCGTTTCTATATCCGCAAAGGCTCGGGCACCGAGGGGAACGGTTTCTCCACGACCTTCGGCAGCGAAGTCGTTCCCGGCTTCAAGGCTGACAGCAACGCCGGCAAGGTCAGCAACAACGGCTTGATTCAGGCCGCCACCGGCGATATCACCCTGACCGGTCATGACGTTCAGCAAAACGGCGTGCTGCTGGCCAGCACCTCGGTTGCGACGCGCGGCACGATTCACCTGCTCAACCCGGCCAGCGACACCAGCGGCAGCGTCACCCTGGGTCAGGGCAGCGCCACCGCGATCATGCTCGACAGCAGCGACCTGACGGCACTCGACAGCCAGCACAAGGCCGCGCTGACCGGCGTCGACGCCAACAACCGGATTCGCGGCGACCAGTCGCGTATCGACATCCAGAGCGGCGGCAGCGTCGAGTTCCAGAACGGTTCGATCACCCTTGCCACCGGCGGCCAGATCGCGGTGGCGGCGGGGCGGCGCAGTCTGGTGCGCGACGGCGCGATGATCGATGTGTCCGGCGCCATCGGCGTGAAAGTCGCGATGGAATCCAACAACATCAAGATCAACGTGCAGGGCAACGAGCAGCGCGATGCGTCGGTCAACCGCGAAGGCGCGGCGCTCAACAGCAATGACGTGTGGGTCGATGTGCGCGAACTGGTGTATGTGCCGGCGGGCACCAACGGCTATGCGACTGATCGTTGGTACACCGCCGGTGGCCTGCTCGAAGTGGGCGGTTACCTCGGCACCCAGGGCCACAGCGTCGGTGAATGGATGGCCCAGGGCGGCACGGTCAGTTTCGCCGGCAACGATGTGGTCAGCGAGAAAGGCTCGCTGATCAACCTGTCGGGCGGCACCCTCGACGTGCAGAGCGGCGAGATTCGCCAGAGCTGGTTGCGGGGCGCCGACGGGCGTCTGTACGAAGTGTCGAAGGCCCCGGGGGACATTCTCTACAGCGGTTTGTACAAGGGTTATGAGGACACCAGCCAGCGCTGGGGCCAGACCGAGTATTACTACAGTCCGCTGATTGCCCCGACCAAGCGCCAGGAAGCGGGTTACACCGTGGGCCGCGATGCCGGGCAATTGGTAATCGCGACCGGCAACGCGGTACTCGACGGCCAGTTGCTGGGCGAGGTGTATCAGGGTGAGCGCCAGACCCGCACGCCGCGCGCCGGACTGGATGGTTATGAGCAAAGCCAGACCGCGCTGGCGCGGCGTGGGCAACTGATCGTCGGCCGTTACGACCCGGCTTACGTCGCCTCTGCCGGTGGCTTGCTGTACAGCCTCAATCCGTTGCTCGATCGCGTGCAGATTGGCGGCGAGCGTCCGCTCGCTGAGGACGATCTGCAACTGACCGGCGCGGTGTCCGACGCGCGCAAGGGCAAGCTGTTTCTCGACACCGATCAACTCAATGGTTTCCGCCTCGGCGCGCTGAAGGTCGCGGCCAAAGACCGGATCGAAGTCAACGAGGCCGTCAGCGTGGACACTGGCGGCGACATCACCCTGTACGGGCCGGATGTGCAGGTCGATGCCAACCTGACGGCACGCGGCGGCAGTCTCCACTTGGGTAACGTGCTCAATCAGTTGCTGACCAGCACCCGCACCGACACCCAGATCACCGCGCAACCCGGCAAACCGACGCAGGTGGCGGTGGGCGAGGGTGTGCAGCTCGATACCCGTGGCGTCTGGAGCAATCTGGGCACCGATCCGGACGACGGCGCGAGCCTGGCTTATCTGAACGGTGGGTTGATCTCGATCCGCAGCAGCGCTGACATCGACATCGGGGCGGGCAGCCTGCTGGATGTGTCCTCCGGCGGCGCGGTGCTGGCCAACGGCAAGACGCGCGGCGGCAAGGGCGGCGACGTGACGCTGGAGTCCAGCGCCAACACCGTCGCCGGCACTGCGAAACTGAAGTTTGACGGCGACGTGCGTGGTTACGGCGTAACGGGTGGCGGCACCCTGACGGTTCAGGCCGGCAAGGTGCTGATCGGCCAGACCGACGAGGCACTGACTGACGCCACTCTGCAACTGGCACCCAGCCTGTTCGACAAGGGTTTCTCTGCCTATAACCTGATCGGCCTGAACGGCTTGACCGTCAGCGACAACACCCGAATCGATGTGAGCATGCCGGTCTATCGCTTCGGCGAATCGGCAGCGGGCCAGGCCAGTGGCGTGGACCCACGCTCAGCCCTGGAACTGTGGACGCCGGCGCTGTATCAGGAAGATCCGCTCAAGGGCGTGCTGACCCGCCGGGGCGGCGCGAGTCTTTCGTTGCAGGCCGGGGCGAGCCGGATCGATCTGGTCGATGCCGCCAACAGCACGCTGACCATCGGTCGCCAGACGCGCATCAGCGTCGATCCGGGGCAGCGCATCAACCTGCGCGGCGGCGGCCAGATCACCGTCGACGGCGAACTCAATGCCTGGGGCGGGACCATCGATATCCGCCAGCAGCAGTTCGGCGCGGTCGATCCGGCGACGTTCGCGCAAAACTTCGATCCCAAGGCCCATGACCGTTCGATCTGGATTGGCGAGCAGGCTGTGCTGGATGTCGCCGGACGCGCGGTAACCGCCACCGATGCCCTGGGGCGCACTTACGGACAGGTCGACAAGGGTGGCAGCATCGTCATCGGCGGTGAGATCAATTCGAAGCTGGCCACGGCGACGGCGGCCGACGCATACGTCATCGTCCGCCCGGGCGCGCGGCTGGAAGCCAGCGGCACCGAAGCGGTGCTGGATATCGCCGGCCAGGGTCCGACCCGTATCGCCACGGATGGCGGGCGGATCAGTTTGAGCGCCTACAATGGCCTGTTCATCGACGGCCGGTTGCACGCAGCAGCGGGTGGCGCCGGAGCGGCTGGCGGGCAGTTGGACATCGCCCTGGAAACACCGCTGTATCGCCTGCCTGAAGCACTCAACGAGGTGCGCCTGCCCAGGGAAATCATCATCGGGCAGCAGGCCGAACAATCGCTGCTGCCGACAGATCTGCAACCGGGAGAGTCCAGCCCGGAACTGCAATACGGGCGCGCGCGCCTGAGCGCCGATCGCTTGATGTCCGGCGGTTTCGACAACCTGAATCTTCTGAGCAACGGATTGCTGTCGTTCGACGGCGATGTCGATCTGCACATGAACCAGAGCCTCAACCTGTACGCCGGGGCGATTTCGCTGGCGGAAGGTTCGGCGGACACTGCGCGGATCAACCTGTCGGCGCCTTACATCCGGCTGTCCGGGGTGGGCAATTACTTTGCGATTCCCGGCTCGTTGCGCCCACGGGTGATCAACAGCCCGACCACGCGCCTGTCGTCCGCGCAGCTCACGGCCACGGCCGATCTGCTGGACGTTGTCAACAGTCTGTCGTTCGGCGCCAAAGGCAGCATTGCCCAGTTGAATGCGCCGGACTCGCAGGTCAGTCGGCGTGGATTCGATCTGGTGTCGCTCGACAGTCGCGGCGACCTGCGCTTTCTGGCGCCGACCGACAAGCAGGTGAAATCCCAGTTGTGGGCCGCCGGTGACCTGAACCTCACCGCCGCGCAGATTTATCCGGCCAGCGATACCGCCGCCGAAGTGCGCGTCGGCTATCAGGGCGGCACCGACGACCCGGTGCATACGCTGCGCGTCGGTCGGCATGGGCCGGCACCCACTGCGTTGCCGTACTCGGTGTTCGGCAGCCTGTCGCTGATCGCCGGCAACATCGAGCAGGGCGGGGTGATTCGGGCGCCGTTGGGCGCCATCAGCCTGGGCGATGAAATCTTCACCAAGACCCGTGAGCTGAGCTTGCTGCCGGGCAGCGTCACCTCGGTCAGCGCTGCCGGGCTGGTCATGCCGTATGGCGGCACCACGGACGGTATCGACTACCGCTACAACGGTGAGTCGGTGGTGCTGCACGGCATTGCCGGCGGCCCGGCAGGCGTCACCCTGAAGTCGCAATACGTGGACGTGCAAAGCGGCGCGCTGATCGATTTGTCCGGCGGCGGCGACTTGCGCGGTGCGGGCTTCGTGTCCGGGCGCGGCGGTTCGACCGACGCCCGTTTCAACCCGTTGGTGCGCAATGCCAGCGACGGCACTTTCAGCCTGCCGGGGCTGGCCAGTAACCCGGTCTATGCCATCGTTCCCGGCAATCAGAGCGCCTATGCACCGATGCTCGGCGAGAGCGGCGCGGTGGACCCGCGTATTGGCCAGCAGATCACCATTGGCGCCGGCGTGCCGGGGCTGGCGGCGGGGACCTACACACTGCTGCCGTCGACATTCGCCTTGCTCCCCGGCGCGTTCCGCGTGGAGATCAATGGGCAGACCCCGCAAAGCCTGGCCGGCAATGCGTTGAAGATGCGCAATGGTTCGTGGAGCAGCGCCGGGCTGTTGTCGGTCGCCAATACCGGTCTGCGGGACAGCGTCGCCAATCAGCTGATCGTGACGCCGGCCGATGTCTTGCGCCGTTATTCGCAATACAACGAAACCAGCTTCACCCAGTTCATCAAGAGCGATGCGACTCGCCGTGGCGTGCCGAGGGCGCTGGCGCCGATGGACGGGAAAACCCTGAACCTGGAATTGCTCCAGGGCGGAGAGCACGACGTTGCCGTGGACTTCAACGGTCAGGTTCTGTTCAACCCGACCGAGGGCGGCATGAAGGGCGGGGCGGTGGTTCGCGGCGGGGCTTTCAGCTTCGAGATCCTTGGCGGCGGACATACCCGCACGCCAGGTTTCAGCGGCGTTTCGTTGTATGCCGATACGCTCAACAACCTCGGCGCCGGTCGTCTGACCATCGGCGCCCGGCCAACGGTGGACTACGCGTCGGCCGGCAATATCATTTCGTTTCTCGGCAGCACCTCCGACATCACGTTGCGCGAAGGCGCGGTCTTGTCGGCGCCGGAAGTGCTGTTGCGCACCAACACGGCGGACGGCGGCATCACCGTGGAAGCCGGCGCCGGGATCAACACCCTTGGGCGCGGCGCGGTGCCGTACGATTCCTCGACCGGGTACATCTACCAGACCGGTGCCGCCAGCCTGCTGTTGCTGTCCAACGGCTGGACCAATGTCCTGGCCCCGGAAGCCAGCAGCGGAAGTTCGGCCTCCG
Source organism: Pseudomonas botevensis (assembly GCF_019145475.1). Classification (GTDB taxonomy): domain Bacteria; phylum Pseudomonadota; class Gammaproteobacteria; order Pseudomonadales; family Pseudomonadaceae; genus Aquipseudomonas; species Aquipseudomonas botevensis. The sequence goes on from NZ_JAHTKI010000020.1 coordinate 31,566, forward strand.
GCAGTCTCACCATCGGTACGTGCCAGGCGACGGCCTGCGATCAGCCGACGGTGCTGTATTCCGCCGGCAGCATCACCGCCGCCACGGACAAACAATTCGATCTGGATGAGGCGGTGCGTTTCGGCACGCGGCATCTGACCCTGGCCGTGGGCGCGGTCAATGCCGGCAGCGCCGAGGCGCTGGCAGCGGCGGCGGGTCGTGTGCCGTCGGGTCTGACCCTCAGCCAGAACGTGCTCGATCGCCTGCTTCAGGGCGATACCCAATTCGGTGCCCCGGCACTGGAAACCCTGAGCCTGACTGCGCGGGATTCGTTCAACTTCTTCGGCAACATCACCCTCGATACGCTGGACCGGCAGACCGGCCAGAGCCTGTTGCAGAACCTGGTGCTGACGACCCCGGCGATCTACGGGCAGGGCGAAGCCGACGACGTGGCGACCATCCGCACTGCCAACCTGATCTGGAACGGCGCCACGCAGAAACCTGCCAGCGTCATCAGCGGCGGCGCCGGCAGCGGCCGCGGCACCCTGGACATTCAGGCCCAGCGCATCGAATTCGGCTACGGCCCGAACCCGCAGGCGAGCGGGCTGGATCAGAACGATCGTCTGGCGTTGGGTTTCAGCAACGTCAACCTCACGGCCAGCGAACGCATCACGGCCAACCACAAGGGCAGCCTCGCGGTGTATCAGGAGCAGGGCGTCTATGACCCGGTCAAGGGCTACGTCTACAGCGGCGGCAACCTCAACCTGCACACGCCGTTGCTGACCGGTGAAGCGGCGTCGGTCAACACCCTCAAGGCCGGCAACAGCCTGACCCTGAGCGGTGCCGGGACGGCCCCGGTGGCCAATGCGCTGGGCGCGGAACTCAATCTTGAGGCCCGCGATGTCGTGCTCGACAGCCGCATCGCCCTGGCCAGCGGCAAACTGCAGGTCAAGGCTGAGGATGACCTGACCCTCAGCGGCAACGCGCAACTGGATCTGGCCGGGCGCACCTTGCCGTTCAACGACGTGAACAAGTACAGCTGGGGTGGCGACGTCGCGCTCTACAGCCACAATGGCAATATCCGTCAGGCCAGCGGGTCGCGGATCGATCTGTCGGCGCAGAACAATCAGGCCGGCAATCTGAGTGCGGTGGCGCTGGCGGCGGATGCCGGCACGGTCGATCTGCAAGGTGCAATCCTCGGCGCCAGCAGCGGCTATTACGACGCCGGAGGCACGCTGGTGCCGTACAAGGCCGGTGGCGTGGAGATTCGTGCCCAACGCCTGGGCGGCGATCTGAACGAGCAATTTGCTACGCTCAACCAGCGCCTGAACGCGGGCCAGGTGTTCGGCAGCCGCAGCTTCCAGCTCAAGCAGGGCGATCTGCTGATCGGCGACGGCCTCAAGGCTGGTGAGATCAATGTGTCGGTGGACAATGGCAGCCTCACGGTCGGCGGTTTGATCGATGCTAGTGGCGAGCGGGTCGGCAGCATTCGCCTCTCGGGGAAAAATGCCCTGACCCTTACCGGCAACGCCGTACTCGATGCCCATGGCCGCGTGCTGCGGGTCGACAGCTACGGCAAGATCATCGATGCGCCGAACCGCGCCGTGGTCGAACTCAATGCCGCTGACGGCCCGCTGACTCTGGCCTCCGGCGCCCGCATCGACCTGCGCCACGGCACCGATGCAGCCCTCGGTAAACTGCCGGGGCAGAACGACGGCACCGCACGTGGCACGCTGGAACTGAACGCACCGCGTCTGGGCACCGATGACATCGCCATCGATGCCAGCGGCGCGCTGAGCATTCAGGGTGCGCGCTCCATCGGCCTCAACGGCGTACGTCGCTACACCGATGCCCGCGATGGCGTTGATCCGGCGGCCAGTGGCCGGCCGTATCAGGTGATCGATCAGGCGCTGTTCGACCGGATTGACGCAGACAACGGCGCATTCATCGATGCGGCGCTGAATAACAGCGATCTGCTGCAACGCAAACTCGCCGGCCTCAATAACGCCACCTACGCCGATGCGTTCCATCTGCGTCCGGGCGTGGAGATTGCCAGCCAGACGGCTGACGGCGATCTGGTGGTGGAGGGCGATATCGATCTGTCCCGTTACCGCTACGCCAGCCTCAACCCGCATACGCAGAAAACCGCGATTTATGGCTCCGGCGAGTCCGCCAGCCTGGTGATGCGTGCCGGCGGCAACCTCGACATCTACGGCAGCCTCAACGACGGTTTCGCGCCGCCGCCGGAGACTGTCGATGATGCCGGCTGGAAACTGCTGCCGGGCGTGCAGCCATTCGGTGGCGACCTGATCGTGCCGGGCACGGGCGTGACCCTCGCCGAGGGTACGCAATTTCCGGCGGGCACCACGTTGAACTATGACTTGCCGATTCAGGCGACGACCTTCGCCAGCGGCACCTTGCTGCCGACGGAGGGCGTGCTGGCCGGCGACTACACGCTGGCGGCCGGCACCGTGTTGTCCGGCGCCGTCCACGATGCGGCGGGCGATTTGCTGTACGCCGCCGGGACCTTGCTCCAGGACAGCGTGACCCTGCCGGCCGGCAGTCGCCTGGGCGCCGGTATCCGCTTGAACAACGCCACCGCCCTGCAAGCCATGCTCTGGCCCAAAGGCGTGCCGCTGCCGGGTGCGGTAGGTGCGGACAACAAGGTCGGCGGGGTCAAGTTGAGCGGTGCGCTGGCGTTGCTGCGCGGCTCGCTGATTCCGTCCCTGACCGACGTGGTACTGGCCGATGGCACGCAGTTCATCGAACTGCGCGGCTACACCAACACCACCCAGCAAGGTCGCAACTGGGCCATCGCGAGCATGCTGCCGGCGGGCAGCTCTTCGTGGTCACTGCGTCTGGTGGCCGGCGCCGATCTCGAGGCCGCCGACAGTCGTGCCCTGAAGCCGCTGACGGCCGACGGCAACCTGCGCCTGGCGGATACCCATTACGGCTTGAAAGTGGTGGAGAAAAAACTCGACACCGTCTGGGCCGAAGGCAATCCGCTCGGCTATCCGGCGGGCGAAGTGGTGAAAGACGAGGACATGTTCTATTGCGACGTTCTGCCCGGTGCCTGCATCGCGCCCGCCAAATTCCTTTGGGCCGAGGGCAACATCCTGGGCATGACGCCGGGCACGCCGATTATCGACGACGACCTGTTCTGGTGCGATATCGACCCGAACTCCTGCACGCCGAACAAGGGCGGGATCACCGTCACCACCCACTCGCAAATGTTCAGCGTGCTGCGTACCGGCACCGGCGATCTGGATCTGCTGGCCGCCGGCAACCTGAGCATGGACTCGCCGTTTGGCGTGTACACCGCCGGTACTCAGTCCCGCGATGTCGATCCGCAATACAACCTGCCACGGGGGCGGCTGTCGGACGACGGTTCGGTGCTGGGCAGTCAGGGTGGCGATTACGAAAAATGGGTCAACGGTGGCAGCGACAGTCTCTATCAGGCCTGGTATCCGGAATTGGGCGGCAACCTGACGATCAATGCCGGCGGCTCGGTGTCCGGGGATCTCGAGGGACGCCGGGGCGTCAACTCACAAGCCGCATTGCGCGAGCAGGTGGCCAGCGTGTCGGTGGGCAACTGGCTCTGGCGTCAGGGCAGCGGCAACGCGGATGTGCCCGCCGCCTGGTGGATCAACTTCGGCAGCTACGCGACCCAGCCGTTGCCGGATCAAAGCGTCGACACCGGGCCGTATCTGGTCGGCTTCACCGGGTTCGGTGCGCTCGGTGGCGGCAACGTCAGCCTGCGCGCGGGGGGCGATGGCGGGATGCTCCGGCCGTTGGGCGACAGCGGTGTGAATCCGCGCAGTCAGGGGCTGATCGTCGCGGTCGGCAGCACCGGACGGGTGGGCAGCGACGGCAGTCTGCAACTGACCGGCGGTGGCGATCTGGATGTGCGCATCGGCGGCACCTTGAATCCGTCGCTCGAAGCGCGCTCGGGTAAAGCCGGCGTAGCCGCGCCGCGTCATGATCTGCAAGGCGCCCTGATCAACCTGCGGGGCGCGGCGCAATTGACGGGGGGCGCGCTGGGCGCGATCAACCTGCAATACGGCGCCTATTCCGCTTATCAGGACCCGCGCGAAGTGCGCGCCTTCGACCCGTTCACTGCGACCATCGGCAATGCCGGCGGTGGGCTGGTGCTGATTCCCGGGGATTCGGGCATGCGCCTGAGTACCCGGGGTGATCTGGTGCTGGGAGGGACGGCGGATCCGGGACGGGTGCGTTTGCAGAACTCCACGCCGTTCACCGACGCGGACGGTGTCGAGCACACGGGCGGCGGCCTGAGCAGCTTCTCGCTGTGGACCGATCACACGGCCATCGACCTGTTTTCCGCTGGCGGCAATCTCACGCCGAGTACGCAGATGGCCGAGGTTACCGAGGGCGGCACCCTGACCACCGGGACCAACACGTCACCGACCGACGGCCGCTTTGTCTATCCGTCGATCCTGCGCGCGGTCGCGGCGCAAGGCTCGATCTATGCCGGGCCGTCCGCCGCCTACAACATCTCCAGCGTCTATCCGCTCCTGAGTTATTCGCTGTTGCTGGCCCCTTCGCATGCCGGGCAACTGGAGTTGCTGGCGGGCAATTCGATCTATGCCGGCGGCTATGGGATCAACCAGTCCGGCGCGAGCCTGTCGGCCATTGCCACGCCGTTTGCTCCGGCCTTCGACGGCTACGCCAGCAGCAGTGCCAACCAGCCGCTCGTGAGCAATTACGGCAGTGATGGCAATCGGGCAAACCGCAACATTCGTTACCCCTTGTTCGCCTTCGGTGCCGACAGCTATTCCGGGTCGAGCGGTGTGCAGGCACCGGCGCGTTTCTATGCCTTGAACGGCGACCTGATCGGTATCCGCAGCGGCGAGACGTTGAGTTTCGATCCGTCGAAACGCACCTGGTACGAAGCCGCAGGCCCGGTGTGGATGCTCGCCGGGCGCGACATCGTGGCGTCCGGCAGCTACCTGGGCCAGACCGTTGCCGGGGCGAGCGACATGGGCGACGGCGTCGACAGCGTCACCTCCACCGGCAACCTGTTCATTCACAACGACCCGCGTGATGTGTCGCGGGTTTCGGCGGGGCGCGACATTCTCTACAGCAGCTTCGACATCGCCGGCCCCGGCGTGCTGGACATCAACGCCGGGCGCAACATCCTGATGGAGGATCGCGCCAGCATCATCAGCCTCGGGCCTCTGGTGGCGGGGGACAAAACTCCGGGTGCGAGCATCGTGCTGCAGGCCGGCGCAGGCGCCCAAGGGCCGGATTATTCGCGGTTCATCGCGCGCTATCTGAACCCGCAAAACCTCGCCAGTCCGGACACCGCCCTCAGCGGTCAGCCAGGCAAAGTGGTCAAGACCTACCTTGGCGAATTGCAGAGCTGGCTGACCCTCGGCTACGGCTTCAGCGGCAACGAAGAACAGGCCAAAGCCTTCTTCGCCGCGTTGCCGGGTGCCGAGCAGGCGGTCTTCGCGCGGCAGGTGTACTTCGCCGAACTGCGTGCCGGCGGCCTCGAATACACCGACGCCGATGGCCCGCGCAAAGGCAGTTACCTGCGCGGCCGCAACGCCATTGCGGCGTTGTTCCCGAGCGTTGATGTGGCTGGCAACCCGATCCGCTACGACGGCGACATCACCCTCTACGGCGGTGCCGGGGTCAAGACCCTGTTCGGCGGCGACATCCAGATGCTCACGCCGGGCGGCGGCCAGGTATTCGGCATCGAAGGCGCGGCACCGCCGTCCACGGCGGGGATCATCACTCAGGGTTCGGGCAACATTCAGCTCTATTCCCAGGGCAGCATCCTGCTGGGCCAGAGCCGGATCATGACCACCTTCGGCGGCTCGATTCTCGGCTGGTCCGCCGAGGGCGACATCAACGCCGGCCGCGGCTCGAAAACCACCGTGGTCTACACCCCGCCCAAACGCGTGTACGACACCTGGGGCAACGTGACCCTGTCGCCTTCGGTGCCGAGCACCGGTGCCGGTATCGCCACTCTGAACCCGATTGCCGAAGTGGCGCCGGGCGACATCGACCTGATCGCGCCGCTGGGGACCATCGACGCAGGCGAGGCGGGGATCCGCGTCTCCGGCAACGTCAACATCGCCGCGCTGACAGTGGTCAACGCCGCCAACATTGCGGTGCAAGGCAAGGCCACCGGCGTTCCGGTGGTGGCAGCGGTCAACACCGGCGCCATCACCTCGGCCAGCTCCGCCGCATCCTCCGCCACGCAAGCGGCAGAAGACGTCGCGCGTCAGCAACAGGCCGCCTCACGACAAAACCAGGCCTCGGTTTTCACCGTGCAAGTCATCAGCTTCGGCAGCGAACAACTGGCCCCCAACCGCGACGGCGCCAGCCGCGCACCCGCGCCGGGTTACAACCCGAACAGCCCGGTGCAGGTGTTGGGAGCAGGGGCGCTGGATGACCAGGCCAAACAACAGCTGACGGAGGAGGAGCGCGGACAGCTGACGTTGTAAGGACTCTCGTGGCAGTACGCTTCGGGCGGCCGGTTGGCCGCCCTTTTTTTGTCCCTCGTGCGGGAGTTCGGCGTTACTCGTTGTGGCGTTTTGGGTCAAGAAATACGCCACTCCAGAGGATGAAATTAGTTTCATGCGTGAGAAATTGACGCCATTAAAGCGCCACCATAGCATCGCCGAAAATTGATGGCGTAGTGCCTTCATGGAGGGGCGGGCATGCGCGTTTCAACTCTCAGGATGAGCACCTCTCTGGCGCTTTTCATCATCGCTCAGGCCAGCATTATCGATGCCCAGGCAGCGCCGACTCCCGGTGAACAAGACCTGATCCGCGACCGCCAGGATCGCCTGCTTGAAGAGCAGCGCCAGCGTCTTGAAGAACTCAAGGCATTGCCGGGTAACGGTGCGGCACCGGCAGCACCGGCCATTCCTTCCGATACCCGTTGCTTCCTCATCAAGGACATCGAACTCAAAGGCGCGCAGAGCCTGTCAGCCGCCGAGCGCGAGCGCTTGCTCAAGCCTTATGTCGGTCAGTGCCTGGGCGTTCCCCAGCTCAATGAGCTGCTCAAAGTCATCACCGATCACTACATCGAAAAAGGCCTGGTCACCAGCCGTGCTTATCTGCCACAGCAGGATCTTTCCAGCGGTCACCTGCGTGTGCTGGTGGTCGAGGGCAAGCTCGAAGGATTGAAAGGCGCGCAGGGCAGCCGGCTGTCGGACCGTGAACTGGCCATGGCTTTTCCGGGTAAAACCGGCGAGCTGGTCAATCTGCGCGAGATCGAACAACTGGTCGACCAACTGAATCGCCTGCCATCGAATCAGGCGCAGATGGAGCTGACGCCGGGCAATAACGTCGGTGGCAGTGAGGTGCTGGTCAAAAACACCCCGCAAAAACCCTGGCGCGCCGGACTGTCCCGCAGCAATGACGGCCAGCGCAGCACGGGCGAGCAACAGTGGGACACCACGCTGGATTGGGACAGCCCGCTGGGTCTGGCCGATCAGTTGTCGTTGCGCGGCGGTCACGATGCGGTGAGCGATCACCAGCATACGTCCGACAACGCCACGCTCAATTACAACCTGCCGTGGGGCTGGTGGAATTTCAGTTATGCCTACAGCCAGAGCAACTACCGCTCTCAGGCGCAGGCCAATGGTTTCAACTTCAAGCAGACCGGTGACAGTCAGAACCATCAATTCAAGGCCGAGCGGGTGATCTACCGCGATGCCGTGAGCAAGACGTCCCTGAGCGCCGACGTGTCCCACCTGAGCACCCACAATTTCATCGAAGACAGCAAGCTGGCGCTGAGCAGCAACCAACTGAGCGAGGCGCAATTGGGGTTCAACCACGGACGGCGGGTCGGCTCTGCCTTCGTCAACCTCGACCTGGGCATGCAGGACGGTATCGGCGCTTTCGATGCCCAGAGCAACGACCATCCGGGACCGGGCGAACCGGATGCACGCTACCGCAAATACACCGGCACCCTGAGCTACTTGCAGCCCTTCAAGCTGTGGGAAGAGTCGCTGAGTTTCAGCAGCCTGATGACCGGTCAACGCAGTGAAGACGTGTTGTTCAGCCCACAACGCCTGAGCCTGGGCGGGTTGTCGTCGATCCGTGGTTACAAGGATCAGCAGTTGTCCGGCGACAGCGGCGGCTACTGGCGCAACGACTTGCGCTGGAGTCGACCGGTGAGTTGGGCGTGGCTGAGTCCAGTGCTGACGGAATACGGCAGCAGCCTGGGCTACGACCAGGGCGTGATCAGCCACGATCGCTACAACGGCACGCAACACGGCCGGTTGTCCAGTGACTCGATCGAGCTTTTCGCCAAGGGCCAGCACCTGGCGGCGAGTGTGACCTTCGCCCATTCGCTGGAGCGCCCCGACGCGTTGAGCGAGCGTGAAGCACCGATCTATTTCCGGCTGGATGTTCTTCTCTGATTCGCCTTTTCCCTTAAACAGCTGCCACTTCGAGACCTCGACATGGACGTTCGCCAACTTGCCTTCCTGGCTCGCCAGCCCTCTGCTGCCCTGAAGTCCCGTGAGCGCTTTCTGGGCATGTCCAAACGCGGGCTGGCGTTCATCCTGGCCAACGCCATGTTCTGGCAACCGCTGCTGGCGCAGGCGGACGGGATTGTGGTCAGTGCGCCGGGGACCAGTCTCGGGCAGGCGGGCAATGGCGTGCCGATCGTCAACATTGCTGCGCCGAACGCCTCGGGTTTGTCGCATAACCAGTTTCACGATTACAACGTCGGCGCCCAGGGGCTGATTCTCAACAACGTCGCGGCACAAACCGGGTCGACGCAGTTGGGCGGGATCATCGTCGGCAACCCGAACATGACCAACCGGGTCGCCGCGCAAACCATCCTCAACGAAGTCAATGGCGGCAGCCCCAGCCAGCTCAACGGCTACACCGAAGTGGCCGGACAGTCGGCGCGGGTGATTGTGGCCAACCCGTATGGCATTGGCTGCAACGGCTGTGGGTTTATCAATATTCCTCGGGTCACCCTCACGACGGGCACGCCGGTGCTGGACGGCGCAGGCGGTCTGGATCATTACCAAGTGGACGGCGGCAGCGTGTCCATTGACGGCGTGGGCCTCAACGCCAACAACATCGACAGCTTCGAGATCATCACGCGATCGGCGAAAATCAACGCGGCCATCCAGGCGAACAATCTCGCCATTGTCGCCGGCCGCAACGATGTCAACGCACAGACCCTGGCAGCGACGCCACGTGCCGCCAGCCCGGCAGATGCTCCGGCACTGGCCATCGATTCCAGTGCCTTGGGCGGAATGTACGCCGGGGCGATCAAACTGGTCGGCACCGAAGCGGGGGTCGGGGTGCGGCTGGCAGGCAACCTGGCCGCCAGTGGCGGTGACATCCAGCTCGACGTCAACGGCCACCTGAGCATGGCCCAGACCGCCGCCAGTGGCGCGGTGAATGTCAAGGCGGCGAGCCTCGATGTCAGCGGACCGGTGTATGCCGGCAGCAGCCTTGCCGCGACCACTTCGGGCGATCTCAATACGCAACAGAACCTCGCGGCCCGCGATCGCATCAGCCTTTCAAGCGGCGGGCAACTGAGCAATCAGGCGGTGATCGAGGCCGGTCTGAATGCCGACAACAGCCGTAACGCGACCGGCGATGTGAGCATCACGGCACAAAACCTGAGCAACACCGGCAGCATCATCGCCAGTCGCGGCTTGCAGGCAACGGTGGCGCAGACCCTGTTCAACCAGGGCGGAACGCTGAGCGGGCAGGGCAGCACGCAAATCTCCACCGCGACACTCGATAACCGGCAGAAAGGTCGCGTGTTGAGCCAGGGCAACCTTGGCGTCACGGCGAGCCAGTTGTTGAACAGTCAGGGAGGCCTGATGACCAGCACCGGCAACCTCAGTGTGAACGCCGGGTATGCGGATAACAGCGGCGGCGAGCTGTCCAGCCTGGCTGCCAGCACCTTGCAGGTGGCGACTCTGGATAACGTCGCCGGATTGATCGGTGCCGGGCAGAACCTGAGTATCACCGCCAGTGGTCAGATGAATAACCGGGGTGGACGGGTTCTTGGTCAGCAGAACCTGCAGATCGGCGCGGGGGCGCTGGACAACAGCCAGCAGGGTTCGCTGGTCAGTCACGGGACCTTGGACCTGAACCTGGCGGGCACGCTGGACAACCAGCAAAAAGGCCAACTGCTCAGTGGTGGAGCGCTCACCGCCCGAATGGCCGGGCCGCTGCTCAATCAGTTCGGGTTATTCAATGCCGGTGGCAATCTCGCAATCAGCGCTGTTTCGCTGGATAACCGCAATGGTGAAGTGTCGAGCCTGGGTGGCCTGACGGTGAATACTGGCCTGGCGGACAACAGCAGCAATGGCCAGATCCTGGCCAACGGTGATATCGCACTGATGCTCACGCGCTTGAACAATCAGCTCAAGGGCGTGATCGCTGGCCAGCAGAATGTGCAAATCAATGCCGGCCAACTGGACAACAGCGGGGCTGGCAGCCTGTATGCCAAACGCAACCTCAACCTGGTCCTCGCCAGCCAACTGAACAACACTCAAGGCACGTTGCGCGGCGACGGCACGGTCAATGTGCAAGCGCAAAGCCTGGGGAACAACGGTGGCAGTATTTCCAGCGCGGGCGGCTTGAGCATCGCCAGCAGCGGGGCGATCGCCAACGAGGGTGGAGCCTTGCTCACCGATGCCGGCCTGACGCTGACCAGTGGCAGCCTCGACAACAGCCAGCAAGGTCGTATTGCCGGTAAAGGCGTGGTGCTCAAAACCGGCGACTTCGCCAACCAGCAAAGTGGCAGCCTGACCAGTACCGGCGGGCTGGTGCTTACCGCCGGACAAGTGAATAACAGCGCGGCTGGCCGCATTGCCAGCGCCATGGCGTTGACCGCGACCATTGCCGGTCTCGATCAGCACACGGGTGGTCAATTGTTCAGCAATGGCGATGTCAGCCTGGACCTGAGCAATGGTCAGTTGAATAACCAGGGTGGTCTGATCACGGCGCCAGGTCAATTGCTCCTGAAGAACCTGAGTGCCGTCGCTAACCAGGGTGGTGAGATTTCCAGCGCCAAGGCATTTATCCTGGCCGCGCAGAGTCTGGACAACACCGGCGGCAAGCTGATCAGCAATCAGGCATTGACCGTGCGAATCGATCTGGCCCTGGCCAACGTCCGGGGGCTGATCTCCGGGGTCGGTGTGGATATCGGCGCTGCTCGGCTCGACAACAGCAATGGCAGCGTCAGCAGCGATGCCGACCTGAGCCTGAAACTCAGCGGTGCGCTGCTCAACCCGAATGGCGAGTTGTCCAGCACCGGTAACAGCACGATTGCCGCCATGAGTCTGGGCAATGCCGGCGGGCAGGTGATGGCTGACCAGCGCCTGAGTCTGGCGATCAGCGGTGCCGTGGATAACCAGGCCGGTACATTGGGCGCCGGGCAAGGGCTGAGCGCCAGCGTCGGGAGCCTGGACAACAGCCAGGCGGGCAGCCTGGTGACTGACGGCAACCTCGACTTGGATGTCGATACGTCGCTCAACAATCAGAGCGGCGGCAGCGTGCAGGCCAAGGGGCTGATGACTATTCAGAGTCAGAGCCTGGACAATCGCGGCGGTGCCATCAACGCCGGCAAGGACGTGCAACTGTTCATCGATCAGTTGGATAACGGTCAGCAAGGCCTGCTCGGCAGCAAGGGCGGCATCGCGTTCACCGGCCAGCGTCTGGATAACCAGGGCGGATTGCTCAGCGCCGTGGGCCTGGTGCAACTGCAAGCGGGGGTGGTGCTCAATAACGCCGGTCGCATCGCCAGCCAGAGTGACCTGATCGCCAACATCGACGCATTGAGCCAGCAGGGCGGGCAATTGGTCGCCCAGGGCGCCCTGACGCTGACGGGTTCTACGCTGGATAACCGTCAGGGTGGGCTGGTCGGAGCGACAAAAGCGCTGAAGCTCACGGTGGGTGATATCGATAACCGCGCTGGAGAAATCTCCAGCGCGGCGGATGTCAGCATCGTCGGCCAGCAACTGAACAACAGCGACGGTGGCAAGGTTGTGGCGGGCACCGCGCTGGGGTTGACCGTCGCCAACCTGATCAATCAGAGCAAGGGCCTGCTTTTCGGCGATACGCTCAGCCTCGACGGCACGAGCCTGAACAATGCCGGGGGGACGCTTGCCAGCCAGAATGGCCTGGCCATCAAACTTGCCGGCGATCTGGATAACAGCGCCGGTCTGCTCAGCAGCGAAGCGACCCTGACGGTCAACGCCGCCAGCCTGAACGACAGTGCGGGCAGTCTGAGCAGTGCCGGCGCGCTGAACGTGACGACCGTCGGCGTGTTGAGCAATCAGGGCGGTTCGATGACCACCGACGCCGGGTTGACGCTCAACAGTGGCAGCCTGGATAACCGAAACAACGGCGTACTGTCCGGCAAAGGCGCCACCCGGGTCACTACCGGCGCTTTCGACAACAGCCACGGTGGCCGCCTGACCAGTGCCGACACCCTGGGCCTGAGCGCGGCCCAGGTGACCAATCAGGACACTGGCCAAATCGCCAGCGCCATGGCCTTGACTGCAGACGTCACCGGCCTCGATCAGCAAGGCGGTGAACTGTTCAGCAATGCCGCGCTGAGCCTGGATCTGCACCACGGTCAGTTGAACAATCAGGGCGGATTGATCAACGCCCCCGGCACGTTGCTGCTGAAAAACCTCACGGATGTCGCCAACCAGAATGGCGAAATCTCCAGTGCCCAGGCTTTCACCGTCGATGCCCGCTCGCTCGATAACAGCAACGCAAAGTTGCTCAGCAATCAGGCACTGACCCTGCATCTGGCGCAGGCGTTGACCAACCTCAACGGGGTGATTTCCGCTGCCGCGCTGGACATGCGCAGTGCCAGCCTGGACAACACCAACGGTTTGATCAGCAGCCACGATGATTTGAATCTGGCAGTCGATAACGCCCTCACCAACCACAACGGCACCGTGATCGCCGACGGCAATCTGCTCCTCAGTGCTGGCGTTACCGACAACAGCCAAGGGCAGATCGCAGCCAGGAAAGACGCCACCGTCACCCTTGGCAGCTTGCAGCAGCACGCCGGGCAATTGATCGCTCAAGGTCGCCTGAGCCTGACCGCCGACACGCTGGACAACAGTCTGAGTGGCTTGATCGGTGCAACCAATGCGCTGGATCTCAAGGTCGGCAGCGTCGATAACCGTGGTGGCGAAATCTTCAGCCAGGGCGGCCTGACGCTGCTCGGCCAGCAACTGGACAACAGCGACAGCGGGCAGATCTTTGCCCAGGACACGCTGGCACTGAAGGTCGATCAGATCATCAACCGCAACAAGGGCCTGCTCTCCGGCAAGGCCGGTCTGAGTGTGCTCGGCACCGGTCTGGACAACACCGGCGGCACCTTGCTCAGCCAGCAAGGTATTGACGTCGGCCTCGGCGCTACGCTGGATAACAGCCTCGGTCTGTTCAGCAGCGAAGGCACACTCGGGGTTCGTGTGAACGCCCTGATCAACACTGCCGGCAGCCTGTCCAGCGCTGGCACTCTGAGCGTCAGCAGCATGGGGGCGATCCGCAACGAGGGGGGTCAACTGGTCACCGACGCCGACCTGAACCTGCACAGCGCCAGCCTCGATAACAGCCAGTTCGGCACCATCAGCGGCAAGGGTGCCGTCAGCGTTACCACCGGCGCGTTCGACAACAGCCATGGCGGCAATCTGGGCAGCGGCAGCACCCTGACGCTTGATGCCGGGCAGGTCACCAACCAGGACAACGGCCATATCGGCAGTAACGCGGGCCTGACCGCCCACGTTACCGGCCTGGATCAGCAGGGCGGCCAATTGTTCAGCAACACCGGACTGACGCTCGACCTGAACAACGGTCAATTGAACAATCAGAACGGTTTGATCAACGCGCCGACTCTGGTGCTGAAAAACCTCAATGACGTCGCCAACCAGGGCGGGGAAATTTCCAGCGCCCAAGGGTTTACCCTCGCGGCGCAACACCTGGATAACAGCAGCGGCAAGTTGCTGAGCAATCAGGCGGTGACCCTGCGCATCGCTCAGGCATTGAGCAACGTCAAAGGCCTGATCGCCGCCGCCAGCCTCGACGCGGCGGCAGCCTCGCTGGATAACAGCGGCGGCACCATGACCAGCCGTGGCGACCTCACGCTGAACGTGAGCGGATTGTTGAGCAACCAGAACGGTGGCCTGATCAACGCTGCGCAGGCGCTCAATATCGGTTCTGCCGACCTGGACAATCAGAGTGGCGAACTGCTCGGCGGCACAGCGCTCACCCTTGACGCCGCCGCCCTGGACAACCGCAACAATGGCCTGATCAACAGCCAGGGCGGCTTGAGCCTGACTGCCGACAGGCTGGATTCCAGCAATGGCGGTGAAGTGTCGGCGGTCAGCGACATTGGCCTGAACCTGGGGGCCTTGACCCAGAACGGTGGCCGCCTACTGAGTAATGCCGGGATCTCGCTGGATCTGCGCGGCAGCGACCTGAACAACCAGAACGGTCTGGTCACCGCCAAGGGACCGTTGAGCATCAGCCATCTGCGTGACCTGAACAACCAGGGGGGCGAAGTCTCCAGCAGCCAGCGCTTCAGCCTGGCCGGACGGACCTTCGACAACAGCGGCGGCAAACTGATCAGCAGCCAGCAGCTCAGCCTCAATGTTGGCAGCCTGCTCAATCAGAATGGCCTGATCTCCGGTTGGCAGGGGCTCGACCTCAGCGCCGCCAGCCTCGACAACCGTAACAACGGCACGCTCTCGAGCCGCAACGGTGACTTGAGCGTCAATGTCAGCGGCGCGCTGCTCAACAGCGGCGCCGGTGCGCTGGTCAGTCAGAACGCGCTGATGGTCAGCGCTGCCAGCCTCGACAATAGCGGCGGCATTCTGTCCAGCGGCACCGGCCAGACACTGACCGTGGCTGGCCTGCTCAATAACGGGCAGAACGGTCTGATCGACAGCGGCGCGGCCCTCATCGTGCAGGCGATGACCCTCGGCAACGCGGCGGGCGTTATCAATGCGCAACAGGACCTGAGTTTTACCGGCAGTACGCTGGATAACAGCGCCGGGCACCTGGTCGGTAACGGCGCAATCACCCTTGACCTGCTCGCAGTCCTGAACAACACCAATGGCAAACTGGCCAGCGCCGGCCCGTTGTTGATCCAGCACAGCAGCCAGATCAACAACCAGGGCGGTCAACTGGTCAGCCAGGGATTGCTGACGCTGTTTACGGGTGGTCTCGATAACAGCAATCGAGGGACCGTTGCCTCCGGCGGTCAGCTCTTGCTCACCGCCACTGGCGCGGTGCAGAACAACGCCGATGGTTTGATCTACAGCCAGAACGGCGCTCTGCAACTGCAAGCCGCCAGTCTGGCCAACAGCCAGGGCGCACTGCAAAGCCTGGGCGCCCTGGGGCTTGGCGTTTCCGGCGACATCGACAATCAGAGCGGCCGGATTATCGCTCAGGCCGGTGACTTCACCGTCAGCGCCGGCAATCTCGACAACCGTGGCGGCGTCCTGGCCAGCTTGCAAGGCGCGTTCAGTGCTCACCTCACGGGTGTGTTGAAAAACGGTTACGACCTGGCCAACCACAATCAGGGGGGCATTACTCAGGCACAAAGCCTGAGCCTCACCGCGCTGGCCGGCATCGACAACTACGGCGGGCGGATCTCCGCGCAAACCGGCGATGCGCTCATCCATACCGCTGACTTCGACAACCGCAACGGCGGCCTCTACGCCACGGGTCGGGTCAACGTCAGCGCCAACAACTTCGACAACAGCGGCAGCAACGACGGCCAGATTGCCGGCAGCCAGATCGACCTGACCCTCAGCGGTGCCCTCAACAACCAGTTGGGCATCATCGAAAGCGACAGCACCCTGGCGATCAGTGCCGCGAGTCTCGACAACCGCACGGGCCAGTTGCGGGCCTTGGGCACCAGCGGCAAAACCAACTTCCAGATCGGCGGCGTGTTCGACAACAGCAACGGCACGCTCGAAACCGCCAACGTCGACCTGACCCTCGGCGCCGGCAGCTTCCTCAATACCGGCGGCAGCGTGCTGCATGTCGGCACCGGCACCTTCGATATCTCCACCGCGAACGCCCTGGCGGCCGGCGGCACGCTCGTCACTCGTGGCGGCCTGACCCTCAACGCCGACAGCTGGACCAACAGCAGTGTCATTCAGGCCGGACGCCTGAACGTCAACGTCAACAACTTCGTCCAGACCGCCAGCGGCCAATTGTTGGCCTCCGACAGCTTCACCGGGAGCGGGGGGAACTGGCATAACGACGGGTTGATTGCCAGTAACGGTAGCCTGGCCCTTGCGCTGGGCGGTGCCTATAACGGCAACGGCAGTGTGAGTGGTGCCGGCAATCTGAATCTGAGCGCATCGCAGATCGATCTAGCCTCTGTGGCGAGCATCACCGCTGGCACGAGCGCAACCGTGAGTACGGGTGGCAGCCTGACCAACCTTGGCCGCCTCACTTCAGCCGGGGCGCTGACCGTCAATGCGGGTTATCTGAATAACCAGGGCACGTTAGGCAGCGCCGCCAATCTGCGCGTGAATGCTACCTCGCTGTTCAATCAGAACGGGCTGATCTTCAGCGGCGGCGACATGGCGTTGCGGGTGAATGACTTCACTAACCGTTATGCCGACGTCTACAGCGGTGGCGACATCAGCATCGCCAGGGACGATAACAATGGACGCAGTGCCTCGATCTCCAACGTCTCCGCGTCCATTGAAAGTGTGGGCGACCTCGTCCTGTCAGCCGACAGCATCGAGAACCGCAAGGACGTGTTTCAGGCTACGGGCGGTTTGGTCTCCGGGTATATCGGCGTGCAGTGCTACACCTGCTCGACACTCGAACCGCTTGCCCAGGTGGGAGCCGACAGCTATGCGGTCTGGGTGGAAAACTATCAGTCACAGATCGTTCAGGATTCCCCATCGGCCAGCATGACGGCGGGGCGCAACTTTCTGGCCAGCGGCGGGGCGTTTCTCAATCAGGCATCGACCCTCAGCGCAGGCAACAACCTCACGCTCGACCTGCAGACTTTCACGAACCAGGGGGCTTCTGTAGGTGACTACACCGTGCGCCGATCCATCGCTCTTTCGGATCAGCAGCAGACTTCCGACTTTGGTCTGTGGGCTTCGATTATGGCTTACAACGCGGCCAATGATCCGGCCTACGATCCAGGCGTCGCGGGATACGTCGGTGGCAGCGATCCGACATTTTCCCGGCCCAATATCCATTTCTGGAACAGTTCCGGCACTGAATCCGTCGTGCAGGTACAACCGCACCCTGGCGGCAAGAACCTGGAGACCTACATCCGATTCGGTGAGGTACATATCAGCGTGCCCGCAGGTTCCCTGTGGTACGACTTTGCGCTGCCTCACTACAGTGACGGCGTGCGCGCCGCCGCACCGGACGCGATCCAGTCCGCAACCCCGTTCGACACCCTGGTGACTTACAACAGCCCGACGTCCTACGCCAGTGCGGTGGTGCAGGCAGGTGGCTCGGTGCAGGTCAATGCGGCACAAAACCTGACCAACAGCGTCGTGCGTGAGGGCGTTACAACGGGAGCCACGGCTTCACGCGTCGGCTCGACCCAGCTCAGTGGGCAGCCTGCGCCGACCATCATCAATCTCAACGCCCAACTCCCGCCCAACCTGGCTCAACAGCAAGTCAACCCGCTGACCCTGCCAGGCTTCAGTATGCCAACCGGCCAGAACGGGCTGTTCCGTCTGAGCGGGCAGGACAGCAGCGCTACCCAGGCCTCTCTGACCAGCAGCGCTCCGCAAAGCTGGACCTTTGGCGGTGCAAGCATTGCCTCGACGCAACGCAACCAGGCCGTGCCGAATGTTCAGTCGCTTGATCTTCAACTGGGCAATCACACCCAGGAATCAGCGGCTGATCGTCACTTGTCTAATGACGTCCGCCAGGTCAACGCGATTGCCGGTGGCGCGTCAACCATCAGTGTCACCGCGCCAGCCGATGCCGGCACGGGCGCCATCCCGTTACCGGTACACAGTTCGGACTCACGCGACCCGGCAGTCATGAGCGGGATCACGGGGTCGAACCTTGCGGGCCTGCCTGTCGCTGCCGGCGTGCTGCCCGCGCCCCCACTGACGGTCGCCCCGGCTTTCGCTTCGACAACCCCATCAACGGTTCCCTCGCAAATCACTACGGCCGGCAGCCAGACCGTTGCCCGCGTACAAGGCTTGCCGAGCAGCACCGGCCAGTCCCAGCCGCAGAAGTACCTGATCGAAACCAACCCGGCGCTCACCGACCTCAAGCAGTTCATGAGTTCGGATTACCTGTTGGCCGGCCTCGGCTACAACCCGGATGACAGCGCCAAGCGTCTGGGAGATGGTTTCTACGAACAGCGACTGGTCCAGCAAGCCGTCGTGGCCGGCACCGGTCAGGCGTTCATCGACGGTGAAACCTCGAACGACGCCCAGTTCAAGTACCTGATGGACAACGCCATCGCCAGCAAGAACGAGCTGAACCTGTCCGTGGGCGTAAGCCTCACCTCGGAACAGGTCGCCGCACTGACCCACGACATCGTCTGGATGGAAAACGAAGTCGTCGACGGTCAGACCGTCCTGGTGCCGGTGCTGTACCTGGCCAACGCCAACAACCGCCTGGCCCCGAACGGTGCCTTGATCCAGGGCAGCGATGTAACCCTGATCGCCGGGCAGAACCTCGACAACGCCGGCACCCTGAAAGCCACCAACAACCTGTCTGCTGCCGCTGGCAACGACCTGGTCAACAGTGGCTTGATCCAGGCAGGCAGTCGCCTCGACCTGTTGGCGGGCAATGACGTGGTCAATCAGGCCGGTGGCATCATCACCGGGCGCGACGTCAGCGTGAAGGCTGTCGACGGCGATGTGATCAACGAGCGTACGGTCACCAGTCACCAAGTCAGTGACGGTAGCTACAGCCAGCAGACCGACGTGGTCGACAGCGCGGCGCGTATCGAAGCGGCAAACAGCCTGGCGATCAGTGCCGGTCGCGACGTCAACAACAGCGGCGGGGTGCTGAGCAGCGGCGCAAACACCACCATCAACGCGGGTCGAGACGTCAACATCACCTCCGTCCAGCAGGTCGTCAGCAATAACTATGGCGCTGATCGTTACGACCAGACGGTCACCCAGTACGGCTCCAGCGTGGCGGCAGGGCAGGACCTGAGCATTCAGGCCGGCCGCGACGTTTCGGTCATCGCCAGCCAGATCGACGCCAAGCGCGACATCGCCATCGCAGCCACAGGCGACTTGACCCTGGCATCGGCGGCCGATGAGCAGCATTCGTACAGCAAGACCAAAAAGGTCACGACCCAGGAAGACCACGTCACCCAGGTTTCCACGACGGTCAATGCCGGCGGCAGTGTTGCGCTAAGCGCCGGTCAGGACCTGACGCTGGTTTCCAGCAAGGTCGACGCGGGAGATGAGGCCTATCTGGTCGCGGGTGACAAGCTGCAGTTGCTGGCAGCGCAAGACAGCGACTACTCGCTGTACGACATGAAGAAAAAAGGCAGTTTTGGCAGCAAGCAAACCCAGCACGATGAAGTGACACAGGTCACCAATGTGGGGAGCGAGATCAAGGCCGGCGGGGATATCGGTTTGATCAGCAGCGGCGATCAGCGCTATCAGGTTGCCGATCTGCAGAGCGGCAAGAACCTGACGTTGCAAAGCGGTGGGGCCATCACCTTTGAAGGGGTGAAGGACCTGCATCAGGAGACTCACGAGAAAAGCAGCAACAGCCTGACCTGGACGTCGATGCAAGGAAAAGGCTCGACTGACGAAACCCTGCGTCAGAGTGCCCTGGTCGCCCAGGGTCAAGTGACCATCAATGCGGTCAACGGGCTGCATATCGACATCAAGCAGATCAACGAGAAAACCGTCAGCCAGACCATCGATACCATGGTTCAGGCCGATCCTCAGTTGGCCTGGTTGAAAGACGCCGAGCAACGCGGCGATGTGAACTGGCAACAAATCAAGGAACTGCACGACTCCTTCAAGTACAGCCATTCGGGGCTGGGAGAGGGGGCAATGCTGGCGATCATTATCATCGTCTCGGTGCTGACGGCGGGGGCGGCGAGTACTGCGATAGGTTCGTTGGCTGAAGCCGGGGCCGGCAGTGGCACGGCGTTGGCGGCAGGTGGCAGCGAAGCCATGATGGCGGCGGGTACGGCCGTCGGGACGGCTTCTGCGGGCTGGGCCAACGTGGCACTGACGGCGGCAATGACCTCCATGGCCAGCACGGGGGCTGTCAGCTTTATCGATAACAAGGGGAATCTGGGCCTCGCGTTACAAGACACGTTCAGCAGTGACAGTTTGAAAAATGCGGCGATAGGAAGTTTGACTGCCGGTGCGATGAGCTATGCGGACAGCAGCTGGTTCCAGACACCAAGTGGCGCAAGCAACGGCGGTTCGCAAGTCACGAGCGTGGGGCCAATCCAGAATCCCGGTTATTCGGGCGATATGCTCAACTGGGGTAATGCTGAGCAAACGGTGATGCGCAGTGGCGCGCATGCGTTGATCGGCAGCGGCATATCAACAGCCGTCAATGGTGGCAGTTTTGCCCAAAATCTGGGTGGGGCGCTGTTGGGTGAGGGGACGGATCTTGCCACGGCTGCCGGAAACAAGGGTATTGGTGACCTTGCCCAGGAATTGAATGTCGATCCTGGAAGTGCGCAGACCATCTTCCTTCATGCGGTGTTGGGTGGACTCATATCGGCAGCCAAAGGCGAGGGCTTCACCAGCGGGGCCATCGCCGGTGGCGCCGCAGAAGGACTGACACCCAAGGCTAACGAGCTTTTGGCGCGGTACGTCAGTGAGAATTTCAACGCCGATGATCTGAGTGTGCAAGGCAGTCAGAACAAGATCGCTACCGCCCAAATGATCGGTTTGCTTTCTGCAGCGCTGGCAGGCGGCAATCCCAATACCGGCAGTCTCATTGGTGGGGCGGGCGAAAAGTACAACTCACAAGAACATCATCCCAGTGGCACATCGGAGGTGGATGTCGAGCTGAGGAAAGAGCTTGGGGAGCATGTGCCTGACCAGGAACAAGAGGCGCTTGGAGACGATACTATCCCTATAGATCCTGGCCTCAGTCCTGGAGCTGCGGGAGCGATTCTAGGTGCAAAGGGGGGCGCTTCGGAGGTCTTAACAGCCGCAGAGAACACCCCGCTCGGGTTGGGCTCGACAGGGCGCACAGTTGCTAATAATCTAAACGAGCAACTGGCAATGAAACAAGTTATGTCCAATCCAGCAGTTGGGTTAGAGTTACCTCTTCCTTTGCGAGATCCTCGCTGGCCTGCTGCCGACGGCTGGGTGAAAATGTCTCAGAATGTCAATGGTGTGGAAGTGCACTATGTTCGGAATGCAGTTTCCGGTTTCGTAGATGATTTTAAATTTAAGTGAATATTATGCGCGTAGTTTGTCAGGCAAATACTGGAGCTAGCGTCCCCGAGGACATTCGGTATCGTGGCGAAACGGATAGAACTGAGTTCGCACCGTTGCGAATTGGAGTAGAGTATATTGTCTACGGCTTAATGTTTATGTGTGGGCGGATTGATTTTTTGTTGTGTTCCGATTCGACTGGTCCTTATTGGATGCCTCATTGCTTATTCACAGTTCTTGATAAATCAATTTTGCCCTGGGAAATATGTTTGAGCGGACAGAGTCAAGATTATGAGGAGTTGTTTTCTACCTTTGGTATATCGGCGCTTGTTGGCTACGAGTCTCTGGTTTGCGACTATCAGCACTATCTGGGGATTCTAGAACGCGACCCAGTTCATCTTCAGCGCTTCTTTGAAGAGAAAAAAATTATAGATCAGCAATGCAATCCTTGAAGTGAATAAAGCCTGCTTTGCCAACTACAGAATTTTTTGTTGGTGCAAAAGAAACCTTGCCTGTGGCAACCGATCTTGGGAAAGTTTCATTTGATGCTGCTGACGGGGTCGGAACCATATACTCCCCGAAAGTGACGATGAATGCCGGTGAGGTTATATTTGACGACTTTGCTGTAGGTACATCGAAAGGTTTTATTGGCTATGGTCCGGATGGGGCTTCCGAATTAGTGGGGCCGCTTAAAAAACTCCTAGAGTACACTCAGTCTCAAGGTGCCAAGACAGTCACCCTTAAAGGCTATTACGCGTCAGAGGAAGGCGCAGCATTAGGGGGCGGGAAAGTGGGCGAGCAATTCTCTTTTAGTTTTCCAGCTACCAAAGAAGGACTTAGAGATTTTTTGAAGGGGCTAAAGTAGTGAACCATCCAAAGGCAGCGAGCAAGCACCTGAAAAGCCTCAATGTGTCTGGTTATGGAGGTTATATACCTCTCAGTATTGACTCTGAACTGGGTCAGGGCGTATATGAAATTGATTTAGATGACTGTGCCTTAAATATTTTTGAAAAAGGCGTAGCTATAAAGTCTAAGGAGAAAAATGTTGGTGTTCTTTATTCTGATATATTGAAGATTACTAGTCATCTATCTGCGGCGGTGTTTTCGCAGGCTTCGGCGACCCATAATGTGAATATTTCAATTCCTTTAGAAATTCATCTTTCGGAGGGCGTTGTGGTTTTTGAGGTTCAGTTACTGGTTTATTCTAGGGTGCTAATTGTTTTAAATGATATGTGGCGAAGTTAAAAAAATAAAGGGTCAGCCAGCTTGGTGCAAAAGGTGCTGCTGCGGCTACGGAGGGGGGCTGACTTTTATGTCACCCCACAAGGAACGGCTATACCAGCGACCGGTTATCGAGCAGTCGGAGTTCCGGCTGTCGAAGAGGCGTTAACGGGTACAATTGCTCCTCGCAGCCCTACTTATATTACATTTGACAACATTAAAAAATATGACGCCGTCCGAAGCTCAGGGCCTACTACAACTGCCCGAACCCCCACCAACTGGGTTAGCTTTGATACTCTACCATTAGTAAATGACTTGAAAATTCCAACTGGAAAGTGGAATACGACCACAAACTTGGAGCCGATTACCAACACATTCCCTGAGTGGGGGCGTGGTGGAGGAACTCAAGCGATTACTAATCAATCGATCAAAATCAAGGACTTTGGGACGCTTCCTGAAGAAGGTGAGAAATGAGAGGCGTAGACTATTACTACTCAGAGATACAATGAGAGCTGTTTTTGTTTAATATGGACATGGCCAAAGAATTTAAAATTTACTCTGAGATGCACAGCCCACGGAGGTATTTCTATGGTTGGAACAGCGACGTATGCATAACCAATTGCCAGTAAGAATAAATAGCTTGTTGACTGATTTTTGTTGGGAAATAGCCTGACGCTTTTGGATGACTTGGTAAAAAATAAACTGCAACGATTACTACCAGAACAACAAAGACACAACTCGACTGGCTGGTGAGTTGGGAGTATGGAAGGGTATGCGCTGGCAGGCTTCACCGCCGGGATAGGCAATACGCTGCCTTACAACCCCGAGGAGTTCAGCGTCGACACCCTTGAAAAGGCCGGGGTTACGTCAGTTGCCGACGCAACGGCGAAAACCGTCCTGGAAGGCGGGAGCCTGAAGGACAACCTGGTGGGTTCTCTGGCCGGCGCGGCGATCAATGTTGGAGGCGCGACATTGGCCAACGATATCGGGGGCACGACCTTACCCGATGGCTCGCTGACAAAGATTGGCCTGCATGCGTTGCTGGGCGGAGTCCTGTCCGTGGCCCAAGGGGGTGATTTCAGAACGGGAGCGCTGGCGGCAGGTGCCGACGAGGCGGCCGTGACAACGTTGTCCGACTGGATCATGCCAGACCCGTCCACCGCTGACGCCCTGACCACGCAAGAAGGACAGCAAAGACTGCTCGCTGCCTCCGGACTGATCGGAGTGCTGGCCGCGACGGCAACTGGTGGTGATCCATCGATCGCTGCTTCTGTTGCGCAAAACGCTACGCAGCACAACTTTCTGGGCGCGAATTCGCAACAGAAACGGGATGACGCTCGCACTGCAATGGAAGAGGGTGATCGCTCGCCGCAAACCGAGAGCGTAGTGCGTACGACTGAACAGACGGACCAGCGTAGCGATGGCTTGCTCGACAAATACCTTGCCGATCCTGACTCGCTGACTCCTGAGGAGAAAACCAGGTTTGATGGCTATTTGGGGACGTACTACACGGAGCAGGCGGCCCAATATGGCCCCGAACAAGCGCTCTCGCTGGTAGGCGACCTGCTGGCAAACGGAAATCCAGACAAAACCTACGATTTCCCTTATGCCGGCACCGCTGAACAGAGAACCGCAGCGGCCGATGCGCAAGAAGACGCCGCCGGTGGGCTATTGCCATTACTGCTCAATCCTCGGCAGAAAAGCGGGAATGAAGAACTCTACAACCTCACGACCCAAAACCAGCTGATCACGGAAGAACAACAGGGCCTGTCGAACATCGGTACACCTGCTTTGTATGCGTTGCCGGGAAGCCTGGGGCTAGGTATCGCGGCTATCGGTCTGGAAAACAGCGTGGGCCAAATTGGCTATGGTGTGTGGCAGGCAAGCACTGGTGACTACACAGACGCTGCCGGGAATATTATCTTGGGAGGGCTTGGAACCGCTGGTGCTTGGGGGGTTAGGGAAGGAGGACTCGGGGCGGCTGGAGGTGTTGAGGACGCTGCGGTAGTTGGGGGGGTAAAAGTAACTCCGCCAGAGACTCAAGCATCGACCGGCGCCATTGCTGATAACGAAGCAGGAGGGTTTTCTTATTACGACCAGTTTAAGAAAGCTGACGGTAGTTGGGATTGGCCGAAAGAATTGGGCTTCTCTGGTAACTCTGTTAAGAATACATTGCCAGTTGGTACTAAATTGGACCGTTATGGTGGCCCTGAAGGCTATTTCTTATCCCCTCAAGGTGTTCCGTTTGATCAAAGAGCATTGGCGCCTGGCTCAAGAGCTGGAGGATACTATCAGTATGAAGTGCTCAAGCCATTGCCGGTCGTTCAGGGGGAGATTGCTCCTGCATTTGGTCAGCCTGGAGGCGGGACTCAAATTTTACCTGACCTTTCTGAAAGGTTTAATGTTGATCGATTAGTGAAAGAGGGTTATCTGAGGAGAACTAATTAATATGAACTCAGTCATGGAAGAAATACAAAAGGCCATTTACTCGCTGGGTGAGCGAATTGGTGCTCCAAGGTCTCTTTTGGTTGTTAAAAGAAGTTCTTCAGAAGATGGAAGTCCTCATGTGGAGGTTAAGTCGGACGAGTTTAATTATGTATGCTCAGAGAGGTGTTTTGAAATATACAGAAGACGCACAACCTCTTTGGATGAGTTGCTGTATTGGATAATTAGTGGTGTAGCCTTTAAATTGGCTTCGGACTACGAATTGGCTAATAGAATTGTTGGTGTCGACTCGCGGAGACTGCTTTTTTCACAATATGTATCAATTCTTGGGCGGATCAGTGAAGAGTGGAAAAAAAAGGCCTCTGACGAGGTGGAGTTAATATTAATTAATGCACCGTACTTGGATGTATAGAAGTAAGAAATGATGAGTAGGTGAAAAGTATGTAGGAAGTGGCAGTGGGCCGGATAAGGAATTCTTAGAAGTCAGTGATGCATATTCACCCGCCAAATCTGTACAAGGGTTGAGTAATTCAAAACCGATTGATTTTGTTTACGATTCGGCTATTCAACGATTCATCATGGGACGGAATCAATTTGGGCATGAGGGGATATTGGATGTTGGAAGAATCCCTTCATCTGACGCTATCGTCGGCGGCGGGATCTGGAAGGAAAATGGAGTTCTTCGAACCTATGAATGGAGCGGACATTACGGGGTGAACTGGACTCCCGAGCTTCGTGAGCAGTTCAAGTCCTTTATGAGCAGCCATGGCGTGGATGTTAACCAAACTGCCAGGCCCATCTCCCCAGCCTGATCCAACTCAACCTACCCTGATTGCTGATAGGGTTGCAGATAAAACTACGGCTAATGCAGGAAAAGAATATCCAAATGGAAATATGGCAGATGCTCACGCAGAAATTGGCGTAATTCAGCAGGCCTACAATTCCGGCAGAACCGTTGGTGCAGAGATGTCCATGCGGTTATTGCAAGGGCGACATTGCTGCTGCGGAAGAGGCTGGGTTGAAATCTCTTACTGCCCAAGCTGTAGATGATAAAAGCGGACTCCCTAAAACTTGCTACTGGAATCCGGGTATTAAATCTATAAAGGAGAAAAAATAAATGAAATTAGGTGGCTATATTGTCGATGCCAAGATGGGGCGTCTACAGATTCCGATTGTTTATAATCCGTCGCCTTTAGATCTTGAAGTAGTTATTAGTCAGTTTTCCACCCAGGATGGTGTTGCTTGCTTGTACCTTGAAGATGAGCCAGATCATGGCCCTTATGAACTAAATTTGTATGCCGACTCAGGTAATTTTTTTATTATGATGAATCAGTATCTTGAAAGTGGTGAGCATGAAGTTGAAGTGATTAATAATCCCAAGGCGGGGGCGGAAATGGTCGATATTTTAGGTGACCTTTATCCTGCAAGTGCTATGACAAGAGATATAAATTTGATATTTGTATTTTTTACAGAGTTTTTGCGCTCACGAGATGTTGGTTCGGATTTTCTTAAGATTAGTTAACTGTGAAAAAGATACCTCTATGACTACGGGTAGTGATGATGTCCACGTTGCGCCATAATGGTATGGAAACGACTAGCTACTGCTCGATAGGATATGGGAATATTTAACAGTATCAAGTGCTAAGGTGAACTATGTTTTATTGGAAAATTGGACAGAGTGATGGTGTTTGTTCACTACGAGTATGGGCCTTACATTGGCATTTAAATATTATGATGCGGGCTCGCTGGAAATCTGTTGAACGAAAAATATTTCGTACTGTATTGGAAGTCGACACCTCGTGAGCTGGTCGGCGATGGAGTGAATGTTATTTTGGGAGTGCTGCGGACCTTGTGAAACTACAATTTATTTTTTATTCAATTTTTTGATTGATTTTTTGTGAAAAATTGATTGTGAATGCCATCAGAAAGGTGGTATTCAAAAAGGTCCCGGCCCCTCGCGTCCTATTTATTACTGAGTTCAACTATTCCCAGCAATTCAATCCTTGCCCTGCTACGAAAAGCTGATGTAACCAAACCACTTCTCGTCCTGCACTAAAGCCTCTCATCCCCCCCATTCATCCTCTCAATCACCAACCCGATAAACGCCGACACCGCCAGCGGCAACTGGCGTCGGCTCGGGTACAGCACATTCAGACCAAACCCTTTCGGCTGGTATTGCGCCAGCACCGGCACGAGGGTGCCGGCGTTTATCTGATGGTTGGCCATCACCGGTGGCAGCAGGGCGATGCCCAGGCCGGCGACGGCGGCTTTGCGCAGGGCCTGGGCGGTGTTGCCGCTGAAGCGGCCGGCGACTTGCACTTCTTCCTCGCCATTGGGGCCAACCAGGTGCCAGGTGGCGTGGCCGCTGGGTTGGGCGGAGATTACGCAGTCGTGGTTCGCCAGGTCTTGTAGCGTTTGCGGGGCACCGCGTCTTGCGATGTAGGCGGGGCTGGCGACCAGTCCGACGCTGCGGGGATCGAAGATCTTGCGGCCGATATAGCCGGAGTCGCGCAAGGGGCCGCCGCGAAAGGCGACGTCGATCTGCTCGGCAATCAGATCTGCCTTGGCGTCGCTGAGCACGAAATCGAGGCGCACCCGTGGATGCGCCGCGAGAAATTCGGCCACCCATTCCATCTGAAAGAAATCGAAAAAATCGGCGGGGGCCGCCACTCGCACCCGTCCGCTGGGCTCGTCGCTGCCGGTCACCAGGGCCTGCCCGGCTTCGAGCAGGCCATCCACCGCTCCCACGCAACGATCATGAAAAGCCTGGCCGGCGCTGGTGAGCGTGAGCTTGCGGGTCGAGCGTTGCAGCAGGCGTGTTTGCAGGTGCGCTTCGAGCTGCTGGATGCGCCGGCTCACGGTATTGGGCGGCATGCCCAGCCGCCGTGCGGCTTCGGCAAAGCTGCCGCAGCGCACGACCTGGACAAACATGGCGATGTCATTGAGATCGAGCATGGTGATTCCTGACACTGATGGATGAGTGCAATCCAATTGTATCGGCTAATCAGGTAATCGGCCTGACTCTATTGTTCGAGCCATTCATCCATTCTTGCGAGCAACCACCATGACTTTGCACCCGCAATCCCGTTCCGAGCGTGACCCCGAGACTCGCCGCGCCATCAGCTACCGCACGACCGGCAGTGGACATGGCGCGATTGTCCGGTTGATGAGTCCTTCCGACCTGGGGCATCTGATCAAGCCGTTCGTATTCCTCGATCTGTTCGAAGGCGAGAGTTCGTTCATCAAAGGCATGCCCATGCACCCCCATTCTGGGATTGCCACGGTCACCGTGATCACCGAGGGCAATCTGCGTTTCGAGGACGCGGACTCGGGCAAGGGCATGATCGACTACGGCGGCGTCGAGTGGATGCGCGCCGGTGGCGGGGTGTGGCACGGCAAGGAAATGTCGGCCGGTACGTCGAAGCGCATCCAGGGCTTTCAACTGTGGGTTGCGCTGCCGCCTGCGCTGGAAAACGCCAGTGTCGACAGCCAATACCTGGAGTCGGGCGCGATGCCTGAAGCGGGGCCGGCGCGGGTGATTCTCGGTGCCTATCAAGGTGTGCAAAGCCCGGTTCGCGCGCCGGACGGCATGAACTATCTGCTGGTCACGCTGCGCGCCGGTGAGTCCTGGACCTATGTGCCGCCCAAAGACCATGAGTCGCTGTGGCTGAGCGTCAGCCGTGGAGCCCTGGCCGCTCCCGGTCTCGTCGACGCCGGAGAAATGGCGATCTTCGAACCGGGCAACGACGCCGTGACCCTGACAGCCCTGCAACAGGACGCGGTCTTCGTTATCGGCTCGGCCACTCCGCATCCCTATGAGTTGGCGTTGGGCAACTACTCGGTTCACACCAACCCGCAAGCCCTGCGTGCCGGCGAGGAAAAAATCGCCGAGATCGGTGTCCGGTTGCGCGAGTACCTGCGACAGCCCAACGACTCGGCCAGCGTGCCGGTTTTCAGATAAGCCGGGCGTCAGGCCCAACCGGTCATTCAGGAGTTGAAATGGTAGAGCATCGAATCAAGGCCGATCTCGGCGGTGGCGACTTTGGCTGGCTCAAGGCCCGGCATCACTTCAAGGTCACTCCGGACGGCAATCCCGTGCACCGTCCGTTCGGCGCGCCGGTGGTCTGGAATGACGACGAGATCGCCCCCGGCATCGGGTTCCCGATGCACGGGTATCAAAACATGCAGATCGTCAGTTACGTGCTGGCCAGCGGCATGCCCGGCGATGAAAGCGCCTTGCCCATTCGCGCCGATGCCCGTGTGCCGGGGGCGACACTCAAGGGCGGTCAGCGCTTGAGCAGCGATTGCTCGGGCACGCGTCACGCCTATCTGGTGCCGACCCTTGGCGCAGTGAATGTCAACGGCGAACGGGTTGAGGCCGGGGACGGTATCGCCATGACCGCAGAAGCGTTGCTGGTGGTTGAAGCGCTCGACGACACCGAAGTGGTCATGGTCGAGGTATTTTGAGCATGAACACGATCATCATGACCGGCGGGACGTTTGGTCTGGGCGAAGCGGCTGCGCAGCGTCTGGGCGCAGCCCCTGGCACTCGCCTCATCGTGGGCGGACGGGAAACCGCCGTGCCGCTGGATCTG
The DNA here is from genome assembly GCF_019145475.1 of Pseudomonas botevensis. Taxonomy (GTDB): domain Bacteria; phylum Pseudomonadota; class Gammaproteobacteria; order Pseudomonadales; family Pseudomonadaceae; genus Aquipseudomonas; species Aquipseudomonas botevensis. The sequence continues at coordinate 61,177 of NZ_JAHTKI010000020.1, forward strand.
GCGAGCCAGAGCAGCGTCCGGCAGTTCGCCGGGCAAGTGCTCGACACCTTGGGCAAGACCAGGATCAATGCACTGGTCCTCAACGCCGGACTCAGTTTTCCGACCACGGCGCGCACCGTGGACGGTCATGAAACGACTTTCGCGGTCAATCACCTGGGGTACTACCTGTTATTGCGGCTGCTGGCGCCATCGCTGGCGCGCAATGCCATTGTGCTGCTGACCACCAGCAACACCCACGATCCACGGTTCAGCCCGGTTGCGCCGTTTGCGTTTGTCGATGCCCATCAACTGGCGCAGCAGGACCTTGGGCGGAGCGCGGGTGGCGAGGTCGAGTTCGAAGCGGGATTCCGCGCCTATGCCACTTCCAAACTGTGCAATCTGCTGACGGCCCGAGCCTTCGCGGCGTCGCCCGTGGTCAGGTCCCGGCGCTTGCGGGTGATCGCCTACAACCCGGGTTATACCCCCGGCACCGGCCTGGGACGCAATTTGCCGAACGGAACGCTTCCGGGGCCGGCCATGGCGTTGAGTCCTTATTTCGCTGAAAGCATGCGCGTGCAGGCGGGCGAGGTGCTGGCCGATCTTGCATCGGGGCGCCTCGCGCCGCCGAGGGGGCGTCTGTATGCGTCGTTGGTCAGAGGTGAGCTGACATGGCCGCAGCCCTCCGACCTCGCGCGCCGTGACGACGTTGCGCAGCAGTTGTGGCGTGACAGCGCGGTGCTGACGGCGATGGCGTGAGCGGTGTCCGATGGGCTATCGGTGGCGGCGTCAGGGCAGGGCGGGAGAGCCGGATCGATCGACTCTCGCGTTGACTCGGGATCAGCTTTCGGTGGCGGTGACGGCCTCATCGCTGGCTTCGGCCGCCAGCTTCAAACGATCCGCCTTGCAGATGTACTTGGGCTTTTTCGGCGCCAGTTTGGCGCTGGCCTTTTTGGCCTTGGCCTTGAACAGCTGCTGTAATTTTTTCTGACGATTCATGCGGGTTTACTCGACTTGCAGGTTCTTGAATGGCGCCAGCTTAATCCATTGCGCGAGCGCCTCGCCAGGCAATGGCGCCGAGAAGAAGTTGCCTTGGCCGATCTCGTAGCCCTGGGCCTTGAGAATGTCGCGCTGATGCGCCGATTCAATCCCCTCGGCCACCACCTGCAAGGAAAGCCCCTTGCCGATACCGATCACCGATTCGCTCAAGGCGCGGCATGAGTTGTCATGTTTCAGGTCGTCGACGAAACTCTTGTCCAGCTTCAACTCGCTGATGGGCAGACGCCGCAGATAGCCGAGGCTGGAATAACCGGTGCCAAAGTCATCGATGGCCAATCGCACGCCCAGGACGTGCAGGTCGCGAATGGTTTTTTCGGTGGCCAGACTGTTGGAAAGCAATACGCCTTCGGTCACTTCCACGCACAAGTCGGCGGGTTGCAAAGCGCAGCGTTGCAATTGTTGATCGATCAGCCCCGCCAGATTCAGATTGTGAAAGTTGATTGGCGATAGATTGATCGATATCGACGGCACCCTCAAACCTTGTCGACGCCACTCGGCGAGCTGCTCGCAGGCCTCGCGCAACACCCATTGGCTCAAGTCATTGATGAGTCCGCATTCTTCGGCAAGCGGAATGAATTGCAGCGGGGAAATAGTGCCCAGCGTCGCGTGCGACCATCGGGCCAACGCCTCGACACCGACCAGCCGCCCACTCGCCAGATGGATCTGCGGCTGATAATGGAGTTTCAGGTCATTGCCGGTGAGGGCTTCACGCAGCGCCGTTTCCAGCATCAATCGTCCTTGCGCGATCCTGTTCATCTCTTCGAGAAAGAAAGAAAAACTGCCGCGCTCGGTGCGTTTGGCCTGGTACATGGCGATGTCGGCGCGGTGCAACAGGCTTTCCATGTCTTGACCATCACCCGGAAACAGACTGATCCCGATGCTCGCCGAAACCACGACCGAGGTGCCCGCGATCGTCGTCGGGCTGCTCAGGATGCTCCGCAGACGCTCCAGAAAAACCGTGACATGTGTCGCGTTCATCCGTGGCAGGACCAGCACGAATTCATCACCGGACAACCGCCCGACAAAGTCAGATTCACGCAGCACGCTGCGCAAGCGTTGCGCCATGACCCGCAGCAACTCGTCCCCCGACGCGTGACCGAGGGCGTCGTTGACTTGCTTGAAGCGGTCGAGATCGACAAACAGCACGGCGAGTTCGGCGTTCTCCCGTGCCATTTCGAGAATGCAGCGCTGTGCCTGGGACATCAGGAAGTTGCGATTGGGCAGGCCGGTCAAGGCATCGTAGAAAGCCATTCTGCGAATCGATTGCCGGGCTTCTTCCCGTTCCAGCGCCAACATGCACAAGTGCGTGCCCGCCGCCACCAGATGGGTGTGCAGCGGATCGGGGCCGCGACATTCCCGGAAGTACAGCGCGAACGTCGCCACGATCCGTCCGGAGCCGTTGCGCACGGGGATCGACCAGCAGGCGCGCAGGCCCGACTCTTTCGCCAGCGCCTTGTAGTCGGCCCATAGCGGGTCGTTGTTGATGTCCGTCACCAGCACTGGTTCGCCCCGGTAGGCGGCGGTTCCGCACGACCCGGCGACGGGGCCGATCGATAAGCCCTCGATGGCCCTGGAGTAATGCGACGGCAGACCCGGACTGGCCAACGGGTGCAGAACGCCTTCCATGTCCACGCCCAGGATCGACACGATCACCTCGGGAGCGATGCGCTCGATTTCCTGGCACATCAGCGTCAGCACGCTCTCCAGCGACTCTTCTTTGAGCAGCGCGCTGATGACCTTTTCCTGCAGCACCTCATGCAGCTTTGACTGGGTGATGTCGGTCAACACGATCACGATGTTATCGATCTGCCCCTGGGCGTCGAACACCGGCGTCGAGGACACGTGGACCCACAGTCGCTGACCGTTGCGCTTGCTGATCAGCGCGCTGTCTTCGTGGGGCTGACCGCAGAGAATCTTTTCCAGCCTCGGCTCCGCAGGTGCCTGGGCGTGGATATCCGAGACGAAGAACGTCAACGGTGATTGCCCGATCACGTCCTCGCGGGAATAACCGAGCAACCGGATGAGTCCGTCATTGACATAGATCAGCCGTGCATTGGCATCGACGATGCAGGTGGCGGAACTGGTGACATTGACCGACATGGACAGCAAGCGGTGTTCGATGTCTTTGAGGCGCAGTTGCGTGACGTCCTTGAGGAAGGCCGCGTACAGGATTCGCTCGCCGAGGGCGATTTTCGAGATGGACATCGTGCCCCAGCGTTCTTCGCCGTCCTTGCGCACGATCTGGATGTCGCGGCTGACCCCGACAATCTTGTTGATCCCGGTCTCGCGGTTGGCGCGGACATAGTCATCGTGATGGGTGCGCAGGGGATACGGGACCAGGGTGCTGACGTTGCTGCCCAACACTTCCAGACGTGGGCAGCCCCAAAACCGTTCGGCAGCGGTATTGAAGAACACCACACGGTTTTGATCATCGATGATCACCACGGCGTCGATGGCCTGTTCCAGGGTCTGTACGAAGAAGTCTTCGGCCTCGTCGCCGCTCGTCAGTCCGACTTTTGCATTCATTGCTGCCAGTTTCCATGCAACCACCGCGCTTTATCCGTAAAGGCCTGTGGGACACCCTGAAACCCTCTAGACCGGAGGGGGAACGCGTACATTTGACGTTGAAAAAACGCGAGTTCAATTGCCCGATTCAAAAGCTGAGAATAGTCGTGTTGTGGCGAACTTACGAAAAACGCGGCGCAGGTCGCGACTTACTCTCCGCATTGCCTCCATGATAATCATTGCGATGAATAATCATCCTTCCCGCGGCAGGCTCTTTGGTATGCCATAAACAGCAACTTGAATCGGAATGACTGATTGTCAGACACGTTTTTGTAAGCATCTAAGAGGAAAGGAATTTAGTTGGATTTTCTGACCGTTTGACCAATAACGACTGCAAAAAAACAGGTCGATGCGCAGATTTAACCATTTCAATCCAACATGGCTTTCTTATAGAATTCGCCGCCTTGATGGCTCCTCGCCATTAGCGTCTCCCGAAACGACAACTCTGCCATACCGCGCGGTGACTTTCTATCCGGTACAACCCTGCGCATTAAAACCCTCTAGTACGAGCCTGGACCGCTGGCCAGAAACTTTCGGCCGGGCTGATTCTTTTACAAAATTTCCCTGGCTGTCCAAGACAGAGGAGGATTATTTGCTTCGCAAGCTCGCAGTGCCTCGTGGTTTGAGGACGGTCCTGGCTACCGCTCTGGTATTTCAATGTGCAACTTTAATCCTTAGTTTCTGGCTGGTGACCAGCAACCAATCGAGTATCGGAACCCTGTCCAATGTCGCAGTCGACCAAGTCGATGCGGTGGCGGAAACCGTTCAACACTTGATGGAGGCGCGGCTGTCCCTGTCGCGCGCCAACACCCGTATCGTACTGTTCAATTCCGTTCCACAGGAGATGGTGCAGCACGCGCGTATGGAGTTGACCCTGGCGAATGAATCGTTCGACCGTTTTCTCACTCGCACCCGAGTTGATGAAGAAAACCATATTCGCGTCCAGGCACTAAAAGATGTCTATTCGCGTTATGTGAATGTACTGAATCAATTGCTCAAGTACACCGGGGCTGGCGATGTGCAATGGGCACTTGCGCAACCGGTACAGGATATTCAAGAGGAATTTTTACTGGAACAAAAGAACTTCATAAGATATGGCAATAGCGTCAGCAAGACTTCACTTCAGTCGATGGGTGACCGATTTGAAATATATATGGCTGCCGCCGCGATGATTCTTTTTCTGGTATTGGCGACGACCTTTTTCTTTTTGTACATCATCAAGAAAGTAGAAAAGAGCCGGCTGCTTAAAATTGCAGTCAATAGAACCGACAGCGCCATTGTCGTAACCAACTCGAATGGCATCATTACGTATGTCAACGAAGGCTTTGTGCGTATGTTGGGTTATGAGGCATCCGATCTGGTAGGGAAGAAACCGGACGAGGTGTTTTATGGTCGGCATACCGATCAGGATGCGATCTTTTCCTTTAGAAACAGCATCCAGAGCGGCGTCAGTCACACCACTGAGTTGCTGGTCTACAACAAGTCAAAGAATCCTTTATGGGTGCGTGTGGTTGCCAACCCGGTGTTGGACCCTGAGGGCGTTCAACAGGACGTCGTGGCGATCGTGACAGACATCACCGAAGCCAAGATGAACGACGAGTTGCAGTTCAAGGTGCTGAGCGCCATGGCCCGAGAAGAGTCGCTTCCCGATGTCATGAAGCTGATTTGTCTGGAAATCGGCCGTATCGCCCCCGAAATCGGTGTTTCGATCAGGCAGTTCGATGAGCATGGCTGCCTTCCGCTGGTCGCGGAGTTCAACTTGCCGGAAGGGTTGATTCAGTCATTGGAGAACCTTGCCGAGCGCTCCATCCTGAAAAAAATGGATGCGCAACAAAGTATCATGTTGAACTTCACTGATCCCGCATCGTACACGGGCGATTGTGTCGATCATGAACTCTCGCAATCACTCGGTTTTACCGCTGGCTGGATCAATACCATTCGCTCCAACAACGGACGCATCCTGGGCACGTTGACCCTTTATTATCGCGAGAATCACCTTCCGGCAGCCCAACAGTACCGGTTGCTGGAAACCAGCCTGAAACTGTGTGCGCTCGCCCTGGAGCGCGATAGTTTCATCAACGATATTGAACGGCTGGCCTATTACGACAGCCTGACGATGTTGCCCAATCGGCGCATGTTGATGATGAAAGCCAACGCGATGATTGCCAATGCTCAACGCGCGCAATCTTCCATGGCGGTGTTGTTCATCGACATTAATAAATTCAAGCAGATCAATGACTCGCTCGGGCATGCCGCCGGGGATTTGCTGCTGTCGGAAATTGCCAGGAGACTTCAGGGTTCGGTACGGGGCAATGATTTTGTCAGCCGCCTTTCCGGGGACGAGTTCGTGATTATTCTTTCGCCTTCCAATGCCGAACAGTCGATTGCCTTTTCAGAAAGAATGATGAGCAAACTGGCGGAACCGATGATGTTGAACGATGTAAAAGTCGTGCCTTCCGCCAGTATCGGCATCGGTATTTACCCCGACCACGGCAGCGACATTCAGTCGTTGCTGTTACATGCCGACCAGGCGATGTACAAGGCCAAGTCGGCCGGTCGTCAGGTCATTGAAGTCTTCGATCCGGTGGTTACTCCTCCGGTCGAGGACGAGCTGACATTGAGCCTGGCAGTCAAGGATGTGCTGGCGTCGGATCAACTGGCGATGCATTACCAGCCCCAGATCATGCTCGACGACTACCGGTTGTTTGGCGTCGAGGCGTTGGTGCGCTGGTGTCATCCGCAACTTGGAGACATTCCGCCGAGCCGCTTCATCCCCTTGATGCGCGATGAAGGCATGATGCCCGAGCTCAATCGCTGGGTACTCACCGAAGCCTGTCGGCAGATGGTCCAATGGCGCGACGCCGGGCTTGTGGTCCCGCACATGTCGGTCAATATCTTTCCGGTGGCCTTTCGCGACAGAGCCATTGTCGAGTTCATCCAGACGTTACTGGCCAGACATGAATTATCACCTTCCTGTCTGACGCTGGAGGTCACCGAAGACTTCATCCTGGACGCGACCGACACGGTGATATCGGTCATCACCGAGGTCCGGCAACTGGGGGTCAGTCTGTCCATTGACGATTTCGGCACCGGTTACTCCAGCCTGAGCTACCTGCTGCGCCTGCCCGTCAACGCGATCAAGCTGGACAAGAGTTTCATCGACGATATCGAAAAAAGTGCAAGCGCCCGCACGCTCGTTCAGTCGATTGCGGGTATCTGTCATAGCCTGCAATTGAACATCGTTGCCGAAGGGGTCGAAACCGAGGGGCAACTGGAGATCCTTCGAGAGCTGGGCTATCACGTCGCGCAGGGTTATTGCTTCTCTCGTCCGCTGGAGCCGGAGGATCTTGCGCTGTGGGTGCATGAGCGTTCGCATTCATACCTCTCCCGGCAATAGTCTTTGTCCAGCCGGCCGATTTTTCCCCTGTCGGCTGATCCCTAACATCGTCTCCAGGCCGCCAGCAATCAGGCTCCAGCGGCCTTCAACGAGACGGTGAACATCATGACCTTGAAGAAAACGGCGCTGCTTTTGATCCTCGGCACCTTCGGCGCACATGCTTATGCAGCGGACAGCGCAGAAGCCAACGCCACCCCGATCGAAACCTATGATTACGCGACCAGACTGGATATCGAACACGTCATCTCCATCACCGAACCCGCCAACGAATGCGCGCCGGTTCCGGTACAGATGACCTACGAAGACTCCTACGGCGAACGCCATGTTCTGCAGTATCAAGTGATGGGCACCGGCTGCTCCAGTTGAGTCCGGTGCAGACGATGGAGGGTCGACACTCCATGTCTGCGGCACTCAGTTTTTAGCGCTGACGATGGCCTGATTCGCCGCAAGCATTTGCGGAATCGATTGCTTGAGAAACTCCACCCACGTCTTGATTTTCGCATCGACGAACCTGCGCGACGGATAGATCGCGAACAGGTTCAACTCCTCCAGCCGATACTCCGGCAATATCCGCACCAGCGTTCCCGCCCGTAATCCCTCCACGGCCGATGCAATCGGCTGGATACCGATTCCTATGCCTTTCCTGATCGCAATGCTCATGCCGTCGGCGGTGTTGATGTGCAGGGGCGACACGGGAATAGTGATGGTTTCCATGCCGTCGGGTCCTTCGAACGTCCAGTTCTCCACGGGCATGACCGTGTTGACGATCCGTAGGCACTCGTGTTCGCACAGCGCGGCGGGGGAGTCGGGTGTGCCGTGTTTTTCCAGATAGGCCGGCGCGGCGCAGAGGATGCTGTAGGTGATGCCGAGCCGTTGCGCGACGAAGCCGGAATCCGGCAGGTCGCGGGCCAGCACGATGGACATGTCGTAGCCTTCCTCGAGCAGATCCGGGACGCGATTGGTCAGGGTCAGGTCGAACATCACCGTGGGGTGAATCTCGCGGTAGCGGGCGATGGCGTCGATCACGTAATGGTTGCCGATGGCGGACATGGTGTGGATCTTCAGCCGGCCAACGGGCAGGGTCTGGGCGGCCCCGGCTTCTTCATCGGCCTCGCGCACGTCATCGAGGATTTTTTCGCAGCGTTGCAGGTAACGCACGCCGGCTTCGGTGAGGGCCAGGCGGCGGGTCGTGCGGTTGATCAGGCGGGTGTGCAAGCGTGCTTCGAGGCTGGAGACAGTTTTGGAGACGTTGGTTGTGGTGGTGTCGAGCAGTTCGGCGGCGGCGGTGAAACTGCCGGTCTGGGCGACTGCACTGAAGAACCGCATGCTCTGGAAGACGTCCATGGTTTTGGCCTTGTTGGGGTGCAGGGATTATAGGTGCGCGGCCCGGAAAAACAGCCCTCTCCCGGAGAGAGAGGGCTGCGACCTGAATCACGCGCAAAACTTCAAGCCGAACGCGCCGGAATAAACCCCGGAACCCCAGTCTCCACCACCGAATTGAAGCGAATCCGCGTCGTGATCTCGTCCTTGATCTCATGCATGGCCCGATGCGGCAGGGTGCTGATGTCGACGTTTTCCTGAATATGGCTCGGCGTCGCCGAGGTCGTCAGAAACGCCGTGCCGCGCTGCACCGCCCAGGCCAGCAACACCTGCGCCGGCGTTTTCTGCACACGTTGGGCGATGCCGGTAATCACCGGCTCCTGCAGCACATTTGGCACCATGCCATGCCCCAGCGGAGCAAACGCAAGAACGATAATCCCGTGCTCTTTGCAGAACGCCAGCAGTTCCCATTCTGGCAGGTACGGGTGCGACTCGATTTGCACCACCGCCGGTTTGATCCGCGCGACGGCGACGATTGCCTTGAGGGCGTCGAGGGTGATGTCCGACAGACCGATGGACTTGCAACGGCCTTCATCGACCAGGCTTTCCATGGCGCGCCACGTCTCCAGCAGCGTCACGCCGCCGTCGTAGATGACGTGCCCGTAAATGTCCCGTGGGTCCTGATCGTCCCCGGCCTGGAACGCGAACGGCGTGTGGATCAGGTAGCAATCGATGTAGTCGACCTGCAGCCGCTGACAGCTCGCTTCGAACGCCGCTCTGACCCGCTCGGGACGGTGGTTGGTGTTCCACAGTTTGGTGGTGATGAACACCTCTTCGCGGCGGATGCGGCCTGCGTCGAAGACTTGCTGGAAGGCCACGCCAATCTGCTCTTCGTTGCGGTAGCGCTCGGCACAATCGAAGTGGCGAAAACCGGCCTCCAGCGCACATTTGACCGCCTCGGTGGTGGTGCCCGGATCGCGGAACAACGTGCCGAAACCCACCGCCGGCATCGCGCCCGCACCATTGTTCAGCGGCAATCGTGTGTCGCGCAGTTCATCGCGAATGACTTCGTAGCTCATGACGTTTCTCCGTCGTTAAAGCGGTTGTTGATCGGTGGATGTCGAGGCCTCGCGGGCGGCCATTTTCTGCTCGAAGGCGCCGACAGAATTGCCGCCCAGCGCCACGAACAGGCGCACAGTGTCGAGGTAGCGCGCCGTCTTGACCTGGATCTGCCCGAGCAGCGCCTGCTCATAGGCGCGCTCGGCTTCCAGCACCTGAAGGATGCTGTTCTCGCCTTGGGCATAGGCCTGCTGGTTCAAGCGCAAGCTGGTTTCAGCGGCACGCAGGGCGTCGTCCTGAGCGAGGTTCTGCTCGGCGCCGTGGCTGATCGCCTGCAGGGTGTCCGCGACCTGCCCGAACGACTGAATCAGCGTTTGCTGGTAGCGGGCGAGGGAGGCGTTGTAGCCATCGACCGCCGCCTGGCGTTCAGCCTTGAGCGTGCCGCCGTTGAAGATCGGTGCGGTCAGCCCGGCAGCGAATCCCCAGAGCGCGGCGCCGCCATTTCCGGACGCCGCTTGCGCCAGCGAAGCGGACAGCTCGACATGCGGGTACAGATTGGCGGTCGCGACGCCGACCGCGGCGCTGGCGATGTGCAGTTCCGATTCGGCTTGCAGCACGTCCGGGCGGGTGTGGGCCATCTCCGAGGGCAGGCTGACCGCGATGTTCGACGGCAGGTTGAACTCGTCGAGGCTGAAGTCCGGTGCGATCCAGTCAGCCGGGCCTTTGCCGGCCAGGATCGACAGCGCATGCCGGGCCGCATCCCGCTGCTGGGCGAGGGGCGGCAGCAGCGTGCGATCCTGGGCGAGGCGGGTTTCGGCCAATGACACATCGATCTGGGTAGTCGTGCCGTGCTGCTGGGCCATCCGCACCAGATCGAGGTTCTTCGTGTCGTTCGCCAGCAGGGTTTCCACGGCCTTGATCTGCGCGTTGGCAGAGGCGAGCAGCAGTGCCTGACTGGCAACGTCGCCGGTCAGCGTCAGGTACGCGGCTTCGTAGCGATGGGTTTGCAGTTGGGTCAGCGCCTGTTGCTCTTCGACCAAGCGCTTGTTGCCGCCGAACACGTCCAGGTCGAACGCGACCCGTGGGCCAATGGCGTAGAAGTTGTTGGCGGTTGGCTGCGGCCCGTTATGCGTGCGCTGGCGCCCGGCCTGCGCGCCGAAATCCACCTGCGGGTACAACGCACCTTCCGCCGCTGCGACGGAGGAGGCGGCCTGGCGGATGGTCGCGTCGGCGGCCACCAGTTCGAGGTTGCCGTCGATGGCGCGGCGCACCACCTGATCGAGTTTCGGCGAACGGAACGCTGACCACCAGTCACCGTTCAGCCGTTTGCCGAGGTCGATGTGCTGATTGCCGGGCGTGGTTTCGGTCCCGAGTTGCTGCTCGGCCTGCCGGTCGTAATGCTGCGACTTGCTGGCGATATCGGGGCGCTGGAAATCGGGGCCGACGGTGCAGGCGGACAACAACACCAGTGCCGCCAACAGGGTGATTTTCGTCGGCAACGCTGACCGACTGATGAAGCGCGTAGAAGATTTCATGTTCCGGACTCCACGAAAATTAGTTGGTCGCAACGGGTTTGCGCAGCAACAGCACCAGCGGGCTCACCACGAGCATCGCCGCCAGCAAAATCTTGAACTGACCCATCACCGCGATGAACGCCGCCTGGTGGGTGACCAGATGGTTGAGCCCCTCAAGCGCCGACAGCGAGGTTGGCAGCGCCTGGTGATAGGGCGTCAGGTTGCTGACCAGCGCCGAGTGCATCGCCTGGGTGTTGTTGAAGAAAAAGATCTGCACCACCGCCACGCCGAGCGTGCTGCCGTAGACGCGGATCAGGTTGAAAATGCCGGTGGCTTCGGGGCGCAGCTTCGGATCGAGCGTGCTGAACGCGACCTTGCTCAGGGCCGGCATCAAGATGCCCAGGCCAACCCCCTGAATGAATCCGGTGATCGCCACGGGCGTCCAGTCCATCAGCGGCGAGTAACCGAGCATCAACCAGTTGGCGTACGCCACCAGCGCCACGCCGAGGGCCACGAACAGCCGTGGATCGATCCACGCCGGTGCCCGACCCATCAGCAGGAACGCGCCCACCAGAGCGACGCCGCGCGGAGCGGTCATGAAGCCGGTGGTGTCCGGCGGATAACCGAGGATTTCATCGAGCATCGGTGAGGTCAGGGCCATGGTCGACAGCAGCACGAAACCGAAGGCAAAGAAGATCGCGGTCGAGCACAGGAAGTTGCGGTCGGCGAACAAACCCTTGTTGATGAAGTGCGCCTTGCGGGTCAGCACATGGACGCTGAACAGGTACAATCCCAGTCCGCAGACCAGCGCTTCGATCCAGATTTCCGGTGAGTCGAACCAGTCCATGCGCGCGCCCCGGTCGAGGAGCATTTGCAGGCCGATCATGCCCAGGGTGAAGCTGCCGAAACCGAAGAAGTCGAACGACGGGCGCGGATCGGCTTTTTTCTCGGCGAGCAGCAGGCTGACCACCATGAAGATGTACGCGGTCAGCGGCAGGCTGAGGTGGAACATCGGCCGCCAGTCGAAATACTCGCAGATCCAGCCGCCGAGACTCGGGCCGCTGACGATGCCCAGCAGCACCAGTGCGGTCCATTTCGGCGCGAAGGCCGGGCGATGCTCGACGGGCAGCGTTTCCACGGCAATCGCCATCGACAGCGGCGCCAGAACGCCGGCCGCCAGGCCTTGCAGGACACGCGCACCGATGAACTCCAGCGGCGTAGCGGCCAGGGTGCCGAGCCACAGACCGAGGGCGAACAGGGCGAGCGCGCTCTGGTAGACACGCTTCAGGCCAAAGCGTCCGGCCAGCCACTGCGCCACCGGTGTGGTGATCGCGCTGGCAGCCAGGTAGGCGGTGAAAATCCACCCGGCCTGGTCGTCGGTCATCGACAGGCTGCCCTGAATCAGACGCAACGCAGCGTTCGGCAACGGCAGATTGGCCGACTGCATGTATGTGGCGAGCAGGGCGACCAGGCGCAACGAGCGCGCATCGGCCGCCGTGGCGGTGTGGGTGTTCATCACGAGTCACCTGCGGTCAGCAACGACTTGAGCGGATGCCACCATGGCGTGCGATGCCCGGTGTCGATGGTGACCGTGGCGCTGGTGCCGGAGAACAACTGCACCGTTGGATCGAGTTCGTCCAGCTCGAGTCGCACCGGAACCCGCTGCACCACTTTTACCCAGTTGCCGGTGGCGTTTTCCGGCGGCAGCAGGGCGAAGTCGGAACCGGCACCGGGGCTCATGCTGGTCACGTGCGCCTTGAACCGGCGATCCGGGTAGGTATCGATGGCGATGGTCGCGGTCTGTCCGGGGCGCATGTGGGTGAGCTGGGTCTCGCGGAAGTTGGCTTCGACCCAGATGTCCCGCTGGGAGATCAGCGCAAAGGCGGGCGCGCCGTTGTTGACGTAGTTGCCAACCTGCAAGTCATCGACTTTGGCGACGATGCCGTCGTCCGGCGCCCTGACCGTCGCGTAGGACAGGTAGAGCCTGGCTTCGTCGAGCTGAGCCCTGGCCTCGCGCACGGTTGGATGATTGTCGATCGCGATGTCCGGATCGCCATTCAACGCGACGACGGTGCTGGCGATCTGTTGTTCGATTGCAGCGATGTGCTGCCGCGAGACTTTGAGGTCGGTTTCCGCACGCTCGTAAATCGCCTTCGAGACGAACTCGGTGGCGACCAGCGCTTTCTTGCGGGCGAACTCTTTCTGGTCGTAATCCGCCGACGCTTTTGCCGATTGCAGCTCGGCCTGTTGCTGGCGGTAGCTGGCCTTGAGGCCGTCGATACGCAAGCGGGCGTTGCCCAGTTGCGCTTCGGCGCGGTCGACGGCGATCTGCAACGGGGCAGGATCGATGCGGAACAGGATCTGACCCTTGTGCACCGGCTGGTTGTCCTCGACGGCGATCTCGACTACTTGTCCGGAAATCCGCGCGTTGATCGAGGCCTTGGCCACCCGGGCGTAGGCGTTATCGGTGGAAACGAATGGCTCGTTGGCCAGGTAATGGCTGTAGCCGACGGCGGCAAAAAATGCCGGGACGCCGGCCATCAGCAGCGGTCGCAGTTTCTGCCTGAGGGGCTTTTTCGGCGGTGCGTCGGCCAGGGTTGGGCCGGGGTGTGGGTTGGCTTTTGTCGCTGAGAGATCGAAGGGCTGGGTCATGATCAAATCCACCTGTAACCGGGAAATCGGGCCGACCTGTGCAAGCGGCCCGGACGTCATTCATTGCGGTGAAAAAACAAGCCGAGTGCGGTGGTGGAGGATTGCTCCGCTGCCGCTGTTTCGTCGTCGCCAGACCCGGTTCGAGCTCCGCTACAACAAACCTGCCTATCAAGGAATTTTTGATTCCTTAATTTTGTGCGATGGTGTAAGAATATGAGCGACCCCACTTTCCTGCAAGGATTAAATGCGAGATGGCACAAAATAAACCGACAGAAGGAAAAGGCCGCGGCCGCCCGCGTGCCTACGATCCGCAAACCGCGTTGCAACAGGCGCTCGGGGTGTTCTGGAATACCGGCTACTCCGCCGCTTCGCTGGACAGCATCGCCAGCGCGGCCGGGATGAACCGTCCCAGCCTGTATGCCGCGTTCGGTGATAAACATGCGCTGTACATCAAGGCGCTCGACCAATATTGGGAAACCGCCCACGCCGCCATGCAGGCTGTGTTGAAAGACAGCAGCCTGACCCTGGAGCAGGCGCTGACCGGGTTTTACGAAGGCCAGTTGGCGATCTATTTCTCGGGTGACGGCCAGCCGCGCGGCTGTTTTGCAATCGGCACGGCGACCACCGAAGCGGTCGAGGATCCGGAGATTCGCCAGGTGCTGTCCTTGCGGCTCAGCCAGCTCGATGCTGATTTGCAAACGCGTCTGCAACTGGCGATCGACGCCGGCGAGCTGAAAGCCGATGCCGACCTCGCCGCGCTGGCGGTGCTCGCGTCGTCCCTTTTGCACAGCATTTCGATCCGCGCACGGGCCGGTAAGTCCCGCGAGGAGCTGGCAGCACTGGCGCGCAGCGCCGTCAGCGTCATCTGTGGGTGATGGCGTCCATGGCAGCGCTTGAAGACATTCTGGCGGACGGTCTGTCGGTGGTTTTCTGCGGGATCAACCCCGGACTGCTCGCAGCGGAGCAGGGACATCACTTTGCCGGACGGGGTAATCGCTTCTGGCGCACGCTGCATCTGGCCGGGTTCACGTCGCAGGAAGTGCGGCCGGAAGAGGATCGGTCAATCCTGCAATACGGCTGCGGATTGACCGCCGTGGTGGAACGACCGACCGCGCGAGCGGATCAGTTATCGGCGAATGAATTCACAGCGGCGGCCGCGAGCTTCGAGCACAAGATCGCCCGCTGTGCGCCGCGCTTTGTGGCATTTCTGGGTAAGGCGGCGTATGCCGGATTGTCCGGGCAGAAAGTGCTCCAGTGGGGGCCTCAGGCGCAGACGTTTGGCGGTGCGCAGGTGTGGATTCTGCCCAATCCCAGTGGGCGTAATCTGGCGTTCAATCTGGAGCAACTGGTGGCGGCGTATCGAGCGCTTTATCTGGCGACGAACTGAAGCAAGCGCCGTGGACGGCAAATGCCTCGGGCCGGCGGCTCATCCAGGGATGATTCCGCCGGGGCTCGCTCAGGGCGACCTTGCGACGCTACGCAACATCAAACTCAACCCACGTCCGCCGCTGGTCGCCGCCCTTGCCCACGAACCCCACCCGAACCGCCTGAATGGACCCGGACGGTGTCGCGAAGGGCGCCTGGCCTGCCAGCAGTTTCGGGTCGTCAGCGCGAATGACGCGCGGGCCGCACTGGGCATCCAGTGCCGTCAGGAGCGAGTGATACGGCATTTCGCCCCAATGCACATTCTCCGCGTCGGCCTTGTTCGTGGGGATGAAGGCGGTGAGGTCCTTGCTCGTCATCAGCTCAAGGCCTTTGGCCTTGGCCGTCGCGTTCTCGCTGCCGTGATGGCCGACCTTGTAGTAGACGGTTCGGTTCAGCAGGTCCGGGCCGGTCACGGTGATTTCTTCCGACATCTTCCAGTTCGCGTCCTGCCAGCTCAGCCAGTTGCCAATCTGCGCGTCGGCGGCGAAGAGGAAAACCCGGCCGGTGTCGACGATCTCGAAGGCGAGCACCAGGCTGGTGTTGTTGATCTTGTTGTCGAGTTGCATCGCCAGTGAGCCGGCGGAGCTGAGCCAGTCGTAGTCGATCCGCCGCCACGCCTGATTGGTCTCGTTGGCGTCGGTGGTGCGCACGCGTTTTTTCGAGGCGATCAGTGGCGCCCGCTCACTCGGGCCGTAGTAGTGCAAGTACGCGAATTCGGCAGGCCCCTTGGGCGGCTTGACCACACGCGAGATGCCGTTGAGTGGAGTGCCCAGGCTGGGGTCGAACGGTGCTGTCAGGTCGGTGAAGTCGCTAGTGGAGGCCGCTGCGGCGAACGCGCTGGAGAGCGTGTCGGCAATGCGCAGGCCGTTTTCGTCGCTGGACATCGCGTAGCGCTCGCCCACGCGGTCCACGATGTTGAAATAGTCCGGGTTGCGCGACGGCGCGAGAACGTAGGCACGTATCGCGCAGGCGCTGGGAATGTCGAGCGGCGCTTGCGCGGGCTCCAGGTATTTGATGGCTTTTTTGGCGAGCCCGGCAGCCGTATCTCGCATGCCGCGTACCGTTTCGCCCTGGGCGCCGAAGCTGAATGCCAGGAGTTCGTCGATGCCTTCGCGCAGCGGTGCGGCCGACTTTGCCTCGTCCAGGTGCGCCACACCATGCAACTGGCGGCTGGCGCCTGAGAGCGCACTCAGTGCCTGCTGCTTGAATTTGTCGAGCTTTTGCGCGTCGGGATCGGTCGGCGACTCCGTCCAGGCCATCCACACTTCGTCGATATGGAAATCGGCAAACCGGTTCGCCGAGGCCCTGAACGCGGAGATGTGGTCAGTGTGCTCGTGGGTCAGCACCAGCACATCGATTTGACCCTTGGTCACCGCAAAAACGTCGGCGACGATGTCGTCGATGATTTGCGACCCGCCCTTGATCGAGGTGTGAATCCCGCAATCGATGAGCATCCAGTAAGGGTTGCCGTCGGCTTTCTCGAAACGCAGCAAATGGCAGTCACCAATGCCTTGGCAATAGTGGCGAATGGTGAAGCCCGGGTTCTTATTGGGCATGGCCGAACCCTCCGTTGTGTGAGTGCAGGAGCGCGAACGGCTCGCTCGGGGTGGTCGCAAAGTAGAGCGCTTGCAGTGCCCCCATGGAACCGCTGGACGCCTGCTGCCGTTGCCGGGCCAGGCGGCTGTCGCTGCCACTGTTCTTGACGATGGCGTAACGGACTTCGCAATCGTTCTTGCGCGGATCGAGAATCAGCGTCGTGCCGCCCCTGAACCACATCTGCGGGCCGCCAGGGTCATTCGGGTCAACCGGGACGCGACGGCGTTGCAGGATCGTCGCCACCACCTCGATCTGGAAGCCGCCATCGGGCGTCACACGGCGCGCCGGGCGAACGCTGGGCACGTCGAAGGTGGTTTCGCCGGGGGCTGCGGGACCCACAATCACCCCATCCGAGGAGTATTTCGGCACATCGGGAAGCAGGCCGAACTCCACGCACAGTTCCGGGTTCTTTTTCAGCAGATCCGAGAGACGTCTCCACAGTTTCCAGCGATTTTCTTCGTTGAGCCTCTGGACGGCCTCGCGATCAAGCTTGAGATCCCAGCCAAAGTCGAGGTCTGCCACCAATCCCGCCAGCCACTGCGGTTTTGAATTGACCAGCGTGCCCCAAGCCAGCGATTCCTCCGACACCGTGCGCACGTCGCGCGGCAGCAGATTGCGTTTGCGGAAAGCGTCCATGAAGGCGACGCGGTAGTGGAATCGGTCCACGGCGACCAGGTCGATATCGGCGGTGATGAGCGCGCGCAGATACTCGCCAAACGTGATATCGACAGCGGGGCAGTAATCCAGCGCGCGAATGCAGATGCGCAGCACATGGCGGGCAGTCTTGCAGGTTTCCTCCGTCAGCCGTTCCACCAGGTCATGGGGCAGGGCGCCCTTGGGCAGCAGACCGGTGCCGTTGGTGGCGATACGGATAAGATCGGCGGTGCGGCGGTCGACGATGCTGAGGAACGCCTCGTACACCGCCGACACCAGGATCGAGCCTCGGTCGTGCATTTCCATGTCGTCGGGATACTTGGGCTTCGGGCCTTTGGCGAGATAGTCGCGCAACGGGCCGCCACGGTTGGTGCCCTCGCCGAACTGTTTGGCCAACGCGCCGAGCAGGCGGGCGGCGTCCATCACCCCATGCGCCTGACGCACCTGAAAACGCACCAGCTCGGGAATCGAGAAGTGCTGGAAAAGCGCCACGATGTCGGCGAAGGCCTCGTGGAAGGCAGGCACGTCCGGGTTCGAAGCATCCTGGAAGCGACGGTGCAAGCCGTCCAGCAGCGCGTGGGACATTTCGTGGGCAATGATGTCGCTGGACAGGCACGAGAACACCATCGTGCCGCCGGGCGTGGCACCGGTCGGGTCGGCCTGCGACTGGAAGTAGCCGAACAGCAGCGCCACTTTGTCCGGGCTGTAATAGGCGTTGTCGGTGCGCAGGGCATGGGGGTAGATGCGCAAGCGCCGCACCGTGTAAGGCTTGAACTCCACCTGGCCCTTGCTGTTGGTAGATGTTGCCCAACGTGCGGCCCAGAGCACCCGCCGGCCAAGGGCTTCCTCGAAGTTCTTGATGGTCTTCATGGCCACCGCGTAGACCATCTGCTGATGGAATTCCGGATTGCCTTCGGAGGGCGGCCATCCATCTTGAGCCAACAGTTTTGGCTCGTTGAGGTTGACCGGATCGTAGAGACGATTGGACGCCGGATCGACATCGACGATCTCAAGGTACTCGCCGACCGGGCCGGGCTTGAGGTCTTCCTCCCACGGGACGTTGATGACCGTCTCGTTGATCTCCACAGAACTCAATGTCTTGGCGATGGAGGGGTCCAGTGCGTACACCCGCAAGCGTCGCGGCGGCGTGGGCAGCACTTTGGCCTTGCGTTCGATTTGAGATCCCGAGGGAATCGCCGCAGGCCCGACGCCTGCGGCGGCCTGCTTGCGACCCAGTTGCTGCTCGAGGAAGGCCTTCAACGGCGCCGAAGGATTGCCCGAGTCGAGTGCCGCTTCCAGATAGCGGCTGCGCAGGGACGCCGCCACGCCGGTGGCGGCGTCGTTGTCCGGGATCGCCTCGTCCACCTGTCGATTGATCTGTGCCATCTGGGTCAATTCAAGCGCAAACATTTCCAGTGTCGCCGGCGTCTGTCCAGCGGCGAGACTGACACCGCCGACGCCGAAGATCAGGTTGATCCAGCCCCAGCTGGGTTCGGCTTTTGAAGTCTTCTTGAGATCAGCGACGGCAGGGGGCGCGATCTGCAGCAATGCGTCGGCCTGTAGCACCCCTCGTCCAATTTTTTCGAGCGTTTCACCTTTGCCCATGACCGCCGTCGTTTGTCGCGCAGACTGAAACAGCGCCCAACGCGCAGCCTCGACACGCATCCACGGCTCGGGGTACGCCGCGAGGGCCTGAGCATGTTTGGCCATCCACAGCGCGACGGCAGCGGCCAGTTGTGGGGTGGCCGATGAGGTGCCCGCGCCGTCCATGCTGACGAGTTTGCCGCACCCGAACTCCGCCCACGGCACGTTGGGCGTGAAGGCGCCCATTGCCGTCTGCATTTTCGACGCTGGCCCATAGTTGCCTTGCATGGTGCCAAGGTTAAGTCCGGCGTAGGCCCGGCCGTCAGCCATCACGCCGCAGGCTGCAAGGACACGCTGGAAGCGTGCCGGGAACACGATGGAACCCGGGGTCGGCAGCTTGGCGTAGTTGTTGCCTGCTGCGGTGACCATGAACAGGCCACGCTCATAGGCCAGATTGACCGCGTCGGCGAGGGCGCGAGACGTCAGGCCGCCCATGCTCATCGACAGTACATGCGCGCCCTGATCCACCGCGTACTGGAAGCCCTGAACCATGGTGCTGGTCGAGAATCGCACCACCCAGTCGGCAATGCGTATCGGGATCACCGTCGCGTGAGGGGCGCCACCGACGAAGCCGCTGAAGCCTTTTCCGGCCGGAACGTTGGTGATCTGATTGCCGGCCAGCAGGCTCAGCGTGGCGTGCCCATGGCCCTGGTTGCGAATGGCGTTCCAGCCGTCCGGCGTGCGGTCGGTGGCATCATTGAGCCGGCCCGGATCTCGAAAGTTGCGCTGATTCAGCAGGTCCAGATTTAGCGGCAAGCTGGCGTGCTTGGGGTCATAACCGGTGTCGAGATGAGCGATCTTGATGGCCTGCTGCTGGGCCGGGGTGACATTGTTCCGTGCATTGCCAAGCTGTGAGTACTGATTTTGCAGATGCCAGTCGTCGCCGGCAGTGGAGACAGCTTTTTCGCCCGAACCGTCCTGAGGATGAAAGGTGCAGGCCGCTGCGGCCGCCAAGGCTTGTGCCCCCGGCGTCTGCTCGGTAAACCAGGTTTGCTCGGTGTCCGGCTCGATGAACTCGATTGGCGTGCCGCCACCCGCTGCGGCGGCGAAGGCTGCCCCTTGGGCGAGCATGGCATGGGCGGCGTCCCAAGGATTGGCCGCTGGCGGCAGCGGCGCGCGATACCAGGTTGAACCGTGCGCGGCCGCCATGCCTGCCGCGCCGGCCGGGGCCGGTGGAGCGGGGATTTTCAGGATTTCCTCAAGGGGCGGGCCGCCGACGGCTGCTGCGAGTCCCTGATTCTGTCCTGCGCTTAAGCTCCCGCGGATCTTGACCAGCAGTGCCTGTCCCATCGCTCTTCTCCCTGTGTGCGTTGAATCATCCTAGCGCACTGGAGGAGGATTGATGGCTGAATGCCTTCAAAATTTCTACCGTTCATCTTTGGGCGTTTTCGGCTGCGCGAGCGCAACGACATACGCCTGAAACATATCCGCCATCCCGTCGCCACAAAGCGCAATTTCCTCCTCGCTGCGCGGGGTTCCCGAGAAGTCCTTGCCCACCGAACTGAGCGTCCGCAGGATCAGATCGCAGGCCAGCGCGCGGGTCGGATCGCTGGCCTCGGGCAGCAACTGGAGGATGAACGTTTCAAAGATCTGCTTGCCGGCCGCGCGCACCTCGTGAGCCTCGGGCGCATCGCGGTAGAGCGGGGCGGAGTCGTGCAACGCGCCGCGCATCTGTGCTTCTTCGCACTCCGATCGGATAAAGGCGTGCACCAGCGTGCGCAGGCGATCCAGCGGCGGCTCTTCAAGGTTTTCCAGAATCCGCCGCAGCATGGCGGTGGTCTCCAGCCATTCATCGCTCTGCAAGCGGAACAGGATCGCGGCCTTGTTGGGGAAATACTGGTACAGCGAACCGATACTCACCCCAGCCTTTTCCGCGACGCGGGCGGTGGTGAAACGGGCGGCGCCTTCCTTGGCCAAAACCTGAGTAGCCGCTTGCAGAATCGCCCCGACCAACTCCGTGGAGCGCGCCTGCTGCGGCTGTTTGCGTGAGGAAATACGGGCCTTCTGGCGCTCGGTCATAGGGGGCTCGGAGGTTGGGGGAGAACGCGAATAGCGCAGGCGACGAATCACTCGCATCATTTAAATGCGACGAATTGCTCGCATCTTAGTCCCCAACCGACGGAAAGCAATCATGACGACTTTGACCACTGAGCCCCTGGCGACCCTGATCGAACGCCTCTACACCCAGGCCGGCGCCGCCACCAGCCCGGTGCTGAACACGGTGTCGCACGAAGAGCGCGAACGCCTGATGCACAGCAAAACCGAATACCTCGAACTCTACGCCATGCTCAAAGACCTGTGGCTGCCGGTCTCCCGCGACACCGGCAAGCTGCTGTACATGCTGGCCCGCAGCACCAAAGCCAAGGCCATCGTCGAATTCGGCACCTCGTTCGGCCTGTCGACCCTGCACCTGGCGGCGGCCCTGCGCGACAACGGCGGTGGCGTGCTGATCGGCAGCGAATTCGAACCTTCGAAGATCGCCCTGGCGCGCAAACACTTCGTGGAGGGTGGCGTCAGCGATCTGATTGAAGTTCGCGAAGGCGATGCGCTGGTGACACTCGCCAGCCACCTGCCGGAGACTGTCGACCTGCTCCTGCTGGACGGCGCCAAGGCGTTGTACGGCGATGTGCTGGGCCTGGTGGAAAAACACCTGCGCCCCGGCGCGCTGGTGGTGGCGGACAACACCAACTACTGCCCGGAATATCTGGCCCATGTGCGGGCGCCGGGGAACGGGTATGTGTCGGTGCCGTTTGCCGATGATATTGAGGTGTCGATGCGGTTGGGGTGAAGCGTGTTATTGCGGGGCCACCGATCCGGTGGCTCCCCGCTGCGGGCATGCTTTCTTCCTGAAAAAACGCCCAAGGGTTTGGCGCGTCCTGGATGTTTAGGGCGGCTTACTGCCTTGGGCGGGATGTGGGCAGCGTAGGTCGCCACAACGAAACGATAGAGCTTGAAGAATCACCCGACAAGGTGACACTTTCCGGTGAGTTTGTAGGTAATGACGCAGGGATGTGTAGCCTTGATCTGTCATGCATTTCTCGGGCGATCAGCGCTCGATTGAGTCGCTGACGAGATCTATCGCAACCCACTCAACGCAATTGCGTCAGCCCCCGCCGGGAAGCGAAGCTGTCCCGACACATCGTTCGCGGCGCGCCAAACCGCCTCCGCCACATCACTCTCGGTAGTGACCGGCGAGGTGCCCAGCGAATTGAAGATCTGTTGCGCAATCGGCACGTAAGCCTCTGGAATCAATCCCGCCATGCGCACTTCTCCATTGGCGGTGAAGCGTGTCGTCGGTGCATAACCCGGTTCGACCAGTTTCACCTGGATGTTGAACGGCGCAAGCTCCAGCGCGAGTGAACCGCTGAAACCCTCGATCGCCTGTTTGCTGGCCGTGTAGGTCGCGACCATCGGCATCGGGGCAAGTGTTGCACTGGAGGTGACATTGATTACCACGCCGCCACGACGGGCGCGGAACTGTGGCAGAACCGCCTGAGTCAGGGCCATCACCCCGAAAGTATTGGTTTCGAACAGCTCACGGGTGGTGGTCATCGGGGTGGCTTCGAAGGCGCCGAACAGACCGATCCCGGCGTTATTGACCAACACATCGAGGGGGCCGCTCGTTTCCAGTGCGGCGCGAATACTTTCAGGCTCGGTGACATCCAGGGCCAGGACGCGCAAGCGATCGGAGCGGGGCAGCAGGTCTTCGCGCGGTGCGCGCATCGTGGCAATCACATTCCAGCCTTGCGCGAGAAAGTGACGTGCAGTCTCCAGGCCATAGCCAGAGGAGCAACCGGTGATCAGAACAGTCTTCATGGGGGCATTTCCAGGTAGGTCAGGTAGCGGCTACGATAACGGCGCCTGGCGAGACTCCCCATAATCACAAGTCCACTATTCATTCGCGAAAGTCCCTATGAGCGATCCTCTGTCCGATGTCATCACGTTGCTCAAACCTCGCGCGGTGTTCTCCAAGGGCATCAGCGGCGCCGGACGGTGGGCGGTGCGCTACTCGGCGTTTGGCTTGCCGAGCTTTTGCGCGGTGCTGGAGGGGAGCTGTCTGCTGGCCGTGGACGATCAACCGGTTCTCACGCTGGAGGCGGGTGACTTCCTGTTGTTACCCAGAACGCCCGCGTTCACGATGTCCGGTTTCGATCCCGTCGAGCCGCTGCACATTCAGCCACTCAAAGCGGTCACGCCGATCGACGAGGTTCGCCATGGCGATCTCGACGCGCCAGCCGACGTGCGTTTGCTCGGAGGCCATTTTGTCTTTGAATCCCCCGATGCCACCCTGCTGGCGCAAATGCTGCCTACGCGCTTGCATGTGCGGGACAGGGAGCGCCTGACGACGCTGGTTCGCTTCGTGCGTGAGGAGTCCATGGGGCAGGGCGCCGGGCGTGAGTTGATCCTGACTCGCCTCGTGGAAATGCTGCTGATCGAAGCATTACGCGCGACACCCGAAGCGGAGGCGCCACCAGGGCTGATTCGCGGCCTGGCCGACCCGCGTCTGGCGAAAGTCCTGCAACAGATGCACGGCGACATCGCGTGCCCGTGGACCGTGCCGCAGCTGGCAAAGATTGCCGCGCTGTCGCGCTCTGCGTTCTTCAAGCGTTTCAATCACACCCTCGGCCAAGCCCCCATGGAATATCTGCTGGCCTGGCGAATGGCCGTCGCCAAGGACCTACTGCGCGGCTCGGCGGCGGGCATGATCGAAGTGGCCGAGCGAGTCGGCTACAGCTCGGCCAGCGCATTCAGTACGGCATTCAGCCGACACATGGGCGTATCGCCCAGCCATTACCGGAGCGAAGGGGGCAGGGCTTTGGCTTAGCGCTGAGAAAGCTGCGTTGGCGAAATTGCAAGATCAACGCGCGACGGGTTATATGATGCTGTGCAATATCACCCGGCGTTTGATGCCACGGAGTGAATGCGCGAAAGACTTCGAGGCCGGCACTGCTAGAGTGGCGCCAATCAGGCAAATGAACGGGTGCGAGATCGCCAATGAGCAAACTGGGTTGTAAATGCGGCTACGTGATCGTCGACCAGACTGACAGCTTGCCCTATAAAGCCCGCCTGCTTCGCGACGAAGCAGAGGAGGCGTATTGGCGTGAGTTCGAGCGCCAGATCAAGACTTTCGTTGCTGCGGTGGAAGCAGGAGACAAGGCATGCTACGTCGCTGAGTACGGTACACACTCTCCATGGATCAAATCGTCGGATCTTCTGATCAACCGCCTGAGTAGCATCCAGGCTCACCACGAAACCACCATTTACGAGTGCAAGGGTTGTGGTCGCTTATGGTTGCAAAAGCCGGATAGCAAGCAATTTGTTTCGTATACCTCTGAAGAAAACGAATACCGGGCCATTCTGGCCGCGGCTTCAGGGGATGGTGATCAGATTGATTGAGAAGCCATAAATCGCCAGTCCTTTCTGGATACGACTCTGATAGTCCATTAGTCTGGCGCCGGATCTGAACAGGACGCTGCTTTCATGGATGCACATTTCATCATCGACAGAAACTCCGCCAGGTGCGAAGCCTTCGACGACGACTCCTTCATCGGGCAATTACACGAAGCGCAAATCGTGGCGCACGATGAGTATTGGCAACTGGAGTGGGCGCTTTATCAACTGGCGACCCCAGAACACTTCACCCAAGAGCTTTCGCAAAAAGTGTTCAGGATATTCAGCTTTAGCTCCCACGCGCTGGCGAGCCACTTTGATCGCAAGGATTTATTCAAAATTCGAAATCTGAAAAGAAAGCAGGTCTACGAATTTCGTTTTCGATTCAAATTGGTTTTCGAAGGCTTTTTTGCCCAAAAGATGCCGAGCCCGGACTATTTTTCCGAGGTGAATCCACTGTTGCTCGGCAGCTCTGACGATTGACTCGACTCAAGCTCAGCGTTTGCTTGCAATCAAACCGACCATGTACTCATTCAGATCGCGAAAATCCTTAACGCTCCAGGCATGCGGCGCGATCTTCACGCCATTCTCCTGCAGAGTTTTCGGAATCAGATTGCCGTTCGGACGCAGGATGACCGACGACACAATCACGCCCGGATAATCATTGAGCCGTTTCTTGAACGCGGCAGTCGTCAGGTCCGGCGTGGGCGGATTGCTCTTGTGAGCCAACGGCCCGGTGCCCTTGATATCTGCTCCGTGACACACCGCGCATCGCTGCACATAGAGGGTCTTGCCGTTGGCATTCTCTGCCAGGGAAACGGGTATTGGCGTGAGGGATGAAGCAGCCAGTAAAGCGATGAGTACCGTTTTCATTTCCATGGGGTTTGAACCGAGACTGTCCGTTGTGCTCGCGAACGATCAACTGGCTTGCGGTATTGCTTGCTAGCCGCCAACGTTCGAATTGTGCGCGGTGTTATAGCTGAAAACGGCGTCTACACCCAACCTCCCCATACCCGTCTCTTGCTGTGAGTCCTTCAGGAAGAAGTTCGCTGTCGTGTTGTTCGCCGTTCTGTTCCGGGCCGGATGCGCCAACCAGAAATTCAAACCCGCATATCGCACCCAGATCCATGCCGTGAAAACTCTGCCGGTTTCGTGGAAGCCCCGGGAAATGCGCTACATGGGCCGCGAACAAGCCTGGGGCGGTAGCGTTGCCCTGGCGAATTTCCAGCCTGCCAGTAAGCGAGCCGTCCGCCACGCCCCTGCGAACAGCACAAACAGGTCTACGCTCCTCCAACCACCCACTGGAGACGCCGTGATGATCCGAGCCTTGTTGATCGCTTCCCTGTTCGTTGTCGTCAGCGCTCCAGCGCGTGCCGACGTGAGCGCATTCCCGTCGTCGTTTCATACGCAAGACATCGCGGTAGAAGGGGCGAAAATCCATGTGCGCGTGGGCGGGAAGGGGCCGGCCGTGGTGCTGCTGCACGGTTTTGGCGACACCGGTGACATGTGGGCTCCACTGGCCGCCGACCTCGCCAAGGATCACACCGTCGTCGTGCCCGACCTCCGTGGCCTCGGTCTGTCGTCGCTGGCCGAAGGTGGCTACGACAAGAAAACCCAGGCCGGCGACGTGCATGGGGTGCTGACGACGCTGGGCATCAAGAACGCGGTGATCGTCGGCCATGACATCGGCACCATGGTCGCCTTTGCCTACGCCGCGCGTTATCCGCAACTGACGGACAAACTGGTGGTGATGGATGCGCCCGTGCCCGGCATTACCCCGTGGAACGACATCGTCCGCTCGCCGATGCTCTGGCACTTCGACTTTGGCGGCCCGGACGCCGAGCGGCTGGTTGCCGGTCGTGAGCGAATCTACCTCGACCGTTTCTGGAACGAGTTTGCCGGCGACCCCGCCAAGGTCGACGAAGCGACCCGCCAGCACTATGCCAAACTCTACGCCCGCCCAGGCACCATGCACGCCGCATTCGCCCAGTTCCGCGCCATCCGCCAGGACGCGCAGGACAACGAAGCGACCATGCAAAACAAACTGACCATGCCGGTACTGGCCGTCGGCGGCGAAAAGTCCTTCGGCAACAACGAAGCCATCGTCATGCGCAATGCCGCCGTCAACGTCAAGGAACTGGTCATCCCCGGTGCCGGGCATTGGCTGATGGAGGAGGCGCCGACTCCCACCATCCGCGCCATTCGCGAGTTCATCAGCCTGTGAGGGCTGACGCGATCGACGTGATTTGGCTGGAGTCTGCCTCGGCGATCGGCTGAATCTTCACCGGGCGACTGGCGTCATCTGGCCGACGACCGTCTGCTGCAACAGACAGTCGCCGGCCATCGCTTGATCCGGCTGCAGGGGGCGAGCCGTTACGTCAGCTCGACATGATCCAGCGCCTGATTCACCGCCAACTCCGCGACCATCACCACCTGCGCGATCCCCAGCGCTGTCTTGCGATGCGAGTGATCGAGGGTGGCGGCAAAGTTGCTCAGCATCTCGGTGACCGAACCGAGGTTTTCGCTGGCGTTGGCGAGCAGGGATTCGGTGTTGTACTTCGGATTGGCGAGGTACATGGCTTCGGGTTCGTTGCAGGACGACATGATCCG